>NZ_LBIP01000001.1 GCF_001280435.1 Mangrovimonas xylaniphaga
GGGAATGGATATGTTCCGACCTGTCCAGAACCGGTATCGTTTACAGCACCGGTCATTACCCATGCAATTGAGCTTACGGAACAATTATCGTTGAATGAGGCATCTGTGATAGCAACATCTACAGAACAGTCTCCAGAGGTATCTGCACTGGTTGTTGTAACAACGTTGCTTGTAGCGTTTACCGTTGGATTTTCATTATCGGTTACTGTTACAGTCATGACATCGGTAGCTGTATTGGCTGGGGTAGCATTGTCAGATACGGTATATGTAATTGTGGTTGTCCCTAT
>NZ_LBIP01000010.1 GCF_001280435.1 Mangrovimonas xylaniphaga
CCGTGCCTTCAGTGCCTGTGCAAAGCACCGGGGAGGATACGGTAAAAAAGCCTCAGGCGGTGACCCAGCCGGCTGATGCCGGCCCGGTTGGCAGTGCCGTGGCACAGCCAACCGAAGCACCTGCAATCCCCCGCGCACCTGAAGCTGTACCTCAGCATACTCTGCCGAATGAGCCCGCAGCTGGTCAGGAGCCGTCAGCTGGTCAGGAGCCGTCAGCTGCTAAGGAGCCATCAGCCGCTAACGCTATGGAGCCGCCAGCCGATAGCGAACCGTCAGCCATGCATGGGCTTTCAGCCGGGGCTGAGCCTTCCTTTAATGCGCAGTCCCCAGTCGCAAGTGTGCCTGCAGAGAGCGAGGTGTCCCCGACTCTTGAAAGAGAAGCGGTAGCGCCTGCTGCGGACTCGTCAGTGGGGCAGCCTGCTCACACCGGGGCGAGGCCCG
>NZ_LBIP01000011.1 GCF_001280435.1 Mangrovimonas xylaniphaga
ATTTATGATAGGGAAAAAAGGGAGTCAATTGTGATGATAAACGGTGCTTCAGTAATTGTGGGTGCAATTAGGGAAATGCTTAGTCAGCTCACTGCGCGTTCAATTTATGGTCCGATGACATTGCCGACGCTACGGTTTATTCCTCAGGAGGCTGAGGCATAAAGCCGTTTCCAACTGTTCCTTTGTATCTTTTGGTCGATTTGGCTAGGGTTTTCAAAAATGTGCGTGGAAGGTCCTCAATGATTGGTTGAGGACCTTTTTGTTGTTTGAGATTTAATTAAAAGCGAATCGCGAGACCCCATGTGTAGTCTGGGTCTTTCAGCGGCTCAAATTTGGAGCCGGCCTCTACAAAGTACTTAGTGAAATTCGTTGATCTCTCGAGTCGAAGTGGTGTTACCTTGCCTCCTTGAGGGCATAGGTCGGTAGTGTTGACTCGCTGAAGTAGAATCCGCCCAGAGAAGTTATGTGCTT
>NZ_LBIP01000012.1 GCF_001280435.1 Mangrovimonas xylaniphaga
ACGGTATATGTAATTGTGGTTGTCCCTATCGGGAATGTATATGTTCCGACCTGTCCAGAACCGGTATCGTTTACAGCACCGGTCATTACCCATGCAATTGAGCTTACGGAACAATTATCGTTGAAAGTGGCATCGGTGATGGCCACGTCCACGGTACAGTCTCCAGAGGTATCTGCACTGGTTGTTGTAACAACGTTGCTTGTAGCGTTTACCGTTGGATTTTCATTATCGGTCACTGTTACAGTCATGACATCAGTAGCTGTATTGGCTGGGGTAGCATTGTCAGATACGGTATATGTAATTGTGGTTGTCCCTATCGGGAATGTATATGTTCCGACCTGTCCAGAACCGGTATCGTTTACAGCACCGGTCATTACCCATGCAATTGAGCTTACGGAACAATTATCGTTGAAAGTGGCATCGGTGATGGCCACGTCCACGGTACAGTCTCCAGAGGTATCTGCACTGGTTGTTGTA
>NZ_LBIP01000013.1 GCF_001280435.1 Mangrovimonas xylaniphaga
ACGCCCCCGTGCGCCACTCGTCAGCCACCGAAGTGCTGTTACCGTTCGACTTGCATGTGTTAGGCCTGCCGCTAGCGTTCATCCTGAGCCAGGATCAAACTCTTCATCGTTAAATCTTAAATATTATATAGACTATCGAAACGGAATTTTCTGGTTCTCAAAATGGCTTGTTCTTTGTTCGACCAGATCTCAAAATAAGATCGGTCTTACGCTGTCAATTCAATATGTTAATGAACTTGTCTTCTTTGTTTTTCCTAAGCTTATCGCTTAAGCGGGTGCAAATATAGAACCCTTTTTTGAGTCTCACAAACAGTTCGGTCATTTTTTTGAAAAAGTTTTTTTTTCGAGGCGCAATCGCCTCTCAAAACACTTATAACCGACTCTCTCAATGAACTCCTCTCGCCTTCGCAGCGCTCGCTGTTTTTGCGGCTGCAAATATACCGCCTTTTTGGATATGCGCAAGCCTTTTTTGCGGTTTTTGGAAAATATTTTGAAGCAAGGAGTTTAGAGGGCTGGAATTGAGGTGTTTGGATGTGGAAATATTTTATTCCTCGTAATGTGCTTCTACCCCTACCCTTTTCTATCTATTCTTATGTATATAATATGTATCGCTTTCCACTACTATATATAATACCGTATTCAACCAAACGCTACACTCCTCAATGAGGTCATTCCAAATAATACATATATATGTATTGTATGAAATTATTTATCCTCTTATCTTTGTCCTCTTAAATAGAAGACAATAAATGATTGATATTACATTACCAGATGGAACGGTAAAAAGCTTTGAACAAGGCGTTACACCGATGGATGTTGCTAAAAGCATCAGTGAGGGGTTTGCTAGAAACGTGATTTCGGCAAATTTTAATAACGAAACCATTGAAGTTTCTACCCCAATAACTACCAACGGTTCCTTAATATTATATACATGGAATGATAAAGATGGGAAAAAGGCCTTTTGGCACTCTAGCTCTCACGTATTGGCCCAAGCTTTGGAAGAATTGTATCCTGGTGTAAAACTGTCTATAGGTCCTGCCATTGAAAATGGGTTTTATTATGATGTTGATTTTGGTGACCAATCCATTTCTGATAAGGACTTCAAGGCTATTGAAACCAAAATGCTAGAGATTGCTAGAGGAAAGCACGATTTTAAGATGCGTTCTGTTTCCAAGGCAGATGCTTTGGCTATGTACCAATCTCAAGGTAATGAATACAAAGTAGAATTGATCGAAAATCTAGAAGATGGTACCATTACTTTTTGTGACCATTCTACCTTTACAGATTTATGTCGAGGAGGTCACATTCCTAACACAGGTATCATTAAAGCTGTAAAATTGCTTTCGGTAGCTGGTGCTTACTGGAGAGGAAACGAAAACAACAAACAACTGACTAGAGTTTACGGCATATCCTTCCCTAAACAAAAGGACCTGACTGAGTACCTTCATTTATTGGAAGAGGCCAAAAAACGTGACCATAGAAAACTTGGGAAAGAATTGGAACTTTTCACCTTCTCCCAAAAAGTTGGTCAAGGGTTACCATTATGGCTCCCAAAAGGAGCTGCTTTAAGAGAGCGTTTGGAAAACTTCCTCAAAAAAGCTCAAAAGAAAGCAGGTTACGAAATGGTAGTGACACCTCATATTGGTCAAAAGGAATTATATGTAACTTCTGGTCACTATGCAAAATATGGAGAAGACAGTTTTCAACCAATCCACACACCTAACGAAGGAGAAGAGTTTTTGTTGAAACCAATGAACTGCCCTCACCACTGTGAAATTTACAATACCCGTCCTTTCTCCTATAAAGAGTTACCAAAGCGCTATGCAGAATTTGGTACCGTATATAGATATGAGCAAAGTGGAGAGTTACACGGCTTGACTCGTGTAAGAGGTTTTACTCAAGATGATGCGCATATTTTCTGTACACCAGATCAATTGGATACTGAATTTAAGGAAGTAATCGATTTGGTACTTTATGTATTTGGATCTTTAGGTTTCGAAAACTTCACTGCTCAAGTATCTGTTCGTGATCCAGAGAATCCAGAGAAATATATAGGTAAAGTTGAAAATTGGGAGAAAGCCGAGCAAGCCATTATCAATGCAGCCAAAGACAAAGGTTTAAATTATGTGATTGAAGAAGGTGAAGCCGCCTTTTACGGTCCAAAATTAGACTTTATGGTTAAGGATGCCTTAGGAAGACAATGGCAATTAGGAACCATTCAGGTGGACTATAACTTACCTGAGCGTTTTGACCTTACATATAAAGGTAGTGACAATGAGCTTCACAGACCTGTTATGATTCACCGTGCCCCGTTTGGAAGTATGGAACGTTTCGTAGCAATTTTGTTGGAACACACTGGAGGAAACTTCCCTCTTTGGCTGGTTCCTGAGCAGGCTATTGTACTATGTATAAGTGAGAAATATGAAAAATACGCCGAAAAAGTTTTAAATTTGTTGGAAAATCACGAAATTCGCGCCCTCATAGATAATCGTAACGAAACCATAGGAAAGAAAATCCGTGAAGCGGAAATGAAAAAGATTCCATATATGGTGATTATCGGTGAAAATGAAGAAGCTGAGGGTAAAATTTCAGTTCGTCAACATGGTGGAGAAGATTTAGGTTCCATAACCATTGAAGAGTTTTCAAACATTGTTGACCAAGAGATCAAAAAGACCTTAAAAACCTTTAAATAAAAAATTAAGTTTAACTAAAATTTATAAGTCATAGCAATACGTAGACAAAGAAATAACTTTAAGAGAGAACAAAAGGAAGACCAGCACAGAATTAACTCTAAAATTAGAGCCGAAAAGGTACGTCTTGTTGGTGATAATGTAGAGGTAGGCATCTACGACATTAGGCCAGCATTGGCCCTTGCCGAAGAACAAGGTTTAGACCTTGTAGAAATATCACCAAAAGCTGATCCGCCTGTTTGTAAGGTTATGGATTATAAAAAGTTTCTTTACGAACAAAAGAAACGTGATAAAGCATTAAAAGCAAAAGCGTCTAAAGTTGTTGTAAAAGAAATTCGTTTTGGTCCTCAGACTGATGACCACGATTACGAATTCAAAAAGAAACACGCTGAGAAATTCCTTAAGGAAGGTGCTAAACTAAAAGCATTTGTATTCTTTAAAGGGCGTTCGATTGTGTTTAAAGAGCAGGGACAAATTCTATTGTTGAAATTGGCTCAGGATCTCGAAGAATTTGGTAAGGTAGAACAAATGCCAAAATTGGAAGGAAAACGTATGACCATGTTCATTGCTCCTAAAAAAACAAAATAACACCTATTAAGGTAAACAATAATAAGCGAAACGTAAATTAAAAACTAGGAGAAAGATGCCTAAAATGAAAACTAAATCAAGTGCCAAGAAACGTTTTAAACTTACTGGCACTGGTAAGATTAAGAGAAAGCACGCTTTTAAAAGTCACATTTTGACTAAAAAATCTAAAAAGCGTAAACTTGCCTTGACTCATGATACTTTAGTACATAAGTCAGACGAGAACAATGTTAAAACCATGTTACGCTTGAAGTAATATCGGTCTTTAACCGGTTAACAAATTTATAAACCCTGGAGTTAGGCCAAAATTAACAAGTGTCAATTTTATTGACCGCCTACTACAAAAAAACAAATTAAGAAATGCCAAGATCAGTAAATTCAGTTGCTAAGAGAGCTAGAAGAAAAAAGGTTCTTAAGCAGGCCAAAGGTTACTTTGGAAGACGTAAAAACGTTTGGACAGTAGCCAAAAACGCGGTTGAAAAAGCGATGCAATACTCGTACAGAGACCGTAGAAACAAAAAAAGAACTTTCCGTGCTTTATGGATTCAACGTATCAATGCAGGAGCTAGATTACACGGAATGTCATATTCTAAGTTTATGGGAGCCCTTAAAGCTAACAATATCGAATTGAACCGTAAGGTTCTTGCCGATTTAGCAATGAACAACCCAGAAGCTTTTGAAGCAATCGTAAACAAAGTAAAGTAAGGCGTTCGCCTAAATAATAACAACAATTCGCTTATAAAAAACCGATTCAATTTGAATCGGTTTTTTTTGTTTAAAAGTAAAACTTAGCCCTTCGATTTTACATTATATTCATTCCCTTCCTACTTTAATTTTAACCAAATTTGCTAAGCTTACCTTCGTAAAGCTTATATATTTAAATATAAAGGGCAATGGGTCCTTTAAAGCAAATTTTAAAGGAGTATTATTTAACATATAACTGAAATCAAATAACAATTTCCTATCTTTAACAATACTCAACAATAATCCCTTGAGGTTTAAAAAAGATATATAATTGTATTTAGGGACTACAAAATTCACGTTAGAAATAGCTAAACAGTATAAATAAGGGAAATTAATTCCTGCTGTTAATGAAGCATCCAAGGAACCCCAAAAACGAGTATTGACTTCTATTACCTTATATACTTTAGCCTCTATGTCATACCTTAAATCTACATGTGCGACACCTGACCAATTCAAAGATTCCATCATCTTTTTTACTATTCTATATAAATTTTCATCGTAAACAAATTTAACTCCAAGCAAAGGTCTAAATGGATTGGTGTTTGGCATGGTACACTTTTGAATGGTAAATGCCAAGATATCCCCCGATTTACATAATACGCTGCATCCAATATCATAACCTTTTACATATTCCTGAACAATTTGGCTATTAGTAAAATTATTATTTAAAAAATAATATTCTAACTCATCTTTAGTGTTAAAAAGAAAAACCCCTTCTCCTCCTCCTCTACCTTCAACAGGTTTTACTATGAGTGGAAACTTAAGTTTATTAATCCGAAACTTTTCTTCCATTAAAAATAGAGCCGTCTCAGGATAAGGTAAGTCATTAATCAACAAATGCCGTGCTAACATCCATTTGTTTTTTGCTTTTGTAAAATCTACAATTGATGGTAACAAACATAGTTTTTCTGATATTAATTTCCCTCTAAATTTTATAATTGTTTCTATACCTGATTCGTAAATAGGAAGCAACACATCAATCTTATACTCTTTTATTTCTTGATTAATATTTTCTATCCAATCTAGTTCATTTTCTGTTTTGGGATAAAAAGAGAAGTTTTTAATATGCCTTGAAAGCCTCATTGGTATGTACTTCTTATTAGACATAACATAAATATTAATCCCCTTTACTTGAGATAAGCCATTAACTACATATAAAAGCAAACTACTCTCTCCATCAGGAATTAAAATTGACAACATCGTCTCAATTTTACCCATATTATTTTAAATTAATAATATTAAAATACATTTTTAAAGCATTGCGTTTTAATTACTTAAAATAGTAATTTTCCTTCATTATATAAAAAAAATATAACAAAGTTCACACAATCATATTACACTTCATACAGCGACCTTAATTTATGAATCATCATTACCCCTTTAATTCTAACACATTACAGTTTAAACTGTAATTTATCGGATAAATTTATTCATCATCCAATTTATGATTACTTTTTTTAGAATATTACCTATTTTCATCTAAGTGAAAAATGGTTAATAGCAAAAAACAAATATTAATTCATAAATATTAAATGATGAAAATTAGACTTACAAATTATTCCAATTTGATTTTTGGTCTATTCATGCTATTTGCCATGTTTAGTTGCCAAGTGGAACCCTTAAATTCTGAAAAGAAAAGCCAAAATGCTCTATCCTTTGTCGTGTGCAATACCACTAGCTCCCAAGTTGACTTAATTGCAGGAAATGGAAATGGGAATGGTTATGTCGTTGGAAATGTCACTGTTGAAACGATTGATTCTAATTACAAGATCACTTACAACATTACAAATGAATTTTATTGCATTACAGAAACGCATTTATCTGTTGTAAATAGCCCTTATGATTTTCCTGTTAATGGAGGAAGCAATCCCAAGATTGGTAATTTTGAATATGGAGATGATGATTTGGATTGTGAAAAATCGATTTCCTACCTTGTGCCTATTTCCAAAGGTTCATATATAGCTGCCCATGCAAAAGTAAACTGCATCTCACAATCCCCCGAAGATGTCATTTCCAAACTACCTGGAACTGTGCAAGTATGTGTTGAAGCAAAACCAGGCACAGACAGTTATTTTGATCTTAATATCTCTGAAGGAACTACCATATCAGGAATAAGCGGTGCTTGGTGTCTTGATTATGACACCCATTTAAATTATGGTGATGACTGTTTTGATGCAGATGTCTATACTATATTTGATGACTTAACTGGGTTGCCACTTGATTACGAAGAAACATTAGGTGCGATTAATTGGATTCTCAATCAAGATTTCATCAGTCAGGGCTATACCATGGGAGAGATTCAATTTGCAATCTGGAAGTTCATTGAAGATGAAGAAATTGACGGTCCATACTTAGGAGAGTACACACTAGCAAAAGCCTTAGAAATTTACAAAGCAGCCCTTTCACATTTGGATTTTGAACCGGGATGTGGTGATTTATTAGGAGTCATTTTGATGCCTCAGATACCATCAATTCAACCAACAATCATTACCATACCAATTGATTGCTATGAAGGAGAATGCAGCGAAACCGCTTGGGGAGATGGCTGTGGTTTCCCAGGTAACAGTTGGGCTACATATTTCCAATATGGGGCTCCTGAATAATAATAATAATAATAATAATAATAGTTTTTAAAACACATTAAAAAAAGCCAGTTCAATTTGAACTGGCTTTTTTTATATTACCGGTACTCCCTCGCTAAATTTGTTGTCAAAAATCACTATTTATAAGTATATTTCGAGCCAAAACAATTCATTATGCAAATGTTACGAACAAGCTCTTTAATTCTATTACTTCTATCATGTCATTTTACGCTCTTTAGTCAGGATAAAGACAAAACCCCAACTTGGGATGTCAACAATCCACAAGGTGATTTTGATTATCAAACCCATCATTTTTCTACTGATGAAGGGACTTGGATGAATCTAGATGTAAGCCCCGACGGTCAATTTATTGTTTTTGATATGTTGGGCGATATCTACAAAATAAAAAGTATTGGAGGAAAAGCCACTTGTTTGAGAGAAGGAATTGCTTTTGAGGTGCAACCTCGTTTTAGTCCTGATGGAAAACATATTTCTTTTACTAGTGATGCGGGTGGTGGTGACAATATTTGGATGATGGATGCCGATGGTAAAAATGCCAAAGCCATCACCAAGGAGGATTTTAGACTTTTAAACAACGCTATTTGGACTCCAGATGGGCAATATATCATAGCTAGAAAACACTTTACTTCTGAACGATCGGCTGGTGCGGGTGAAATGTGGATGTACCACAAAACAGGAGGTAGTGGTATCCAACTTACCAAACGCAAAAACGACCAACAGGATGTCAACGAGCCTAGCATGTCTCCTGACGGCAAATACCTTTATTATAGTGAGGACATGTACCCTGGAGGATATTTTCAATACAACAAAGACCCAAATAGCCAAATTTATGTGATCAACAAATACAACATGGCAACTGGGGAAATTGACAGAATTAGTGGCGGTCCTGGAGGAGCTGCTCGTCCTCAAATTTCCAGAGATGGAAAAAAACTTGCCTTTGTAAAACGAGTACGAGAAAAATCGGTGCTGTATATTCATGATTTGGAAACTGGTCAAGAGTGGCCACTTTATGACAAGTTGAACAAGGATCAACAGGAAGCTTGGGCCATTTTTGGCGTCTACCCTAACTTCAACTGGATGCCTAACAATGAAGAGATAGTGTTTTGGGCTGGTGGTAAAATCAATAAAATCAACATCAACTCTTTAGAGGTTACCAACATTCCATTTCAAGTAGATGCTAACATTAAAATTGCCAAAGCTGTTGAATTTGACAATCCTGTGGCTCCCGACACCTTTGATGCTAAAGTTATTAGACGTGCAGTAACTTCCCCTGACGGAAAAACACTTGTGTTTAGTGCTGTTGGGCATTTATGGTCGCAAAAACTTCCAAATGGTACTCCAAAACGTTTTACCTCTAACACCGATTTTGAATTTGAACCAAAATTCTCATCGGATGGAAAAAGCATTGTTTATGTAACTTGGAACGATGAAGACTTGGGTGCCATCTATAAAATTCCTGCTTCTGGAGGGACTCCAGTAAAATTGACTTCTGAAAAAGGAATCTACAGAAATCCTTCCTTCTCTCACAACAGTAACCAAATTGTTTATTTGAAAGAAGCCGGTAACAATGATCAAGGTTATGCTTATGACAACAACCATGGGATTTATGTAATGAATGCCGATGGCAGCAATTCCAAATTTGTAACCAAAGAAGGAGATTTTCCTTTCTTTAATAATGAAGACACAAAAATCATTTACCAAACGGGAGGCAAATTCTTTGGAGAACTTACAAAGGAGTTGAAAATTGCCAATCTTAATGGTAATGACGATCAAGTATTGGTAAAATCAAAACACGGCAACAGATTAGTGCCTAGTCCTGACGGCAATTGGATTGCTTTTATTCATCTGCATAAAGTATATATGGCTCCAATGCCACATGCTGGCCAGACTTTGGATATCACAGATGCAACTAAATTTGTCCCTGTAACCCAACTTTCAAAAGATGCCGGACTAAACCTTCACTGGTCTGCTGACAGCAAAAAATTACACTGGACTTTAGGGAACACCTATTACACGGCAAACATTTCAGACGACACGAAATTGGTTGAAGATGGCATTACCATCAATTTAAAAGTGAAAACTGATAAACCTGAAGGACGTATTGCTTTAACAGGAGCAAGAATTATTACCATGGAAGGTGATGAAGTAATTGAAAATGGAACCATCATTATCAATGAAAACAGAATTGAATCTTTGGGCAGCGATTCCGATGTCAAAATCCCATCCAATTCGAAAGTATATGATGTCACTGGAAAAACCATTATGCCCGGGATTGTAGATGTACATGCTCACGTTGGTGGGTTTAGAGATGGTTTGCCTACTCAAAAACACTGGCAATTCTACGCTAATCTAGCTTTTGGTGTCACTACTGCACATGATCCATCGGCTAATTCTGAAACTATTTTCACCTTATCTGAATTACAAAAAAGTGGTGATATGGTTGGACCAAGATTATTCTCTACTGGATTCATTCTTTATGGTGCCGATGGCGATTTTAAAGCTGTTATCAACGGACTTAAAGATGCCCGTTCTTCCATTAGACGTACCAAAGCATTTGGAGCACTTTCAGTAAAAAGTTACAACCAACCAAGACGTGACCAACGCCAACAAGTATTACAAGCCGCTCGTGAAGAAGGTATTTTTGTAGTGCCTGAAGGAGGATCCAATTTCTTCCACAATATGTCTATGATTATGGATGGTCATACAGGAATAGAGCACAATATTCCCGTGGCACCTGTTTATAAAGATATTGTTGAATTATGGAGTAACAGTAATGTTGGCTACACCCCTACTCTTATTGTGAATTATGGAGGATTGAATGGCGAATACTATTGGTACCAAAAAACCAATGTGTGGGAAAATGAAAAACTGTTGAAATATACTCCAAGAGGTATTATCGATGCTCGTTCAAGACACAGAACGATGGTACCTGATGACGAATATGAAAATGGACACATTTTAGTTTCTGAAACTTGTAAAAAGCTATCTGATGCCGGTGTAAAAGTGAATTTGGGAGCTCATGGTCAGTTACAAGGTCTAGGAGCTCATTGGGAATTGTGGATGTTGCAACAAGGAGGTATGACTAACCACGAAGCCCTTAAAGCCGCAACCATCAATGGTGCGGATTATATTGGAATGGCCAAGGATATTGGTTCTTTAAAGGAAGGTAAATTGGCCGACCTTATCGTTATGGATAAAAACCCGTTGGAAGATATCCAAAATTCAGAAAGCATTATTTACACGATGGTGAATGGAAGACTTTATGATACTGAAACCATGAACGAAATTGGTAACAATCCTAAAGAGCGCACAAAGTTCTATTGGGAAAACAAGAAGTACAACCAAGCGTTCCCGTGGCATGAAGAAACCCAAAGTTTTACAACACCATCCTGTAGTTGCCATATTGGGGTTGCCCACTAAACAATATATTAACATTAATTTCAGAGCCTTTTGCCTTGAGAGTCTTAGCTTTGGAAAAAATTTGCCTATGAATTTATCTCAAATCAAATTGGTGGTCACCGATATGGATGGTACACTGCTCAATTCCAAAGGGGAAGTGAGCAGTAATTTTTATAAATTATTCAACGAACTAAAAACTAACAATGTTCATTTTATAGCGGCCAGTGGCCGTCAATATTTCAGTATCCTTGACAAACTAGGATCTATAAAAGACGAGATTACCATTATTGCTGAAAATGGAGGTCTTACCAAACAAGGCGACAAGCAATTGCACGCCAATTATTTCCCAATGGAAGATATCAATCGTCTGATTCCTATTTTAAGGGACATTGAAGATTCCTATATAGTTTTATGTGGAGAACGTTCGGCCTATATTGAAAGCAACGATGAGAGCTTCATCAATATGTTTAAGGAATATTACACCGAATTTAAACAGGTTGAAGACTTGACCCAAGTTAGCGATGACAATTTTTTAAAGATTGCTGTATACAGCTTTGGTGGTTCTGAACAAAATATCTACCCACACGTAAAGCATTACGAAGACCAAATACAAGTGAAAGTCTCTGGATCTAATTGGTTGGATCTTTCGCATATGAATACAAATAAAGGCTATGCTTTACAACAGGTTCAGGATCTATTGGGGGTTTCAAAGGAAGAAACCATGGTTTTTGGTGACTACAACAACGATTTGGAAATGATGGCCCAAGCAGCCTATAGCTATGCCATGAGCAATGCCCACCCAAATGTGAAAGAAGTAGCACGCTACCAAACCAAAAGCAATGACGAAGAAGGCGTAGAAGTTATTTTGGAACAGCTTATCAAAGACAAACAATCAATTGCCAAAGGCTGATAATACCAGACGCCTTCCCGAGGCATGATTGCGATGTTCGCATAAATAAATACCTTGCCAAATTCCTAAATTCAATTGTCCTTGAGTAATCGGAATTTGAACAGAGGTTCCCATTAAAGAGGCCTTGATGTGTGCTGGCATATCATCAGGGCCTTCATAAGTGTGGCGGTAATATGGTTGATTTTCGGCACCATTTTATTGATATGACTTTCAAAATCGTCACGAACGGTCGGATCTGCATTTTCATTAATGGTCAAACTCGCCGAAGTGTGTTTGATAAACACATGAAACATCCCCACATTTATATTTTGAATTTCTGAAAACTGACTGAGTATTTCTTGGGTCACCAAATGAAAACCTCTTGACTTGGCCGAAAGCCGAATTTCCTTCTGAAAACTTTTCATGCTTATTTAGGTCTTCTGCTTTTTCTTCTTAGCGGCAGGGAACAACACGTTGTTCAATATTAATCGGTAACCGGGAGACGTAGGATGCAAATCCAATTCCGTTTTGGGGTCTCCTACCCTATGTGTGTAATCTTCTGGATCATGCCCTCCATAAAAAGTAAAGAACCCCCTTCCTTTTATTCCGTGAATATACTTCGCCTCACCATTGGTTTTGTTTTCTCCCATGATGAGTACATTCGACTTGATTTCATCGCGAGTAAAGGCTGTAGTTTGCCCCATAAAGCCCTTCACCAAAGCCGTATGATTTTGACAAAGCATGGTTGGCACAGGATCCCATTTAGCTGAAAAATCCATTAGGGTAAAATAATCGGTTGTTTTTGGAATGCGACGCTTTTGGGTCATGTCTATCGATGAGAATTCATAAACATTAGGATTACGCTCCAATAAAAAGTCCTTAAAAGCAAATGTTTTGCTGAAATCAATTTTATTCTGATAAGCTGGATCGCTGCCATCACCATCAAACATTGGCTCACAAATATCCACACCTTCGGCACTTAATGCAATATCAAAACTATCGGTAGCACTGCACATGGCAAACATAAAACCACCTCCAACTACATAATCCCGAATCTTTAGCGCCACAGCCAATTTGGCTTCAGATACTTTATCATATCCCAATTTTGCAGCCAATTCTTCCGCTGCTTTTTTCTCTTCAATATACCAGGCCGCCGATTTGAATGATCGATAGAATTTACCAAATTGCCCTGTAAAATCTTCATGGTGCAAATGCAACCAATCGTATAACAACAAGGCATCATTGAGCACTTCTTCATCATAAATAGTATCATAGGGAATTTCTGCATAAGTCAACACCATAGTTACGGCATCGTCCCAAGGTTGCTTTCCGTAAGGTGTATATACGGCAATTTTAGGTGCCTTTTCCAAGACCACCGCCTCCATATTTTGGGAAGGACTGCTAATAAATTCCAAGATTTCTTCGGCTTTGGAATTGGATAAGACTTCAAAACTCACCCCTCTAATCTGGCACTCTCGTTGGATTTCTTCAGCATCAGGTAATAAAAAGGAACCTCCTCGGTAATTCAGCAACCACTTTACCTTAAGCTGCTTTTCCAATGTCCAATAGGTAATGCCATAAGCCTTCAGATGGTTTTGCTGCCCTTCGGCATCCATAGGAACCAAGATGTAAGAGGCAAAACTAGCATTTGCACAAAAAACCAAAAATACCACTAAGGCGATTATCTTCTTCATAGTGGAAAGATACTTAAAAATTAGCCTTTCATAAAAAGCTTTAAGGAAATATTAAGCCAACATACTGTGTCCTGTCACCTAGGTTGTTCCCGAAAGTAGATTGGCAATACGCTTGGTATTTGGGAACTGTTCCAAGATAATTTTCATGAAAACAGTTATAGGAATGGCCATGATCAAGCCTGGAATTCCCCAGATATAGCCCCAAAGCATCAACATTACCAGTACCGTAATGATATTGATGGAAAAGGATTTGCCCATAAAAATAGGCTCCATAATGGCACCAAACAATACTTGAACCCCGGTAATGGACAATACAAAAAAGAATAAAGTGCTGCTTGGCTCCAATTCAACAAAGGCAAAAATGGCCAATGAAATCACGGCAATAAATGACCCAACCATTTGCACGAAGTTAATAGCAAAGGTAAATAAGCCCCAGAATATAGGGAAACTTACATCAAAAACCACACAGGCCAAGCCAGTTCCAATTCCTGTAAGCAAGCTTACCAAAAACTTCACCTTGATAAATTTTATCAAGTCCTTTTCAATTTTGATAAACGTCTTTACCGATGTGTGGCGCTGTTTTAGAATGGTGGTATTCAACAATTGGTGCATATTGATGGATTCTGCCAACCACAATACCACAAAAAAAGCGGTCATCAATATAGAAGTAGCTAATTTTCTAATAAAATCGAAGGTAGTTCCCAAATTCTCTTTTTGCAGAAATTGGGCTAGGACGTTTTCATTTTCTTTGAATTCTACACCAAAAGTTGTGGTGAGATAGCTTTTTAGGTTGAGAAGTTTTACTTCAGCCTTATCAAAAAACTCACTTTTGGTGGCCATAATTTGTTGGCTAGACAATTTTACCAACTCTACACCTACCCATAATCCTAAAACAATCAACAAAATCACAATGACAATACTTGCCATTTTAGGAATGTTTCGTTTTCCCAACCAACGCATTAATGGCAAAAACAAAAGGGCTATAAACATTGAAAACACCAATGGAATAAAGATAAACGACAAGGTTTTCAATAAATAAAACACTAATGGAATTACTATAATTAGTAATAACATGTTGGTGGTACGGGTTTGATTGATCATGTTGGCAATTTTTCTTTTTAATGAGCGCAAAGTTACATCAAATTGTTTGGATTGCCTTTAAAATAGTAGCTCCAACAAAGGTTAAAATTGTACTAACCACAGGACTTTGATGAAATTAATCTCCCTAAATTTTTCCCATAAAAAAACAGGAACCTTAGCTCCTGTTTCTTCACATCTTCAAAATGAGTAAAAACTCTATCAATTAATTAAAAAGGCACATCGTTGTCGTCCGGTAGTTCCGGCGCTCCAAAGGCATCATGTGCCGATGGTGTAAAGTTACTTGGGCTAAAATTATCATCTCCTCCATCATTCATTTTACTATGGAATTCCCCAAACGGCGTATCAAATTCATCCAGGTTGTCGAATTTACCTAAGTGTCCAAGGAACTTCAGACGGATATTTTCCAAACCACCATTCCTGTGTTTTGCTATGATAAACTCCCCTTGTCCTTCGGTTGGTGAACGCTCTTCATCATCCCACTCTTCAATTTTATAGTATTCCGGTCTATAGATAAACGCTACGATATCCGCATCCTGCTCGATCGCTCCAGATTCACGAAGATCCGATAGTAACGGACGCTTACTTCCTCCACGGGTCTCAACCGCACGCGACAGCTGCGACAGTGCGATTACAGGAACGTTCAATTCCTTTGCCAAGGCCTTAAGGTTACGCGAAATCATCGAGATTTCCTGCTCACGGTTTCCACCTCCCTTTTGGCTTCCCCCAGCGGTCATCAACTGAAGGTAATCGATCATGATCATTTTAATGCCGTATTGGGATGCCAAACGTCTGGCTTTTGCACGCAAATCGAAAATAGAAAGCGATGGTGTATCATCTATGTATAGTGGTGCCTGTTCCAAGGACTTCACTTTTACGTTCAATTGTTCCCATTCATGCTTCTCCAATTTACCAGTTCTCAATTTTTCCGAAGACAATCCCGTTTCACTCGAAATCAAACGCGTAATCAACTGTACGGAGGACATCTCCAGAGAGAAGAAGGCTACGGGCATATTTCCATCTACCGCTATATTTCTCGCCATTGTCAAGGTTAAGGCTGTTTTACCCATACCAGGACGTGCTGCCACAATAATCAAATCGGAAGGCTGCCATCCAGAGGTAAGCTTATCCAACTTTGTAAATCCTGTTGGAATACCACTCAACCCTTCCCTGTTGGAAATCTCTTCAATTTTTTTCTTCGCCTGGATTACCAAACTTTGGGCAGACTCAGTAGACTTTTTAACGTTCCCTTGAGTTACCTCATAAAGTTTTGCTTCTGCATGGTCCAAGAGGTCGAATACATCCTTTGTTTCATCGTAGGCTTCTTCAATAATTTCGTTTGAAATTTTAATCAAACTACGTTGAATGAATTTCTGAAGGATGATACGCGCATGGAATTCGATATGCGCCGAAGACGACACCCTTTGGGTCAAGGAAATTAAATAAAAGTCACCCCCTATCAACTCAAGCTTCCCGTCCTTCTTTAACTGGGTTGACACCGTTAAAAGGTCAATTGGCTCACTGTTTTCAAATAGTTTGAAAATAGATTCAAAAATATGCTTGTGAGCTTCCTTGTAAAAAGCATCGGGGCTAAGGATGTCGATAACTTCGTCGACACCTTTCTTATCTATCATCATGGCTCCGAGTACGACCTCTTCCAAATCTGTGGCTTGAGGTGGGATTTTTCCCTTTTCTAGGCTAATTAATGTACTCTTATCGACTCTGTATCCTTGTATTGGGCTTGGTTGTTTCATATATCACGAATGTAAATAAAATGATATGAAAGATTAAAAAAAATGGCGATATCAATCTTAACAATCCATTAACAATCTAACTGTTAATAAGTTAAAAAAATTGTTAATAGTGCCAAAAAAAACTGAAGTTATCCACTTCAGTTTTTAATTAAAGCTTTAAAAATGAGTTATTTATCCTTTAAACACACCCATATTGATGTATTTGTCCATACGCTCATTTACCAAATCTTTTGGTGATAAGTTTTTGAGCTCGTCGTAATTTTTCTCAATGGCATTTTTAACCGCCAAAAAGGCTCCTTCACGATCGGTATGGGCACCTCCAAGAGGTTCTTTTATAATATCGTCTACCAATTTTTGTTTCTTCATATCTGGAGCGGTAAGCTTTAATGCTTCAGCTGCCTGCTCCTTGTATTCCCAGCTTCTCCATAAGATTGAAGAACAAGATTCTGGAGAGATTACCGAATACCATGTGTTTTCCAACATCAATACACGGTCTCCTACACCAATACCCAACGCTCCCCCTGAAGCACCTTCACCAATAATTACCGTGATGATTGGCACTTGAAGTCTGGTCATTTCAAAAATATTTCTTGCAATGGCTTCACCTTGTCCACGCTCTTCTGCTTCCAATCCTGGATAAGCACCTGGCGTATCTACAAAGGTTACTACAGGAATACCAAATTTCTCAGCAGACTTCATTAAACGCAAAGCCTTACGGTATCCTTCTGGATTGGACATTCCAAAATTACGGTACTGTCTTGTTTTAGTATTGTACCCTTTTTGCTGTCCTACGAACATATAAGTTTGATCACCAATTTTACCCAATCCACCAATCATGGCCTTATCGTCCTTTACATTTCTATCGCCGTGAAGCTCTAAAAACGTGTCCCCGCAAAGGGCTTTGATATAATCTAGGGTATAAGGTCTGTCTGGGTGACGGGACAACTGTACACGTTGCCAAGGCGTCAAGTGTTTATAGATATCTTTTTTAGTCTCTTCTAATTTCTTTTCAATCTTCTTACAGGTCTCACTAACATCCACTTCGCTCTCCTCGCCTATAAGTTGACATTTTTGCAGTTGGTCTTGAAGTTCTTTAATTGGAAGTTCAAATTCTAAATATTCCATTGAAACTTAAGTTTAATTTTAGTTAGCGTACAAACCTACATAATTTTTCGTTTTTAACTCATGAAAAAATGCGAAATGTAGCTTCGTGTCTTATGACGGCGCAAAATTAAATATATTGAAGAAGAATAGAAAAACTTTAACGGGTTTTACCAATTAATTAGCGTTTTATTTTGTTTGCTTTGCGCTGTTTTAAAATGGCTTCCAAGATTAAGGTTCCCAACACTAAAAATACGCCGTAATAAAAATTGGCTCCCATGATTTCTGTTTCAGGAAATAAAAGAATCGCCAAAACAATACCGTAAACAGGCTCTAGATTATAGGACAGAATTACGGTATAAGGACTAATATACTTCATCACTTTTACCGCTTCAATAAAGGCATAAGCAGAACAAATCGATCCAAGAATAAATAGGTAAAGAAAGTCCATCCATGAAATTTGAAAGAATTGGGCATTAAAGCCTCCCTTAAACAACATGAAGACACTTAAAAACAACACACCACTTATAAATTCATAAAATGAAATGATGGTCGCATCGTATTGCTTTATATAAACCCCGTTCAACACTGAAAAAAGTGATGATAATAAAGCCGAAATAACTCCCAATATCATTCCATTAATATAATGAAGTTCACCTCTCGAGATTAAAAACACGCCTAAAACAACTATCAATCCAAAGATAATTTCATACCAAACAATGCGTCTTTTATAAATAATTGGCTCAATAAATGAGGCAAAAAAAGCGCCGGTAGAAAACATGGCCAAGGTAATGGACACATTGGATTGGTTGATGGCTTCAAAAAAGGTGATCCAATGCAGGGCGATAATAATTCCGGCCAGTACAAATTGGAGTAGGACTTTTGGCCTAAGTCGCATCCCCAGCTTTTTGTACTTCATATATCCAAATATCAAAATACTGGCAATGACCATACGGTACCATACCAAGTCCATGGCTCCTACCGAAATTAACTCTCCAAGAATAGCGGTAAATCCTGCAATAAAAACCAAAAAGTGTAACTGCAGATAGTGTTTTAGCTTAGCGTTTGGCATTGTACAGAAGGTATAGCGCTAACATACCAAAGATTACATTTGGAAACCATACGGCCACCAATGGCGGAAAGTCCGATTGCTCTGCCATGACCCCAAATACCTTATCGAAAAACACATAAACCATGGCAATGGAAATTCCAAAGGCCAAATTGACTCCCATTCCTCCCCTACGCTTGATAGAAGACACCGATACTGCAATAATGGTAAGAATGAATACAGAAACCGGCAAACTCCACTTTTTGTACTGCACCACTTCGTAACGTCCAATATTGGAAGACCCTCTTTTTTTCTCCTTTTCGATAAATCGGGTCAACTCTCCATATAATAAGGTCTCGGCCATATAATTGGCCGGGGTAAGATCATCCAAATCGAACTTAAAAAGGGTATCATATCTTCTGATGCTTTCCAAGACTTCGTCATTTTCATCATAAATCCGTTTCACAAAATTGGTCAGCTTATAAGTAGTGTCTTGCTCTACATAAGTGATGTTGTCAGCAAATATTTTATACTCCAACTTATTGCCATCGTAATGTTCCAAAGTGAATTTGTTCCCTCGTTTCATTTTAGGGTCAAAACGGCTTACATAAATAATATCATGGTCATTGATCTGACGATAGATATCCTGCGTTTCGATAACATTACTGTTCTTCTTTAAGTATTTATAGCGAAACTCATTGTATCCCTTACTGGCCAAAGGCGCTAAGTAAAGCCCTAGCAACAATGCAAAAGCAGCAACAATACTTGCTCCAATCATATAAGGTCTGAGGAATCTAGAAAAAGACACTCCGGAACTCAAAAAAGCTACAATTTCTGTATTGTTTGCCAATTTGGAGGTAAACCAAATCACCGACAAGAACAAAAACAAGGGAAAAAGCAGGTTGGCGAAATAAACAGTAAAATCCAGATAGTACTGTGCCACGGCTGGAAACGGTACTTCGTTTTCTAAAATCTTTCCGATTTTCTCTGCTAAGTTTACTGTAATTCCAATAGGGATAAACAGTAATAACATCATTAAAAATGTAAACAAATACCGTTTAAGTATGTACCAATCCAGTATTTTCATAGGCTTATAAACGCTTGTCCATTTGTTTAACCATCATATCTTTCCAGGTTCTAAAATCTCCCGCTAATATATGTTTTCTTGCTTCTCTAACCAACCATAAATAGAACCCTAGATTATGGATTGTGGCAATTTGTTTTCCTAAGAGCTCATTTACAGAGAACAAGTGACGTAAATAAGCCTTACTATATTCGGTATCTACAAAAGTGATGCCCATAACATCAATTGGCGAAAAGTCATCTTCCCACTTTTTGTTTTTAATGTTGATGGTTCCATGGGCGGTAAACAACATTCCGTTACGGGCATTTCTTGTAGGCATTACACAGTCAAACATGTCAATACCTAACGCAATATTTTCCAAAATATTGATAGGGGTCCCAACTCCCATTAAATAACGAGGTTTATCCTCAGGTAAAATGGCTGTTACCACATCGGTCATGGCATACATTTCCTCTGCCGGCTCACCTACAGACAATCCTCCAATGGCATTTCCAACAGCGCCTGCATTGGCAATATATTCAGCAGATTGCTTTCTTAGATCTTTATAGGTACTCCCCTGAACAATTGGGAAAAACGCCTGACTGTAATCGTATTTAAACGGTACTTTATCCAAATGATTGATACATCTGTCCAACCAACGGTGGGTCATGTGCATGGAACGCTTGGCGTAGTTATAATCGCATGGGTACGGCGTACATTCATCAAAAGCCATGATAATGTCCGCACCAATACTCCTTTGGATTTCCATTACATTTTCCGGAGTAAACGTATGGTAACTACCATCGATATGCGACTTGAACTTCACCCCTTCTTCCTTGATTTTTCTATTCCCAGAAAGCGAATACACTTGATACCCCCCAGAATCGGTCAAAATATTTCTGTCCCAATTCATGAACTTGTGCAATCCTCCTGCCTTTTCCAAAATGGAAGTTTGTGGTCGCAAATACAAGTGATAAGTATTTCCTAGAATGATATCTGGGTTGATTTCATCTTTCAATTCGCGCTGGTGCACTCCTTTTACCGAGGCCACTGTTCCAACGGGCATAAAAATGGGAGTTTCAATAGTACCGTGATCGGTAGTAATTACCCCTGCTCTAGCACTACTTTGTGGGTCTTTCGCTTTTAAGTCAAATTTCATCTTTCTGCGTATAATTTTAACCAGCCCAAAACCGTATCCAAATCCCAAATAGAATCCGTAACTATCAAGTTTTCAGGACTAAAAAAATGTATCAATCCGCAAAGATAATTAACTAAACACGATCTCTCCTGATATTTAAAAATAAACTTTAAAAACTATGTTGAAAATGAGGCTAAAATACCTCTGAAATCGTTTTGTTTACGCCCTATAAAGCCTTATTTTAGCGCCTTTAAAAAATACGTTTTAAAGATGCCAAACACACAGCAATTAGAAGACTTAGTAATTCAAGTGCGTAGAGATATTCTACGTATGGTACACAAGGTAAACTCAGGTCACCCTGGGGGGTCTTTGGGATGTACCGAATTTATGGTAGCATTATACAATGAGATCATGGATAGAAAGGAAGGTTTTGATATGGACGGAATAGGTGAAGACCTTTTCTTCTTGTCAAACGGACACATTTCACCAGTATTTTACAGTGTACTTGCCAGAGCAGGATACTTCCCTGTAGAGGAGTTAAGCACATTCCGATTAATTGATTCCCGCTTACAGGGACACCCAACTACACACGAAGGGTTACCAGGTGTAAGAATTGCTTCTGGATCGTTGGGTCAAGGTATGTCTGTAGCACTTGGTGCTGCACAGGCCAAAAAAATGAATAACGACGCTCACTTAGTGTACAGTTTGCACGGAGACGGAGAGCTTCAAGAAGGTCAAAACTGGGAAGCTATCATGTATGCCTCTGCTAAAAAAGTAGACAACATTATCGCTACAGTAGACTTGAACGGTCAACAAATTGACGGTGCAACAGACGAGGTATTGCCAATGGGTAACATCCGTGAAAAGTTTGAAGCATTTGGTTGGACTGTTGTTGAAATTGAAGAAGGAAATAACGTAGAAGCCATCATCAAAGGAATGGCTGAAGCCAAATCAAAAACAGGTCAAGGAAAACCAGTTTGTGTTTTATTAAAAACCATTATGGGTAACGGTGTTGACTTTATGATGTACACTCACGAATGGCATGGTAAAGCTCCTAATGACGCACAATTGGAGAGTGGATTAAGCCAAAACCCTGAAACCTTAGGAGATTACTAATAACAACGCAACACAAAATGAAAACATATACATATACAGAAAAGAAAGATACTAGAAGTGGATTTGGGGATGGTTTAACCGAACTTGGACGTACCAATCCTGATGTTGTAGCGCTTTGTGCCGATTTGACTCCATCTTTGAAAATGGGTGATTTCATCAAGGAAAATCCAGAGCGTTTTTTCCAAATTGGAATTGCTGAAGCCAACATGATGGGTATTGCTGCTGGTTTGACAATTGGAGGAAAAATTCCTTTCACAGGAACTTTCGCCAATTTTTCAACAGGTCGTGTTTATGACCAAATCCGTCAATCTATTGCCTATTCAGGTAAAAACGTAAAAATCTGTGCTTCTCACGCCGGTTTAACTTTAGGTGAAGATGGTGCAACCCACCAAATCCTTGAAGATATCGGGTTAATGAAAATGCTTCCTGGAATGACGGTAATCAATCCTTGTGATTACAACCAAACCAAAGCTGCTACAATCGCAATCGCAGAACATGAAGGTCCAGTTTACTTACGTTTCGGACGTCCATCTGTGCCAATCTTTACGCCTGCCGATCAAAAATTTGAAATCGGAAAAGCGATTCAGTTAACTGAAGGAACGGATGTTACCATCGTAGCAACTGGTCACTTGGTATGGGAAGCTTTGGAAGCGTCTAAAGCATTGTACGAGCAAGGTATCTCTGCAGAGATTATCAACATCCACACCATCAAACCATTGGATGAGAAAGCTATTTTGGATTCTGTTGCTAAAACAGGTTGTATTGTAACTGCGGAAGAGCACAATTACCTTGGTGGTCTGGGAGAAAGTGTTGCTAGAGTTTTGGCAACAAACAATCCAACGCCTCAAGAATTTGTAGCTACTCAAGATACTTTTGGTGAATCTGGAACTCCAGCTCAATTGATGGACAAGTACGGATTGAACGCTGAAGCTATCGTGAAGGCCGCCCAAACTGTAATGAAAAGAAAATAATAACTGTTTCCTGACGTTTTAGACGGTATAACCCAAATCTAAAACAGAGTATTTATGAAAACGTTACAGGATCTTTTCAAACCAAGAAATAAGAATTACGGCAAAGCCTTTGGCCTACTGTGTGTCATCATACTTACAACGGCCCTTAACCATAAAGCCCAAGCACAGGATTTAATTGGTTATGGACTAAAAGGAGGATTGAATTACAGTACCAATGGTGAATATTTTGAAGCTGCTTCGGTGAGTTACAAATCTCCCGATAGAAATATCGGGTTCCATTTTGGGCTCTTCGGAAAAATAGGTGGTCGTTTGTATTTTAGACCGGAATTGGTGTATACCAATACCAAAAGTGAATACGACAACGACGACCTGAAGGTTCAAAAACTGGATGCCCCAATGCTTTTAGGGTTTAGAGTTGTTGGTCCATTGCATGTTTTTGCAGGACCGTCTTTTCAATATATTTTAAAGACTGAATTTGGTGATAACACAATTGACCAAATTGAAAACGACTTTACCACCGGGCTTAATTTTGGTGTGGGTGTCACTATTGATAAGTTGAGTATTGATTTAAGGTACGAAAGAGGTTTCAATTCCAACGAAGCCAAATTTCTGAACAATGACCTTAGCATTTTACAAGACCGAATCGATACACGTCCTGACCAATTCATCTTAAGTTTGGCATTGTTTCTATAATACGCCGTAACCAACATTATAAAAAAAGCCCCGAGATTACTCGGGGCTTTTTTAATTTATAAAGGTTTTGTTATTTAAGTCTTCCCACCAATTCTTCTAAGAATATGGTTTGCTGTTCTCCAGTGGCCATGTTTTTTAAGGTAAAGGTATTAGAATTTAATTCAGACTCCCCTACCATCACCACAAACGGCACTTCGCGTTTATTGGCAAAGTTCATTTGCTTTTTCATCTTAGCGGCATCTGGATACATTTCTGCAGCCACTCCTTGCTTACGAAGTTCCTTAATAGCCTTTAAACAACCTAAGGCTTCGGCTTCTCCAAAATTGATAAACAAAACTTTTATATTTTCCGTAATGGTTGGAGGGAATAAATCCAGCTCTTCCAAAACCAAATAGATTCTGTCCAATCCAAAACTAATTCCAACACCACTCACGTCCTTCAACCCAAAAATTCCGGTTAAGTCGTCATAACGACCTCCACCACCAATGGATCCCATTGCTACGCCTTTTGGTGCAGACACTTCAAAAATAGCACCTGTATAATAGTTCAAACCTCTAGCCAAGGTTACGTCCAATTGTAATTTGGCGGTTTGCAATCCTAATTCGGTAATGGCATTGTCAATGAACTGTAATTCCTCGATTCCTTTTTTACCATCTTCCGAAGTATTTAAGATTTCACCTAGCGCAGCCACCTGCTCTTCAAAAGTTCCAGAAAGTGAAAACAACGGTTGCAATTTGTCAATCCCCTCTTGCGGAATCCCTTTGCCCAACATTTCTTCTTTAACTTTCTCCTCACCTATTTTATCAAGCTTGTCCAAGGCCACTGTGAAATCGATCAATTTATCATGTGCCCCGATCACTTCGGCAATACCCGATAATATTTTACGGTTGTTGATTTTAATGGTCACACCTTTCAACTTCAAAGTAGTGAATACGGCATCGTACAACTGTACAAACTCCACTTCCTGCCATAGGGATTTAGACCCCACCACATCGGCATCACATTGGTAAAATTCTCTAAAACGCCCCTTCTGCGGTCTATCTGCTCTCCAAACCGGTTGGATCTGGTAACGCTTAAACGGAAATTCAATTTCGTTTTGGTGCTGTACCACGAATCTAGCAAATGGCACCGTTAAGTCATAACGCAGGGCCTTTTCGGAAATTTTGGAGGTCATTTTTTGGGCATCTTTTTCAGCATATAATGCATCGTCTACCTTTCCTAAAAAATCCCCGGAATTCAAAATCTTGAAAATAAGGCGGTCACCTTCATCACCATATTTCCCCATTAAGGTTTCCGAATTCTCAAAACTTGGCGTTTCTATAGGTTGAAACCCGAAGGCTTCAAAGTTCGCTTTAATAGTATTGAAAATATAATTTCGCTTTGCCACCTCCATGGGGCCAAAATCTCTCGTACCTTTTGGTATTCCTGGTTTTTTTGCCATATCTAACGTTATTGAACCACAAAAATATTATAATTTTTACTGGCAGTCATAAGTTATTTCGATTTTATAGTAACTTTATTGGGTATTTAAAGTCTTATAGAAAAAGACACCAATTATAGAATTCCTTTTGAATGTTTTCACTGGCCAAAGAAAATTTTAAAATCGCCCTAGACTCCGTAAAAAGTCAAGTATTACGAACTGTTTTAACTGTTTTGATCATTGCCATTGGCATCACGGCCTTGGTGGGTATTTTGAGCGCTGTTTCCAATTTGGAACACACCATTTCAAGCGACTTTTCCTCTATGGGAGCCAATACTTTCAACATCCAACGCTATAAGTTTACTGTGGAGCGCCACGGGAGAAGGGAACGTCCCAAAAACAACCCAATCATTACCTACCGAAATGCAAAGGATTTTGAAGACCAATACAATTATCCCTATACCCAAACTTCTATTTCGTTTTACGGAACTTCTTCCGCAGAAGTAAAATATGAAAACAAAAAAACCGATCCCGAAGTTGCCGTAATTGGGGCCAATGAGCAGTTTATCCAAAATTCGGGGCTTGAAATTGAAGACGGTAGAGACTTCAATTTTTTTGACATTGAAAACAATAATAGTGTCTGCGTAATAGGAAGCGACCTTAAAAAAGCACTGTTGGACAACATTAATCCCATCAATCAAGTTTTAAGTGTTCGCGGCGCAAAGTTTAAGGTAATTGGAGTCCTAAAATCTAAAGGATCCACTTTTGGAAACAACCAAGATCTTAGAATGATCATTCCGCTGCAAAAAGCCAGAAGCATGTTTACCAATGCTGACATCAATTACAGCATTAGCGTAAAAACCGATAAAAATGACATGCTTGAAGGCGCACAGGACCATGCCGTAAGTACCTTTAGAAACATTAGAAAACTTAACCCTGTTGAAGAAGACAACTTTGCTATTGAACGTAGCGACGATCTTTTGAACCGAATTGGTTCCATGACCACGTACCTCTACATCGCGGCTTGGGTAATTAGCATCATTACCATCATTGGCTCATCCATAGCTTTAATGAACATCTTGTTTGTTTCGGTTACGGAACGCACCCGTGAAATAGGGGTTAGAAAAGCTTTGGGTGCCAAACGAAAAACCATTGCTTTTCAGTTTTTTATGGAAGCCATTCTTATTGGGCAAATGGGAGGAATTGTAGGCATTATACTAGGTAGTATTATCGGGTTTGCCTTTGCAAAGATAGCCGACTTCGATTTTGTCATTCCATGGCTGGCCATGTTCTCGGCTTTTACCATTGCCTTTGTTGTGGCTATTGTGGCAGGATTGCTTCCCGCCATCAAAGCCGCCAAATTAGATCCCATTGAATCCTTAAGATACGAGTAGCCTATTAATTGATAAGCTTATCAAAATAGGTATAAAGTTCACCTTTGGTGATTACCCCACCTTGCTGGATGAGCTTAAACTTATCTAAAGCCTTATCTTCGGTATACTCTTTTTTTGCATTTAAGAACTCTACGTCCTCATCCATCAGGTTTTCACGCAACCAATTAAAACCATCCCTTGAAGTTAAATCAATGGCATTTTTAAGATGAATGGCAATAAGCTGCATGTGCTCTTCGGTGAAATAGAACAAGTGTATTTGTTGGGGTGAAATATGTTCTAAATAATCTACCTTTCCCAAAACACCTTCCCAAACCAAATCACTGAACACATCAAGCTCCTGTTCCGCTACTTCGGGTTTGTTGGCTTTGATATCTGCCCATTCATCTGCCGTAATGGATTGCGTTGCCAAAAAATTGATAAACTCTTTGTGCAATTCTTCAAATTGCTCTTTGGTAAGCCTTGAATATTTCATGTGTAAATTTTATATAATTAAAAAGCCTCAATCCAAAGGGTTGAGGCTTTTTTGTAATATGATGTTGCGAATTATGCTTCAGCAATAACTTCAAATGGTAAAGCAACAGTCACTTCACGGTGCAATCTTACAACTGCCTCGTATTTTCCTAATCTCTTAACAGAACCACCAATTACATTGATGAATTTCTTCTCGATAGTGTGACCTTCTTTTTGTAAAGCATCAGCCAAATCAATGCTGGTTACAGAACCAAACAATTTATCTCCAGCACCAGCCTTAGAAGCGATCTTGATTTCCAAAGCTTTCAAAGCCTCAGCAATTTTAGTAGCCTCGTCAACAATTTTCTTTTCTTTAAAAGCTCTTTGCTTTAAAGTCTCTGCCAATACTTTTTTAGCAGAAGCTGTAGCCATTACAGCAAATCCTTGAGGAATCAAAAAGTTTCTACCATAACCGTTCTTAACTGTTACAATATCGTCTTTAAATCCTAAATTTTCAACGTCTTGTCTTAATATAAGTTCCATAGTTATTGGTATTTTATTTTAATAAATCTGCTACATATGGCATCAACGCAAGGTGACGCGCTCTCTTTACAGCTACAGATACTTTTCTTTGGTATTTCAAAGAAGTTCCTGTTAAACGTCTTGGTAACAATTTACCTTGCTCGTTTACAAACTTCAATAAGAAATCTGGATCTTTGTAATCTACATACTTAATTCCAGACTTTTTAAAACGACAATATTTCTTCGTTTTGCTAGTATCGATGTTTAATGGAGTAAGATATCTGATCTCTCCATCTTTCTTTCCTTTTGCTTGTTGTTCGATTGAAGACATAATTTACGCTTTTTGTTTGTTTCTAGTTCTTCTCTTTTCAGCCCAAGCAATTGCATGCTTGTCTAATTTCACGGTCAAGTAACGCATAAAACGCTCGTCACGTCTGAACTCCAATTCTAGCGGAGAAATAACCTCACCATCTACAGTGTACTCAAATAAGTGATAGAAACCACTTTTTTTGTTTTGGATTGGATACGCCAATTTTTTAAGCCCCCAATCTTCTTTGGCTATCATCTTTGCCCCTCTAGAAACAAGAAAATCTTCGTATTTCTCTACTGTTTCCTTTACCTGAGTCTCAGATAAAACGGGATTTAAGATGAAAACAGTTTCATAATGATTCATATAAAAATGTATTTATAATTAAAAATGGGTGCAAAAATAACCATTATTTCCAACACTAACAACATTTTTTCAATTAAAAAACTGGACTTTGCGCCTCAATAAATTTTTGTTAAAAATAACGTTTTACCGATGTTTTTTGGTTTTTATCCGAATTTTTTGTACTATTGTCGATATCTTAACCTAAAACACAACAATGTTATGACTTTAAACTGTGTAGTAGTTGATGATTCCGCGATACAACGCTTATCCATCGTAAAGTTAATAGAGAACCACCCTTCTCTTAATTTAATTGCTGAATACAGCAGTGCTTTGGAAACCAAAAATGGTTTAAACACGCACAAAGTCGATTTAATCTTTTTAGACATCGAAATGCCCGTTTTGAATGGGTTTGAATTATTGGACGTATTAAATAATAAGCCCCAAATTATTTTTGTGACCGGTAAAACAGAGTATGCCTTCAAAGCATTTAATTACGACGCTACCGACTACCTTCAAAAACCAATCACAAGAGAACGCTTTAATATTTCAGTAGACAAGGCCATTGAACAGCACAAGCTAAAAATGGACTTTAACGAAACTGACGGCGAGCACATCTTTGTAAAGAGCAACCTTAAAAAACGTAAAGTATATATTAAGGACATAAAATGGATTGAAGCTCTTGGTGACTATGTAAAATTGGTAACCGAGGAAAACAGCCTTGTAGTACTTTCTACAATGAAAGCTTTTGAAAAAGAACTTCCAGAAGGCAAGTTTTTAAGAATCCACAAATCATATATCGTTAACCTGGATAAGGTAGACAGATTTAACAGTAAAAATGTAGAAGTTGGTGCTTACGAGATTCCGTTAAGTAGAAACAAGAAGACCCAACTAGTAGACGCTTTAAATAATATTTAATAGGACACTCCCCTAAAGTTTAGGTAAGGATAAAGTCATTATTAATAATTGTCAACATTAAGAACTACTCTTACAGCCCTAAAATCTTTAACACTATTGAAGCTATTGTTTATTCTAACGATAGCTTCTTTTGTTTTTGCCAATGACTGCTTCTGCGGAATTTTCACCAAAATGTTTTTATGGTAGTTATTTCTAATTCTAGCCACAGGAGGAAACTCCGGCCCCAACACATATTCTCCAAAAAACTGCCTTAAGGACTTCGCATACCAATCGGCAGCCAAGTTTACCCGATTATAATCCTTATGCTTTAGGGTAATTTTAATCAATCTATAAATAGGCGGATATTTAAAGTTGTAGCGCTCGTCCAATTGTTCCTTGTACATATCCAGATAACTATTGGTAGAAACCTGCTGTAGAATACGATGGTGTGGATCGTAAGTTTGAATCAATACTTTCCCTCTAATATCGGTACGTCCTGCCCTACCTGACACTTGCACCATAAGCTGATAACTACGTTCATGAGCCCTAAAGTCAGGGAAGTTCAATAGGTTATCGGCATTCATTACCCCTACCAACTTCACATTTCTAAAATCAAGCCCTTTGGTGAGCATTTGCGTTCCCACCAAAATATCGATCTCCTGCTGCTCAAACGCTGTAATGATTTTTTCGTAACCAAACTTTCCTCTTGTGGTATCCAAATCCATCCGTCCCACCTTGTGATTTGGAAATAAAGCCTTCACCTCCTCCTCCACTTGTTCTGTACCAAAACCTTTACTATCCAGTTCCGAGCTTCCACAAGCTTGACAACTTTGTTGCATGGCCATGTGATAGCTGCAATAGTGGCAACGTAACTCTCTTTTATATTGATGATAGGTTAAACTCACATCGCAATTGGGACATTGCGGAGAATGCCCACAGGTATTACATTCCACTATAGGAGAAAACCCTCGACGATTTTGAAACAAGATCACCTGATGCCCTTCGGACAAGGTTTCTGTAATTTCTTCAATCAAACGATCACTGAAGTGACCGTTCATCCGTTTTCTTTTGTGCTTGTCTTTGATATCGACCAACTCAATATCTGGCATCAACACATTATTAAAACGATGCGTCAATTCAACAAAACCGTATTTACCCTGTTGTGCATTGAAATAGCTTTCCAAACTTGGGGTTGCCGAACCTAACAATGTTTTCGCCTTAAACAGACTAGCCAACACCACAGCGGTATCCCTTGCATGGTAACGCGGCGAAGGATCAAATTGCTTAAAGGACGATTCATGTTCTTCGTCCACAATGATCAATCCTAAATTTTGAAAGGGCAACATCACCGAGGAACGCGCTCCCAATATAATTTGGGCTTTTGGAGCATTGTTCAACACATTGTTCCAAACCTCAACCCGTTCATGAGAAGAATATTTGGAATGAAACACCGACACCTTCTCTCCAAAATAATCCTGAAGCCTGTTGACTAGTTGCGTAGTTAAAGCAATTTCAGGTAAGAGATACAGCACCTGTTTCCCTTGGTCTACCATTTCCTCAATGAGCTTCACATAAATCTCTGTTTTCCCCGAAGAAGTTACCCCATGAAGTAAGGTGATATTTTGTGTTTCAAAAGCATCCTTTATTTCCTGTAAAGCTGTTTCCTGATAAGAATTAAGATTTTTGGAGGCCATGTTATCGTCACCGTCATACTGCACTCGATCTGTTTGGATATGGTATTCCTCAAATATTCCTTTGTCTATCAATGCCTTTACAATTGCAGACGAAGCGCCACTCTCTTCAGACAAGTCAGATACTTTTACAGGCTTTTGGGTTTTGGCAGAAAGCATAAACAAACTCATCACCACCTCCCTTTGTTTAGGTGCTCTAGACAATTGTTCCAAAAGCTCCTTAAGTTTATCTTCGGAAGTATATAGAGCTCCTAGTTTTACATAGCGCACCAGTTTAGGCTTATATTTTTCGTAAACTTCCTCTTCAACAGAAATGATATTCTTTTCCAGCAAGCGTTTAAGGATGGGCAATACATTTTTCCGATCCAGAATACTTTCCAAATCCTGTATTTTCAAGGACGATTGATATTGAAGCGCCTCATACACCAGGAATTCATCATCCCGTAAATCTCCTTCATCTTCAATAACGGCCTCCCCTTTTGTAATTACCGTTTCACTCTCCAAAATAAATGCACCGGGAAGTGCCGAACGCATCACTTCGCCTAAAGTGGACAAGTAGTATTTAGCAATCCATTTCCAGTGTAAAATTTGGGTTTCCGTCACTATTGGAACCTCATCCAAAATCTGATGAATGTCCTTTGCTTCATAGGCCAAAGGCTTTTCGGTATGCACACTCAACACAATGGCCGTATAAATTTTACTCTTTCCAAAAGGCACGGATACACGCATTCCTGGTTTTAAAAATTCAGCTTCGGCCTCCGTGATATGGTAGGTGAACTGCTTTTCCAAAGGAATCGGTAATATAACATCTATAAAATTCAGCATACTAAACTCCTTTCTTTAAACGGTTGATGGTAGCATTGAGCTCATAGCCCAACAAAAGAATATTAGAATTCAACCACAGATAAAAAAGAAGAATCAACAAAGCCCCAATGGAACCATAGAGCTCATTATACTGTGAAAAGTTTTCTATATAAATACCAAAAAAATAGGAGTTTAAAATGATGAGTAAGGTTGTAAACAAAGCCCCAACCGAAAAAAACTTTGAAGATTTCCCTTCTTTGGTTCCAAAATAGTACAATACGGCAGTTGCAATATAAACCATCAACACAAAAAAGACATATTTGGCAACGATAAGCCAAGTTACATTGCTTTCTTTTGGAGCTAGCCCTTGTTGATGCAAACTATCCAAAAGCGGCTGGATGATGTAAATCTCGAAATATCCAAAAATGGCCACGGTAATAATGAGCAAAAGCGCCAAAATCAAAGCCACTCCTACTGCCAACAAATATTGCCTAAACACACTTCTGGTAAGCTGCTCATGATAGGAACTTTCAAACCCCGAAAACACGGCACTCACCCCATTGGCCATAAGCATAATGGAAAGCAAAAACACGGAAGACAGCAAACCTCCTCGTTCATTATTCTCAATATTTCCGAAGATATTCGCAAAGAAAAAATCGGAGGTTTTTGGAGGTAGAAAAGATTCCAAAAACATCAAAAATTCATCTCTAAACCCATCGATTGGAATATGGGGAATCAAGATTAAAATGAACAGAAGAAAAGGAAAAATAGCCGTAAAAAAGCTAAAGGCAATGGCGCTGGCTCTAGAGGTTACAGCTCCCTTTACGATTCCGGTGATGTAAAGTTTTAGCAAATCGTATAACGTCAATCCCTCTAAGGCTGGAAGCTGGATTTTTTTCAACAACCGCATAAAGGTGCTTATAACGGGAATTGACTCTAGCTTTTCTTCTAAGGATTTGGTCATAGATTATGTTATTTGCTTAACTTTTTAAAACAATGATTATTCTACAGCTTTTAAACTTAAATCCATATTGTTGACAGAATGCGTCAAGGCTCCTGAGGAAATATAATCCACGCCGCATAGGGCATACTCTCGAATACTGGCTTCGGTGATACCTCCAGAGGACTCTGTCAAACATTTATCTCCAATCATTGCAACGGCCTTTTTGGTATCCTCGTAATTAAAATTATCGATCAAGATTCTATACACACCTTCATTTTCGAGAATTTCTTTTATTTCATTAAAGTCCCTAGCCTCCACAATTATTTTCAGGTCCTTATTAGTATCTTGCAAATACTGCTTCGTCTTGGTAATGGCCTTAGTTACGCCTCCAGCAAAATCAATATGATTGTCCTTAAGCATGATCATATCATAAAGGGCAAAACGGTGATTTTCTCCACCACCAATTTTTACCGCCCATTTTTCCAAAGCGCGAATTCCAGGCGTAGTTTTTCTGGTATCCAACAACTTGGTTTTGGTACCCTCCAATAAATCTACATATTTTTTAGTCTTAGTGGCAATGGCGCTCATGCGCTGCATGGCATTCAACACCAAACGCTCAGCCTTAAGTATGGATTGGGAAGGCCCTTCCACATAAAACACCACATCTCCTTTTTGAACCGTGCGACCATCTTTAATAAAGGTTTTCATCGAAAGATTTTTATCGACAGTTTTAAAGACCATTCTGGCGAAATCTACCCCTGCAATAATTCCATTATCCTTTACCAAAAGTTTCGCCTTCCCCATTGCAGTAGCAGGAATACAGGCCAATGAGCTATGATCTCCATCACCCACATCCTCTCGGATGGCATTGGCAATGATTAATTCTAATTCGTTATTAAATTGAGCTTCGGAAATCATGATAACTATATTTTATGCTAAAATAAGAATAGATTTCCGATAATGGAATTCCATATCCAGATTTCAATTCACAATCTTTAGTTGTAATTTTGCCGCATGACCATAAAACTTTTAGCCATAGGGAAAACCGATTCTAAGGACTTACAATCCCTAATCAACGATTACGAAAAGCGCCTTGGATTTTACATTAAGTTCGACTTGGACATTATCCCTGACCTTAAAAAGGTAAAGCACCTCAGCGAAGCACAACAAAAGCAAAAAGAAGGCGAACTGATTTTAAACAAACTCCAACCCACAGATGTTCTGATTTTATTGGATGAAAATGGTAAGCAAATGGACTCCGTCAACTTTTCGGAATACCTACAAAAACATATGAATTCTGGCATTAAGCAATTGGTGTTTGTCATTGGCGGGCCTTATGGTTTTTCACCTGAAGTATATCAAAAAGCTCAAGGGAAAGTTTCCTTGTCCAAAATGACCTTTTCACACCAAATGGTACGTTTATTTATGATTGAACAACTCTATAGAGCCTTCACCATCTTGAAAAATGAACCCTACCATCACCGTTAAGCTTAATCGGTGTCCCAACCAAAAGTGGCCTGAAACACATAGTCATTGGTAGAAGCTCCTTCAACAGGTTTATTATCATAGTTATAGGTAAGCCCTAGTTTGATAAACAAATTGAAAGGCAGATCGTATTTGGCAGTCACATTAAGGTCGGTACGAAAACGTCCGCTCTCTGTTAAACTGGGATAACCAGTTACGTGAGAATACAAATCGAAATCATCAAAATCGAACAAATTGGCCTCTACCGACACAAAGGCTTCCAAACTGTTTCGGTTATTGATATCGGCATCTGTATAGCGTTCGTTGTTCCATGCCAACCCCCCACCCGAAGCCAAATACATTTTGTTGGAATGAATGATATACTTCCCAATACCGCCTTGAATAGCGGTACGAAGTTTTAATTTCTGTTCGTCATTGGAAAGGAAATTTGCCGAAGCCAAGGCAAACCAGTCTTTTTTAAGAAAATAACGGGACCCTAAAGTCGCATCGGTACGAATGGTAGACTCCACATTATCCTGACTGCTACTCACCCGATTGTATCCCCCGTTAAAAAACCATTTGCTTCCCGTATAGGAAATCTTGCTGTTAATGGTCAACTGGGCCAAGTTATTCAACTTGGTGAAATTGAAACCCACCGAGACCTCAGCATCTACCCTAGAAATAAAATCGGATTCCACTTCCTTGAAATAGACAATCTCATCCACCTTTACGGTGAGGGTTTCATCCTCATTCACCAAAAGCACCTCATTGGGCTGTTCTTCCGACATTTTAATGGAGCCATTAAAACGTCTTCCGTTGGATAGATTGATTAAAAAAAGCTGCATGCTTTTTACTTTTTTCACATGCAGCCATTTTATTCTAAAATCGTCTTTACTATAATCGGTCTCTATGGTCAACACCCCATTGTTCATTTCTTTCATCGTCCCAACAATGGTATTGTTGTTCTTTAAAACAATGGTGTCATTTTGCGCATTGCCTTGCAATACTGTGACCAAAACCACCACTAAAGCGTAGAGTAAGTTTTGTTTCATATTTGGAGAGGGATTTTAACAAATTAAAACGATGTTCTAATATAGAAAAAATCACTTACTCCACGAAATCAATACGTTGCAAACAATTGTTTTCTCTTTTTCAACTGTTTTTCCAAATCGCCAATGGTTTCTTTAACCGCCATTTCAAAATTACGTTCTGTGGAAGAAGCAAAAATTCTTGGACCAGGCAAACTCAATTCCATATTACAAATTTTCCAATTTTTTTGATAATTGTTATCTTCTTTAAAAGAAACACTGCAATTGATTACCCAATCATATTTTTTTGCTAATCCTTCAAGTTTTTGAATTGTGTAAGTAGATAAAGAATTACTGTTATCTAGATTTACGTATTGAATTTTGATTTTCATGATTGTGGCTTTTAAGGGTTAAACATACTGCAATTTACAGCCCTTAACCCAAACAAAATATGACCACCATCATAGTTACCAAATTACTCCAACCCTAAACTTTTTATATAAGCTTCGTTGTTGGAAGGTCTTCCCAAAAACTCTTCCACAGCACTTACCACATCGCGTTGACTACCATTGGACAATATCAACTTTCTGTAGCGCACGCCGGTTTCTTGATCTGTCAAACCATTTTTCTCGAAAAGTGTAAACATATCTTGAGCGTATACTTCAGACCATAAATATCCGTAATAGTAAGTTGGGTGGGTATTCACGTGAATCCAACTTCCTTGCGGATGTGTTCCTTCAACATACCAATCCATAACACCCATTTGTTTGTCGATATTCTTCCAAATCTCATCCGTATTTACAGGGTTGGCAGGATCGTATTTGTCATAAAGGTTCATATCGTAGATACACTTTCTCAACATAGACTGGGCATTTAAACCAGACGACACATTTTGGGAGGCTTTCATGTTATCAAACAACTCCTTAGGGAATACTTCTCCTGTTTTGTAATGTTTCGCAAAAGAACTCAACATCTCATAATTTCCAATCCAGTTTTCAAAGATTTGCGACATTGCTTCCACAAAATCGGAATTGGCCTGAGCCTGAACATTAAATTCTCCATCGTAAGACATGCTGTTTACAATATGACCAAACTCATGGAAAAGCGTGCTCAATTCTTTATAGGTCAATAATGAAGGCATATCTTCAGTTGGCTTGGTAAAGTTCCCCAATAGCATAGCCACAGGTACCTCATATCCTTCCGCTGTTTGTCTACCATAAGTTAATGGCACCCCATAAAACCAAGTTTCTTTAAAAGGTCTTGGATATAAATCCAAATAGAAACGTCCTTTCAACTTGTTGTTCTCGAACACTTCGTAAGCTTCCACTTCTTCAGACCAAACTGATGCATTTTCAGCCTTGCGGAACTCAAGTCCTAACAACTGCTGATAAATAGTAAACAAACCTTCCAAACAAGCATCCATTGGAAGATATTCCCTAATTTTCTCGTGGTCCACATTGTAATCATTCTTTAAGATTTGATCTTTATAATATCCCAAATCCCAAGCGTTAACTGTTTGCCCTTTCTTGGCTGCCACAGCTTCCAACACTTTTAAATCTTCAACAGCCTTACCTTTAGATTCTGCTACCAAACCATCAATAAAGTTCCATACGGTTTCTGGAGTCTTGGCCATTTTCAATTTCAAATTATACTCTGCATAAGATTTGGCTCCAAACAACTGCGCCAATTGGTAACGCTTGCTCACCAAAGAATCTAAAATCTCTAAATTCTTATCGGCTCCACGGTTGTCATACTTAATAGTGTAGGCTTTTCTAACCTCAGAGCTATTTGGGTTGTTCAACATGGTCACTCTAGTAGCATTGATTACAGGAATACCATATGAACCATCTTCTTGTTTGTACTGGGCTTTGAAAGATTCTGGCAAACCATCGGTTTCGGCTTCTGTTAAGGTCAACACTTCATTGGCTGTATTCATATTTGTTGAATACTGTGAAGACAAATCGCTAATTTCCGCTGTAAGCGTTTTAAACTTCTCAAGGTTTTCAGGGCTTAAATTAACTCCAGACTGCTTGAATCCTGCAATCACGTCATCTACCATTTTCTTTTTGTGTCCTTGAAGGGTATTGTACGCTTCTGAAGCTGCAAAGGTCTCAAACTTTTCAAACAATAATTTATCAGACCCAATCACAGTTCCCAAAGAATCCACTTTTTGATTCCCTTTCAAACCTTCAGCACGTACAATAGAATCTGTAGACACCCAATACAACATGAAAGCATTGTTACTAGCCTTGCTCAATTGGTTGTTAATTCTGTCGTATGCCACAAAGGTGTTTTCAAACGTAGGTGTTTCCTGCCCTTTGATAGCTTCTACCTCCGTCACCACGTTATCGATGGTAGTGGCTACATATTCTTCTATGGCAGCACCATCCACAGATGCGTAATCTATTGGAACATTTAGTTTAACATTGAAAGGATTATTTTCTGAGAGTGTTTTTAGTTGCACCTGTTCAGATTCAGTTTTGTCGGCACATCCCATTAGCAATAAGAGTGTAAAAAGTGAATAAAAAGTAGTTTTCATTAAAGTATTTTTAAAAATCCGAACAAATATACTATTCCATAACTACTTTGTCAGCTAATAATACCTTAACTTTTTGAATTCCTTGTTCTACCAACTTTCTTTTAGGTCCTCGCTCCAAAGCAAGCTCATATTGTTGTAAGGCTTCCCCATAACGTTTTTGCTCTACCAACCATTCCCCGTATAACTCATGTGTTGGTTTTTGAATGGATGGTGGTCCGTAGCTGTAGGTCATAGCCTCTTGGGCAGCTACCGAAGCCTTTAGCAAGGTTTCTGTTTTTTCAACATCCTCATTCAGCCAAGCCTGTAGCGCTTTAAGTTGGGTCAATATCACTGTTGAACCATCAATACTACGTTGTGTAGGTGTTTCCCTTGTTACCGAAGCACAAAACGCAGCGCCTTGAGATAGATTATCAACCAATAAACTTTCCTTTTGGATTTTTTCTTCTAAATCTACAATGAGGCTGTCCAATTGTTGAGGCTGCTTATCATATAACGCCTTATAACCATCCAAAAACTGATTCATGGCTTTAATTGAAATTCGTAACCCAGACACATCAATAGGAATCTCGGCAATGGCATTGTCCCAATCATCCGTTTCACACAAATAAGTTCCTTTTAAAAATACCATATGCGTTCTGGCACGTTTGGAAGGCAATTCATTGGTGTATTTCTGCATGTCCCAAACCATGTCCCTAGCCTTGTTGATACTATCCATTTGCAAATAGCCATATTCCAACCAATGATAAGAATGATACCCTCTTGCATCATTATCCAATTCTTTAGCATTCTTTCTGGTAATACTGGCCCCATAAGACGCCACGTTGGAACTGACCACCTCATCCCACATTCCCAAAGCCACATAAATATGGGATGGCATATGCAAGGCATGGCTGGCATCTGGAGCAACTTTGGAATAGCTATTGGCGGCATCCAATGCCAAATGCGCATGATAAGGATCATCATAGGAATGTATCAAATAGTGCAAAGCCCCTGGATGCTTAGGATTATCTTCCAACACCTGTTTTGCTATCACAGCGCCCTGTCCAAAAACAGAATCATTCCTAGCCCCTACAACCGAGCCCAATTGGGAAAGCGCATAAAAAGAGGCCACTTCATTATTACCCGGATACTTTTCATACAAACTCCCCATAAAATCTCGATACTTTACATCGCGCTCATTCTTGGACGTTTTTGGGGTGTACAATATTTCTACAGCTTTTATAAAGTCCTGCTCTACTTCTGATAATTCATTCAAATTATCCAATTGCTTCATTTTTGCAATAACTGCATTAGCCTCTTCAAAGTCTTGTTCAGACCACAAACTATGATTGTAAGTCATAGCCTCTCCCCAATAGGCCATGACCAAGTTTGGATCTAATTCCTGAGCCTTTTTAAAAGCTTCCCTAGCATCAACATATTCAAAACTATGCAATAGCAGCAATCCATTTTCAAAATATGGCTTTGCCTGTTCATCCCCTTGAACAGTAAACTCTACACTTCCCAAGGCTGTTTTTTCGGTGACAGTTTCTTTACAATTAAAAACGATAAGGGCTAACAAAAGAAAACAAAAAAGTCTCATAATAAGTCTATTTACAACAACGCTTTAAAGCACTATTTATAAGGTTTATACTCAAATATAATCAATTATTAGTAGACCTAGATTCATTGGGAAATTCTACATGAGTTTTAATTTGAAATACTAAGTTGTACTTTTGAAGCCTAAATTTCAAGCTATGAAACTGGTTTTTGCCACCAACAATCTAAACAAACTTCAAGAAGTTCAAAAGTTAATTCCCTCAAACATCCAATTGCTGAGTCTAAAGGATATTGATTGTTTGGAGGACATTCCGGAAACCCAAGACACCATTGAAGGCAATGCCATTCAAAAAGCCAATTACATCAAAGAGAATTATGGCTACGATTGTTTTGCAGACGATACCGGTTTAGAGGTTGAAGCTTTAGATGGTGCCCCTGGCGTCTATTCTGCACGGTATGCAGGACCACAAAAAGATGCCAATGACAATATGGACAAGCTATTGGAAGCATTGGAAAATCATTCCAACCGAAAGGCACAATTCAAAACAGTCATAGCCCTTTCTCTTAACGGAAAACAACATACTTTCACTGGGATTTGCAAAGGCAACATCACTCAAGAAAAAGCTGGCTCGGCTGGCTTTGGATACGATCCAATTTTTAAACCGGAAGGATACGAGCTTACATTTGCAGAAATTTCCATGGAAGAAAAAAACCGCATAGGTCACCGCGGAAAGGCTGTTGCTCAGCTTGTGGAATATTTAAATCAACTCTAGAACTCTTAACAAAATCATAATTATCAGGGAATTCCTGTTCTCTGAAATAAAAAGCGTATATTTGCCGGCTGAAACTCAAAAGGTTGAGTTAAATTCCTCAGAGTGAGGATGTGTTACAGGAAGATTTAGGTTAAGTATGTCGATTCGCTTCTTATGTAACACTACAAAAACATAATCGAATACTTACAATCGAATGAACACATTCCAAGATTTAGGTCTTAATGACGACCTATTACATGCTATTACCGATTTAGGATTTGAAACCCCTAGTGATGTCCAAGCACAAGCCATCCCAATTTTATTGGAAGAAGACACCGATTTGGTTGCCTTGGCACAAACGGGAACAGGGAAAACCGCAGCTTTCGGATTTCCGATGCTACATAAAATAGACGTTAGCAGCAGAACCACACAAGGACTTATTTTATCTCCAACCCGCGAACTTTGTTTGCAAATTACCAACGAGCTTAAACTTTACGGAAAATACTGTAAAGGATTAAACGTTGTAGCCATCTACGGTGGATCCAGCATCAGCGATCAAGCTAGAGCTATCAAAAAAGGGGCACAAATTATTGTTGCAACTCCTGGTAGAATGAAGGACATGATTAGCCGAAACATGGTAGATATTTCAAAAATTGAATATTCTGTTCTGGATGAAGCCGATGAAATGTTGAACATGGGATTCTATGAAGACATTACAGACATTCTATCCCACACACCTGCAGAAAAGAGTACTTGGTTATTCTCTGCAACCATGCCTAGAGAGGTTGCTGCCATTGCCAAAGAATTTATGTACGATCCTAAGGAAATTACTGTAGGATCCAAAAACGTGGGTAGTGACCAAGTTTCGCATGAATACTATTTAGTAAATTCAAGAGACCGTTACCTAGCCCTGAAACGTTTGGCCGATGCCAATCCTGATATCTTTTCAGTAGTATTCTGTCGTACTAAGCGCGATACGCAAAAAGTGGCAGAAAACCTTATTGAAGATGGTTACAACGCTGGAGCACTTCATGGAGATCTAAGCCAGAACCAAAGAGATTTGGTGATGAAATCTTTCAGAAACAAGCAAATCCAAATGCTTGTAGCTACAGATGTAGCTGCCCGTGGTATTGATGTGGACGATGTTACCCACGTAATCAACTACCAACTTCCGGATGAAGTTGAAACCTATACTCACCGTTCTGGACGTACAGGTCGTGCAGGAAAAACGGGGGTTTCTATGGTGATTGTTTCCAAAAGTGAGCTTCGAAAAATAAAAAGTATCGAGCGCATCATTAAGAAAAACTTCCAGAAAAAAGACATTCCAAGTGGTATGGAAATTTGCGAAGTGCAATTGTTATCCTTGGCAAACAAAGTCCACAATACGGAAGTTAACCACGAAATTGACAAATACCTAAGCAACATCAACGAGTTGTTTAAGGATACCGATAAAGATGAACTGATTAAAAAATTCTTTTCTGTAGAGTTCAACCGTTTCTATAACTACTACAAAAAATCGCAATCCTTAAATGTTGAAGAACCTAGAGGAGGTAAAGACAGCGGTAGATCATCTTCTTCAGACGATGTGAGATACTTTATCAACATTGGTAAAAAAGACGGGTATGACTGGATGAACCTAAAGGATTTCTTAAGAGATCTTTTAGAATTAGGCAAGGACGATGTCTTTAAAGTAGATGTTATGGACAGCTTCTCTTTCTTTAATACAGAACCTGAATTACAAGAGAAAATTCTAAGCTTTTTCACGGACTTTAAACATGAAGGTCGCTATGTAAATGTTGAACTAAGCTCAGACAAAGGAAAGTATGGCGGCAAAAAACGTAAAGGCGGTAGACGCGATGGCGGAGGAAGAAGAAGAAGCAACGACGACTTTAAAGGCGGAAGCTCTCGAAGCAAAGGAGAAGGCAAACGTTTTGAAGGAGGTTCTAAACCACCAAGACGCAGCGGAGCTCCAAAATCTAGTTCTGTTGGCGGATCCAGACCAAGACGTTCTAGACGCTAAACAATAATATATTAAGAGGCTATCCTAAGAAAACAGGATAGCCTCTTTGCTTTCAAATTGGCTCTAACAAGGAAAAGCGCTTGTTAATTTTTAGTCAAAATTTTTTGGATGTATCAGTAATATATCTTTAGTTTATTACTTTTATACCTTACAAAGATTGATATGAAATACCTACTTCTACTAATATGTACTTTTTTTATAACCACCTCTGTGGTCTCTCAAGAAGATGACACCAGAGTAAAAGGTATTGTAGTAAGTTCAAGTACAGGAGAAACTTTGGAAAAGGTAAACATTGTCAATCTTAACCAGGTTATAGGAACCTCTACGGATGACAAAGGAGCTTTTGAAATCAAAGCCAAAGCTAACGACACACTGCATTTCTCATATCTTGGATACAAATCCATTAAAGTAAGGGTTACCAACGACTGGATTAAATTTGGGGAAACTCAAATTGAATTGACGGAGTCCGCATTGGCATTGGAAGAAGTTGTAGTAAACCAATTAAGGCTAACGGGATATCTGGAAGTTGACGTAAAGCAGGTACCTATCAAGACCAATTACCGCTACAGTATTTCAGGATTGTCCAACAAGGGATATGAAGCAGGAAACAACTCTCCTAATGCGGTAAACAAAGTGCTGGGAGCCATTTTTAACCCTGCAGATTTCCTTTATAATGCTTTTGGAAGAAAGCCTAATGAAATGAAAAAACTGCGCCAAATGAAAGAGGATGATGAAATCCGAAATCTTTTAGCCACCAAGTTTGACCGTGAAATGCTTACCGTACTATTACAGGTAGACCGTTATGATTTGGATGAAATTGTAAGTCACTGCAACTACTCCAAGGACTTCATTGAAACGGCCAACGATCTTCAAATTTTAGATGCCATCAGTGAGTGTTACGAAGAATACAAAGTACTCAATAGAAATAGACCTAGTAGGTTTTAAATATTAAAGAAAAAGTCGAAACTAAGTTTCGACTTTTTTATGCTCTTGAATGAAGGGCAATCCTATTCCCTTCCGAATCTATGAATGCTGCCATATACCCGTGTTCCGGTGAAATTTGTGTCTTGGGCTGGTAAATCTGCCCACCTGCTTCCTCTATCCTATCCAATTCATTTTGCACATTTTCACTTATGAAATAAATCAGGGTTCCCTCCTGACTTGGAATATAGGAATCCTGTTTGATCAAGGTGCCCTGTGCTCCTGGCACTTCCCCTCTGTCTGGAAACCACCCCATTTGCAAACCTCCAAAATCATGAAGGGCAATTTGTACTTGAAAAACAGTTTCATAGAATTTTTTGGCCCGAGCCATATCAGACACGGGAATTTCAAACCAACCAACCATATTATTTGCCATAGCCAGAGAATTTACAATTTCATTTAAAGTTACAAATTCTCCTTGTTTTCATGATAATGAGCTACAATTTTATCGTAATTTTTAATGGACTTTTTGACCCAATCCATGCGCTTTTCGAAAATCTCTGCTTCGGTAAGTCTCCAGTCCAAATCACTCAGTCTCATTTTTGAAGTCACATGCTGCAATATAATTGCTGCAGAAACTGAGATATTCAAGCTTTCTGTAAAGCCCACCATAGGAATCTTTAAATAGCAATCAGCTTCCTTCAAGACATCTTCAGAAAGGCCCTCGGTCTCTCTTCCAAAAAAGAAACAAGACTTTTTAGTGAAATCGAATTCATGCAATTCGCAGTCGTTGGTATGTGGCGTTGTGGCCACAATTTGATAGCCTTTCTTTTTTAAATCAGCTACACATGATTTTACACTATGATATCGATTTATATCTACCCATTTTTGGGCTCCCATGGCAATTTCCCTATCAATACGTCTGCTATTTCGCTCCTCTACAATATGCACTTCCTGTATGCCAAAAACGTCACAGCTTCTAATAACTGCACTAGTATTATGCAACTGAAAAACGTCCTCTGTAGCAACCGTAAAATGTTTGGTACGTTGAGCCAATACTTCTTCAAATCGTTGTTTTCTGCTATCGGTAAGATAGGTCTCTAGGTATTCTAAAAGTTTGAGATCTGTCATGGGCCAAATATAATTTATAAATAGTAATTTTGACTCATGAAACACCTCGTAGTACTCACAGGAGCAGGAATGAGCGCCGAAAGCGGCATTAAAACCTTTAGGGACGCCGATGGCCTTTGGGAAGGGCACGATGTTATGGAAGTGGCTTCTCCGGAAGGCTTTAGAGCCAACCCCGAATTGGTCTTGGACTTTTACAACCAAAGACGCCGCCAGTTATTTGAAGTATCCCCAAATGCCGCACATTTTGCCTTGGCTGAATTGGAAAAAGAATATCAAGTAAGTATCATCACCCAAAATGTTGACGACCTTCATGAACGCGCCGGCAGCACCAACGTGCTTCATTTACATGGTGAATTATTGAAAGCCCGAAGCACCTACGACGATGCTGATATTGTTGATTGCACTACCGACATTGTAATGGGAGATAAATGCCAAAGAGGATATCAAATGCGTCCACATATTGTATGGTTTGGAGAAGCAGTCCCCATGATAGAACCTGCCATTTCCATTTGCGATACAGCAGACATACTACTTATAATTGGCACTTCATTACAGGTCTACCCTGCGGCTAGTTTAATGCACTATGCTCCTGAAAACACGCCCACATTTTATATTGACCCAAGACCTGCGGTTTCTAACTCTAAAAACATTACCGTAATTGCCGAAAGCGCTACTCAAGGGATGAAAATTTTCAAGCAAAATTTACTTTCATTATTATAATTTAAGTTTATTAAAATTGACGCTTTCAATTCACAAATACCTAATACACAACACTTAAAGATAGTTTGCATAGAGGTTAAATTAAGGTTAATCGACACGGTTTCACAGCTTTAAAACTGAAAAGCTTCCTAATTTTAACTTTCTAGCTGATTAATGATTATGACAAAATTTTTAAGCTCAAAAATTCAATTACTCTTTATTTTAATAGGTTTAAGTTGCAGTACTCATGCTCAAAACGCCCTTCACTTTGACGGCGTGGACGATTATATACAAACAGACTACAAAGGCATTGAAGGGGATGGTGCCAGAACCGTTGAAGCTTGGATAAAAGTGGAGCCTAGTGATACTTGGCGATTTATTGTAGATATGGGTATCTCAGGAATTGGACAACGATTTTCTTTTAAAATTAACAACAATGCACGCTTCATTAGAATTGAAGTTGGGGGTGGCGGTATTTACGGTAAAACAACCGTCACAGATAATAAATGGCATCATGTGGCCACAACCTATGACCCGGACTTATCCGAAAATCAATTTAAACTTTACGTAGACGGAAAATTGGACAGAGAAGGAGATCTTGATTTAGAAGTGGACACAGGTATCGACAACCCCATACGAATTGGTTTCAGTAATTATGATTTAGGCCCTTTTGAAGGTCTCCTTGACGAAGTGAGGGTTTGGTCTGTTGCCCGAACTGAGGAAGAGATCAAAAACAATATGAATACCGAAATATGCCAATCTCCCAATTTGGAACTTTATTATAAATTCAACCAAGGCATTCCAAATGGTAACAATAAATACCAAAATATTGTCATGGACTATGCGGGAAATGCTTACAATGCCGAACTTGAAAATTTTAAATTATCAGGAACCAACTCCAACTGGACAGAAGGAAGCCCAATTTCTCCAACAGATTTAGACACTTCTGTTAATGCTGAAGGCTCTAGGCTCACAGCAAATTTACAAGGCGCCAACTACCAATGGATTGATTGCTCTGACCACAATAAAGAAATAAACGGAGCTACATCCCAATCCTTTAGCCCAAAAGTTATTGGTTCATATGCTGTAAAAATCACCAATGCCGAAGGCTGTATGGAGTTGTCTAACTGCATCACTATTTCGTCTTTGGAAACATTTGACAGTCCTTTTACCAACACTATTGCTCTTTCCAAAAATGAGTTTGAAAAAGGTGTATCAATCGATTTGGGCTCTTCCTTTACAGAAGTTCAAACAAAACTTATCAATATAGACGGACATGTCCTTTCGGAAGACAATTTTAAGGATATTGATAAAATTGATATGGATATAAACCAAATTCCTGGATTGTATTTTCTTCAAATTACAACCAATATGGGAGATTCAGGTATTCTTACCATTGTAAAACAGTAACACATAAAAAAGGCAACCATTTTTTGGTCGCCTTTTCTTTCAGATTATAAATTCAAGTTGTTCTTTACAGAGGGTTGCAGTGCATCCTTATGCACCATAATGGAAATGGTTTTCAATTTAAAATATGCTTCGCTCATATAAATGAACCCATCATTAGGGACCTTTTTTGTGTGCTTCCCCCAAGAATTTTTCACTTTGTAATAAATAATGCCGTTTTGATCTTCAACCATGCCTACAATATGCATTAAATGATCATCGGTAGTATTAAAATTTTCAAACTCCTGTTGGCGGAATTCTGGAGTTATCTCCTTTTCTTTAGTAATAGCTTTCAATGCAACCTCCCCTATCTTTTTATCCTCAGGGATTACCGCAAGACCATATTTAGAAGAAAATGTTGTTTCAGTAACATCGCAATCCAATTCGATGGAAAACCCAGCTTTTAGGGCTTCATTTGTAATCTGCACCAATTCATCCAAAGCTACATTATAATAGCTTCCATTTGAGAAATTATCAGGAATCTCCAATATAAAATTGCTGTTATAAGGATGATGTGTAAACGAAGTAATGCTCACATAATCCTGAATTTGCAACCCAGTCATTTCCAAAAATGATTGAGGTGTATAAGTCTCTCCTTCATAAACAAAGGTTTCAATTTGTTTTCCTAAAGCTGCATCCAATACGGCTTCAACATCCATTTTCCAATCCCCTCTATAGGCCGTTGGATTTTTAATATAAGCATCCAAAATGGGTTTTAAATCACCTAAAATTTCAGAATGATCATGCTTTTTTTCCGTTTCTTGCAATCCAGTATACACCTCATTGGGAACCACCCCAAACTGTGAGATACTATTGATAACATCATGTGCCAAACCACCTTCACTAAATTGTGCCATCCCTTGGCGCATTACATAATTCCACGCCTTTCTAGGGTAGGTCTGCCTCACATTATACATTTCAGATAAATCGATATGTTTTCCTGAAAGGCGCATAATTTCACTCTCTAAAAAAGAAGAGGTAGAAAAACTCCAACAAGTTCCTGTATTGCCTTGACTAATGACCTCGGTAGTTTCAAGATCTATAAGGGATTTAAATTGGTAGGATTGAGAAAATGCAATGGTTGAAGTTGCCATTAGCATAACATAGATGAAGGGCTTTTTAATGTTCATTCTTAACATTTTTAATTCTAGGCCGCTAAAATAATAAAAATGAAAAAGTTCTCCTTAGCAATTCTCAAAATACATGACCCCATGTTTTCTTCAAAATCATAAACCCTAAAAACATAACTCTCTCATTGTAAGAACTATCGGAAATATTTGTATATTTAAATACAACTATTCCAATTATGAAAAACCGCTTCTTTCTATTCATCTTTCTTTTGTGCATTACCCCTAATTGGGCCCAACAGGACACCTCTTCTGAAACTAAAGATTCCATCGTTCAAAAACCTCACGAGTTTACGGTAATGCCATATGTAAGTTACAACAGGAACCTAGAATTTATGTTTGGGGTCACCCCGATGTACATGTTCCGAATGAACAGAAATGATTTAAAATCCCCCAGATCCATGGTAGGTCTGGCCGGTGTGTATACCACCAATAAGTCCTACTTTATTGCGGTTTTCTCCCAAATGTACTTTAAAGAAGATTCTTGGAGGTTACAAGTTTTTGGCGTTACTGGTGACCACCTCTCCCAATTCTATGCCGGTGATATTGACGAACCTGGGTTTTATGATTATGCCACTAATACAACTATCATAAATGTAGGAATTAAAAGGAAAATTGTGGAGCATTTATACGGTGGGCTTGCCTATACTTACTCTCATTACGAAACAGATTTTTACAATTTACAGCCCGCAACCACCACCACTTCGCAAGGCCTTGAAATTAACTTTATGATAGACAAGAGAAGTAACATTTACTATCCTATGAACGGTTACCAAACCAAACTCCGCTTGAAAATGTACCCTTTATGGATGGGCAATGATGAAAGGGCCAACCGTATTTTAACTTCTCACAACCACTACTTCCCATTTAGAAAAGATAAAGATGTGTTGGCTGCCCGTTATTCGGGACAATTTGGTCTTGGCAGCATTCCTTTTGAACAACAGGTTACCGTTGGGGGAAAAGATATCAGAGGATATTCCGAAGGGAAATATCGCGGTGATGGCTTGATTGCCATACAGAGTGAATACAGATGGAATTTCCACAGAAAAATGGGCTTTGTTGGCTTTGCCGGCCTAGCCACCATTTATGGATCTGACACCTCTAGTTTTGATTGGAAAATGTATCCAGGGGCTGGTGTGGGGTATCGCTACCAAGCCTTTAAATCCATGAAATTTAATGTGGGGCTGGATGCCGCTGTAGGGAAAGACGATTGGGGAATCTATTTCAGAATTGGTGAAGCATTTTAACAATTTTCCCGCTCTTAAATTACTTGATAGCGTTTTTTGTTACAATTAAAAACAATACCTTTAAGGAAACCTTTTACTAGGTTACGCCTAAACGAATACAACACATTAATGCTTACCAAAACAGAAAAGTCCTTTAGCCTCATCTACTTCATTATTGTCCTAGCCGAATTGGTTTTTGGAAATTCTGAACGCCTACATGCATTGCACTATGTAAGCAAACCCGCTATCTTAACCACTTTGATCATCTTTTTTGTGACGCGAAGCAATCATCTCAACAAAACGTTGCGATTAATGACTTTGTTCGCCCTTTTGTTTTCACTTTTGGGAGATATAGAACTTATGTATGCCCAACGCGACGAACTTTACTTCATCTTTGGTTTAGTGGCCTTTTTAGCGTCCCACGTGATGTACACATTCGTGTTTTTAAAAAACAGAGATCCCGAAAAAAAACCATTTCCCTTCATTGCAATTCTACTCCTCTTTGCAGTTGGATTGTTATTTACTATTTATGAAGGATTAGGAAATTTAACCGTGGCTGTTATTACATACATGCTGGTCATTCTAACCATGGTTACAACAGCTTACCTAAGAAAGGAAACAGGGACGCGCAATAGCTATTATTTAATATTTTCTGGCGCACTGCTATTCATGCTTTCGGATAGTATTTTGGCCATCGACAAGTTTCACGAGCCCCTACCCTTTTCCCACATTAGCATTATGTTCACCTATGCTCTGGCTCAGTATTGCATCGTGTTGGGACTTTTAAAATCAAGGGACAAAATTGAAATTCTTCAAAAAACAACCTAACTTTTAATTCGTTAGTTTTCAGAAGCAAAAACAACACCTATGTTAAAAATTTGAAAATTTACACCATAAAACGCTCCTAAAGTGTAACATCTTCTCTGCAACCTCTACAAATAGTCAGCTAACAACTAAAAATTTGGATAAAGAACTAGAACATAGTTTTGTAAAATTACTTGAAGAGCACCAAAACATTGTGCACAAGGTGTGTAGGCTATATACCAACAACCAAGATGCCCACAATGATTTGTTTCAGGAAATTACCATACAGCTATGGAAAGCCTATCCAAAATTTAGGGGAGATGCTAAGTTTAGTACTTGGATGTACCGAGTAGGCTTAAATACAGCCATTACCCTATACCGGAAGTCTAAACGCAGAATTGACACTCAGGAGTTTGACGCTGTACAGTTCAAAATAAAATCGGAGGAGTATGACGACACCGAAGAACAACAACTTAAACTCTTGTACAATGCCGTTTACCAGTTGAATGACATTGAGAAGGCCTTGGTATTTTTATTCCTTGAGGACAAAAACTATAAAGAAATCAGTGAGACCTTAGGGATATCGGAAGTGAATGCTCGAGTGAAAATGAACCGCGTGAAAACAAAATTAAAAACCATCTTAAATCCGTAACAAATGGATGAATTAGAACTATTAAAGAAAGATTGGAATAAACGTGGGGACAGTTACCCCAAGTTGTCCTACAACGATATTTACAAGATGATCCTTAAAAAATCCTCTTCCATCGTTAAATGGATCTTTATTCTAAGCATGCTGGAATTTGTGTTCTGGCTAGGTATTTCATTTTTGCTTAAAGACTCCAAAAACCTCAAATCCTTCGACCGATTGGATGGTAGCTACCTCCTAATTCCTTTAACTGTCATTGGGTATGTGGTGTTGGCTTACTTCTTCTTTCTGTTCTACAGAAACTACCGAAAAATATCGGTTACGGACAGTGCCAAACAACTCATGGAAAACATTCTAAAGACTAGAAGAACCGTGAAGCAATACGTAGCTTTTAACTTGTTTTACATGGTGTTTTCAAGCTTGGCAGTGCTGTTTATTGAATTTGACCAAAACCAAGATTTGATTGCTAAGGTACAGGAAGCCTCTGCCAATGGTCATCTTTTAATGTTCTATGCCAAAGTTATCTTAACCTTTACTGTAGTGTTTGGTTTGGTAATCTTGATTCTTTTAGGCTTCTATTGGCTAGTCTATGGGATTTTACTCAAAAAACTTAACAGAAACTACCACGAACTCAAAAAATTGGAAATCTAGAAACCTATGAGTGTTTTACCACTCACGCTGTTTGTTGAGCTCTTCCAGTTCCATAAGTTCTTTTTGGGAAATCACCTTTAAAAAGGAAGGGTGTTGCTCTATGGCATATTCAATTTTCTCAACAATGTCTGCAACAGAATCATTGTCGTAATCAATTTCTAAAGGCTGTTTAATTTCAAAAGATTGCAGTACGTTTTTCTTCTTTACTCGAAGTCCCTTTTTGTCGAAGGAACGTCTAAACCCGTCAATCACAATAGGCACAACCACTGGTCTGTACTTTTTAATGATGTGAGCCGTTCCTTTTCTAATAGGTTTAAAAGGCGTGGTGGTTCCTTGTGGGAAGGTAATTACCCAACCATCATCCAAGGCTTTTCCTATATTGGAAATATCGCTCATTTTCACTTGACGGTTTACATCCTTCCCTTCGGCTCTCCAAGTACGCTCAATACTCACAGATCCTACGTAGGCCAAAATCTTGGGCAATAAACCATCTTTCATGGTCTCTTTCGCCGCAACGTAGTACAAGTTTAATTTTGGATGCCACAAGTACCCCACATTTTTGATGGAATCTATTCGTCCACTTAAACTGGCGTTGAACACATGGAACATAGCCACGACATCGGCAAAATAGGTTTGATGGTTGGAAATGAAAAGGACATTTTTGTCAGGAAGATTCTTGATAACTTCAGAGCCTTCAATCTGAAGTTCGTTAAAACCTCTAAAACGTCTGTGGGTAATAACACCCAACACACGGATTAACCATTTCTTTATAAACAATATATGTCCAAAAGGATTTTTCTTAAACAATCCCATACCCTTTAATTTTTACGAAGCTACAAAAGTAACAATTCTATAATTTTAAGTCGCCTGTTTTAACAAGTCTTTTAACTCACTAAGCATCATAGCGGTAGCCCCCCAAACAATGTGATTATTCAATTTAAACGCCGGAACTTCAACATTCTTTTTGTAAGAAGTATTCACAAAAGCACTGGTTAAACTGCCTTCATCAACAAAGTGTCCAAAGGGAACTTCAATTAGGTCTTCTACTTCATCTTCCTGCTTGATAAAACTTGGGGTTTTGTTGGTAACCCCCAAAAATGGGTATACGGTAAAGTTACTGGGCGGAATATATAAGCGGGTCAAGGGTTTTACAATATCAATGTCTGTCATGGGCACCCCTATTTCTTCATGGGTTTCCCTTAAGGCCGTTTCTTCTAGATTTTGATCCTTGTGTTCATAGCGGCCACCAGGAAATCCAACTTGGGCAGAGTGCACTCCTTTGTAGGTTTTCCGGAGAATCAACACCAATTTGGTGTATAATTTTTCATCGGGGTAAAACAAGGCCATAACCCCCGCGTTTTTGGAATGTCTTATGGCCTGCTCCTGCTCTTTCATCAATTCCAAACGAAAAGGCGGAGACATTTTAATCTGCGAGGCTTCTCCTGGAAGTGGCAGATTTTTTATTTTTGAAACCAATTTAGTGAATGCATCAAATTCCATAACCCCATTTTTAATTGCCCAATCACTCAGGAAATTAACAAATCCCTAAATAGATACAGATGTCCAACATTATTAAGACTCTAAAAACACCCTTTCTTTTATTTCTCACCTTTTGTGTTCTAACAAACTGTGAAGGTACGCAATCCAAGAAAAAAAACACAACTTCCAAGGTAGATTCCACTACCGTACCCCAGATACAACCTAAAGAAAAGGACACTATTACTACGCCAAAACGAAAATTCCCACGACTTACAGATGACACCGTGATGGAATTCTTTTTGGAGTACGAAAAACACAACAAGGAAAACAAAGTGCGTATCACAACCGACTTTGGTGAAATTGATATTTTACTGTTTGACGAAACAAAATTTCACCGTGCCAATTTTATATACCTCACCAAGCAGCATTATTTCGATAATACCCAATTTTATAGAGTGGTTAACAATTTCATCATTCAAGGTGGTAGTTCCGATGATTACGAAATCACAAAAAAGAGAAGTAAAATTGGCAAATACCTATTACCACCAGACACTAAAAAAGGTTTTAAACATGATCGTGGCATTGTAAGCATGCCTAGCAGCGAAATTGAAAACGCCTATAAATTAGCTTCCCCTTATGAATTTTTCATTGTCCAAAAACAAGGTGGTGCTCACCATTTAGATGGCGCCTACACAGCCTTTGGGAAAGTCATAAAAGGCATGGACGTGGTAGATAAAATTGCGGCCCAAAAAACAGACAAGGCAGAATGGCCTCTTCACAATATCTATATAAGAAAAGTAGAAATTATTGATTAAAATCTTACTACAAACTAAGGTTTTAACGAAAAATTCACGCAAAATTCAACCGAGATTTAATACCTTCGAGGCCGTTAATAAAAACTAATTCTAAATGAAACAAAAAAATATCGCTAAACACATCCAAGCCTTTGGATTATGTGCTTTAGTTGCATTTACTTCATGCAAAGATGTCCCTAACCAAACAGAAGACATTGCTATGGCAGACAATACCGAAAACATTTTACTACAAGAATGGACAGGACCTTACGGAGGTGTTCCTGCTTTTGATAAAATGAAGGTAACCGATATCAAACAAGCCATGGAAACGGCTATGGAATCGCACCTTCAAGAAATTGAGAAAATTGCCAACAATCCAGAACCGGCTACCTTTGAAAATACCATTGTAGCCATGGAAAGTTCAGGAAAAACCTTGGATCGCGTGTATGCCTATTACGGCATTATGAGCAGTAACGTATCAACTCCAGAGTTTAGAACCATTCAAGCTGAATTGGCGCCTAAATTATCTGAGTACGGCTCTAAGATTTCACAAAACGAAAAGTTGTTCCAACGTATCAAAACAGTTTACGATGCATCTCAAACCACGCCTTTGGAAGCAGATCAACAACGTGTAGTTGACTTGACTTATAAAAGTTTTGAAATGAACGGAGCGAATCTTGATGCTGAGAAAAAAGCCCGTTATGCTGAAATCGATAAAGAATTATCAAGTCTTTACAACAAGTTTTCAGATAACTTGTTACACGACGAAGAAAACTATGTAACCTACCTTAACAAAGAGCAATTAGGAGGGCTTTCGGAAGGATTTATCAAATCTGCAGCTAAAATTGCTGCCGATAAAGGTCACGAAGGTGAATATGCTATTACTAACACCCGTTCTTCAATGGATCCGTTCCTTACCTATTCTACCGAGCGCGAATTGCGCAAGCAGGTTTGGACCAACTACTACGCTAGAGGAGACAACGGCGATGAGTATGACAACAACGCTTTGATTGCCCAAATCTTGAAACTACGTAAAGAGCGTGTTGGATTAATGGGTTACGACAACTATGCGCAATGGCGTTTACAAGACCGTATGGCTAAAAATCCTGAAAATGCAATGGATTTAATGATGGCTGTTTGGCCAGCGGCTATTGGTAGAGTTGCAGAGGAAGTTGCAGACATGCAGGCTATTGCCGATGCTAATGGAGATAACATTACAATCGAGCCTTGGGATTACAGATACTACGCAGAAAAAGTGCGTCAGAAGAAATATGATTTAGACAGTGATGAAGTAAAACAATACTTGCAATTGGATAAATTAACTCAAGCATTATTCTATGTTGCGGGAGAATTGTTCAACTATGAATTTACACCTGTTAAAGAAGGAAGCGTACCTGTATTCCACGAAGATGTAAAAGTTTGGGAAGTAACCGATAAAGATTCAGGAAAATTGGTAGGACTTTGGTATTTGGATCCTTATGCCCGTGAAGGAAAACGTTCTGGTGCTTGGGCTACTACCTATAGAAGCTACACGTCTTTTGAAGGAGAGAAAACCGTATTAGCTTCTAACAACTCTAACTTTGTAAAACCTGCTCCAGGTGAAGCTGTATTGGTATCTTGGGATGACGCTAACACGTTCTTCCACGAATTTGGTCACGCACTACACTTCTACTCTGCTAATGTAAAATACCCTACTTTAAACAGTGGTGTTAGAGATTATACTGAATTCCAATCACAATTATTAGAGCGTTGGTTATCGACGGACAAAGTAATCAACCAGTTTTTGGTGCACTATAAAACAGGTGAGCCTATTCCTGCTGAATTGGTAGCTAAAATCAAAAAAGCTGCTACCTTCAACCAAGGATTTGCAACTACAGAATATTTGGCATCTGCGTTAATAGACATGAAATTGCACTTGGCAGATCCAACAAACATCGATATCGACAAATTTGAGCGTGAAACTTTAGCAGAATTGAACATGCCTAAGGAATTGCCAATGCGTCACAGAACACCACAATTTGGTCACGTATTCTCTGGTGAAGGCTATGCCACTGCATACTACGGATATATGTGGGCCGATGTATTGACAAGTGATGCTTCTGAAGCCTTTGCTGAAGCTCCAGGAGGATTCTACGATAAAGACGTTGCCGCTAAATTGGTAAAATACTTATTCGCTCCAAGAAACGCCATGGACCCAGCTGAAGCTTATCGCTTATTTAGAGGTCGTGATGCTAAAATTGAAGCATTGATGAGAGACCGTGGGTTTCCAGTTCAATAAGTAAAAACTTCATTATAGAAAAAGAAAACCACGCTAGAAGCGTGGTTTTTTTTTTATGTTAATAATTGATGTTTATTCTCTATATAAACTAGGCAAACTAATCTTAAACTTAACAGCCAAAAGCCTGATGACAATGACTACTAGGGCCGCAAAAACAAAAACAATATTCTCTGCAATAGGCAGTTCCCTTAACACAAAATAGGTGCTTCCTCCCAAAATACAGGCCGTGGCATAGATTTCCTTTCTAAAGATGACAGGAATCTCATTACACAGAATATCACGAATCACCCCTCCAAAACAGGCAGTCATTGTTCCTAAAGCAATACATATTAAAGGATGAAGAGAAGCTACCAATCCTTTTTCTATACCAACAACCGTGTAAAGACCAATCCCAATAGTATCGAACAACAGCAAAGAAGTTCTTAGGTAGTTGAGTTTACTTTTGAACAAGACAGCAAATAAAGTGGCTCCAAAAATAACATAGACATAGGTCATATTGGTCATCCAAGCAACCGGTGTTTGTCCAATCAACACATCCCGAAGGGTGCCTCCTCCTACCGCCGTTACAAAGGCAATGATAAAAACCCCAAAAGGATCCATCTTTTTGCTCAGCGCCACCAAAACTCCCGAAATGGCAAAAGCAATGGTTCCTAGTATATCAATGATTTGAAAAAACATTACATCTGTTGTGTGTAGTAATTGTAGTCCTTAATCACAGTATCCACAAAATCTATTGGCTTTTCTTTGGGCTCAATGCCAATTACTTTAACAATTTGGTCATGTAACATCACAATAACATTGTGCTGTCCATTTCTCTTAGCATCTTGATATAAGCCTTTTATGGTTTGCATATCACTATCCTTAAACAAGGTTACCTGAGTATATGTAGGCACATAATCAGTAGGCAAATCCTTTAGAATCATATCATTTACAGAAACCAGATCCTTTTCACTAATTACTGTAGTTCCCGCCGCCATATCACCTAAACGCTGCCCATTTCCTTTGAATAAAATGGTCAATATCGCCACACCTCCACTTGAAAGACTTACATCAATAATCCTTAAAATCCACCTCACAAAATAATTGGCAAAAGTTGGCTTAGAACCATCCAATTTTACCACTCTAATTTTTAATGCAGACTTTCCAATGGTTTGCCCATTCCAAAAAGCTTCCAACAATAAATAATACAAAAAAGCAGGGAGCGTAATCAACAAATACAAGGCCCATTGATCTCCCATACCCAAATCCAAAGCCCCCAAAAGCATGAACGACAATATTATATAACACCCTACAACCAAAGAGTCCAACAAATATGCCAATATCCTATCTCCAATACCAGCAACATTTTGATGGATGCCTACATTTTGCGCAGTTTCTATTTGAAATTTTTCCATATTTTCTTTTCTTTGAAAGCAAATAGCTACTTATGCGTGAAGCTGCTTTCGCCAAGCAAAATAAAAATAAATGGTTACAATTTGAAAACATTCTTTCAAATAAAACAACGGTAAACCCAAACGAGCTTTCCGATCTCTATATTGAAATTACCGACCATTTAAGCTACGCAAAAACTTTTTATCCCAACAGCAATACCGAACGCTATTTAAATCAACTGGCCTCTAAGGCGCATTTAACAATTTACACCACTAAAAAGGAATCCAAAAACAGACTTATTTCTTTTTTCAAAACTGAATTCCCCACGCAGTTCTATCATCATCAACGGGAATTGCTGATTGCCTTTTTGGTATTTGCACTTTTTTGTATCGTAGGCGCCTATTCGGCAGCCCATGAAGGCGACTTTGTAAGAGCAATTATGGGCGACGGTTATGTAAATATGACGCTAGAAAATATTGAAAACAACGACCCTATGGCCGTTTACAAAAAGACAGGGGAAGTGAATATGTTTTTAGGCATTACCATCAACAATATCAAGGTAGCATTGATGGCCTTCGTCTACGGAATTCTATTGGGTGTAGGCTCCCTATTCGTGATGATGCAAAATGGCATTATGTTGGGAAGCTTTCAATATTTCTTTTACGAAAAAGGATTACTATGGGAATCGGCTAGAACCATTTGGATTCATGGAACCTTTGAAATTTCGGTCATCATCATTGCCGGTTGCGCAGGCTTGGTGGTTGGAAACGGCATTCTGTTCCCCGGCACCTATACCCGTTTGGAATCCTTTAAACGAGGTATTGTTAACGGACTTAAAATTTTACTGAGTACCATTCCATTTTTTGTGGTAGCAGGGTTCCTTGAAGGTTTTGTAACCCGTCACACCGAAATGCCGGATTGGCTGGCCATTTTTATTATTGGCAGCTCTCTATTTTGCATCGTATTTTATTACATTTTATATCCTATCCAATTACATAGAAAATCAACCAAAACACTAACCCCAAACTAATGAAATCATACATAGAATTTAAACAACAGCGTGAGCTTGGAGCCATCTTAACGGATACTTTTGCCTTTTTCAGAATGGAATTCAAACCTCTTTTTAAGGCTATTTTCAAAATTGCAGGTCCTTACATCGTGTTCTTTTTGGTATCCCTAGTATTTTACGTTTATATTGTGGGAGACAGCTTTAATTTTGATTTAAGCAAAGGGTTTCCAAGTACCAACCCAATGATGTATCTACTTGCTATGGTAATTTATTTTATAGCTGCCATTTTGGCCTACACGGCAACAACATCAACAGTATTACACTACATCAAATCATACATAAAGCATAATGGAGCCACAGATGTTTTAGAAGTCAAACAAAATGTGAAACAAACATTTTGGGGGTTCCTAGGACTTTCACTTTTGAAATGGCTCACCTTATTCGTTTCTATGATGCTTTGTTGTTTGCCTGTGTTCTATTTTATTGTACCAATGGCTATAGTGTTGCCTATTTTGGTATTTAGAGAAATGAATGCCGGCGATTCCTTTGGTTATGGCTTTACTTTGACTAAAGATGAATTCTGGATCACGCTTGCCACAATCATTGTTTTCTACATCATTATAGCAGTTGCGGCCAGTATATTTTCTGTACCCACGGTAATCTACACTTGGATTAAAATGGGGATTTTTAGCGGTGCCGTAGACCCTAGCAATATGACGTCGTTTGCAGACCCTGTCTACATTTTCCTAAACGTACTTAGTTCTCTCTTCCAATACGCCCTTAACGTCTTGGTTACCATCGGAACCGCCTTTTTGTATTTCAATTTAAATGAACGCAAAAACTTTACAGGAACCATGGAACGAATTAAAGCTATTGGAAACACAGAGGACTAAATGCGGCTTCAATATTTCATAGCAACATTCCTATTTTTGATAGCTCCTTTGGTCAATGCCCAACAGGATTCCTTGACGGTTCGTAACGACGATAGTCCTGTAGCCATTAAGAAGATCAACCTTGAAGACTTAGCAAAATATAGTGAAGATAACGATTTTAGTTATGTTGAAACTCCCGAAGGAGAGAATGCAGTTGGTGACTTTTTTCAGGGTATCCAATCATTTTTTATCGACATGCTAAGAACTATCTTGGAAGCCATTTTTGGAGTAGGTCAAGCTACAGGGATACTAAATTTTATTCTGCAGGCCTTTCCTTATCTAATTTTTACCACGCTAGTTTTTTTATTGTCGAAATTCTTTTTAAAAGTCAAGTCTAAAAACATTATTTCTGGGCAGTCCAACCCGCCTACCGTTAAGTTTTCGGATGATGAACATATCATTAAAAATGAAGATATTCAGGGCTTGATACAAAAAGCCATTTCCCAAAACAATTATAGATTGGCGATTAGGTACCACTATTTACAATCCTTAAAAAACCTATCAGAGGAACAAATCATTGATTGGAAACAACAAAAAACCAATGAAGATTATATCAAGGAAATCTCTCAAGACAAACTAAAAACAGAATTCACAACTATTACCCGAATCTATGACTATGTATGGTATGGGGAATTCCCTATAGATGACATAAAGTTTGGAACCCTGAGTACCGTTTTTGAAAAACTTAACCTAAGCCTCAAAGCCAATTGAATAGAAAAGGAAAAATATATATCGCCTTAGCAGTCTTTACTTTGTTGAGTATCGTGGCATTGGAAGCTACCAAACCCAAAGAGCTCAATTGGTTCCCATCCTATGCCAAACACCATAAAATCCCGTTGGGCACCTACGTGTTCCAAGAACAATTGCAGAGATTATTTTCAGAATCCCAACTTCTCAATGTAGACAGGCCTCCTTTTGAATATTTAGAAAACACTCCTGACTCCATTGGCTCCTACGTTTTTATAAACAATGAGATTAATTTTGGCCAAAGCGAGTTAGATAAACTATTAGATTGGACTTCCAAAGGCAACACGCTTTTTGTGGCAGCTTCTGTTTTGGAACAACAATTATTAGACACCCTAAAACTAGAGACTTCCCATTTAAGCCAATTTGATGGTTTTGGATTTGACTATGAATTACAACTAAAAAATAAAGTACTTGACACGGGCAAAGTAAGCTTCAATAATAAAGACGCCAAAGGGCTTTTAGCTTACTTCAGCAGTATTGATACTTTAAACTCGAAGATTGTTGGGATAATCGAGAAAATGAATAGTTCAGATTCGCTAAACCTCGCCCACCCAAATATCATTAAAACCCCTTTTGGAGAAGGAACAGTTATTGTGAGCTTATTTCCACAGGCCTTTACCAATTATTTTATGCTTACCCCTCCCAACCAACAATATACCGCCGGTTTGATGTCGTATCTCAATGAGGAGCAGCCCATATACTTGGATGAATATTATAAATCTGGTAAAATATTTTACAGCTCCCCTTTGTACCTCATGCTTAACAACAAGCATTTAAAATGGGCCTATTACATCATGCTTATCGGTGTTCTATTCTATATCCTTTTTGAAGGCAAACGCAAGCAAAGAGCTATTCCTATAGTAACACCATTACGCAACCAAACCCTTGATTTTACCAGAACTATTGCCAATATGTATTTTGAAAAGGGCAACCATCATGATATTGCGTTGCATAAAATTCAGCATTTTATGGATTACATTCGTACCCAACTTTACTTGTCTACCGAAACCGTCAATACTGAATTCATCAATAACCTGGCGGCAAGAAGCAACAACAGTGTTGAAGCTACCAAAAACTTATTCAACACCATCGAAAGAATATCCAACACTCCTAACATAACCGCCACGGAATTGGAAACACTAAACAACTTAATTGAAACTTTTAAATCCAAACATGCCTAAGGTGCATGCTTAAAATATTGTAACATGGATGAACAGATAACACCACAACAGGACAATTTGGAATTCAATAACCGTATTCCCCTGGAAGACCTTAAAAATGCCGTAGAACAAATTAAAGCGGAGCTACAAAAAGTCATTGTTGGTCAGGACCAATTTGTAGAATTACTTATCGTAGCCCTTTTGGCTGATGGTCATGCTCTTATTGAAGGAGTTCCCGGAATTGCAAAAACGGTTACAGCAAAACTATTTGCCAAGGTGTTGAAAACAGATTTCAATAGAATTCAGTTCACCCCCGATTTAATGCCGAGTGATGTGTTGGGAACCTCTGTATTGAACATGAAAACCTCCGATTTTGAATTTAAAAAAGGGCCTATTTTTTCAAACATTGTCCTGATAGACGAAATCAACAGAGCCCCAGCCAAAACACAAGCGGCCCTATTTGAAACCATGGAGGAAAGACAGGCGTCCATAGACGGTACCACTTATAAATTTGAAGCCCCTTTTATGGTTTTGGCCACGCAAAACCCAATTGAGCAGGAAGGCACCTATGCCCTTCCCGAGGCACAATTGGACCGTTTTCTATTCAAAATAAAAGTGGATTACCCATCTTTGGAGGAAGAAATTAAAATTTTGGACACCCATCACCAACGTCAGGGAAAACAACCACAAACGTTGATTTCTCCAATCTTGGATGCAGAACAATTGGCTGTATTTAAAGAGAAAACACAAGCCATTTTGGTAGAGGAAAAGATCATAAAATACATTGCTGAATTGGTGTCTAAAACCAGAAATCATCCACATTTATATTTGGGAGGTTCTCCAAGAGCATCCATTGCAATTTTGAATACTGCCAAAGCCTTTGCAGCAATTAGTGGTAGAGATTTTGTTATTCCTGAAGACGTTAAAAAGGCCATTGCTCCAGTATTAAACCACAGAATCATTTTAACTCCAGAACGTGAAATGGAAGGCATGACTACAGAACAGGTCATCGATATGGTTGTACAATCTGTTGAAGTGCCTAGATAAGCCATGAAGTTTATTAAATCCCTGTACATTCACAGTCGCTTTTTTGTCTACATGGCAATTGTCAGTCTATGTTTCTTAGCATCCTTTTGGCTTACTGCTTTATATGCTCTAGCTTGGGCCATGGTTTTGACACTTGGTATTCTGTTTGTCATGGATTTAATATTGCTATATCGCTTTAAAAATGCTATCGAAGGAAGACGTTTGCTACCCGAAAAATTTTCAAATAGCGATGAAAATGAGGTTCCTATTACAATATCCAACAGATATCCTTTTAAAACATTTATCCAGGTGATAGATGAACTTCCTGTGCAATTTCAAAAACGGGATTTTTCATATACATCTATTTTAGCTCCAAACGCTACCCATAATTTCAATTATTCAGTTCGTCCGGTGGAACGCGGTGAATATGTGTTTGCTCAATTGAATGTTTTTGCGTCTACGGCCCTTAAAATTGTTAAACGGAAATATCAATTTCAGAACGAGCAAATGGTAGCAGTCTATCCGTCCTTCATTCAAATGCAGAAATACGACTTTTTGGCTATTGGCAATAAATTGACTGAATTTGGTCTGAAAAAAATAAGACGTATTGGGCATACTTTGGAATTTGAACAAATAAAGGAATATGTTCCCGGTGATGATTTTAGAACCATCAACTGGAAAGCTACCGCCAAAAGGGCCCAATTGATGGCTAATCAATACCAAGACGAAAAATCGCAGCCCATTTACTCCATCATTGATACTGGACGGGTAATGAAAATGCCTTTCAATGAACTGAAACTTTTGGATTACGCTATCAATTCTACTTTAGCTTTTAGCAATGTTGCTTTAAAAAAACATGACAAGGTAGGACTAATGACCTTTTCAAAAAACATTGAAACCCTCTTGCCGGCCAACCAAAAATTGACCTATCTCAACAGGATTTTGGAGACGCTATACAATGTCAACACTCAATTTACCGATAGTGATTATAGCTTGCTTTATGCTCAAATAAAACGAAAAATCACTCATAGAAGTTTACTATTGCTTTATACCAATTTTGAGCATATCAGTGCCTTGAAACGGCAATTGCCTTTTCTTCAGGCTATTTCCAAAACACATATGCTGGTGGTCATTTTCTTTGAAAACACCGAATTGGAATCCCTTATTAACACGGATGCCGAAGATTTACAAAGCATCTACCATAAAACCATTGCGGAGAAATTCTCCTATGAAAAACGTTTAATGGTTAAAGAACTGAACAAACATGGCATCCAAACCATATTGACTGCTCCAGAAAACCTAACCATAAATACCATTAACAAATACCTCGAAATAAAAGCTCGAGGATTATTATAACAAAAAAACCACTGCTTACGCAGTGGTTTCACCAATCATTATCAATTAACACTCATTAGATGCTTTCATCTAACCAAGCCTTCATCATCCAAACGGTTTTTTCCTGTTCTGTAATAAAATCACTCATCATAGAATTGGTTCCTTCGTCACTAGCCTCACCTGCAGCCTCTAAAATCTCTCTTTCAATCTGCAACAATTCCTTTAAGGAATCTACAATCAGGCGGACCGCCTTTTCATCTTGTGAAATATTTTTTCCCACTGGTACTTTGGCACTTTTGGTGTAATCCTCAAATGTATGCAACGGTGTCGCTCCCAAAGTCAAGATACGCTCTGCAATTTCATCCACCTTCACATTGGCATCGGTATACAATTCTTCAAATTTCACGTGTAAATCGAAGAAACGCTTTCCTTTTATGTTCCAGTGAATTCCTCTTAAGTTTTGGTAATATATCTGAAAGTTAGCCAACAGCACATTTAGGTCTTCTGCAATGGCTTTTGTTTGTTTAGTATCTAATCCAATACTGTTAAATGTCATAACGTTTTGATTTTTAGGTTTAATACAAATTTACGGCATAATTAACACATTGCTCCATAAGTTTTATTAATAGTTTTTATATTTTTATAGCTTAAATTAATAACCCATGACCATAACCCAGCTTCACTATGTTTTAGCCATTGCGGAATACAAAAACTTTACCAAAGCCGCAGAAAAATGCTTCGTAACACAACCTACTTTAAGTACCCAAATACAGAAATTGGAGGACGAATTGGATGTGCTCATTTTCGACAGAAGTAAAAAACCAATAGAATTGACGGATGTAGGTCGGAAAATTGTTCAGCAGGCCCGAAATATTGTAAATGAATCAGACCGAATTCAAGATATTGTAGACCAACAAAAAGGCTATGTTGGAGGTGAATTTAGGTTAGGAATCATCCCAACCGTTATGCCTACTTTATTACCTATGTTCCTAAAAACCTTTATCAAAAGGCATCCAAAAGTAAAATTGATTATTGAGGAACTTACTACGGAAGAAATCATAACCCGTATTAGTGAAGGGCATTTGGATGCTGCCATTGCCGCAACCCCATTACAAAATGAGTCAATAAAAGAACGTGTATTGTATTACGAGCCTTTCGTTGCCTACATTCCTGAAAGCCATCGACTTCATGCAAAATCGAAAATTGGCACAGATGACCTTGAAATTGATGACATGCTCCTTTTGGAAGATGGGCATTGCTTTAGGGATGGCGTCATCAACCTCTGTAAAGTATTTAAAAGCCACGTAGACGACAATTTTCAATTGGAAAGCGGTAGTATTGAAACCTTGGTAAAACTCTCAAATGAAGGCCTTGGAATGACTTTATTGCCATATCTGCATACTTTGGAATTAAATGATAAACTCCAATCCAACCTACGTCATTTTGAAGAGCCCTCTCCTGCTCGCGAAGTCAGTATTATTTACCACAAAAGTGAGCTGAAAATGCAAATTATCGAGGCCCTTCAAACCGTGATTTCTGGCATTATTAGAGGCGCCATTGCCTTTCAGAATGTAAAAATTATCAGTCCGCTGCCGGCTTCAAAATAAACAGACAAACCTTTATAAATCATTATATCTCAACTATAGGCTATAGTTGAGATATAATGAATACTGTTGTTGGGAATTCACATCTCCACCAAACAAATCTTGGGCAATCGGTAAGGTATATTTTAATCCCAGTATAAATTTATTCTTTGAAACTTCAGCTCCCAAAGAACCATAAATGATATGGCCATTGGTATCGGCCAATGTTTCTCCATACTGCTCTATGCTTTCGTAAACATCTCCAGACACTCCTAGAAAGGGCCTCAATGTGGTGGTTTTCAAATTCACATCATAAAACACATTTGCAGCACTGCTGAACTGGTTTCCGAACTTATAGTCATTCTCGTTTTCAGTCTTCAGGTAATAAGCTAAACTAGCCCCTACTCCCAAGTTCTTCTTTTTATAACTATACAAAACGGTAGCAACCATATCCCAACTTCCAGTACCAACCTGAAACCCTGGGTTGACTCTATCGGTAAGTTGCTCTTCAAATTCTCCTGTTGGCAATTTCATTCCCAAACCAAAATTCAAGCCATGTCCAGACAGTTCTCTATTAGCAAACACCAAGCTATCCCTTTTCTGCTTTTTATAAAAATTAAGCTGGTACCATCCCATTATATTGATATCTCCCAAACCATGAATATGCTCTGTACGGTCATCAAAATGTCTGTACAAATCCTGAAATGGTACAATCGCACTTACATAAATATTTTTGGACAGTGGAACCCTTCCCCACAATTGATAGGTATGAAACGTTTCTTCACTTTTGGGTGAATTCGAAAAAATGCCATCCCTAGATTCAAAATCTTGATGGATATAGCGTACCCCAACAAAATTGGAAGTACTTAAATCTCCAAAACTGGAGCTCCCACTACTAGTGGTACAACCACATAAATCACAAGCTTGCGAAGCAGTTACAACCCCCAAACACAGAAATAAAGCGGTATAAAACGTCTGTTTTTTAATATTCTGAAAAACGTTCATCAGTCAAAAATTCATTATCGGTTAAAGTTTTCAAAAAGGCAATAAGACTTTCCTTTTCATAAGCATCCAAAGAGATACCATAGGTTTGATCCTCTCTTAATAATATTGGATCTACATTGCCATTTTCTACCATCCCATGGTCATAAAAATCCAACACAGCCTCTAGGGTTTGGAACCTCCCATCATGCATATAAGGATAGGATTTTTCTACATTTCGTAAACTCGGCACCCTAAACTTGTAAAGGTCATTTGGGTCTTCGAAAATGTCAAAACGTCCTTTATCATCCAATTGCGGATTGATGGGCAAACCATTGTCTCGATAGGTTTGATCTGTAAACAAATCGGTGGCATGGCAAGAAGCACATTTGTTTTCAAAAGTTTGCAAGCCATCCAATTCCATAGCAGATAAGGTAACGTCATCTTCATTGCGAACATATTTATCATATTTTGAATTGGAAGACACCATCATCACCATAAACTGTGATAATGCCTTGAGCATATTGGCAGCGTTCACGGCACCATCTTCAAAGGCCCTTTCAAACTGCTGTTGGTAATTAGGGTCGGACTTTAGCTTTTCAACCACATTGCCAATGGTTTCCCCCATTTCCAAATGACTCGTAATAGGAATAATGGGCTGCATATCAAGATGCGTAGCCGCTCCGTCCCACATAAATTCATTTAGAAAGGCCAAATTTTGAATTGGAAGAGAATTACGCAGGCCAATGGCACCATCAACACCATGACTCAAATTATGCCCATGGTGGGTAAAGGCAAAGGCCTGTTCATGGCAAAAAGCACATGGAATGGCATCATTCACCGAAAGCTTTCCTTCGTAAAACAAGGATTTCCCAAGCTCAAAACCTGCTTCGGTAAGTGGATTGTTATCCAAATTATAAGTCAATTCAGGGAAATTGGATGGCGCTTCCAAAGCTAAGGGTACTGGTACATAACCAACTTCCTGATCTTTGGAACAAGACAACACAAACACCTGAAGAAACATTATTACAATGATCTTTTTCATCACAACGTCATATTAAATGATAGTGCACAGGCTGGAACATCCTTTAGAATGCTCCAGACAAACACTAGCTTATTAATTAGTTATTATGAACATGATGTACTTCGAACATGCCAGGAAGATTGTTTGCAATTACAGGCGTTGTTTCAGAACTGGTATGCACCTGACCGTAACCATCGGCAAAATTCACAGAGGTTTCTCCATCAAAAACCTTGGCAAAATCCGCCTTGATATGTACTTCAGGGGAAGCTGTTTCTCTTACTCTTACGGTGTTTGGAAATGACAAGGTTACTTCTCTATAGTTGTCCAATGAAGTCCCCACACTTCCCATATGAATGTTCAAAGGTTCATCCACAAGCTCTCCTGTTGAAAAGGTGCCGTCAAAACGTGTAAATTTATACCCGGTTGCCCAAGACCACATCATTCCTGCCGCTTCGGCTTCTACAAGAAAATCGCCTTGTCCTTCAGCTCCCATCGCAAAACGCTCCTGATCAATCCCAATACCAAAGGTAATTTCAGTATAGTCGGCTGCATCAACATTGTCCAAGGTCACAAAAATCTCACCGGCATTGTTACCGTTGCTCTCATCAATAATAAAAGCGTTGTTTTCCAAAGGGTAGGTAAATGTATTTCCTTCGGCATCCTTTACGCGAATGTTGCTTATGATATATTTAAGGGTTTCCAATTGATAGGATTCTCCGTTGGACTTATTATAGGTCACGCCAAAAATAAAATCTTGGTCACCTACGCCATTGTCGAATTTTAAAGCTAGAGTTCCTGTTTGACCTGTTAAGTCTGTTGTATTATTGTCATCATCAGATGAACATGATATAATTGAGGTGCATAGCAATACTGCAAATGCAAATTTGATAATCTTCATTTGTAAAATTTAATATTGGGGTGCTTTTCATGGCAAGCACCATAAGCCTTGTAAAAAAATTGAATATTAAATTTTAGGCCATTGGAGGCTTGTAGATGGAGTGCTCAACTAGATGGGCATACTGCTTGTTGTAGTAGAATCTGGGTTTCTTCTGAAAGCTAAAATTGTTGCTTTTAAAGATTACTTCAGACTGTTGAACCAAAAACACCGGAAAAAAAGCTTCTGCCAAAAATGTAGCTTCGGTACTATCTTCTGAAGACGTTGAAGTAAGCTGCAATTGTTTTGCTAAATGACATTTACCATTACATTGCAACTGCGGTTTGTCCTTATTGACACAATAAGTTTCAATAATGTAGTCGATATTCAACTCATAATAGCCTATCTGGCCCAAGTAGAACATGGGGCGCAAGGAAAAAGCAAAAAGCAATATGAGAAGAAATATCTTTTTCAGAATGAAATTTTCGGCAAAGATAACTCGCTAATCCTTATTATTCTAAAAAAGAGTCATAAAAAAGGCCACCAATTGGTCGCCTTTTTCTTTATGCTTTTAAATAAATTAAACATTGATTTAGTTCTGGGTTTTGCTGTACAAGTGAATCGATAAAGATTCTAAGTTCGTCAATTTCATATGGTAATAATCTATTGACTGCCTTTTGTACCTCTTTGCAAAACAACGTAGCATCAAAACTCACTTTTTTAAGGATTGTTTTGGTGTACTCAAACATTGCTCTTGCCATGCGTTTGTTAGGTTTTTAGGTTTAAAGTAGATTTATGTATAGGCTCTTTTGTTAGATTTTCCATGTTTTAAATGTAGTAAAAAAACCTTTATGTCTGACCAAAATCTTCAAATTTTAACACGAAAAAACAAACATTAATACAGCTTTAAGAAACTATTATTAAAGCCTTAAAAACGGTTGTCCCCATCCAATAAATCGCCCAAACCGCCAAGAATACTGCCTTCTCCTTTACTTCGTCCTCCTGCCTGAGGCGCATTGGCCAATACCCTTCCCGCAAGTCGGCTGAATGGTAAAGATTGAATGTAAACCGTTCCTGGTCCCTGTAATCTGGCAAAGAACAATCCTTCTCCTCCAAAGATGGAGTTTCTTATACCTCCAACAAATTCAACGTCATAATCTACCTCCTTGGTAAACCCAACAATACACCCTGTGTCAACCTTAAGAACCTCTCCTGGTTGTAGAACTTTTTTGGCCAAAGTTCCTCCGGCGTGAACAAATACCATTCCGTCTCCTTCCAACTTCTGCATGATAAATCCTTCACCACCAAAAAGCCCTCTCCCCAAGCGTTTACTAAATTCTATACCAACACTCACTCCTTTAGCCGCACAAAGAAAAGCATCCTTTTGGCAAATAAACTTCCCTCCAAATTCGGTTAAATCCAAAGGCACAATTTTTCCAGGATAAGGCGATGCAAAAGATACATTTCGCTTTCCGGGTAGGGTATTATAAAACGCTGTCATAAACAGGCTCTCACCTGTTAAAATACGCTTACCAGCTCCCAAAATGGAGTCTAAAAAACCACCGCTCTTTGTAGAGCCATCTCCAAAAATAGTTTCCATCTTCACACCATCATCCATCATCATAAAACTACCGGCTTCGGCTACAACCCCTTCATTGGGATCGAGTTCAATTTCTACAAATTGCATTTCTTCTCCATAAATTCTATAGTCGATTTCGTGTGCTGTCATCTTTTCCTTTTTTAATTAAACATCTATAAGTTGTTCATTTTTACACTTTGTTACAGCCGCTCCTTTAATTTAATGGTCCATTCAAAACTAAATGAAGACACCTCTTCCCCTTCACTATTCACGCCTTTGGCATGCATTACAAAACTTTGCCCCTCCTTAGTAGCAATTGCCTTTTCTATAGCTTCATCCAATTTAAGACCATCCACACATTGGAACATAATTTTGCCCACAGCCTTTTTTGAAAAAGTAGAACTGTTGGAAGCTACCAACATAGAAATTGACTTTCCTGATTCCCTAATTTTAGAAAGTACCAAAGCCCCTGTGGTTAATTCGGCCGCCATTCCCTGAACAGCCCAAAACATGGATCGAAATGGGTTTTGGTTGATCCAACGATGCCTCACCCTAACCTCGCAACGTTCATCATCGATATAGGTAGCACGGACGCCCGTAAAGTAGGCTGCCGGTAATTTGTACATTAAGAAAAGGTTGATTTTTGCTGGAGTAAGCTTCATAATAACGATTAAAATTTCACTAAAAGTATTGAAAATTAAGGAATTGATTATTGTTAATATTTTGTTAATTTTAAGTACTTTGTATTGCATAATACCTTCTTTTGGATATATATTTGCATAAGAAACTATTATATGTTTTAAAACCATGCTAGACAATCACCAAAAAAATATCGCCACATTTATTCATTTATCCACCTTTTCAAGGTTTGTAATTCCCATGGGAAATTTTATCGGGCCTATTGTTTTGTGGATTGCGAACAAGGATAAATCGGAGTTTGTAGACCAACACGGCAAACAGGCCATCAATTTTCAAATTAGCATTTTATTATATGCCTTGATTATTGGAACCCTTACCGTTCCCTTTTTCGTTTTTAAATTGCTTCATGGCATAGACTTTATAGATTTTCACGGGTTGCACGATTTCCATATCAATATTGGCAAACCTTCACCACTTTTATATATAGGTGGTGGATTGGGAGTTTTGGCCTTTATAGGATTTATCCTGGAATTGGTTTTCATCATAAAAGCCAGTCTTAAGGCTAGAGATGGCGAACCGTTCCACTACCCTTTTACAATAAATTTCATCAAATAATCAATCAAAAAATGAACAGTTTAACTTTTAATTGCCCAGGACCATGACACGAACAGTATCAGGAAGTTTCCACCAAAAAATTAACCCAATGGACCTGTTGGCTCCATTGAAAAACAGCATTGACACATGAAAATAGAAAACACAAAAGCACAGATGCGCAAAGGTGTCCTTGAATACTGCATACTCTCCATTCTAAAAGATGACGATGCTTATGTTGCAGAAATTTTGGATACACTAAAAGACGCAAAAATGCTTGTGGTAGAAGGCACCATATACCCCCTACTAACAAGATTAAAGAATGCCGGGCTTCTCAATTACCGTTGGGAAGAATCCACCTCTGGACCTCCAAGAAAATATTACGGACTTACCGAAACCGGAAAGCTGTTTTTAAAAGAACTAAATACCACTTGGAGTGAATTGCAACACGCCGTAAACCTAGTAACAAGCCAAAAAAACAAACAAAATGAATAAAACAGTCAACATAAATTTAGCAGGTATATTTTTTCATATCGATGAAGATGCATACTTAAAACTGCAACGCTATCTTGAGGCTATCAAACGTTCATTTACCGACTCCCAAGGTCGCTCAGAAATCATTGCAGACATTGAAGCCCGCATTGCGGAACTGTTCAACGAACGTGTACAGCACGATAAACAAGTAATTGGCAACAAGGAAGTAGAGGAAGTCATCGCCATCATGGGGCAACCAGAGGATTATCTTGTGGATGACGAGATTTTTGAGGACGAACCAAAAACAAGCTACCAAAGCAAGTCTAGAACTTCAAAAAAACTGTATCGCGATACCGACAACTCTTATATAGGAGGTGTGTCTTCCGGTTTGGGACACTACTTAGGAGTGGATGCCATCTGGATTCGTTTGTTGTGGATTTTATTGGCTTTGGGCTCAGGAGGTACTTTCGTGTTCATCTATATCCTGTTTTGGGTATTGGTCCCGGAGGCCGTGACCACTGCTGAGAAACTCACAATGACCGGAGAGCCTGTAAACATCAGCAACATTGAAAAAAAAATTAAAGACGGGTTTGAAAATGTCTCCCAAACGGTATCGGACACCGTAAAAAGTATCGATTTGCCCAAACAGGGCAACAGAATCAAATCGACATCCAAATCGTTCTTTGATACCATTGGGGACATTATCATGTTCTTCCTTAAAATATTTGCCAAGTTTATTGGCATCATTTTAATCATTTTTGGAGCGATTTTGCTTTTTGGGCTTATCATCAGCTTGTTCTCTCTTGGAGGCTCTAGTTTCTACAGCCCTTGGTGGATGGATTACCCTGAAGCATTAAACACCACTGGACTGCCATTATGGGTAGGCTCGGTGCTATTGTTCCTGTTGTTTGGGATCCCGTTGTTTTTCATTTTCTATTTAGGATTGAAAATATTGATCAACAATCTTAAGTCCATAGGAAATGTGGCCAAATTCACCTTATTAGGATTGTGGTTATTGTCTCTAGTAAGCATCATTGTCATTGGAATTACTGAAGCATCTCATTTTGCTTTGGAAAATTCAGTCACTCAAACCGAAACCTTAGATCTTTCTAAAAAGGACACCTTGTCCATTAAAATGGTGTCCAGCGAATTTGATAAGTACAGATATGGTATGCACAGAGAAGGTGGCTTTGAAATCAAGTATAACAATGAAGACCAAAAGGTGATTTTCTCAAAGAATGTGATGCTTAACATTCGTTCTACCTCAGACAGTATGGCCTATTTGCAAATTGTAAAAGAAGCCAAGGGTAGCGACTATATTGAAGCTAGGGAAACGGCCGAGAAAATAGATTATGAGTTTGAGCTCAAAAACAACCAGTTATTGCTGAGCAACTATTTGCATACGGATTATAAAAACAAATTTTCCGATCAAAACGTTACCGTGATCCTGTATTTACCAGAAGGTATGGTGTTCAATTTACATGGCAATACGCGATCCTACTTAAGACACAATAGGAACAGTGACAATATTGCAACTTATGACGACACCTCTCACACTTTAAAAGTAATGGAAGACAACACCATTTGTTTGGATTGTGACGATAATGAGTTCAAAGTAAAAGTGAATGTCAATGATGAAAATTCAGGCCTTAACATTGATGAAGAAGGAGTTCGCTTTAAAAAGGACAGTGTTCAAATTGAAATTAACGACCAAGGACTGAAGGCTAAAAAAGAAGATGTAAAGGTCAACATTTCAGATGAGGGCATTGAAATTACCTCAGACGACAACTAAGCTACAGTTCATCATTAAAAATCGACAACCCATACGTTTATAAAACCATTCATCAACAACAAATCATACATTTACACAAGCAATTATCAATCAAAAAACAATCAGTTATGACAACCTTATCCAAAATTATTATTGCAGCCCTGTTGGGAGCTCTAGCAAGCTCCTGCAACCTGGATTTTAAAATTTCTGGGATAAAGGGCAATGGAAACGTAACTACTGAACAACGCCAGGTAACCGGCGAGTATACAGAAATAAAAATCAGTAGAGGACTTGATGTCTACCTAACACAAAGTGACACACCTAGCATTTCGGTGGAAGCCGATGAAAATCTTCAAGACGTTATAGTAACGGAAGTTGATGGAGATGTCTTGAAGATTTACGCTAACCAAAACATTTCCAGTTCAGCCTCTAAAAAGGTGATGGTGAATTTTGACAAAGTATCCAGAATCAAAGCCACTAGCGGCAGCGATGTGCATGGCACCAATACCATTGAAGGCGATCATTTTGTATTGGAAACTTCCAGCGGTAGCGACATGGAGTTGGACATACAGGCCAAATCCATCGATTGTAGTTCTTCCAGCGGAAGCGAATTGGACCTATCCGGAAGTACTACCGATTTTATTGCATCCGCCAGCAGCGGTAGCGATATTGATGCCGAAAACCTAAGCACCGAATCTTCGCACGTCAAAGCATCCAGTGGTGCAGGAATCAAGGTAAACACTTCCAAGGAACTCATTGCAACGGCCACCAGTGGCGGCGATGTAACCTACTATGGCAATCCAGAAAAGATAGAAAAAAGCGATAACGTTTCGGGAAGTATCAAAAAGCACTAGACAGCACAATAAACACCAACAAGCCAATCATTTTGAAAACCATTTCAAGCTCATTTTAGAGTTTGGGATGGTTTTTGTATATATTTGCTTAACGAACCTTAAATAAACCTAATGAGCAAAATCCTTTTAACGTTATGTATCGGCATAGGTTTTATTCTAACGGCCTCTGGCCAAAGCGACGATAAAATAAAAGGTGACAGGAATGTAACCATCAAGCAAACCTACATTGATGCATTCAACAAAATTATAGTTGGCGAGGACTTTTCAGTAGAAATCATCTATAACTCAAAGCCCTCCGTAGAAATTGAAACCGACGATAACCTACACGAAATCATTCTTTTTGAAGTAAAGGACAGCACCTTGGTCTTCAGCTCTTCAAAAAAAATTACCTCCTCCAAGAAAATGCACATTACGGTCAATTATAGTCATGACCTGAAATATATTGAAGTGAAGGACGATGGCGAAGTAAGGTCTCTCACTTCTTTGGAATTAAAAAATACCTCTCTAAAAACCTCTGGTTCTGCCCGTGCCTATCTCAACATTAATGCAACTAATTTTGAGTTTTCAAGCCATGACAAATCCAAGGTGAAATTGAATGTTTCTGCAGATAGCTCCAAGATTATCTTAAACGACAACAGCAAAACCGAAGCCTTGATCAACAGCAAATATGTAAAATTGGACATGTACCAACGTGCAGATGCCAATATTGAAGGGGCTTCAAAATCCTGCTTGATTCGCACTGATAACTCGTCAAGTTTTGAAGGAAAAGAGTTTACGGTTAAAACCTGTAATCTGGTAAGCGACCTCAGCAGTTATGTGGCCATTGGAGTTGAAGAAAATGTAACTATAGACGCCGCCGGAAATTCTGAAATATACCTGTACCACGAACCGCAAATAACCATCAACAAATTTACGGGAACGGCCAAACTTCAAAAAAAAGAAACTAATTAAATTCTATAATTATACTACACAAATGAGAAAATTAACCCCTTTAGTTTTTCTTCTGCTTGCAATGTTTGCTTGTAAAGAAGAAGACAAAAAACAAGAGGCGTCTTCTAATGTCAAAGAGGAAGCTCAAGCCTTTTTGGATGACTATTCCAAAACCTACAAAAAATTGTACTATGATTCTTCCAAAGCAGAATGGGCTGCCAATACACACATTGTAGCAGGTGACAGCACCAACGCTTACAACGTACAAAAAGCCAATGAAGCTTACGCTAAATTCACAGGAAGCACGGAAGTTATTGAAAAAACAAAACAGTTTTTAGAGCATAAGGACGAATTGGACATCGTGCAGGTACGCCAATTGAACACCATTCTTTACGGTGCAGGAAACAACCCTGAAACTGTTTCGGATATTGTATCCAAAAGAATTGCTGCTCAAAATGCACAAAGTGAAACCCTTTATGGTTTCGATTTTCAAGTGGATGGAAAATCAATAACTACTGGAGATATAGATAAAGTTTTAAGAGAATCTTCGAACGAAACCGAGCGTCTTAAAAACTGGGAAGCCTCAAAAGCAGTTGGAAAAGATCTAAAAGACGGCTTGGAAAACTTACGTCAATTGCGCAACCAAACGGTACAGGCTTTAGGTTATGACGATTACTTTAGTTACCAAGTTTCTGAATACGGAATGAACCGCCAGGAAATGCTTGCCGAAATGAACAAAATGGTGAAAGAGGTTTGGCCTCTATACCGCGAACTCCATACTTGGGCACGTTACGAATTGGCTAAAAAATATAATGCCGAAGTACCTGAGTACATTCCTGCCCACTGGTTGCCTAACCGTTGGGGACAAGACTGGAGTCCATTGGTAAATGTTGAAGGGTTGGATATTGACGCTGCCTTGGCTGACAAAGATCCTGAGTGGATTGTAAAAGAAGGAGAAAACTTTTATGTGAGCATTGGTTTCGATCCACTTCCAGCGAGTTTCTACGAAAAATCAAGCATGTACCCACTACCTGCCGATGCTGATTACAAAAAGAATAACCACGCTTCTGCATGGCACATGGATCTTGAAAATGATTTGCGTTGTTTGATGAGTGTAGAGCCTACAGCAGATTACTATGAGACCATTCACCATGAATTGGGACATATTTACTACTACCAAGCCTATACCAATCCAAATGTACCACCATTATTACGCGCTGGAGCCAATAGAGGGTACCACGAAGCCATTGGAAGTTTATTAGGATTGGCTGCAATGCAAAAGCCTTTCTTGGCCAGTAAAGGTCTAGTTGACGAAAGTGTACAAATTGACGAGACTCAAAACCTATTGAAAGAAGCCTTGAACTATGTTGTGTTTTTACCATTCTCTGCAGGAGTAATGAGTGAGTTTGAAAACGCTTTGTATGCAGAAAACTTACCAAAAGACCAATACAATGCAAAATGGTGGGAATTGGCTAAAAAATACCAAGGTATGGTACCTCCATCAGAAAGAGGAGAAGAATTCTGTGATGCTGCTTCAAAAACACACATCAATGATGATGCAGCTCAATATTATGACTATGCCATCTCCTACATTTTATTGTTCCAATTCCACGATCACATTGCTAAAAACATCTTACACCAAGATCCACATGCTACCAACTACTTTGGAAGCAAGGACGTAGGGACTTTCTTAAGAGGAGTATTGGAAACTGGAGCTAACAATGATTGGAGAGAGCTTTTAAAATCAAGTGTAGGAAGCGAAATGAGCGCGAAACCTATGCTGGATTACTTTGCGCCTTTAATGGACTATTTAAAAGAACAAAACAAAGGAAGAACTTATACGTTACCTGAAACAATATAAGTTCTTAAACAAATAGATATAAAAAATCCGAAGCAGTTACGCTTCGGATTTTTTTATTGTAGTTTTTGTAGTTTTAGTTGTAGTTTATGCTTTCTAATTGATATCCCCTTGTATGTAAACCGATACCGGGATATAACCTTTTCCGTCAACAAATTCTGCGTCCGGAACTTCAATTTTAAATGAGTGTGTCCCTTGAGAAACTTCTCCCAATTCATAACTTCTAATAGGAATAACATCTCCAGGACACCAGTTGTTCCAAGACGTCCATTGAGCTTCTGTTCTTGGTGAACTACCATAAATTCCGTTACCTTGAGTGTTATATTGACGATAAGGCTCACAAGATTTACCTCCAGGCTTATACATATCTAATTGGGTATTGTCAAAATATATAAAATGCTCTCTTCTCACATACTCTTCACCCCCAGAATTAGCTCCGTGATTGGAAGTTATCACATGTATTTTGGCATTGCTTAAATTTTCTTCAACATCGAAGGTAAATGTCTTGGTAGTTTCTCCTATAACATCTGTTCCATTGGAGTTATAGTTATTCACACGCACACTAGAAGCAATTGGCTCTAAATGTTGTGCCACATGCTCATAGGTTTTATCACTAGAAATAAACTTTAAAGTTCCTAAGAAGGTATCAATTCTTCCCGTACATCCTGACACTTCTTTTTGAGCCGCAGAAGAGACACCGAACACATATAATTCAATCCAAAAATCATAAGTACTACTGATTACTGGGTCATTGAATAACAAGGCTAAATTGCCAACTTCAAATTCGTAAGGCACTTCTGTAGGCTGATAATTTTTATTCATGAATGGTGTGATAAAACGTCCTATTTCGATGCGCTCTTCTACAATATCTGTACTAAATTCCGAACCACTAGGCACCAAATTTAAATACACACCACCAATTCTATCATAGTTATCACACAAAGCACCAATAGTTACTTGCATAGTTAACTCATCACTAAATAACTCAATCGCTTCAGCACTTAATTTAGTTATATTTGAAGCATTACTTTTTCGAATAACTCCCGCAGGTACCGGCTCACTTACAGTTCCTTGGTAACCATCATAAAATACCACCTCATCAAAAACAGTTACTTCGGTTGACTGATACGTTACTTCCAAAGCCAACAGCTCAGTTTCCAAAAGCGTTCCTTCATGCATATAGGTAGCCTTTACTTCATAAGTACCTATTTCTTCAGGAGTATATTCGTTAAAGGAAATTTCTTCTCCATTAATATAGTAAGTGGCCTCAGATGTTACATCAGTACCATTGTTTCCTTTTACACCAAAAGTGAAAGTATCCCCAATTTCAATGCTTTCAGCTTCCGCAGTAATTTCGATAGAAGTTAAAAGCATTTCTGTTACGGCGAAAGTAACAGTATTACTGGTAAGATTAGAACCGTTTAAAGCAAAGGTTGCCCTAGCAGTGTACTGTCCCTCCGCTTCCGGAGTAAATACATTTGATTGTAAAATAGTATTGTTCACCAAATATGTGGCATTCCCCGTCACGTTTTGGTTTTCATGGGTCATTACTTCAAAAGTAATGCTTTCTCCTAAAGGAATAGATTCTGCATTGGTAGATAAGGTAATTGCTGGACTTTCTGATTTCGTGCCATCATCATCGCTACAGGAAAGTGTTATAAAAAACACTGCTAAAAAACTAGCTAAAAGTAATTTTGAATATTGCTTCATAATTATAATTAGGGTTAATAAAGCCGCTAATTTAGAAAATAATACTTAAGCCCAAAGTTTTAACATGCCTTTAACCTATAATTAATTAAGAATTGCAAAATTTTAAATATGTCCTAATCAAATTCAAAATTCGACAAAAAAAAAAATCCGAAGTACAGACTTCGGATTTTATATTATTGAAGAAAAAATTTCTTTATGCTTCTACAGGCGCTTCTTTGGCTGCCAAATAACGTTCAGCATCTAAGGCCGCCATACATCCAGTACCCGCAGCTGTAATAGCCTGTCTGTAGACGTGATCTGCAGCGTCTCCACTAACAAATACACCCTCAACATTGGTTTTTGAAGTACCAGGTTTGTTGATAATATACCCTGTTTTATCCAAATCTAAATACTCCTTAAAAATATCTGTATTCGGTTTATGACCAATGGCCACAAAGAAGCCGGTAGCAGGAATGGTTTTAACTTCTCCTGTAACATTGTCTTTAACTTTTACACCCGTTACTACTTGTCCGTCCCCCAATACTTCCTCTGTTTCTGTATTGAATAGAATCTCAATATTCTTGGTATTTTTAACCCTATTGGCCATGATTTTTGAAGCGCGGAATACATCTCTTCTTACCAACATCGTTACTTTTGAACACAATTTTGATAGATAGTGAGCTTCTTCACAAGCCGAATCTCCTGCGCCTACAATCACTACCTCTTGATTTCTATAAAAGAAACCATCACAAACGGCACAGGCAGAAACCCCGCCTCCAAGCTTCAAATATTTTTGTTCAGAAACCAATCCCAAATATTTTGCAGAGGCTCCTGTAGAGATAATTACAGAATCACAGTGGATTTCCTTATGGTCATTTACCCAAACTCTGTGTACATCTCCAGAAAAATCAACTCTGGTAACCCAACCATCTCTAATATCGGTTCCAAAACGGCCCGCTTGCTTTTGAAGCTCCATCATCATTTCTGGCCCTGTGATTCCTTCTGGATACCCAGGAAAGTTCTCTACTTCATTGGTGGTGGTTAACTGCCCCCCTGGTTGGGTTCCTTGGTACAATACCGGTGCCATGTTAGCTCTAGCTGCATATATAGCTGCAGTATATCCTGCAGGTCCCGAACCTATGATAAGGCATTTTACTTTTTCAATTGTATCTGACATAATTTCTCTGATTTAATCTTAACAAAAGTAGAACTTTTACACAAAAACTTACATGGAAGTTATTAAAAGTTATTATACATCAATAGGAGACGTTTATTGGTCACTATAAACCACAAAAAACCCCGAAACATCCTTGCTTTACAAAATGTTCGGGGTAGATTTGTTTCAGAACTATTTGAGCTGTTTAAAACAACTTTTTAAACAATAAATAAGCACCATATTTTCCTACGGAATTTAACACTAACTGCATCCAATTGGAAGGTCGCAAATCTTCCTTCAAGCCACCTTTAACGCCTTTCAGTTCTTCCAAAGCAATCTTCCGTTCCAAATCCAACCGCTTTAAGTCGTGCTCTATTTCTGCAAACGAACTATACTTTTTCATAAAAATCAATTAAAGAATTTATGTGACATGGTCTGTATCACTTTTTTGTTGATAAGATGTCTAAGCAGGTACACCAAAAGGGCCAATAGCAAAAAGAAACCGCCAACTATGGTAGTGGACAAAGCATAGTCGTCCAAGACTCTCCCTAAGGCGATGGCAGCGGCAATGGCAAAAAAGAAAAAACCAATCAATATAAAACTGCCTATTAAAAGGGCCTTGCCCAATAAGCTCATAGAAATGGTGAGCTGTTCAAAGACCTTTAACTTGGCATATTCCTTGGATTTGATCAAAAATACTTCGCCCGAATCTACGGCTTTGGATGATGCTTCATTTAATGACTCAAACAAATTCATACTAGGCTTTTTGATATTTCTTGTTTTGAGCTTTTAGGTCCGCCAATTTTTTCTCCAAAACAGAGATAACGTCCTCCGCTTTTACACTGGCTTCTTTCACCAAGCTTTCCAAATTAGAACCAAGCGAGTCCTTATCATGGCTCATAAAACTTGAAACCTTATCTTTTAAATCGTGTGCCTTAGAACTGGCTTTATCCTTTAAATCATGTGCGGTACTGTTAAACTTGTCTGCTGCCGACATGGCTTCATCCGCGATGCGTTGTCTTGTAACACTACCCTTTTCTGGTGCAAAAAGAATTCCTAAAGTAGCGCCAACCGCGGTTCCTACCAAAAGTCCGAAAATTGAATTACTGTTGCTCATAATACTATTTTTTTTATGGATTAATATTTTCAGTGCTTGCTACTAATCGAATGGAAACTTCAAAATAAACATTTTGTAGTTCACTCACTAAAATTAACGCTAAAAGCTTAATTAACAATGACTAAACAAAATTATTTTTGTGAATTTCAAAAAAAATGGCCAATCAAAATTGATTGGCCATTTTATAGTAAGGTTCAGAAAAATTAACTCGTAAAATACGATAGAATAGCGACCACAATGACAACTAAAAGTACCGAAAGTACTATGTCGATTGTAGCATAACTACCTTTTGAAGCAGCTTTATCTTCAGCTGTCAAGGTTCCAAAAGAAAGACCACTGATTTTCTCATAATTTGGAGCCCCAGTAGCCAAACTAACAGTGACACATAAAATCACTGAGAAAATAAACATGAAGATAGCCATATGGGCAAAATTGATGGAGGCAAAACTAAACATAATGCTATCTACCGTTTCCCCGGAAGCAATTTGTGGCTGATAATAAATTTCAGATCCCAAACGTAAAATCAACAACACCAATCCCGTCATTAAAGTTGTAATGGCCGCTTGGGAATTGACACGTTTCCAGATAATCCCCAAAAGGAATACCGCAGTTACAGGAGGCGCAATATACGACTGTACATTTTGAAGATATTGGTACATCACACCACCTCCAATTTTTTCCATAATAGGAATCCAGATAATCCCCAATATTACAATAAAACCGGTAGCTACTTTACCAATGGTAAGCAATTCACGTTCGCTTTTTTGTGGTTTCAACTTCTTGTAAATATCAATAGTGAAAATCGTCGAGCAAGAATTGAACACTGATGCCAACGAACTCATAAGCGCTGCCATCAATCCTCCTGCAACCAAACCTTTCAATCCAACTGGCAACAAGGTTTTCACCAACATTGGAAATGCTCTATCCGCTTTCTCTACCCCGAACATTTCTGGGTTTTGAATGGTCAAAGCAAAAGCGATGATACCGGGAATCAAGAAAATCAAGATAGGCAACAACTTTAAATACGCTCCAAAAATGGCGCCTCTTCTACCTATTTTAATATTATGGGCTGCCAAGGTACGCTGCACGATATATTGATCGGTACACCAATACCAAACCCCTACAACGGTCCCTCCAAATAACATTCCTGTCCAAGGAAAATCGGGGTCAGTTATTGGACGCCACATGTTGAAATGATCTGGGCTCACCGCCGTAACAGTTTCCCTCAATTGCGACCACCCGCCTACTTCCTGCATTCCTAAATAGGTAATGATCATCGATCCCAAAATAAGGATAACCGTTTGAAGCGTTTCCGTATAAATTACGGCCTTCATCCCTCCCACTACGGTATAAATTCCAGTGAAAATGACGATGCCAATAGCGCCATACCAAAAAGGGATTCCCAACAATTCAGAAACCACAATTCCTCCGGCGTAAATGGTTACAGACACCTTAGTCAAAACATAAGCCAACAATGAAAAAACCGACAAGAACCATCTAGAGCGACTATCAAATCGTTTTTCCAAAAATTCGGGCATGGTAAAAGCACCACTCCTAATGTAAAATGGTAAAAACAACCATCCCAAAAGCAGTACAATCCAAGCATGCAATTCATAATGCGCCATTGGAGTGCCCGATTCAAAACCCGTCCCCGCTAATCCAACAACGTGCTCCGACCCGATATTTGAAGCAAAAATAGAGGCTCCAATAACGAACCAGCCCACATTACGGCCTGCCAAAAAGTAATCTTCTGTGTTTTTATTCTTTTGAAGTACAACCCATACCGCCACGGCAATAAGGGCCAAAAAATAGAGTCCCAAAACCCACCAGTCGGCGGTTTGCAAAACTGTTTCCATAAATAGTAGTTTAGTTATTAGGTATTATAATTTTTACTGTTGTAAGGTAAGACTTATATTTAAAATTTAATTGATTTTTTAATGGCCATAAGAAATTTGGGAGCTAACCTTTATCGTTAATCCCTATAACTTTAAAAATGACATATATCCGATTTAAATGTATTGGCTAATAATATTTTCAAACAACTCCTGTTTACCACTTTGCAATGGAATTTCACCATCTTCTGCAGCGATTTCATACAAATCTGACAAGTCCAACTTTCCTTTTTCAAACTCTTTACCTTTTCCTGAATCGAAAGAACTGTAACGCTGTTTTCTTAAGGAATCATAACCAGAATAGGAAATGATTTTGTCTGCTGTAATCAAAGCTCTGGCAAACGTATCGGCACCTCCAATATGTGCCAAAAAGATGTCTTCCAAATCGGTAGAATTACGACGGATTTTAGCATCAAAATTAACACCGCCCCCCTGCAAACCACCTGCCTTTAAAAACACTAACATAGCTTCGGTGACTTCTTGTATGTTGTTAGGAAATTGATCGGTGTCCCAACCATTTTGGTAATCCCCTCTATTCGCATCGATACTGCCCAACATTCCCGCCCGTGCAGCCACTTCCAATTCGTGCTGAAAAGTGTGCTGTGCCAAGGTTGCATGGTTAACTTCCACATTGATTTTAAAATCGCGTTCCAATCCATATTCCTTTAAAAACCCAATGGCCGTGGCGGTGTCAAAATCATATTGGTGCTTTGTAGGTTCCATAGGTTTGGGCTCAATGAAAAAAGTGCCTTTAAAGCCTTGCTTTCTGGCATAATCGCGAGCCATAGTTAAAAACTGGGCCAAATGGTTCAACTCCCTTGCCATATCTGTATTCAATAAGGACATATAACCTTCTCGACCACCCCAAAACACATAGTTTTCACCATTTAAGGCAATGGTCGCATCTATAGCTAATTTTACCTGTCCTCCTGCTCTTGCCAACACTTTAAAATCTGGATTGGTAGCTGCACCATTCATATACCTAGGGTGTGTGAAGCAATTGGAGGTTCCCCAAAGTAACTTTTTACCATGGAATTTCTGCTTATTCTTGATATAATCCACAATAGTACTCAAGCGCTTTTCCGATTCTGCAAAAGTTGGAGCTTCCTGAACCAGATCAAAATCGTGCATACAGTAATAATCAAATCCAATTTTGTCTAGGAACTCAAACGCGGCATCTGCCTTGTCTTTCGCGGCCTGAATGGGATCTGAAGACTGATCCCAAGGAAAATTCTGCGTGCCCACTCCAAAAGGATCGGCACCTTGGCCACAGAACGTATGCCAATACGCTACGGCAAACTTAAAATGCTCCCGCATGGTTTTCCCTGCCACTATCCTATTGGGGTCATAATATTTAAATGCCAATGGATTATGGGACAAATTCCCCTCATACTCGATATGTTTGATGCCCTTGAAATATTCTTTAGTTGCCATTTTAGTTATATTTAGTCAAGATTATGATGTTTAAATTTTATGAATATTAGCTTACAAATTGCTTAAATACCTTCGCCTCAAATCCAGCTCCCATAATTGAAACGCCTCTGTATATGGGCCTTTATCTTTAACGGGACCATAAGTGCAGACTTTTTCATTGTCTGAAAAAACGTCTTCCAAACTTTTAAAATCTCCCATACTTACCCCTGCCGCCCTTGCAGCTCCAATGGCCCCTGTAGTATCCAAAATGTCTATTTCGGAATCAATAAGGGTTGCCAAAGTGGTTGCGAATATTCCAGATCGGAATAGGTTATCGTTGCCTGCCCTAATATTGGACACCTTTACACCATCTCCTTTCATAATATTGACTCCGTACACAAACGAAAAGGCAATGCCCTCCAAAGCAGCCCTAAAAAGATGCTCAGAATGATGTTTATTAAAATTTAGGTTGAATATGGCCGCCCCGTCATTACTGTTGTTCATCATGCGCTCTACTCCATTTCCAAATGGAATAACCCGCAAACCATCAGAGCCAATAGGAACGTTTGCCGCCATGGCGTTCATCTGTTCATAGTTTTCACCTTTCAGCACATGTTCCTTCATCCAACTGTATTGAATCCCTGCGCCATTTATATTGAGAAGTTTGCCAATAATAGATTGTTCCGTGGTATAATTTACATGGGCAAAATTGTTGATACGAAGACTTTCTTGAGTGCTTTTATTGTCAGTTACAGCATACACGACTCCCGAAGTGCCTCCAGTAGCGGCAATTTCACCAGGTCTCAAAACATTTAAGGACAAAGCATTGTTAGGTTGGTCGCCTGCACGATATAGCACTGGAATGCCACTGGGCAACCCTGTAAGCTTTGCCGCCGATTTGGTCACGGATCCCTGAACAGAAAAAGTAGGCACCATGTTAGGAATCAAACCAGTATCAATTCCCATATAATCAAACAACCAATTCGCAGGGGTATTGGCCTTGAAATCCCACATAATCCCTTCGGAAAGTCCAGAAATGGTGGTAGTAGCTTCTCCTGTTAATTTGAGAGCAATAAAATCGCCGGGCAATAAAAACTTATGTACTTTTTCATAAAGCGAAGGTTCATTGTCCTTCACCCATTTGAGTTTGGATAAGGTGAAATTCCCTGGAGAATTCAAAAGATGTGTCATGCACTTTTCTTCTCCCAGATCTTGAAACACCTTATTTCCGATCATAGCAGCCCTACTATCACACCAAATAATGGAAGGTCGTAAAACCTCGAAATCCTTATCTACCAAAACCAAACCGTGCATTTGATAGGCAATGCCCACTCCCTTTATTCTAGCTTTGGCAACACCTGTGTCCTTGATTAATTTTTGTGTCAAGATACCCAGATATTCCCACCAAAGATTAGGGTCCTGTTCGGCCCAACCAGCTTTGAGGGACATAATCTCCATTTCCTTATCAGGATATTGGGCAAGTCCCAAAACCTTGCCAGAAGCAGCATTGACCAATGCGGCTTTTATTGATGAACTTCCTAAATCGTATCCTATATAATACATCTTGTGATTAGTTAATAACAGTGGTTTTCAAAAATGATTGCTGGAAGCGTACATTGCCAACATGCTCCCTACAAATCCCTTGGCTACTTTGGTACTCAATAATGAGGCATCCACATTTGCTTTCAGCAATCGCCAATCCTCATCTTTATGTTGTTTATAATAGAAATCGTAATATTTACTGCGCCCCACAATTTTCACCCAAAGGTTTTGATTGTGTTCCTCCAAAGCTTTGGAGGCCAAAATCTCTAACGAATCGCCAAAACTTTGCTCTAAGAATACCTCTGAGTTTCCCTGATCAGTCAAACGTTTACCTATAAATAAATAATGCTTTTCATTTTGAAAGGCCACCAACCCAGCAGCACCAGTTGATTGAGAAGGCACAAATGAAAATTCGGTAGCCACCTCAAAACTGGCATGCTGTTGCCGTCTCCCAATAAAGGAAAACTTGGTTTCCTCATGCATATTTTCATCTTGTGGCGTTACCAGTAATTGACCATTTTCCAAAGTGTACCATTGCGAATTGGGAGTTCTAATGAAATTCCAAATATTTCCCAATGACCCTGAATCAAAGTCATCTCTATTCACAAAATTGCCCGTGGTTGGAGGAATCTGTTCTGTATTTAACGCTAATTCGGGTCTTGTATACACAAATAGATGTGGATCATTGCCCTGTTCAAAAACAGGCCAACCGTTGGCTTCCCATTTCAAGGGCAGCATAAAGGTTTCCCTACCTGTGTTGTAATGGTCGTCACCATAAGGTCGACATCCTAAATATACGCCCCACCAATCGCCATTGGGCAATTCCACAAAATCGGCATGACCTGTTGTTGTAATTTGGTTGGAACGCTCTTTAGGCAAATGTCTTTGGGTCAATATCGGGTTGTTTTCATAACTGGTATATGGCCCGTAAATATGCTTGCTTCTAAACACCACTTCGGAATGGTTATAGCCCGTTCCCCCTTCCGCACAAAACAAATAATAGTAGCCATCCTTTTTGAAAATATGTGGAGCTTCAATCCAGACTGGCTCCTTGGCCATGTCAGTACCTCCATCAACCAATAATTTTTGATCAGAAATTACCTTCTGCTTTTTCAAATCGTATTCCCAGGTATAAATGGCTCTATGCCCATTGTGTTTGGAAATATTCCCTGGAGGTGGACCATTATGGGTAATGTAGATTTTACCATCGTCGTCAAAAAACAAATCAGGATCTATGCCGTCTATTTCGGGCAACCAAATGGGTTCGGACCAACCTTCCTCCGGATTTGTACTGGTCACGATAAAATTCCCTTTGGAACTTACATTAGTGCATATCACAAAAAAAGTTCCTTGGTGGTATCTAATAGTAGGTGCAAAAAGCCCTCTGGACACTCCTCCATTAAAATCTGCTTGTGATTTTCTAGTAATGACATGGCCAATCTGCTTCCAATTAACCAAATCACTACTTTTAAAAATAGGCAATCCAGGAAAATAGGAAAATGACGAAGTCACTAAATAATAAGCGTTTTCTGCCCTACAAATACTAGGGTCAGGATAAAACCCTGCCAATATTGGATTTACATATTCATTTTGTGTTGGAATGTTACTATCAAACATGGTATCCTGTCCTTGATATTCAAACCAATCAAAGGCGACTTCTTCATTATACGCAATCGGTTGCTTTAAATTGGAAAAAAATTTGGCATTGGAAACCAATACCAAACCCAAACTTATTAGCGCCACAAAAAGAATAAATTGATTTTTTAAAACTTTCATAACCCGAATCAAGGATGTGAGCAAAAATTATTTCTTGACAATTTACAAAAGTTTTACATAAAAATTAACAATTAAATAATTTTTATCTGTCTAATTTTCGTATTACTAATTTTTAAGCTAAAAAAATTCAACAATCGGTAATTTGTTAAAAAAGATTATTTTTGTAGGTACGCACAAACCTCATCCATGACACAAAAAAAGGACATTACCATCTATGATATTGCCAAGGCCCTCAATTTATCAACTTCCACGATTTCCAGAGCCTTAAAAAACCATCATAGCATTAGTAAAAAAACCATTGCAAAAGTAAAGCAAGCGGCTCAGGAAATGGGCTATTCCCCCAACATCATTGCAGCTAGTTTACGAAACAACAAGACCTATACTATCGGTGTTCTTATTTCAAGAATCAATCGTCCTTTTATTTCAGCCCTGATTAGTGGTATTGAAGAGCGGGCCCAAAAATCGGGATTCAACGTGATTATCACCCAGTCCAACGATTCCTATGAAAATGAAATCAACATGGCCCAGGCCCTATATAACAGTAGGGTAAGTGGAGTCATTTGTTCCTTGGCCATGGAAACTAGGGATACCTCCCATTTTAAACAATTTCTGGATAAAAATATCCCCATCGTGTTTGTGGATCGTGTGCCAAAGGACATTGAAACCTATAGAGTGATGATTGACAATTACTCGGCAGCCTACAAGGCCACAAAACACCTAATTGAACAAGGTTGTAAACGTATTGCCCACTTTGCGGGGTCACAATACATGAATATTTATAGCGAACGAAAACGAGGCTACATGGATGCCTTAAAGGATTACAATTTGGAAGTGAATGAAGACCTTATCATCCCATTCAGCACTTTAAGTTATGAGGAAGGGGAAAAGGCCACAAAAAAATTGCTTACAATGGATAATCCACCTGATGGCATCTTCTCTTCAAACGATACTACAGGGGTGAGCGCCATTCAAATAGCCAAACGTCTTAATGTGAAGGTTCCTGAAGAATTGGCGGTAATCGGGTTTAATGACGACCCTATTGCATCCATCATCGATCCTGGATTGTCAACCGTAACACATCCAGCATTTAAAATGGGACAAACCTCAGCTGAAAAAATAGTGAAACATCTTAAAAATGCTTTGGACGATGATATTACAGAAATCACCTTCCTAAATACCGAAGTGGTGGTTAGACAATCATCCAAACGTCATTAAAAAAGTCACTTTACCTTTTTTGGATTATCGAACTTCTACAGTGGTTTCCGCCATTTGGGGAGCACCCAAATCAGTACTCCTTCCCATAGGACTCGAACCTCCAATATAGATTTTAAAGGTCCCTGGTTCTATAAGTCGTTCCCCTTTGTCGTTTACCATTTCAAAGGCTTTGGGCCCTAGTTCAAACGTTAAGGTTTTGCTTTCTCCTGCATTAAAATGGCTTCTTTTTACCCCTTGCAACTGAAAATTGGGTACTTCAAAGCTCGCTTCCATATCGGCCACATATAATTGTACGACTTCATCGGAATCTACCTTACCTGAATTAGTAACCTCAACTGACACAGTTACGGTATCATTGGAAGTAATGGATTTTGAAGACAACTTTGGACTGCCATAAGTAAATAAAGTATAGGACAACCCAAAACCGAAGGGATACAAAGGTTCTTTTTCCATGTATTTATAGGTGCGCCCTTTCATAGTATAATCTTCATAGGCAGGCAGCTGTTCGTACGATTTCGGGAAAGTAATTGGTAAACGCCCTGAAGGCGACACCTTTCCAAAGATGATATCGGCAACGGCATTTCCTCCTTCTTCCCCAGGATACCAAACAAACAACACCGCATCCGACAAAGCTTCTACTTCAGCCAAGTCAATGGGACTACCACCGGTAACCACCGTGATAATAGGGCGCTCTCCTGCTTCCTTTCGTAATTTTCTCAAAAACTCCAATTGATTTTCCGGCAAACCATATTCAAAACGGTCGCCAAGAGTGGCTGAAGCGATAGATTCTCCTTCCTCTCCTTCCAAAAGTCCTGAAATCCCCAAAACCGCAATGGTAGCATCACTTTTCCCTGCATTTGGAGTAGTCCAATCTTGTGGATTGGAATTGGGGCGGTCCAACATAATTCCCATTCGGTACTGCAATTGACTGGCATGGTCTACTGCTCCTGCAATACCTTCCAAAACGGTGACCAATTTTGGATTCACACCAAAGTAATTCCCTAATAAAATATCAGAATTGGCAGCATTGGGCCCCGTTACAAAATAACGTGCCAAGTCATTCTTTAAGGGCAAAGCGCCGTTATTTTTCAACATGACAATTCCTTTTTGGGCCACTTCCCTCGCCAAAGCACGATGCTCATCACTATCCACAACATCTATTGGAATATCATCATAATGATGACTCCCTAGCGGATCAAAAAGCCCCAATTTAAATCGAGTTTTCAACAAAGTAGCCAATTCCCTGTCTACTTCAGCTTCCGTTAAAAGCCCTTGTTTTACTGCTTCAGGAATACCTTCCAAATAGGTACTACCACAATTTAAACTCACTCTATTTTTTACCGCCAAAGCCGAAGCTTGAGCAGCTGTTTCCACAGCGCCATGCCCTCCTTTATCAGATGGTGTGTAAAAATCAACGATGGCCCAACAATCACTCAACACATGCCCCTTAAATCCCCATTTGTTTAAAAGCACATCCGAGATCAAGTAGGTATTGGCACAGCAAGGAGCGCCATTGGTACTGTTATAGGCGCACATCACAGATTCCACATCGGCCTGTACCAAGGCCTCAAAAGCAGGCAAATAAGTTTCCCATAAATCCTTGGGATTGGCTTCGGCATCAAATTCATGGCGCAACTTTTCCGGTCCACTATGTACTGCGTAATGTTTAGCGCAAGCGGCTGTTTTTAAATAGTTGGGATTATCACCCTGTAGTCCCTTTACAAAAGCAGTCCCTAAACGAGACGTTAAATAAGGATCTTCTCCATAGGTCTCCTGCCCCCTGCCCCATCTAGGGTCTCTGAAAATATTGATATTGGGCGTCCAAAAGGTCAATCCGCTGTATCGTTTATAATACCCTTTAGCTTTGGCTGCATTGTGCATGGCTCTGGCTTCATCGGAAATGGCCGAGGAAACCCTTAAGGCCAATTCGTCATCAAAAGTTGCTCCCAAACCGATAGCCTGCGGAAATACTGTGGCTACTCCAGAACGTCCCACGCCATGCAATGCTTCATTCCACCAACTGTATGGCGGTATGCCCAATCGTTCGATGGCATTGGTGTTGTGCATCATTTGGTCGGCCTTCTCTTCCAATGTCAATCTTGAAATCAAATCCTGTACCCGTTCTTCCAAAGATAAAGACGGATCATAAAACGGAAAATCATAATCTTGGTGGGATTCTGCTAAAACAATATCTTCTGAAGAATCTGACGAGTCTTTAGAATTTACATTCTTTTGGCACGCAACAACCATCAAAAGAACCATTGCAAAACCTAATAAAGTAGGAAGGGATTTCTGTCTATGAAATGAAAACCGCATAATATTATGAAATTGATAATAAAACCAAATATCATTTAAAAAAACAATAAATGCAAACGATTGCATTTATTGTTTTGACAATAGCATTATTTTTGTTTATTTTACACTTAATTCCATTTTTAGAGGTTTTAGGGCTTCAAAAATGGGGTGTATAATAATTCTTGTTCCTATGCCTAGATGCTTAAAATGGCTTTTCTCTTTTAGTCTCATTTTGCTCTTCCAAAGTGCGACCTACGCAACCGATGGCTATAAACTGTGGTTGGACTATAAGACGATTTCAGATAGCGCGCTTTTAAAAGAATACCAATCATTACTTGGAGGGATTCAATTTTACGGAAACTCTGAAACCATTGAGAAAGCTAGCAGGGAAATCCAACAGGGAATTTCTGGCCTATTGGGAATGGATTCCGAAAAACTAAATGGAAAATATAGGCTTGTTATTGGCTCCTATAGCAACTTACCAAAAGACATAGCCCATCAGTTTTCAAAAGAGTTGGAATACCTCAACAAAGAAGGCTATGTGATAAAATCAATTTCCAATTCCATCGTAATAACGGCAAAAACCGATATAGGCGTTTTATATGGAACCTTTAACTTTTTAAAAAGGCTCCAAACCCAACAATCCATTGAAAACCTAAATATAACTGACAGTCCTAAAATAGACATCCGGATTTTAAACCATTGGGATAATTTGGACAGAACTGTTGAACGTGGCTATGCAGGGTTTTCACTTTGGAACTGGCACCAACTACCAGAATATAAAGATCCTCGTTACGAAGATTATGCAAGAGCCAATGCCTCAATAGGCATCAATGGCACAGTACTCACCAATGTCAATTCCAATGCCTTGGTGCTTACCCCTCAATATTTGGAAAAAGTGAAAGCCTTGGCGGATATTTTCCGTCCTTATGGCTTAAAAGTATACCTGACGGCGAGATTCTCTGCCCCAATGGAAATCGGCGGACTTAAAACTGCCGACCCTTTGCATGCCGAGGTCAAAAACTGGTGGAAAAATAAGGTAGAAGAAATTTACACTTATATTCCTGATTTTGGAGGTTTCTTGGTAAAAGCCAATTCCGAAGGGCAACCGGGACCTCAAAACTATGGTCGCAACCATGTGGATGGTGCCAATATGATGGCGGAAGCCTTGGCCCCTTTCAATGGCGTAGTGATGTGGCGTGCCTTTGTGTATTCGGAACATGATACTACCGATAGAGCCAAACAAGCGTATAATGAATTTGTGCCCCATGATGGCCAATTCAAGGACAATGTCATTATTCAAGTGAAAAATGGCCCTATCGACTTTCAGCCTAGGGAGCCCTTCCACCCAATGTTTGGCGCCATGGCCAATACCAATCTGATGATTGAATTTCAAATCACCCAAGAATATATGGGTGGCGCTACACATCTAGTCTATCAACCCAAATTATTTGAAGAGGTCTTCGAAGCAGACACCTACCGAAAAGGAAAAGGGTCTACCGTTGCAAAAGTGATTGATGGCAGCCTGCACAACAAAAAAATTACGGGGGTTGCTGGAGTTTCCAACATTGGAACCGATCGTAACTGGACCGGCCACCATTTTCTACAGGCCAATTGGTATGGTTTTGGCCGCTTGGCATGGGATCCTTATTTAAATTCCGAAGACATTGCCAAGGAATGGGTAAAAATGACCTTTTCCAATAAAGAGCCATTCGTAGAAAAGGTATCTGCCATGATGATAGAATCCAGGGAAGCGGTAGTTAATTATATGACACCACTTGGCTTACATCATATTATGGCTACGGGTCATCACTATGGTCCGGGACCATGGGTAAGCGATCTGTCCAGACCTGAATGGAACCCCGTTTATTACCATAAAGCAGATAACAGCGGTGTTGGTTTTGACCGTACACCTAGTGGAAGTAATGCTACAGCGCAGTATGCACCTGAGGTGGCGGCCATGTTCAATAATTTAGAAACCTGCCCCGAAGAGGATTTACTATGGTTCCACCATGTGCCATGGAACTATAAGCTCAAAAATGGCCACACACTATGGGACGGATTAGCCCTTAAATACCAGGAAGGCGTCAATGAAGTAGCACAAATGCAAGCCACTTGGAACCAATTGGAAAACGACGTGGATGCCCAACGCTTCAACGAAGTAAAAATGCTATTGAACATACAATACAAGGAAGCCAAATGGTGGCAGGATGCCTGCCTATTGTATTTTCAACAATTTTCAAAAATGGAGCTTCCAAAAGGAGTTGAAGCTCCTGCACACACATTACAATATTATCAAAATTTACAATTTCCGTATGCCCCAGGCATACGGCCACAATGGTAACGTTTAAACGTTTAAATGACAAGAAGAACACATGAGTAAAATAGCAATTGTAACAGGAGGAAATTCGGGTTTGGGCTATGCCACCGCAAAAAAATTATGCGACAACGGGATTGTTACCTACATCATAGGACGCTCGGAAGACAAAACCAACAATGCCTGTAAGGAAATAGGTCCGAATGCCGTGCCAGTCATCTTTGACTTGAATAATTTGGAGGGTATTCCAGACATGATTCAGGATATAGCGGGTGATGAAAATATAGACATTTTGGTCAATAATGCAGGGATCAACCTCAAAAAACCTTTTGAAGACGTCTCGGATGAAGAATTTGCAAACATCATCCACACCAATGTTTTGAGTGTATTTGCCGTGAGCAGGGAGGTGGTAAAAACTATGAAACAGCACCAAGGCGGAAGCATTATTAATATCAGCTCCATGGCGTCCCAATATGGGATTCCAAAAGTAATTGCCTATACGGCCAGTAAAGGAGCCATAGAAGCCATGACAAGATCTATGGCCGTGGATTTGGCGCAATATGGCATTCGGGTGAACTGTATTGCCCCTGGCTTTATTAAAACCAAAATGTCTGCCAAAGCTTTGGACGATGATCCAGAACGCAAAAACAAGGTATTGGGTAGAACACCTATGGGAATTTTGGGAGAACCTTCCAACATTGCAGATGCCGTGTACTTTTTCGCCTTAAATGAAGCCAGCTTTGTTACAGGAACCGTACTTCCTGTAGATGGCGGTAACAGTATTGGATTTTAATTGGAATGGCCATGATACAAATGCAACAAACAATGCGATGGTTTGGACCAAATGATACCATTAGCCTTAAGGATCTTAAGGAATGTGGCATCACAGGGATTGTAAGTGCTCTGCACCATATTCCAGTGGGGGACGTTTGGGAAATTGAGGACATCCAAAAACACCAACAAACCATTGCGAACGCAGGACTGGAATGGACCGTCATAGAGAGTCTTCCCGTACACGAGGACATCAAACGTCGTGCGGGCAACTATCAAACCTATATTGAAAACTATAAAGAAAGTCTTAAAAATATTGCCCATTGTGGCATTAAAATCATTACCTACAATTTCATGCCCATTTTGGATTGGGTAAGGACGCATCATAGCTTTACAAATCCCGATGGCACCAAGGCCCTATTGTACAACCCTAAGGCTTTTATCTATTTTGATGTATTTCTATTGAAACGCCCTGGGGCAAAAGACGACTATACCGAAGTACAAAAAGCCGATGCCTTAGCCTACGGGGAACAGCTTTCACAACAAGACAAAGCAACCTTGTTCAGAAATGTACTTTTGGGACTTCCGGGAAGCAAAAAGAATTTTACAGCAGAAGAAATTTTGTCCCTTTTGGATAATTACAAAGGCATTGACGACGATACTTTACGAAATAACCTCATTAATTTCCTTGAAGAAGTAGCTCCAGTAGCTGAATCCTTGGATTTGAAATTAGCGATCCATCCAGACGACCCGCCTTTTTCGGTATTGGGATTGCCAAGGGTCATGTGTACCTCCAAAGATGTGCAAGCAATTTTTGATGCGGTGCCCCTTAAAGCGAATGGTCTTTGTTACTGCACGGGATCCTTTGGAGCCCATCCAGACAACGATTTGCTGCAAATGATAGACGATTTTGGAGATCGCATCCATTTCTTGCATTTGCGCAATGTTACCAGGGAAAAAGAAGGTATCTTTAGGGAATCCGAACACCTTTACGGAAACAATCCAATTGCACAAATTATGGAACGTCTCATAATTCTAATGCAAGAACGACAAACCAGTCTCCCCATGCGGCCAGACCATGGCTTTTTACATTCCATTGAAGAAGGAAAAGAACAATACCCCGGCTATTCATTAGTAGGCAGATTAAAAGGATTAGCGGAATTGCGTGGTTTGGAACTTGGGATCATCCATAAACTGTCCAAAACTTAAAATATAACAGAAGTGCGTTACTGTTACAAAAAAGCACAATGGGAATATGCCGAACCACCATTTAAATTTTGAAGTAGGCAAAACTTAAAAAAAAATATAGATGAAGAAGATTTTCAAACTCCTTATCTGTGTGCTCATCGTTTCCTGTAGTAGCGATGATGGTGGGAACAGTCCTATAGTAGGCGGTCCTTCCAACCCCAACCCAAACCCTAGCACTCCGGACTATTTACAAGACCAGGTAAATTTTCCAATAGGAAATACAGTATCAGCGGCCGAACTTGCTTCTAGTTCCGCGACCAATACCGCCTTTAAGGAGGTTTTGCTTAACGATTATAACAGCATCACGGCAGGCAATGACATGAAGATGTACAATATGTATATGGGTCCCAACAGCTACGATTGGAGTGATGGCGATGCTATTGTAGCCTATGCCAAAGACAACGACTTACGAGTTCATGGTCATACCTTGCTTTGGCATCCAGAATATGCCATTCCAAATTGGTTGGAAAATTTCTCTGGAACCGATGCCGAATTTGAAACTCTTATAAAAGATTACATTCAGGCCGCCGTAGCCCATTTTGCGGATGCTTTGGATGATGATGGCAATCCTATCGTACAAAGTTGGGATGTGGTAAATGAAGGATACGATGGTGGCGCTTTGCGCTCCACTCTATTTCAACAGCGTATTGGAGATGATTATATAGCCAAAGCCTTTCAATGGGCTAGAGAAGCCGACCCTGATGTAAAATTGTTTTACAACGATTATAACATTGCTGGAACTCCTGCAAAAAGAGCAGCCATCCTGAACATGGTTAGCGAATTCCAAAACAATGGCACTCCTATTGATGGTATTGGGATGCAAATGCACCTCAACCACGATTGGCCTACCAGCGACCTGCCATTGGCTATTCAGGAAATTGCCAACACTGGGCTTTTAGTTCATGTTTCGGAATTGGATGTTAAAGTGAATTATGCCGATGACCTTACAGAATTAACAGCGGAAAGAGCAGCTCTTCAATCTGATCAATACCAACGCGTGTCCTATTACTATAAGACTATAGTTCCTACCAACCAGCAATTTGGAATCACGGTTTGGGGCGTAAGGGATGTTGACAGTTGGCTGTACGACAATGGTACCGAATGGCCTTTGATGTATGATGCGGACTTTGAACCCAAACCAGCCTATGACGGTTTTAAAGATGGTTTAAACGGAACGAACGTTCCTTAAAAAAACAAAGTATTAAAAAAGCCTGCAAGTGTTGCAGGCTTTTTTATTTTTAGCTTTTTCAAAACAGAGCTATTGCTGCTCCTGGTTGGCTTTAATATTTTTTACCACATCCAACATCGTATCCGTCCAAATAACATCTTCATGAGCCTTTAAATAACGCACAAGGGCTTCGTGGGCCTCCAAAGAAACATTCAAGGAATGGCCTCCTCCAACACCATGAAACAAAAACACCAAAAGGCCCTTGTTTTTCATCGCCTTTTCCACTTCGGCAATCAACTCTTCTCCTGATTCGCCATTCACCCCAAAACACTTAATAGCATATGGATCTATAGCATCTATCGGTTCAATGCCTTTATAGACCGTTCTAGCGCCTACCAAATCTCCTCTCAACAAATCCATAAACGTTCTATCTTCTATGGCCATATCTCCACAAGTAAAAGCAAAGGTGCGCTCGGCTTTGTGGTCTAGAACACCTAAAAAGGCATTGGTCAATCTAATTTCCTCCACCATTTTCTCAATACTGTAGGTACTTAAATCATAGTTGGGATCAACCCATTCCCTTCCGGGAAGATTTCCTAAACAGGGGTGATACAGGGTATGGTTGCCCAATTCGTGTCCATTGGAAGCTAAGGTTTGCCATTCCTTTGTTCGTGATGTAAAACCGCTTGCTGCTGCAGAAATGTAAAAGGTCGCTTTCATGCCTAATTCATCCAATAGTGGTGCTACATTATCCAAGTGCACATCCAAGGCATCATCATAAGTCAGTACCACTGCGCACTGCTTTCCTTGCCAAGCTACTTTGTGCAACGTTTCGGGATCATAATTTCTAAAAGGCGATGCCGGCAATCCTTCTTTGTTGTATAAATTTGCTTCCACAGGGTTGTTGGCCCAAGCGTATCTTACATATTGAGGATCGGCAATATTGGGATTGTTTACTACGACAGTATGATTCTCAATAGTAGCGTTAGCTTTTACAAAACACAAATCGGCTCCTGCTATTTCAAAACCTTTCAATGCATCCCCATGGAAAACCAAGCCTTCTCCCTCATTTTTAAAATTGACATACAAAGCACCATTCCTTTCAATAGCTGATGTAAACAAAGGTCCCGATGCCACCAAGTTTTGTTCCCCATAAGCCAAGGAACGTGCCTGCAAGGCCAAACGTTTTCCTATAACCTCCTTATTCAATGGGTGGATATCATTCCATTCACCCGCATCTATAGCGACGGCCATTCCCGTATTTGGAAGCGACAAAGCCTTCCATTGGGCTTCACGTAATTGCGCCCACTGACTCTCCTTTTCTGTGTTATATTGCTGCATATAATTAGGCAACTGCACATAAAGAAAAGGGAAATCTCCTTGTCCCCATTGAGCTCTCCAATCGGAAATGAGAGCAGGAAATTGTTTTGCGAACAACTGAGGATCGTAGGTATTGGATTCACCTTGGTAAAACAACACACCCTTTATTTTGAATTGGGTTAAAGGCGCAATCATTTTGTTGTAAAGCCCTAAGGGTTTCCATCTAATAAAAGTTGGAGAAGCCAAAGATGACATGGAAGTCCCTAAACGGTACTTCCAAATCCCTTTTAAGTCAATGGTATCCTTACCAACAGCTAGGTAATAGGGTTTATCATAGAAGAAACCACCTCTTCCCGACTGGTTCACAACTCTAACGGTAATGACATTTTTACCATCTTTCAAAATATCAGGAGCCACCTCATAGCGTCTCGGCGGGTATTGATAACTGATACTGCCCACCTGTTGCCCATTGATATAGGTGAAATCTTGGTCCACTACGCGCCCCATCATAAGTTTTGCTGGCTTTCCAGCCATGGACTTGGGCACATCGATAGTTTTTCTGAACCAAACTGCTCCATTCACAAAGCCCAACGATTGGTCTGCCCAAAATCCAGGTACCATCATTTGGCTCCAATGGGAATCGTCATATTGCGGATCACTCCATTGCGATGACTGATTAACACCCAAATCATTTAAGTTTAATTCTTTATACCAATCTTCCGCTCTTTTATTGTCGGCTGTTGTAATAGCCTCAATCAGACTGTCATTTTTAAACTCTTGAGCAACTTGGTAATCCTCTGGAAACTCCTTAAGGGCCTCTTCACTCAAAAAACAAGACACCCTAGCCCCTCCAAGGGCGGCATTAACCAAACCAATAGGCACCTGATAAGTATCATACAATTCTTTGGCAAAAAAGTAGGCCACTGCAGAAAACTTATAAATAGTTTCGGGATTGGCCTCCAACCATTGCATAGGAGCCTCAAAATCTGTTTGGGGTTGATGAAAATCATAAGCATCAACCACCTCGATTTGGCGGATAAAAGAATTCTTGGAAGCCGCAATTTCCTTTGGGTATTTTTCCTTGACCCGTTCCATGGAAATTTCCATATTGGATTGCCCTGAACAAATCCATACATCTCCAAAAAGGATATTATTTACCTCAATTGAGTTCTTCCCCCTAAAAGTCATTTGGTAAGGACCTCCTGCTTTTTGAGGCGGTATTAAGAATTCCCATGCCCCCAAAGCATTGGAAACCGTTTCAAAATTTTGTTTGTTGAATTGTAAGCGAACGGTCTCTCCCGCTGAAGCCCAACCAAAAATCCTCAGTTCCTTATCCCTCTGTAATACCACCCCATCACTTAAAAGCTTGGGAAGCCTAATTTGAGCCAAAAGGTTTGAGCTACAAACAATAAACGCCAAAATTGTCAGTGCGCTCTTAAATATGGATTTGGAGTTCATATACAAGTTGTTTTCTTTTAACGATTTTAAATGTAGCTATAAAAAAACCGTCAGGCTTCTAGACCTGACGATTTTCCAACTAATTCAAAACTAATTCTAATTTAACTCTGTTTCTATTTTTTTAATCGCAGGCATCGTATGGAACCACTGACACATCATCTACAAAAAAGGTTTGTGTACTAGCGCCCATATCGAACAGCAATCTATATTCTCCTGAAGGTACTGCAGCCGCATTCACTACGAAAGAATAATAAGTCCAGTCTTCTGGAATGCTTAAATCATCCGAATAAAAGAAATCCGATCCATTGCCATCCCATTGCGACATAGAAATTCTGAAGACACCATCAGGTCCTGCGGCTTTCGCCCAGAAACTAATTTTATAGTCATTTCCTTCCTCCATATCCATTGGGTCTGATGCCATCTGCACATCCCAAGGGTTGCCTCCAGCGCCCGTAGCTGTCATGGAAGCCGATCCCGAATGGGATTCTGTTGTGGAAACCTCATGGGCGCCATTTAGGGTATTCCAATTGGTTAGCCCATCTTCAAAACCGCCATTGGCAGCCAAGCTACTTCCTACAACTTCATATTCTTTAACTGTTACGGCATCCACAAAGAAGGTTTGCGAAGTAGCTCCCATATCGAACAATAATCTATATACTCCCGAAGGAACTGAAGCCGCTTCTACTACAAAGGAGAAATACTTCCAATCTTCTGGAATACTCAAATCATCCGAATAAAAGAAATCCGATCCGTTGCCATCCCATTGTGACATGGAAATTCTAAATACGCCATCAGGTCCTGCTGCTTTGGCCCAAAAACCAATTTCATATTGGGTTCCCACAACCAAATCCATAGGGTCTGAAGCCAATTGGGAATCCCAAGGGTTTCCTCCCGCTCCAGTAGCCGTTAAAGATTGATCACCACAATAGGCTTCAGAAGTAGAGATGTCGTGGGCACCATTCAAGCTTTCCCAACCAGTCAAACCATCTTCAAAACTTCCGTTAGACAATAATTCTGGTGGCCCAGCGACAGCTGAAAATGCTCCAGGTACTAAAGCAATATGATCTATCCCAAAAGGAACGCTTCCCATTCCCATATCCAACACTACTTTGTGGGTTGGTAAATCATTGGTCACAGTAAAGGTCCATGTATAAGGCAGCCAATCGGCATTGGAAATTTCAACAGTGTCTCCATAAAAATAATCCGCGCCATTGCCATCCCATTGCGATACCGATACACGCATTTGCGCTCCTGCAGATTCTGCCTTGGCAAATAAGATAATGGTATACTGCTCGCCGAAAGTTAACGGTGTTGGCGTACTGGCAAACTGTCGGTCCCAAGGGTTACCTCCAGCAGGTGCCACTCTCATTGAGCGACCGCCTCCATAAGCATCATTTCCTGTTAACTCGGTCATGGTTTCACCTCCATTAAGTTTTTCCCATCCGGTAAACTCATCCCCTGAACCTTCGCTTAAGGTACTATTCACTAGGAAATTTTGTCTTGCCACAAAAGCTGTTGAAGCCGTTGCTTCTCCAAAATCATTACTAACAGTAAGATCCAAAAATGCATTGTCATCTACCCCAGCAGGCACGGTCACCACCAATTCAGTATCGGTATTGGAAACTATTGTGGCTGGCACATCATCTATTGTTACTACCGGGTTATATCCCGCATTAAAACTAGTTCCTGTTATGGTAACATTGCTGCCTACTGCCACAAAAGCATCAAAGTTTTGTATGATAGGTACCGGAGTTAATAAGACTTCAATATTAAAGTGAACTCTATAATCATTAACCATGGCCAAAGTCACCACATTGTTGCCTACTTGGGCATTTTCTGGAACGACAAAGGTTAAAGTACCATCCTCGTTGAGGAAAAATTCCGTGTGTTTATCTCCAACAAAAACAAACTGTACATAATCGAAATTTGAACCTTGAATGGTTACACTTTCAAGAGGATATACAGATGTTGGATTTACCGCTGTTACCGAAACCTCAGTAAAATCGTCATCATTGTTACAGTTCACAAGTGTCAAGGCCAACACTATTGTGAATGCACTAAAAAGAAATTTTAAAAATTTATTCATAACTTATTCTTTACTTGTTAGTAACCAGGGTTTTGAGTAGCACCTGTTTGATCTATAAAACTTTGAGGAATAGGCCAACGCTCATGTTTTCCCGCAGTTATATTTCCAGCTGCATTTGGATTGTACATATTGGTTCTTTCAATTAATAGGCCATTTCTTTTTAAGAAATACCAGCGATGACCCTCATGGCCCAATTCGCGAGCGTGCTCTTCAATAATATCTTCAAAAGTGATGTTGGAAAAATTCCCAGAAGTATTACCATAAGCACGTTCTCTTAACACATTAAGATATTGCATGGCCTGTCCGGTATTTCCTAACTGAAAATGTGCCTCGGCCGCATCAAGATAAGCATGGGCCAATCTGAAAATAATAATATTTCTCCAACCTTCAGCTAAAGCAGTTGTTCTATTATATTGCCCATTTTCCCAAGTTTTAGTGGACGTTGGTTCAATATATCTTACATTGGTTGAGGCTGCGTGCTCTTCTAAAACTACATCTCCTATTTCTACACCATCTGGTAAGTTTTCAGGGTCATCAAAAGTCCAAAACAACTTATGCCAAGCTTGTACACGACCGTCGGCTTCATCCATAACATCACCATCACCATCGGTGTCAAATAAAGACCAATAGTATTCTGAAGGCGATAACCTTGACCAAGGTCTTCCGCCACTTTCCATAGTTCTGGCTACACCTGGGATTCTGTCGTACAGTGGTACAAACATTTGTGATGTCCATTGCACAGTAGATGAGGACTCTTGAAAAGCAATTGAAAAAATTAACTCGCTGTTATTTTCTTCGCCACCTTTGCCTCCATCCAATCCAAAAATATTATCCAATGGCTGTAATACATAAGACCCATCGTTAATCACGGCCTCTGCTGCTGCAACGGCTTTTGTATAATCACCTATATCTAAACTGGCTTCTGCCAACATCATATTGGCTAAACCTTTGGATATAGAAATTGCCTGATCATCACCCTCACTTCTGGTTTTCAATAAAGGTATGGCAGCTTCAAGGTCTGAGATAATTAAATCGTATACTTCCTCTTTCGAATTTTGCTCTGTTGTAAACACAGGTCCTGTTTCTTCCAAATCGGCTACTTCAACTATTGGGATATTTTCAAACCTTCTCACCAATTCAAGATACAAATAGGCTCTCATGGTATACGCTTGGCCCAATGCATCCTTGATTTCTGGATCCAAATCTTCAATAGGGCCTGAAGCCTCTATACCACTAATTGCAATATTGGCAGGAGTGACGCCTGAGTAATAATAATTCCACATGGCATCAAGCGGCCCACTGGCAGCAGAGAAATTACCGTCATAGGTATTCATTCCCAACAAACCATCTGCTGGTTCATCTGTTAAATTGGTCCCACTCCGCACGATATCCGTACCGCAGGGCTTAAATACTGAAATTCCAGCGCCTCCATCAGCAAATATACTTCTGGCGTAAATCAAACCACTGGCAATTAAAGCTTTATTACCATTTACCGTATTCGCTGCATCCTCTGCAGATAAAGTATGGCGTAAGTCTTGATCTAAAAAATCATCTTGGCACCCTGTAAAAAAGAGTGTAACTGCAAAAAGCGCAATTGAAATTTTATAAAACTTTCTCATTGTCTTCTTTTTTAAAAGGTTAATTTAATTCCCATCACCCAAGTTTTAGAAATAGGATACTGATCTGTATTTGTTATCTCTGGAGAATAGGCATTTGTATAATCTGTCCAATATTTTAAATTGTTACCACTAACGGATAAGGTCAAACCATTTAGAAAAGTTCTATCCAGCATTTCACTTGGCAAACTATAGGACAAGGAGACATTTCTTAAAGATACAAAACTGGCATCTTCAAGAAAAATAGAATTGTAGAAAGTTCCTCCTGGAGTCATCGCACTACCTTCACCTACTCTAGGATAATCGTTGGTTGGATTGTCTGGCGTCCAATAATTGATATTTATTCTATTCTGTCTGGCAGAATTATAACTATTGTAGATAGAGTTGATTCTCTTTACGCCCTCTACAAATTCAAATAAAACCGAAAGCTCCAAACCTTTATATCGGAACACATTGTTGATACCACCATACCAATCTGGTGTTGGATTCCCCAAAAAGGTTCTGTCTTCAAAATCTACATTGCCATCGCCATTGGTATCTCTGATTTTAGGATCTCCTGGTTGTGGAACCGCTCCCAAATTAGTAACATCTGGAGTTTCACCTATTTGCCAAACTCCTAAATATTCAAATCCATAAATTTCCTGGAAATCTTGACCAATAAACCAACCATTATCTATATCATCCAATGGTTCTCCATCTTCTCCAAGTTCATTCAATCTTATAATTTTACTTTTCGAAGTAGCCCAATTAACACCCATGTTCCATGAAAAATCTTCGGTTCTAATGATATCACCTCTTAAGCCAACTTCAACTCCCGAATTCTCAGTCTCACCAATATTTGATGGGTAGAATTCATAGCCATTGTTAAGCGCCGCTGGGATGCGCTGATAAAGCAATACATCTGTTGTTTTGGTGTTATAAACTTCTACGGAACCATTAACCCGACTATTGAAAAAGCCAAAATCTACCCCAACATTGAACTGTTTACTTGTTTCCCACTTAATATCTGGATTTCCAGCAACATTTCCAGGGATTAAGCCTGTTTCAGCATCTGCCGGTGGAATTAACACTGCATTTGTATTAGCTTGATACGAAAATGAAGGAATATTATCGTTACCCAATTCTCCATAACTCAAACGTACTTTAAAATTACTAAAGGTATCTCCTCCAAACCACCAAGCTTCATTGTGCGCATTCCATGCAAAAGCTGCCGATGGAAAGTAACCTACTCTATTGTCTCCAATAAATTTATTGGACACATCTCTACGCAACGTTAAGGTAGCACTATAGCGACCATCGTAATTATAACCAAGTCTTCCGGCTAGATAGGATTTAGCCCAATCACTAGTGTTTACTCCTGTACTTTGAAGCTCCTGAGGAGCCGTTCCAAGGCCCCAATACCCCAACTCATCGGCTGCGGTTCTAGTAGCTTGGGAATTAACCTCTGTCCATTCAGATTTTTGCATTCCGTATATCAATGCTACATCGAACCCGTGCTTACCAAAATCCTTTTTATAGGAAAGAATATTATCAATCAAATAGGTAACTTGTTGACGCTCTCTTATTTGAGCTAAATTGTCTGCACCATCTGTAAAATTAGTTGATTGGAATCTTCCTAAAAACTCTCTTCTGTCTTCAGCAAAAGTATTCAAGGTATAATCCAAGCCTTCGGCTATATCAATATTCACATAAGGATTCACATAAGACCTTGTAATATTAACATCCAGTTCACTTTCGTTAAACTTGTGCAATGGGTTTACTGCAAACAGGTCAGTTGTTGCAAACTTGCTATAATTACCATCTTCATCGTATAAATTACCATACGGACTGGACTCAACCAATGCAGAAAGGGCCGGTACTCCTCCATTTCCAAAACCAACAATGGCTGTTCTTTGGTCGGCAAAACTTTTAGATAGTTGAACTCTAGCTCCAATTTTCAACCAATCTGTAGCTTGTAGGTCTCCATTGAAGCGTACAGAAAACCGCTTATAATCTGAAGCCACCAATGGCCCTGATTCTCTAAAGAAATCCCCATTTAAGTAAAAAGTTGTCTTCTCCGTTCCTCCGGAAACCGTCAACCCTACATTGTTTTGAACGCCTGTTCTAGCAACCTCATCCATCCAATCTACTTGATTTCCTTCAATATAGTTAGCATATTCAATAGGATCCAATCCCAAAGTATTTGGAAAATACTGCGCTCCTGAACTACTGTTCTGATTGACATCTATCCTAAATTTCACGAATTCATCCCCAGTCATGATATCAGGCCTTTGAGCCAAACTAACAAAACCGGATGAACTGTTAACTGTGATTTGAGTTTTTCCCTTTTTCCCACTTTTGGTTGTGATCAAAACGACCCCATTAGCGCCACTGGAACCATAAATAGAAGCGGAAGCGGCATCTTTTAAGATATTTATACTTTCGATATCGTCTGGGTTAAACTCGGCCATATTACCACCAACCAATGGAACACCGTCCACAACAATGATAGGCTGGTTCACCGTATCAAGATTTGTCCCCCCGTTTGTAGAAGCCCCCAAAGAGTTGTTACCTCTAATCTTAAGTACTGGCGGCGAACCTGGTTGCCCAGTATTTCTGCTAATCTGTACCCCGGCAACCTGTCCTCTTAAAGACTCTACCACATTGACTACAGGAGCTTTAGCTACCTCCTCCATTTCAACCGTTGAAATGGCTCCGGTTACATTGGCACGTTCCATTGTACCATATCCAACTACCACCACTTCATCCAACTGAGCAAGGTCTTCTTGCAGAGTGATATTGATGACACTTCTTCCTGCAACGGCTACTTCTTGGGTAAGATACCCCACATAGCTAAAAACCAAGGTGGCATTGGAGTCTACCCCATCCAAGGTATAATTCCCATCAAAATCGGTTGCGGTTCCTGTGGTAGTTCCCTTTACTATTATGCTAACCCCCAACAGAGGGCCAGTAGCATCAGCAACCTTTCCTGAAACACTAACCGTTTGTGCTTGCACCGCCAAGGCAAAGGCCATGAGCAGCAACGTTAAAAAACCCTTTTGGGGTTTATTCCTGTAATTACTTTTGAATTGATCGGTCATTTTGTCAAAATATTAATTTAAGGTCTGTTAATTTAAGGTTATGGTATTTTTAACCTAGTATAATTTTGATATCGATAAATATACGTAATTATTTCTTTTACTCAATCGGTTGCGTTATTTTTTTGTTAATTTTTCACAACAACTCAATGCATATCAATAATTCAAAGGGAAATAAATTACGATATTCGTATAAAAATGAGTATTTTTACATATGTTAACAATTGGTAATTTCTAATATTTTCTGCGAGCAAACAGCTATCGTGTCATCTTTTTTAAAGCATTCCATCATGAAAAAACTACTCCCTTTTTTAGCCATTTGTATACTTATAGCATCCTGCAACAACTCGAAATCTTCCAACACAACGGAAGCCATGGACCCCATTAACAAGGATAAAATGATGAACAAAAAAACCTTGGAAGGGGCTTGGGAACTGGTGAGTTTTTACAATTATGAAGACAATAAAATAGTAGACTCCTTCCAAACCAGTGAAGGTTACCGTCAAGTAAAAATGTATACCAAATCTAAGGTGATGTGGTGTAAAAATGTACCGTCAGATTCCTCGGAATGGTTTGGCTACGGCAGTTACGAAATCCATGGAGATACCCTAACGGAAGTGTTGGATTATGGTTCTAAAATCATGACCAAAATCATCGATTTGAAAACAAAATTCAATAACGAATTGCAACTGGGTCCTAACACCTTTACGCAAATCGAGATTGACGATGAGGGCAATAGAATCTATTCCGAAAACTACAGACGCATAGAATAACCCTTCGCATATATACCATACTTTTAAACAAACATGCAAATATGCGTTTACCTCTTTGTGCCAAGCAAATACCTCATTTTTTTCAAATCACTATCTTTAAGGGGTATTTTTGAAACATGAATTTCAGCCCTTTTAAAAACAGGTACCTCCTCATCAATCTATTGATTGGTATTGGTTTGGTGAGCATCCCTTTTTTAACCTCCCCCGACCTTGGTTCGGGTTTGGAATTACTTAAGGTAAAACCATTTCAGCGCAGCCTTTTAAGCTATGTACTATTACTCTTGGTATTTTATGGCAACTACTATTTTATTGTACCAGAATTTTATATCAAAAAGCGCTGGTTTTGGTTTTTGGGGCTCTCTCTCTTGGGGTATCTCCTTGTATTTAATTTACCGCAAATACTCATTCCAGAACACTTCCCAAATAACATGGGAAGACCCAAAATGCCCGCAATGCCGCCCGAACCGAGAAATCGGTTGTTACCTTTTGGCATTTTTTCAAGAGACAGCTATTTCTTCCACTACATCGTCGTGTTTTTACTGTCCCTATTTTTAAGATTGGAAGAACATCTGCATAGCGTGCAAAATGAAAAATTGGCCACTGAAGTCTCCTATTTAAAAGCTCAGATCAATCCGCATTTTCTGTTTAACACCCTTAATAGTCTGTATGCCCTAACCCTGACAAAATCTGATGAAGCACCAAAAGCAGTCATCAAACTTTCCAACCTAATGCGCTATGTGGTGACGGAAAGCGATCAAAAAATGGTGGATCTCAAAAAGGAAATTGCCTATATAGAGAATTTTATCGCTCTTCAAAAATTGCGTCTTTCAGAGGACATAAAGGTAACTGCCAATTTTTCGGGGGACTTTTCCAACAAAAAAATAGCGCCTTTGCTTTTGATCAATTTTATTGAAAATGCCTTTAAATACGGGCCTTCCGCAGAAAACAACTCAGAGATTCTCATAGACCTATCCATAAACGAAGAGAATTCCTTATTTTTGAGAGTAGAGAATACATTCTCCAAAAAATATCAAGATGAGCAAACCTCTACCATGCAAGGATTGAAAAACACAAAGCGTCGCCTAAACATTCTCTACCCCAATGCACATAAACTCACAACTACGGTAGCATCAGGAAGGTTTAAAGTGGCTTTACAACTAAACTTATCATGATCACGGCAGTTGCCATAGACGACGAACCCCTGGCGCTTAAAGTCATAGAGACCTTTTGTGAGCAGCTTGATGGTATCCAATTGGAAAAAACCTTCTCCAATCTTACAAATGCCAAAAAATACATCAATAAATTTCCGGTAGATGTCATTTTTTTGGACATAGAAATGCCTAATATCAATGGGATCGATTTTTATGCCTCTCTCACCAAACCGGTAAAGGTCATTTTTACCACGGCCTATGATGAATATGCCGTAGAAGGCTTCAATTTGAATGCTACAGACTATTTGTTAAAACCTTTTTCCTTGGAACGCTTCACCGAAGCGGTCTCGAGGGTCCAAAAAAGCTTGGAATTGGAACAGGCACACGAAAATGCCAACCCCTTGCTATCGATAAGGGCCGACTACAAACTTCACCGCATCCCAATTCAGGACATTCTTTATTTGGAAGCCATGGACGACTATGTAAAAATTCACATCCAAGACAAAAAAAGTCTGGTTACAAGATCCACCATGAAAGGCATCTTGGAAAAACTCCCGAAAGCACAGTTTGCCAGAATCCACAAATCCTATATTGTGCCTTTGCACAATATTAAAAGTATCGCTTCCCAAGAAGTAGACCTAGGCTATACCAAACTGCCCATTGGTAACAGTTACAAACAAAATTTGGAGCCGCTCAACTAAACACACTTTTGGTTAATTAACCGCAAATTTTCTCCCTTTCCTCTCAATTTGTTCATTTCTCATTAAGCTTTTTATAATTTGGTTGAAGAATTAAAACATACAGCTTATGAAACGAAAAGATTTTTTAAAAAACGGACTTTTGGGAGTTGGAACCATCGTGGCCATTCCAACAGTTCTAACAGGCTGTTCCAGTGATGATGATTCAGGATCAGGTAATGCAACGGGAGACAATGCAGGAAATAACTCTGGTAGTACCATTGGGGACTGTGTACTATCCCCCAGTGAGACCAAAGGTCCCTTCCCTATCAAAACACCCTCGCAATTGGTTAGGGAAAACATTATAGGAGATCGCTCTGGTTTGGCTTTCCTAATGACCCTTACCGTACAAGATAAAGACAACGATTGTGCTCCATTGGAAGGAGTATTGGTGGATATATGGCATTGTGATGCAGATGGAAACTATTCTGAATATGGAGGCGTTCAAATGCAGACGGCCGATTATACCGACAATCACTTTTTAAGAGGGCGTCAAACTACCGATAGTAACGGACAAGCCTCCTTTATCAGTATTTTTCCTGGATGGTACATGGGCAGGGCTCCTCACATCCACGTGGAAATTCTAGATGCCAATGGCAACTCAAAAAGAGTCACCCAAATTGCCTTTCCTAAAGATATATGCGACACCGTTTACGCCACGTCTGGCTACCACGGTACAGCAGACACCTCCAACGAAACCGATAATGTGTTCTCTGATAGTTTGGAGGATAATATGGCCGACACCCTTACCGGAAACACTACCGACGGGTATACTTTGACCAAAATAATCACTGTATAGCCCTTGAGGGTGTCGACATATAAACCCTAAAAATTCCATTGTTTTGATCTTTAGAGTTGTTAGCCGAAAAGAGGTGTTCAAAATTGAACACCTCTTTTCATATCACTACTTTCCTATTTCATTATATTAACTGAACTTCAACAACTTAAGTTTTAGAATGAAAAGTTTGCAAACAATTTCCCTAAAATCAAAAATTTCTACATAAAACACTAATTAGCAACACTTTGTAGTAAAAGTTTGACTTATTTTGTTTACATTAGATACTGATTACCAGCCCCTCTACAATTCTCCTCCTACTTCACAGCTATTAATCAATAACTTTTAATTAATCTCAAAAATCATGAAACAAAAACTTCACCCTCTAAAGTTGTTTTTATTGTTGATGCTGATACCTTTATGCTCTTTCAGTCAGGAAAAACCAAACATTTTGGTTATTTGGGGCGATGATATTGGTACCTGGAACATTAGTCACAACAACCGCGGTATGATGGGCTACAAAACCCCAAACATCGACCGAATTGCTAAAGAAGGCCTTGCCTTTACCGATTATTATGCGCAACAAAGTTGTACCGCCGGTCGGGCAGCTTTTATTGGTGGCAACGTCCCCGTAAGAACTGGAATGACCAAAGTAGGGCTGCCAGGTGCTGCCCAAGGTTGGCAAAAAAGCGATGTGACCATGGCAACTGTTTTGAAAAGCCAGGGATACGCAACTGGACAATTTGGCAAAAACCACCAAGGCGATTTGGACGAACATCTCCCAACCATGCATGGCTTTGATGAATTTTTAGGAAACCTGTACCACCTCAATGCCGAGGAAGAACCCGAAAATTTTGATTACCCAAGGGATATGAAAATGAAAGACGGCAAAACCTTTTTGGAAAAATATGGGCCAAGAGGAGTGCTTCATTGTTGGGCCGACGGAAAAGGAGGTCAACGCATTGAAGATACAGGACCTTTGACAAAAAAACGCATGGAAACCATTGATGACGAAACTGTAGCGGCAGCTAAAGATTTTATCAGAAAAGCAGTAAAAGACGGCAAGCGCTTTTTTGTATGGTGGAATGGTACGCGTATGCACTTCCGTACCCATGTTAGGGAAGAACATCGCCACCCTGGTAATGATGAATATACCGATGGTATGATAGAACACGACGGTAACGTTGGAGAGCTCTTGGATTTATTGGATGAATTGGGCATTACTGATAATACGGTGGTGATGTACTCTACAGATAATGGTCCTCACTACAACACTTGGCCAGATGCCGGGACCACGCCTTTTAGAGGGGAGAAAAACTCCAACTGGGAAGGCGCCTACCGTGTGCCAACCTTTATTAAATGGCCTGGACATTTCCCTGCTGATAAAACTTTAAACGGCATTGTGTCCCATGAAGATTGGCTGCCAACCTTTGCTTCCATTGCTGGAGCTCCCGGCATTAAGGACAAAATCAAAAAAGGAGTCTCCTTAAATGGCAGAAGCTATAAAAATTATATTGATGGGTATGATTTAACCGACTATCTTACTGGAAAAACAGAGGAATCCCCACGTCACGAATTTTGGTATGTCAACGACGACGGACAAATTGTGGCCGCACGTTATGATGACTGGAAAGTTATCTTTTTGGAAAATAGGGGTGAAAAGTTCGGTGTTTGGATGGAACCTTGGGCGGAACTACGGGTTCCTGTTATTGAAAACCTAAGACGAGACCCCTTTGAAAAAGCCCAACACAACTCCAACACTTACTACGATTGGCTTTTGGACCGTGCCTATGTATTGGTCCCTATACAAGGTTTGGCTGCCAATTTCCTAATGACCATGAAGGATTACCCACCTAGCCAGACCCCAGGTTCGTTTAATTTGAGCGCCGTTGAGGAAAAACTGAAATCATCCATAGGCGGTAACTAGTCTTACCATTTTAAATAAAATCCAGTTTCATGCTGCAATAGGGTGAAACTGGATTTTTTATTCTGTAAATTAGTAATGTTCCTTCTATTTTAAATTAAACAACAAAACAGTGCATGGTTAGAAATGTTGAAATGAGCGATGCTGAAGAAATTTCAAACATCTATAATTACTATATCAAAAATACCGTGATTACCTTTGAGGAAATGCCCCTTAGCAAAGAGGTGATGGCAGAGCGGATCAAAACCAATAGCGCTCAATACCCTTGGATTGTTTACGAAGAAAATAATGAAATATTGGGCTATGCCTATGCCACAGCTTGGAAATCAAGATCTGCTTATCGATATGCTGTTGAAAGTACCGTATATCTTAGGTACGACCAACATGGAAAAGGATTGGGTACCCAACTCTACAAAAGCCTTATAAATCAACTTAAAAAACAGAAATTCCATGCGGTTATTGGTGGTATTGCCCTACCCAATGATTTAAGTATAGCACTTCATGAAAAACTAGGTTTTAAAAAGATTGCCCAATTCAAAGAGGTCGGCTATAAGTTTGAAAAATGGATTGATGTAGGTTATTGGGAACTCATTTTTAAGTAGCAATAGTATAATCTATGACAAACTTATAATAGTACGCTCTAAAAACTCACCTTTAAAAAGACATAAACACCTGAAAATCATTCAGTTTCTAGTTTTTATATTGTAATTTTATTATACCTAACACAAAATCAATCACTTAAAATGATTCTTTAACTAAAAGGGTGAAAGAATCATTACTTCAAAGAGATTGACATCCTAACAAAACTACTCGCTTCTAAGTTATAGGTTCCGATGGAATCGCAACCACAGTGATGACGCAACCTTTTCTTATTGTGAAAATTCCAATATCCAATTTGCCTATAGTATTTCAATTACTCCGCCTCATTACCCCTATCATAATTCATTGCGTTGTTTTTCACACTGAAATGCGACGCGATGTTTTTCTCTCACAACTCCATTTAAAACCAAATTATTTAAGGATAGCTACTGCGCGAGCATATCATATATAAAGCGTAATTTTACTTGATTTTTAGCAGAAAGTATATTTCCAGGTTTGAATATATTGTAGCCTAATATACTATAATCTATTAGGCAAGAACAAACGAAGGAGAATTTAGTAGTAAAACCTCAACGATGAACAAAAAGCATTACGGAGCAAAACCCACCAACGACCATATCACCCAATATGCCAAGAGCCCCAATTGGAACAATGATAAATTCCAAAATTTGGAAGAAACTATCATGTCCATCAGCATACAAAACCTTCCCAAATTACTGTACAAACAGTTTTTCAAAAAGCAAGATCGTGAACCCAAAACACACCTGCCAATAGAAACCTTCAATAAAGAACAGTTTCTCTCACCTTCCGAAAACACCAAATTTATCTGGTACGGACACTCCGTGATATTACTGCGTATGCAGAACAAAACACTCCTGATCGACCCTATGTTAGGACCAGATGCAGCGCCAATTGCGCCCTTTCCTGTAAAAAGATTTAGCAAAAACACCTTGGACTTGATTGAAGAATTCCCAGAGATTGACCTTGTATTGATAACCCACGACCATTACGATCATTTAGACTATAAAAGCATCAAAAAACTGAGGTCAAAGGTGAAACATTTTTATGTAGCCTTGGGGGTTGGGCGTCATTTGGAGAAATGGGGAGTTCCTAATGATCAAATCACCGAATTCGATTGGTGGGAAAAAAGTTCCTTTGAAGGGATCGATATCTCCTTTACTCCCACCCGCCACTTTTCGGGTAGAGGGCTTACCGACAGGGCTAAATGCCTTTGGGGAGGCTGGGCGTTTAAAACACCTTCCGAAAACATCTGGTTCTCTGGCGATGGTGGCTATGGCAAACATTTTAAAGAAATAGGAGACCGATTGGGCCCCTTCGATTTTGGATTTATGGAATGTGGCCAATACAACCAAAATTGGCACCTTATCCACATGTTCCCAAAAGAAAGTGTGCAAGCGGCTCGGGATGCAAAAGTACAATGCATCATGCCTGTGCACTGGGCTGGCTTTTCCTTGGCGCAACACAGTTGGCAAGAACCCATGGAAGCATTTTTAGATGCTGCACAAGGCAATAAGAGTGCCCATATCCATCCAAAATTGGGTGAATTGGTCGATTATAAAAATCATGAGAATAAAGTTTGGTGGAAAGACTAATACTCTTGATACCGCTCTTAAATCTATTTTCAAACAATACAAACTAAACAATTCTATTTCAAAAACTTACCGTTTCACCTATCCATTCCTAAAAAACCACTAACTTTAGATACCCTTCCCTACTAAAAACATTCCTTCTTCTCACCTAAACAATGGCGTCATGAGAAAACTGATTATGTGGAACCTCATCACACTAGATGGCTACTTCGAAGGCAATGAGCCCTGGGATTTATCCTTCCATCATAAGGTCTGGGGACCTGAGCTTGAACAACTAAGCATCGAACAACTGCACTCCGCAGACTATCTCATATTCGGACGTTTGACCTATGAAGGGATGGCGGCCTATTGGACCAACGCCGAAGGAGAAATTGCTGATTTAATGAATCAAATTCCCAAAATTGTGGTTTCTCAAACATTATCTAACGCCGAATGGAACAATACCACACTCATTAAGGAAAACCCTTCAGAAGAAATCTCCAAATTAAAAGCTCAACAAGGTGGTAACATGTTTGTGTTTGGAAGTGCCAACCTCTCCAAAACGTTGATGAACGACCATCTGTTCGACGAATACCGTATTGGGATTGCTCCCGTTATTTTGGGTAGTGGCCGTCCGCTCTTCTATCAAGGTTTAACACCAAAGCACCTGTCATTGGTTTCTATTCAACAATTAGTAAATGGAGGGATTGTTTTAAAATACATCGAACAACCCACTGAGGACATTTAACATAGAAACTCTAAAATATTAGCACAAACTGCAAATAGGGCAATGTAACTCAAGCTCTACAACTATTCACCATAGGCACCTTTGCCCAATTAGGACTTATAGCCACAAACAAGAGCAACTAGCCAGAGAGCAACTGCACTACACATCATCAGCTTAACCTCAACTCCAAAAAAATATTAGTGGCGTCCACCACCATAAAAGTCAACACCTACATGAGGTGACATATGAGGTCCATTGGGGCCGAAACGCATGTCTACCCCCACATTGGTATGGGCAGAGCCACAGGCCGCTAAAAGAAATAAGAACAAAATAACGACGAGAACGGAAAAGGATTTATGTATTTTCATTTTAAGGAGTTTTAATGTTATTGATTCCAGATTTGAACGGCGAAAGGCGCTCCATTAGGATCTTGAATGATGGCTACAGAACCATTTCTGATATCCTGCTGAGGTTCGAGCATTATTTTGGCTCCCAAAGAAACCGCCTTTGTAGAAACGCTTTCGACATCCACCACTTTAATGTAAGGTAACCAGGCTGATCTCATGTTGGCAACTGGATTTTTCATGACACCGCACAGCTTTTGATCTCCTGATTTCAAGATGAAGTAAGGCACCTTTTCTTCATTGTTTTCAACAGCAGCATATGGGGCTACTCCCTTATAATAGTCCAGAGAGCCTGTCACATCATTGGTCCACAGCTCGTTCCAGAGCCATGAATTATTGGCTACTTGAAATTGAGGATCTCCAGTTTCTGAATGGACATAAGCAACATAGGCCCCCTGTGGATCTTGCACAAGAGCAGATCGCCCTCTACCTTTAAAGTTGGAAGGTTTAAACAAGGTCTTTCCTCCTTTGGCGGTATTGTATTCCACCGCTTTGTCGACATCGGTCACTGAAACAGAACTGAGCCATTCCCCAGAAGGATGCGTTGCTACATTTAACGGAATAATACCGCCAATGGCATGGCCTCCGCTATAGATGACATGATAGGCCATATCATCCGTACCAAGGGACTTATAGGTCCACCCAAAAAGGTTAGCATAAAAATCCATAGCCTGTTTCGGATTAGGCGTGATCAAATCATGCCAAACAATCTGACCGTGATTGTATTGGATAGAATCAGAGGTGGACAAAGTAGGGTACTCCGTCTGATCGCATGACAGCGTAAAAAACAAAAACAAGAGCGCAATTAATTTGGGGATTCCATTTTGACTAACTTTCATATTTACAGTATTTTACAGCGAGAATTTATTCATATAAAGATAGGGATTTTCTTAAAACAATTAACAGTGGAAATAATTAAAAGATTTATGATGGTTATAGTCATGGTAATAACGACTACCGCCTCTTACAATACTGTTCCTTTTTCCTGAATTCAAATATTTCTAGGGTCTTGTCTTAAACCCAATTTCCTACTCCACAGGATATCCAAACTACAAAAATCATGGTCTTCCGTGACAGTACCATAGCAAGCATACACCCCAATGCCGTGAATAGGATACAAATCGACCACTTTTGTAAAATGTACCGTATCAAAATATTGCCCCTCCTTGTCAATAAAAGTACAAAACCGAATACGCTTCCCTTGGGATGTTTTATGAAACCTTGTATGTACCAAAGCACCATACAACAACACCTGTTTATTGACATACTTTTTAAAATCTTTAACCAATATATGAGGCATCAAAGTCTCCTCCACCAAATCAAAATACCCACAGAGAGGAAAGCCTAACAACTCCATTTGGTCATAGGCATTTTCCAACCAATTGCCATTTAGCTTTGGCAGTTTATAAGTTTTGTGCTCAGGTTTAAACAACAATGCCTGAGAAGACTTCAACTTGTTTTTATTGAGTTTGAACATGGCCTGCCATAACAGTTCCGTTTTGGGCTGCCCCGTAAACCTAAAAGCTTCTATCCTAATCAAGATGGACAGCTGCTCTACACTAATATGTACCCTGTCAATAAAATCATCCAAGGATTTATAAGCCCCGTAAAGTTGGCGTTCTGAAAGGAGTCGTCTTATAGTATAGTGTTCCAATTGTTTGAGATAGCCCAAGCCCAAGTAGATGCTATCTCCCTGAATGGTTATGGGATGGTCGCTTGTATTGACACAGGGAGGATGTACTTTACCTCCGCACATCTGGGCTTCGTGGATGTAATGTTCGGTGCTGTAAAAACCACCACCATTGTTGAGCACCGCTACCATAAATTCCAACGGATAGTAACATTTAAGATAGAGGCTTTGATAACTTTCCACAGCATAGGAAGCAGAATGCCCTTTGGCAAAGGCATAGCCTGCAAAACTTTTTATCTGCTCCCAAACCTCTATGGTAAGAGTATCGGGATAACCCCTTTCCCTGCAATTGGCAATGAACTTTTGTTCCACTTCCAAAAACTCTGCCCTCGACCGGAACTTACCACTCATCCCTCTTCTTAACACATCTGCCTCTCCAAAATTTAACCCCGCAAATTGATGGGCCACTTTTAAGACATCTTCTTGATAAACCATGATGCCATAGGTTTCAGGCATGATTTTGAGCAGCATAGGATTGGCCTCCTTCCTCCTTTCGGGGTGACGTTGACGGATGATATATTCCTGTTTCATTCCGGAACTGGATACTCCTGGCCTGATAATAGAGCTTGCCGCCACCAACCCCAAATAGTCCTGTGTCTGTAATTTTTGCATCAAGCCCCTCATAGCGGGAGACTCTACGTAATAAGCCCCAATGGCTTTGCCCTGTTTGAGAAGGTCATTGACTTTGGGATCCCGTTTGAACTTTTCCACATCGGTGATGTCTATGGGAGGTAAATTGGGATTATTCTGTTTGATAAGCTCCAAGGCATCCTTGATTTTGGCAAGACCCCGTTGCCCCAAAATATCAAATTTGAAGATGCCCACATCCTCAGCAATGATCATGTCGAACTGTACCGTTGGAAACCCTTTTGGTGGCATGTCTGTAGCGGAGTAATAATGGATAGGTCTATCCAAAATTAAAATGCCACAAGAATGAACACTGAGATGGTTGGGAAACCCCTTTATCAATTGACCATACTTTAGTACCAATTTTGCCATGTCGTCCAATTGGTGCTGAGGCACTTTACCACCACTCAGTTTATCAATCTCTTCCTTAGGCAGACCAAAGACTTTCCCTATTTCCCTTACTACGCCACGGTATTTAAAGGTGTTATAAGTAGCCAAAAGGGCTGTATGCGGAAACCTTTGGAAGATATAAGCTGTAATATCTTCGCGTTCCTTCCATGAAAAATCAATATCGAAATCTGGAGGCGAGGTCCGATAGGGATTGATAAACCTTTCAAAATAAAGATCCAACTCAATAGGGTCCACATCAGTAATCCCAATTAAATAGGCAACGATACTATTGGCCCCACTCCCTCTGCCCACATGGACATAGCCCTGTTGATTGGCATAATTCACAATATCGTAATTGACCAAGAAATAAGACACAAAGTTCATATTCCTAATGGTATTGAGCTCCACCTCCAAGCGTTCCAACACTTGTTTGGACGGATTGCCATAGCGTTTTGAAAGCCCTTGATAGCTAAGATCTTTGAGCATTTCAAAATCTTTTTCGGCACTATCCAAATACAGGCTTTGGTTTTGGGAGCTGCGTGCCTTTCCAAATTCAAAGTCTATACTACATTCTTCCAAGAGCTGTTGTGTGTTTTGGATGACATGTGGATATTCTTGAAACGCTTCACACAATTTGTCTAAGGGGAGCATCTTATCATTTTCGCTGCATTCTTCAGACTTAGGCAGCTTACTAAGCAGTGTATTGTTATCAATGGCCCTTAGCAATCTGTGGGCATTGAAATCCTTTTTGTTCCTCACAGTAACCTGCTGCTGTATGACCAATTTGTCCTTATACTCCCTATAATGACTAAAGGGCAGTTTTCTCAAATCCTGGACACTGATCCCAATGAACTCGTTAGCAGCAAAGGATTCCTTTTCCATTTGCATAACCTGTTCGAAAGGATAGACCACAAAGGCATTGGCAAAGCATGGCGTCTGTTCAGGAAGCGGCTTGTTTTGGTGAGTATGTTGAGACAAAAAACTGTTGAGCTCCCTAAAGCCCTCATTGTTTTTCGCCAAGCCTACAAATAGCTGTGAGACGCCATTTCTAAAGTCGATACCCACAATTGGTTTGATATGATATGCTTTGGCCGTGCGGATAAAATTTAGGCAGGCAGAGGTATTGTTGATATCGGTTAAAGCCATTGCTTGCACGCCATTTTGAACGGCCAACTCCAAGAGTTCTGCTTCGGAAAACGTTCCGTAACGCAGGGAATAATATGTATGACAATTGATATACACGACAATTCTTTATTGGTTGCGGTGCGCCAATACAATAGGTGGCTCGCCATTGAATGGATTATTGAAGCGCCCGATGGTTTTAGCCCCCATGGAAGCAGCCTTTTGGATACTGAGTTCCCCAAATCGGTTGCGGATATGGTCCATGGCACTGTAGAGCCTTAGCATTTCCTCGGTATCGTCGAAAAGGTTGATCTGGTAATTACCACTAATCAAATCACTGAACTTAACACCCACCAACCTGATGAGCAAGCGACGTTCATACAACCTGTCGAAAAGTTCCATAATCTTCGGAATGATAACATGATCTGCACTGGTATAGGGAATCTTCAACTGCTTGGTATGGGTATTAAAATCGGAATACCTAATCTTGACCGCAATACAGGCCGTTAACTTTTCCCCTTTCCTTAGCTGAAAGGCCAAGTTTTCTGCCATGGCAAAAATGGTAGTCCTCAACTTTAGCATGTCGATGGTATCCTTATTGAAGGTACGCTCGGTGGAAATGGACTTGCGTTCATGAAACGGAATAAGCGGTGGATTGTCGATGCCCTGAGCCCTTCTCCAGATAGTCCGCCCATTGGCGCCCAATACCGTTTCCATCATTTCCAAGGGCATTTGCTGTACCGTAGCCACTTTATCGATACCCAAATTGCGCAGGGTATGATAAGTCTTTTCACCTACAGAAGGTATTTTCCTAATAGACAAGGGTGCCAAAAAAGGCTTTTCAAAACCGTGCTCTATACGCAATTGGTTGTTCGGTTTTGCTTCTCCTGTAGCCATTTTAGATACTATCTTATTAGCTGAAAGTCCAAAGGAAATAGGCAAACCTGTTTCCTTCATAATACTCCCTCTTAACTCTGTAGCATATTTATAACTGCCAAAAAACTTGTCCATCCCACTGAGGTCTGCATAGAACTCATCGATACTGGCCTTTTCAAATACGGGCACCCTTTCCCTTATAATTTCAGTGACCATTTGTGATTGTTTAGTATAGATGGAAGCATCGCCACGGATGACCACCGCTTCAGGACACAGGCGCCTTGCCATTTTCATAGGCATCCCTGAATGTATACCAAAGCGTCTGGTCTCATAACTGCATGCCGCCACAACCCCTCTATCCCCCGTTCCGCCTACCAATAAGGGCCTTTTTTGAAGCCGACTGTCTATGAGGCGTTCACAGGAAACAAAGAAGGTATCGAGGTCCAAATGCAGAATATTTTTGTTCATTTCGCAAAGTTAGCTACATATTTAAGCAGTTATTGCTTATATTTGTAGCAAACAAAATCAACCTCCTTTTTACGATGTAACCATGACAGCACTTTCTAGAAATATCAGTCATTTGCGGGAACTTAAACGCATTACCCAAGAAACCCTTGCGGAAGATCTTGGTATTACCCGATCCCGAGTAAGTTCGTATGAAGAAGGGCGTTCGGCCCCACCCATTGAGCTACTTATCAAACTTTCGGATTATTTTAAATTGCCCATTGATGTGTTGGTACGGCACGACCTTACCAAAGGGAGCGAACATTCCTTTATTGAACTACGGAACCAGCGGGTACTGTTCCCCATTACTATCAACTCTGAGGGCGATGATTTGATTGAAGTGGTTCCCGTAAAAACCTCTGCCGGGTATTTGGCCGGTTATGACGACCCCGAATATATTGAGCAATTAGAAAAAATAAAGCTTCCTTTTTTACCCACCGGCAAGCACCGTGCCTTCCCTATAAAAGGAGACTCTATGTTGCCCCTGAAACCAGGTAGTTATGTGGTGGGAAAATTTATTGAGGACCGACGGGATATCATGGATGGCCGTTCATATATCTTGTTGACCCAAAATGACGGAATGGTGTACAAACGGGTAAAAGACCAAATTAAGGACAATAACACCTTGTTGTTGGTTTCGGACAATCCACAATACCAACCCTATGAAGTGCCTATTGACGAAGTCCTGGAACTTTGGGAATTCACCTGTAGCATCAACACCCAAGAATACGACCCGCACGAACTAAAAATTAGTAGTATTTTGGAAATGTTCAACAGTTTGGGAGTGGAATTGGAAGCCCTTAAAAAAGCCCTATAATGCACTACACCATTATCGATATTGAAACCACTGGAGGTCAAAACATCACCGAAATTGCCATGTGCAGGCATGACGGCACCAAAATCATTGACAGCTACAGTACTTTGGTGAACCCACAGGCTTATATCCCCGATTACATCACGGCATTAACAGGGATTGACAACGCCATGGTAGCTGAGGCACCTACCTTTTCCGAAATTGCCGAGACTATTTTAAACTTTACCCAAGACAGCATTTTTGTGGCCCACAATGTCAATTTCGATTACAATATCATTCGGAATGAGTTTAAAACACTAGGCATTGATTTCAACAGAAAAAAACTTTGTACCATACGCCTATCCCGAAAACTATTGCCTGGGCACGCTTCCTACAGTTTGGGTAAACTATGCAAAGCCCTCAATATAGACATCCAAAATAGGCACCGTGCCAAGGGAGATACCGATGCCACGGTGATATTGTTCGAAATGTTATTGGCTCAAGACGGATCGGAAAATGTCTTTCAGGATTTTTTACGAAAGACCTCCAAAGAGGCTACACTTCCGCCCCATTTACCTAATCAGGTTTTCAATAGGATTCCCAATGCACCAGGCATTTATTATTTCAAAAACAAAAAGGGCAAAATTATTTATGTTGGAAAAGCCAAAGACCTCAAAAAACGGGTGCTGGGACATTTCTACAACAAAAGCCAAAAAGAACTGGATCTTTGCCGAGACACTGCAGATATTGATTTTGAACTTTCCGGTAGCGAGACCATTGCCCTATTAATGGAAGATGCCGCTATCAAACATCATTTCCCTGCATACAACCAAGCGGCCAAACGGCCACCAAAAAGCTATGCTGTATTTTCATATCAAGACCGTCAGGGCATTTTACATTTAGCCTATAACACATTAAAATCGGCACCCAATCCCATTCAGATATTCCATGGCATTAGGGAATGTAGAAGCTATTTGGAAACTTTATGCCGAACCTACGAACTCTGCCCAAAATATTGCCATTTACAGGAAGGTGTTTCGGAATGTTCCCACTATGCCATACACACTTGCCATGGTATTTGCCGACAAGAAGAAACTGTTACCAAATACAACCAAAGGGTTGCCGAGGCCATCGAGCAGCTACAGAACAGCACTAAAGATATCGTCATCAAACAAACGGGAAGACACCCTGAAGAGGAGAGTTTTATTCTCATTCAGAACGGTTCCTATAGAGGTTATGGCTTTGTGGATAAATCGGAACAAATTATGCACAGCTCAGATCTTGAAACCTTTTTGATTCCGCAAAAAGACACTATAGATATCCAAAGGGTTTTACGACCTTTGATTTTAAAAGCAACCAACTCCCACTAAAAATGAGAATCCTACAACTAATTATCATATTTCTTCTGCATACCTCTATTACCTCATGCAAAGAGAATACCAACAAGGAAACCGCTGATGTACAAATTGAAAACACCGAACCAGAAATCACTATTAATGAGTTAGAACACGATTTTAAAAAATGGTGGACTTACCATTCCTACAACATTTCTTTATCTTCCAATTTTAAAGCTTTAAATGAACATTCTGATACAATTGATAAAAAACAATTTTTAGAAAAATTAATTACAGGAAATTATATCCCTTTAAAGTTGAACTCCAATACCAAATTTGAAACTTACAAACTTTTCAAACTGGATTCGACCGCCAACGAAAGTATTGTAAACACCATAAAAAGTGTGTCATCCATAAACTTCAAACACTTCAAAATGGAAGGAAAATCTTTTCCTAAATTTGACCTTACAGACCTCGACGGCAATCGCTACACTAACGAAAGCACAAGGGGAAAAACCATCATACTAAAGACTTGGTTTATAAATTGTAAATCTTGCGTTGCTGAATTTCCTGAACTCAATGAATTGGTTAAAAGATACCAACAAAAAAATGACATACTTTTCTTGAGCTTGGCTTTGGATTCAGAAAATGAATTGCAAGATTTCTTAGAGGGCAACAATTTCAACTATCAGGTAATTGCCAATCAACAAGAGTTTATCAAAGAAAAATTAAAATTACAAATCTTCCCTACCCATATCATAGTAGATGAAAATGGCACAATATTAAAAGTGGTAAATAAGGCTTCTGAAATGATTTCATTTATTGAAAATGAAAAGACGTCCAGTGAAAACCTTCCTCCTCCTTCGCCAATGTAAAATCACAATCCATATTTGTGCATATCACATCACTTCTTAGCTATAATGAGACTTTCACCTCCAAACCGAAATAATCCGGTAATTCGTGAATGTCATATGGATGGAAGTTACTGAACAACAAATCCTCAATATAAATCCCGTCGATGTGCCTATAAAGCGCCGCTTCTCCCAATACATCCTGAAGGATGGTATGGATAAAGCTACAATACAGCTCTTCCCCTATCTCTTTCACAGTCTCGTTATACCCCATAACAAAACACATCAAGTTTGATTTTCCAGAAGCACCTTCATCATCCATGGGAAACCATTTAATATCACTAGCCTTGATGGTCAAACCTTCAAATTCATAAGGCTCATCCAACCCTTGTTTGCATTCCTCCAAATCATGTTTAGGCTGATAAAATGCCTGAAACTTCCATTTTGGCACATTGGGAGCCGCGTTGATTAAATTCACCACATACATGGCCCCATTGGGATTACCATTAGCCGACAAGGTCAATACGGCCCTATCAAAAGGACCATTGGGCAGCGAAATTTCAAAGCCCAAGCATTCATCAAAAAGCTCTAAATATTCCGTAAGCATATTACTGTAATAAGCTTTGGATACCTCCGAACTATTATGAAGATTATAAAAGGCTTCTTGGTTTTCTTGAAACCACAGCCAAAAGTCTTTGATTTTCTGCATGGGTACTTGGTTTGAGACTAAATTTATAAAATAAATCCTTAAGACAGCACTAAAAAAACGGGGAGACTCTAAGAATCTCCCCGTTTAAATATACTCATTATACAAGCCTTTTAAAAGACCTCAACATGTCATTTTACAAAAGCTCGCGTCCTTCCTTATCTGGATCGTTTTTCACCTCGCAGGCTGCATCAAAAAGCATGGTTTCGCCATTTTCCAAGGTGTAAGCCGGCCATTCAGGTAAAACAGCCGTGTTTGGATTCCCTGTTTTCATGAACTGTAACAGAGCACCTGACATTTTCTCGGCCAAAGCACGCGGCTCAGCACCTCCACCGGTATGGGTAAACATCAAATCTGTGTTATTGAACCAAAAACTAATATCCAAGCAGTGGAAGGCTCTCATTTTTCCATCAAACAAAGGAGGTTCCCAACCAAACCAAGCCACATATACTGGAGCTTCTTGATTTGCCTTGGCATTGGCTGTTTCCACCACGCCTTTACGGTTACTGGCAATAAGCGTCATGATTTCCACAGGTTTTGCCTCTGGAAACGACTTTTCATACGCTTCATAAACTGGTGCGGCCTTATCTCCCAATCCACCACCAAATCCAGCTCGCTGTGCTAAGCCCTCAATAGCTTTATCCTTGGTGATGTCCTCAAGTCCCGGCACATATCTAGACATAGACCATTCGTGAAAGGTACTACTGATAAGCATTGGCACCTCTGATGACAGCCCATTGGCTTCGCTGTAAAATGTTCCTTCTGGGATATGAATTCCATCCGCAACAGGACCAAATCCTCCACGGAAAAAATCGGTGATGTTATTCTCCTCTACATATCGTTTGGTAGCACGATTGGCAATATCGATATACTCACGCCAAGGAATTTCCTGTAATTTATCAATCTCTGAAGCCTTAAGACCTGCTTCTTGCAAGATATACTCTCCTATTTTTCTAGACGATTCCTGATTTTTTGCAGAAGTCGTAGACCCACTCAACGGCACGGCCTTATGGAACAATCCTTTGGCCTCTGGCATGGCTGTAAGCGTACATACCTTGGCACCTCCACCAGACTGCCCCATGATGGTAACATTATTTGGATCGCCACCAAAATTGGAGATATTCTCATTTACCCATTTAAGGGCCGCTACCATATCTAAAGCCCCTACATTTCCAGAATGCGCATACTTATCGCCTCCTACTCCTGACAAGTCTGAAAAACCAATAGGTCCTAAACGATGATTGATGGACACAAAGACCACATCGCCTTTACGACTCAAGTTTTCGCCATTATAACTATCCTGTTCAATACCGTTACCATTGGTATAACCACCTCCATGCAACCACACCAATACTGGTCGTTTTTTAGCACTTCCAATTTCGGGTGTCCAAACATTCAATTTCAAACAGTCTTCACTTACATCATCATAATTCCAGTGATCGGTAAATGATGAAGCTGCATTGGCATATCTATTCTCCATAATTTGCGGAGCGGTATTTCCCCACCATAATGCTGGATAGACATTCTCCCAAGCTTCAGGTTCCTGTGGTGGCATAAAACGGTTTTTACCCGCTGTACTGGCTCCATAGGGAATGCCCCTAAAATTGTAAATATCCCTAAGTATGAAGCCCTGCACCTTTCCATATTTGGTCTGGGCAATAGCAATGGTATCTCCAATAAACAGTTGCTGTTCATCAGCCTGTGCTGTAAGCGTTGTTTTTTCCGCCTGCTGTGTACAGGAAAGTCCTAAACTCAAGACCGCTGTACACAAGACGAATTGTTGTAATCTTTTCATAATTGATTTCGATTTAGTATTAGCTTTTTGTGACTTCCCGCCACATATTTATTTCCTTTTGAAAACGATTGTAAATAATCTCACAAGAAGCATCGATGCGCATGGTTGGTCGCTGCTTCAAATTATAGGGTTCCCACGACGGAATTCCTTCCGCTTGAGGGATGCCATTTTTGGCAAATGAGGTCCAAAGCTTCGCCATATTATCAGCCGCTTGAAAACGCTCCGGTCTATTTCCTGCCATACCCGTACTTTCATTCCCCGATTTATCTTTCATGGGGGCCACATTGTAGAATTTAAAAGGAATATCCAAAGCATGCATAGCACCAAATTCCACATCGGTACCGGGTACTTTCACCTCCGATTTATATCCAAAATTGTACAGGTAGACAGGAGCGCCTCCTTGAGCCGCTTTCTTCTCGGCTATTTGCACCGAGCCTAAGCCCATAAAGAGAATGGAGCGGATTGTGATGTATAGTTCGGAAGGTGTTTTTCCTGGATTGGTTTCTTTATAAACAGCTAGGATCTCGTTTGCTTGGTCTCCAAATTCTTCATTTAGTTTTTCCTGCAACTGAGCCTCACTAAGATTGAACACCGATGTATCTCCCCCGAACATCGCAAAGAAAATGTACTCATCCTCATTCCAACCTACCATCAATGGTTTGCCTTTTGACAGTGCTACAGCTGTAGGTTCGAATGGATGATGAGGCAACACTGTTCCATCAACCACGGCTCCAAATCCGTTGGTACCAATACCTCCTATTCCCATAAAGCCTCCCCGCACTTTACCCTGAGCTGGCAAGCTCTGTATTTTCAATTGTGCCTGCAACAATTCCTGAGCAGAAAGATTGAGTAGTTTTCTCCAGTCCTTTGAAGCTATGCCTAGCTCCTTTAAAACCAAGTCTGTTGTAATGGCGGCATCTTCTGCAGTTTTTAAAATCACGCCAGGACCACTTTCTATGGAGGCCTTATTAAAATACGGCGCTGCCTCTGGCATGGCATACAGACAAGAGGTTTTCATACCGCCACCAGACTCTCCAAAAATCATCACATTATCAGGATCTCCTCCAAATTCTGCTATATTTTCCTTTACCCATTTCAAGGCTATGGCAATATCCTGAACTCCCCTGTTCCCAGAACCTTGATAGTCCTCATCTGCTAAATGATCCAGATAAAGAAAGCCCAATAACCCCAAACGGTGATTGGTTTCCACTACCACCACATCATAATATCTCGCTAGATTAGCCCCATCTTGATAGACACTTCCTCCAGATCCATTATTATATCCACCGCCATGGTTGTAAACCATTACTGGGCGCTTTTTATAATCTGTTTCAGGCGTCCAAATATTGAGCACCAAACAATCTTCGGCAGGAGCCGGCTCATTAATTCCAAAGGTTTGATTAGGTGTTTGAATGGAAGGCGAGCCCAATTGTATAGCATCTTTAATACCGGTCCAAGGCTTCAACTTATCGGGAGTCAAAAACCGTCTTTCCCCTGAAACCTTACCAGCATATGGTACCCCTTTAAATATAGAAACACCTTCCTGACGATACCCTTTTATTTTACCGTAAGCGGTGTTTGCTATAATATTATCAGAACTATTAAATGTTCCAGGAAATACGAGTTGAGGAATCAATGGAACCGCCACCAAACCTAGAGATGATAGTTTAAGAAAGTTTCTTCTGTTATAGTACATACGCTTTAGTTTTCTGTTGGCATTAAATCTCCATTTCCAATAAATAGGAACTCAAGGATTTGCCGTGTTTATCTAGGGCTGTGGAACTGGTCACCCCTCCGAATAGAGCCTCTTTCAACACAAAATTCAAAGCTCCTAGTTGCGGCAATTCGTAGCGTTTCACATCTCCTTTCACCTGCTTAGACAACCATTGTTTGACCCTTTCGGGGGTTACCTTTTCCTGAATGATTTTATAATCTTCTGGATTGTATACTATGAGTGACAGGTTACTGATATTTCCCTTGTCCCCACTTCTGGCATGTGCAATTTCCCAAAGTTTCATCTTGCTATATATTTGTGTAAACCACTTCGATTTTAATATCTGATTTAGACCATAATACCGACAGGACCGATATGACTTCCTCTACTTTTTGGCTTGCACCACCGCCTCCTGCTGGACCATTGGTATAAAGCGCTTCCACTTCCCTACCAATATGTCTCGCCAGTTCGGCTGTAGCTGCCCTTCCGGACACACTAAGCCTGACTTCAGGAACCTCCATAACTTCCACATTGAAAGGCGCCAATGAATTCACCCCAATAAGATCGAAGCGTAAATCTTCAAACCCATAAACAGCCAAACGCTGTTTCATAATATCTATAGCCAAATTGGCTCTTGCCAAGGCATTTGCCCCTCCATAACTGATTTGTCCTTCTCCAAAAAAGCCGTTAACATAGCCCACGCTTACCTTATAGGTATTGGTAGCAGGATGTCCACTGGCATTTTTAAATTGAACGGTATCCGTGTCGATTTCATCAAATGTTACTTTTGAAAAATCGGCCACCACATCTGGTGTAAAATATTTGGAAGGGTCATGAATTTCATAGAGTAATTGTTCTGTACAAGTGGCCGTATTGATAAGTCCGCCTGTGTCTTTCACTTTGGAAATAAAACCATACCCATGTTCATTGACCTCCACAAAAGGAAACCCAATATTAGCCAAATCTGGCACGATCTTTTTAGGAGGATCGGCAAAATAACCGCCACATACCTGAGCAGCACATTCCAACAAATGCCCTATCATGGTGCCTTTGCCAAGTTTATCCGTGTCTGTAAGTTGCCAATTGAATTCAAATACCATAGGCGCCAAAAATAGTGAAGGATCGGCCACACGGCCTGTTACGATAATGTCTGCGCCATTGTTTAGAGCCTCAACAATACCTTCTACCCCTAGATAGGCATTGGCTGAAATCATGCTATCGCTAATAGAACTCAAAGGTTGACCTGTCTCCAAAATCTTCAAATGAAGTGCTTCTTTTACATTCTCAAGGACATCATCTCCCAAGACGGCAGCTATTTTCAATCCTTTAAGCTTCTGCTGATTTGCCATAGTAGCTATCACCTCCATGGCTTCTATTGGATTGGCTGCTCCCATATTGGTAATGACCTTGATCTTGTGCTCATAAGCCAATGGCAATACTTTTTCCATTCGGTATTCCAAAAGATGATTATATCCCTTATTGGGATTGGCCTTTTTCTCTTTTTGAGCTAAGGCAATGGTGCGTTCTGCCAAACATTCAAAACAGATGTAATCGAGATTACCCTGTTCCATTAAAGTTAAGGCCGGCTCCAACCTGTCTCCTCCATAACCAGCTCCGCTACCAATTCTAATTGTTTTCATAGTTAAAATGTTATGGCTCCTACCAATAATGACATGATTAAAATAATTAGGCTTATACCAAAGGCATAAGGAATGGTCTTCCGTTGGTGTTCTCCCAAATCCACGCCTGTCAATCCTATCAACAAAAATGTTGCTCCTGTTAAAGGACTCACGGGAAATCCTGTAGTCATTTGCCCCGTTATGGCAGCACGACCAATTTCAATGGCGTCCCCACCAAAATGAGCTGAAGTGCTCGACAGCAAGGGCAAAACCCCAAAATAAAAGGAATCGGGGTCGAACAATAAACTTGCAGGCATGGCCAATACTCCCGTTATCACCGGTAAATGACCACCCACCCAATTTGGAATATAGGTTACGGCAGCTTCTGCCATAGCCTCTATCATTCCAGAGCCTTTCAAAATTCCCGTAAAGCAACCTGCCGCAAATAAAATACTCGCCATAAGCATGGCTGCTTTGGCATGGGCGTTGACCCGTTCAGATTGTTCTTTGATATTTGGATAATTAATACTTAAGGCCAGCACAAAGGCTATCATAAAAATAACGTGGGGTGGTGCCACACCAGAAATCAAGGTGCCAACAGCCAAAAGAATCAATAGGTTGTTCACCCAAAATAATTTAGGACGTTCCAAATCTGAAGCCGTTTCATCTGTATCAATAGTAACTTCCGAAATATCTACGTGCAGCTCTTTGCTCCCCAACCTATAGGCTAACAATAACACACTGAGCAAGCCTATCACTACAGGGATCAACATAGGATTAAACAATTCGGTTACCGAAATATCCAAAGCCGTTGCCGCCCTTATGGTTGGTCCGCCCCAAGGCACAATGTTCATGGTACCTGCGGCCAAAGCGACAATACAGGCCAAAGTGGAACGTTTCATATTCAGTTGATCGTACACGGGTAAAAACGCAGGAACCGTCACCAAAAAAGTTACAGCACCCGAGCCATCCAAATGCACAATCATTGCCAAAAGCGCCGAGGCTACTGCTACCCTAGCAGGATCGTTTCCTGCCAATTTCAATAAACGTTGAATGATTGGGCGAAAAGTGCCCGCATCGGTCAAGATGCCAAAAAAGAGAATGGCGAATATAAACATGACGCCTGTTGGCGCTATGGATTTGATCCCTTCCGTGATAAGGTCTACCACCTCAAAACCTAATCCCGCCATCAATCCTGTAACCACAGGAACGATTATCAAGGCCACTACCGGAGAGGCTTTTTTGGCCATTACCAAATAAAGCAAAAGTAGTATTGAAACGAGTCCTAGGGTGGCCAACATAAGCTATTCAAATTTTAAATATTCATCAAAAAACGGTAAGACCTGCTGTGGAATTCGGCCTTGTTTGGTATAGATATCGCTTACATGGGTTCCTATGTATTCTTCGGCAAAATGGGTGATGCCCACATTTTCCAAACGCTGACTAAACATTTCACATTGAACCGTAAAGCGGTCGCCTGCATTTCGTCCCCAATCCAATTTAATAGCTTCCAATTGCTGTAAATTCCCTAAATAGGTATCAATCATATAAAAGGGCATGTTGTCATACCACTTTTGCAAGGTTTCCTGATGCACAATCAATTTATCCCCTTGATATTCAAAAGGCATATCACAGTAAAATGGGGCTTTATCTGGATTAGGTGACCATGAGCGACCAAAGGCCACCATCACGGCACCGAAATAAGTTTTCCACAAATCCTCCATAGTTTCGGCTTTGGAAAGCTCCTTAAAAGTCTCACTATTGGGTCCATATTCCCGAACGATAGCCAAAGCCCCTGGGCTAATGGCATATACCGAACTAAACACATCCGGATGTTTCATGGCCAGCAACAGAGCTCCATATCCTCCCATGCTGTGGCCTGTAATACCCCTGCTTTCTTTTTTAGGAAGGGTTCTGTACGTTTTGTCTATATGCCCCACCAAATCCTGAACCGTAAAATCCTCCCAATTACCAAACACTCCCGAATTGCTGTAAAAACTGCCACCATAGGTTGTTTTTTGATCGGAAGTCACCAAAATAAATGGCCGTATTCTTTGGGAAGCAATGGCATAATCCAAAAGCTCCTCCATATAATTCATAATGGTATGGTCGTTTGTAAATCCGTGAAGAAAATAAACAACAGGATATTTCTGTTTGGTTTCGTGGTAGCCCGGAGGCAAGTACACGGCAATAGCGCGTTTGGGATTCTCGCCAAAAGCATTTTCCAGATGTTTGGAGTAAATTGAATCGATTTCAACGGTTCCTTTTGGTATGGAAGATTGTGCATTGCAGATCAAAAACTTGGTGAGCAACACTACCAATAAGAGTACTATTCTTTTCATGATTCTTTAAAATATTGGATAAAAAAGGAGGAGCGCTGCCCCTCCCTTCTATCCAGTTGGTTAACACTAAAAAACGTCTTTATTAGCTTAGTTTCTGCTTAGTTTTTTAAAGTCTGCCTGAGGTACTAATGCTTTATGCACTTTATCCCCTAAAATCTCTTGAGCTACATTGAACTTGGCCGTACCATTGATTTTTGTTGAAGAAGCACCTACTTTCAACTCATAGTCTCCTGCCTCAACAATCCAACTAGAACGCGCCACATCAAAAGACGCCAAATCTTTGGTTCTTAATACAAAATGAAGGGTCTCAGTAGCACCTGGAGCCAACATTTTAGTTTTTCCAAAAGCTACCAACTCTTGCTCTGGTTTTTCCAATATCACAGTAGGCGCGCTTAAGTACAGCTGCACTACTTCTCTTCCTGCTACTGTTCCCGTATTCTTCACCGTTACAGATACCAATAATTCATCGGTAAATGTTTGTTTGTCAACTTCCATATTGGAATACTCAAAATTGGTATAGGAAAGTCCGTAACCAAACTCATAGGCTACTGGTACCTCAAAGGTGTTGTAGTAACGATATCCTACATAGATATCTTCCTCATAAACAGTTTCCCAAGGCACTCTTCTCATAAATGAAAATCCTGAAAGATCTTCCTCGTCTCCTGTTTCTCCTTCAATGGAATATCCAGGGAAAGATTTTGAAGAAGGCGCATCTTCATATTTTACAGGGAAGGAGATCGCCAATTTCCCAGAAGGGTTCACTTTTCCAGAAATTACGTCCACTACCGAATTTCCAGCTTCCTGTCCTGGTTGCCATGCACACAACACTGCATCTGGAATCTGTGCCCAGCTCTTGGTTTCAACCACACCACCTACATTCAATACTACGATGGCTTTTTTACCCGCTGCATGGAAGGTTTTAGTAACCTCTGCAATTAATTGTTTTTCGGTATTGGTTAAGTAGAAATCTCCAGCCTCAGGCTTACGATCTCCACCTTCACCAGAATTTCTTCCAATAGTAATCAAAGCGATTTCTGAACTTTCAGCTGCTTTTGAAACGTCCTGAGCCTTGATAGGCATTTCAGCCACAGGATCCTTAGCTCCCATAATAGCCGCTAACCAATTGTCTGGCTTTCCTTGTTTAGCTCTAGCATCCTTAATGTAGGCCTCGTAGGTAGTTTGAAGTGCATCGTTGATTTGGAACCCGCCATTTTTCAAACCGTCAATAAGTGATATGGTATAGGCTTCATTTACATCGCCACTACCGGTACCTCCTGAAATGAAATCGTAAGATGTGGTTCCAAAAACCGCTACTTTTTTAACATCCGTCAAAGGCAAAGTATTGTCTTTATTTTCCAAAAGCACCATCCCATCAGTAGCTGCTTGTCTAGTTACCTCTGCATGTTTTTTCAAGTTTGGTTTTCCAGACACATCATACCCCTTGAATCGAGGTGTTTTCACCATGATTTCCAAAATTCTTTTGATGTTTTTATCCAAAACAGCCTCATCCATTTTGTTCTCTTCAACAGCTTTGATCAAAGTTTCAATTTGCTCTTTTTGCCCCGGCATGATCAAATCATTACCAGCTTCCATTTGGGTAACAATATCACTTCCACCACCCCAATCGGTCATTACATAGCCTTCAAAGCCCCAATCTTCTCTTAAAATATTGGTCAGCAAATCTTTGCTTTCAGACACATATTGCCCATTGATTTTATTGTAGGCAGACATCACGGTCCAAGGTTGCGACTCCTTAACTGCAATTTCAAACCCTTTCAAGTAAATTTCACGAAGAGCACGTTCGCTTACCACAGTATTGGTAGACATACGATTGGTTTCTTGGTTATTGGCAGCAAAGTGCTTTACAGAAGTCCCAACACCGTTGGACTGAATCCCGTTCACCATAGCCGCAGCCATTTTACCAGTTACCAAAGGATCTTCGGAATAGTACTCGAAGTTACGTCCACACAATGGATCTCTTTGAATGTTCATCCCTGGCGCCAATAGTACATCGGCACCATATTCCAACACTTCTTTCCCCATGGTTTTACCCACTTCGTTTACCAATTCGGTATCCCAAGTAGACGCCAAAACCGTAGCAATTGGGAATGCTGTACAGTAATAAGTATTGTCATCATCTTTTCTGGTTGGGGAGATACGCAAACCTGCAGGTCCGTCGGCCAAAACTTGGGTAGTAATGCCTATTTCTGGATATTCAGAAGTGTTCCCCGCTGCGCCTGGCAAATAGGTTCTAATTCTCTTTACCATATCCGCATAAGCGGTATCTGGATCTACCGGAGGTTTTGGCATTTTGCTTAAGATAGAGTCTGGAATATGAAAATCCATTCCTGTTCCCACCACAAGTTTTGCCTTTTGCTCCAAGCTCATTTTGCCTATCATGGCATCTACATCCACGGTAGGTTTTGCGGGTGCTTCCTGCGTTTCTTTATCTCCACATCCCATTAGTGCCATGGCACCGAAAAACAATGGTATCAATTTCGTTTTCATTGGTTTTTTAGTTTAATTATTTGACAATTTCATCCCATGACACCTTCATTTCTGAAGCATCAAAGCAATGATTGATATGTTAGTTTTGATTATCCTATTTAAATTCTCTTTTCTAACTTCTGAAAAAGTTAGACACATATGGCAGGGCCAAATACAGGGCTGAGTGCCAATAGTCCCAAGTGTGGTTGCCATCACGAATGCGCAATTGATACGGTATTTGCAATTCCCTAAGAACAGTTACAAATTCCATATTGGGACCGAATGTAAAATCGTCATCCCCGCAATCGATAAACCACTTCAGTTCTTTTATTTGCGCAAGCTTCGCCGCATCCACAGTTTTTAAATAATCCATAGGGTTATTGTCTTCTACCAACTGATGGATCTTCTTCTGGGTAGGCTCATTAAAATCTATCCAAAACAATTCTGTTTGGCGCTTTAGGTAAGCACTCATAATATATACCGAAGAGAATTTTTCTGGATGGTGCACCGCATAGACGGCAGAACCACCACCTCCCATAGACAATCCTGCAATGGCTCTATGTTGCCTATCGGCAATCACACGGTAATTGCTTTCGATATAAGGGATCAATTCTTCAAAGAAATAATCTTCATACCTCCAATCAGGATTGTTGAAGTAATTCATAAAATCCTTTCCTGCCTCTGGACACACAATGATCATTTCGGCCGCCGCATCTGAAGTGATCAATTGATTAGCAACGCCTTCCAAGCTACCTTGTTTAGGCCAATCGGTATGGCTACCTCCTCCTCCGTGCAACAAATAAAGCACTGGATATTTTTTATCGGTATTGGTTTTGTAATCCCTAGGCAAGTAAATGGCATATTCCCGATCCTTTTTCAGGATTTTACTGGGCATTGATTTGTACTCAACTATACCCATACCCGGCCACTGTGCATGGCCGAGTTGAGCAAGAAAAATACATATAACTAATCCAAATATTTTTTTCATTCCTAAGACTATTTAAAAAGTTTTGGGGCAAAAACGCATAAATAGTCTCTCCAGTTGGTCCAAGTATGCCCTCCTTCACTTTCGTGATATTCATACTTCATGTTTATGGCATCCAATTCCTTGCGATATTCTACCATTCCTTGGTATAAGAAATCTGTTTTTCCCATTCCAATCCAGTACAGCTTGTAACCATTTTTGTTTTGAGCTTTTATGGAAGTCATCATATCCTCATAAAATTTTGAAGTGGTGCCTTCCATAGGTTTTACTGCCGCAGAAAACAATCCTACATAACCAAAAGTTTTTGGGTAGGATCTTGAAATGTGCAAAGAGTGGAACCCTCCCATTGACAATCCTGCAATAGCCGTATTGTCCATACCTTTTTTAACGCGATAATTACTTTCCACAAAAGTCATGATATCCTTAAAAGTCTCTTCCATTTTACCATCCATGGTATGATCTAAACGCATGGTTGGCTTATAAAGCCCTTTTGGAGACTCTCCCGGTGCTGCTTGTTGAGCCACATTTCCGTTAGGCATTACTACAATCATAGGTTCTGCTTTTCCTTGTGCGATAAGGTTGTCCATAATTTGGGCTGTTCTTCCTAAAGCAATCCAAGCTTCTTCATCACCTCCCATACCGTGCAACAAATAGAATACAGGATAATCTTTTTTGCTGGTTTCATAGCCTGCAGGGGTGTAAACCGTTAATCGTCTCTTCATATTATTCCCAGGAGAATCGTACCAACGTCTGGCCACTGTACCGTGAGGCACTTCATTCACCTCATACATATCGGCTTTACCACCTCCAACGATAAACACACTGAACACAGAACTCACATCGCGGATCATATAAACATTACTAGGATCGGTAGTCATGACACCGTCTACAACAATATTGTAACTGTATAAATCTGGTGATAAGGTAGCAGTGGTAAGCGTCCAAAGACCTTCGGCATCCTTATTCATGGCTTGCGGCTTTCTAACCCAACCTTCCATAGGCATCCAGTCTCCCACAAGCTTCACTTCATTGGCTGCAGGTGCCTTGACCCTGAAAGTAACCGTTCCGTTGTCATGGATTTCTGGCGACACGATTTCGGCACCACCAAACAAGGCTTGCTGCGCCGATATTGACATACTTGTAAAAAGTAGTAACAGTGCTAAAAATAGTTTGTTCATTGTTATTGTTTTAGTTTGAATTTTGGGAGCTTACCACCCAGGATTCTGGTTAATATTTTGGTTAACATTCATTTCGTGTTCTGGGAATGGCAACAAATTGTGCTTGGCCTGGAATCCGTAGTTTGGATTGCTGTAGGGATAGGTGACATTAAAAGACCCATCGGCGTTCAAACCACTAAAGATTGGAATTTCATGGCCTCTTTCCGAAAGTGCATCGGTGTCTCCCCAACGAACCAAATCTTGGTAGCGTATACCTTCAAAACACAATTCCAAGCGCTTTTCCTTTTTAATATCCTGTAAGGTCACTGCACCTAAGGCTGGTAATTCAACACGAGATCTCACCTCATTGATATATTGCAACGCACTCGCCGTATCACCTGATTGTAAACACGCCTCAGACGCCATTAACAACACTTCGGCATAACGCATCACTCTAATATTTGCAGTGGTGGTAAAGCCATAGGATGTTTCAATAACCTCATAACCTACATATCTGTGCTTCCAATTAAAATACCCCTCATTTCCATACACACTACTTCCTTCGTTAAGCGCAATGTACATTCCTAAAAGTTCATAATACGTTTTGATGGTCCCTTGCAATCTTACCCCTTGAGGTCCTTCCATTTCCACAAAAGCACTGTATAGTTCCTCAGTTGGATTTGCAAAACCCCAACCAGCAGGATAAATTGGGTGCAAGCCCCCGAAATAGCCAAACAGATTCAATTTATCACTTCTCCATCCATGCATAATTCCCCACAACAAATTTCCCTGCGTCCATGGATTGGCGGCATCATTTAAGGAATTATATTCGAAAACTGATTCAGAAGAAAAATCTGAAACCTCGCGAAGTACATCGTCAAAAGTTGGATACAGTTGAAAGTTTCCAGAATTGATTACCTCTTTTAAAACAGTAGCAGATTCGGCATAACGCTCTTGAAACAACAATGCTTTTCCGTAGAAAGATTTTGCCGCCTCCACTGTTAATCTTGCCGGTTCTGCCATATCCTCCGCGCTTCCCTTAGTTGGTAACGCACCACTATCTATGGCATAGGTTAAATCGTCTTCCACCAAAGCCCAAAGCTCTGAAAGAGATCCGTTTGGTTGTTGGTACTCTTCAGGAGAAAGTTCACTGATTACATAAGGCACCTCTCCCCAAAGGGTAATTAAATCAAAATATACGGCACCTCTAATAGCATGCGCTTCTGCTACGGCCCTTTGTCTTATTTCTGTATCAGACCCCACACGGTTAATCACCAAGTTAGACAGATAGATTACGTTGTAATAAGTCGCAAAAAGATCACTTACTGAAGTATTGGCAGGCGTGAAATTATATTCATTGAGCTGCTCAAACTGTGAATTATCACCTCTAGCTCCTCCCCCACAATGAATATCGTCTGACAAGAGGTTTTTCAAAAAATACTGTGTGTACAAAGACCCTCTCCACGATTCGTAAACGGCCGCAATGGCTTCCAAAGCATCGGAATCGGACTGGTAGAAATTCTCCGAACTGGTCACCCCTTGTTGCTCAATATCCAAATTAGACTCACAACCCAAAAAAGCTGCGGCTATCATCACCAAAAAGAGGCGTTTGTAAGTGTTTAAATATTTAGTTTTCATAATCATCGGTTTAAAAAGTTATGTTGACTCCCAATACTGCCTTTCTTGAAATTGGATAGGCTCCTTTGTCTACTCCTAGGCTAGATACAGCTCCTGCAGAGGCCTCTGGATCCATTCCCGGATATTTTGTAAACACAAACCAGTCTTCCAAAGAGCCGTAAAATCTACAGTTACTGATAAAGGTTTTATCCAACAACGACTTTGGCAAGGAATATCCCAACTGAATTTGCTTGATCTTAAAGTAAGAGCCATCAAAAATCGCGGCATCACTTATCCAGTACTTATCCTCGCCATTGGCGTTTGGTCTAGGTCTAGATGCATCTGTATTATCTGGTGTCCAACGGTCATTGTAAAAAGTCGTCAATTTGTTTCCTCTTGGGCGGTCGGTACGTGTTAAGGCATTGAAAATGTCATTTCCTTCCGATCCTGCTCCAAAAACGGTGAAATCGAATCCTTTAAAACTAGCCGTCAAGGTAATACCATATGTAAAATCTGGGATTGCGCTTCCTATGTTGGTTTTATCATCGTCGTTGATAATACCATCGGCCGTATCTGGTTTTCCATCACCATCGGTGTCAATGGTCAACTGATCTCTAAAAATTGGATCTCCGGTAGCATCATCGATATCCTCCAACTCGTAACCTCTAAAATACCACACTGGATAACCTTCCTCAAAAGCGGTAATCCCTTGGTTGGTATGGTAAGACGCTCCTGAAATTCTTGAAATACTAGGATCCAAATAGGTTACCTTGTTGTTCAATGTGGCAAGGTTTCCACGAATACCATATGAAAAATCTTCTCCAATACGGTCGTTCCATCCCACTTCAATCTCGATACCATCATTGTTTACATTACCGGCATTCACCACGGTAGACCCTACCCCAGTTTCATACGGCGGTGTAATGGCCACCAAAAGGTCTTCGGTTTTCTTTTGAAAATAATCATAAGAAATGGTCAATCTGCTATTGAAAGCACGAATATCGAAACCAATATCCAACTGCTCTGAAGTCTCCCAAGTCAAGTCCTCATTGTTCAAAGTTGAAGGCGAAGACGCTACTTGATAAATCAAAGCATTTGAGAATGGATAGCTGGACGAAGACCCAATAGCGGCACGGTAGGCAAAATTCCCTAAAGGACCGGTACTACCGTTTTGCCCCCAGCTGGCTCTAATTTTAAAGAAGTCCAAATGTTTGATCTCTGGAAAAAATTCTTCCTTGGTGATCACATATCCCGCAGAGAAGGATGGGAAAGTTCCCCAACGGTTGCTCTCTGGCAAGAAAGACGTATCACTAGCATCACGTCTTACAGAAGCTTGGAACAGATATTTCTCCAAATAGTTATAACTCAACCTTCCAAAATAGGACATTTGGCGGGTATAAAAACTGTTACCACCTACGGTACGGGTTGCAGAATCCGTGATAAAATCCAAATCCCAATAGGCAGGATCGTTACGGGTAATTTCATCGGCACCACCATTTACCGAAGTAATCTCATTGTGCTGGTATGAGGTACCTAGCATTGCTGTGAAATTGTGGTCCTTGATATTGAACATATAGTTCATAAAGTTCTCCCACTGGTAATAGATATTGTTGGAAGTGGTTCTGCTCAGATTGATTTTATCCCTGTAGGTCACGGCATTGGCATAATAAATATCCCCAAAGGAATAGTTATTTGTAAAGCCTCCTCGGTACCCAAGTTTGGAAGTGAAGGTAAATCCTTTAAACGGCATAATATCGGCAAACATCGTTCCTAAAATGTTCCCTCCATCATTCTTGTTCTTCGAATTATCCCTCATGATTCCTGGGTGCACCTGCTCCGACTCAAAAATTTGAGAGATCCCATAGTAATCCCCATTTTTATTAGTAAGCAGTACTTTTCCATTGTCCAGCAAATTTTGCATAAAGGCAGGAATTTCGTCTGGTGAATACAGATTAGGTGTTAATGGATCCATGGTCATTACCGCTGCCAAAAGACTTCCGTACTCAGAGTTTTCAGAAACAAATTTACTTTCCCATTTTTCAATGGTATTGGTTGTTCCCACTCTTAACCAATCGTTGATTTTATAATCCCCATTGATCATTCCAGTGACACGGGTATACACATCGCTGTCCCCTTTTACAATACCATCTTGATCCAAATAAGACAATGCCAAATAATAAGAGCCTTTGTCATTTCCGTTTTGGAAGCCCAAGTTGTGTTTTTGCATCAAAGAAGTTTCAAAAGCCACGTCTACCCAATCAGTATCGGTAACTCCATCATATAAATTATCAAGTTCACTTTCAGGGATAATATTCCCTTCGGTCATATAATTAATGTACTGCTCTGCATTCATTACATCTGGAACATTGCTCAGCTCATTCACAGCATATTGAAAACTGTAATCCATTTTCCCGATACCAGACTTCCCTTTTTTGGTAGTAATAAGGACAACCCCATTCCCAGCCTGAGCTCCATAAATAGCAGCCGAAGCGGCATCTTTCAAGATTTCGATACTTTCAATATTGTTGGGGTCTATGGCCCCAATATCTTGGGTTCTTAATCCATCAACCACAAATAAAGGATCGGAACCTGAGTTGGAACTATACCCACGTATTCTAATGGAAGCCGTGGCACCAGGTGCTCCAGAAGTCTGTACAACTTGCACCCCTGCAGCTTTACCTTGAAGTGCCTGTTGGGTATTGATAACCGTTCTGTTTTCCAAATCTTCCGATTTTACTTGGGCCACCGCACCTGTAAGGTCACTTTTACGTTGCACCCCATATCCTACTACTACCACTTCTTCCAAAGCGGCAGCATCCTCTTCCAAAGCAATATTGAAAACAGTTTGGTTGCCAACCGCAACTTCTTGAGGCACAAACCCTACATAAGAAATATGTAACGTAGCACCAGGATTCACATCAAGAGTGAAATTTCCATCAAAATCGGTAGACGTACCATTGCTGGTGCCTTTTTCAATAATATTGGCCCCAAGCAGTGGCATTCCAGATTTATCTTTTACGGTTCCTGAAATGGTAATTTTTTGAACAGCTTTTGTTTTTGTAGCAGTTTGCTCAATAACGGCTTCAGGTGCTTTTTCCTTAACGACTACCTGACGTTCGTTAATACTATACTCTAAAGGATACTTCCCAAAAGCAATATTTAGGATTTCTTCTATGGAAGCTCCTGTGAGCTGAACTGAAATTTTATAGTTGCGTTGCAGAATTTCGTCATTGTAAAAAAAGACATACTCGCTCTTTTTCTGAATATCATTGAACAATTCCTCAATGGGTACATTGGTTTTGTTAATATCTATTTTCTGAGCGAAAGTGGTATTGGCAAAGGCGCTTGTAAGCCCAAAAACCAGTGTTAGCAAAAATATCTTCATAAAAATAATGACGTATTTTCTGAATATCAGTATTTCTCCCCGCAATAGTGGAGCAAAATGAATTTTATTCATAATTTTGTTGTATTAGTTAATTAGTATTACTGACTAAGTGATATTAAAGTGTACCGGAAGATGTTGGCGCATCTTTCGGTTTTTTTTATAGGGTACTATTTCATAGGCGACTCTGTTTTAGTGGTATATACATAAATGGATTTTCCGTTACGGTTTTCAAATTCAAACTCTGTAGACTGCTTGATCAGTTCCAACACCTGCCCTACACTGTCCTTTAAATCCAGATATCCTGAGAATTTTTGGTTTTTAAGCTGCTCATCCTCTATCTGAATCTCGACATTATAGTATTTGGATAGTCTGTTTAGGATATAGCCCAGGTTGTCATTTTTAAAGACAATCAAGCCGTCTCTCCACAAAAAGTATTTGTTGATATTCTCATCTGCCTTGGTCACTATAGACTTTTTATGTCTGCTGTAAGAAGCCACATTGCCTGGCAACAAGGTCACAGACTCTGTTTTTGTAAGCAAGCCTGGTTTGTGGTAGCTAATTTTAACCTTTCCACTTTGAAGTGCGGTATTCACCGAAGGTTCATCGGCATAACTGCTCACGTTAAAAACGGTTCCCAATACTTCAATTTCTTGACCTTGGGTAAGAACAATAAACGGGTGTTCCTTGTCATGGGCCACATCAAAGGCAGCTTCCCCTTCCAAGTAAACCGTTCTTTTATCTTCTTTGAATTCTGAAGGGTAAATCAATTTAGATCCTGAATTCACCCAAATTTTAGTCCCGTCAGACAATTGCAATTCGGTGCGTCTTCCATAAGGCACCACCAAGGTGTTCATTACCGAGGCCAAATCCTTATCTACACTTTTATCGTTTCCAATAGAAATTTTGTTGGATTCTTTATTATAGGAAATCACCTGATCGTCCTCGGCTACCGAAATAGTGCGCTCCTGAAGTACCAAGCTTACCTCCGAAATGGAATCTACCTCCAGACTATTGGCCAATTCGGTGTAGGTTCCTACCTGTTTGTCTGTTGAAAAGAACACAGCTTTGGCTCCAATGCCCAAACCAATCACCAAAGAAGCCGCAATAGATACTTTGCCTAAAAAACGTCTTCGTTTATATTGGTGAACCGACTTAAAAATGCGCTTTTTAAGCAGGTATTTTTCGTCTTCCGAAAGTGAGTCTGTAGTTGATTTTTTATGGAATGCTGTCATGATAGTTTATATAAAAAAACTCTAGGTCTTTATTATATAAAGTCAGACATACACATTTTATAGACAAAAAAATTTAGGAATTTTCAAAAAAGAGCACTAAAAATTACACAATTAGGAAGTTACAATGTTTTCGTATTACGAAATCATCAATATCAAGCAAAATAGCAAAAAGGCCTTTCTCAGGGATTTTAGGCCTCTGTAAATGATGGTTCTTGAAGTTTCCACATTCACATTCATAATATCTGCAATCTCTTCGTAATCCTTATTTTGAATAAACTTAAGAATCACCCCTTGCTTTTGTCTTTTGGGAAGTAAGTTTAGGGCCTGCATTAATTTGGAAGAATTCTCTTGGGTAATTTCATCCAAGATTACCAACTCCTCAATAGACTGTTCTTTGGCTGTGCCATAATCCTTATTAAGGGTGAAGACTTCTTGGGTTTGGGATTTTTTGAACTCGGGATTCTTTAGGATTTTATTCTTGAGTGCCCTTAACAGATAGAATTTGACATTATCGGTTTCCGAGAGATTTTGGCGATATTTATAAAGGTCCAAAAACAAATCATGGATGCTATCCTTTACAATACTTTCTTTAGAAGTTATTTTACACCCATACACATACAGCTCGTCTACGTACCTATCGTATAAGGTACCTAGAGCAAGGGTAGAACCTTCCTTTAATTGGCTCCAAAGTGATTTATCAGAACAATCTGTAGTCAATGGGCGCTTTAGTTAGTGTAAAGAGAAAATTAGCTTAGCGTCAATAAACTTCGCTCTAAAAAATGAATTTTACAAAAAAAAGACGTAAAAAATAAATAATTTATAATACTCACGTTTGCAATGCCCTGAAGGTCGGAGTGAACAATCCAGCAAACAGCCACCCTGCATTTCAACGAAAATATTGGTTAAGTTCAAGATAAAGAACTCATTTAATGGTCAAAATTTCATCTGAAATTTAAATGAATTAACTTTAAATGCCTCCCAAAAAGGATTTACGGAAACCAACAACATTCTGCCCGATTTTTAGTACCTTAGAAGTCACATTCTTATCGCCGTTACACTACAACATTACGCGATATTGCACTTTCATACAATACACGTAAAATATAAGTGACCATAGATACTTTAACCTACACCAAAAGTCATTTATAACTTAAAATAGACAGTTTATGATTGAGCAGTTAAAAACATTTCAGGACAACCAATTGGCCATAGAAGTCATTGATGGATTTTCAGAAACCGATGAACAACTCTGCCAAAAGTGGTTTCAGAAGAAACTTGACGAAGGTTTTGAGCAAGTGAATGTATTGGTAAAACTTGACGAATTAAAATTAAGCCATAGCAGCGTTAAAGCGTTTATGGAAGACTCTATTTGGGCATTGAGGCATTACAAACAATTGGGGCATCTTGCCATAGTGGCGCATTCCAAAATTATAAAAGCATTGGTACCTATTGACAATCTGTTTTTTCAAAGAGCCAGCAAGGGAAGATTGGAACGCTATTTTGACGTGTCGCAATTGGATGAGGCCTTTGCATTTATAAACAACTAAAACAATCATTCACCTAGGTTTTGAACTTCAATATGATGCTCGTTTTAGGAATCGGGCTAGTGATAGTTTACGATTTTACCAACGGTTTCCACGATGCGGCAGATATGGTAGCAACCGCAATTGCCTCAAGCACCATGTCTCCCGGAAGAGCTATTTTTATCGTGTGCCTGTTTACATTTTTAGGGCCATTGTTGGGTGGTCTTGCTGTGGCCAATACCATTGGAGAGTTTGTAGATATAAGCGATACCAGCAGCCATTTGGCCCAAAGCGTGGTTTTGGCCGCCATCATGGCTGCCATATCTTACAACCTCATCACCTGGAAGTTCGGGCTGCCCAGTTCCTCATCCAACTCCCTTACCAGTGGTCTTGTAGGAGCGGCTATTTTTGCCCTAGGGAGCAACTATATCAATTGGGGATTCTCGGCTTTGGAAAATGGGCATTTGGAAGGGTTTACCAAAATTCTCATTGGTTTGGCCTTCTCGCCTTTGGCAGGCTTTATTGTTGGTTTTTTGATGATGAAGCTCTTCCTTTCAATCTTGAAGCGTTTTTCTTCAAAATCTAAAAAGCTATTTCTATTTACCCAATATATCACGGTAAGCTGGCTCGCATTCAGTCACGGAACAAACGACAGCCAGAAAGGCATGGGGGTTATTGGCATGTTGTTATTGGCCAATAACATGTATTCGGAATTTACAGTCCCTCTTTGGGTGATTCTACTTTGTGCCAGTTCCATCACTTTGGGCACCCTTTTTGGGGGCTGGAGCATTATAAAAACGGTGGGGTTTGATATTTATAAGGTGAAATTGATCCATTCCATTACCGACCAAATAAGCGCCGCCACCGTGATACTTGGCTCCTCCTTGATTGGGGCCCCAACCTCCACTACCCAAGTAGTAACTACTTCCCTAATGGGTGTGGGTGCTGCCGAACGTCCAAAGCACGTGCGTTGGATGGTGGCCGGTTCCATCCTAAAGGGATGGCTGTTAAACATCCCAATATCATTCCTTTTGGGACTCCTCTATTGTTTCCTAATCACACGAATTTTTTAAACCCATGATATTACAAAAACTAAAAAGCTGGATTTTACCCAAAGAAATAAACTTCTTCAATGCGCTGGTACAACAAAGCCTACAAACCCAACATATCATAGAAGCTTTGGGGAATTTTTATGTAGAGAATGCCCCAAAAAACCAGGACGCCTTACTTGGATTGATTGCCGAGGCAAAAAAAAGTTATTCAGCCAATCTAAAAGAGCTGAATGCCACCTTTATCACACCCATTGACAAAGAAGCCATCAGCAGGGAACACAACCAATTGTATTGGGTCACTTTAAGTGTTAAACATTTAATGGTGGAAATAGACACCTATCAAATCTATAATTTAAGTGAGTACAGCAAGCTCTTCGATTTACTGCAACAGCAAATGGAACAGCTTACCGAAGGCTTCAAAAAACTAGAAGCCAAACAGTATGAAGACGTCCTAAGAAACATAGACCAAATCATCCATTTGGGCAATGACCTCATAAAAGCCTATGCCAATGCCTTAGCATTATTGTTTAAGGAACAAGACATGCCACATGTGCTCATGCACAAGGAAATACTCTCCCAATTAAAGGAAATTAGCAAACGTATCCACATTTGCGCCAACCTTTTGGAGGACATTATTTTTAAAATCAACTAAAAACAATACGCTTCCCAAAGCGTCGCTCAACTTATTTTAACTGCTTCTTACTGAAAATCAACCACAAGCGTTAAAATTCACATCTCTTTCATTATCTTTAAGGTAACAACTTCCAAACCATGCCGTTAAACAAACCTTTCCAAAACACCAACCCCCACACCACACTATGAAACTATTCATATGCATAGTACTCACTGTTTTCTGTAACATACCCATTTGGGGACAAGAAACACTACTGTGCAAGGGCAACTATTGGACGGAAGACGAAGCCGCATTGAGGATGAAAACCTTTGCTTCGGAATGGGATGATTTACCCTCCTGGGAAGCAAGAGCCAATAGAATTAGAAAAGGGATCATTGAAGGCCTACAGCTTGAAAAAATGCCGAATATCTCAGGAAACTTTAATACCATTATTAAAGGGACGAAAACAATGGACGGGTATATTGTAGAGAATATCGCCATTGAAAGTTTCCCTGGCTTTTATATCACGGGAAACCTCTACAGACCTATAAACAACAACGAAACACATGCCGCCATTTTAAGCCCTCACGGCCATTTAAAAAACAAGCGTTTTACAGAATACATTCAAAATCGCTGCGCAGTATTGGCACGTATGGGAGCCGTAGTATTTGCCTATGACATGGTAGGTTATGGCGAATGCACCCAAGTAAAACATGACATCCCTATAGCTATGCTCCTTCAGACCTGGAACAGTAAAAAGGTCCTCGACTATTTAGTGTCTCGCCCAGATGTAGACCCCGAGCGTATAGGAATGACGGGGGGCTCTGGTGGCGGCACACAAACCTTTATTTTAACGGCCATTGATGATCGCATCAAGGCCTCGGCTCCCGTGGTTCAGGTATCAGCACACTTTTTTGGCGGCTGCGTTTGCGAAAGTGGCATGCCCATTCATAAAAATCACGACCACCAAACCAATAATGTGGAAATTGCCGCCCTATGTGCCCCAAGACCGATGTTATTAGTATCAGACGGGGATGATTGGACACGCAACACGCCACAAGTGGAATATCCATATATTCAAAAAGTATATGCTATGTATGGTGAAGCGTCTAAAGTAGCAAATGTGCATTTACACTTGGAAAAACACGATTACGGTTTTTCCAAACGAACTGCGATGTACAATTTTTTCTCACATTACCTAAAACTGGACAATAGTGAGGTTCTCAGCGATAAAGGTTACCAAGAAGACTTTGTGACCATATTACATGAAGAAGACTTGAAAGTGTTTGATAAGAACAGTTCCAAACCAAAAAACTTATTACATGGCAACAAAGCGGTGATGAAATATCTTGATGTGGACCTTAAATAATGAACTTTTCAAACCCCAATGCATTTGGCAACAAACCATTACACAACCAAAACACCAATAATGAAACACCTCTTTTTTATTGCAGGCCTAAGTTTATTCGTATTTACATCATTTGGACCACAGCCCTTAAAAACAGAAAAGCTGGAGCTAAGCTTCCATAAGAATATAGAATTGATAGGTCTTGCCTATTTTATAGAATTTGAAGGGGTCGATATTGAAAATAAAACCATTGAAGCGGATGGCAAAACAATACCCAAAAAGGAATGGCATCGATACGGTTATAAAATCTACCAAGAATATCAGGCTTTTGCCTCCAGTGAAAACCTGGCCAAAAGCTTCTCCGTGGCCGACCATTTATGGCTGGATTATATAAACGCCTTATTGCTCCAAACCGAGGAGGTTCCTAACGCCAAACTTACTCCTAAAATCAAGGAAAGTTATTATATCAATTTCTCTAAAAACAAAGACCTTGAAGAAGCCAAAAAGAATGTCCAAATTTTCTTGAACGGCTTAAATGCATTTTCAAAAGAAATCAATTTTGATGCCTATATAAGCAATTCAAAAGTTTACTATGATAGGGCCCTTCAAGAAATAGAAAACAGTTTGCCCGAAGGGAATTTCATCAACACCATGGAATCCTTTTACCAGAAGAAATTTGACAGCTATGCCCTAATCCCAAGTTTAACAACCCCAAAAGGAATGGGCTTTGGAATAAGAATTACCGATAACAACCAAACCACGGTATTTAATGTTTTTGGAGCCACCGATGTTCAGGATCTAAGCGATACCTCCAACCTCCAAATGGGTTTTGCCAATGAAGAGAAACTGCAAGAGCTAAGTGTCCATGAATTTGGCCATTCCTTTGTAAATCCAGTTGTCGCGCAATTGCCGGATAGCTTGTTCAAGCAAACGGAACACCTCTTTATTCCCATAAAACCCCAAATGAAAGCACAAGGGTACAACTCATGGAAAGTCTGTGTTTACGAACATTTTGTAAGAGCAGGCGAAGTGGTTATTTCTGAAAAAATGGGAAACAAGGCCCATGCCCAAAAACTACTTACCGACTATACCGAATACCGCGCCTTCAAATACCTTCCCGAAATCATTTCTGAATTAAAAAAATTCGAACAGGGTGACTATAAAACCTTTGAAGAAACAGTCCAAAAAACAATGGAGATGCTATCCAATAAAACCTAGAACTACTATGTAACCACCAACCAAACCAACTTAAAATGAAACTAAAAAGATATGCTTCATGGGGCCTGCTAAGCCTGCTTTTAGTCACAATCATAGCAGGCATCTTTGTGTCATTAAGAGTCAAGTCGCAGGTCAAGGAACTCTTCAAAATGAATAAACATTTACAGGAAGATGGCTATTATATGGGCGAATTTGAGTTTCATATGGTTGGTTTTGGCTATTTGATTGGCAAGGGCCATTATTTGGAGGCCCTTCAAGGCGTTTCAAAATACCATGCCTTCTTGAGCAATAAAGAGAACCTTATAAAAATACCCAACTTTAAGAGCAAGCAGGACGAAATTGACTTTTATCTCAACCTTCAAAACCCAGAAACTGGAGCCTTTATGGACAGTTCCGCGCCGTTTTGCACCTACTTTTCCAACACCGAAAATATGGTAATGCATCTGGAAGCCTTGCAAGATTCCACAAGCAAACCGTTACAACTGAAATACCCCCTCTCCTTTCTCGATAACATCAACACGCCCCAAAAACTGGAAGCTTACCTCAACGACATTTCCTATATGAACCGATTGGGAGCCAAATTCCCCCAAACCTCGTTTCACTTTGCTCGGGACATCTTCAGCAATGTAGAGCCCAATAATGTTATTGAAAGAAACGGCCTGTACCACTTTACTCCCGAATGGAAACAAACCATTTTACAATGGATGTACAATTTTCAGGATGCAGAAACCGGCTTATGGGGTCCAAAACACACAAAAACCAAGGAATTATTGAAATTTGATATCAACAACAGCTATTCCATTGTAAAGAAATTTCGGGACACCAATGGCAAGGATATCTACCAGGAATTTCCCCTGAGATACGGTGACAAACTGTTTGGGGCTACCCTTGAAGGGCTGAAAGTCCCCATGCCGGCGGATGATGAACTGGAATGGGTACACGAATGGAATTTGAAGCAGGCCAAAGGGATTAAAATGCTCCTGGCCTGTTTATGGAAAGATGCCTCTGCTGAAGACCGAAAAGCTGCAAAAGACATCATTGCCAACTTCATCAAGGTGAGCTTCGACAAATACTATGTGGCCGATGAAGGCGCCTTTAGTTACTATCCCAACTCAGAGCACGCCACGGTAGATGGCATGAACAACATGATCCTGAAAAGAATAGGCGCCCTTTCCTATGCGCGGCAAAAACGGTATTGGGGTGCTGCGGAAGCAAATGCCAAAGCATTGGAACCCCTGACGGTGGACACTTTGGCCGAAAACGACCTTGAGGAGATTTCAAACATCCCAGACATCAACTCTTGGCGGATTTATACCAGTCAACCCGATTTCAAAAAGCTTTATGACCATGTTTCTGTGCTGTGTTATCCAACCAACACCAAGGTTTTGGACATCACGGAACTTGTGCCCAACATCATTATATGGACGGAAACCACAAGCCTTTCCACAGGCAATTGGAAATCGATGGCAGACATTACAAACGAATACAGCTCCTACCACATCCAAAAGCCCCTTATTTACCGTGAAAAGGTCCCGTATGAAGACCTCAACCAACTTCTGGAACAAACTTCGGAGCTGTATATTATTGGATTTGATATGTTGCAAATCCCTCGGTTTGTCCAGAGGATTACTAAAGAGAACAAAAGAGACACCTTATGAGAATTGCCTTTGTCTTCTTCATGCTACTCCACGCACTTATCCATTTGTTTGGATTTGCCAAAGCGTTTGGCTTGGCTGAATTAAAAGATCTCAGGTTGCCCATTTCAAAACCTACAGGCATGGTATGGCTGCTGGCAGCGGTTCTGCTCGGCATCTACGGTGTACTGTACCTCACAGGTGCCAAGTACCATTGGCTTTTTGGAATGTTGGCCGTACTCCTTTCCCAAGGGTTGATTGTCTACTATTGGAAAGACGCCAAGTTTGGCAGCATCCCAAATGTCCTCATCATAGTGGTGGCTTTTGTGAGTTTGGGATCCTTTTTACTAAAACGTGAATTAACTTCCAGGGTGCAACATGACCTTTTAGAGAACAATAGCTTCCCAACCGATATCTTGACTGAAAAAGACATCGCGCACCTCCCCGCTCCTGTGCAAGGCTATTTACGATACACCAAATCTGTTGGGCAGGAAAAAGTAAAAAACTTCAGGGCCGAGTTTGCGGGCGTGCTGCATTCCAAACCAAACGACCAAGGCATGAAAGTGCAATCTGTGCAGTACAATTTTTATGAAAACCCATCCCGCTATTTTTATATTACCGCCACCAAAATGGGCTTACCGGCCACTGCCCTGCATTTGTACCAAAATGAAACCGCCACATTTCAAGTAAAGTTGCTTAACTGGATCACTTTGGTGGATGCCAAAGGCACACAAATGAACCTAGGGGAAACCGTTACCCTATTTAACGACATGTGCGTAATTGCTCCCGCAACCCTTATTGATCACAGGATACGTTGGGAAGCCATTAACGATACGGTAGCCAAAGCCAACTTTACCAACGGCAACATCACCATAAGTGCCAAATTATACTTCAACAAGAACCACGAACTGGTAAATTTTATTAGTTCTGACCGCTACGAAACAGATGGCAACACCTATCATAACTTTCCTTGGTCTACCCCTGTAAAGGACTACAAAATGATGAATGGCTATTTGCTGCCAAGCCAAGGAAGTATGATATACCATAAGCCTGAGGGCGATTTCACCTATGGAGAATTAGGCTATAAAAGCGTTACCTATAATGTCACGGAACTAAAAGACTAAGTATTTCAAACAACACCAAGAACAACCACGGCAAACCTTGAAATATACCTCAGCCTACAAAAGACAGTTTTTTCATGCAATTTATTTAAACAAATACCTACATTTGGCCAAAATAAACAATCACAAAATCAAAATAAATATAAGCAACTAATTTTTACCCTATGCTATCAAACATAAATCTGAATTATGAAAACTAACACACAATTTAAATTATTTCTTTTAATCATTTTTATTTATTCCAACGTAAGTTCTCAAACCTTTATTAGTGGAGGTATAAATGCAGATACAAACTGGACAACACAAAATAGTCCTTATATAATAACTGGCAACACTGTTATTTTTGGAAACAACACGCTTACAATTGAACCTGGTGTAATTGTTAAATTTGAAAATAATGTTCAGTTACGCATTCAAGGGTCATTAATTGCTAATGGCAACAGTACAAATAACATAACATTCACATCTAATGATTCTAATCCTCAAAAAGGTTCATGGAATGAAATCAACCTTGAATTTAATGCCGTATGTATTTTGGATTACGTTTTAATGGAATATGCCGATAATGCTCTAAGATATAATCAAATTAGTACTTCAAGTACCATAAAGAATTCTATTTTTCAGTTTAACAATAATGGAATTAATGTAAATTACGGAAGCCCACAATTTCCCATTACCATAGAATCTGTAAAATTTATTGATAATAATAAAGGAATTGCTAATTTTTACGATGAAGTAAATTTAACTGATTGTGAGTTTAAAAATAATGAAGTTGGAGCAGAATTGGTAGAAAGTTTCATAGATTCATGTATTTTCGAGGGAAATACAAATATTGGACTTGTTGGCCATACATCCACTATACAAAATTCAACTTTTATTTCAAATAATATAGGATTAGAGCAAAGCTTCAGTGGAGGAAGTGATTCATCCATAATGTGGGGAAATACGATTAAGAATAACTCTATTGGTTTAAAAATAACAGGAAACAGTCCAATGGCAACATTTACAGATAATACAATATGTAATAATTATACTTATAATGTTGAGAACACAAGTTCATATAGCGGACAAGATTTGTCCAATAATTGTTGGTGTACTGAGGATAATAATGAAATTGAGAATAGTATTTTTCATGGTATGGACGATATTAACTTTGGAGTTGTAGTTTTTACACCAACCACAACAAATTGTACAGATAATACACTAAATACTAATGACTTTTTTGAATCTAAAGAGGATTATTTGTTTTATCCTAATCCAGTTGTTGAAGAATTAAATTTTAATAATAATTTTGATAAAGAGTATGAAATTTACTCCATAAATGGTGTTCTTGTAAAAAAAGGAGTAGCCTCAATTAAAATTGATCTCTCTAATATTAAACCTGGAATATATATGATGAAAATACAAACTTCAAATCAATCAAAATCAATATTTAAAAGATTAATTAAAAAATAATATTACAGTCCCCTGAATAGCTCATAGGCAAAGCAATTTCTTAGTAAAATCCTTGTTCATGAGCTTTGAGCGCCAACCAATTGATATCTTTTCAATCAGGAAACCAAACCATATTAATACTAAGGTTCCAATACTTATTTCAAAAAGCAGCTCAAATAAAACCTATGACGGCACCACCAAAGCCATAGGTGCCAATGATACAAATAAGCCGTATGCTATAGTTTGAAATTAGATTACCTATTTCAAAATCCTCAGTCCAATATTCAAATAGGCCCTGCTTTTTACGTCCAAATCCAATTCCGTATTAAGGTTGTCATCTTGTACCTGAAACACATTCCTAACGGCAATACCGCATCCTGTATTCACGTAAAGATCTCCAATGAGCTTAAATTGAAACTCTGGTCCCAAGGTGATTCTGGAATAGGACAGCCTGTTTAAATCTAAAGTGGAGGTAATATCATCAAAATGCACGTTGTACAAATTACCATACACCGCAGCCTTAAGCCCCAATCGGTACTTGTCATTGAACACATAGTATTGACTTGCATAGGCCGGCAAAATCACAGAGGTCAACCACTTCTCTTTTTTATAAGTAAGGCTCACAAGCGGAATGATGGTTAAATTTCCAAAACGGCTAGTATAGGCCAATCCAAAACCATACTGAAAATTTTGGCTTGCCCTTTTGGTAGCCATGGCCGACACCTGGAAGATAAAATCGTCGGAATTCAAACGTTTATGAAAATCGGAGGCTATGGTAGGCATGGCATTAAACACAAGCCTCCAACGTTTGGGCAGCACACTAATAAGCCCTATAGACAATTGAATAGAATGATAGCTCTCATGGATGTCCAAGGCACTTTGGTCGAACGTTGTATGATAGTTGAATAAGGTATAGTTGATGCTATTGAACAAATAGGTCTTTTTTTCCTTTAAGGGAAAGGCGATTTGCATGGTCAAGCGTTGCTCGTTTATTTCCAGTTCTCCCCTATCGGTATCGGTATTAAAACTTGTTTTGGGGTAATTGAAATGGTCCAAGGTTAACAATGGAAACTTATGGAACTGTTTATATACGGTAGAATCCTGTGCGCTTTCTTGGGCCGTAACAGTTAGCGTGATTAGCACTAAAAAACATAAGATAAGGTGTCGATTGAGGTGTTGTGGGGGGAATATCATTCTCTGTTTCGTAGGTATTACAATTTAAACATACCTGCAGCCTGCTGGCTCAGGTATGTTGGTAAAATTCGTTTATTTAAGTGGGGATGGTTTAGACTATTTCGGAACATTCAAAACCGTTGGATGTCAGACATTGTATCACAAGGTCCGAAACCATGCGGTTACCGCTCAAGCGCAAGATGTTATCACAGTCTTCCAAGTCAAAATTGATCATAAAATCAGGGATGATGGCCTGTAAGTGTGTAATGACCTGTTGCGCTACATGTTCATTGTTCACATTCGTTTTATAGATGGTAACGTCCATATGGATATAAATTGTATAGTTTTTAAAAATTGAATTGCTATAAAACCGAACGGTTGGTATGCCTATGGATCAAAAGAAATTTAATCCTTACTAATACTTTTATAAATAGCTTGAAATTGTTCTTTCATCTGCTCTAAAGCTTCATCGGCCTGCGATCTCGAAAAATAATAGACGCCAATGCCATAGTTTTGAAACAGGAACAGCTTTGCCATTTGTTCGTCGGTGAGCGGTGTGGCTATTTCTCCGCTGGCCTTGGCCTTGGCAATAACCGTTTTCCAAAGCTCCAATTCTTCTTCATGAATTTGAGTTTGGCGTTCCTTAAAACCGTCCAAAAGCTTGATGGCATCAAACACCAAGGCATAATGGTTGGCCTTTAGTACCTCTTTAGAGGCTCCACTCTCTTCCCTGTATTTCATGATCCGCTTTTCCAATACGTCTATATAAGCGCTGTAGAATTCTTTAAGCGTTCCTTCTGAAAAGGCTGCCAATTCTTCAACTTTTGTGCGTTGAATAAAGACATTCACCACCGCTTCAAAGACCTTTTCCTTACTACTAAAATAATGATAGAAGCCCCCTTTAGAGAGGCCTGTAGCCTTGACAATATCCTGCATGGTTACCTCATTATAACTTTTGCTGATAAAGAGGTTAAAGGCAGTTTTGACAATTAAATCTTTTGAATCACTCATAAATAAACCGACCGTTTGGTCTGTAAAAGTAATTCATTTTTTTGGATAGACAAAAAACCGCTCCTTTTTTACCAAATGTCTCCTCTAGATTCGAAGAACATAGCTCTTCGAAACCAAAAAGCTTGCCTCCTTCCCACTTGGAACATCATTAGCAAAGACCTAAGTCGGTTTTCTTTAATTATCTTTGGACCAAATTCCCCTACAACGAACCATTGGCATCTTGTTGAACCAAGACCAGCCATTTATTTAACATGAAGACAAAAGCACCAAGCACAATTTCCTACCCTCTTATGGTACCAACCGAATGGTATCAGTTTTTGGAACACCAACATCTAGGTAACATTGACCAAGAAACATTTGTATTCAATCCAACCTTTGGGCAAGGGCATTTGCAGTATATGGAGTTTCAAAAAGGGTTTTGGGCACAACAGATGAATTTTACACTAAAGGATCCTTTTGACATTACACAAACTGCCGGCACAACCAACGACCTTTTTATTGTTAACTTTTATCTTACCAAGGCCCCTATCAGCCAACAGATAGATGAAAAAATGTTCGAATTTAATTATGACAGTATCAGTATCATGCTAAGCTCTTCGGCCTCCATTAGCCTATACCACATTCCTGCCAATGAAGAGGTAAAGATATTTCAGATAGGATTTACTAGAGATTGGTTGCAGGCCAATGCCTTCGAGGACAGCAATCCAAATTTGAAACGTTTATTTGTGAGTGATGACCCCATCTATCTGGCCGAAAATTTGGATTACCAGTTTAAATATTTGGTAAAAGAAATGGACTTGCTCAGTTCCAATCGCTTGTTGCTGTTTTCAGGTTCCCTACAGCTGCTCAATACCTTATTTACGAAATTCGAGAATAGGCAGTTGAACAGCTCCAAACATTCCAATATTCACCATGATGATTTGGAAAGTTTATTACAGGTGCGCACTTTAATGGATGAAAACCCCTTGCACCCCATTAGTTTGGATGAACTTGCCCAACAATCTGGGATGAGCCTTTCCAAATTCAAGCGTTATTTTAAACAGGTCTATGGGCTTAGTCCTTACCAATATCATCTGCAGAACAAATTGGCGGTTGGTTTGGATCGACTGCATCAAAACTACTCGGTTTCGGAAGTTGCTTTTCTATTGGGCTATAACAACCTCAGTCATTTTTCAAAAGCATTTAAAAAGCATTACGGTTTTCTACCTAGCAACGTACAAAAAGACACCTAATAACCAAATATACAAATGGCCCTAACACTAAGTTGCTGGGCCTTTTTTATGTGTTTTTGTTCAAAGAATTTAGGCGTTTGGATTGAATGCCTTTGCCATAATTACGGTATTGTCTTTGGTAGAATTGACCCTAAATGCACGAACCGCTTGGTATTCCTCACTGTTGAAACATTCCATGGCCATCTCCTGTGAAGGGAATTTAATGATGGCATGCATCATTTTCCTTTCTCCTTCAATTACTACCGCATCGGTATCGGATACCAACAACTCACCACCGTACTGTTGTAAAATTTTCAAGACTGTTGGTGGATAGTTTTGAAAGGTTTCAAAATCTACAATATCGTAACTGATGATAAAATAGGCTTCCATGTTATTTACTTTTGGTTTTATGGTTAGGTGTAATGAATTTTAAATTATGCTTCGTTCAGTAACGCTTTGGAACTCACAATGCCCAGCTCGTTGGCGGCTTTAGGTCCATCTCCTGAAATCAATTTTCTATCAACAATTACTTTGCCATTCATGGTCTTGTTGACAATCTTAATGCCTAGACTGTTTAATTTCTCCCCATAGAACCAAGGCATGCCTCCTGGCAAATACCCCGTAGCTGGCAGCAGTTTGTCCATACCATCCGGACAAGCAGCAATAGCATAACCACTGTAGGGAGAGCTGTCCCCGGTTGACAACAATGCCGAGGGCCCGTGACAAATGGTAATGAAGTGTTTGTTGTGCTTGGCAGTCCAATTAACGAGCTTTTCAACAGCCCCACTGAATGGTAGATCTGCAATAACACCATGGCCTCCCGGAAAATAAACAGCGACATAAGGACTACGGTCATTCAACTGACCAACCAATTCCCAAAGATTCAATGGCTTCTCAAGCTTGGATTTGTATTTATCAAATAGAGCCATCACGGCCTCATCTTCTGTAGGCATGGCCCAATGTTCCAATGCCATAGCATCACCAGTTGGTGTGGCAATATCTATAGCAAAGCCAGCAGCCTCCCAATGCAACATGGGTATAAATAACTCAAAAGGATGGTTGCCCGTTTGAAACAATGTTCCGTTTGCCATTTTCAATAAGTCGGTTTCTGTTCCAACTATCAAAATCTTCTTTGAGGAATCCTGATTTCTATTTTCAAAATTATAGGGTGTATAATCCGTCTTTTTATCAACGGCCATTTTCAATGCCAGTTTAGAAGGCGAATATGTATTCTCTCCTTCTTCATGGGGTGCTACACCAAATATTTGCTTGATACAATTCATAGGGTTTGGTTCGTCGGTTTTTAAGTGTCTCTACCTATTGTTTTGCAATGATAACACCAATACCCTAGCAACAATTACCCCAAGAAGGCCAAGAATTAACGGTAAAAGGTTTTCTGAAATCACAAATCAGTTTCCCCAAGTATTGTTGAAATGAAAGTTTAGCTATCTTTAGGCAAACAGCTTTCTACAATGAAACTAACTATTAAAGCCACAACACTAATTAGCATAACAGATGGATATTGTAAACTATAATAAAGCGGCCTGGGACACTTATGTTGACAAAAAGGACCGATGGACCATCCCCGTATCTGAACAAGCATTGGAGGCTGCCAAAAACGGCAACTGGCATGTTGTGTTGACGCCTACAAAATCTGTTCCCCACAATTGGTTTCCCGATCTGAAGGGTTTAAAAATTTTGGGACTGGCCTCTGGTGGCGGGCAACAAGGCCCTATTCTGGCTGCTTTGGGCGCCAATGTTACAATTTTTGACAACTCGGAAAAGCAATTGCTACAAGACAAAACCTTGAGCGATAAATTTAACCTTGGCATAAAAACAGTTCAAGGCGATATGAAAGATCTTTCCGTTTTTGAAGACAATTCATTCGACTTGATCTTCAATCCATGTTCCATACTTTTTGTAGAAAACGTGTTGCCCGTTTGGAAGGAATGCTTCCGGATTTTAAAACCAAATGGTGTTTTAATGACAGGGCTCATCAATCCTATTTCATTTCAGTTGGACGAAGAACACTTGCAAATTATTTACAAACAACCCTATTCAGACATAGACTCCTTACCAGACGATAAATTGGAAGCATTGACAAAAAACAACGACCCTTTAGTATTTGGACATAGTTTGACGGACCAAATTGGCGGGCAATTGGAATCCGGCTTTTGTATAACCCATATGTACGAAGACGATTGGGGTGGAGAAAACAAGTTGGATGCCTTTTTCCCTGCTTTTATAGCAACAAGAGCCATCAAACCTTTATAATCTAAAAATTTCAGTATCGACGAGAGATATACTTTCCTTAACACATCGTCCATCTTTAATTTAGTACCTTTAGTGTTTAATCTTTAAAGACCTCCTGTTTTGGACAAACCAAGAAAACCATCAAAACTATTTTTACGTTTCATTAAACACGTTAATGTCATCAGGGACCATTCAAGACATGACAATGTTTTGATCAATACGTCTCTGTACAAGCACTTTTCAGAACAGGACATCAAAATCAATTTAGATAACTTTACGGAGGAATATGATTTTGCTATAGAATACGGCTATTTATATCCAGACCTAACTCCAAACTTTACTTTTAACGACGAGACCATCCCTGACGACCCCATCGATATGCAAATCCTGGGTAAATCCCTCAAAAAAATCATTGACTTTATGGATATTGGAGCCCCTGTAGGCTTTATGAAATATTACCAGGATTACTTTGAAGCACCTTTTGACAAAACAGACAAGAAGTTTTGGGAAGAGGTTTTTAAAATGAAGATTCAGGATTAAAACCCTATAAAAAAGGAAAACCACCTAAATCTTGAGACTTAAGTGGTTCTTGAACTAATTTCCATTTCAAAAGTGACCTCGACAGGATTCAAACCTGTAACCTTCTGAGCCGTAATCAGATGCGCTATTCAGTTGCGCCACGAGGCCGTTTTTTTGTGGGTGCAAATATAAAACATTTATTCAGAAACTTCCAAAATTTATTCCAATATTTTTAAATACTTTTTTTCAACCCCTGCTGCGATAGCATAAAGTTCGAAACCTTTTTGTAACTTATATTACATTGCAAAAAGTAAAAACAGCTTATTTTTGCAACTTTTTTAAAAATTTCTATGGACTATATTCTTCAACCTTGGCCCTGGTATGTAAGCGGCCCTTTAATAGCAATCGTGATGTTCCTTTTACTGTATTTTGGTAAAACATTTGGAATGTCATCCAATTTAAGAACCCTTTGTGCCATTGGTGGTGCGGGTAAAAAAGTACCTTTCTTCAATTTTAACTGGAGAGAGCAAAAATGGAACTTGGTGGTGGTTATTGGAACTGTCATTGGAGGCTTCATCGCTCACTTTTTACTTTCTGCCCCTACCAATATAGATTTGAATCCTGATACCGTTGCCAAATTAAATGAGCTAGGATTTGACAACGTTGGCAAATCATTATTGCCTCAGGAGCTTTTTAGTTGGGATGCCGTATTTTCAGTAAAAGGATTGGCCATTTTAATTATTGGAGGTTTTCTAGTTGGCTTTGGTACCCGTTATGCAGGAGGATGCACTTCTGGGCATGCCATTACCGGATTAAGCAGTTTACAGTTGCCTTCATTAATTGCTGTAATAGGCTTTTTTATTGGAGGACTTATCATGGTCCACCTATTGTTTCCTTTAATCTTTTAGACACACATTATGATGAAATATATTAAGTTTTTATTGGTTGGTATCCTGTTTGGAATTGTTTTGGTAAAATCGGAAGCAGTATCCTGGTACCGTATTTATGAAATGTTCCGTTTTGAATCCTTCCATATGTACGGCATCATAGGAAGTGCTGTGACCACTGGGGTATTGATCCTTTTGGTATCCAAAAAAATGAAACTAAAAAACATTACAGGCCAATTGCTGGATGTTCCTAAAAAAGAAAAGGGCTTGATGCGTTATATCATCGGGGGCTCCATTTTTGGATTGGGCTGGGCATTGTCGGGAGCCTGTCCTGGACCAATGTATATCTTGGTAGGAACAGGCGTTTTTCAAATGCTCATAGTGATTTTGGCCGCCATCTTAGGCACCTATGTCTATGGGAAGTTTAAAGACAAACTGCCTCACTAAAGAGGCTTATACAATTTCTGCGCTTAGGCCTGCCTCCAACATCTTGGAACAACGCGGCAATAAATCGTCGTAATCACCAGTCTTTACGGTGCATTTTCCATTGTAATGTACAATAATGGAACATTGTTCAGCTTGTTCTGCAGTGTGGTCGCAGGCATAAATAAGCGTCTCAATAACGTGGTCGAAGGTATTGACATCGTCATTGTACAATACTATCTCATTTTGTTTTAGGACTTCTTCTGCATACAGTAAATCTTCCGATGTTTTTTCTCTTACACTCATAATCTCAAAAAACGTAATATATTGATAATAAGACTAAATTGTCTCTAATTTAAGAATTTTAAAGCAACCCAATGGTTTTTTTCCAAAATATCCACGCACTTCAAACCATGGGCAGCACACTCTTTTTCAATGGCTTCAATGTCATCTTTATAAAAACCACTCAAAAATAAGCTCCCTCCTTGGTTCAAACATTTGCTGTAATATTTTAGGTCGTTCAGCAGGATATTGCGGTTGATGTTGGCAATAATCACATCATAATGTTTGCCTTCCAACAATTGGGCATCGCCTTCGTAAACGGTGATGTGTTCGCAATTATTACGCTCTACATTCTCCAAACTGTTTAGGTAGCACCAATTGTCAATGTCGATGGCATCAATAGGATGTGCGCCTTTCATTTCTGCCAAAATAGCCAAAACACCTGTACCGCAGCCCATATCCAACACCGATTTGTCCTTCACATCATTCTTTAAAAGATGCTGAATCATCATGTGCGTGGTTTCATGATGCCCAGTACCAAAACTCATTTTAGGTTCAATGACGATATCGTATTCCGTATTGAATTTATCGTGGAAAGGCGCTCTTACCGCACAACGATCGTCTACTACAATAGGACTGAAGTTCTTTTCCCATTCCTGGTTCCAGTTGGTCTGCTCTATTTCTTCAAACGTATAACTTATCTGAAATTCTTCTGAATCCAAAATCTGAATATCCTCAAGGATGTTTTCATTCCATTCTTCCTTTTGGATATAGGCAGTCACGCCTTCTTCGGTTTCCACAAAACTTTCAAAACCGGCATAGCCCAGTTCTGCAATTAAAATTTCGGTACCCGGGTTTAACGGTTCTACCTTGAATTCATACCCAATGTATATTTCAGACATAGTTAAAATTTTTGCAAATTTAGGAAACCTAGAATAGCCACCACACTTTTTAACGTTTTCATAAAAAAATCCCATAGCCAAAATTTCGACTATGGGATTACTATTTTATGTTTGAAAGCCTAGGACTTAAAACGCATTTACAATAGCAAAGAAATCATCGGCGTTTAACGAAGCGCCTCCAATCAATCCACCATCAACGTCTGGTTTAGAGAAAATTTCCTGGGCATTCGCAGGTTTTACACTTCCTCCGTATAAAATAGAAACTTCATCGGCAACCTCAGCACCATATTTGTCGGCCAAAGTCTTTCTGATAAACGCATGCATATCCTGTGCTTGCTCCGGGGAGGCGGTTTCTCCTGTACCAATGGCCCAAACAGGCTCATAGGCCAAAACAATATGTTCAAAAGCCGAAGCATCCAAATGGAACAATGCATTAGCAATTTGAGAACCTACAACCTCTTGTTCTTTTCCTGCCTTTCTTTCTGCCAACTCTTCACCAAAACAGAAAATAACACGCATATCGTTTGCCAAGGCTGCATCTACCTTTTTGGCCAATAGCTCATCTGTTTCGTTAAAGTATTCTCTACGCTCGCTATGACCTAAAATCACCGTTTTTACCCCCACACTTTTTAACATACTCGCACTTACCTCTCCTGTGTAGGCACCACTTTCCGCAAAATGCATGTTTTGGGCAATCACTTCAATATCGCTGTCCTTCAAGGCTTGGTAAGCAGGCCAAAGGTTGGTAAATACTGGAGCAATCATCACTTCAGCATCCGATGTAATCGTTTGTTTTTTCAGTTCAGAAATCAATGTTTCTGTCATGGACAAATCATTGTTCATTTTCCAGTTTCCTGCTACAATATGTTTTCTCATTTTAATGCTCACCTTCTGCTGAAGGACTTTTATTAATTAAACTTTTGTTTTTATTTTAATGCTTCAATAATCATGGGGTCGTCAGCTTTTACTGCACGAAACAGGCTAATAGTCCCTTCTGGTGACACCACCATATATCTAGGAATCCAATCCAGATTGGCAAAACTGCCAAAATCCCCCTTTCTTCCGGATTGCATATAATAATGCTCTCCAGCTATCCCATATTTTTCTAGTGCAAATTTCCAGGATTCGATAGACCTATCCAATGATAAAAATAAGTAAACCACATTTTTTTCCTGTTCCTGCAAACTTTTCACCTTTGGCAAGCCTTGTAAACAATCCTTGCACCATGAGGCCCAAACATCTATCAAAATGGTTTTGCCTTGGTATTTTGTTAGTATCTGCTGAAAAGAGATTTCCTGTCCGTCAAGCGTTGTAAAAGTATCCTCTAGAGCGGCTTGGGAGAATGTAGTAGGGACTTCCTGGGCTTTACAGCCAATGCAAACGAAAAGAAGAAGGACTAAAATTTTTATTGATTTCATAACACCCCTGTTTTCTTGCCCAGACCCTATTCCAATTTTATCTTGGGATCGAGCCAAGCATAAATAATATCTACAAAAATATTAATAATTACGAAGAGGGTGGCAATAATCAGCACCGAACCCATAATGACGGGAAGGTCCAAAGTGTTTAGGGCATTCACGATTTCCTTTCCCAAACCGTTCCAACCGAATATATATTCTACAAAAACAGCACCTGCCAACATGGAGGCAAACCAACCGGAAATGGCCGTTACTACAGGATTCATGGCATTTTTGAGGGCATGTTTTTTTATAATTTGAAATTCGCTCAAACCCTTAGCCCTTGCAGTCCTGATATAATCTTGGTTAAATACTTCCAACAAGGAATTTCGCATCAACTGAATGACCACTGCCAACGGACGAATCCCCAATACAATGGAAGGTAATATCAAGTTTTTCCATTTAATATGGATACCTTCCCCAAAATCATCCATTTCATATAGACTTCCGGTCATTTCCAAATGGGTGTATTTGTGCAATACAAACCCAAAAAACCAAGCAAACAAAATGGCACTGAAAAAAGAAGGCACACTCATTCCCAAAGTACTCAACACCTGAATGATTTTGTCCAGCCATTGATCTTTGCAAAGTGCTGAAACGATTCCTAAAAATATCCCCACACCAATGGCGATGATTATGGATGAAATAGCCAATACAAACGTATTGGGAAGCGTCTCAGCAATCACTTGACTGACCTCTTTCCCCTGTTTGGTAAAGGACTCCCGTAAATAAGGTAGTTTTAAAACAACATTGGTCTTCCCAACTTCAAAAAGTGTCATCGCAGAGTATTTCCCAGGCCTTAAAAAAGTATAATCCTCAGGGTTTGTAGAATGGAAAGACACCGGTGACAAATCGTTTAAATAGTAAGCATATTGGGTGGAAATTGGTTTGTCAAAACCATATTTTGCCTTAACGGCCGCCAATTGCTTACTATCTTCATTTTGCCCCAACATCATTTGGGCAGGATCGCCTGGCAATACATTAAATAAAAAGAAAATGACGGTCACCACTCCAAACAAAGTGAGCAGCGCATACCATATTTTATTTAACAGATAATTGACCAAGCAGCTAGTTGTCTTTAAGGGTCACTTTTATAGCTCCTGTGGCTTGCTCATCAGCTTCCAACTCAAGTTCTTTTAACAAAGTGCTGTCCTTGATAACTTCCATTTGTTGGATCATAGTAGAATCCAAAGCCTCTACAGCCTCTTTGGTAGCACGTTCATCATTGATAAAATACACAATGTGCTCCTCTACTTTTTCAACCTTAGGCTCTGGTTTGCGAGCAACTTTAGGAAGGTCTAAATCATCAACATCGTTCCAATGTACTTTCTGCATGATGGTACCTTTCTCCAATACCAACACTCCCGGATTGGAACGTACGATGGTTTTCAACACCTTTTCATCACATAAATAAAAATCGAAATCTAATTTATAGTCAGTTTTTATCTTTTCCTTTACAGTAGCTCCCGAAGCCGATAAACCAATGACGGTATATCCATTTTCAATGGCCTTATCGGTAACCGCTTTCAAAACGTCTAAACCTTGCTTTTCGGCATTTTCCAAGCTATAGCTTACCACCATTACCAAATGATCTTCTTCAAGAAAATGTGCCGTGAAGTCATCATCTTCCGACTCTATGGAGAAATCCAAAATAGTAGGCTCGTAACCAGGTTCAATAACCGTTGTTTCAACACTGATGTATTCCCCGTCTACACTTGGGTAGCTTCCGTTGGTCACAAATTCTTTTTCTTCACCATTCACCTTGAACAACCATTTCCACTCCATAACTGGTTCTTTAGCGCCTTCTGGAATACTCATTTTTTCCTGAATATTACTTCCTACGCTATAGGCTCTAAAATCGATAGCAGGCAAATGCATCAGCACATGGTAAGCAAACCACATACACACAATAAAGCTCAATAGCGATACCATGGTCACTCCCAACTTACTGAAGATTGGCTTGATATACCTAACGTTGAAGAATAGCACCAATATCAGCACCAACAAAATCACGTCTTTTGTAAAGGATTCCCATGGGGTTAGTTTGATGGCATCCCCAAAACAACCACAGTCCTTTACCTTATCAAAATAAGCTGAGTAGAACGTCAAGAATGTGAAGAACACAATCATGCCCAACAAACTCCATACAGTGAATTTAGGTTTGTAGCCCACCAAAAGGAACACTCCCAAAACCACTTCAAAAATCACAACGAACACCGAAATCCCCAAAGCATAAGGCTCCAAGGAAGGAATGTTCAACACGTCGTAGCTAAAGTATTCTTGAAGCTTATAGGAAAACCCAAGTGGGTCGTTCAATTTTATAAATCCTGAAAAAATAAAAAGTGCCCCTACCAAGAGACGGCAAATGTTTACTATAAATTTCATAAAAAGCTTATTGGGTTAAATGAATCATGGCAAATACCGAGTAGTTGATCATATCCTGATAATTGGCATCAATCCCCTCACTCACCAGTGTTTTGCCCTTGTTGTTTTCAATCTCTTTTACGCGAAGTAATTTTTGAAGGATCAAATCCGTAAGGCTGCTCACACGCATGTCTCTCCAAGCCTCACCATAATCATGGTTTTTGTCCATCATGAGTTGTTTAGTCAAAGCAATCTTTTCATCATACAATTTGGTGGCTTCCTCAACAGACATATCTGGTTTTTCAACCACACCCTTCTCCAATTGAATCAAAGCCATGGTGCAATAGTTGATAATTCCAATGAATTCACTGGTTTCATCTTCGTCAATCTTTCTTACGTCGTTTTCCTGTAATCCGCGAATGCGTTGGGCTTTTATAAAAATTTGGTCTGTTAGGGAAGGAAGTCTTAAAATGCGCCACGCGCTCCCATAATCTTTCATTTTATTGATAAAAAGGGCTCTACAGGTGGCAATGACTTCATCGTATTGTTTTGAAGTTTCTTGCATTGAATACATTTAATTTTCCGTAAATTTCGCATAAAAAACTTTAAACATCAAAGTTTAGGGTTTAAAGTTTGGGTGATGTCCAAAAATGTATTGGGATTTTCTTTTTTCTCAAATAAGCGCCTTAATTTTGACACTTCATTCCTCCTTAAAAACCATGACCATAAATTGCAAAGGACAACTTGTAGAGCTTTCAACCCCAAAAGTAATGGGGATTTTAAACGTGACCCCCGACTCTTTTTACGATGGTGGCAGCTACAAAAATGAAAAGGATATTTTGGATAAAGTAGCCTCCATGCTCAAGGATGGCGCCACATTTATCGACTTAGGGGCATACAGTTCACGCCCAAATGCCGCGCATGTTTCCGAAGCTGAAGAACTGCAACGCAGTGTTCCTATTGTGGAATTGATTTTAAAGGAATTTCCTGAGACCTTAATTTCCATAGATACCTTTAGGAGCAAAGTGGCCAAAGCCTGTATTGAAGCAGGTGCAGCCTTGGTCAACGATATTTCAGCGGGCCTATTGGATGAGAACATGTTGTCTACCGTAGCAAAACTTCATGTGCCATATATCATGATGCATATGAGAGGGACGCCGCAAACCATGCAACAGCACACCCAATATGAAAACCTAACCAAGGACATTCTGTCCTATTTTGGGGAGCGTATGGCTGCCGCAAGAGCTTTGGGCATCCACGACCTTATTGCCGATCCGGGATTTGGGTTTTCAAAGACCTTAGCCCAAAATTACGAGCTACTACAACACATGGAACTCTTTAAAAACTTGGAGATCCCGTTTTTGGTAGGCATTTCCAGAAAATCGATGATTCACAAAGTTTTGGACACCACTCCAGAACACGCTTTAAACGGCACAACGGTTTTAAACACCATTGCCCTACAAAAAGGCGCTTCCATTTTGCGTGTACACGATGTCAAGGAAGCTATGGAATGTGTGCAACTTTTTAATCAACTAAACTCTTAATCTCAAAATGAAATATTTCAGCTTATTGGCATTGATGCTCTGTTTGTCCTGTGGCAATGACAAACTGGTTATGTTACCGGAAATCGAACATGCCAGCATCACTAAAATCCATGATGTATCTGCCGCTTACCTATTTTATGATGAAACTTTGCCCGACAGTATCGAACTGAACCGTAAAAATTTGATCAGCACCACCAATTGGCTGATCAATGTAGACAAGCGATTGACTTTGGAACAGGCCATTCCCAAAATCATGCTTTTACAGGACAAAAAGCGCAATGCAGAGCTTCACAAAAATGAAAATGCCAAGAACTATTTCACCTGTAATGATACCAGCATCCAAAACTTGGGCTTTTTGGAATTCACCGAAGTTATTTACGATACCATTGCCCCAACAATACCTGATAGCAGTTCAACAAAAAAGATGTCTTTGCTGAAATTCCACAACCCAGAACATATCGAAATTCTGAGTTCAGATACAGAGGTTTTAAATATAAATTTAGAACAGCTCATACGTACTCTGGAAGATTCTTTGTCACTACAAAACACTCCAAGAATCCTAACCTTGGCCATTGAAAAGCACAATACTTTTCAGGACTACATCTCTTTAAAATCTATACTTTCAAACGCTGAAATTAGCCCCGATACAATAGACAACAGAGAATTTATTTATTAATCTTATTTTGTTACATTTACAAAAACACCTACGCCTTGGAGAACTTAAAATTTTGGGATTTTAGTATTGTAGACTTTATAGACGTCTTTCTGGTAGCTATCCTTCTTTACTATGTTTACAAGCTCGTAAAAGGCACCGTAGCCATCAACATTTTCATTGGGATCATGATTATTTACTCCGTTTGGAAGATAACGGATTTGCTCAATATGAAAATGCTCCACAACATTTTCGATGGCTTTATGAAGGTGGGAATTATTGCTTTGATAGTCGTCTTCCAACCAGAAATCAGGAAGTTTTTGTTGATGGTAGGTTCTACTAATTTAGGAGGCAAGCGAAAGATTTTCAGTAAAATGAAATTCCTCAAAAATGAGGTGGAAACCAACACCGATATTACAGCGATTGTAAATGCTTGCACAAGAATGGGCTCCACGCAAACAGGAGCACTTATCGTTTTGGAACGAAATAATAATCTGGACTTTTTAACAGGAACTGGTGATGCCATGAGTATTGGCGTAACCCAACCCATTATTGAAAGTATCTTTTTTAAGAATAGCCCGCTGCACGATGGGGCCATCATTATTGAAAATAATGTGGTAAAGGCCACACGGGTTATTTTGCCTGTAAACAATGAAAAAAACATCCCGCAGCGTTTTGGTTTACGCCATAGGGCGGCTATAGGGATCACGGAAAAAACCGATGCTTTGGCTTTGGTGGTGAGTGAGGAAACGGGGCAGATTTCCTATATTAAAAATGGAGAGTTTGTAATGTTTAAGGATCCTGATGATTTAGTGGGAATGCTCAAACGAGATTTGGCCTAAAGCATGGAATGCAAAAACTGCCATACACAGCTTTCTGAGGTTAGTTTATATTGCAACCTGTGTGGTGGAAAGGTCATAAAAAATCGCCTGACTTTAAAAAATCTATTAGAATATTTTACGGAGACTTTCCTAAACTACGACAATCAGTTTCTTCAAACCTTTATAGCACTTTTTAAAGTTCCAGAAGATGTCATTATTGGCTACATCAATGGAGTCAGAAAAAAGTATGTAGATGTTATTAGCTATTTTGCCATTGCCCTGACCGTATTAGGAATTCAATATTATATATTATCCCATATATTCCCTAAAACCTTTGAAATGGGGGCATTGCTTCATGGAGGCTCAGAAGAACTTCAAAAGAAGAATTTTGACTTTATGATGGAGTACCAATCCCTTTTCTTTATGCTCTACATTCCTGTTCACGCCTTGATATCCCGCATCGTGTTTTACAATGTCAAGACCTTTAACTATACAGAGCACCTGGTTATATTTTTATACCTTATTTCCCAATCGTCTATTTATGGTGCTATTATTATGGTATTTTTAGCTGCCTTTGGCATTCACTACAATGACATTTCATTATCAGTAATACTCCCTTTGCAAACCATCTACATATCGTATTGCCTCATCAGACTGTTCAAACTGAATTTCAAGCAATTCCTGTTTCGATTTCTAATATTCCTTGCTGTTGGGGGAATCTTCTTTATAATCTACACCCTATTGTACATAGGCATTCTATATCTAAATGGAGACATGCATTACCTCTTCGAGGATTAAATAGATACCATAAAAAAGAAAAGGATTAAGAAGCCACTTCCTCTTTCATAAACTGCACTTCATACAGATTTTTGTAGTATCCATCTGTTTTCTTGAGCAATTCTTTATGAGTACCCTGCTCCACTATTTTCCCTGCATCCATCACCAAAATCATATCGGCCTTTTTGATGGTTGCCAACCTATGGGCAATGACAATAGAAGTTCGGCCTTTGGTGATTTTATCGGTAGCATCCTGAATCAATTGTTCGGAATGGGAATCGACTGAAGATGTGGCTTCATCCAATACCAACACACTAGGATTGGTAACATAAGCTCTTAAAAAGGAAATCAATTGACGTTGCCCCGAAGACAACATGACACCACGTTCCTTCACATTATACTGATAACCGTTAGGCAAGCTCATGATAAAATCATGAATTCCAATATTCTTGGCTGCAGTTTCCACCTCTTCCTGTGTAATATTCGGATCGTTTAAAGTGATATTGTTGAAAATAGTATCGGCAAACAAAAAGACGTTTTGTAACACCACGGCAATCTGCGCCCTTAATGATTTAAGCGTCATATCCTTGATGTCAATCCCATCGATTAAGATATGTCCACTTTGAATATCATAAAAACGATTCAACAAATTGATAATGGTAGATTTTCCAGCACCGGTAGCACCAACAATGGCCACCGTTTGTCCTGCTTTCACCTCAAACGACACGCCTTTCAGCACTTCTTCATTTTCCACATACGAAAAACGCACATCCCTAAAGGATATATCCCCTTTAAAATGTTCGGCTTCCAAAGAGCCGGTATCGTCTATTTGAGAGGTTGTATCCAACACCTTAAACACCCTATCGGCCGCCACCATACCCATTTGCAAGGTATTGAACTTATTAGCTATTTGGTTCAAAGGTCTGAACAACATAGGAATCATCATGATAAAAGCGGTCAATTCACCCACCGAAGCTGTGCTGTCGTTTATGACTTGAAGTCCACCATACCACACCACTAACCCAATGGTAATGGAAGATAGAAATTCGGCTACTGGAAAGAAAATGGAGTTATACCATACCGTTTTCAACCACCCTTTTTTATGGCGCTCGTTAATGGCCATGAAGTTCTTGTACTCAATATCTTCTCGGGTAAACAACTGCAAAATCTTCATTCCCGTCACACGCTCCTGAACAAAACTGTTTAAGTTGGAAACTTCCGTCCTTACATCCTGGAAAGCCAACTTCATGTACTTTTGGAAAATTCTAGTTGCAAATAACACCAAGGGTAAAGTAGTAAAGACAATTAATGACAATTCCCAATTCATATAAAACATCATTGCTCCCACAGCGAGCATTTTAAGGACATCACTAAAAATCATAAAAAGGCCTTCCCCAAAAATATCAGCAATACGTTCCATATCGGTTACGGCTCTTGTAATCAGGATTCCCACGGAAGAATTATCAAAATACTTCATTTTGAAACTTAGCATATGCTTGAAAAGTTTCACCCGAATATCCTTTACTACCGATTGTCCCAACCAGGAAGCATAATAAATGAATAGCAATTGGCAAACTACCTCCAACACCAATACCAATACCATTAATAGGATATAGTTCAAGAAGCCATCATACTCGTGGGTTGCCATTTTTGTATCTATGGCCAGCTGTAAAATTTTTGGACGTATCGCTCCAAAAACAGCAAGCCCCACTACAAAAGCCATCGTCCACCAAAACACTTTTTTGTAAGGGCGCGTATAGTGCATTAAGCGCTTGAACAAGGTGACATCAAAAACATTTCCTTTCTTGGACATAACTTACTTTATAGTTTTATTGATTCGGGATAGACCACCTCCGTTAAATATAATCCGTGTGCTGGTACCGAAAAACCAGCTTCACTTCTACTCTTGGATGCGATAATTTGATGCAGATCTTCCAAAGAAGTTTTGCCTAAACCTATGTTCACCATAGTGCCCACAATGGCTCTTACCATGTTTCGTAAAAACCTATCGGCGGTAATGATAAAAATAAGCTCTCCATTGGCCTCCTCCCACATGGCTTCCTTGATATCACATATATATGTTTTTACATCTGTGTTGGTCTTGGAAAAACACTGAAAGTCCTTATACTGTTTCAATATTTCACAGGCTTCATTCATCTTTTCCACATCTAAAGAAACGGTCATTAAATAAGCATAATCAAAAGAAAACACATTTTTACGATTGGAAATTTTATAATGATAAGTCCTTCCAGTAGCATCAAAACGTGCATGGGCATCTTCCTTCACCCTGAAAATATCATGAATAGCGACATCCTTTGGCAGAAACGAATTTAGTCTGAATACCAAGTTAAGGTCTTCCACCACTTTATCGGTATCAAAATGGGCAAACATCTGCGAGGCATGCACCCCAGTATCCGTTCTTCCCGCTCCTACAATCGCTATGTCCTCCTGCAACAACATAGACAATGCCTTTTCCAAAACTTCCTGCACCGAAATGGCATTGGGCTGGTTTTGCCAACCATGGTAGGCCTTGCCGTTGTATGACAATTCAATAAAATATCTCAATCGAAAATCTTAATTTTGCTTATGAACCCACAAAGATAAAGTTATTCCCGCTAAGGCAGGAATCTAATATTTAAAAAAAGGAAAAACGCTTTTCCATTCCTAAAGATGAAACGGATACTTTTACTCTCAGATACCCACAGCTATATGGATGACGACATCCTGAAATATGTTAAACAGGCCGATGAAGTGTGGCATGCAGGAGATATTGGTGACTTAAAAGTAACAGACGCCATTAAAGCCTTAAAACCTTTAAGAGCTGTTTATGGGAATATTGATGACACCAAAGTTAGAACCGAATTCCCCGAAAACAATCGTTTTATGTGCGAGGATGTAGAGGTATGGATTACCCATATTGGAGGGTATCCGCCTCGATACAACCCTAGGGTAAAACCAGAGATTTACGAAAATCCCCCAAGGCTATTTATCTGCGGACACTCGCATATACTAAAGGTTATGCCCGATAAGAAATTGAACCTACTCCATATGAATCCCGGCGCCGTGGGCACCCATGGCTTTCATAAAGTAAGAACCATGCTGCGTTTTACCATAGATGGTCCAAAAATTGACAATTTGGAAGTGATAGAATTCAAACGCTAAACCCTCTTTCAAAATACCCCATAAAAAAACCCAGAACTTTCGCTCTGGGTTTTTTACGCACTAAAATAATTAAGATATAAGGTTTTATCGTAATCGATCTACAGATTTTACAAGATCTTCATCCTTTTTGATGGCTTTATTGGCTAAAACCAAAAATACGATAGAAAAGATAGGAAGAAGAATCCCAATACCTTTCTCAGAAACATCTGCTTCTCCAGATAAATTTAGAGATTGATATACAAATAATCCTAATAAAATAAAGTTCAATATGATGTTAAGTCGTCCCAATACAAATTGTGACTTCCTATTGTTATATCTAAATACAGACACCAAAGATAATATTGCTGACAATAAAAACAAACCTAAATACAATATATTGTCTTTGGCAAAAAAAGGTGCCCCTTCAGAGGTAGTCCATAAATGGAATACAAAACTCAAACCGGCCGAAATACCAGTAGCAATCAATAAATAAACAGTTTGAATACGCTGTAGCATCTATTTTTAAAAATTTAGCCACAAAACTAAGAGTTTCTTTTTAAAAGATGTATTAAATTATAAAATAAAATTGTATTATTGCATAAGTAAGCTGCTACCCAAAAGGTTTACAGCCTATTAAATCTTCAGATTTTTTTCTAGTTTTTCCCATTTATTTCAATTTCAGAAAACTTCGAATCAAATCAATTCAGTAAATATTACATTATTTTTTATTAATATACATGTTTGAAATTTCGCAATTAAAGGAAAAGAAGCTTTCCGAGCTACAGGAAATCGCTAAGCAATTAGACGTACCTAAGTTCCGCACCCTTAAAAAATTGGATTTGGTATACCAAATCCTAGATCATCAGGCAGCCAATCCGGAAGCCTTCAAAAAAGAAATCATCGCTCAGGCCAGCACTAATGAAGCGCAACCTGAGAAAAAAGAAACCGCTCCGGCCAGCACGAATAAATCGCAACCTGAGAAAAAAGAAACCACTCAGCCCGAAAGAGCCCCTAGAAAGAAAAGAGAGCGCATAAAAAAACCAGCCACACAACAAAAAGAACAACAGCAAATGGAATTTGCTGAAGCCAAAAAAGAGGCCGCTCCTGCCCCTAAAGAACCTAAAGCAGCCGAAACAGCTGCCCCTGCAGTTGCCGAACAAAAGAAAACCAACGACAAGAACATCAAACAGCGTCCTAAAGAGTCTGACAAAAAGCAACGCAACGACAACAAGCAAAATCAAAGAGATAACAAAAACGAACATCAAGGAAACAACGGTAACAAGGACACTAGAAACCGCTACCGTGAACCTGATTACGAATTTGATGCTATTATAAAAAGTGAAGGCGTTTTGGACATCATGCAAGACGGTTACGGTTTCCTTCGCTCATCAGATTATAATTATTTGTCTTCACCTGACGATATTTATGTATCGCAATCACAAATTAGATTATTTGGACTAAAAACCGGAGATACCGTTTTAGGACATGTACGCCCTCCAAAAGAAGGTGAAAAGTATTTCCCGTTAATTAAAGTAAGTAAGATTAATGGTCAAAAACCTGAAGTGGTGAGAGACCGTGTTTCTTTTGAGCACTTAACACCTTTGTTCCCTCAGGAGAAATTCAATATCGCTGAAAAACAAGCCACTATTTCTACAAGAATTATGGATTTGTTCTCTCCTATCGGAAAGGGACAACGTGGAATGATCGTTGCTCAGCCAAAAACTGGTAAAACCATGCTTCTTAAGGATGTGGCAAACGCCATTGCGGCAAACCACCCAGAAGTATACCAAATGATTTTGTTAATTGACGAACGTCCAGAGGAGGTTACAGACATGCAACGAAACGTGCGTGGTGAAGTAATTGCTTCGACGTTTGATAAAGAAGCTCACGAACACGTAAAAATTGCCAATATTGTATTGGAAAAAGCCAAACGTTTGGTTGAATGTGGTCACGATGTGGTAATTCTTTTGGATTCCATTACAAGATTGGCTAGAGCCTACAATACTGTACAGCCTGCCTCAGGGAAAATATTAAGTGGTGGTGTTGATGCCAATGCCCTTCACAAACCAAAACGTTTCTTTGGAGCTGCGCGTAATATTGAAAATGGAGGTTCCTTGACCATTATCGCAACTGCATTAACCGAAACAGGTTCTAAAATGGACGAGGTAATCTTTGAAGAATTTAAAGGAACAGGTAACATGGAACTGCAATTGGATAGAAAAATCTCCAACCGTAGAATCTTCCCTGCTATCGATCTTACCTCTTCAAGTACCCGTAGAGACGATTTGTTACTGGACGACAACACCATTCAAAGAATGTGGGTAATGAGAAAATACCTTGCCGATATGAACCCTGTAGAGGCTATGGAGTTTATCAACGATCGCTTTAAACAAACCAGAAACAACGAAGAGTTCCTGATCTCCATGAATGGATAGAAATTGAGTATTTGAACATTGTATATTTAACCCCATGATATTCTTCGTGGGGTTTTTAAATTATCCAATAAATTCTACATATTGTTCTATATCTTAGCAAATAAAAACAAAAAAAACATGTCTAACATTCCTAAAAATGAGTATTTCACAAAAGAACAAGAACTCACGGCAAGATTTGCCAAGGCATTGGCACACCCCGTACGGATTGCCATTTTGGAATTGTTACATTCTCAAGCCTGTTGCTATCACGGAGATATGGCAGAGGAACTTCCTATTGCAAAATCCACCCTGTCACAACATTTAAAGGAACTCAAAGAGGCAGGCCTTATCCAAGGAGACATTACCCCTCCTACGACGAAGTACTGTATTCACAAAGAAAATTTTGCCCTAGCCAAATCCCTTCTTAGCAAAGTCTTTGGCTAAAGTTTTTTTTAAAAATACTGTTCGTATTATTACGAACTTTTGATATATGTTCGTATCTTTACGAATAGAATCATACCTTCAAAAAAATGACACAGATAAAAGTCTTAGGTCCTGGTTGTGCCAAATGCAAAATCACCTACAACAATGTTCTGGAGGCTCTTAAGCAAACCCACAAAGAAGCTCAGGTAGAAAAAGTAGAAGACATTGAAGAAATGTTGAAATACAATATCATGTCCACACCTGCGCTGGTGATTGATGATGAAATAAAAATCAAGGGCAGGGTGCCACTTACAAGTGAAATTGTAGAGCTTTTAAAAAACTAATCCTTTTACTATTGAAAAAAAGAGAACCTTTGGCCTCCGTCTAGATGACGAAGACTCCAAAATATGAATTATGTTCAATTGGATACAACAGTTTGCGGATTGGCTCATTTATAGCGTTTTTGGCTTGGCTCCAGAATCCCATTTGGCAAAAGCGCTCAATTTCTTTGTCTACGACAGCTTAAAAATAGGGTTACTGCTTTTTTTTATGGTGCTCCTAATGGGAATGGTGAATGCCTACTTCCCTGTGGAGCGCCTTAAAAATTACCTTTCAACAAAAAAACTATTTGGCTTGGAATATATCTTCGCCTCTTTTTTTGGAGCCATTACCCCATTTTGCTCCTGCTCCTCTGTACCATTGTTCATAGGGTTTGTACGGGGAGGGATTCCCTTAAGCGTTACTTTGGCCTTTCTCATCACCTCTCCTTTGGTAAATGAAGTAGCCATAGCCATGTTCCTTGGCTTGTTTGGACTAAAAACGACCCTCATTTATGTAATATCAGGAATCTTATTGGGCTCTGTTGGCGGTTGGGTATTAGGGAAATTCAACCTAGACCCCTTGCTCACAGATTGGGTAAAAAAACTACTAACCCAAAACCAACAACAGTCGCTATATGAAGAGGAAACTTCAAGTTTTATGCAACGTTTGCCTAGTATAGCCAGAGATGCTTGGCAAATTGTAAAAAGCGTGACCCCATATGTTATTTTAGGCCTTGCCATTGGAGCAGCCATGCATGGCTATGTCCCTGAAAACTTTTTTGAACACTATTTGAGCGGCTCACAATGGTGGACAGTACCATTAGCCGTCATACTCGCGGTTCCCATGTATGCCAATGCCGCTGGGATTGTGCCAGTCATCCAAGTATTTGTGGCCAAAGGCATCCCTCTTGGTACCGCAATTGTCTTTATGATGGCCACCGTGGGACTCTCCTTTCCTGAGGCTACCCTACTCAAAAAAGTAATGACTACAAAACTCATCGCCATCTATTTTAGTGTGGTAACATTGTTTATCATATTATCGGGATTCCTGTTTAATGTGCTGCTTTGAAACTTTCCCCTGTTTCATTTATGTGAATTGCCCTTGAACAATTCCAAACAACACAGTAACTGTTACAAATTCAATAATTTGTCGTCTTATAGCCATAAAACCACATAAGATGGCATTTTCAATAGAACAATTCTTAAAATCCGGTCACGACATTGAATATTCCAAAAACGATTACATCTTACGTCAGGGCGACATATCGAAAAGAGCCTACTTTGTCAAAGAAGGCGTGGTAAGGCATTTTGTTATTGATTTAAAGGGAAATGAAAAAACCATAAGACTTTCCAAAGAGAATGATTTTTTCTATTCCTCCAACATCAGTTTTTGGACAGGGGAATCATCGTATATAAACTGTCAGGCCCTATTAAATGCCAAACTGTTATACTGGACAAAAGAAGAACTTGACAGCCTAAGTAGTTCTCAACCAGATTTTCTCGCTTTTGAAAGTGCCAAACTAAAGGAGTTCATTATTGAAAAACACAAAAAAGAACTCGCTGGTCTTACTCAAAATGTCACACAAAGGCTCTTGGAATTCAATGCCCTGAACAGCTCCCTTTTTAACCGTATTCCCCACCATATCATTGCATCTTATTTAGACATGACCCCAGAAACATTGTCGCGGATAAGAGCCAGATTAAAAGCTGTAAAATATTGATTTAGATCAATGTAAAGACATTTTCAGCATCATAGTTTTGTTTCATCAATCATAAAAACGTAAAACAATGACAAAACAATCCGTATTTTCACTAGCCTTTGCCCTATTCCTAATGTGCGCCTGTTCCGTTGATACCATTGAAAGATCAGGTATTGAAACCACCCAATCCAGAGAGTTGCCAACCTTCACAAAAATTGAAAGTGAAGGTGTTTTTGAAGTCAATATCATCCAGAGCAGCGACCAATTGGTGGAGATCACAGCCGACAATAACATCATTCATTTGGTTAAAACAGAAGTAAGTAACAATACCCTAAAGTTATACTTGGACGAGGATAAAAACTACAGAGACATCACGGTAAAAGCCACAATTCATGTAGAAAATATTACCAGCATTAAAAATTCAGGTACCGGAGACATTACCGTGATGGATGTCGACCTAGCAGGCAATTTTAAAATCGATAATTCTGGAACTGGAGACATTTCTATATACGGGATATCCGAAGGTCTAACCTTTACAAATGAAGGCACTGGAGACTTTCACGGCTTTGATTTCTTTATAGACCACGGCGACATAAAAATTGAAGGCAGCGGCGATTGCGAAATCAATTGCAGCAATCAGTTGAACGTAAACATTGAAGGTAGCGGTAATATTTATTATCTTGGTAATCCCGTTATCTCCGCCCAAATTACAGGATCTGGAGAAGTGACTAATGTCAATTAAAAGAGTTCAAAACCAACCTAAACAATATAGTCATTTATGAGATACTTGATGCTTTCCATTATAGCAATAACGCTGTCCTGTGCCCAACCCACCAAAAAACCACTTAATGATAACAAACTAACCCAAGAATTGGATAGTTTAATTGAAGTACAGGACTTCTTTAAATTAAAAAAGCAGTATCGCTCTCAAAAAAATAATTTGAGCAAAGAAAATAGCCTCTACTATGAAGCTATCATTCTAAATCGGTTTAACGACTTGGAAGCATCCAATTCGAAAATTGCTGAACTGCTCAAGATGGAAACATTACATCTAAATGATACCATGTTCAATACCCTATACAACACCAAACTGTTAAACCACGTCAATCTATATCAGTACAAAGAAGCAGCTGAAGCCAGTGAACACATCTTAAAAAACTATCGTCTTGTCAATGACTCCTCTAAAATTGAAAATTTAGAAAACGAATGGAAGATTTGGACATCTCTATCATCCATACCTCCTCAAGAAATCATCAAAAATGAGGACGCCACAATCCCCATGACCAAAGACAAGGTTGGACTTTTTAATATCGATGCCTCCATTAACAATAAAACCTACAATTACATTTTTGATACGGGTGCCAATATTTCGGTGATAAAGCGATCCCTTGTAGAAGAGCTGGGCCTCACCTACATCGAATCTAACTTTTATGTCACGGCCTTCACAGGAGAAAAGGTAGATAGTGACCTAGCTATTGCTAAAGAACTCAGCTTAGGAAATCTCACTTTTAAAAATGTGGTATTTTTGGTTTTGAATGATGAGGACATTTCCTTTCCTCAGATAGAGTACTATATCAACGGAATTATTGGCTTCCCGGTTATTGAAGCCATGGAGGAAGTACGCATTTCAAAAGACAATACCATCTCTACTCCAAAAACACCAATTGACTATAAGCAAAACAACTTTGCTTTGGACGGTCTGACACCTATAATCGCTGTAGAATACCAAAAAGACACTTTAAGCTTTGGGTTTGATACGGGCGCCAAAAGCACCTCATTATATGCCCCATTTTTTAGAAAATATAAAAAGGAGATTGAACAGCACTATACTTCCCAAACCTTTACCTCTGGCAGTGCAGGTGGCATTATTGAATTTGAAGGTTATATTATGGATAGCATCCCCTTAACCATTGGTAATTCCAAAACAACTTTAAGCAGCATACAACTTCATAAAAACGATATAGAAGCAGACGCCGATCATTTCTATGGCAATCTTGGTCAAGACTTTATAAAACAATTTGATGAAATGATCATAAGTTTTAAATACAGCTCGGTTATTTTTAAATGAAAGAAACCAAATAAATCTCAGTTATTATAGAAGGAATTTTCTTAAATTTATTCCAACCTTTTTATTAAAGGTATTTGCGAGTAATCCTTAACCAACCCATACATGAAACCTGAGTTTACCGAACAACAAAAATTCACCCAATGGTGGCTTTGGCTTATTTTAATTCCCATTGGCATCATGCCACTTGTGGGCATTTACAAACAGTTCATTCTGAAAGAACCTTTTGGGGACAAACCCATATCAGACCTCGGACTTATGGGCTTCGCTTGTTTTATCTTTGCTTTGGTTGCACTTTTTTTTGTCATGAAATTGACAACCCGAATCAACAAAAGCTGCATTGAAATGAGTTTCTTTCCCTTTGTAAAAAAGACCACCAAATGGAGCGACATCAAAACAGCCCAGGTAATCAATTACGGGTTTGTTGGAGGTTGGGGCATCCGTCTTTGGACCAAATATGGCACCGTCTACAATATGAAAGGCAACAAAGGCTTGGCTATTGAGCTTTTAAATGGTAAAAAATTCCTGATAGGCACACAAAAGGAAGCGGAATTAACAAGTATTCTTAAAAAATTGGGTGTTTGAGAACAGTCTATCGTCTTTTCTGAATCAACAATAACCTTTATCCTAACTAAAAGTCATGACCGCTGTAATGGATATTAAAAACATTATGTTTAGCCCTATGTTGTCTATAAATTATCTTGATTATGAATAAAATTATTTTAAGAACATTAGTTTTTGCTGTTTTGATTTTTGGATGCAATGCTGATAAAGCGAAGACTATCATAGGAATAAAACAAGTTAACTGCGAGAGTCCAACTGATGCCATAGTAAAATTCAAAGAACTAAAAGAAAGTGATGTTTCATTAGCTGTATTAAACTATGCAAAAAGTAAAAATATTGAATTTAGCAATTTAGAAGAAAAAGAAATTTCTGACTGGATCAATAACACTGTATTCAGTGACCAACGAGGTTATTCAGGAATTAAAGAATGGAATATTAATGATGATGATATTTGCTTTGTACAAAATTTGAAAATTAAATCAGCTTCAGACTCCACTCAAGTTTCTGAAGTTGACATCAAAATATGCAATTCAGTTTTAACTAAAGATGTTTCTGCTGGGAACTACTGGGAATTTGATTTCGAAAATTTTGTAATTCACCTAACTTATTGTTTCGATGCAATAGAGTTTATTAAACCAGTGGGCTACTATGAAATTTTAGATAAAAATGGACAAATGGAACGCTCTTTAAAGACAAACCTAAGAAAGCATAATTGTGTAGTTCATATCAACTTGACATTTATAGACAAAAAAAGCAATACAGAATTTCATAAGCAAATCTTATCTGATAATGGCCTTTTATATACCGATTTTAGAAACTGGAAAAACTCTAGACAACACCGGCTATAATCCATTACCAGCTCTTAACTATTCCTTTAAAAACCTCTCGGATTTTGTTTATACCCGTTCCTCAAGTTATAGCCAAACGGTTCACTATTCCCTCTACCCGTCACTTAGAGTACTATTGACACAGGAATCAGTGTATCGAGAAGTCGCAAATCACTAATTCTTACAAGCGTTGGATAAATTTTATGATTATTTTATAGATTTTTCTTACACATTATAAGAAAGAACTACTAACTTCATCAACATAAAACCATAAACATATATGCCGGCAACAAGATGAAAAAAGCAATAACAACCTTATTCCTAATCTTTACTCTAAATTCCATTTTTGCTCAAATCGAGAAAGACATCTATGAATTGAATCCAATGGAAAATCTTTTAACCAAGGATGTAAAAGAAATTCTAGACTCAAATTTAACAGACAAAAAAGTTGTCTTCTTAGGAGAGGCTGAACATCATATCGGCTCAGATTTTTTAGCTAAAACTCAATTTGTAAAATATTTAGTTCTAGAAAAAGGATATAAAGACATTGCTTTTGAAGGCGACTTTTTCAGACTTTATTTTGAGCACGATAAGATTAATCTATACTCCTTTTGGTCTCGCTCCTTACAATGCGAAGAACTATTTGAATTTTTAAAGGAACACAACGTTACAATTTGGGGCTTTGACAATCAAATGGGTTCTGGATATACTTGGGATAATTTCACAAAAAACTGACTGAATTCCTTAAAACCAACGCCATTAATTTTGAAGAAAATTTTATTGCAACAACTGAAACTTACATCAAAAACAGGCAAAATGCCAACAGGTCTCTTGGTAAAACAGATCTGGAATATTTAGTCAATGAAGTTGAAAAACTATTAAAAGATGACAAAGTTATTCAGGACAAACTTTGGTATCAATTTTTAGAAAGCTTCAAAAGCGATATTATCATAAATTCAACGCACTCCAGAATTGCAAAAGCAATCCCGGTTAGGGATACTCAGATGGCAAAAAACCTTGATTTTCTGGTTAAAACAATGCCTGAAAAAAAATTCATTGTATGGTTAGCGAATGCCCATATGGCAAAATATGAATACGATTTTATGAAAGGCCAAACTATGGGAGGTCAGTTTGTAAATTTAAATCCAAACATATCTTATCATATTGCAATTTCTTCTATCAATATGCCCTACAGAACAGGAAAAAGAATAAAAAGATGGAGCAATGACCAAGAAAACTTGCTTAACCTGCTACCATCAACTGAAAAAAACTACTTCATCGATTCCAAACAGCTAATTACCGACCATCCAGATTATGCCGACAAGAAATATGATGGAATGTTCAACCTTGAAGAAAATAAAACCAATTGCTTCAAACATTTTGATGCCTTAGTTTTTGTTGGAAAAGGAGAAAAAGTAAAATATCCTGAAGTAAAATAATCCACATTTACCTAGAACTCATAAAATTTGATTTCCATTGAATACACAGTCAAAGACCACGGTTGGACCAATGCACAAATAGGTAACGGTACCATAATTGAAGAAATTCATGCCTCCTATCTTCATGATACATTTGCTGACTTCGCCAATGCTGCCATTCATCTCTTAGAAAAAAAGCAACAGACAGTAGTGTTCTTTAGGGAACCAGGAGAAAGTCAACTAATTCTTAACATGATCAATGAAAAAGAAATAACCCAAGTTTTACAGTACAGAATTGTAGACCTACAGAGCTCACAATTTAAATTTTGGCCAAGGCTATTTTTATTCCCATAGCTATAAACACTAAACCTGTCAATTTATTCAACCATAATCCTGATTTTGGGCTGTACTTTAACTTTTGGCTAAAAACACTGGCGAATATTGTTAAAATTGAGAACCAAACCATACCGATTACGGCATAGGTAGTTCCTAAAACCAAAAAAGGAATTGGGCTATCCATTTGTTTTGCTTCAATAAATTGAGGAAAAAACGCCAAAAAGAATAATGCCACTTTCGGGTTTAAAGTATTGGTTAAAAATCCTGCCCAAAAATCATTTTTTGAAGTTTCACCTCCTGTTTTGATCTCAGTTGGAAACCCATCCTTTTTGTTTTTCAACTTTAAAACCCCTAAATAAATTAAATAGCCGGCACCTAAAAACTTGATGAAAGCCATAGCAAAAGTTGATTTTGCAATAAGCACGGACAAACCTAAGGCTGCAACCAATGTATGTACCAAAACGCCAGCATTTATACCTAAAGTAGCATAAATGCCCGATTTTCTTCCTTGACCTATTGACTTGTTTAAAACAAAAATGGTATCAAAACCGGGAGTCATAACGAAAAACAAAGCCGTTACCATAAAAGTTATTAAATTTTGAATGCCCATAAGGTTTGATTGTTTAGGGTTACTAACATATTTGCAGCAAAGAAACGGTTTTGACGTACTTCAAAAAATACATATTTTTGACTAACTAATGCTAAAAATGCATTAATCATGACAATTCAACAAATAGAATATTTTTTAGTCCTAGCCAAAGAACTTCATTTCTGGAACACAGCAGAGAAAGTTTTCATATCACAATCTTCATTAAGCAGGCAAATCCGAGCCTTGGAAGATGAATTACAAATACAGCTTTTTGAAAGGGACAAAAGAAATGTCAAGCTTACCAATGCGGGCAAATTTCTTCAAGAACAGTGGACGGAGCAAATAAAGGAGTTTGACCAAGTGATAAGGCAGGCAAAAAAAATTGACAAAGGCGGAGCAGGAACCATTGCCATAACCTATCCCGGCTCCATTGCCTATGAATTTTTACCGAACTTCCTAAAGGCTATAAGTGACCATTTACCCGATTTGAAAATGGAACTCATAGAACCAACCGATGAAAATCACGAAAAGTTTTTATTGGATTATAAAGCCGATTTAGCCTTTAGTAGAGACCAAATCAAGAACGCCAATATTGATTCGCAAAAGCTCTATTCAGAACCAATTTGTTTGGTGGTACCAAAAGCACATAGATTAAGCAAGGATAACTTGACGGGATTGGAACACGAAAAGTTCATTATTTCGGGCCTGCACCAAACCACTTTTTTTGCCTCATTATTAAGGTCGTGGTTTTCTAAAAACGGACTTGAACCCAAAACAATTGTTGAGTCAGACTTTGGAGGAATGATATTGAACCTTGTTTCAAAAGGACTTGGTATTTCAATCTTACCATTATCGTTTCAATCTGCACAAATAGAAAATGTTAAGTTTATAGAATTGGAAGAAAACATAGATTTATACATTAACTGGCGCAAAAAGGAACTGAATAATACCATTAAAACGGTTGTTGAACTAGCTAAAAATGTGACAAAATAATAAAAACCACCCCGCTACTACGCGACATCGAAGATTCAGCGAAGCTAATGTATCCCTTTCCCTAAACTATAAGCCAAAGGACGCACTACTCACTACTCACTACTCACTACTCACTTCCCCGTCACTTCGAGTGCTGTTGACGCAGGAAACAGTGTATCGAGAAGTCACCACACACGATTCCGTCACCCTAAGCTTGTCGAAGGGTCCTCCACTCATCATCATAACTTTTAATAACTCATAGTATGTTCTTATTCACCAATGGGAAAAACAACTAACTTTATAAATAATAAAAACAACCAAAACCTATATAGGCCATAAACGCAATGTGTTTGGCCATATGTTGGGCTTCATTATAACCAACTATCAATATATGATAAAATTCTTTAGAAAAATACGCTACGAACTTATGGAACAAAACAAAACTGGAAAGTATCTTAAATATGCTTTAGGAGAAATTGTACTTGTCGTTATTGGAATTTTAATAGCATTACAAATTAATAATTGGAACGAACAGAGAAAGGTAAACAATAAAGAATATCTAATCCTAAATGAGTTTCTTAATTCAATCAATAGGGACTTAAAGCAATATGAAGATTTTTTAAATCAAAGAATAGAAAGAAAAAAATCTGGATTAGATAGTCTTCAGAGGTATGTTTTTCACAAAAAAACAATTAACGATTCACTTTTTTTAGATTTTTATGCCAATTTAAGTATGGACATGTACCTGCGATTCGATAATGGGCCGTTTGAAGCTCTAAAATCAACTGGTTTAGATGTAATAAGGAATGATTCTTTAAGAACAGCAATTAATAGGGCTTACACTTCCAGATTACCTAACGCTACCTATTTTGCCAATGGCTTAAATAAGAGAACCGAATCCGAAATATCTGAATTCCAATACAAGTTTTTAAAGTTAAAGCGAGTATATCATGATAATGGACAGGAACACATGCATTTTGACCTAAAAGTCGAAGATATTCTAAATAATCAAGATTTTCTTTGGGCTTTTGATTTAGAACGTCAAAAGTATGAAGAGTATCAAAGAAGGTCAAATTCAATTAAAACTACTTTATTAGAATTAAAAACAATGATAGAAATGGAATTAGAAAAATAACGAAAGCACAACAATGCTATAAATAATTGCTTGTTCTCGCCTACTTCTGAAAATCCTCACGGGTTTTCTGTTCAACATATATTTGCAAAGTTACCATGCTTATGCGCGATTGTATCGCGTTCCCTAAGCTATAGCCAAAGAGCTCTCCACTCACTCCCCCACCACTTCGAGTGCTGTTGACGCAGGAAACAGCGTATCGAGAAGTTACTACCTTTTACCCCGTTAGCAACTCACAATATTTTCTTATTCACTAATTGGAAAAACAACTAATTTTATAAGTAATAAAAACCACCGCGCATATAACCTAGCTAAATGCAATGGTGTTTAACCCCATATGGTGCTTCATTGTAGTAAACCAACGTGCCAAGTAAAAAGTGGGTACACCACAGATCCCTTTTTATATCAATAAAAAAGACTATTTTAACTTAAAAATGCAAACAAATACATTTACAAATTTTAAAACCTTTAATAGTTTTATTGGTGCTCCAGAACCAATTAACGAGGATATTGATATTGGAAAATATCCAGAAACAACTTTGCTAAAATCGCAAGGAGTATTTATTGACTTTTACAGAATTTCCTTTAAAACCAATTACATCAATCCCGACTCCCCTGATTTTGCCCCTCAAAACCCTAAACCCATAACCGCAGTTTTTTTCAATAGTCCAGGAAAATTATACGAATGGGAATTAACCGATAAATTTGAAGGGTATTATCTTCAATTATCAAAAGAGATTATTGAAAAGAACCGCTATCTGTTTCAAAACTTTTTGGAGTATGGCTATCACGAAGCCCTATTTTTAACAAAGCAAGAAGAAAATGAAATTGTGCTACTTTATGAGAACCTAATACAGAAATCCAATAATAAAAATACTAACCAAAATGTGCTGTTGGCCTATGTCAATTTAATTCTGAATTTGGTAGAATCCTTTTATAAAAGGCAATTTACTACCGAAACAAAAAAATACAATTATATAGTTAGTGAATTTCAGCAATTGCTAAGAGACTATTATAATGGACGAATCGAGGACGTTCCTACTGTGCATTATTTTGCAGACAAAATGAAGCTCACCCCTAATTATCTGGGTGATGTGCTTAAAACTTACACTCATAAATCTGCCATTGAGACCATTCACGAGCACATTACCAAAAAAGCGAAAAAATTACTTCTTGAAAGCAACCTAACCAATGCCGAAATAGCCTTTGAATTGGGTTTTCACTATCCCAACTACTTTGCTAAGTTTTTTAAAAAGCAAACCCAGCTTACTCCAAAACAATTTAGGACAAGGCAACAATTCTTAAAAAAATAATCAAAATATCGCGCATCCGTAAAATGTTTCTTTTTAATCAGTAAATCGTTCAGCATAAACCATTTGTTATCAAGTAATTTTGGGTTGTAAGAAATATGAATCTTAAAACCTAATATGATGTCACAACAAAAAATTTCCTATAAAAACACAAATAACGGACTAACAATGTCCGCTTATTTAGACCTTCCAACCAATTTTGATGAAAACAAACAATACCCAGCGTTGGTAATTACGCATCCAGGAGGAGGTGTAAAAGAACAAACAGCCGGTATTTACGGCAGAAAATTTTCAGAACACGGCTTTATTACTATAGTAACTGATGCTTCATACCAAGGAGAAAGTGGTGGCGAACCACGTCAATTGGAAAATCCTTACATCAGAACAGAAGATATCAGTTCCGCGATAGACTACCTGACCACATTACCTTATGTTGATAATGAACGCATAGGTGCCTGGGGAATCTGCGCTGGCGGTGGATATACAGTAAATGCGGCCATTAATGATAAGCGAATTAAAGCAGTTGGTACCGTAAGCGCTGTAAATATTGGACATATGTTCAGTAAAGGTTGGCTAGGTGATCAAAACATGAAGGACGCTATGGGCTTTTTACAATTTGGCGCACAAGTTCGCACCAAAGAAGCTAATGGTGAACCTATTGAAAAAATGCCAATGGCGCCATTCAACAAGGAAGATGTACCTTATGCAGACTTACAGGAAGCCTGGGAATATTACAGAACTGATAGAGCACAGTGTTCCACTGCCCCTGGATATGGTACCGCACGAAGCCTAACGCAATTAGTAACTTATGATGCGTTCAATTTATCAGAAGTATTTTTAACACAGCCGCTGTTTGTGGTTGTTGGAAGTATTGCCGAATCAAAATGGATGAGCGACGATTTGATGAAACGTGCAGCATCTGAAAACAAACAGATGTACATTGTAGAAGGGTCAAATCACATGAAATTATATGATATTCCAAAATATTTAGATGAAGCCGTTGCACAGTTAGCACCTTTCTTTAAAGAGCATTTAGGAGTGGCCGAACTCATTGAAGCCTAAAATTAATTCCATTAGATAAGCCGAAGCCATGCTTCGGTTTTTTTTATTAATTTAACAAAAACCAAACCAATGAAAAAAGAACGCTTTGAGGCAATTACAGATGCCGTAATGGCCATTATTATCACCATCATGGCATTGGAAATCGAATTGCCAAATTTTAACGAAGAAGGTATTAACGAGTTTATGGTCCAAATCATAATCTACATCATCAGCTATGCGTTTATCGCCATTCTTTGGATCAACCATCACAACATTTTTAAATATGTAAAAATGGTTGACCATACCACATTATGGTGTAACTTTTTATTGTTGTTTTCAACCTCGTTAATCCCATTGGCCACAAGAACTATTGATAAGGAGTTTTTTAATAATCAAAGCCATATTTTGTTTGCTTTGGTATTGGGGTCAGCTACAGTGTTTTACTTTTTACTGGACGAAAGGGCAACCAAATTATCAGGAATTAAACGAACCACAAATACTCGTAAATTGAATAGTATAGCCACGGCATTGTTTGCTTTGGCAATTCCTTTAAGCTATGTGAGCATCTATATATCGGCTGCCATTTTTGTTTTGGTTCCAACCGCCTATTTTTTGTTGCCTAGAAAAATTCTAAATAAAAATCCTACCGATTGATCCAACACTATATTTTAACACATGGTAACCTCGTCCCTTTGGTTATAAAAGTTTTCACGACACTACTTAATGAAATAATGACAAACAACGAAAGCACAACACCGGTTATGATTCAGCAGGTTGCTAGTATGTGAACCAAAGAAAAAAGCGTATATTTAAGTTGCTTTCTTAAGCGTATAAATCCAGAGAATCCATCCCCGCCCAAATCACACCCTAAACGGTACTGCAAGCTAAAGCAACTCTTAACAAATGAAAAATGTAATCATAATATTCATCCTATTCATTGCTTTTGGTTGCAAACAGAAAGATTCTCAAAAGGAAAATGACGAAACTTCTGAAAATATTGAGAAACTTAATTTTTGGAAAAAACAATTTGCCCAAAAGGAGTCAGACGCCCTGAAAGAGCCTTTTGTTGGAGTTTTTACAGAAGATGGCGATTCGGCTGATTTGTTTCAAATTCATTCTACAGGCGTTTCAACTTTACCAATTCAAAAAGCTGCTGAACATTTTTTAAATAGCTTATCTCCTTCACAACTGCAACGTACCACATTCGACATGGAGGATGAGGAATGGAGAAAATGGTGTAATGTAGACAACGGCATATATGACAGACAAGGAGTTAGCCTGAAAGAATTGACCGAGAATCAGAAAAAATGTGCTTTTCAATTAATTCAAGAGTCTTTAAGTGCAAAAGGGCTCCAGCTTAGCAAGGATATTATGAAGACTGACCATACGCTTAAAGAACTCAACAACGGCTTATGGTATTATGATGAAGAATTGTATTTCCTGACCATTATGGGGAACCCCTCAAGTACGGAACCTTGGGGTTGGCAATTGGATGGACACCACCTGATTATTAACTACTTTATTTTAGGAGACCAAGTGGTAATGTCTCCTGTGTTTATGGGAGGGGAACCAATAATTACAACTACTGGGAAGCACAAAGGAAATACCCTTTTTCAAGACGAACAGAATTTAGGATTGAACATTATGCGTTCTTTAACGCCAGAACACCAAAAAGAAGCTACAATCACAAAAATTAAAGCTGGCAATAACAATGTGGCTGAAGCCAATAAAGATAATTTAACGCTCAATTATCAAGGGGTTCAAGTCTCAAAATTTTCTAATGAACAGAGGCAAAAACTCCTAGACTTAATTTATTTGTACATCAGCAATATTAGGGAGGGACACGATAAAGTCAAAATGGAGGAAGTAAAGGCACATATAAATAACACCTGGTTTTCATGGGTTGGAGACACTTCTGAAGATGCTGTTTTTTACTATCGAATTCATAGTCCGGTTGTATTGATTGAATTTGATCATCAAAAAGTTGTTGGTGTACCAAATGCCGATGATGGAAAGCCATCAAGAAACCATATCCATACCGTTGTAAGGACACCAAACGGAAATGATTATGGGAAAGATTTATTGAGACAACATAAAGAAAAACACCACCACAATAATTAACAGCCAGCAACCAACAACAGAATAAGCCCAGCTGGGTACGAAATCGAAGATTCATCGAAGCTAAGGTATCCGTTCACTAACCTATAACCAAAGGGTTCACTACTCTCTCCCTCGTCACTTCGAGTACTATTGACGCAGGAAACCGCGTATCAAGAAGTCACCACCCACTATTCCGTCACCATGAGCTTGCCGAAGGGGCCTCCGCTCATTATTAATAACTTTTAGTATTTTCTTACATATCATAAAAAAACACATAACTTTATAAATAATAAAAACAACCAAAACCTATATAGGTGATAAACAGCATAGTGTTTAGCCCAATGTTGTGGTTAATAACCAAACCAAGTTTAATAATCCCAGATTTAAATGAAAAACATAGTAACGACAATATTAGTTTTAGTGCTATATTCTTGTGTTAGTTCGCAAACCGTTGTTGATATGTCTGATGAAAGAAAAGAAGAGTATCGCAAAAATGGAAAGTACTATATAAAAGACAAGAAGAACTTTATGAATTCTTTCATAGGTACATGGCAATATATAAATGATAATACAGAGTTTAGAGTAACATTATCTAAAATTGAAAAGTACCATTATATAGGACCTTTTAATGTAAATTATTATAAAGATGGAATGGTAATTCAGTACCAAAAATATAAAAATGGAAAATTAGTTTATAATTCTACTGTTGGTACCCATCCAAATGGTGTTATTGAAGAATTTGGAAAACTATACATGTCTTTTTATGATTATGAAAAAAGAAATAACTACCTATTAGATTTAATTTTAATTCAAGAAACAAATAAAAACGATAAGTTAAGATTTACTTTATCTAGTATTATGTCAAGAAATAAATCAATCCCAAAAAGATTAGAGTATAGGTTTAGTTCTGGTGAAATAACTCCAGATGAGTCATTTTTTAGCGTACCAGATGATATTATCATGACTAAGATATAAAAACTAACTACAACACAATGTATGATTCATTGCTATCTTTATTTCATAACACGAAAAATCCGGATCACAATTTAAACCAACTGCCAAAAATTGATAACTAATGAATAAAATTTTAAAAACATTCCCGTTTGTTCTGCTCTCAATTATTGCCTGTAAGGCGCAAAACAATGAACCATCCAATTTTATTCCAAATGGATATACTGAATTTGAAAAATATTTTGGAGACCTAAATCAAGATGGATTGGAAGATTGTGTTATGATAATCAAAAAGTCTGACCCAACAAATATCGTTACAAATCGATTTGGCAAAAAAGTGGATAGAAATAGACGTGGAATTATTGTACTATTTAACAACGGGAATGATTACCAATTAGCCGATAAAAATTACGAGTGTTTTTCATCGGAAAATGAAGATGGAGGAGTCTATTTCCCGCCCGAATTATGGATTGAGATTAAAAATGAAAAATTGTATGTGAACTACACACACGGCAGATATGGATATTGGGAATATACTTTTAGATTTCAAAACTCTAATTTTGAATTAGTTGGATTTGACTCAACCAGTAATCATGGCCCAGTCACAAATAAAAAAACAAGCATTAACTTCTTGACAAAAAAGAAACTAATCAAAGAAAATACCAATGAAAATGCAGAAGGTGGAGATGAGATTTTTAATGAAACCTGGAGCAACATTGAAATAAAACATTTAATAAAAATATCTGATATAAAAGACTTTGACGAATTAGAAATGTATAACTTTTAGACACTTTCCCGCTAGTGAGCCAATTCGAAGATTCAGCGAAGCCAATGTATCCGTCCTCTAAGCTATAGCCAAACGGTTCACTACTACTCCCATTACCTCTCTACTGAATTCAATGCACAAAAAAAGCCGAACATTGCTGTTCGGCTTTTTGTCGGGGTGGCAGGATTCGAACCTGCGACCTCCTGCTCCCAAAGCAGGCGCGATAACCGGGCTACGCTACACCCCGAGTGGTTATCTAATCCATTAAGAACATCACAATGCCCTTAAATTGGGTGTGCAAATATATAGCTTTTATTGAAAAACCAACAACATTTCTATAGAAATTTAAAAACCTTGTAAAATTCCCTAATAGCAGTCAATATTTCAGCAGTTAAATTAGGACAAATATCCTCTTTTGCCTTACTGTATTAAACATCAACAAACCATTGACTACCCAAACATTGAAGATAAATAAAGCCACTATAAACTTCCCTAACAACCATGAATAGGCTTCCAATGCTCTTTTTTCATCACAACAAAAAAATTAAAACCAAAAAAATTGTTTAAGATGCGCTTTGCTCCCATAAATCTAACCTACACCCAATGCATGCCTTTTTCCCTTAACATTAACATCCCATTTGTAAAGGAAATTTATTGGCCAAACTTTAAAATTTCAGTACCTTGACAACGCTTATTTCCTCCTTAGCAAAGTAGCTTTGGAAGAACATCCAACCCCTTTGGTTTAGAGATTGGATAAGCTTATAAATTGTCAAACTATTACGCTCAACATAATGAATCTATACACACTCTTTATCTCGCTTTACCTCTCCTTTGGAGCTGGGACAAACTACTATACACCGGTACAAAAGTCATCGTTACAGGACAGCATCAAAAAAGGCAAAGTGGTGTATGAAAGCTTTTGCATGACCTGCCATATGGCCAACGGAGAAGGCCTCCCAAAAGCATTTCCTCCCTTGGCTAAAGCCGATTACCTTATGAACAAAAGAGCAGAGAGCATCAAAGCTATCAAATATGGACTTTCCGGAACCATCGTGGTCAATGGCAACACCTTCAAGGGCTCTATGGCCCCATTGGGATTGTCCGATAAACAGGTAGCCGATGTCATGAATTACATCACCAATTCATGGGGAAATCAAAACGATAAAATGGTCACGGAAAAAGAAGTTTCGGAAATTCGCCCTTGATTATTCTTGTAAATATTTAAATTTGCTTCATTAATAAAAGAGGAATTATGCTAATTATAGGGATTGCAGGAGGAACCGGCTGTGGCAAGACAACGGTAGTGAACCAGATACTCGAACAATCGCCTGATGGTGAGATTGGTATAATATCGCAGGATTCTTACTACAGGAACACCTCACACCTCACTTACGAGGAACGTACGGCTATCAATTTCGACCATCCAAGGTCCATCGATTTTGAGCTCATGGAGGCGCATCTCAAAGAACTGAAAGAGGGCAATACCATAGAGCAACCTATCTATTCCTTCGTAAAGCACAACCGCACGGGCGAAACCCTAAAAACCGCCCCTACCAAAGTGATGATTGTAGAGGGCATTTTGATCCTTACCCACCCCGAACTGCGCAAATTGTTCGACATTAAAATCTACGTGCATGCCGATAGTGATGAGCGCTTGATTCGCCGTTTGAAAAGAGACATCTCAGAACGTGGAAGAGATCTGGACGAAGTCCTGTCACGCTATCAGGATACCCTCAAGCCCATGCATGAACAGTTCATTGAACCAACAAAGGAATATGCCGACATCATTATTCCTAACAACAGATACAACACGGTGGCCATAGACATCGTAAAATCCATTATCAACCAAAGTTTATAAACGCGTTGACCTTTAAAATAAAATACCTTAAGCCCCTTAAAAATCCATTCGTGCTCATCTTGTTGGGCTTTGCTGTTTGGATGCTGTTTTTTGATGCCAACTCCTGGCTCATCCACCATGAACTCAATACCGACATTGAAGAATTGGAAGATGAAAAAGAGTACTACAAAAAAGAGATTTCAAAAGACAAGAAAGCCATCAAAGCCCTGAGTACAGAGGAAGGCCTTGAAAAATTGGCCCGAGAAAAATATTATATGAAAAAAGCGAACGAGGAGATATACATTATCGAATACGAAGACAGCTTAAAAACACAATCGAACCATGACTAAATTGGCGTTCAACGAATTTCAGGAGGTCTCTTCCAAACAATGGAAGCAGAAAATACAGGTCGACCTTAAAGGAGCCGATTATAACGACAACCTTATTTGGAATACCAACGAAGGCATTGATGTACGGCCTTTTTACCATTTGGATGAAATGGAATTGCCTTTTCCAAATCCAAGTACTCAAGCTTCTCAATGGACCATCAACCAGACCATTTTTGTAGCCGATGAAGCAAAATCGAATGCAAAAGTCAAAGAGGTCCTAAACCGTGGTGCCGAAAGTATCACCTTTGTCATTCCTTCTTCGGGAGTTGACTTAAACGCCCTAATGGAAGGATTGCTAAATTCTGAAACCACCTTTCATTTCACCCTGCAGTTTTGCTCAGATGAGTTTGTAAAGGAATTAAAGGCACTTTTGGGCAACACGCCTTTCGCGATACATATTGACATTATTGGAAATTTGGCAAAAACAGGTAACTGGTACCGCAACCTGAACAGCGATATCGAAGCCTATAAAGCCATCGTTGCCGAAACCAACGGCATTACCATCAATATGGGGCTATACCAAAATGCGGGAGCCAACCATATACAGGAACTAGCCTATGCCCTAGCCCACGCCAACGAATATCTGAACCATTTGGATAATAACCCTAGTATTAAGGCCACCTTCCAGGTGTCTGTGGGCAGCAATTACTTTTTTGAAATTGCCAAGCTTAGAGCCTTACGTTTGCTTTGGGCCTCTTTAGCTTCAGAATATAATGTAGACGAAACCTGCCATATCATTGCCACCCCTACCAAGCGCAACAAAACCTTATACGATTATAACACCAACATGCTACGCACCACGACCGAATGTATGGCAGCCATTTTGGGAGGGGCCGACACTGTGGGCAACTTGGCCTATGACGCCATTTACCACAAAGACAACGAATTTGGTGCGCGTATTGCCCGTAACCAACTCTTGGTACTAAAACATGAAAGTTATTTCAACAAGGTGAACAACCCGGCCGATGGCGCCTATTATATTGAACAGCTCACAGACCAGTTGGCAGACAAAGCTCTGGAATTGTTCAAGGACATCGAGCAACAGGGCGGCCTGTTGAAACAGTTAAAGGAAGGCACTATTCAACGTAAAATAAAAGAAAGCGCCACCAAGGAGCAGGAAGCCTTAAATAAAGGCGAATTGGTACTTTTAGGAACCAACAAACACCCCAACCCAGAGGATAGAATGAAAGACGAGTTGGAACTTTACCCCTTTGTCAAAACCAATCCGGTAAAGACACTTCTGCCGCCAATCGTAGAAAGACGCTTGGCCGAAGCTTTGGAACAACAACGAATCAAATCAGAATAACCAAATCATTTAAAATTATGAAATTTAAATTAGTGACATTATCAGTAATCTTAAGTTTTACCTTGTTCAACTGCAAACAGGAATCCAGCACGCCGGACATTCCTTTAATATATGCCAACCGCAACGAGATCAAGCTCTGCAACAGCAAGGACTCCTTACTATTGAACGAAGCCCTTCAATCTTTTGAAACCGATCTTTTGGACACCTATGGAGACGAAAAGAAAAACAGCAATAGGGCCTACACCCAGTTTTTCAATGCGGTGAGAACCAAAAGAATTGATTACACAACCATGGCTTCAGACCATACCAAGGAAGTTTTGGGAGCCCTAAAAACCCAACAGGGGCTTTGGGTTACCGATGGCACCGAATACCACCTAGACTACAACAACCCAATTGTAGAATGTGTGAGCACCAACATGACCGAGTCTGGTTTCAAAACCACTTTTAAAGCCTTATTGGACACAAACAGCATGAGCTACAGAATGTATGGAGAAGCCATTAGAAAACAGACTACTATGCTAAACAAAGACAAATATTTGGCGCTTTTTGTGGCTTTGGACATGTACTATGCAAAAATGCTCAACATCGACTTTTCAAAAGTGGAAGCAGCCTCTAATGTTGATTTCAACCAGACACCTCCTAAACAGGAAGACAACCACGAAGGACACAACCATTAATCATGTATAAAAAACTGCTTTCCATATCCCTCTTGTTCCTAACGCTAACCTCTTGTATGCAGGTGGCACAGCAAGTCAACAATTGGGCGGAACCTATAGAAGGAAGTGAAATATATGGCGACTATTTCCAATTGGATGACGACGCCATAAAAGTATTTCTGCCGGACTCATTTGTAAAATATTCGGCGGTGGAATACCAACAGATGTTGGATTCTATGCTTACCAAAGAAGCCTATGAATTTGAAACTAGAAGGCTCAGGTATTTAAGGGAAATGGAAGGCAATCATTATTTATTTTTCGATAAGGGAAATGGCGCTACTTACAGTATAAACACCATGCCGTTCACCCCTATATACAAGAGGGACGCCCAACAACTATTGGGGCTGATCAGGCTAAACTACGAACAAACAACCGCAGGCTCCGATTTGGAATTCAATAAAATAACAGCAAAATACAGTTCCAATGCGGGCACCCAAATATTCAAAGCTGTCTATCGCGTTGATAATAAGGAGACGCAAATTACGGCCTACAGCGCCAGTTATATACTGTCTGGGAACAAAAAAACGGTAATGATAAATCTAACCACTCCTTTTGAAGTGGATTTTGATCCCTACCTTCAAAAAATGATACTCTAATGCAAAGAAAGAACCTTCAACATATCACCCTTAAAAGGACCTTGGAAGCTCCCGAAAAGAGCCCTCAGGAAACCTTTCAAACGGCCGAGGACATTCCGGTAAAAACCACCTACTCCAAAGCCGATTTGGAGGAAGTAGACCACCTAAATTTCGTAGCAGGGATCGCGCCCAATTTACGTGGGCCTTACAGTACCATGTACGTGAGACGCCCTTGGACCATCAGGCAATATGCCGGTTTTTCCACAGCGCAGGAAAGTAATGCCTTTTATAGAAGAAATTTGGCCGCCGGTCAAAAAGGACTCTCCGTAGCCTTCGATTTGGCAACCCACAGAGGCTATGACTCCGACCACGAACGTGTGGTGGGCGACGTTGGAAAAGCAGGGGTAGCCATAGACTCCGTAGAGGACATGAAAGTGCTTTTCGACCAAATTCCATTGGACAAAATGAGCGTTTCCATGACCATGAACGGTGCAGTATTGCCCATCATGGCCTTTTACATCGTGGCTGCCGAAGAACAAGGCGTAAAACCCGAACAACTCTCTGGAACCATTCAAAATGACATCCTGAAGGAATTTATGGTGCGTAATACCTATATCTACCCACCTACACCTTCCATGAAGATCATTTCGGATATTTTTGAATACACCAGCCAGCACATGCCAAAATTCAACAGTATCAGTATTTCGGGCTACCATATGCAGGAAGCCGGTGCTACCTGCGATATTGAATTGGCATACACCTTGGCCGACGGATTGGAATACATCCGTAAAGGATTGGATGCAGGTATGGACATCGACACCTTTGCGCCTCGCCTATCCTTCTTTTGGGCCATTGGGATGAATCACTTTATGGAAATTGCCAAAATGAGGGCGGCCAGAATGCTCTGGGCAAAACTCCTGAAGCAATTCAATCCTAAAAATGAAAAATCACTGGCATTGCGTACCCACTGTCAAACTTCGGGTTGGAGCTTGACGGAACAAGATCCGTTCAACAATGTGGCTCGAACTTGTATAGAAGCTGCTGCAGCAGCGTTTGGAGGCACCCAATCCTTGCATACCAACGCCTTGGATGAAGCCATTGCACTCCCAACGGATTTTTCGGCACGTATTGCAAGAAACACACAAATCTACCTTCAGGAAGAAACCCAAATTACCAAAACTGTGGATCCTTGGGGAGGCAGTTATTACGTAGAAAAACTTACCCATGACATTGCAGAAAAGGCTTGGGCGCTCATTGAGGAAGTAGAAGCACATGGAGGAATGACCAAAGCGATCGAAGCTGGTATCCCTAAAATGAGAATTGAGGAAGCGGCGGCCCGTAAACAGGCCCGTATCGATTCTGGACAGGATATCATTGTTGGGGTGAATAACTACAGATTGGAGCACGAAGCGCCCATCCAAACCTTGGAAGTAGACAACCAAACCGTACGAAACCAACAGATAGAACGCTTAAATAGACTAAAGGCCAAGCGTAACAGTGAAGCCGTAAAAAAGGCCCTTTCAAAACTAACCGAAGCCGCCCACAGCGGTGCCGAAAATTTATTGGCCCTAGCCGTAGAAGCAGCCCGCGAACGTGCTACTTTAGGAGAAATCAGTGATGCTTTGGAAACAGTCTTCGGACGTTACAAGGCACAAATAAAATCAGTTTCAGGTGTGTACAGTAAAGAAATAAAAGAAGACGATTCCTTTAAAAAAGCAAGGGAATTAGCCGATACATTCGCCAATCAAGATGGTCGCAGACCGCGTATCATGATTGCCAAAATGGGACAGGATGGTCACGACCGCGGCGCCAAAGTAGTCGCCACGGGTTATGCCGACATAGGTTTTGACGTGGATATTGGTCCATTGTTCCAGACCCCTCAGGAAGCTGCCAAACAGGCTGTTGAAAATGACGTCCACGTGTTGGGAGTATCCTCTTTGGCCGCCGGTCATAAAACCCTGGTACCACAGGTAGTAGAGGCCCTCAAAGCCTATGGCCGTGAAGACATTTTAGTAATTGTTGGCGGGGTAATCCCAAAACAGGATTACCAATATTTATTTGATGCCGGCGCAGTAGCTGTATTTGGTCCTGGAACCAAGATTAGCGATGCAGCCATTCAAATTTTAGAAATTTTGATTGACGAATAAAGAGTATCACCACCACATATAGCCCCAATAAACCCTTGCGAGACCAAGACTGCTTTGAAAATAAACGTTTAACGTTTGTTAACAATTAACGTTTTTTAAACTCGCAAATAATCGTATTTTTACCAAGACAAAAACCAAATCAATTAATGGGTAAAATCATTGCAATTGCAAATCAAAAAGGAGGCGTTGGAAAGACAACGACCTCGGTAAACTTAGCCGCTTCTTTAGGTGCTTTAGAAAAAAAAGTATTGCTTATCGATGCCGATCCTCAGGCCAATGCAACCTCAGGCCTTGGTATTGATGTTGAAAGCATTGAAATTGGAACCTATCAATTATTGGAGCATACATTGCCCGTAGAGGAATGCATTATGCCAACCGAGTCCCCTAACGTAGATATCATTCCTGCGCACATCGACTTGGTGGCTATCGAAATTGAATTGGTTGATAAGGACCAACGTGAATACATGATGAAAAAGGCCATTGGCCACTTAAAGTCAACTTATGACTATATCTTGATCGACTGTGCCCCATCTTTGGGCCTTTTGACCTTGAACGCCCTAACCGCTTCGGACTCCGTAGTAATTCCTATCCAGTGTGAATATTTTGCTTTGGAAGGATTGGGCAAACTGTTGAACACCATCAAGAGTGTTCAAAAAATCCACAACCAGGATTTGGATATCGAGGGCATGTTGTTAACCATGTACGACGCCCGTTTACGCTTGTCTAACCAAGTGGTTGAGGAGGTTCAAAAACACTTTAGCGATATGGTGTTTGAAACCATCATCCAGCGTAATGTACGTTTGGGGGAAGCGCCTAGTTATGGTGAAAGCATCATCAACTATGACGTGACCAGTAAAGGCGCCGTAAATTATTTAAATTTGGCGAAAGAAATCATTAAAAAGAATGAGTAATGGCGAAGGTAGTAAAAAAGCAGGCCTTAGGAAGAGGACTTTCCGCACTTCTTAAGGACCCTACTAATGATATAAGTTCTGTTCAAGATAAAAATGCCGATAAGGTTATTGGAAATATTGTGGATTTGGATATCACTTCCATTGAAATCAATCCATTCCAGCCCCGTACCAATTTTAACGAAGAAGCTCTTCGTGAATTGGCCACTTCCATCAAGGAGCTTGGGGTCATCCAACCTATTACGGTTAGAAAATTAGATTTCAACAAATACCAATTGGTATCTGGAGAGCGTCGTTTTAGAGCCTCCAAATTATTGGGCTTGGAAACCATTCCTGCCTACATCCGTATTGCCAACGACCAAGAGTCTTTGGAAATGGCCTTGGTGGAGAACATCCAACGTCAAGATCTGGATCCTATAGAAATCGCTTTATCCTACCAACGTTTGATTGATGAAATCAACTTGACTCAGGAACAAATGAGCGACCGTGTGGGGAAAAAGCGCTCTACAATTGCCAACTACCTCCGTTTGTTAAAATTGGATCCAATCATCCAAACAGGGATGCGTGATGGCTTTATTTCCATGGGACATGGTCGTGCCATCATCAATATTGAAGATCAAAACGCCCAATTGGAGATTTACGAAAAAATCATTTCCAATAAATTATCCGTACGTGATACCGAAGCCTTGGTAAAAACCTACCAAGAAGAAAAAACTGTTAAAGTACCGAAAAGCAAATCAGGCGAACAGGAACTACCTGTGTTCATCAAAGATGGGATTAAGGAGTTCTCGGAATACTTTGGACACAAAATCAACGTTAAAGTTTCCAAGAATGGTAAAGGAACCATTTCCATTCCCTTCCATTCCGAAGAAGATTTTAACCGTATGCAAAAATTAGTTAAAGGTGTCAAATAAGCTTTTTTATAGTACGCTTTTTTTCATCCTATGTCATCTTTCAGGTAACGCTCAAACTCAAACGGACAGCACGGCTGTAAACACCGACCTAATGGTGGTTCAAGACAGTGTAAAACGTCGTCCATTGAATATATTGGCTCCTTCAAAGGCTGCTTTCTATTCTGCTGTGTTACCTGGTTTAGGACAGGCCTACAACAAGAAATACTGGAAAATCCCGATTGTTTATGCAGCATTGGGAACCGGTATTTACTTTTATGTAGACAATAGTAAGCAGTACGACCGCTACCGCGATGCCTACAAACGTCGTTTGGCCGGTTTTAAGGATGATGAGTTTTGGGGTGAAGATTCTGAAGGAAATCCTTTGGAGAATCCGCGACTTTCCAAAGAAGGTCTTATCAGAGCCCAAAAAACTTTACGTAGTAACAAAGAAGTGTCACTTTTGGTGACCTTAGGACTATATGCCCTTAACATTATAGATGCCAATGTCGACGCGCATTTACTGCAATACAATATCGACGAGAACTTGGCATTGAAACCTCACTTTAAATATAACGAACAAGATAATAGTTCCGATTTGGGACTTACCCTCAATTTTAAATTTTAGATCATGAAAATAGCCTTATTGGGATACGGAAAAATGGGAAAGGCCATCGAAGCCATTGCCATCGACCGTGGACACTCTATTGTAATTAAAGCCAATGCCGATACCGATGATTATGATATTACCGAAGCTGATGTAGCCATAGATTTTAGTGTACCCTCTTCGGCATTTAAAAATATCTCCAAGTGCCTTAGCAACGGAGTACCTGTCATTTCAGGAACCACTGGATGGCTTCAGGACTACGACAAGGCAGTTGAGCTTTGTAATGCCAATGAAGGCGCCTTTATTTATGCGTCTAATTTCAGTCTTGGTGTCAACCTCTTTTTTGAGTTGAACCGTGTGTTGGCCAACTTGATGAAAGGACAACCGCAATACCAAGTGAGCATGGAGGAAATCCACCACACTCAAAAATTGGATGCCCCTAGCGGAACGGCCATTACACTAGCCGAAGGAATTATCGACAACAATGCCACCTACAACAATTGGACTTTGGAAGCGCCGCAAGAGGACCAAATCCAAATTGAAGCGAAACGTATTGCCGACGTTCCAGGAACCCACATAATCAACTACGATTCTGAAATTGATTCCATTCAAATTTCGCACACCGCACACAACCGTCAAGGGTTTGCTTTGGGTGCCGTGATTGCTGCGGAATGGATTGTTGGGAAAAAAGGTGTATTTTCGATGAAAAATGTGTTAAACATTGGTTAAGGAGCCATTTCTTCTTTACCTTTTTCGATACATTTCAACTTACTAAACTCTAAAACATGACATTATCACAATGGTTTATCTTTTTCCTTGCCATACAACTAATCCACGGCTTGGGAACCTGGAAACTTTATGTTAAAGCAGGACGTCAGGCATGGGAAGCATTTGTTCCCGTTTACAATGCCGTCATCCTCATGAAAATCATTAACAGACCTTGGTGGTGGACCATTTTGTTATTTGTTCCTATTGTGAACCTAATCATGTTTCCGGTGGTTTGGGTAGAGACAGCTAGAAGCTTTAAAAAGAATTCTACCACTGATACCCTTTTGGCTGTTGCTACTTTAGGATTTTACAATTATTATCTAAACTATGTAGCGGATGTAGAATATGTTGAAAATCGTGATTTACATCCCCGAACTGCTTTTGGGGATTGGGTAAGCTCGATCCTGTTCGCCATTGTAGCCGCAACCATTGTGCACACCTATTTTATTCAACCGTTTACTATTCCTACCTCCTCTTTGGAAAAGACTCTTTTGGTAGGAGATTTCCTGTTTGTTAGTAAAGTAAACTATGGTGCAAGAATCCCAATGACCACTATTGCCGCGCCTATGGTACACGATACCATTCCCGGTGCCAAAATAAAATCGTATATCCCAAAATTTGAATTGCCTTATTTAAGACTCCCTGGTTTTGAAGATATCGAGCGCAATGACATTGTGGTGTTCAATTGGCCTGTAGATACCATGCTGGACATGTATCACACCGATAAGTATTACTACAAACCTATCGACAAAAAAACCAACTATGTAAAACGTTGCGTGGGTATTCCAGGGGATTCTTTGGAATTAAGAGATGGCTATGTTTACATCAACGGAGAGCAAAATGACCTTCCAGATCGTGCCAAGCTGCAATTCTCTTATGAAATCTCTTTTAAAAGAAATATCCATCCACAAGAAATTGTAGCGATGTTGAATCGTTACGACATTACAGACGGTTTGGCTTATGGAAGAAGTCAAGGGTCTTATTTAATTCCTGCTGCTTCTGATGAAGCCATTGCTCGTTTAAAAAACCACCCAGATGTGGCAGACATCGTTTCTTTAAAAAATCCTAAAGGAGAAAGATCTTCTGGAATTTTCCCAAGTAATGTTGCCTACAACTGGAACAACGACAATTTTGGACCATTGTATATCCCTAAAGAAGGAGCTACCATCGATTTGAATCTTGAAACATTGCCACTTTACAAACACTTAATTACCCATTACGAAGGGCATAAATTGTCAGTTAATGGAAATCAAATCCTTGTAGATGGACAACCTACTACTAGTTACACCTTTGCCAAGGATTATTACTGGATGATGGGAGACAACCGTCATAATTCACAAGATTCACGTGTTTGGGGCTTTGTACCATTTGATCACGTGGTTGGGAAACCTGTATTTATCTGGATGAGCTGGGGCAATGGCAAACCGCGTTGGGAGCGTTGGTTCACCACTGTTGAAGGTAGTGGCAAGCCTACTTCCTACTTAATTCCGTTCTTGGTGTTATTGGCAGGTTGGTTTGGCTTCAGCAAATGGAGAAAACGAAAAGCAGAATAAACATTCTCTAGTTTCTAATAGATTTTTTAGTAGTTATGGATATTGTCATACACCCTACCTATTTTCCCAATGTGGCGCATTTTGCAGCACTATTGCAGGCAAAAACTATCACCTTGGAAATGTGTGACAACTATCAAAAACAAACCTACCGTAACCGCGCCTATATATATGCGGCCAATGGTAAGCTGCTTTTGAATATTCCTATTAAGCATACCCAAAAAAACCGACAGCTATACAAGGATGTAAAAATTGCCAACGACACCGATTGGCAATTGCTTCATTGGAAATCTTTGGAATCGGCCTATCGAACCTCCCCATATTTTGAGTTTTACGAAGTCGATTTGGAACCTCTGTTCAAAACACCTTTTGAATATCTTTTAGACTTCAATTTGAAGTGTTTTGAAACTATTTGTGAATGTCTGCAATTGGACATCAACTTTGAAACCACTAGCGAGTATCACAAAGACCCGACTCCGCTAGAAGATTTTAGAAGCTTGGTGAATAGCAAAGGAGAACCCCAAAGAGACTTTGAAGCTTACACCCAAGTGTTTGGCGACAAACATGGTTTTATTTCCAACTTGAGCATCTTGGATTTGTTATTTTGCGAAGGCCCTAATGCCATTACCTATCTGGAAGCTCAGAAACTACAAAAGTAATGCTACAAACCATTATACATTACGGGATTCACTTTATGCTTCCCGTGTTGGTTTCAATTATCTTTTTTAAACCAAAATGGCTAATGGCAACACTCATTATGTGGGCCTGTTTTGCCATCGATTTAGATCACTTACTGGCAACCCCTATGTTTGACCCCACACGCTGTAGCATAAATTTCCATCCACTTCACTCCTATTATGCCATTGCAGTTTATGCCGCACTTTCATTTTGGAAACCTAGTAGAATTTTGGGAATTGGCCTGCTCATTCACATTTTGGCAGACTCGGTAGACTGCCTAATGATGTAGCTTTAATTTGGTCATGATGGGATAATGATCGGAAAGTTCGGTATCGAAGGTTTTAAAACTGTTCACCTCAAAATCCTTATCCGCTAAAATAAAATCAATCCTTACTGGGAAAAACTTGAAGTTAAAAGTTCGTCCAAAACCATTTCCGGCCTCTACAAAAGTATCTTGAAGCTCTCCTTTGATTTCCTTATACACATAGGAATAGGCCGTATTGTTGAAATCGCCACAAATAATCATTTTATAAGGACATTTCGCCTTGTTCCTTAAAAAGAGTTCTGTCTGGCTTTGTTGCATCTTAAAAGTGCCTCCAACGCGCTTAAACAGGTTCTCTGAGGATTCCTCGGCCAACTTTTCCACATTAGGGTCAATCCTCAGGGATTGTAAATGCACATTGTAGATTCTAATGGTATCCTTCAATTTTACAATATCCACATAAATGGCGTTGTTCGAAGAATTTGGAAACTCAATAGAACCGGAATTCACAATAGGGTATTTTGAAAAAATGGCCTGCCCACTCTTTACTTTATTTCCCGACACCTTTTCAAACTTATGATAATTTTTAAGTTGAATGCTTTCATCTGGACGGTATTCCTGAAGGCTTATAATATCTGGTTCCTGCGTTTTGATAAAGCTCAACATCTCTTTCTTAACGTCTTTGTCTTTGATCCATTCAAACAAATTGAACAAACGCACATTATATGTCATCACCGAAAGGTTGGCCTCATCTTCGACATCTTTGGAAGACGAAAATTTATAAAGTGAAAACAGATAGGTATAACCAATACTTAGAACCAAGAGCGACAACAATAATTGCTTCTTGACTTTGAGCAACCAATAAATGACAAAAAGAATATTGAGGAGGATGAGTACCGGAACCGCTAAACTAAGCACCGATAAAAAAGCAAATTTACCAGGCGATACGTGAGGTAAAATATAAGATAGCAACAACATGGTTGCTACAATGGAGTTAATGAAGAATACTAATTTTTCAATGATTTTTAGTCGCTTCATACAGTCTTAATCCTTTCCTGCTTTAAACAAAAATGATTTTTCTTCCTGCGTCAAACTTTCATAGCCGCTCTTGCCAATTTTATCCAAAATAAGATCAATGCGCTTTTGTTTGGTAAATGCGTTGAATTCTTCTTTGTTATGGCCCACAAAAGATTTAGCTTTACTTCTATGCACAGTTTTTAAAGGCGACTTAGGCTTAAAGAAACTCTCAATCCATCCCATAAAATTTTCAAACCACTTGCCAATATCTTTGCCTTTTGTGAGCTGTTGCGCATAAACATATCCCAGCAAACTTCCTCCCAAATGCGCCACATAGCCTCCTTGATTCAAACTGAACAATCCCAAAACATCGATCACTACCATGGCCACACCAATATACCAAAGCTTGATATTAAAAGTCATTAAACGGGCTTCTTTGTGTGGCATATAGGCACTTAAAAATATAATCAAGGCGCGCACACCTGCAGATGCTCCAACAAGGGTTCCTACATTTTTTAACTGTGATTGAGGAAACAGATTATAGACCAACAAAAAGGCCAATCCACCGGAAACAATCCCCATAAAGTAGATGTTCAAAGCCGTTTTGGTACGGAACAAATTGAGCATCATTTGGGAAATAAAGTACAGAATAAGCATGTTGAGTGCCACATGCCAAAACCCATAGTGCACAAAACCATAAGTAAACAAAGACCAAGGCTGATGGATAAAATCCTCAAAACGTTTAGGCAATTCAAACCAATGTAAGCTAGTTCCGTAGGCCTTAAAAAGAATTAAGGAGATAAGGAACACCACGATATTAATACCAATGATTTTTTCAAAGGCATTTAATCGCTTGAGCTTATATTGTATGTCCTGACTCAAGGAAGTCATATCAATACCATCTGTTTTTATTGAACTGTGTTTTCTTCCAATACCACATGATAAGGAATCCTGTCAAAGCACCTCCAATATGTGCTATATAAGCTGTATTACTAGGACTAAAGAACGACTGACCGGTAAGCGCCGAAATCAAATCCAAAATGATAATTCCTGGGATAAAATATTTAGCTTTTATAGGGATTGGCAGAAAAATCAACATAAGTTTTGCTTCAGGATTCATCATTCCAAAGGCCGCCAATAATCCCATAATACATCCGGAGGCCCCCACCATGGAAGAGTTTGTTTTAACATTTAAATGATAAAATGCCTGAAAACTATTCTTATCCACTAGTGAAAAATTCTCGTTAAATGTCGTGAAAATAGGTTGCATTTTATCATATAAGATATCCCCGTTATAATAGTTTCCTTTAACGATATCTAGATTAATAATTTCTTGAACCATATCCGTAGGCAAACCTAAAGAGGAAATTTCTTTTAAATCAGGAAAAATTTGAATATAGTAAACAATGAACGTTAGCAAAACAGCTCCCAAACCAGAGGATATATAAAGAAATAAAAATTTCTTATTTCCCAACTGCTGCTCCACCGCACTTCCAAACATCCATAAAGCCAACATATTAAACGCAATGTGCGCTATATTGCCATGCATAAACATATGGGTAATAATCTGCCAAGGTTGGAAGAATTCATGTTTCGGAAAATACAAGGCAAACCATTTGTAAAACAATTCGCCATGACCTATAGTAATGGTACCAATAAACATGATCACATTAATAATAATGAGATGTTTTACGGTATCGGTAATCCTAATCATAGTCTACATAAATTTTTTATCCAAATCGTCCACACTCATCGTAATGAAGGTTGGTCTATTGGTTGGTGACACAGAAGGTTCTTTACAGGCAAACAGACTGTTAACCATGTGCTCTTGTTCTAACTTTGTAAGAGATTGTCCTGTTTTGATGGCCAAACTTTTGGCGATGGATTTAGCCAAAAGATCGGTGGCACTAAAACTACTATCAGGCACTTCCTGTTCCACATCGCTGATGAGCTGCTCCAAAATAATGGACACTTCACTCTCGGGCACATTTACGGGAACACCAGTAATCTCAACAAGATCCTCACTGAATTGGGAAAACACAAAGCCTGTAAATTCCAAATCTTCCTTAAGACTCTCTAAAATAGGAATTTCATTTGATGAAAAGTGCAATTCCAAAGGAAAAAGTAGCTGTTGGCTTACCGCTTCCCTAACGGTCATACTTTTCAGCAGGTTTTCATAAAGAATACGTTGGTGGGCCCGGTGCTGGTCGATTACCAACATCCCCGACTTAATCGTGCTTACGATGTATTTGTTATGAACCTGATACGTGTTTTGTGTCGCCCCTACTTCATGATCTTGGAACAATGGTTCGGTGGTTTCCTCACTTTCAAATTCTACTTCACTAAAATCCTCTTCATCTCTAGTCCCTTTGGATTCCAAACCAACATAAAGACTCTCCCAACTAGCTCCTGTATCTTTTTTATACGATGTAGTTGCAAAGCTTCCTCCTCCAAAAGAAGAAGAAGAAGAAGAAGAAGAAGAAGAAGAAGAAGAAGAAGATTGACGCGAAGTACTCATCTCCTCCGCAAACGGATTAAAGTTTCTATCCACTTCTATCGTTGGTGTGGATGCCTTCTTATCTTTATAATCATAAGGCGTATCCAAATTGGTATCCAAATCGAAATCCAAAACCGGAGCAATATTGAACTGCCCCAAACTGTGCTTTACCGAAGAACGGATAATGGCATATAAGGTATGCTCGTCATCAAATTTAATTTCGGTTTTGGTTGGATGAATATTGATATCGATAGTTTTTGGGTCTACCTCCAAATTCAAGAAATAACTTGGATGCGCCCCATCTTTTATCAAGCCTTCAAAGGCTGAATTGATGGCATGGTTGAGATAGGCACTCTTGATAAAACGATCATTTACAAAAAAGAACTGTTCGTTACGGTTCTTCTTGGCAAATTCCGGTTTTCCAACAAAGCCCGAAATCTTTAGAACTTCGGTGACTTCATTTACGGGCACCAATTTTTCGTTGGTCTTGCCTCCAAAAATATTCACCACACGCTGCCTATAATTACTAGCAGGTAAATTAAAGGTTTCACTGCCGTTATGATACATCATAAAGGCGATATCCGGATGCGCCAAAGCTACACGCTGAAACTCATCGATGATATGACGAAGCTCAACCGTATTGGACTTTAAAAAGTTACGTCGTGCCGGAATATTAAAAAACAAATGCTTCACAGCTACCGAGGTACCTTCGGGTGTGACCACCACTTCTTGCGCGGTGACCTCACTGCCTTCAATGGTAATTTGGGTCCCTAATTCCTCTTCGCGTTGACGGGTTTTAAGCTCTACATGGGCAATGGCTGCAATACTGGCCAAAGCCTCTCCCCTAAAACCTTTGGTATGCAAACTGAACAAATCTTCAGCTGCCCTGATTTTGGAGGTGGCATGGCGCTCAAAACTCAACCGTGCATCGGTAGGGCTCATCCCCTTCCCATTGTCGATAACCTGAATGAGCGTTTTTCCCGCTTCTTTTATAATAAGTTTTACCTGATTGGCGTCGGCATCAATAGCATTTTCCATAAGTTCCTTTACCACGGAAGCAGGCCTTTGCACCACTTCACCGGCAGCTATTTGATTGGCAACGTGATCAGGTAAGAGTTGAATGATGTCTGCCATTAGGGTTTTGAAAAGAATATAGATAAATCGAAATCGATGATAATAAGGAATATCAGAATCAAGATTCCCACAATAATCAGGACACGCTGGTTGGCGCCCATGGTGTCTGGGTTGTTCTTATAATCTTCCAAAGCATTGTTGACCTTGGTTTTCAGACCTCTGTTGTTGCCTACGGTCTGCCTGTAGTCATCAAATTTATGCTTCAGCTCATAAGGACTTCCTTCACCTTTATAATATCGTGGTGTATACTCGAATTTCTTGTTCTTTTTTAAGCTAAATATTCCCATAATGTATCTGTTATTCGTAACGACTTAAAATGTATAGTAGTACTAGAACAGTAATCAAAAATAAGACCAAAAAAGGAAGCGAGGTAAAAAAAGATTTTTTTCGGCGGTTAGCATCCCTAACTTCCTTCCATTGCGACTCCATAGTGTCTCTGGCTTCCTTCTCCTCACTTTTTAGATGTTTGGGAGTATAGCTGTACCGCTTATTTTTACGTTGGCCAAATAAATTCACTATAAAATTTCGTCACTATTACACTTCAAATGTACTTAAAATACAAGGAAATATCATGCTTGGTATGCTAAAAAATGTTAACACACCCAACTTAAAAAAATTGACGTTGGAATCGGATTGGTACTAAGCGTTTTGGCGCAGTACAGCCATTTTAATGGCCGCTACGGCTGCTTCTACCCCTTTGTTTCCATGTTTCCCACCGGAACGGTCTATGGCCTGCTGCATGGTATTGTCTGTCAACACACAAAAGATCACAGGGATATCGTGCTGTACATTCAAATCCTTGATGCCTTGGGAAACGGCTTCGCATACAAAATCAAAATGCTTGGTTTCTCCTTGGATCACACTACCTATAGCAATTACGGCATCTACTTGTTGTTCCTGCATTTTTTTGCTTCCGTAGATAAGCTCGTAGCTTCCCGGGACATGCCATTGCAGTATATTTTCGGGAAGAGTCCCGTGTTCTACCAAAGTGTCATAAGCCCCTTGGGCCAGTCCTTCGGTGATGTTATCGTTCCATTCTGAAACAACAATCCCAAACCGAAAGTCCTTCGCGTTTGGGATTGTGTTTTTATCGTATTGAGATAAATTTGTTGTTGCCATATTATAGAGCTGCTTCCGCTCTACCTATGAAAACATCAATATTTGTAGCTTCCGTAGAGTCTGGAAATTCATTTTTGATACGCTTAAAGTAAGTCAAGGCTTTGTTGGCATCTCCCAACTTGTTAGCAAGAGTTGCCGCCTTAAACAAATACAATGGTGTAGTAAATTCGTTGGCTGAAGCATTAATAGCCTGCTCATAGTACCCTAGAGCATCATCCAATTGATCCAATTGCACAAAGGCATCTCCAATACCTCCTTTTGCCAAAGGAGCCAACATGATATCACTACTTGAAAAGTTTTGTAGATATTCAATGGCGTTTTTGTAATCCTTAAGGTTTAAATACGCCATACCTGCATAATAATTGGCTAAGTTTCCTGCTGGAGTCCCGCTGTACTTGTCAGCAATATCCACCATTCCAAACTTTCCTCCAGAACCTTCCAAGGCCAAGGTGTAAAGAGAATCTTTTTCAGTACCGTTTACCGCTTGGTCAAAATACTGTTGTGCAGTGAACATGTCGTTCATAGCTTCTTCAGCTTTTGGCTCGGCAATAAATTTGTTATACCCCAAATATCCCAAAATAAAAACCGCTACGGCTCCTACGGCAACCAAAATAGTCTTTTGGTTCTTTTCGGCCCATTCTTCAGTTTTTGATGCGGACTCATCTAAGGTGTTAAACACCTCAGCTGTAGTTGAGTGCTCGTCTACAATCTCTTCTTCCTGTGGTTCTACTTTAGTCTTTGGTTTATATCCTCTTTTCTTGTAAGTTGCCATATATTCTGTATTAATGCGCCGCAAAAATAAAATTTTTATTGATAAATAAAAGGCAATTTTTTTGTTATTTTTAATAATTTGCACCGCCTTTTGCAGAACTGGAGCAAAAACACATCTTACATTCTCATTTTATGATTTTAAAGTCTCTTTCATTAATCAACTACAAGAATTTTGAAAGCCAATCCTTTACGTTTGATGCCAAAATCAATTGTTTTGTTGGAGCCAATGGCATTGGAAAAACCAATGTGCTGGATGCTATTTACCATTTATCCTTTGGAAAAAGCTACTTCAACCCTATTGCCTCCCAGAACATTAAACATGGTGAAGACTTTTTTGTAATAGATGGTGTTTTTGACCGTGAAGAACGCTCCGAAAAAATTATTGTATCCCTTAAAAAAGGCCAGAAAAAAGTCATTAAACGCAATGCCAAGGTTTACGATAAATTTAGTGACCACATTGGCTTTATTCCATTGGTGATCATTTCTCCTGCCGATAGGGACTTGATTTTGGAAGGCAGCGAAACACGACGCAAGTTCATAGACAGCGTCATTTCGCAAAGCGACAAGGTATATTTAAATAACCTCATCAATTACAACAAGGTGCTTTCGCAACGGAATGCCCTATTGAAATTTTTCGCCCTGAACAACACGTTCAATGCCCAAACCCTGGAAGTGTACAACGAACAATTGCACCAGTACGGCACCGCTATTTTTAATACCCGTGATGAATTTTTAAAAACTTTCATCCCTATTTTCAAATCGCGCTATGAAGCCATAAGCAATAGCATGGAAACCGTGAACCTCAGTTACAAAAGCGATCTTTTTGAGCACGACCTATTAGAGCTTTTTGCCCAAAATCTGAACAAGGACAAGGCGTTGCAATACACTAGTAGAGGCATCCATAAGGACGACCTTAACTTTGAAATAGAGGATTACCCCATCAAGAAATTTGGAAGTCAAGGTCAGCAAAAGTCCTTTTTAATTGCCTTGAAATTGGCACAATTCGACTTTATAAAACAGCAAAGCGGCGTTACTCCCATCCTACTTTTGGATGACATTTTTGACAAACTGGACGAACATCGCGTAGCCCAAATTATCAGTTTGGTGGACCACGAACATTTTGGGCAATTGTTTTTAAGCGATACCCATGCCGACCGTACCGAAAACATCATCAAGCAAATTCACCAATCTTACAAGATTTTTAAACTGTAAATCCTCTTTCATCTTAAAAAGAAAAGACAATCCTTGTATTTTCCCATAGGATGGCAGACCTTTGGAATTCAAAGTTTATAACAGATGAAATTCAAACTTTTCTTTACAGTTTTAGCCTGTTTCACACTATTTCATTGTGGAAAAAATCCAGAAACATCCCTGCAATATCTCAATGGTTACTGGGAAATCAAGGAAGTCACTTTGGCCGATGGCTCCAAACGGGAATACACCTTCAGCAATACCATAGATTTTATAGAACTTAATGACAGTTTGGTTGGGTTCAGAAAAAAATTGACACCTACTTTGGAAGGCACATTTAAAACTTCTGGTGATGCTGAAAATATCAAGGCTATCATACAGCATGACAGTTTGATTTTGGAGTATACCACTCCTTTTTCCAACTGGAAGGAAACCGTCCTAAAGGCTACCGAGGACAAACTTTTAATCGTCAATGCACAGAAAGATTTGTACCTTTACAGTCGTTATGAACCTTTAGAACGCATCAATTAATGGCAAAACGGCACAGTGAATATTTAAGCATCAGTGAGGTACTCAAGGAATTTGTAGATACCAATAATCTGCAAGGCGGTCTGGACAAAATAGATGTAAGGGATGCCTGGGCAAAAATGATGGGAAATGGCGTGAACAACTATACCACGGCCATTCAATTGGAGCGAGACACCTTGTATGTGCAACTGAGCTCTAGTGTACTTCGGGAAGAATTGAGTTACGGCAAGGAAAAAATTATCAGCATGCTCAACGAATCCTTGGGCAAGGAAGTCATCAAAACCCTTGTACTTCGTTAAAAGCAAAACCCTATAAAAACAAAAAACGCAACGGTATCGTTGCGTTTTTCTGTTTATGGTAAATGTACCTTAAAACATTTCTCTTCCTGCAAAGTGGAATGCACCTTCAATGGCAGCATTTTCATCGCTATCACTTCCGTGAACAGCATTCTCCCCAATAGACTCAGCATACATTTGACGGATAGTTCCCTCAGCAGCTTCAGCAGGATTGGTAGCTCCAATCAAAGTTCTAAAATCCTCAACAGCATTTTCTTTTTCCAAGATAGCCGCTACAATAGGACCACGGGTCATATATTCTACCAACTCTCCAAAGAAAGGTCTTTCTTTGTGGATTGCGTAGAAAGCCTCAGCATCTGCAGCAGTCATTTGAGTTAATTTCATTGCTACAATTCTAAATCCAGAAGCTGTAATTTTCTCCAAAATCGCACCAATATTCCCTTTTTCAACAGAATCTGGCTTAAGCATTGTAAATGTTCTATTTGTTGCCATTTTATTATATTAAATTATTCAGATTTTACGTTTGTTTCCATCACGGTAAAGGGTTTAGGCGCTAACCTATAGGCTCCCCGTAATTTGGGTGCAAAAGTAATGCATTTCTTCATAAAAACCACATAAACCATTATTAAAAAATTGTATCTTCGCCCTCTATGACAAAGCAAGATATCAAGAACATCCAAACGCTTTTAAGCAGACCAAAACATATTGTAATCATTCCTCACAAGAATCCAGATGGCGATGCCATGGGCGCCTCTTTGGCCCTATACCACTATCTTAAAAAACTGGATCACGAGGTAAGAGTCATTGCTCCCAACGATTATCCTGACTTTTTAAAATGGATGCCTGCCGATGAACTTGTTCTAAAATATGAGTTCAGTCGTAAAGAAAGTGATGAGTTTCTTAAAAATGCTGATTTGATTTTTACATTAGATTTTAATGCCCTAAATCGTATCGGTGATATGGAAACGCCTGTAAAGACTTCCGAAGCCATTAAAATCATGATCGACCACCATCAACAGCCAGACGATTATGCGCTCTACACCTATTCTGAAGTGGGCATGTCCTCTACCTGTGAAATGGTTTATCATTTTATTGATAAGTTAGGAGATTTGGAAGCTATCGATCAAGACATTGCTACCTGTCTTTACACAGGCATCATGACAGATACAGGATCCTTCCGTTTTGCGTCTACCACAAGCACCACACATAGGGTGATTGCGCATTTAATAGACCAAGGCGCCCAAAACGCCCAGATTCATAACAATATATACGACACCAATTCCTTCGACCGCCTGCAACTGTTAGGCCGAGCGCTAAGCAATCTTACGGTTTTGCCCGAATATAAAACAGCCTATATTTCCCTGACCCAAGAAGACCTGAACACCTTCAACTTTAAAAAAGGAGATACCGAAGGTTTTGTGAATTACGGACTTTCCGTAGAGGGGGTTGTCCTGGCGGTTATCTTTATTGAAAACCAACAGGAAGGCATTGTAAAAATCTCATTGCGCAGCAAGGGAGATTTCTCGGTGAACGAATTATCCCGCGCCCATTTTGAAGGTGGCGGCCACACCAATGCTGCTGGGGGTAAAAGCGATTTGTCTTTAGAGGCCACTATTGAAAAATTTATTAGTATATTACCAAGCTATAAACATGTCCTAAGTCATGAATAAATATATACTAATGGGGCTCTTGGCAAGTTGTGCCATGGCCTGTAAATCTCCCGAAGCCCGTAAACCGGTTACGGTCAACAAAGGGTCCTTCATCAATCTCTCGGTAGAGCGCAATATCAAGCTCAACCAAAAGGAACACGAATTTATTGAAGGCATCATAAAAAAAGATACCAGCAACACTTATATAGCTTCAGAGAGCGGATTTTGGTACTACTATAATACCAAGGTTGAACAGGATACCATCACTGCAAATTTTGGTGACATTGTCAACTTCGATTACAGTGTCACCGATTTAAGCGGCAACCAGATCTATTCCGAAGAAGAAATTGTCCCAATGGACTATGCCATGGACAAGGAAGAGTTGTTCACAGGCCTTCGTGAAGGTCTTAAATTAATGAAACCGGGCGAAACGGTAACCTTTTTCTTTCCGTCCCAAAAAGCCTACGGGTATTACGGCGATTCCAACAGAATTGGCACCAATACCCCACTCATTTGTAAAGTCACAGTTAATACTATAACCCAAACCCAAAATGATTAATATGAGAAACATGAAAAACAAAGTATTGCAATTATTTTTTCTTGTTGCCTTAATGACAACCACGGCATGTAATGACAAGTATCCTGACCTAGAGGATGGTTTATATGCTGAATTTGTTACCAACAAAGGAACCATGGTCGCTAAACTATATTACGACAAAGTTCCGGTAACCGTTGCAAATTTTGTTGCCCTGGCCGAAGGGACCCACCCAATGGTAAAGGAAGAATATAAAGGAAAGAAATATTACAACGGAACGACGTTCCACCGCGTTATCGATCAATTTATGATCCAAGGAGGAGACCCAACTGCTACAGGTACTGGAGATCCAGGGTATAAATTTGAAGATGAATTCAACCCAGACTTAAAGCATGACAAGCCAGGTATTTTATCTATGGCAAATTCTGGTCCTGCTACCAATGGAAGCCAGTTTTTCATTACCGAAGTTCCTACGCCAAACCTAAACAACCGTCACGCTGTTTTCGGAGAGTTGGTTTTAGGTCTTGAAATTCAAGACAGCATTTCCAATGTAGAAACTTCTAAGCCAGGAGACAAGCCAAAAGAAGACGTTGTGATTCAAGAATTAAACATTATCAGAAAAGGATCGGCTGCTAAAAACTTCGATGCACCTAAAGTGTATATGGAAGAACTTCCTAAAATCAAGGACAAGCAAAAAGCCTTAAGAGAAGAAGCTAAGAAAAAAGCTGAAGAAGAGCGTTTGGCCAAAGAAGCTAAAAATGCTGAAGCTGGCGCTGCTTTTAAAGCGACTTTAGATGAATACAACACTAAAGCCACTACGCTTCCTTCTGGATTGAAAATGTATGTGATTACCGAAGGAACCGGTGAAAAACCAAACACTGGAGACATGGCAAAAGTAAACTATGAAGGTTACTTTGCAGATGGTCGTTTGTTTGACAGTAACGTTAAGGAAGTTTCTGAAAGACACGGAATGTTCAATGAAATGAGAGACCAACAAGGTGGTTACGAGCCTATGCCAATGAAGGTTAGTCCAGACGCCAACATGATTCCTGGATTTAAAGAAGGTGTTGCTGCTTTAAAAGTTGGTGACCGTGCGTATTTCTACTTGCCATACCACTTGGCGTACGGAGAGCGTGCTATGGGGCCAATTCCAGCAAAATCAGATTTGATTTTCATCATTGAAATGGTTGAGATTACTAAATAATTCTCTTAACAGATATAACTTAAAAAGCCGCTATTAAGCGGCTTTTTTTATTTTAGGTAAATATGTTCCTATTTCTTTGGAATCGCTTTAAGGATTTCCAATACAAACTTCCAATATTTTTGAGTTGAAGAAATCTGTGCACGTTCATCAGGAGAGTGTGCCCCCTTAATATTTGGCCCAAAACTAATCATGTCCATCTCAGGATAATTGGTCCCTAAAATACCACATTCCAAACCGGCATGGCAAGCAGCTACATGAGGTTCTTCACCTTGATTCAATTCTTTATACAAAGGCACCATCACCTTCAAAATATCAGAATCCATATTTGGCGTCCATCCCGGGTAATCCCCACTGAATTCTACTTCGCAACCTGTCAGTTCAAAAGCTGCCCTAAGCGTGTTGGCCAAATCCCACTTGGAACTTTCTACAGAAGAACGCGTCAAACATCCAACTTTTATTTCACCATCCTTGATTACCACATTGGCAATGTTGTTGGACGTTTCCACCAAACCAGGAATATCGGCACTCATACGATACACCCCATTCCAAGCCGCATACAAGGCTCTTGTAAACCCTTCCTGAACGCCAAGATCCATAATACGCTCTGGAGTTTCAGTTTTGGTCACGATGATTTCCAAATCCGGTTCCATGGTTTTTAATTCTGCTTTGATTTCATCTGCCAAATCATTGGTTTCAGCAATAAACACTTCTTCGTGCATGCTATCTATGGCCACAATGGCTTTGCTTTCTCTTGGAATAGCATTGCGCAAACCACCTCCGTTGATTTCAGAAATTCGCAAACCAAAGTTTTCAAACCCATCAAACAACAAACGGTTCATGATTTTGTTGGCATTGCCCAAACCTTCATGGATCTGCATTCCAGAATGGCCTCCTTGAAGCCCTTTCACCTCAATGCTGAATCCCATTTTAAATTCTGGAGTTTCTTCCTCTTCATAACTGCGTGTAGCCGTAACATCTACGCCACCAGCACATCCTACACCGATTTCATCGTCCTCTTCGGTGTCAAGATTCAATAAAATCTCACCCTCCAACAAACCGCCTTCCAATCCCATGGCACCGGTCATTCCCGTTTCTTCATCTATGGTAAACAAAGCCTCAATGGCTGGGTGCTCAATATCGCTGCTTTCCAAAATAGCCATAATGGTAGCCACGCCCAAACCGTTATCGGCACCAAGGGTCGTTCCTTTGGCACGTACCCAATCACCGTCCACATACATCTCGATGCCCTGGGTATCAAAATCGAAATTGGTATCGTTATTTTTTTGGTGTACCATATCCAAATGCGATTGCATCACAATAGTTTTCCTATCCTCCATTCCAGAGGTTGCAGGCTTTTTAATGATGACATTGCCAACCTTGTCCACAATGGTTTCCAATCCTAGATTTTCACCAAATTCTTTCATGAACGCAATCACACGTTCTTCCTTTTTTGACGGTCTTGGAACAGCATTCAAATCGGCGAATTTATTCCATAACGCCTTTGGTTCCAACTGTCTTATTTCTGAATTCATATGTATTAGCTTAAAGTTGCACAAAGGTACAAATTGAAGTCCACAATTAAGAGTCACAGATCTGCTTCTTTTTATTACATTTGAAGTATGCAGAACTTTGGCCGCCTTTTTATTGCCTTTTCCATTCTCCTCCAAATCGCCTTCATCAAGCTTATAGCGAAGTTCCCCGAATTTGTCGAGCGTTGGTATAGCCATGGACTGTATGTTTGGATTTCCAAAGCGATGCGCTTTGCCTTTGGATGGCTTCCTTTTTCAATTGGAGATGTGTTTTATACACTGGTAGGCATTTACATTTTAAGATGGCTTTATACCAATAGAAAACGTATGTTCAAGAATTTTAAGTCTTGGGCTATAGATGTTCTTATGGCTTTGTCGATGGGCTATTTGGCCTTTCATATGTTATGGGCCTTTAATTACTACCGTTTACCACTACACCAATCTTTAGGTTTGGAAAAGGATTATACTACCGAAGCCCTTTTGGTAACCGCTGAACGCCTTACTGAAAAGGTCAACAGCCTGCATACTTCCATTACCCACAACGACACGCTTGAAGTAGTCATGCCTTATGATCAAAAAGAATTGCTTCAAGCCGTTCCAAAAGGCTATGAAATACTGTCTAAAGAATACCCCCATTTGGCATATGCACCAAAAAGTATCAAATGTTCGATTTATAGTTTGCCACTCACCTATATGGGATTTAGCGGCTATTTGAATCCGTTTACCAATGAAGCTCAAATAGACGGGATGATTCCTATTTGGAAGTACCCTACAACTGCCAGTCATGAAGTGGCACACCAATTGGGATATGCCGCAGAAAATGAAGCCAATTTTATAGGCTGTATGGCCGCTATACACCATCCTGATAGGTATTTTCAATATTCAGGATATGCTTTTGCTCTACGCCACTGTCTTTTGGAAATCTACCGTAGGAATCCCGAAACGTATGATGAAATGCTGACCAAAGTGAATAAAGGGGTATTAAAAAACTACCAGGAATCACGTGACTTTTGGATGCGTTACCAAAACCCATTGGAACCGGTATTCAAAACTACTTATGACAATTTTTTAAAGGCCAATAACCAAACCGATGGCATGGAAAGTTACAGCTATGTGGTGGCACTATTGGTTAATTATTTTGAGGCCAATCCAGAGCATTAATTCAATATTTAATCGCTCTTTAGGATAACCAATTAATTCCTACTTTTGTGAACAGTATGGGCAAAGTAATTACAAGTGTACAAAACCCTCTCATAAAACACCTTCAACAGTTGAAGGACAAATCGAGAGCGCGGAAAAAATCAGGAGAATTTATTATTGAAGGACAGCGCGAACTGTCATTAGCCATTGGAGGCGGCTATACTATAGAGCAAGTATTATTCCTTCCTGAACTTTGCAGTGAAGAAACATTGCGCAATTTGCTTCCTAAATCAGCCGAAATAATTGAAATATCTAAAGATGTGTTCCAAAAACTAGCTCATAGAGACAGTACAGAAGGTATTATTGCTGTGGCAAAATGTAAACAACATGAATTAGGTCAACTAAAATTAAACTCGAAGGCCCCATTAATAATGGTAGCCGAAGCCCCTGAAAAACCAGGAAACATAGGCGCTTTACTTCGTACAGCCGATGCTGCCAATGTGGACGCCGTGATTATCGCTAACCCCAAAACCGATTTATACAACCCAAATATCATCCGCTCCAGCGTGGGATGTGTCTTTACCAACACGATTGCCGTAGGTAGCACCTCCGATATTATTGCCTTTTTAAAAAAACATCACATTGCTATGTATTGCGCCGCGTTACAGGCTTCGGTGGGATATCACACCCAAGATTACACAGGCCCTACTGCTTTGGTGGTAGGCACTGAAGATACTGGCCTTAGCGACGAATGGCGCACCAATTCAACACAAAACATTATCATTCCTATGCAAGGCGCTATAGATTCCATGAATGTTTCGGTGGCTGCTGGTATCCTGATATTTGAAGCCAAAAGACAGCGTCAGTTTTTATAATCAAAAATCCATTTATTTTCACTAAACTCTTATGAACTCCCAAACCCTATTCTATATCATCATTGCCATTATTATTCTGGATTTTATCGTCGACAAAGTGTTGGACGCCCTAAACGCCAAACATTTTAAAGATCCTATTCCACAAGAATTGCATGATGTATATGATGAAGAAGCCTATAAGAAATCACAGGATTATAAAGCTACCAACTATCGTTTTGGTTTATGGAGTTCCAGTTTTTCAATACTAACAACACTTGCCTTTTTAATCTTTGGCGGTTTTGAGTATGTCGATCAATGGGCTCGAAATTTCAGCAACCATCCTATTGTGATTGCCTTGATATTCTTTGGAATTATCATGTTGGCAAGTCAGTTAGTGAGTTTACCGTTTTCATACTACCGAACTTTTGTAATTGAAGAGCGTTTTGGATTCAATAAAACCAGTAAAGGAACTTTTATTTTGGATAAGCTTAAAGGACTACTCATGGGCGCTATTGTGGGAGGAGGTTTGCTGGCCTTGATTATTTGGATCTACCAACTCACCCAAGAGCGCTTTTGGCTATATGCATGGGGCGTCATTGCACTTTTTTCTGTGGTAATGAATATGTTTTACTCCAAACTTATTGTGCCTCTGTTCAACAAACAAAGTCCTTTGGAAGATGGTCCCTTGCGTGAAAAAATTTCGGAATACGCTCAATCGGTTGGATTTCAACTGGACAATATTTTTGTGATTGATGGTTCCAAACGCTCCACCAAAGCCAATGCCTATTTTTCGGGATTTGGAAGTCAAAAACGCGTGACTTTATACGATACGCTTGTCAAGGATTTGGAAGAAGATGAAATTGTAGCCGTGTTGGCCCATGAGGTAGGACACTACAAAAAACACCATATCATTTTTAATTTGATAGCCTCGCTATTACTAACTGGAGCCACCTTATTTATTTTATCCATTTTTATTTCCAATCCATTATTATCGCATGCCCTGGGCGTGAGTGTTCCGAGTTTCCATGTGGGCTTGGTGGCTTTTGGGCTGCTATATGCACCAATTTCGGAATTGACAAGTTTGGTGATGAACCATTTTTCACGTGCTTTTGAATATCAGGCAGACAACTATGCCAAAAACACCTATAAAGCAGCGCCATTGGTAAGTGGACTAAAAAAGCTTTCCAAAAACAGTTTGAGCAACCTTACACCACACCCCGCCTATGTTTGGGTACACTATTCGCATCCTACCTTATTGCAACGGGTCAACAATTTATACCATTCATAAGATGTTATTTTAAGGTATAGGTTCCCATGGAGTATCCATAGGGTTACTATAGGGTTACTATAGGGTTGATATGGGGTTGATATAGGGATGCTATAGAGCATATTTTAGGGATATTACAACTTCACACAAAGGTTCTTTTTATTAAAATAAAGTAGATTTAGAAGAACACATAAACCATCATTAATAAATTCACTTTTTCACCATAAATTGCGGCAATTAAAAAGAATATTTTGAGCTACGGAAAATTTTTAGATGAAGCCTGTGCACTTCACAATTTAAGAAAAACAAAGAACCTTCCGGAACAATCAATAGAAAAAACGGATGAAGACTTAAGGGACATTTGGATTGAAAACAAAAGATATTCCGAACTAATTGCTTTCATTCACGAAAACTGGGATTTAGGACAATGGGATGAATTCTTCGAGCCATTGGAAAATCACTTATTAGAAAACAAGCTTGAAAAGGAATTTATAAAGTTTTGGAAGGGAATTTTAAGACATCGTTTTGAGAGTTTATGGGAGTGGCATAAAGAACTTGGTAAAAAAACAAAATATTGGGATGGTACAAAAAAAACTTTTGAGTATCAAAAGTTTACTTTGGAAGGACTGAACAGATTCCGCCATGGATTAACAATACTTTGTGTGGAAGACGAAATAAGGAAAGTAAATGAACTTATAAAAACTGTTGACAAATTAGAAAAACCCAAACCCAAAAAAACAACGGATAAGAGAAAGATGGATGAAAATATATTTTGGGAACTCATTGAGACCAATAGAAATAAGTCTGAAGATAAAATTGATTTTATTGAAAATTTATCATTCCAATTGGAGGAATTCAAACCTTCAGAAATAAGACGCTTTGAAAGAGTGTTTTTAACAATATACCAAGAACTGAATCGACAGGAAATTTGGGCATTGGCCTATATTGTAAGACGTGGGTGTGGAGATGATGAATTTGATTATTTCAAAGCTTGGGTAATTTCTAAAGGACAAAAGGCATTCAAGGACATTAAAAATCTAAACCTTTCGAAATTAAAACAATATTTTGATGAAGACCCTCAACTAGAGGAAATGCTACGGCTTTCAGAAAATGTTTATGAAAATAAAACTGGAGAATTAATGTCTCCTGTGAGAGTAAAAAAACAAAAATTGTCAGGTAAGGAATGGAAAGAAGATCATTTAGAAAATGAATTTCCTGAAATTTGGAAATTATTTGAAGATTAAACTACTGCTCGCAAGCAAATCCTTCATCTCTGTTAATGCTATCCTCTAAAAAAAGAAGGCACTTAAGTCAAAATTAAATCAGCAACAAACACCTTATAACGTCTTTTGTAACCAGAAAACACTTTCAAATTAGTATCTTGGGTGCATGTTATAAAAAATTAAGGTCCTTCAAAACAAGACACCTTACACCAACCAATACCAAACTTGAAATTCAGAAATAAGATTTTAGTTAGCATTTTAGGCTTTTTGATCATTGGCTTTTTAATTCCTCAGAATCTAAAAATGCCCGTAATAGGAGCATCAAAATCCGATTACAATCCAAAATCATTTTGGCATTTCCCTTGGGGCAAATCCGTAACCCATAAAGGCGTTGATATATTTGCGAAAAAAGGGACTGAAATCCATTCCTCAACTTCTGGAATGGTATTATACTCAGGGACCATCAGTATGGGTGGTAATTTTGTATTGGTCCTTGGCCCTAAATGGAGACTTCACTATTATGCGCATTTGGATGAATTGAAAACCTCAACCTTCACCTTAGTTTCCAAAAATTCAGTTGTAGGAACAGTTGGCTCAAGTGACAATGCTATTGGTAAAGCTCCGCATTTACATTATTCCATAGTGACCTTACTACCCTACATTTGGAAAATTGACAATGATAGACAGGGATGGAAGAAGATGTTCTATCTAAACCCAATTGAATTCTTTGAGAACTAAAACCTTTAAATAAACATTGTATTACACTCCAAATATTAACATAACCAAAACTAACATTATGATTGAAATTATCGCGATTATTTCCTTGAGTAAATCCATAAAAACCATGGTACTTGAAAAAGGACTAAAACCAACTAAGTACATTGTTACAATGATAGTATTGTGGATTTTATTTGAATTTCTATTTGCTATAATTGGAGCAATAATTTTTGGAGAAGGCCTAATGATTTACCTTTTCTGTATGCTGGGCGCTGCCCTTGGCGGGTATACTGGATATAGCATCGCCAAAAATGCCAAACCCAATGGATCCCATACAGTTGAAGAAAATTTACAAAACTAACCAAACCCCATATAATGACAGATTACTCTGAACGCCTAAAATATCTTGATAACAAAAAACTTATGGATGTTGTAAAAAATTATCGTCAATATGGTTATGACATTTCTGTTCGAACCACAGCTATTTCAATACTGGGAGAAAGAGGATTTTCAGAAGAAACTTTAGAGCTTACGGGAAATATGGATAACAAAACATATGACTACGCGGAAACTCTATATAATTCATTTAAAAGAAATTCCAAGGTAGCATTCATCCTCTTCTGCGTACTTCTAATCACCAATATATCAACTTCTATTTTTGCAGTAAGCGCCAACTATTTGACTTCTGTTTCTGTGTCAATAAATGCCATAGCAACCATTCTTTACTTTCTTTTTTTAATTAAATCATTCTTAAATCAAAACAAGTTTTACAAGGTCACTAATGACGATTATGGCACAGAGGGAGTTCTCATGTATTTCCTCTTAGGCATGCCACTTTATATTGTTATGTATTTTTATTTTGGAAATCAAATGAAAGAAAAAATGAAAGATATCCAATAAGATTCTTTCCCGCGAGATAACATTCGCTCGGTTATTTTTCTTGAAGAAAGCAAACCACTCTATTTTCAAGGAATTACCCTTGCCAAGAAGAACAAAAGGAATCCTAGAAATTATTGATTTTCAGGAGTCAACATCACAATATCTCTCATCAAAACCCTAATACCTGGGCAAAAATTCCTTACTTTTATATGGCCTAAAAACCTTAACAAATAAGGTCCATTTTAAACTTACCAAATGAAAATATCCAACATCTCCAAAACCCTAGTTCTTGGACTAAGTTTAGCCCTTGTAAGCTGCGCCGAAACCGCCAAAACCAAAACCATTGCTCAAGAAGCCCCTATAAGCAAAGAAGCCTTTGAGGAAGCCCATAGCATTGTGACCCAAAACTGTGTGACCTGTCATGCTCCTGCTGGCAACCCAACCACAAGAATTGCCCCACCACTCATTGCTGTTAAGGATCATTACTTAAAACCAGACATGACGGAAGCTGAATTTGTTCAGTCCGTAGCCAGTTTTTTAAATACCCCGAAAATAGAAAATTCACAAATGCCCAGAGCTGTAGAGCGTTTTGGCCTGATGCCTAAACTAGGCTATTCCCAAGCCCAACTGGAAGCTGTAGCCACCTATATTTATAGAGCTAAATTGGATCAACCAGATTGGTTTGCAACCCATCACCAACAACGCGAAGCCGATTTGATGAAACATTCTGAAACTGGCACCCAAGATTACCTCAAGAAAGGAATGAGCATTGCCCTATCCACCAAAGCGGTTTTGGGCAAAAACCTGCTAACCGCCATCCAAACCAAAGGCACTGCAGGAGCTTTGGAATTTTGCAACGAAAGAGCCATTGTTCTTACAGATAGTATGTCTACCGAACTGCACGCCATTGTGAAACGTGTTTCAGACAAAAACAGAAACCCTAACAATCTAGCAAATGCTAAGGAACTAGACTATATCGCAGTGGCAAAACAAGATATTGCTGCCACAGGAGAAGCAAGCCCTAAAATGGTTGAAGACAACGGAAAATTAATAGGCTACTACCCTATCATGACCAACCAAATGTGTTTGCAATGCCACGGTACCCCAAACAAAGACATTACGCCTGAGACCATAATGACGCTTAAGGAAAAATACCCACAAGATTTAGCAACAGGATATGGTATAGATGAACTGCGTGGAATTTGGGTCATTGAAATGGATAAGCCCCAGTAAGTAATAAAATTAACCTAAGATCACATTGCCCCCATAGGCTGCTCCAGTTCCTGCAGTAGTTTATAAAACCTAGGATCTTCTGGATACAATTCCATTAATCCTTTACATATAGCTCGTGCTGTATTTAAATCGCCTGTATTCATGGCCGCGATCATTTTAATGTACAGCAAATCGGTATTGTTAGGATCGTATTGCAGTGCTTTATCCAAAACTTGCGAAGACAATTTAAAATTCTTGGCTTCCTGAAGTTTTAAGGCATAATTGTAATATGCGCGTAAATTAAAGGGCTCCTTTTGGCAGGCTTCACCCAAATATTTCAAGGACATTTCGTCCTGCCCCATTTCATTATAAAGTAACCCCAACATATAATAAGGATAACTGTTATTCGGTTCAAACTCTAAAATGTCTTTATAGTATTTTGCCGCATTTTCAAAATCGCCGTTTTGATAGTATAGCAATGCCAAATTGTTTCTGGCATTATTGTTATAACTATCAAATGAAATAGCTTTTTGATAAGCTGCAATAGCCTTTTCTACATCCTTTTTAAAATAATGATGCTCAGCTATCTGTACCTGCCCCAATGAAAAATCGGAGTTCATTTCCTGAAACTCCTCAAATTCTTTATGGGCTCCGGCAAAACCATCCAACTGAGAGGTTCCATGACCATAAATGTCCAAATATTTAGCTGAAGTAATGCGTACCACCCGCACTGAATCCGTCAAAAGTTTGGCAACTTCCTTAATACTGGTTGTATCTCCTATTTGGGTCAATGCGGTTACAGCTTCATTTCGTACCAAGGCCGACGAATCCTTCAAAAAGGCCTTCAATTGCTCTAGTTCTTTAGAAGTTAAAGCCATAGTGCCATAATTGCTCAAAGCGGTCGCCCGAAGCAACTCGGAAGCTTGATGATTTGACGCCAAAGTGTGAAAGGCATCTTTATCACCAGCATAACCCGCCAACAAATAATCGGAAGGATGGTCTTTGGCATCAATAGCCTTGGTTTTTCCCAAAGTCTTAAGGGCATTTAAAGCCCATTCTGGAGTTTTATCCTCATGGCATCTGTTACAGGCATTTGGTGTGCCATAAGCCAAACTCTGATCGGGTCTCGGCACTCTAAAACTGTGATCTCTTCTAAAATCATTCCCCATATACGTTCGTCCTGTCATATGGCAGTTCACGCATTGGGCCGCCTCAGTACCTGCCATATGAAAATGATGGGTTTCCGTATCGTAAACGCTAGGCGCGTGGCAATTCAAACAAAGGGCATTACCCTGCTCTTTCAACTTTAGGGAATGGACATTGTGGCAATCGCGACAGGACACTCCGTTTTCATACATTTTACTCTGCACAAAGGATCCATACACATACACCTCGTCATAAATCTGTCCATCGGGCTCATATAAAGGCTGCGTTAAAAGTGCCGGCAAATATTGATCCAAGAATGCCTCATCATGCGTAAAATCCTTGGTAAGTTGTGTCCTTCTTGAGTGACAACGCGCACATTGATTCACCAAAGTTTGAGGTGCCGTATCGGGCGTCATGGTCAATTTACTTTTATAGATAGGATCTTCACCTTCTTCGTAGAATTTCACATGGTTACTGGCTGGCCCGTGGCAAGCTTCACAACTTACATTGATAATTTTAAAAGTCGTATTATAGGATTCCGAAACTGGATCGTAGTTTTTATGCAAATCGGTGGAATGGCAATCGGCACAAGCTGTATTCCAACGCATCCCTCCTCCTGTCCAATGGATCCATTCATCGCTCCGCAACTCTAACTCGGGATATAGGTTGAACCATTGCTGTTTATCACTATCCCACGCAATAGTAAGACATTGCATTTTGCCTTTGTCCAACTCCACAATATATTGCTGTAACGGTGTGTACCCAAAGGTATATTTTATCGGGTAATCTTGATAGGTATCATCAGGACCTGGAATATTCACATAAAAATCAGCATCTTTTTTATAGAACGTGGCCTTGCCTCCTTTGTATGGAAATTCCACATTATTAAAATCGCCCAACACCGACACAGAATCGGCTACTTTCATGGCCAAATCATGATGAGAACCTTTCCAATCGTTATAAGCTTCCTGATGACAGGACATACAGGCTTCATCTCCCAAAAACGTAGCCATGGGAGAGGCACTTGCTAAGTCTTTTTTATCGACATAGCTTTCATCTTTACATGAAAAAACAGTTAAAAACAGAAGGAATATTAAGGGCAAACAACGTTGTATTGGGAGCATATTGAATTATTTGGAACTCATTGATTATTACCAAATTTACAAATAAATACCAAAGAACAGCCGAAACATATGTAAGAAAATCAAACGTTTAAAGCCTGGAGCATTTCAAGCAAGCAGTTAAGAAAAAATAGCTACCTTAGTAATTCCTCATCTTCCATTTCCAATTAACCTCCCAGAACTTTACAAACTAAAAACATATTGCAAGATGACAGCAAAAGTAGCATTTATAACCGGGGGAAGTCGCGGCTTGGGCAGAGACATGGCACTAGCCATTGCCAAAAAGGGACTCAATGTTGTTTTAACCTTCCAAAGCAATCAAGATAAAGCCAATGAAGTGGTTGCGGAAATAGAAGCCCTAGGCCAAAAAGCCATTGCCCTATCTTTAGACGTCACAAACCCTAGCAGTTTCCCTGAAACCATAAAGCAAGTACAAACTGAAATGGCAAGCTCCTTTGCCTCCGATAAAATTGACTATTTGGTGAACAATGCCGGTATTAGTGCCTATGCTCCCTTTTCAGAAACCACCGAGGCCCAATTTGATAATATGTATCACATTCATTTCAAAGGTGTCGCTCTCCTAACCCAGCAACTGTTGCCTGTGATGAATGATGGAGGCGGTATCGTTAATATTTCTTCTGGCCTCACACGTTTTGCCATTGGCGGATATGCCGCCTATGCGGCCATGAAAGGTGCCGTTGAAACTCTTTCCAAATATATGGCCAAAGAATTGGGCGAACGCAAAATCCGTGTGAATGTTGTAGCCCCCGGAGCCATTGAAACCGACTTTGGAGGTGGCGCTGTTAGGGATAACAAAGAACTGAACGCCTTTATCGCTTCCATGACAGCCTTAGGCCGTGTAGGTTTACCAGATGATATTGGAAGTGTCGTGGCATTTTTATGTACCGAGGATGCCAAATGGGTAAATGCCCAAAGAATTGAGGTTTCCGGAGGACAGATGATTTAGAACCTCTCCTTTAATTTTAAATGAAACCAGCTAAACATATATCATTTCGCTAATAGAGATAATTCTTAAATTAGCCAAAAAGCTCACTGCCAATCAATTTAACATGCCCATAAACAATACCCCTAGAACACTCGCCCTAATTGCCGGGATTAGCTACTTGATTATTTTCTTCGCTGCTATTTTTGCCAACTTCTTTGTTTTGGAAGCACTTCTGAATGCTCCCGAAGAAACAATTTCTAAAAGCCATATGATGGTCCGCTTTGGGATCATGGCCTTTTTGCTTACGGCTGTATTTGACGTAGTCGTTGCCTGGGCTTTGAATGAATTGTACAAACATCATTTTTTATCACAATTGAGCACTTTATTTAGAATGATGCACGCCGCTATTATGGCCGTAGCACTATTTGCCCTAGTGCAAACTTTGGAAGTTACGGAAGCCAAAGACATATTGCATTTAGTAAAACTTTTCAATACCATTTGGCTCATTGGCCTGTTCTTCTTCGGAATACATCTCATTCTTTTGGGACGCATTATAAAATCACCCAAAATAATAGCACTCTTCCTCATAATTGCGGGACTAATGTATATGGCAGATACAGCGGCACATTTTCTGTTGGCCAATTACCAATCCTATAGTGAAGTCTTTTTAGCCTTGGTAGCCATTCCCAGTATATTTGGAGAAATGTCCTTTGCCATTTGGCTTTTGATAAAAGGAGGCAAACCCAAACTAGCAAATCCCTAGTTTGGCCAAGCTTTACCCTTTCTTGGCATAAACATTCATATAGAACAAACTTCTACACGGCAAATATTTAAAGGGTTCTAGCTAGCCAAAACCCTCAAAAAGCCGTTAAAACTATTGCGCATTTATTTTCTTTACATTACTTTAGATTTATGACAGAAGTAGAGATAGAAAAGGAGAATGCAGCCATTGCCAAGGCTTACAAAGAACTTCTCAAGGTAAGTTACCAAACATTAACCACAGAAGATAAAAAACTCATCCGCCACGCCTTTGATGTGGCGGTGGAAGCCCATAATGGACAGCGCCGTAAATCTGGAGAAGCGTATATTTTCCACCCTATTGCCGTGGCCAAAATTGTGGCTCAGGAAATTGGACTGGATGCCACTTCCATTGCTGCGGCCCTACTCCACGATGTGGTTGAGGATAATGAAAATTATACCAAGGAAGACATAGAACGTATGTTTGGCGACACCGTTGCACGAATTGTAGACGGGCTCACCAAGATTTCCTCCTTGAGCAAAGAGACCGATGTATCTACTCAAGCGGAAAACTTCCGTAAAATGTTGCTGACCCTTAATGACGACGTTAGGGTAATCATCATCAAAATAGCCGACCGTTTGCACAACATGCAGACCATGGATTCCATGCGTACGGACAAGCAGGAAAAAATTGCCTCGGAAACCCTGTACATCTATGCGCCTTTGGCACATCGTATTGGGCTTTATAATATCAAAACCGAATTGGAGGACCTCGGTTTAAAATATACCGAACCCGAAGTGTACCATGACATACTTCACAAAATCAAGGAAAGTAAGGAGGAGCAGGATGCCTACATCAAAGCCTTTTCCAAAGTAGTTGTAGACGCCCTGGACAATGAAGGGTTGAATTACGAAATCAAGGGACGCCCAAAATCCATTTTCTCTATTCGTAGAAAAATGATCAAGCAAGGTGTGTCTTTTGAAGAGGTTTACGACAAGTTTGCCGTTAGGATCATTTACAAATCCGATTTGGCCAACGAAAAGTTCCTGGCTTGGAAAATTTACTCCATCGTTACCGATCACTTCACCCCTAACCCTACCCGATTGCGAGATTGGATTTCATCACCAAAATCTACTGGTTATGAAGCTTTGCATATCACGGTAATGGGTCCAAAAGGCCGTTGGGTAGAAGTTCAGATCCGTAGTGAACGGATGAATGAAATTGCAGAAAAAGGGTATGCTGCCCATTACAAATACAAACACGGTAATGCTGAAGATGCCTTAGATACTTGGATTGACAAGCTTCAGGAAGCTTTGGAAAGCAATGAGACCAATGCCGTGGATTTTGTGGAACAGTTCAAACTCAACCTTTATTCCAAAGAAATCTATGTGTTCTCCCCTAAGGGAGATTTAAAATCGTTACCAAAAGGCGCTTCACCGCTTGATTTTGCATTCAGTATCCATACCGAAGTAGGGATGAAAACCCGTGGCGCAAAAGTGAATGGAAAACTCGTTCCGTTAAGCCAAGAGCTTAAAAGTGGCGACCAAGTAGAAATCCTTACGTCTGAAAACGCCAAACCCAATGCCAACTGGCTCGATTATGCCACAACGGCTCGAGCCCGAAGTAAAATTAAATCGTCCCTAAGGGAAGAGAAGAAACGCATTGGCGAAGATGGTAAGGAGATTTTAAGACGTAAGTTGAAACAGCTTAAAATCCACTTGGACGAAAAGACCATTAACGATATGGTGGTCTATTTTAAGCTAAAAACCAGTTTGGACCTGTTCTATAGAGTTGGTGTGGGCACCATAGACAACACCATGTTAAAGGAGTTTGCTGCCTCCAGAAGCAATGCCCTGATGAGTTTTATCAAAAATAAAATCACCAGAAGGCAAAATATTTCTAAGGAAGAACTCGATCGAGAAGAAGTGACTTCCAAATACGACATGCTGGTGTTTGGTAAGGAAGAAGAAAAATTAGACTATAAATTGGCAAGTTGCTGCAACCCTATTCCGGGAGATCCTGTCTTTGGATTCTTGACAATCAACGAAGGCATCAAGGTGCACAAAAAGAATTGCCCGAATGCGCTAAGCCTGCAATCCAACTACGCTTACAGAATTATGTTAGCCAAATGGATTGACTCTTCGCAACAGGAATTTTCTGCCATTATTACCTTGTCCGGAATCGATAATATTGGGCTTGTAAATGACATTACACGTATCATTTCTTCCAACATGCACGTAAACATGAAAAGCCTTAGTTTTGACTCGGATGACGGTATTTTCTCTGGAAAAATTAATGTGATTGTTAAGAATAATTCCATGCTAAAAAAGCTCATTGATAACCTGAAAAAAATTAATGGTATTGATAAGGTGAGTAGAGTGTAAAAAATGTGTAAATTTGCAACTTAATTATGAGTGTAAAAACAGAACAGACGAATCAGGAAATTGTAAAGAATGTATTTACTAATTTTCTGGAAGAAAAAGGTCACCGTAAAACACCGGAGCGTTACGCTATACTTCAGGAAATTTATGATAGTGAAGAGCATTTTGATATCGAATCTTTGTATATCAAAATGAAGAACAAAAACTATCGTGTAAGTCGTGCTACACTATACAATACCATAGAGATTCTTTTGGAATGTGGCTTGGTACGTAAGCACCAGTTTGGTCAAAACCAGGCACATTACGAAAAATCGTATTTCGATAAGCAGCATGACCATGTTATCCTGACCGATACCGGTGAAGTTATCGAGTTCTGTGACCCTAGAATTCAATCAATTAAAAAAACGATTGAAGAGGTGTTTGATATTTCTATATCAAATCACTCACTTTATTTTTACGGAACGAAAAACAAACAACCTAACTAATTTTTATAATGGCAGTAGATTTACTACTTGGTTTACAATGGGGGGACGAAGGCAAAGGGAAAATTGTTGATGTATTGACCTCCAAATACAATATTATTGCACGCTTTCAAGGTGGGCCTAACGCAGGACACACTTTGGTGTTTAACGGCAAAAAGCACGTGCTACACACCATTCCTTCTGGGATTTTTCATGAAGACACCGCAAATGTAGTAGGAAATGGCGTGGTAATAGACCCTGTTATTTTTAAAAAGGAATTGGACAAATTGGCTGAACAAGGGATTGACTACAAAAAATCTTTGTTGATTTCTAGAAAAGCCCACATCATTTTACCAACACACCGTTTATTGGATGCGGCCAGCGAAGCTTCCAAAGGAAAAGCTAAAATTGGCTCTACGCTTAAAGGTATCGGTCCAACGTATATGGACAAAACCGGAAGAAACGGAATTAGAGTTGGTGATATTGAATTAGCCGATTGGAAAGACAAATACCGTTCTCTAGCTGATAAGCATGAGGACATGATCAAGTTCTACAATGTTGAAATTCAATACGACTTAAAAGAACTTGAAATTGAGTTTTTTGAAGCTATCGAAACTTTAAAAACATTAACCTTTATCGATTCTGAAGAGTATTTACACCAAGCTATGAAAGGTGGACAAACCATCTTGGCCGAAGGAGCTCAAGGATCGTTATTGGACATTGATTTTGGAACCTATCCATTTGTAACGTCTTCCAACACAACTGCTGCTGGAGCCTGTACAGGATTGGGAATTGCCCCTAACCAAATTGGGGAAGTTTTCGGAATCTTCAAGGCGTATACTACGCGTGTAGGTTCAGGACCATTCCCTACCGAGTTATTTGACACTAACGGCGAAATCATGGCCAAAGTAGGACATGAATTTGGAGCAACTACAGGTCGTCCAAGACGTTGTGGTTGGTTAGACTTGGTAGCCCTTAGATATGCTTGTCAAATTAACGGTGTTACCCAATTGATCATGATGAAAGGTGACGTACTTTCTGGTTTTGAAACCTTAAAAGTATGTACGGCCTACAATTATAAAGGTGAAGAAATTACACATTTGCCATTCAATATTGAAGAGGAAAACGTAACACCTATCTATACTGAATTTAAAGGTTGGAACGAAGACCTTACTGAAATGACCGAGGCTTCTCAAATGCCACAAGCATTGAACGATTACATTGCCTTTTTGGAAAAAGAACTTGAAATTCCAATTACCATTGTATCGGTAGGACCAGACAGAAAACAGACGATCGTTAGACAATAACATATCATCATACTAAAAAAGACCTGCTCTATGTTTATAATTTAGCAGGTCTTTTGTGTTAAAAAAAGTGTTAAGGCCCACCAAAGCCTCTATTTAATAGTTATTTTTGAACCAAATCTTTGAAATTTGAAAGTCAACCAATTCGTATTAATTCTTCTTTTATGTAGCTTTTTAACTACTCCCCTTTGGGCTCAAAACAAGCGTATACAAATTGAGTATTCTGGTTTTACGGTTAGGGACAGTACCATGGGAAAGGAAGTCACCACTTTTATTCGGGACGACAAACAACAAATCCATGTAGTCCATGAAGGAATTAATATGTATTGTGATAAGGCCATTTACTATAAAAACGAAAATTTTATAGAAGCCTTCAGCAATGTGCACATGCAACAGGGTGATACCATCAACATGACTTCCAAATATGTTGAATACAGTGGCATAACCCAATTGGCATTTGCCAGTGGCGATGTGGTGCTAACTGAACCACAATCTGTTTTAACAACCGACACCCTTTGGTTTGACAGGGCCAAACAACAAGCCTACTACAAAACACGAGGAAAAGTAGTTAGAGATACTTCTGGGACCATTACCAGTCAAATTGGGAGGTATTATATGAACGCTAAAAAATACCAATTTGTTCAGGATGTGGTATTGGTAAATCCTCAGTATACCCTTAATACCCACCAACTCGATTTTTATACCGAAACTGGAGGCGCCTATATGTATGGGCCTTCAACCATTATAGGCGAAAACAACAATATTTATTGCGAACGCGGTTTTTACGACACCAATAATGACACTGGATATTTTGTAAAAAACTCTCGCATAGACTATGAACAGCGCATCGTTGAAGGTGATAGCCTCTACTTTGATCGGGCCAGAAGTTTTGCTTCGGCCACCAATAATATCAAAGTTACTGATACTATCAACAACAGCATTATCAAAGGACATTACGCCGAAGTCTACCGTGCAAAAGATTCGGTATTTATTACCAAAAGAGCCTTGGCTATTGCAGTTCAGGAGAATGATTCCATCTACATTCATGCAGACACCCTCATGGTTACTGGAAAACCTGAACACCGAATCACGCGAGCCTATTATAATGCCAAAATGTATAAAAGTGACATGAGTGGCAAGGCAGATTCCATTCATGCTGACCAAAAAACAGGCCTTACCCAACTGATCAATTTAGAGCGTTTGTCCTCAAAAGATATTTTTGCCACAAAACGTAATCCTGTAATCTGGAATTTGGGCAATCAAATGACTGGGGATTCCATTCATTTAATTACCAACACCAAAAAGGAACAATTGGATTCCTTGAAAGTATTTGAAAATGCCTTCTTGATTAGTAAGGACACTATCGGCGGTGGTTTCAACCAAGTAAAAGGGCAACGTTTAATTGGATTGTTCCGTGACAATGCCCTCTATAATGTGGACATTATCAAAAATGCCGAAGTCATCAACTATGTCAGGGATGATAAACAAGAATTGGTGGGAATAGACAAATCCAAATCGGGAAGCATCAACATTCAAATTGACGATAATACTATTAGCGAAATTAGATTGATTAATCAAATAGATGGCGAGCTCTATCCTGACTCCCAATTTCCTGAAAACGCAAGAAAGTTTAGAGGGTTTGATTGGCGCGAAGAAGAACGCCCTAATAGCGTGGAAGACCTTTTTAAGGACGATCCGCCTTTAAACCTTCCGGTCATTAGGGGTTTGGATCCTTACGTGCCTCAAGAGGAATTTGTAGATGAAGCCATGTTGGAACGTGTTAAAGAGGCGGAACAAAAGAACCCAACTCAAGAGAATAAAGCGGCAAGAAACATTCCTACACCTTTGCAGGACAGTATTCAAACTAAAAAATCCCTAAAAAAACCATTACCACGAACCCATAAAAGAGGTTAAGTATGGAAGATTTTATCAAATATCAAGCTCAGACTTCCCCAAACCCGTTGGCCATGAAGATTTCTCATGCCAAGGGTTCCTATATTTATGATGCCGACAACAAAGCCTATTTAGACTTTGTGGCAGGGGTATCGGCCTGTAGTTTGGGACATCAGCACCCCAGGGTAGTCAATGCTATCAAGGAGCAATTGGACAAGTACCTTCACGTCATGGTTTATGGGGAGTACATCCAAGAGCCTGCCGTGGCGCTTGCCAAACTTTTGGCAGAGCATTTACCAGAACCATTGGAAAGCACCTATTTGGTTAATTCGGGAACCGAAGCCATTGAAGGCGCTATTAAACTAGCAAAACGCTATACAGGAACAGGAGAAATTATTGCAGCCAAATCGGCTTATCACGGCAACACCATGGGCTCCATGAGCGTAATGGGCCATGAAGAACGCAAACAAGCCTTTCGTCCTTTGGTTCCCGGCATTCGATTTATTGAATTTAACAATCTTCCCGATATTGATAAAATCACTTCCAAAACGGCAGGCGTTATTTTGGAAAGTATTCAAGGAGGTGCCGGTTTTATAGAACCTAAAGACGGTTACCTTACCAAGGTAAAGGCCCGTTGTGAAGAAGTTGGCGCATTGTTGATTTTAGATGAAATCCAACCAGGTTTTGGACGCACTGGAAAATTGTTTGGATTTGAAAATTATGATTGTGTTCCAGATATTTTGGTCACAGGAAAAGGTTTGGGTGGCGGTATGCCAATTGGAGCCTTTACAGCATCATTGGAAATCATGAACAGTTTACAGGATCAGCCCAAATTTGGCCATATTACCACCTTTGGAGGGCATCCCGTAATTGCTGCCGCTGCATTGGCAACGGTAAGGGAAATTACTGAAACCAACCTCATGGCAGAAGCCCTTGAAAAAGAAGCTTTAATTCGTGAGAATTTGGTTCACCCCCTTATTGAGGAAATTAGAGGAAAAGGACTCATGTTGGCTGCCATGACCCCATCCGCAGACATCACAAACGAGGTGGTTTTGAGATGTCAGGACCGAGGATTGATATTATTTTGGTTACTCTTTGAGCCTAAAGCTATTAGAATCACCCCGCCATTAACCATTTCTAAGAACGAAATTATCGAAGGCTGTAATATTATACTTTCAGTTTTGAATGAAATTTCGAATGAACAAACACTTTAAAAACGAAAAAACAAACACTTGTTTTTCAAAGCCTTAAATTAATAGAATATTGAAATAAACACCTGACTGTTAATTATTTTGTTAAAAAGATTAACACCAAAATCTTTAAATAGCCAAATAGAAGAGTAAATTTATTTCAACAACAATAAAATCTGCTTATGGAGTTTAGCCACAACGACGACCACGACAACTTATCGCTAGCAAGATTTGAGTCCATGTTAAAAACAAACAATGTGTTGTTTTTCGACTCTAACGAATTTGAGAACATTATCCATCATTATCTTGAGATTGGAAAAATAGCCTTAGCAAAGAAAGCGATAAAGATGGGGCTAGAACAACACCCTTCCTCCACGAATCTCCAACTGTTCCAAATAGAACTTTACGTCATGGAGAACAAGTTGGAAAAAGCAGACATCCTATTGGACAGACTTTATGAGTTGGAACCGACCAACGAGGAAGTTTTTATCCAGAAAGCCAATGTCCTTTCCAAACGCGATGACCACAAAGGAGCTATCAACACCTTGAAAATTGCTTTGGACTTAAGCCAAGATCCAGACGATTCCGATTTATACGCCCTTATAGGAATGGAGTATTTATTCTTGGATGAATTTGAACAGGCTAAGGGATATTTCTTGCAATGCTTGGAAATAGATATGCACGATTATTCTGCCCTATACAACATCATTTACTGTTTTGACTTTTTGGACGAAACCGAAGAGGCCATCAGCTTTTTAAATGATTATTTGGATGGCAACCCATATTGCGAAGTAGCGTGGCATCAATTGGGCAAGCAGTATTTCGCCCTTAAAGATTACAAAAAAGCTTTAGCTGCTTATGACTTTGCCATCATTTCCGATGACACTTTTGTGGGAGCTTACCTTGAAAAGGGAAAGGTGCTTGAAAAGCAAAAAAGGTACGGTGAAGCCATCGAAAACTATAAAATTACGTTGGCTTTGGACGACCCAACGTCCTTTGCTTTATTGAGAATGGGTTATTGCTACGAAAAATTGGGTGACACCGAAATGGCTGTGCAATACTTCTATAAAACCGTCCACGAAGATCCTTTATTGGACAAAGGTTGGATAGCCATCACCAAGTTTTACTTGAAGGCACGCAACTACCAAAAGGCTTTATATTATATCAACAAAGCCATCAATATCGATAGTGAAAATGTGCTGTATTGGAAACTATATGCACAAATCAACCACCGTTTGAACTTTCTTGAAGAAGCCGAAAGAGGTTACAAAAAAACCTTGGAACTTGGCAATTACGAACTCCAAACTTGGTTATCACGCTCGGACATCCTCATTCAATTGGGAGAATTTGAGGCCTCCATTTACAACTTGATACAAGCGGCAGAATTCTACCCTGAAACTGCTGAAATTGAATACCGTTTAGCAGGACTGCACTTTAAGCTTTTGGAAAGCGAAAAAGGGCATTACCATCTTAAAAACGGGTTGCTTTTAAACGAAGAATTTGAATATATTCTTGAGGAATTGTTCCCTGAAGTTCACAAAGACCCAAACATTAACAGGGTTTTGGTAAGTACCAAAAAGTCCTCTTCATAAAATTTAAAATCTACAAAATTTAATTGTCAAAAAAGCCAAGATGCATGATTGTTTCCTTGGCTTTTTTGCTTTTATAGACTTCCATTTTTTTCAAGCTAAATTTTACAATTTCATTTCAGGTTTGCATATCGATACTCCAAAGATGTTTGTTACCTTTACGCTTCTTTATTGAAACCGAAACATGCAAAGACGCTTAATCGACTACATAGTTATTGCCCTTAAAGGTACCGCCATGGGTGCTGCCGATGCGGTGCCAGGAGTATCTGGAGGGACCATCGCCTTTATCTCAGGAATATACGAAGAACTAATTGACACCATCAGCAATGTTAATCTTTCGTTGCTAACAACCCTACGAAATGCAGGTTTTTCAGCCTTTTGGAAACAACTGAATGGAAATTTCCTTTTGGCCCTTTTAACAGGAATCCTTGTCAGTTTTGTGTCATTTATGAGATTGGCTAAATACTTAATTGAAAACCATCCTATTTTAATTTGGTCTTTCTTTTTTGGATTGATTGTTGCCAGTATCTACTTTGTTGCCAAACAAGTAAAAGCATGGTCTATGGGCACCATTGTAGCCTTGATCATAGGAAGTGTACTTGCATATTATATCACAACCCTCCCCTCTTTGGGCAGTAATGAAAATCCTCTATTTCTATTTTTTGCAGGAGCTTTGGCTATTTGCGCTATGATTCTTCCCGGGATTTCAGGGTCTTTTATCTTGGTGATTCTTGGCGCCTATAAAACCCTTAGTGATGCTTTTCATGATTTTGATTTGAAGAGAATTGCTATTTTCGGTTTGGGAGCTGTGGTAGGGCTATTAAGTTTCAGTAGAATTTTGAAATGGCTTTTTAAAAACTACCACAATACCACTCTAGCCATACTTACGGGGTTCATTTTCGGGTCGCTTAACAAGATTTGGCCATGGAAAGTTACGGATATGGTCATGGAAAAATCCAGCGGAACAATCCTTCCATTTTCGGAAATCTCAGATTTGGCCACACTTTCGGTGTACCAAAAACAAATTCAAAATTTTGACACCTATAAGTTGATTTCTGAACACAGCATCTTGCCTTTTAATTATTCTGAATTAAACAATCAACTTGTAAACAATCAAATACCAGCGGCTTTAGGCTTAATGCTTCTTGGTTTTTTTACTATCTTCATTTTAGAAAAAATAGGCTCCAAAAACGTATAGCATGCACAGTACCAGGACACTTTCAGACCGCATTTTCCTTGTCATAAAGGGGCTTGCCATGGGTGCCGCCAATAAGGTGCCTGGGGTTTCTGGAGGCGTCGTGGCCTTTGTGGCCGGATTTTACGAAGAGTTTATTTATTCCCTTCAAAAAATAAACGGAAAAGCCTTTAAACTCTTAATCAACAAACGGTATAAGAGTTTTTACAATTATATCAATGGGCGGTTTTTAGGGCTATTGTTTCTTGGGATGGTGGTAAGCTATTTTAGTGTTTCCAAACTCTTAGACTATTTTATAGTCCATTATGAACTCTATGTTTGGAGTCTCTTTTTTGGCATGATCATAGGCTCCATTTATTACATTCAGAAGGATTTTCACCATTGGCATACCAATACTATTTTGGCACTCATTATTGGTATTGCCTTAGGACTAGGCATTAGTTTCTTGGATCCTGCCAAGGAAAATGATAATTTATTGTTCGTGTTTTTCTGTGGAATTATAAGCGTGTCCGGAATGACGCTTCCCGGGTTTTCTGGTTCCTTTATTTTGATTTTACTGGGCAACTATGTATTGCTTTTGGTAGACTCCGTGAATGCGCTTTTCGACACCTTTACCGACATCATTAGTGGCGATTTTCATTTTATAAATGATCCGCATCGCCTTAAAATGTTGAAGATTTTAGTCGTGTTCACTTTAGGTTCCATTACGGGACTGGTCACCTTTTCACATGCTCTCAATTTTATCATCAAGCATTATAAAAATATCACCACGGCCAGTATAATTGGGTTTATTACAGGATCCCTTGGTGTGGTATGGCCATGGAAGGAGACCCAATACAAGCAAGATGTAAACGGGGATTTTCTTTTGGATTCTACCGGACAAAAAATTGTTGAAAATTACCAACGTTATATCCCCGAACTAAATTCCACAACTTATTTAGCGTTGTTATTTATAATTATTGGAATTCTTATAGTTTTGGGATTGGATAAATACGGACAAAAAACACGTCGAGCACATGCATAAATTAGGATTATTGGGCAGGAACATTTCCTATTCATTTTCAAAAGGATATTTCACTAAAAAATTTGAATCAGAAGGGCTTCCCTTTGTATACGAGAATTTTGATTTGGAAACCATTTCGGAATTGAAAACCACCTTAGCCAACAATCCGAATTTAATTGGCTTTAACGTTACCATTCCCTACAAGGAAGAAATCATGCCGCTTTTGGATTCTTTGGACGACACAGCCCAAGAAATTGGAGCTGTAAATACCGTAAAACTTCAAAAGGACGGCTCCCTTAAAGGTTACAACACGGATTATTATGGCTTCCAAAGTTCTTTGGAGCCCTATTTAAAACCGCATCATAAATCAGCTTTGATTTTGGGTACTGGAGGTGCTTCAAAAGCAGTAGCCTATGCTCTTAAAAATTTGGGTATTGCATTTGATTTTGTTTCCAGAACCCCCAAGGCAAATGTCAAATATACCTATGCTGATATCACTGAAGAACTCCTGAAGCACTACACAGTCATTGTAAACTGTACCCCTTTGGGCACCCACCCAAACGTGAACCAGTGCCCAGACATTCCATATGATGATCTTACCCCAGAGCATCTGTTATACGACCTTATCTACAATCCAGAACACACCAAGTTTCTAACCTGTGGAGATATAAAAGGGGCCACCACCGTTAATGGCAGTAAAATGCTGGAACTTCAGGCCGAAAAGGCTTGGGAGATCTGGAATAAGCTTTAAAATCGATTAAAATCACGGCCGCTCTTTTTGTTATGTAAGCGCTTGTTAGTATATTAGCTTTCTAAGTATTTTCAACTAAAACATTGTAAAAATGTCAGAGAAAGATAACCTGCAGAATGCAGACGGAAACAACGAACAAAACTCTGCTGAGATCCAAGATCAAAGCAACACAACCAACGCTTCAAACCCTACAGAAAATGAGCAGCCTACTGTAGAAACCGAAACTACCGAAACAGAGACTGCCCAAAACTCCAACCCAGCAGAAGAAAGTGCAGCGCCAAAAAAGGTGGATGCCCATGTAGAGGAAATTGACGAGTCCAACGCAGAAGATGCCGAAGACGAAGACAACAGCCAAAGACACACTGTAGAAAGTAAGGATTACCATGCCATGACCATGGGTCAGCTTGTTAAGGAACTTGACTATTTGCTCAAGCATCATAAAATACAGACTATCAAGTCGCAGGTGAATGATATCAAAACTGAGTTCAACGATAAATTCGGTGAACTTTTAGAAGAAAAAAAGGAAGAGTTCATTAACGACGGTGGCAATGAAATAGACTTCTATTTTATTACTCCAGAAAAGAAAGACTTCAATTCACTTTATAAAGAATACAAAAGCAACCTACACGCTTATTACAAAAGCTTAGAGCGTAATCTAAAAGACAATCTGGATAACCGCTTGCGCATTATTGAGGAAATTAAAGGCTTGATCAATGTTGAAGAAAACATCAACACGACTTATAAGCACTTTAAAGAACTTCAAGAAGAATGGCGCAATGCTGGCCCTATTCCAAGAGATAAATACAACAATGCTTGGAACACCTATCACCACCATGTGGAAATATTTTATGATTTCCTTCATTTGAACCGCGATTTGCGCGACATGGATTTCAAGCACAACTTGGACCAAAAACTTAAAATTATTGAGCGTGCCGAAGAGCTAGCCCAAGACAACAATGTCAATAGAAGTTTTAGAGAGTTACAGGTCCTTCACAAAATGTGGAAGGAGGATTTAGGACCTGTTGCCAAAGAATACCGAGAAGAAATCTGGGAACGTTTTAGCAACGCTACCAAAATTATCCACGATAAGCGTCAAGCCTATTATGCCGATTTGGACAAGGCTTATGAAGCTAATTTGGAACGCAAAGAAGAGATTATTTCCAAAATTGAAGCCATCAGCAAGGATATTGCAAAAACCCATCAAGCATGGCAGAAAAAAATTAAGGAAGTTGAAGCGCTTAGACAAGACTTTTTTAATGCAGGAAAAGTACCCATTAAGGTAAACGAAGCCACTTGGGCTAAATTTAAGGGAGCCGTTAGAGCCTTCAACAAAAACAAAAACGCCTTCTATAAAAACCTTAAAAAGGAACAATATGATAACCTTCAGAAGAAATTGGATCTTATCCAAGTTGCTGAAGACAACAAGGACAGTGACGACTTTGAAACCATCACACCGTTGATGAAGAAAATCCAAAATGATTGGAAAAAAATCGGGCACGTTCCAAGAAAGGATAGCGATAAAATCTGGAAGCGTTTCAAAGCTGCCTGTAACGCTTATTTTGATCGTTTACATGCTGAAAAGAATGCTGCCAACAAAGAGCAGTTTGAAGCTTTCGACAAAAAGAATGAGCTACTTGACAGTTTAGGAAAAACAACCCTAAGCGGCAACGTAGAAGCAGACATTGAAACTATCAAGGAAAAAATAGCCGAATGGCAAGCCATCGGTCACGTACCGCATAACAAACGTTTTATTGAAGGGAAATTCAATAAAGCTCTAGATGAGTTGTTTGGTAAACTGGACATGGACCCTTCGGAAATTGAAATGATCAAGTTTGAAAACAAACTGGAAACCCTTTCACAACCAAATGACACAAGTCTTTTGGACAATGAGCACAACTTTATCCGCAAAAAAATTGATGAAGTTAAAGGTGAAATCAACCAGCTGGAAAACAATCTACTATTTTTCTCCAATGTCGATGATGACAACCCAATGGTAAAAGATGTTCTTAACAATATTGAGAACCATAAAGCGACCTTAAATACCTGGGAAGAAAAGCTGAAAAAGCTTAAGGAGATGTACTAAAAAATCAAATCCTATCTGTGGTTGCCCACAGATAGGATATTGACCCCTAACTAAACTAAATTTAATACCTTAAAATAAATCCGCTTATTTTATATTAAGGCTAACCTACTTATGATTATAAAACTATAATCATAGTTCTATATTACATATACGTAGCAACTCTTGTATTTGGATTATGTATTTTCAAAAAAAATCAAAAATTATTGATTTTTAGCTTCTTCCCAATACACATCCATTTCTTTAAGAGTCATATCCTCTAAAGATTTATTCAATTCCTTGGCTTTGGACTCCAAATATTTAAATCGGGAAATAAACTTTTTATTGGTGCGCTCCAGGGCATTTTCTGGGTTGATTTTTAAAAATCGAGCATAATTGATCAGGGAAAAGAACACATCTCCCAATTCATTTTCCATAGCTTCCACATCTCCCTTCTTCACTTCTTCCTGAAGTTCCTGTAGCTCCTCCTCTACCTTTTCCCAAACTTGATGTGGTTCTTCCCAATCAAATCCTACACCTGCAACCTTATCCTGTATACGACTAGCCTTTACCATAGCAGGTAAACTTCTAGGCACACCTTCCAGGACACTTTTCTTTCCTTCCTTAAGCTTTAATTGTTCCCAGTTGCGCTTTACATCTTCTTCATCATTCACTGTTACATCTCCATAAATATGCGGATGACGATCGATCAACTTATCACAAATACTATTACAGACATCTGCAATATCGAAAGCCTGTGTTTCACTTCCTATTTTGGAATAGAACACAATGTGCAAAAGTACATCACCCAATTCCTTTTTGATTTCTTCCAAATCATTGTCAAGGATGGCGTCTCCAAGTTCATAAACTTCTTCTATGGTAAGATGCCTTAGGGATTCCATGGTTTGCTTTCGGTCCCAAGGACATTGCTCGCGCAACTCATCCATGATTACCAACAAACGCTCAAAGGCTTTAAGCTGTACTCTTTTATCTGTCATAACTTGAGGTAAGGATTTTAATGACTCAAAAGTACAACTATTTGCGTTTACCCAAAGACAAAGTGTGTCTTTAGGTAAACACATTTGGATAGTTTTTATTCTTCTTCTGAAGCAGCTTCGGCTTCTGCAACTGCTTTTGAAGTTTCTTCAACGGCAGCTAACAAATCATTATTTTGTAGCAAGTTGTACCATTGAATAATTTTCTTGATATCGCTAGCATATACGCGATCTTCATCATAATCTGGAAGGATTCCAAAGAAATACTCCTCTAGTGCTTCCTTATTGTCTTTATGGCTAACGGAAGTTGCTTTTCCTTCTTCCTTCTCCATAATTTTTTCAAACACTTTAAACAGTGGTAATTCCTCAGTCAAAGTATACACGGCAATCTCGCTCAATACACTAATGTTGTTATGTACGTTTACAGAGATACGCTTTTTATCGATAAGGGACTCGGCAATAATACCACTCCTTGTTTGTGTCACTATTTTAAATAACCCTGGCTTTCCTGAAATTGAAAGAATTTTATCTAATCCCATAAATTGTATTAACTTTTTTATAATTCGGTGGCAAATATAATTTTTTGCCTATGCTCTTTTAACTCTTAGCGTTTCTTTTTTAAAAGTGGGAAACGCATTCTGTAATCCACTCTAATTTTTCCTTTGGCAATATTGGCAAGCTTTCCTTTGATCAAGCGCTTTTTAAGCGACGAAAGCTTGTCTGTAAACAACACACCATCAATATGGTCATACTCATGTTGAATCACTCGAGCAATCAACCCGTCAAACTCCTCTACTTTCGTTTCAAAATTCTCGTCTTGGTATTGCATCTTGATTTTTGGCTTTCTGAATACGTCCTCACGAACATCTGGAATGCTCAAACAACCTTCGTTGAATCCCCACTCTTCTCCTTCTTCTTCCAAAATTTCGGCATTGATAAAGGTGCGCTTGAAGTTTTTCAATTGCTCCTGTTCTTCTGAAGTAAATGATTCATCTTCTGCAAAAGGCTCCGTATCTACAATAAACAAACGGATAGGCAAGCCAATTTGTGGTGCAGCCAAACCTACGCCATACGCACCATACATGGTTTCGTACATATTTTCTATAAGCGTGTCTAATTGTGGATAATCCTTGGTGATGTTATCTCCTTTTTTTCTCAGGACTGGGTCACCGTAAGCAACAATTGGTAAAATCATAAGTATTTTATTTTCGGATGCAAAAATACAACTATTAGTGCGTTTTTGAAATTTTAGATAGGTTTTTAATTGACTTGGAAACTCCCGTTTCGGGTAGTGTTCCTATGATTTGGAATACAGATAACTCTGTAAAATTATCGTAGCACTAATTTCATCTATCAAGGCTTTGTTTTGACGCTGTTTCTTTTTTAGACCGCTATCAATCATGGTTTGAAAAGCCATTTTGGAAGTAAAGCGTTCATCCACTCTCTCAATAGGTGTATTAGGGAACCGTTCTGCCAACTTTTTCAAAAACGGTTGAATGGCCGCCTCGCTTTGGGAAGGTTCATCGTTCAATCGCTTAGGCTCTCCCACCACAATACAAACTACATGTTCCTTGGAAAGATAGTCTTCCAAAAATGGCAACAATTCCTTTGTGGCAACTGTGGTAAGCCCAGAGGCGATGATCTGCAACTCATCGGTTACAGCCAAACCTGTCCGCTTGGTTCCAAAATCAATGGCTAAAATTCTTCCGTTCATGCCACAAAAATACCATTTTAAAATCCATATTTTCTAAAGGCTTTGCCAATTTTCTCCTAAATCCCCATTATTTAGGCATCTCCTTTTTAACTAAAAATTATCGGCTTATCTTTGCATGAATTTTGAAATGACAACAATGAACGAATTACAACAGATTATTGAAAACGCTTGGGAAGACAGAGCTTTGTTGACAGAGCAATCTACCATTGATAGCATTAGAAAAGTGATCACTTTACTTGACTCTGGAGAGTTGAGAGTTGCCGAACCAACTGCCGACGGATGGCAGGTAAACGAATGGGTAAAGAAAGCCGTAGTGCTTTATTTCCCTATCCAAAAAATGGAAACTTTGGAAGTCGGCATTTTTGAATTCCACGATAAAATTCCATTGAAGAAAGGCTACGCAGAAAAAGGAATTAGAGTAGTTCCTCACGCTGTTGCACGTCACGGAGCTTACATTTCTGCAGGTACTATTTTAATGCCTAGTTATGTAAATATTGGAGCTTACGTAGACGAAGGAACGATGGTAGACACTTGGGCTACTGTAGGAAGCTGTGCACAAATTGGTAAAAACGTACACCTTTCTGGTGGTGTTGGAATTGGCGGAGTTTTAGAGCCTCTTCAAGCTGCTCCAGTAATTATTGAAGACAATGCCTTTATCGGTTCTCGTTGTATCGTTGTAGAAGGTGTTCGCGTTGAAAAAGAAGCGGTATTGGGTGCAAATGTGTGCTTGACGGCTTCTACAAAAATTATCGACGTAACCGGAGACGAGCCTGTAGAAATGAAAGGTGTGGTTCCTGCAAGATCTGTAGTGATCCCTGGAAGTTACACAAAGAAATTCGCTGCTGGTGAATTCCAAGTACCATGTGCTTTGATTATTGGAAAACGTAAAGAAAGTACCGATAAAAAGACTTCTTTAAACAATGCGTTGCGCGAGTACGATGTAGCCGTGTAATCACATATATTTTCACAAACACTCTTACTCTAAGGGTGTTTGTGATTTTTTACCTTACCCATATTTAACCAAACCGACTTCCTCAACGTGAAAATACTTATTATTCAAAAGAAAATGATTGGTGACGTGCTCGCAACAAGTATTTTGTTTGAGGCCCTCAAAAAGAAATACCCAAAGAGCGAACTTCACTACGTCATCAACAGCAACACCTATCCCGTTGTAGAGAACAATCCTTTTATTGATCGGTTTTTATTTGTAACACCAGAAATAAAATCGAGCAAATTGAAGTTCTTGAACTTTCTGAAAGTCATCAAAAAAGAAGAGTATGACATCGTCGTTGATGTATACAGCAAGTTTACCAGTGGATTGATGGCCGCCTTCTCAGGTGCCGGAATGAAGATTTCACAGCACAAATCCTACACCTCATACATCTACACCCATACGTTTGAGAACAAAAAAGTACCAGCTACCAATGCAGGACTTGCTATAGAAAACAGGCTACAATTGTTACAACCTATTTCTGAATCCCTTTCAGAAACCATCATCAAACCTAAAATTTACCTGACCGATAGTGAAAGAGCTTCGGCCAAGGAACGATTGCTAAATGCTGGCATCAATTTAGAACACCCCCTTTTTATGATCGGTGTTTTGGGGAGTGCCAACACCAAAACCTATCCCTTGCCTCATATGGCCAAACTTATTGATGCCATAGTTGCCAAAACGCAAGGACAGATTCTATTCAATTACATTCCGAATCAAATTACGGAAGCCAAGACCATATACAATTTCTGTAATAAGACTACTAAAAAACACATCCTCTTCGATGTTTTTGGTGAAAGTATTCGGGAATTTTTGGCATTGACCAGCCATTGTTCGGCATTGATTGGTAATGAAGGTGGCGCAGTAAATATGGCTAAGGCACTTGAGATACCTACGTTCACGATTTTTTCTCCATGGATCAAAAAAGAAGCTTGGAACATGTTTGAAAATGGGACCACCAATGTGTCGGTACACCTTAAAGATGAAAAGCCAGAACTTTACGAAGGGAAATCCTTAAGCGACATGAAAGATGATGTGTTTGCCCTTTACGAGGCCTTTCCTCCTGAATTGATTTTACCAAAACTGGAGCACTATCTCGAGCAGTTTTAAACTGGTTTTTGAATGCCGAAATCAGTCCAAGCACGTTTCTCCTTTTTGGTCGTGGCGCGAATGGCTAAATTCTTATCTATAGATTCTTGATTTTTATACCCTCTTGGATGGTCCAAGTGCAAACAGATGGCACTATACCTAATTTGCTTCGACTTTATTCCATAATTGAATAAGCGTTCCCCCAACTCTCTATCCTGACCTCCATACTGCATACGCTCATCAAAACCATTGACTGCCAATATATCTTCTTTCCATCCAGAAGCATTGTGCCCGTTCCAACTGGCGTTGGTAGGCGTCATGGCATTCAGCAATTTACTTTTGAAACCTGAAGCCGTCAACTTATTGTTTTTAAAAGACACTTTTAGACCATGCTCTTTGAGCCAGTTCACCCTAAAGCATCTTTGGGAAATAATATCCTCTTTTGAAATCACTTCCGAAATGGGCATAGGCAACATAAAGTACCCTCCGGAAAGGAAAAACCCAGGTTCACGATAGTCCATATGCACCTGTACAAAATCTTCCCTCGCTATACAATCGCCATCACTCATCAAAATATAATCGGCCTTACATTTTAAAATAGCCTTGTTCAGGATTTGCGATTTCTGGAACCCATTGTCCTCATGCCAAACATGCACAATTGGAAAATCGACCTCAGCTCTCATACGGTCCAACAAATCGAAAGTAGGCTGTTTTGACCCATCATCGGCAATCACAATTTCAAATTGCTTATAGGTTTGCGCCGCATAGCTCCAAAGCACTTTTTCCAACCACGCTTCGGAATTATAGGTACTGATAATTATTGAAATTTTTGGTTTACTCATCTCTTTGCTGTTCTATTCCGTAGGCCGTAACGGTAGATTTTGTTTTTTTGGTCTGCTTTCTAATGGCTTTGTTTTGGTTCAAAGCGTCTTCATTTTTGTAGGGTCTTTCGTGATAAAGGTGCACGCAAATCACACTGTATCTCGCCTGAATGAACTTCAAGCCTTTGTTCATCAATCGCTCCCCTATTTCACGATCTTCACCTCCATAGCCCATGCGTTCATCAAAACCGTTTACATCCAAAACATCTTGTTTCCAAGCAGATACATTCATTCCGTCGAAGGTAGCTTTGGTAGGTGTAAAAGTATTTAAAAACCATGATTTTACCCCAAAGGAGGTCAATTTATTTAGTTTAAAGGTCTTTTCAAGCCCTCGCTCCAACAACCATTTGGCATCGAAACAATGTTGACTTTCCACATCTTTTTTGGTGATATCCTTCGAAATTTGCTCCGGCAACTTGAAATACCCTCCGGAAATCACACAGTTAGACTGCTGTAGCCGTAAATGTGTTTCTACAAAATCATTTCTTGGGATGCAGTCACCATCAGTAAAGATCAAATATTCGGCATTGGCCAAACTAATGGCCTTATTCAAAATTTTTGTCTTTTGAAACCCATTGTCCTCTTGCCAAACATGGATAATGTTAAGCGATGAATTAGCTATAAAGCCATCTATTAAGTCCTTGGTTTCTTTGGAAGACCCATCATCTGCAATAAGGATTTCAAAATTGGATTCAGTTTGAACTTCATATCCCCACAACACTTTTTGCAACCATTCCGGTTGGTTGTATGTGCTGATGATTACAGTGGCCTTTGGTGTTTCCATTAGTGCAAAAATACTATTTTTACATCCAATTTGGTGACCATGCTCAAACTATCAGGGGTAATTATTACCTATAACGAAGAACGAAACATTGAACGCTGCCTACAATCTTTGGTAGGTATTGTGGATGAAATTGTGGTGGTTGATTCATTTTCAACCGATAACACTAAAGCCATCTGTGAGAAGTACAAGGTCACTTTTATTGAACAGCAATTCTTGGGATATATAGAACAAAAAAACTTTGCCCTTCAACAGGCATCCCATGATTATATCGTATCCTTGGATGGTGACGAGGCTCTTTCTGACACTCTTCGAGAATCCATTTTAAAGCTGAAAAACAATTGGCAATGGGATGGCTATTACTGCAACCGTTTCAATAATTTCTGTGGACAGTGGATCAAGCATTCCGATTGGTATCCCAACAGAAAACTTCGCGTATTCGATCGTAGAAAAGCGTCTTGGAAAGGCATCAATCCACACGACAATGTCGTCTTGCATGATACAAAAGCAAAAGCGGGGAAATTAAAAGGTGATTTGCTACACTGGACCTATCAAACCTATTCAGAATTCAACCAAAAAACAGAATACTTTTCAAGTATTGCCGCCAAAGCCTATTTTGATTTGGGCAAAAAAGCCAGCTTATGGAAAATAGTCTTCAACCCTACATGGGCCTTTTTTAAATCCTATGTGCTAAGATTAGGTTTTTTGGATGGCTTAAACGGCTTGGTCATTTGTATTCAAACATCCAACATCACGTTTTTAAAGTATACCAAACTTCGGGAATTGTACAAAAATCAGGATTAGCTCTTTTTCTTCCTCCAAAAAAAGTACTTCTTCTTGAAGGCTTCCTTCTTCTTGAAACCAGAGGAAAACTTCTTTGAGAAAAAATACATCTTTTCTTTGATTTCTTCCTTAGGCGCTCCAATCAATGTGGCATATTCGTCGCTAATAATATCCAACATATAATCTTTGGGAGACAAACGCGCAAAATTGTTCAAACGCATATCCAAATCCATCTTTTCAAAGCGCATTCTGTTCAAGTCTACCAAATAAAACTGGAATTCACCGTCCACTTGTTTTATCAAGGTATTTCCCGGGGAATGATCCAAAAAGTGCACCCCTTTTTCGTGAAGCTCATAAGTAAACCTTGTGAATTCCCTCAAAATACGTTCGTAATCCTCGCACATGGGTTCATCAATAAGTTTCCTAATCGTAAAATCGTATTCCAATTGCTTACTAATGTAATAGCTCTCCTTAAAAAACAAAGGTGTTTTGTGCTCAACATAAGCGACGGCATCTGGAGTACCAATGCCCATCCCCTGCAATTTACTGGCGTATTCAAACGAACGTTGGGCCTTGCTTTTTCTAAAAAAATTGTAGACAATCTTGTTGATTAAATTAGGCACCTTAAACGACTTCACATTACAATGAATGCCATTTATATCTAAGGTTTTAATCACATTTCTATATCCAGTCCCAATTAATTCCCCTGAAGAATCAAAACGCTGCAAGGCCTCTTCAAGGATTGGTTTGGATATATTTACATTTTTATCGATGACAATTTTTGTAGGCATTTTAACTATATTTCGCGCTACAAAAGTAGCCTTTTCATCACAGTTAACACAGCCCAACCCAAATCGAATGAATATTTTACATTATTTTTGCTCACGAATACACCCTGAATGATGTTTAAACACTACCTCGTAACTAGATTTAACCTTAAAAATCCTAGTTGGAATACCACAAAAAATAATGAAACCCTCCTTACCGACGAATGGATGGAACATAGAATGTGGTTATTTGAAAACTTTTGCCTTCCCAGTATTTTGGCGCAAAGCAATCAAAATTTTAAGTGGCTTATTTTCTTCGACAATTCAACATCAGATAAATTCAAGGAACAGATCCATGAGCTTTTGAAAGGGCATGATATCATTCTACCTTTTTTTATTGATGGTATGGTAAGTTTTCACCCATCCATCATGGATTTTATCACACAGGATGCCAGTAAAGATGATTATATTATCACCTCTAGAATAGATAATGACGATTGCATCAGCAAGTATTACATAGATACCGTTCAGAAACAATTCAACCAACAAAGCTTTTTGGCTATTGATATTGTGAAGGGCTATTCGCTTCAAATATCTCCTGAGGTCATGTTGGGCAAAAAAGAACACGTATTCAATCCTTTTATCAGTCTTATTGAAAAGAAGGAGAATTTCAAGACGGTTTGGCAAAGTGACCACAATATGTGGAAAACGGAGAACCGCATAGTTAAAGTGACCAAAGAGCGCTTGTGGATGTCCATAATCCACGAAAAAAACAAAGTGAACATGTTTGATGGTTACGATGCCGTGGATTGGAAAACCATAAAATCTGATTTTGTAGTTTCAAAGGAGATAGACGCATTTGTAAGCCAAAATCTAATCCCTGAAAAGGAATGGAAGACACTTAGTTTGAAAAACAAACTTTATGTGAAGTACGTACTACTGAGCAAAACGCTAAAAAAAGGATTGGGGATTTATAAATTGAAAAAATAATGAGATTAATACAGTTTACAGCATCGAACGGATGGAGAGGACATGAGCAAAAAATTATTTATCTCTATGAAGCTTTCAAAAAATACGGATATGTAGAAGACCAGTGGATCATGTGCCCAGAAGATTCTGAGGTTTACAGAGTGGCTTCTAGCAAAAACATGCAAATCATCCCCTATAACTACAAAAAGGAATATGATCTTGGCCTAGCCAAAGACATCAAACGTATTTGCGAAAAACATCACGTAGATGTCATGCTGATCCACAGCAGTAAGGCACACACTTTGGCGGTAATGTCTAAATTATTCTATAGGCTTGACACCTCTTTGGTGCTATGCAGAACCCTTATAAAACGTGTGGATACCAATGTTCTCAGAAAGTGGAAATACAATTATGATGGGATCGAAAAAATCATCTGCGTGTCGCAACCGGTGGTTGAATCCTTAAAACCGGCTGTAAAAAACCACGACAAGTTTTGTGTTGTGGGCAGTATCACCGATATAGAGAAATTCCCAAAACAAGCGCCTACAGGTATTTTACATGAGGAGTTCAATATTCCAAAAGACTTAAAAATTATTGGAAACATTGCTGAATTTACAGGCTTTAAAGACCACTACACTTGGGTTGATACGGTTGAAATTTTAGTGAACCGAAACAACATCAAAGCAAAATATATCTTAGTAGGAAAAGGAAGCTTAGAAGAAGATATTAGAAATTATGTCTCCCAAAAAGGACTGAGCGAACACATTATTTTTGCCGGTTTTAGAAAGGACATCCCCAACATATTGCCAGAATTCAATTTATTCATGTTTACCTCCAACAACGAACCTACGGGTGGCGTCCTATTGGAATCCTATGCCTGCAAAGTACCGATTGTTGCCGCCAAGGCCGGGGGCATTCCAGAAGTTATTGTTGATGGCGAAACAGGGTTGTTGGCTGAAGTTGGCAACCCAACCGATTTTGCCGATAAAGTAGAACAATTATTGGCGGACGAAGCGCTTCAAAAGAAATTGACCACCAACGGCTATCAGTTTTTGGTTGAAAATTTCACCAAGGAAATCATTGCCAAAAAGTTTTATGAAGAACTCAAAGCAACTATGAAGTCATAGAATCTTCTGGAAGCTTTATTTTTTCGCCCAACTTATGGTTCAAGTGTTCAACGGTTAATCTTTTATATCCGCCCCAAGGGAAAAAAGTCAACTCCCCAAAATAGATTTTGTTCTTTACCGAGTATAAGTCCACTCTAATAAACACAAATTCTTCCGATAGTTTTTCGGCCACCTCAATCATTTCCTCCAGATTGTCTGGACGTTTGACCTCTTTGGACAAATAGTTAGACGTATTGGTATCTGGACTTATTTTCTTCCAATTCAAATCGTAGTAACAGTTACGGTACTTGCCATCCACAAAGGTTTTCACCCAAATGCATTCTACCTTTCCGTGAATACAGAAAAACTTATAATCGATAATATTGTCACTGTCCAATTGGTCTAAATAGTGCTCTGCTACAATTCTAGGTTGCACATCTTTATAAACACGCTCAAAATACTTGTGGTAATAATTTTTGCTCAAAAAGCCCTGCAATTCCACTTTGGTCTTGTCCCAATCTACTTGTGATTTGTCCTTGACAATAATATTATACCCCGAACCGTGGGTGCCCTTCAAGACAAACTTCTCCGGCATGTCCTGTAAATCCTTGGTTTCCGGATTGTCATACACATCCACCAAATCTATCAAGTATTCCTTTCCAACTTTTTCCTCTACATACTTTCTAACCTCATATTTATCCACAAAATTCCCATAAGATTCGTCATAGAGGTTGAACTTTAACCACTGAAGTTTCTCAACAAATTCCTTAGGATTATGCAGGTCAAGCTCCTTATTGTTTTTCAACTTATAGGAGGCTTTTGCAAAGCCAACTTCATTTCCTGTTGACTTGTGATAATTAGTTAGTAGGCGATAGTATTTTTTTCTAAAAAAGTTCATGTTTGAAATTTTAGGGCGGACAAAAATAGTAATTCAAATAGGATTATCTTTGCTTTTTAAGTTCTTATTATGAATAGTATAACAAAAGAAGCCATTGAAGCTTCCAAAATTCTTCAACAAGGCGGAACCATCCTCTACCCAACCGATACGGTTTGGGGCATTGGTTGTGACGCCTCCAACCCTGAGGCCGTCCAAAAAGTGTATGAGCTAAAACAACGCAGCGATTCCAAAGCCTTAATTTGCTTGGTCGCCGATGAGCGCATGCTCAAAAAATACGTCAAAGACATCCCTGCTGCGGCCTCTGACTTCTTTGACATTCCAGGGCAACCCATCACCATAATTTATGACGGACCACAAAATTTGGCACCTAATCTCGTGGGCAGCGACGACACCATTGCCATTAGGATTCCAGACAACGACTTCTGTTTTCAGTTACTGAGAAAGTTCAACGGTGCCATTGTATCCACCTCAGCCAATATCAGTGGGCAACCTACCCCAACTTCCTTCGAAGAAATCTCTGAAGAGATTTTAAAAGGTGTGGACTATGTTGTAAATTTGCCCAGCGAAAAATCAAAAACAAAACCGTCCTCCATTATTAAACTTGGTAAGGATGGTGAAGTTAAAATTATAAGGAAGTAATCTCCTAAATTTCAACCTATCAATTTCAAAATAAAACCTAGAAATTGAGGTTTTGAAAACTGGCATTTCATTGATGAATTACAAAGAAGCACTCAAGCACCCTCTGTTCAAAATTGTATCTCAAGCGGCACAAGAATTAAAAATTGACGCCTATGTTATTGGTGGCTTTGTAAGAGACTATATACTACAAAGAGACTCTAAAAAAGACATCGACATCGTAGCCGTTGGCAGCGGTATTGCATTGGCCAAACAAGTGTCCCAATTATTGCCCAACAAACCAAAGGTACAGGTGTTTAAAACCTACGGCACGGCCATGTTGCGTTATGAGGATATTGAAGTTGAATTTGTTGGTGCCCGAAAAGAAAGCTACCGAGAGCACAGCCGCAACCCCATTGTGGAAGATGGTACTTTGGAAGATGATCAAAACCGAAGAGATTTCACCATTAATGCCTTGGCTCTAAATTTGTCTGAAGATGGTTTTGGAGATTTGTTAGACCCTTTTAATGGTCTGAAGGACATGGAAGCCAAAATTATCCGCACACCTTTAGACCCAGACATCACCTATAGCGACGATCCGTTACGTATGATGCGCGCCATTAGGTTTGCATCGCAATTAGGCTTCATAATTGAAAAAGAGTCTTTGGAGGCCATTAGCCGAAACAATGAACGGATTAACATCATTACCAAAGAGCGCATTGTAACAGAACTGAATAAAATTCTAGAAAGCGAAAAACCTTCCATTGGATTTCTTCTTTTGGAAAAAACAGGGTTGCTTCACTATATCCTTCCAGAACTCACGGCCCTAAAGGGCATTGATGAAGTGGAAGGCCAAAGACACAAGGACAACTTTTACCACACCTTGGAAGTGGTCGACAACATTTCCTTAAACACAGATAATGTTTGGCTGCGTTGGGCGGCCTTGTTGCACGATATAGGAAAAGCGCCTACCAAACGTTTTAGCAAAAAGGTAGGTTGGACCTTCCATGGGCACGAATTTGAAGGCTCCAAAATGGTGTTCCATTTGTTCAAAAGGCTCAAAATGCCAATGAATGATAAAATGAAATTTGTTCAAAAGATGGTGTTTATGAGCTCTCGCCCTATCATTTTGGCCAGCGATATGGTCACCGATTCCGCGGTAAGACGCTTGGTGTTTGATGCAGGCGATTATGTGGAAGATTTGATGACGCTTTGTGAAGCCGACATCACCACCAAAAATCCAAAACGCTTTAAAAAATACCATAACAACTTTAAGATTGTAAGGCAAAAAATTGTGGAAGTTGAAGAACGCGACCATGTTAGGAACTTCCAACCACCCGTTTCGGGAGAAGAAATCATGGCAACCTTCAACCTAAAACCTTCTAAAGAAATTGGTATCATAAAGGAAACTATCAAGGAAGCTATTTTGGAAGGCGACATTCCAAATGAGCACGAAGCAGCTTACCAATTGATGCTAAAAGAAGGGGAACGCTTGGGGCTTAAAGCAGTTGTTAGCAAAGACCAAATTTCGAAAAAACAGTAAACACTCATACCGTGGCAAACGCAACTAAAGACAACAGAAAGGTCATCTATTGGTTACTCACAGGATGCTTTCTAATTTTCATCATGGTAATTGTTGGAGGTATCACCCGACTTACAGACTCCGGACTTTCAATTTCAAACTATAAATTAATTACCGGAACTATTCCTCCCATTGGCGAAGCAGAATGGCAGGAAGCTTTTGAGCTCTACCAACAGCATCCTGAATTTAAACATTACAATTCGCATTTCACTTTAGACGATTTTAAAAGTATTTACTTCTGGGAATGGCTGCACCGCCTGATCGGTAGAGTGATCGGTTTGGTATTTTTCATCCCGTTTGTGTATTTTTTAGTGACCAAACAACTCACCAAATCCACGATAAAAAAGAGTATTGTCCTAATGGGACTAGGCGCTTTTCAAGGATTTTTGGGCTGGTACATGGTAAAAAGCGGATTGGTAGATATGCCGGATGTTAGCCATTTTAGATTGGCCGCTCACCTTACAACCGCATTTTTAACTTTTGCAGCCACACTATGGGTGGCACTGGATTTAATTTACCCAGAACGCAAACCTGCCAACATTAAATTTAGAAATATCACTATTGTCGCATACATCGCTTTAATAGTTCAAATAATTTACGGAGCCTTTGTTGCTGGACTAAAAGCTGGTTTAGTACATAATCACTGGCCTTTAATGAATGAAGGCAAATTTATCCACCAGTCGGCTTATATCGTAGAACCCTTTTATAAAAACTGGATAGAAAACCCTAGCGGCATACAATTTATACACCGAACATTTGCCTATATCGTGGTTGTTTTAATTGTGATACTTTGGAACAAAGCCAGAAAAACTGCTCTAACAGTACAACAAAAACAAGGAGTTAATTTACTTGTAGTATTGGTTGGAGTGCAGTTTTTACTTGGAGTTTTAACCTTACTATTTTATGTCCCAATCTGGTTAGGAGTAGCCCACCAAGTAGGTGCTTTTTTCCTATTAAGCACCATGACTTTTACACTTCACAGATTCACCAAATAACCGAAAATAGATTACATTTGTAACATGATTTACAGATTTAGAATAATACTAGACAACGATACAGAAGATGATGTATTTCGCGATTTGGAGATTCGCGAAACAGATACTTTAGAAGACCTTCACAATACCATTACCCAATCTTTTGGGTTTGATGGAAACGAAATGGCTTCCTTTTATTTAAGTGATGATACTTGGGAACAAGGAGAAGAAATTTCATTGTTCGATATGAGTGATGGGATGAACTCCGTTCGCTTGATGAACGAAACCAGTATCAACGATATTGCCAATGAAAAACAAACGAAATTGATCTACGTGTATGACTTTTTGAGCATGTGGACCTTTTTTGTGGAATTGGCCGAGATTGTTGAAGAAGCCGAAGGCATGGATTATCCTAATTTAATGTTCGTTCATGGACAAATCCCTGACCAAGCTCCTGAAAAAGCCTTTGAAGCCGATGACATGATGGACGACTTCAATGAATTTGATGATGATCTGGATCTAGACGACTATGACAGTCTGGACTTCGACGAAAACTGGAACTAAAAAACGCTAAAAGAAATTTTTCATATTCATGCCTTGGTAATTTCGCCTCACGAAATCCAAGGCATTTTTCATGATAGCCCCCATCGTTTCACTACGTCTAAATTCCACATCTAAGGTATATTTATAAATAGCTTCCCCCAATTGCTGGACGTGCGCAGGAATGGATATGGTGTCTGCCTCCATGCACTCCAAGAGCTCCGAAATCCTATCATGATAACTAATCATACGTCGAGCCACAATTGAGCGTTCTTCAACTTTGTACTGTTCTATAGATTCGTTTTGGATTTTCTCCCGTACCAATTCCACCATTTTAAAATTCTCCTTAAAAAACTGTGGTCTGTAAACATTAAATTTCCCTTCGTAACACTGTTGGTCAAAATCTATCGCCCGAATTCTGTACACTACATGGTCAAAATCGTGGGTGGGCACAATAACATAATTGTAGGAACGCATATCTCCCAATAATCTAATCATACAGCGCTCATTGAACTTAACAAACTCTTTGGCTATCTGTGATTTTTCGGAATGGGAACACTCGGGCAACATATTTTTGATGAATTCGTCCCCAGGAATCCCCGCAATATGCTCTTCAATGAGAGTATTCTTGTACACCAAAAAATTCAGACTGTACGGCGATAGCATATGCTCAAACTCCAAACCGTACACTCTGGAAGCATCGGCCTTTTTCACATAGAAATGAGTGTAATTATCATTAAGTACATTTCTAACCTTCACCCTAAATGGCTTGGAATTCCCGAACGTACAATAATCAATAGCATCTATGTTAAGGTACTTGAAGATGTTTTCATTTCCATCGGAAATAAGAATGGAATACACCCGCTTTAGGCTTAAATCAATTTCTTCACGCTCATAATCGTTGTAGTAAACACGTACCCAAAGAGTGTCTTCGCCATGGGCATCATACACCACTATTGAACCTTGAAACCGAAGCAAATCCTCATAAAAAATAGGCAAACGTATATTGCGGTTATACTCTTGCAAATAATTGTGTAACTTACTGCCTATTGGGAAGGAAGGCTTTTTTTTGGATATTTTTAAATCGTCCATAATGATAAAAGTAGTCTAATTTAAGGCTTTTATAAATACATTGTAACAAAAGCCAACAATGCTCGTCATATTTTTAACCATTCAATTTCAAAAACTTTGGAACCAATCCTTACGATCACCAATCTCACGAAAAAATTTGGCTATTTAACAGCTGTACAAGATTTAAGTTTTACTATCAATAAAGGAAATGTTTATGGCATTTTGGGCCCAAACGGAAGTGGAAAATCTACCACTTTGGGCATTGTTTTAAACGTAGTCAACAAAACCTCGGGAAACTTTCATTGGTTTGACGGCAATATTAGTACACACAATGCCCTCAAAAAAGTGGGCGCCATCATTGAACGTCCAAATTTCTACCCTTATATGACTGCTTACCAAAATTTGAAATTGGTCTGTAAAATAAAAGAGGTCCCTTTTGAAAAAATTGAGGAAAAACTGGAAATTGTAGGCTTGTTGGATAGAAAGGATCACAAGTTTCGCACCTATTCCTTAGGAATGAAACAGCGTTTGGCCATTGCCTCTGCCTTGTTGAACGATCCTGAAATTCTCATCTTGGACGAGCCAACCAATGGTCTCGATCCACAGGGAATCCATCAAATTAGGGAAATCATCAAAAGTATTGCCGCTAATGGCACTACCATCTTATTGGCCTCCCACCTATTGGATGAAGTTGAAAAAGTATGTTCCCATGTAGTTGTGCTTAGAAAAGGTGTCAAGCTATATTCCGGCCGTGTGGATGAGATGATCAATAGTTATGGTTTCTTTCAACTAAAAGCCACAGAGCAATCACAGCTATTGAACATTTTGGAAACCAATCCGACCTTCGGAAAAATTACCACCGAAAATGATCTAATCACGGCTTTTTTAAACGAGCCTATGGATGCCTCCACTCTCAATAAACTCATGTTTGAAAAAGGCATCACCCTATCGCATTTGGTAAAACGTAAGGAAAGCCTAGAAGAACAGTTCCTACAACTTACCGACAACAAATAAATCAGCAACCAATACCCTCCCTATGTTACGTCTTTTAAATCTGGAACTACAAAAATTATTGTTGAACAACGTAAGTAAAGTTCTGATATTTATTTCCTTTATTTTACCCTTTACCGTATTGATTTTGTCATCGATTAAAATCAATTTTTTCAACTTGTTCACTTTGGAATTGGGAGAATTAGGTGTCTTCAACTTCCCTATCATATGGCATATCACTACTTTTTTTGCCTCACAGTTCAAGTTTTTCTTTGCCATAGTAGTGGTGAGTATGATTGGGAATGAATACAGCAACAAAACGCTCAAACAAAACCTGATTGACGGATTGAGCAAAAAGGAGTTCATTCTATCCAAGTTTTATACCATTGTATTTTTCTCTTTGCTTGCAACTATTTTAATTGGGGTTGCAGCCTTTTGTATAGGAATGTATTACTCCAGTTACAAAGAAGCTTCCATAATTTTTAGAGAAACGAACTTTTTATTGGCCTACTTTGTAAAATTGGTTGGCTTCTTTAGTTTATGTCTCTTATTTGGAATGCTTGTAAAACGATCCGCTTTCGCCCTGGCTTTTCTATTCGTTCTATATATTCTAGAATGGATTGTGTTTGGTTTATTAGTATGGCAAACCAATATGGAACTAGCCGAAAAGATTCAAAATTTCTTTCCCTTAAAGTCCATGTACAAACTCATCGACCAGCCTTTTCAGCGCATCATGATGACCAAATTTCCAGAAAAAATGGATTTGGCCTATGACTATGCCGTTCACTGGTATGAAATTGTTATTGTTTTAGTGTGGACAGCCATTTTTGTCATTTTATCCTACAAATTATTAAAAAATCGAGATTTATAATATATTTGATAGCCAGTGCTATCTAAATGACATATAAATTAATTTTTCCAATACTTTCCCTCCTCTGTATTGTTCAAGTGTTCTCGCAAAACGAAGCTTCCAATTGGTATTTTGGACAGAATGCAGGCTTGCACTTTAATGGAGCTACGGGAGCCGTTACCCCTTTAACAAATGGGCAATTGAGCACTTTGGAAGGCTGTACTTCTATTTCAGATTCCGATGGCAACCTTTTGTTTTATTCAGATGGAAGAACAATTTGGAATGCCATACACCAGCCTATGGGCAATGCCAATGAACTATTTGGAACAGGGCTAAAAGGGGATGCTTCCAGCACTTCTTCTGGATTAATTGTTCCTAAACCTCAAGATCCTAATTTCTATTATATTTTTACGGTAGATGAACCACATCATTTCAATTCCTCAGTTTTTCCAAACAATCAAGATGGAGATGGTGTTAATGATGGCTTTATGTACTCTCTAGTGGACATGTCCTTGAATGGAGGACTTGGAGATGTGAATCCTTCAGAAAAAAACATTCAATTGATTACTTATGACATTAATGATTCAGATGAAGTGGATTTTAAGTGCTCTGAAAAAATTACCGCTGTAAAAGCTGATGATTGTTTATCATTTTGGGTAATTACCCATTTTACAGATAGCTTTTATGCTTTTAAAGTTGATGACAATGGTGTTAACACCAAACCCGTAATATCTGTTGTTGGACCAAACGTCCCAATATATGGGTATCGTAGAAATGCTATTGGTTACTTAAAAGCTTCTCCTGACGGAAGCAAGTTGGCTGTCGCCCACTTCGGTTTTGCAACTGAACTTGCAGGGGAGGCCGGCGGCGGGGTATATTTATTTGACTTCAACAATGAAACAGGGGAAGTAACCAACTCCATGGAGCTATACTCACCCACTAACAACAACAGCCCTTATGGATTGGAATTCTCATCTCAAAACAAAAAGCTCTATGCTACTATTAGCAGAGGAGCAGATGGATCAGGTACCACCCAACTTATTCAATGGAATTTGGAAGCAGCCAACATCCCTAATTCACAAATAGTTATCCACTCCTCCAATAAACTAACGTCTGGAGCCCTACAATTGGGAATTGACAAGAAGATATATAGAGCCCAATTAAATTATGAAGACCAAAATTCATCTGCTCAATATCTAGGTATTATCCATAATCCAGATGCCAATGGTACAGCGGCCAATTATGATGAAAAGGGAATCTTATTGGATATTAATGGTGGATTTAAAAATTTGAGCCGAATTGGCCTGCCCCCTTTTATACAATCCTTGTTCAACACAGAAATTGATATTATACAAAATGGAAAAAGTACCACCCAACTTTCTCTTTGCGAAGGAGATTCTTACCCTCTTACTTCACAGGATATTTCTGGAGCTACATATAATTGGACAAAGGATGGGCAAGCATTAATAGAAAACACTTATCAATTATTGATAGACACCCCTGGATTTTATGAAGTGTATATTGAGCCAAACAATGGAGATTGTCCCATAATTGGAGAGGCTATTGTAAGCTATAATACCATGCCTGAAGCTCACCAACCTGAGGATATTGTTGCTTGTGACTTAAATATAATCTCAACATTTGATTTTTCAGAATTAAACAGTGATGTCTTAGGCTCTCAAGATCCTACAAAATTCAGCGCTCACTATTTTACTACTCTTGAGGACGCTCAAAATAATTCAAATGAAATTGAATTTCCATTCAGCAACAAAACTAACCCTCAGGAGATTTTTATTAGAGTCCATAATAACAATAATCCTGATTGCTACGATACGACTTCTATTTTCGTTGAAGTAAATATCACGCCTACTATTGAGATTTTAAATGACATCACTATTTGCGATGAGGACTTCCAATCTAATCCATCAGATGGTATTGTCTCTATGGATTTATCTAGTCTCTATAATGGAATATATGGAAATCAAGATCCTTCATTGTATAATATCACATTTCATCCATCTCAACATGATGCTGACACCGATGCCTTTCCATTATCAATAAATTACTCTAATACAACACCCTTCATTCAAGAAATTTTTGTTAGAATTGAAAATAAACTCACTCCCCAATGCTACAATACTGACTCGTTTTTGCTAACAGTAAATCCAGCACCTAGTGCCTTTGACTCTTCTTTAACCCAATGTCAAGAGATTACCTCTCCAGAAGGCCTTACAACATTCAACTTAACCGAAGCTGAAGCATCTATTACCGGTGGTGCTCCAAATAGAAATGTTGCATACTTTCTTTCTGAAGCCGATGCTGATTCTGACAATCCCATCCTTAACCCTAAGGAATTTTACAATTCTCTTAATCCTCAAAACCTCTTTGTTAAGGTCACGGATATCAATACAGGCTGCACTAATACTGCACACTTAACTTTGGAAGTCAGCACAACCATTGTTAACAATACAATTTTAGAAGCCTGTGATGACGATGGTACAGAAGATGGCTTTTACAGTTTTACACTAAGTGATGCTTTCGAAGGGATTTTAAATGGGCTTTCTTCTAATTTAGATTTAAACTTTTATGGAACCTACAAAGACGCCTTTTTAGAAATAGATGAACTACCAAACAATTTTGTTAATACATCACCTTATTCTCAAACTATCTTTGTGCGTGTAGAAAATAACAATGCTTGTTATGGAATATCTGAGGTTTTATTGAAAGTTTTAGAACTTCCGAAAGTAGAAACCCAGGCAGAAACCTATTATTGTGTTAATCTATATCCTGAAACAATAACCCTTAGCGGAGGGGCTATTGATGACTTGGCGAGTGACTACAATTACAATTGGTCAACAGGAGAAACCACAGACTCCATCAAAGTAGACGCACCAGGCATTTACACCGTAAGAGTTACAAATTCCTTTGGCTGTTTTAAAGAACGTAGCATTACTGTATTCCCTTCCAATATAGCCTCTATTAAATCCATTGAAGTGATAGATGCGACAGAAAACAACCATATCACAGTATTTGTTAGCGGTAATGGCAATTATGAATATGCTTTAGATGACATTAACGGACCTTATCAGAATAGTCCAACTTTCACCAATGTGGAAGCAGGGATTCATACTGTTTATGTTAGGGATAAAAACGGTTGCGGAATAAAAGAAAAAATAGTTTCAGTTATTGGGTTTCCAAAATTTTTCACTCCAAACGGGGACGGACACAATGATTTTTGGCAAGTTGAAGGTATTAGCCAACAATTTCAATCCAATAGCGTCATTTATATTTATAACCGTTATGGCAAACTACTGAAACAGCTTTCACCTCTTGGTTCCGGTTGGGATGGAACCCTAAACGGTAAACCTCTACCTACAAGCGATTATTGGTTTTCTGTATCATTAGAAGATGGAAGAACTTATACCAGTCATTTTACTTTAAAACGATAACTACACTTTATGAATAATACCCCGAAACACTTACTGTTAACCTTAATATTACTACTATTTTTCAGAAATACTTTTTCACAAGAACCTACAGACTGTTTCGACTCGGTGACAATATGTGGCAACTCCAATCTCAATCTGAACGTAAATGGTGTGGGCATCCAAGAACTATTCAGCTCAAATAGTTGTAGTGGACAAGAGAACAATAGTATTTGGCTAAAAGTTACAGTAACAACGAATGGGACATTGGGCTTTACCTTAACTCCAAATAGCACAAATATTTCTGAGGATTATGATTTTTTTGTTTTTGGCCCCAATGTATCGTGTGACAACTTGGGACAAGCCATAAGGTGCTCTACCACAAATCCATCAAATGCCAACCTGAGTAGCAATACTACAGGTATGAATGCAACTGAATCAGACACTTCAGAAGGACCAGGCCCTGACGGGAACAGCTTTGTTAAACAATTAAATGTCAATACAGGAGACACCTACTATATCGTAATAGATAGGCCTATAGGAGTTAGCCCATTTAGTTTGGAATGGACTGGAACAGCTGAATTTTATGAACCTCCTACCAACCAAGTAGTTTCAAATATTAATTTAAATATGGAGACCTGTGACGACCTCCTTCCTTTTGATGACGGACTTGCCACTTTTGATCTTGAAGCCAATTCAACCGCTATTATTGGAAAACAAACTAATACAACCGTTAGTTATTACGAAAATGAAAGTGATGCCAATATTGGAGAAGCCTTTTCTTTAGGAGGCATTTATACCAACAAAAGGAATCCGCAAACCATATATTTCAGAATCACCAATACTATCACAAATTGTTACACTTTGGGGGAATTCAATTTAAAAGTAAATCCCAGCCCTGACTTCAACCCTCCTTCAGATTTGGAAAGTTGTGATAATATAGAAGATGGGGATGCTACCAATGGGCAAACAATTTTTGACCTGGGAATTATTACTAACGAAATCATTCAAGGGTTCGAAGAACAAAACTTAAAAGTTTCCTATCATGAAACACTCGATGATGCCGAAAGCGAAAATAAAAATCTATCTGCAGAATACTTTAATTCAGTTCCTGATTCCCAGGAAATTTTTATCAGGATTGAAGACCCTTTCAATCCTGATTGTAAGATAATAACTTCATGTTACCTTATTGTAAATCCAATTCCTGTAGCTAATGATACCTCTTTAATCCAATGTGATGAGAATTCTAAGACAGATGGATTAACCTTATTCAATTTAACCGAAGCTGAAGAAATTATTACCGGAGGTTCTCCAAATAGAACAATTCAATACTTCCTATCCGAGTCTGACATTTCTTCAGACAACACTATCCTCAATCCAGAGGAATTCAATAATTCCCTTAATCCCCAAAACATCTTTGTTAAGATTACCGATACCAATACTGGATGTACCAATACCGCAATCTTAACGATAGAAGTCAGTACAACTTCTACCAACAGTACAATTCTGAAAGTCTGTGATAATGATGGTACAGAAGATGGCTTTTATAATTTTATTCTCAGTGATGCTTCCGAAGCAATTTTAAATGGACTTCCTTCTAATTTGGATTTAAAATTTTACGAAACTTATCAAGATGCCCTCTTAAAAACAGATCCGCTACCAGACAACTTTACCAATTCAATACCTTATTCTCAAACTATCTTTGCGCGGGTGGAAATTAATAATGGATGCTATGGTATTTCAGAGGTCTTACTTGAAGTCTTAGAACTCCCTAATCTTGAAACAGAATATGAAACCTTTTATTGCCTCAATTTACATCCAGAAACTTTAACCCTTACTAGCGGTGTTATTGATGGCTTACCTCTAAACTACAATTACACTTGGTCTACGGGTGAAACCACAGAATCCATTATTGTAGATTCCCCTGGCACATACACTGTAAGAGTTTCCAATACATTAGGATGCTTTAAGAAGCGTATTATTACAGTCTTACCCTCTAATACAGCCACAATAGAATCCATTGAAGTAATTGATGCTTCTGAGAACAACCTTATTACTGTGTTTGTGACTGGTGATGGGGACTATGAATTTGCTTTAGAGGATATTGATGGACCTTACCAAGATAGTCCTACTTTTACCAACATAGAAGCAGGGCTTCATACCGCCTATGTCAGGGATAAAAACGGTTGTGGGATAACAGAAAAAACAGTTTCCGTTATTGGTTTTCCAAAATTCTTTACCCCAAATGGAGATGGGTATAATGATTTCTGGCAAGTGAAAGGTATTAGCCCACAATTTCAAGCTAATAGCACTATCTACATTTTCGATAGGTATGGTCAACTAGTTAAAGAACTTACCCCTCTAAGTTCTGGTTGGGACGGCACATTTAATGGCAAACCATTGCCTTCTAACGATTATTGGTTTTCAGTAACATTGGAAGATGGCCGAACTTTCACTAGTCATTTTACTTTAAAACTATAGTATTTTAGTTAAATTTCACTAAATTAACAACTTAAAGCCGACCTATGAGAAGTAAACAATTACTAAATTGCCTCATACTTTTCTGCTATAACACCTACTGCTTTGGACAAGATATTTCATTATACAAGCAATTTAATGGACGGTACGACTATACAGCCATTGGAAACACCCTTAATCTTGTAGAAAATGGTACTGATGACCCTTGTGAAATTTTAACCTCTTCTTCCGCATCTTTAAATTTAAATCCGAACCAAAATATTATTGCTGCCTATTTATATTGGGCTGGAAGTGGACCTGGAGATTTCGAGATTAAAGTTAATGATATAGATATTATAGCTGAACGAAAATTTTCAAACATTTTTTCTAATAATGACTCTGAATTAGCCTTTTTTGCAGCTTTTACAGATGTCACTTCAATATTTCTGGAAAATGGTTCTGGAGAATATAATATATCAGACCTTGATGTTTCCAAAGAAATTCCATCATATTGTCCTACGGGCACAAACTTTGCGGGTTGGGCCATTGTAATCATATTTAAGGATAACAATCTCCCTCTAAATCAACTAAACGTTTATGACGGCTTGCAAAGTGTTCCTGATATGCTAAGCATTAAGTTAGATAACTTAAATGTTCTGGACAATGAAGGTTCAAAAATAGGATTCATTGCATGGGAAGGTGATGCTTCTTTAGCTGTCAGTGAACAGTTAACAATCAATGGAAAAGTTATAGGAAATCCTCCTTTAAACCCTCCCAACAATGCCTTCAATGGTACAAACAGCTTTACAGGTTCATCAAACTTGTACAACATGGATATTGATGTTTACAATCTTAAAAATAACATCGCCATAGGAGATTCTTCCGCAATCATAGAGCTCACTTCAGGCCAAGACCTTGTAATAATCAATAATATCATCACAGTTTTAAACAATCAGCTTCCAGATGCTAAAATTACCTTAGATAGCTACACTTTAGAATGTGATGATAGGGGTATTGAAATTACCTATACGGTTTTCAATACCAAATCAACAGACATCCTTCCTGCCAATACGCCAATAGCCTTATATGCCAATTCGGTTTTAGTAGGTCAAAGCTATACACTTAACAACATTCCTATTGATGGTTCAGAATCAAACACTATCACAATACTTATACCCGAAAGCGTTGAAGATGATTTTATCCTAACTTTATCTGTTGATGACACCGGTGTAAACTCGGGAATTGTTACAGAACTGAATGAAGAAAACAATACGGAAAACACTTATATTGAACTGTTAATCGTTCCTCCTCCTGAAGTCTTACAGACAAACGTGGCCTGTGACGAAGGATTTGACACAGCCTATTTCAACTTAGAAGAAATACTCGAAAGTTTACCTCTAAATTCTGAAACCTATTCATTTTATACTTCCTTGGAAGATCTAAAAAATAGGGAAAATGAAATTTTCAATACCAATAATTATTCCAATATCATTAACCCCCAAACAATTTTTGTTAAAGTTGAAAACGATTATTGCTACACCATTTACAGTTTTGATATTTTAGTTGAAAATTGCCCCCCTTTTATTCCAGAAGGGTTCTCTCCCAATTCAGATGGTTTGAATGATTGGTTTAATATTCAAGGCCTTTATGATATCTTTGAAAAACATAAACTAAAAATCTTTAACAGAAACGGTGTCTTAATTTTTGAAGGCAACAATACAACTCCTTGGGAAGGTAGATCTAACAGAGGCTTAAATAATGTTGGCAATCTTATGCCTGTAGGAACCTACTATTACATTTTAGATTTAAATGATCCTAACTATAAAGACATCGCCGGATGGGTATATGTTAATTACTGATAATTATATCCAGCATTTAGTCGCTTTTTTTTGCTGTTCATCTAATTTTCAGTACTTTTGCGCCCTAAACAACTAGCTTCAATCGTTATACATGTCACTATCAGCATGAGTCTCATGGAAAGCTATAACCCCTAGTCATGAAAACATTCAAAACTTTCTTTCTAATCTTTGCCTGTTTTTTATGTAATCCCATATTTTCCCAGCAAATTTCTGTAGACAACTCATACTCTGCTCAAAAACTTATTGAAGATATATTAGTACAGGGGTGTGTTGAAATTTCCAACGTAACTTCTCAAATAAATGGGAGTGTTAATGGGTTTCAAAGTTTTGGATATTTTGAAAAATCCTCTTCAAATTTTCCATTCCAAAAAGGAATTATTTTGTCTACCGGCAATGCTACCTCAGCAGGAAATACTCCTAACTCTAATATTTTAAATGAAGGGGAGCCTAATTGGGGTGCAGACACAGATTTGGAAAACGCATTGAATATTAACGGTACTGTTAATGCTACTTCCTTAGAATTTGATTTTGTATCTATTTCCAACCAAATACAATTCAATTATATTTTAGCATCCGAAGAATATATTGACCATTACCCATGTCAAAATTCTGATGGATTTGCATTTTTAATCAAAGAAACTGGCAGCACAGGACCTTATACAAATATAGCGGTAATCCCTGGAACTTCCACTCCTGTAAATACCAATACCATTCACGATGAAATTTCAGGCTATGCAATGGGAAATAATTGTCCCTCCGAAAATGAGGAATACTTTGCAGGATACAGTATAGGAGATACTAATTTTAATGGCCGCACTACTGTTATGACAGCGACAGCCTCCATTACTCCCAATGTGCAATATCATGTTAAATTGGTTATTGCTGATCAAACCGATGAAAATTACGATTCTGCAGTTTTTATAGAAGGAAATAGTTTCAATACGAATGTAGACTTGGGAGATGACCTTACCACCTGTGCCGCTTCGGAAATCTTAAATGGAGATATTCACAATCCTATAGCTGTGTACTCTTGGTATTTGGATGACTCCCTTATTTCTGGAGAAAAACAACCTACACTTAACGTAACCGAATCAGGGACATATAAAGTAGTTATTGAAATCCCTATTTCCAATAGCACTTGTCTAATTGAAGACACTGTAATCATAAATCTGAGCTCTACCCAAACAGCTAGCCCCATAGGTGATTTTGAAATTTGTGACGATCCTAGCAACAATGGAATCGAAACATTTGATTTAAATTCAATGAATAATGTCGTTTTAGAATCTGTGCCGCAATCAAACTATGCTATATCCTATCATTATTCACAGACAGATGCCGAAAACAATACAACTCCAATAACAGCTCCAATACAAAACACAACTAGCCCAGAAGCTATTTACGTAAGAATTGAAGATATTGATAATGGATGCTTGGCCTATAGCAGTTTTAATCTAGTAGTCAATCCACTTCCTGTAATTGTAGACCCTACAGATCTTTTGGTATGCGATGATAGTAATCCTGATGATTTGACAAGCATTGATCTAACAGAAAAAAACGAAGAAATAACCTCTGGACAAAGTAATTTGGAAGTAACTTACCATTACTCTCAAGCCGATGCAAATTCAGGAGATAATCCTTTACCTTCTCCTTACACTAACACAAATCCCATAGAGCAGCTCTTTGTTAGGGTAATTGATTCTCAAACAGGTTGCGCCTCTACAACAACTCTTGACATTATAATAAAAAGCAATCCTGTTATTAATTCGGAAGATTTATATATCGATGCCTGTGATACAGAACACGACGGTTACGCCACATTCGACCTAAATACCATTATTGATGAAGTCCTGAATGGTCTTACAGGAGTATCCTCCACATTTCACGAAACTTATGAAGATGCACTTTTAGGAGACAACCCTATTCCAAACCCTTCTAGTTACGACAACGAAGATTTTGAAGTACAAACTGTTTACATTCGGGTAGTAGATGATATCACCGGCTGCGCCTCAGTAACCTCTTTTGAAATCCACCCAAACCTGTTACTAACTGGAACTAATATCCAAGATATCTCAGTTTGTGATATCAGTAATGATGGTTATGAAGATTTTGATTTAAGTAGTATAGCAATGGTCATTGCCAATAATATTCCAGACGTGACTATCGCTTTTTACCTATTCGAAAGTGATAGAGAAAATAAAATTGGTGAATTAAATCAAAATGAGCCTTTCACCCCAACAGAATATCCTCAAAAATTGTATCTGACTATTAGTAGCCCTACCTGCGAAGAATATGCAGAAATAGAACTATTTATAACTGGCATCAATGAATTTGAATCTATTGGAAACAAAGAATATTGCGATGACGATCAAGATGGTTTCACTTTAATAGACCTAACTTCTTTTGACAGCCTTGTAACAGCAGGACAATCGGAGTATACAGTAAGTTATTTTGCCACCAAAGCTGACGCTGAAGCCAACTTGCATGCACTTCCAAATGAGTACACCAATACCTCGAACCCTCAAACTTTCTACACAAGGATTCGTTTTGATGAAACAGGTTGCACCTCTACTAACTCATTTCAAGTAACTGTATTACTAGCTCCTACCACCAATACCCCTTCACCAATTAAAATTTGTGATGATGATGAGGATGGAATACACATAGTTAATCTTACTTCAAAAATTTCTGAGATAATTTCCGATACTTCAAACAAAACTATTACATTCCATAATAGCTTTGAAGATGCTGATACTGGAGCTGAACCTATTCTGGAACCAAACAATTATACTACAAATACTAAAACTTTATATGTAAGGGTTGAAAATGGAGACAGTTCATGTTTCTCTATAGAACCTTTAGATATCTACATTAATACTTTACCCCAAATATCAACAACAATTAGTGACTATAAAATTTGTGAACAAGACAGTGATGACATCGGAGATTTTAGCTTTATAACAAAAGACGATGAAATTTTAAATGGACAGACAGGTAAACAAGTTCTGTATTTTACATCTCTATCTGATGCTGAAAACAGAAATGCCGCTATTGACAAAAATGCTCCTTACCAAAATACAAGCAATCCCCAGATTATCTATATAAGAATGGAAAACATTACCGATCAAGATTGCTTCATCACTTCTTCTTTTTCCATAGAAATGGGCACTAACCCTCAGTTCAATAAGCCAATTGATTGGTTTGTGTGTGACGATATTGCCAATGATGGATTTGAAGAGTTCGACCTTAATGAAAAAATCATTGAAATTACCCAAGGTATAGATGAAACTATTGACGTTACTTTCCATCTTACTTTAGCTGATGCCGAAAGCGGAAATAAACCTCTTCCCCGAAATTATACCAATACCACCAATCCACAAACAATTTTTGCAAACCTTAACAACGGAACTTTCTGTAATTCAATAACAAGCTTTGAACTAAATGTCATACAAGCGCCAGAGGCAAACCCCGCCTTACCTCTAGTGCAATGTGATACAGACAATGATGGTATTGTTACTTTTGACTTAACACAAACAGAGGTAGATATTTTAGATGTAAGACAGGAAAACATTATCATTTCCTATTATGAAACTTTAGAAGACTTGGACAATGAGGCCTACGAAATCCTTGACCCTACTTTTTATAACAATGTAACCACCCCGCAAACCGTCTATTTTAGAATCACCAATACAGTCTCTGGTTGTTATTTGGCCATCCCAATTGATCTTATAGTCAATCTACCTCCTCCTATAAATCAAATAGAAAATATTGAAATCTGTGAAAACGAAAACAACTACTATGATCTTAATGAAACAAACAGTTTACTGCTGAACGACACCAATGGAGTTACTTTCAACTATTTTAAAACAGCAGAAGATGCCCAGAATAATATAAATCCTATTTCTACAGAGTACACTTATCAATCTTATAATGATACAATTCATGTTAGAGCTGAATATAATGAGACAGGTTGTGTCAGCACCTACTCCTTTATATTGAATGTAAATGAATTGCCCAATGTAAACACCCCTCCAGATTTGGAAGATTGCGATGATGATTATGATGGTTTTTTAACTTTTGATCTTTCCGGACAGGATACTACTATTTTAGGAGCTCAAGACCCTACAAAATTCTCAGTCACTTACTATTCAGATGAAGTATACGCCAGTGCTAGAAAAAATGCACTTAGCCAACCTTCCAATTTACAAGATCAACAGATAGTCTATTCCAGAGTAGAAAACAACGAAACAGGTTGTTTTAGCATTACTCAATTCAAGGTTTTTGTTAATCCAAAACCTATTGTTGAGATCCCAAACCAAGCTATCTGTTTAGATAATTTACCATTAGTTATTGACGCCAACACCTCTGTGGAGGGAGATACTTACCTCTGGTCTACAGGAGACACAACCGCCGAAATTGAAATTGACGAAATAGGTATTTACTCTGTTACTGTAACCACATTGGATGGATGTAGTACTACAAGTGAGTTTACAATCACCGAATCTGAGAAAGCTAATATAGAATTTACTGAAGTTTTGGACTTCTCAGATCCTAATAATGTGACTGTAACCGTAAGCGGAATTGGGGACTATCTTTATCAATGGGATGATGAGGAACCTCAGGAATCCAATGTCTTTGAAAATGTCACCTATGGATACCATACTATCACCGTAATTGATTTGAATGGATGTTCTGAAGTTAGCAAAGAAATTGTGGTCGTGGATGCTCCAAAGTTCATGACACCAAATCACGATGGATATGCAGATACATGGCATATTGCAGGAGTGGAAACATTACCTGGCACTATCGTTTATATATATGACCGATTTGGAAAACTGCTCAAACAACTATCGTCAGACTCAGAAGGTTGGGACGGTACTTACAATGGCCATTTAATGCCCGCGTCAGATTATTGGTTTGTGGCCAATGTAAAACGCGGAGATATTGAATTTGAAGTCCGTGGGCATTTTGCGCTTCGTCGATAGATATTTCTTAAATACCACCTGTTAAATTTATGCCAATCATCGCTTTATAGCCCTCATTTCTTTTTGTTCACGCAATGCAAACGTGTAAATTTGCGCTATGCGTTTCAAAATAAAATCAGAATTTGGTCCTACCGGGGATCAACCTCAAGCCATTAAACAACTGGTTGCGGGTATTGAAGGAAGTGACAGATACCAAACTCTTTTGGGAGTAACGGGCTCTGGTAAAACTTTTACTGTTGCCAACGTTATTGAAGAAGTTCAACGACCTACCCTGGTGTTGGCCCATAACAAAACTTTGGCCGCTCAATTGTATTCGGAATTCAAGCAGTTTTTTCCTGACAATGCCGTAGAATATTTTGTTTCGTATTACGATTATTACCAACCTGAAGCTTATATCCCTGTAACGGGAGTTTATATAGAAAAGGATCTTTCCATTAACGAGGAAATCGAAAAAATGCGTTTGAGCGCGACCTCTTCCCTGCTTTCAGGAAGGCGAGACGTATTAGTGGTTGCCTCGGTTTCGTGTTTGTATGGTATTGGGAACCCTGTGGAGTTTCAAAAGAATGTCATTTCATTGGAAAGGGACCAAATAATTTCTCGAACCAAATTACTTCACATGTTGGTGCAAAGCTTGTACTCACGTACCGAAGCTGAATTCAACCATGGAAATTTCAGAATAAAAGGAGATACTGTTGATATCTTCCCTAGTTACGACGATCATGCTTTTAGAATCCATTTTTTTGGGGATGAAATTGAGGATATCGAAGCTTTTAATGTTCAGACCAACGAAGTGCTTGAAAGATACGACAGACTCAATATTTACCCTGCCAATATGTTCGTGACATCACCAGATGTTTTGCAAGGGGCTATTAAAAATATCCAAGACGATTTGGTAAAACAGTATGATTATTTTACAGAAATTGGCAAACATTTAGAAGCAAAACGCCTTAAGGAACGTACGGAATTTGACCTTGAAATGATTAGGGAATTGGGCTATTGTTCTGGAATTGAAAACTATTCAAGGTATTTGGATGGTCGAGAGCCCGGAACACGTCCGTTCTGCCTTTTAGACTATTTCCCAGACGACTATTTGATGGTTGTGGATGAAAGCCACGTGACCATTTCCCAAGTACATGCCATGTATGGAGGTGACCGAAGCCGGAAAGAGAATTTGGTAGAATACGGATTTAGATTGCCCGCTGCCATGGACAACCGCCCTTTAAAGTTTGAAGAATTTGAAGCGCTTCAAAACCAAGTCATCTATGTAAGTGCTACGCCTGCAGACTATGAATTGGAAAAATCAGGAGGTGCTTATGTAGAACAGGTGATTCGTCCAACAGGATTGTTGGATCCTATTATCGAGGTTCGTCCAAGTTTAAATCAAATTGATGATTTGATAGAAGAAATACAACAACGGGTTGAAAAGGACGAACGTACTTTGGTAACGACCCTTACCAAACGTATGGCGGAAGAGTTGACCAAATATTTAGACCGTATCCAAATCCGTTGCCGTTATATCCATAGTGATGTAGACACCTTGGAACGAGTTGAAATCATGCAGGATTTAAGAAAGGGGTTATTTGATGTATTAGTGGGTGTCAATCTTCTTCGTGAGGGTCTTGACCTTCCAGAAGTTTCCTTGGTAGCCATTTTGGATGCGGACAAGGAAGGTTTCCTAAGATCCAACCGCTCTCTAACCCAAACCGTTGGTAGAGCGGCAAGGAATGTAAATGGTAAAGCTATTATGTACGCCGATAAAATCACTGGAAGCATGCAAAAAACCATTGACGAAACCAACTATCGTCGCGAAAAGCAAATTGCCTACAACACCAAACATAAGCTTACCCCAAAACCACTTAATAAAAGTTTAGACAATGTACTCACCAAAAATTCTGTGAGCACATACAGCTACGAGCTCAAAGCTGCCAAGGCTGCCGAACCTGAAAGCGAATACTTATCCAAAGCAGAATTGGAGAAGAAAATTCGAGATAAAAGAAAGCTTATGGAAGACGCTGCAAAAGCTTTAGACTTTATGCTAGCTGCGCAGTTTAGGGATGAAATTAAGGCCTATCAAACCAAATTGGACGCCTTAAAAGTATAATACCATTAATTATACTGAATCTTAAATATATCTATTAAGAAATCTGGAGGAACAATTTTATTGGGAAAACTTTCCATCAAGTCCAACACTTTATTAATGGACTCATGACTTAAACCCATTCGTAATCCAAAATTGTGGAGTTTTCTCAATTCTTTTCTGGATATTTCATTGTCCAAATTCATCAAAAGTACCAATCGGTGGAATTGAACAATACGTTCGCTATGCGACTTTAAATGTACATAGGTAACGGGGTGCTTAAAAAGATAATCGAAATCTTCCCTAGAAATATCCAATTGCTTGGCTACACCCAAAAGGAATTTATATTCAATAATCTTCATATTGTCATCTGCTTGAGCAAAAGCAATCATCTCCGAAAGTAAGCTCAATTTTTCAACACGGTTTATCATACCTAAGGGATCTAATATTTTACTTCATTTAAAATTAGAAAGATATTATTTTTGATCATCGTTGATTTATAGTCTGTTATCGAAAAAAAAAATACCGTTCGTCCTCCTTTTTTTACGTTGGTATGCTATCAATCATTTAATATGTTGGAAATCAGCAATTTACATAATTTATCCGGAAACGACGAATAATAAATTGTAAAAATCAAAGTTCGATAAACGGCACTGTAGTTATTTGCCTAAATTTGTAAAGTTCTTTTTCCAGAAGTTTCTAATGAAGGTCATTTTAGCCATCCATATTTATATTTTAATCGCCGTTTGCTCGTTAACTGTCAACGCACAGAGCACTGCTTCTAAAAATGTCTCGCATTTCACAATAGAAGCTCCGCAATTGAATATGACAAAAAAAATATGGATTTACCTTCCTAGCTCCTATAACAGCTCAAAAGAAACCTATCCAGTAATTTATATGGCTGATGGCCAAAATCTGTTTGATAATGAAACGTCTTATGTTGGCGAATGGGGTGTTGATGAATTTATGGATAGCCTTATAACCAAACAATCCATTGTTGTAGGAATTGAACATGGCAATGCCAAACGCCTCGACGAACTCACTCCTTATGCAAATTCAGAATACGGGGGAGGAAACGGAGACAACTACCTCGATTTTGTTATCAACACACTTAAGCCCTATATAGACCAACATTACAAAACAAAGTCCAATGCTCAATTTACTACCTTCTGGGGATCTTCCCTTGGAGGGCTTATGGCCTTTTACGCAGTAGTAAAGTATCCTGAGGTCTTTGGAAATGCAGGCGTTTTTCCCCTTCATTTTGGTATAGTGAAGAGATTTACGATTTTGCAAGAGCAGCACAAATTCCAAACAGCTCAAGGTTTTACTTTTTAATAGGAACCGAAGAAAGTGACACTGGGGTAACAGATCAAAACAAAATGATAACTCTCCTTAAATCACAGGGTGTTACAGAAGAAAACATAGTAAATAAAATAATTGATGGCGGCCAGCATAATGAAGCTTTTTGGAAATCACAATTTGCTGAAGCCTACAATTGGCTAATTAAAAATTAAAGAATTATGACTAATAACGATATATTCAAAAAATTGAGAGTAGCCCTAAAATTAAGGGATGAAGAAATTGTAAAAATTCTGGATTTGGTAGACTTTAGAATTTCAAAAAGCGAATTGGGCGCTTTTTTCAGAAAAGAAGACCATCCTAAATACATGGAATGCGGCGATCAAATTCTTCGCAACTTTTTAAATGGATTGATTATTCATATGCGTGGACCGATGCCTGACAAAACTAATAAGCAACAAAATAACCCTACAAAAAACTCCTAAACAAAAGTTGCTTAGGAGTTTTTCAAACATTCGGTAAAATTATTTACTCTTCTACATCCAGTTTTATTGGGACCAAAAAGGTTTGTTTTTTGTTGTAGATATTAAAAGGTAACTTTTTATAATTTAAACGTTCCTTTACAAATTCTTCTACAGCCTCATTTGGGCTGTCTACAGAAAGTACGACAATTTCGTTATCATGGTTAAAAGTAATTGTAGCGTAAGCCATTACATCTTCTTCCAACACAAAATTTGGTTCTACCAAAAAATGGTTAATTTCATTTGAAATTGCAGTTGCTTCAGCACTTTTCGTTGTGGCAGTTGTTTTTGGCGATGTACTTGCCATAAGTACACTACTGGAGATAATTGCTACCGCCAATAAAAGCCCTTTAATTGTTTTCATAAATGTTCGATTTTAAATGATTGATACTTAATAGACTATAAGTAAGCAAAAATGTTACACTTAAATCGAGTTATTAACGCCACCTTAACGACTTTTAACATTATTAACAAAAAAAGACTGAAACCTATAAGGCTTCAGTCTTCTTCATATATAATATTATAAGCGGTTTTGCCTTACGACAAAACTTGTTGTACTTTATCGGCAGCTTCTTGGAATTCAGTTGCACTCAATACATCCAATCCTGAATTGTCAATCAATTCCTTGGCAATGTCTGCATTGGTTCCTTGAAGACGTACAATAATTGGCACATTGATAGTTCCCATGTTCTTGTAAGCATCAATAACTCCTTGAGCAACTCTATCACAACGTACAATACCTCCAAAGATATTAATTAAGATAGCTTTAACATTAGGGTCTTTCAAGATAATTTTGAAAGCAGCTTCAACACGAGCAGCATCAGCAGTACCTCCTACGTCCAAGAAGTTTGCAGGCTCACCTCCAGCTTGCTTAATCAAATCCATAGTTGCCATGGCCAATCCAGCTCCATTTACCATACATCCCACGTTTCCATCCAAATCAACGTAATTCAAACCAACTTCCTTAGCTTCAACTTCAATTGGGTTTTCCTCACGTAAGTCTCTTAAGTTTACATAATCCTTGTGTCTGTAAAGTGCATTGTCATCGATAGTCACCTTAGCATCTACAGCCATGATTTTGTCATCACTTGTTTTCAATACTGGGTTGATCTCAAATAAAGAAGCATCAGATTTTACATAAGCAGTATACAAACTTGCAACGAACTTAGTCATTTCTTTAAAAGCGTTTCCAGACAATCCTAAGTTGAAAGCAATACGTCTTGCTTGGAATGGCATAAGTCCAACAGCTGGATCTACTTCTTCAGTAAAAATTAAGTGTGGAGTTTCTTCAGCAACAGTTTCAATATCCATACCTCCTTCGGTAGAATACATGATCATGTTACGACCAGTACCACGGTTTAACAACACAGAAATGTAGAATTCTTCTGGCTCGCTAGCTCCTGGATAGTAAACATCCTCAGCAACCAATACTTGGTGTACTTTTTTCCCTTCGCCCGAAGTTTGTGGGGTGATCAAATTCATTCCAATGATTTGACCTGCCAACTGCTCAACTTCCTGAAGGTTTTTGGCCAACTTTACACCTCCTCCTTTTCCACGTCCACCCGCATGGATCTGTGCTTTAATCACATGCCATCCGGTTCCAGTCTCAGCGGTTAGTTGTTTTGCTGCAGCAACAGCCTCTTGAGCGTTTTGGGCTACGATACCTCTTTGGACACGCACTCCAAAACTGCTTAATATTTCTTTTCCTTGATACTCGTGTAAATTCATCTGTTATAATCTATTTGTTATCTCCTAAAAGAGAATCACTTTTTAAATTTATGGTGAACAAAAGTAAACAACCTATAACTTTTTACCAATAATTTTTAAAGGAAGTATTCCTAGGTTAAAAAAGTTGCATAAAGAAGCGTTAATACGCCTTGGTTTATGGTCTTAATAAGAAATTCTTTTGTTAGTTTTGCGGCGTCTTAAAAAATTTTAAAATGAAAACAAACACCTTACTTGAAATCGCTCAGAATTTTGGGAGTCCAGTTTATGTTTATGATGCTGAAAAAATTGCTTCCCAGTATAAACGTTTAACATCTGCGTTTAGTAAGGTGAAACAGTTGAAAATCAACTATGCTGCTAAAGCACTTTCCAACATTTCCGTTTTAAAGTTGTTGAACAGCTTAGGCTCTGGCTTGGATACTGTTTCCATTCAAGAGGTGAAATTAGGATTGGCCGCTGGATTTACTCCAGAGCGTATCATTTTCACTCCAAATGGTGTATCCTTGGAAGAAATTGAGGAAGCTGCTAAATTGGGAGTACAAATCAATATTGACAACCTTTCAATTTTGGAGCAATTTGGGACCATTCACCCAAAGACGCCAGTTTGTATCAGAATCAATCCTCATGTGATGGCCGGTGGAAACACCAACATTTCTGTAGGGCATATTGATAGTAAATTTGGAATTTCAATTCATCAAATCCCGCACATCCTTCGCATTGTTGAAAATACCCAAATGACCATTAACGGTATCCACATGCATACAGGAAGTGACATTTTGGACATTGATGTATTCCTATATGCAAGTGAAATATTATTCGATACCGCTAAGCATTTTAAAAACTTGGATTTCATCGATTTTGGTTCAGGATTCAAGGTTCCTTACAAAGAGGGAGATATTGAAACCAATATAGAGGAGTTTGGTAAGAAATTGACCAAACGCTTTACTGAATTCTGTAAAGACTACGGAAAAGAATTAACCTTAGCCTTCGAACCTGGGAAGTTTCTGGTGAGCGAATCTGGATTTTTCCTAACCAAAGTAAACGCTATCAAGCAAACCACCTCTACAGTATTTGCTCAAGTAGATACAGGATTCAACCATTTGATTCGCCCAATGCTTTACGGGGCACAACACGAAATTGTCAACCTTTCCAACCCTAGAGGAAAAGAACGTTTTTATTCAGTTGTGGGTTACATCTGCGAAACAGATACTTTCGCTAGCAACAGACGTATCAAGGAAATTACCGAAGGTGATATCTTGGCATTTAAAAATGCTGGGGCCTACTGTTATTCGATGGCCTCTAACTACAATTCACGTTTCCGTCCGGCCGAAGTCCTTTGGTACAAGGACGCCGCCCATCTAATTAGAAAAAGGGAAACGTTTGAGGACATTATCAAAAATCAAATAGAGATTGAATTATAAAAACAAAAAGCGCTAATTAACAAATTAGCGCTTTTTTTATATATTTATTGTACTCAAACTCATCTTATTGAGGTTAGTTTTTGCTTTTAAACCCTATTTATGACGCACAAGTTTACTATCAATAAGAACATCCACGAGGCTGAAACCCTACCCGCACATTTTTACAGAAGTCAAGACGTTTTCGACAACATTAAAGAAGACATCTTTTTACGGTCGTGGCAATGGGTAGGCGATACACAACTATTGCCCTTTGCCGAAACGGTTTATCCGTTTTACCTTTTAGACAACTATCTTTCTGAACCGTTGGTGTTGGTAAGACCCTCCGACCAAAGCATCAAGTGCTTTAGCAATGTTTGCACCCATCGAGGAAACATTGTAGTCTTAAACCCAGGGAAACAAAAGACGTTACAGTGCATGTACCATGGCCGAAGGTTCAATCTGGATGGAACTTTCAAATCCATGCCCGAGTTCGATACTGCCGAAAATTTCCCTAGGCCTTGCGACAACCTTCATGAATTCCCTGTTGCCACTTTGGACCCCTTCATTTTTGTAAGTCTCAATCCTTTGTTTGACTTCAATTCTGTATTGAATACAATGAAAGAACGCATCGGTTTTTTACCATTGCACCAATTTAAATTGAGAAACGACCTCAGCAAGGACTACCTTGTCAATTGCCATTGGGCTTTGTATTGCGACAACTATTTGGAAGGCCTTCACATTCCTTTCGTACACGATGACTTAAACAGCATTTTGGACTATGGAGATTACACCACAATTTTATATGACCACTGCAACCTCCAAATTGGATACACCAATGCAAGTGAAGAAGTTTTTGACCTTCCTAAAGAACATATAGATTTTGGCAAACAGGTCGCCGCCTATTATTATTGGATATTTCCAAACATGATGTTCAATTTTTATCCTTGGGGCTTATCTATCAATATTGTAAAACCATTAGGTTTAAACAAAACCAAAGTATCCTTTATCACCTATGTCTATGACGAAACTAAATTGGATAAGGGTGCAGGCGCACTTTTGGACAAAGTAGAACGTGAAGATGAATTTGTAGTAGAACTTGTCAACAAAGGTGTGCAATCAAGATTTTATAACACAGGAAGATTTTCTCCCACAAGGGAGCAAGGGGTCCACCACTTCCATTCCCTACTCGCTAAATATTTAAATTAATCCAACGCAATATGAAACAAATTCCGCCCTCCGTTATCCGACAGGTTTTTCTTCTTATCCTGATTACTTTTATAGCCTATCTCATTTGCTTGGAAATGATTCCTTATCTAACCGGTGTGTTGGGAGCCATAACCATTTACTTTTTATTTCAAAAATGGATGACCTATTTGGTAAAAGTAAAACGATGGGGCGTAAACGCGGCTGCTATATTCCTGATGTTCTTGTCATTTCTAATCATTCTGGTACCTGTAGCAGGTATTATTTGGATGCTGGGAAATAAGATAGGACATGCCGTGGACAACAGTACCGAAGTAATCAATGCCTTCAAGGAGCAATTTGGCAAGGTAGAAAGCTATGTGGGCTTTGATATCAACTCCCAAATAGATACGACAAAAATAACTAGCTGGTTATCTGAAAATTTGCAGGCTTTTGCTGGAGGCACCTTTAATGCGGTCATTGCGGTTGGAATCATGTACTTTATGCTGTATTACATGCTCACCAACCGTAGAGAATTGGGAACTTCCTTGAACAAATATGTTCCAATGAATAAAGAAGGTTTGGTTGAAGTTGGCAAGGAAATAAAGGCCATGGTACGATCTAACGCCTTGGGAATTCCTTTGGTAGCCATAGCCCAAGGTATTGTGGCCTTGATCGGCTTTCTCATCTTTGGAGTGGAATCGCCGTTTTTTTGGTTTGTCATTACAATTATAGGTTCCATGATTCCGTTTGTGGGGACTTTGGTTGGAATCCTCCCTGTATTTTTAATTACTCTATCCGCTGGCCATACCGTCCAAGCTTGGGGGATTCTTATTTATGGTTTTGTGATTGTTGGATCCACAGATAATATCATCCGTTTGTTTATTCTAAAAAAGCTGGATAATGTTCACCCTTTAATAACTTTGGTCGGCGTGATTGTTGGTGTACCTTTATTTGGATTTATTGGATTAATATTTGGACCATTGCTCATCAGTTTGTTCTTAATTCTAATCAAAACCTACAAAGCGCAATACGGCGCGAAAGACCCCATGGAATGGCATCATTTGCATCAAGAAAACGAATAAATTATTTTTATCAATTTAACACTTCAACTCTTTTATTCAAAACAAATAAGCCGATTCAATGAGGATATTATAATTTTCCTTACCTTTAAAATACCCTAAAGTCTTTTTAAACAATTAATTAAGGCTTGTATGACTAAACGACCAGCAGCATTGTTCGCCCTTAAAGCAGGTATAAACACCTCGAAAAATCAGCATAATGTCAGTCAGACGCTGCTTATTGAAGAATTGCATGTAGCATCTTTATTTGCTTTTGACAACTTCCGAGAGCACTTACTCGCCTTTTCTTATTTAACAACACAAAGGGCTCCCCTTCCCTTCTTTATTTCCCAAGTCATTAAATAAAAAGCACAGCCCTAATTCTGCTTAACAACACAGTCTTAACTCACTTATTTAAAGATTTTACCGCTCCAATTCACCCAATTTTTCAGTGCATTAGAACACTTACACTTGTTATGTTTTGCTAATTAATCCAAATAGATTAGGCTAACAACAGTCCTAGTCCATTGTAAATTCAATGAATTATGAAAACAAAGTATCTGTACCCCAAAAGTTCCCTACAACTCCAAAAATTTACCATTATCCTACTTCTAGTTACATTTTGCCTACCACTGTCCTTGCTTTCACAATCTAACCGTCGAATGCTGAACTTAACAGAATTTACTGTAAAAATGGGCCACAACTCCCAGTTTAAGGAAGGTGTTAAGATGTGGAAAAAATGCTACAACGATAACAACGGTACCTTTAAATGGAACATGTGGCAACGGTTTCAGGGAGAAGGCAACGTTTACGTGCTAACTAGTACCATGAATAATTGGGCTGAATTGGACAAAGACGACGAGGATACGGCCAGCAACAATTGCCGCTCAAAAGCCATGGATTTTATTTGGCCACACGTTGAAAAAGTACAGTACAATCTGGCAGAATCCATTCCCGAAATTAGTAGACCAAGTCCTTTGGAAGGTACCAAGGTTGTTTGGACCTACAATGTGAAAATTTCAGATTATTCCGCCTTTAAAGAAGTAACCAAGGAAATATCCTCTACAATGCGCAGTTCAGGTGGGGGCATTAGAGGGACTTGGTATAATGTTGTTGGTGGCGGCCCTGATGTTGCCGATTTCTTTATTGCGATTCCATTTGTAAATTTTGCTGAATTGGACAAAGACACCGATGGAGTTTGGGAGGTTTATGAAAAAGCCCATGGCAAAAAGAAAGCCGACGAGTTAAGAGCAAAATTCAGATCTGCTTTAATTTCCGATTGGGCCTATCTGTACTCTTATATGGAAGACCTTTCATCCAACTAAGGGTTTCCCATGTTTTCAAAAACCGAAAAAATTGCTTTGAAACCTTCTAAAAATAGATGGGTATTATCTGAAAGTGCACTGACAAGATATATCACCTTTTCTATTTTATATGCAGCTCAAGGAATTCCTGAAGGCATTACTTTTTTTGCAATACCCGCTTGGTTAGCCATGAATGGTAAATCACCAAGCTATATTGCAAGCTATGTGGCCGTAATAGGAATTCCATGGAGCTTCAAAATTCTTATTGCTCCAATTATGGATCGTTTTACATTTTTGCCCATGGGAAGAAAACGTCCCTGGGTTATTCTAGGCCAAATGGGACTTATTATTAGTTTTTTGTCCATCGGTTTTGTAAATAACCCACTTAACAATCTCCAAGGACTAATGATTGCCGGATTCTGCATCAGCTTCTTTGGAGCCTTTCAAGATGTTGCTACCGACGGTATGGCTGTAGATTTAGTTCCATCCAAACAACAAGCTAGGGCCAATGGCCTCATGTGGGGAACAAAAATTATTGGCACTTCTGCATCCTTAGCCATTGGCACTAGTTTGCTCAACAGTATTGGGTTCCATAAAACTATCAACTCGCTTGCTATAGTAGTGTTCTTGATCATGTTGGTTCCTATATATTGCAGAGAACGTCCTGGAGAAAAATGGATGCCATGGTCCTTAGGGGAGGCTAGTAAAGCTACTAAATCCATTCAGCTATCCAATTGGAAAACTATCTTTAAAAACCTCTCAAAAGTTGTCATACTACCCTCCAGTCTAATCTTGAGTATTTCCTCTTTTATTATTGGAATCATGTACGGCTTGATAGACACACTACTTCCCATATTTACCGTTCAGGAATTGGGTTGGACCAACACGAAATTCTCTCAAGTTTTTTCTGTTATGACCATTCTAGGAGGCTTATTGGGAATGTTTGTTGGAGGTGCTATGGTAGATTTCTTTGGAAAACTTAAAATGATGTCTTTATATCTAATATTTCTTGCAATTTTAATAATAGGTTTTGGCTTATTTCCAAGCTTATGGCATCATAAAGCAATGATTTACGGGTTTATTCTGAGCTATTATACTGGATATACGTTTTTATGTATTTCCATTTTTGCCACGGCCATGCATCTCTGTTGGAAAACAGTAGCCGCTACCCAATTTACCCTTTATATGGCGCTTAGCAATATGGGGCGCGCTTCTGGATCTGGACTATTGGGACCTTTAAAAAACAATTTGAGTTGGGAACAGGTATTTTTTGTAACCGCGCTAGCGCCTTTAATGATGCTATTCATGATTAGGTATATCAATTTTTTGAAACATAAAAAATCCATCAAAGCTTTTGTAAAAATATCCCCTGTAAAACTTGATTCCAATTAAACAATACTCACAAAACCATATGAAAACCAAACTAGACCTTCCTTACCAATCAATACTCCTCAATAACAACTTTCAAAAAGGGTGTAATCCAATTTTAAAACTTTAATCCAAAAAATTTCTTCGAATAAACCATATCAATATTAAAATGTATATCTAAAGCCTATCAGAGCGAGAAGCAATGACTGAACCCATCAAAAATCTCTAACACAATGGAAACAACTAATCAAACAATATTACAGCCGACAAAATCCAAAGAGCGAATCAATTCTTTGGATGTCATTCGAGGGGTTGCCCTTCTAGGGATTCTCTTAATGAATATCAATGGTATGGGGCTTCCCTTTGCCTATATGGACCCTACTATATCCGGTGGAGCCGAAGGCTTAAACCTAAAAGCATGGATCATGACCAATATGTTATTTGAAGGGACCATGAGAGGCCTATTCACCTTACTTTTTGGAGCAGGAGTGATTTTACTAACCTCTCGTTTGGAACGCAGTGGTGCAGGAATAAAAACTGCCGATATTTATTATAGACGTCTTTTATGGCTATTAATTTTTGGAATTATTAACGCCTACGTCTTTTTATGGCATGGAGATATTCTGTTCCATTATGCTGTGTTTGGACTTATGTTGTTTCCTTTTAGAAATACCCCGTCCAAAAAATTAATCATAGGTGGTTTGGTATTGATAAGTTTAGGGGTGGTTTGGACTTACAGTGAATATAGGGACACTCTTAAAATCAAAAAAGAAGGGCTTGAAGCCGCGTCCTTAAAAAAAGCTAACGATTCCTTGACCTCGAAACAGACAGCCGCTTTGGGAAAATGGGAAAAATTGAACACCAAAATGCCTCAAGAAAAAATCGACGAACAAATTGCAGAAATGCGCAATCCCAGTTACTGGTCCATTTTTAGTTACAAAGCTAAACACTATTCCGAACGCCAAGGCTGGTTTCTATATCGGTTTGACCTATGGGATGTTTTCAGTTATATGCTGCTGGGGATGGCATTTTTCAACCTAAGAATCTTTCACGGTGAAAAATCTTTTAAATATTATGGGGTTATGGCAATCATTGGTTATGGTATAGGGCTTTCTGTCAACTATTATGAAACTTCCCAACTTATCAAAAGCAGCTTTGACCCCATTGTAACTTCCAAAACCTTTATCACCTATGATTTGGGAAGACTATTCACAACCTTGGGCCATGTGGGGTTTATCATGCTTTTCATTAAATCCGGAATATTGGGCTTCCTTCAAAAATCTTTAGCTGCGGTAGGAAGAATGGCCTTAACCAACTATTTAGTACACAGTATTATTGTGGCCTTTATTTTTCTAGGATTTGGATTTTCACTTTATGGACAATTGGAACGCCATCAACTATATTACATCGTTTTTGCCATTTGGATTGCCCAATTAATCTACAGTCCCATTTGGTTAAAATATTTTAGATATGGCCCATTTGAATGGCTATGGCGCTCCTTGACCTATAAACAAAAACAGCCTTTTAGAATTGAAGCCAAACAACCCTTAACAGTTAAAGCGACCGAATCTTGAATTTGCATTTTCGAATGTTTCTAACAATCAACGGATTATTATGCCTATATTTATTACAGTTCCTCAAGTCTTAGGTTTAATCTCTGATAGTTGCCTATGCTCATAAAAACCAACCGAATTGAAACGATTGACCTCTTGCGGGGCGTGGTCATGGTACTCATGGCACTGGACCATACCAGGGATTATTTCCATATAGGAAATTCTATTAGCGATCCAACCGATTTGGAAACCACTACTCCATTTCTATTCTTTACGAGATTCATAACGCACTATTGTGCGCCTGTTTTTATTTTTTTGGCGGGAACTTCAGCTTTTCTTTACGGAAGTAGAAAAACAAAACCTCAACTGTTCAAATTCCTTTTTACAAGAGGCTTATGGTTGATCTTCCTGGAAATTGTTCTGAACAATCTTATCTGGCAATTCGATCCAGAATACAATTTGATTGTCCTCCAAGTTATTTGGGCCATTGGACTTTGTATGGTAGGCTTATCTTTTTTGATATTCCTCCCCAAAAAGATTCTCTTGGTTATTGGAGCTATATTGATAGCAGCCCATAATACTTTCGACAGCTTTACTTTTGAAGGGTCTAATATTCGCTCCATACTTTGGTACATATTCCATCAGCGTCAAGGCATTCCTCTTGGAGAAGACCACTTTATCATTTTTGCCTACCCTATTGCCCCATGGTTGGGCGTCATGGTTTTGGGTTATTGTTTTGGGGTGCTTTACAGTAAGGATTTTAATGCCGTTACTAGAAAAAAATGGTTACTACAATTTGGACTTTTTGCCATTGCGGCCTTTTTCATTATTCGAGGTATCAATATTTATGGTGATATGGTACCGTGGACCAAACAAAAGAACTTTGTATTTACGGTATTGTCCTTTTTCAATGTCACTAAATACCCACCATCCTTACTGTACGTACTGATCACCCTAGGGCCTGCTATGCTGTTTCTTTATGCATTTGAAGGTATCAAAACAAAAATCACGGACTTTTTTATTGTATTTGGAAGAGTGCCATTATTCTATTATTTCCTTCATGTACTGCTTATCCATGCTTTGGCCATTCTAGGCATCTTAATTTTGGGAGGCAGTTTGAGTGACCTAACAGCATCAAGAGGTGGACTTTCTCCTTCCAGTATTGCTGCGTACGGGTACTCTTTATTTGTGGTTTATATAGTCTGGAATATCATTATAGCCATTCTTTACCCTATCTGTAAAAAGTACATGAGGTACAAGGCGAAAAACAAAGCGAAATGGTGGCTCAGTTATCTATAAGGGCTTCAAATAAATGACTAAAAACAGGATAAAGAATAAAAAAACTGCAAGCTAAAACCCTTTTAAAACCTATAAAAAAAATTGAATTTCAAACATTTACACATTAATTAACCAATTCTTTAGTATATTTAATACAGTATCGCAAACCAATTATTCTCCCCATTCATAAGAACATTTTTTGTGTAACTTAAAATTTGAAATTATGAAACCCGAGGCAAACACTTGGACCAAAACCGAATTGCAAGTCTATATTCTACTGCTTTGTGCCAATGCAGATTCTCATGAATCGGAGGCTGAAATCAACCTGATCAAGTCCAAATCTTCTCCTGAGATCTTCGAGAAAATGTACCAGGAATTTTCTAGTGACACAGAAGAACAGCGTTTTGAAAAAATTGATGACACGGTACAATTGCACCACTATTCCAACATAGAATTGGCTCAGCTAAGAAGAGAAATGTACGAAGTATTTTTCTCCGACTGCAATTTTGCCATGATGGAACGCAATTTGGACAAGATTATGGATAACATTCTTTATTAAATATGGATGTTCAAGAAACATCCATATATTTCAGAAGCCTTGACATTTGGAAATCTCCCTACTTGAGTTACTGGCCACAAAATCCTTATGTCCTATTGACAACTGCCTATTACAAACTTCCTTTTTCATCCAGGCTCCTTCTCGTTTCTCTCTCGCTATTTTCTCTCCATTATAAATTTCCTATTATAATTTCCTTTCAAATCCTCTACCTGATATGAAAACATTGACCAGCCTAGTTCTTTTTCTTTTGGTTTCTTGGTCTAGTTTATCTCAGGAAATGGAATTGAAACGCTATTCCTATTCCAAATTATTTCAAATGATTGAAGAGGAACAGGATACTATTTTTAGACTTAAAAATGCTGAAATTGTCTACAATGAAGCTACAGACTCTCTCTTTCAGGCAAAAGCAAATAATTCGATAGATTCTATTATTAGTACTCAGAAACAAAAAGTCATTAACAAAGTATTATTTTTAGATAATGTACAATTCTTAACTTCAAAAGATAAGGAAGATGAAACCGTTAATAACGGTGTACTACAACACATCACCTTCCTAAAAGAAGTAACATTTAGCCAATGTGCCTCCATCCCACTTTTTAACTGCCACTTTAAGGGAAGGCTATATTTATTCCTAGAAAACAGAGACAATCAAATAGACAATATAATTAACTATATCCAAAACACTTGGAATCAAGGTGAATTCCAAACAGCAACCTTTGGATTGACTATTCTGAATTGTCATTTTTATAATGAAACTGTCATTGCATCAAGCTTGATCCCACATAAACTTGACTATCCATACAACTTGACCGTTATTATTGATCGTTGTACATTTTATGAATACCAACCCCTACACGAAAATTACAATAGTAACTTCTTTTTAATCTTTAGAAGCATCAACAATCTGCACTTCGCTAACAATCGAATTATAGGTGAATCAACCCTCATAAATTTTGTTTCAGACAAGGTGGATTATACCGGGATAGAAGCAAATGAATTTTTAGAGTCTTCTATTTTGCTTCGTGTTACGGAAATGCAAGGCATAAACCTTTTAAATATTTCAAAAAATTCTTTTGGAAATCATGTGGGACTTGCTATTGATACTTTTGACCCAAAACATATTGTTGATTGGGAATCTCTAAAAGGAAAGCTCTTCTCCACCCAAACCTATGATAATTATTTTTATAAGACAAACCCTCCATACATTAACATATCAACTAAAGACTTAAAAAGTTATTTAGACCAAAGATTACAAGACAAAGACATTTTTAAAGGAGAATTAGCTCTTCGGGGCAAATTGCTCAACCACTATAATGATATTCTGGACACCGAAAGTAAAAACTCAGTCTATATAGAATTAAAAGATTTAGAAACACAAAAGCTTGCCTACGAATATAAAACAGCCCCATCCTTTGACACCTATTTTCAATGGAAAGTTAATCAATTTTTAAAGCTGTTTTCCAATTATGGCACTAAACCTTCCAAAGCCATCATCTTTTCACTGTATGTCATCATTTTCTTTGCGATCATCTATCTATTTTTTCCAAACAGTTGGGATTCTCATGGCAGAAAACGCATCATGGACCGTTTTACCTTTTTTATAAAATATATGAAAAAGGACGCGGGAATACATGAAGTGTACTTGGAAGATAAACAACCCGATTTAATGGAATATGAAGCTTTTAAAAACTTATTAATCCAAGCTAGCCCGCAAGTCCCAAAATTTTTCATTATGACCGGCTTGCCCCTTTACAAATGGACTATTGCCAGAACCAATTTACACGCCTCAATTTTAAGCAAATTCGATATCATGAAAGGTACATGGCAAGATTTACCTTTAAAAAAACGGTTCTGGAAATCTATTTTATTGATAGGCGCTTTTTTGGTTGCCATTATATATGATCTTTTCATCAAAATACTGAATGCTTTAATGCTCTCCATAAACACCTTTACCACCCTTGGTTTCGGAGAAATCCCCATTAAAGGCTTCCCTCGTTACCTTGCTATTTTACAAGGATTTATTGGTTGGTTTATGTTGACCATTTTTAGTGTTTCACTTATATCTCAATTACTCAACTAGCATGTACACCTTTTTCAGTTCCATCCGCAAACAACTAGCCACACAAAACAAAGCAGCCGCCTACATGCGCTATGCCATTGGGGAAATTGTGCTGGTGGTGATTGGAATTTTAATTGCACTTCAAATCAACAATTGGAATTCCTACAGGAAGGACAGACTTCTTGAAAAACAATATTTAGAGAACTTTTTACGAGACCTTAAAAGCGATTCCATTAGTTTAACCTATTTCTCAAATTCCTCTCCTAAAAAAATAGAAGTACTCCTCATGGCCAGAGATCATGTACTTCATCAAACACCTATAAAAGACACTCTAGACTTCATCAATAAAATGGGATATGGAGGGGTTGGCAGTAGAGGAACCATGGTAGAATCCAAAAGCACCTATGATGACATTATAAGTACAGGAAATCTCCTTCTATTAAAGAATGAAAATCTCAAACAACATTTGCTTTTTTATTATCAATTCTCAGAACATACTAAACGGTATCTAGGAAACCTGCAAACAGAATACGCCACATTTATGAATTCCTACTTCCCTTTTGATAGCGAAGGAACTTTTAAAACAGTCCCTAAAGAGATCCCGCAAATTCTTGAGGCTCTGAAATCTGAAGAGTTTTTACGACTGGCGAATTCCGAATTAACCTATGCCTATGCCTTAAAAACTCGGGTAGAAATAATTTCCAAACTAAACGAAGCAACCAAGGCCCTCATTAAAACCGAACTAAACCTCCACAGCAAATGATGCACTTCTTCTCAAAAATTCGCTACAAACTAGCTGCAGAAAATAAGGCTTCCAAATACATGCGTTATGCCATTGGAGAAATTGTCTTGGTGGTGATTGGTATTTTGATAGCGCTTCAAATCAATAATTGGAATGAAAACAGAAAGCTACAAGTTGAAGAACAGCAAATCTTAAGCAGTTTATTGGAAGATTTAAAAGCAGCAAAAAAACAATCAGAAGAATCCATAATCAAAGAAAAGTTGGCCATAGACGAAATGGAAGCAGCTTTGGGCAACAAAGAAGAGCGAACAAACTTCTTTAACAAAGAAAACAACAACCCCCTTTACCATAATATCTTTTGGGGTTTTGAAATTGATATTCCGGTCATAAACGCCTACGAAGAAATTAAAACCTCAGGAAAAACAGACCTCATCAGTAATAAAACTATCCGAAGTCATTTTACCAATCTAGAACGTAGCATCAACAACCTCAACAACCTCATGGACGACCGAATAAGAGTACATCAGTTGCGAATAGATGAAATTGTAGTAGAATACCTCAACTTTTTACCCCTCCTTAAAGCGGAATTTCCTAAACTCTCCATTGAAACGGGACCTCCAATTGATTTTGAAGCTATTATGGAGCAACCTAAAATAAGGAATTTGATAGGCATAAAACTGGAGCTAAGTACCAGTGTTTACTATTACAGAAAACAACTATCCGATGAAATCCAACTGCTTATCGAACTCCTCGAGAAAGAAATTGAGAAACCATGATTAAATTCTTTAGAAACATTCGCAAACAACTAGCAGCACAGAACAAAACTGCAGCCTATTTGCGCTATGCCATTGGCGAAATTATATTGGTGGTCATTGGCATATTGATTGCCTTACAAATCAACAATTGGAATGAAAACAGACTTGAGAAACGTTCCGAAAATAAAATTCTTGGCAACCTCCATTCAGAATTTGCAGAAAACCTAAAGGACCTTGAAAACATCAATGTACAACTTCAGGAAACCATCAATTCTATGGAAAAGGTCTTTGGACTATTCCGAACGGAAGATCTCCCATATACGTCTCATCAATTAGACAGTTTGCTTTCCCAATCCCTAAACAGTCCTACTTGGAAGCCTAGTGATTTTGTACTTAACGAGCTCAAAAATTCTGGAGGACTCTCTAAATTGGGTAATGAAGATTTAAAACGCTTATTGTTTGAATGGTCCCGCTCCTTTGCCGAATTACAGGAAATACAAACCCAAACAGAAAACACCAATATCGCATTGATTCATTACATCAAGCAGCATGGGTCGCTTAGAAATATTGATCATCTGGGCAAGTATTTTACCTATCCGCCATCAAACATCCATCAAGGCAACCAAATCCTTTTAAAGGAGTTTCAATTTGAAAACTATATTGATGATAAATTATACATTTTAAGGCAACAAGTGGAGTTTTTCAAAACTACCAAAACTCTAATTTCTAAGATTTTGAAACTCACAGAACCCACCTAAAACACTCATTTACAAAAGTTAAATTCAACATAAAGAGACCATAAGCCCTTACACAAAACAGTAACTTTGTAATATAATTAATAGCATATGGACAATTTTAATATTGTTGTTTTATTTGCAGTACTCCTTTTTGCCCGTTTAGGAATTAGACTCTATACCAAATATCAGGAACTCAAAAAAGAAACAGACAAGGACACTTCCAAATAGAAAGCACTACATCCTTTCGGAAATATTCCGTTCTTTTTGAACTTTATTTTAGATATCTAAAAGAATTTATTGTTTTACCGTTCCGTTGAATTGACTAATGCTGGAATTGATAGGATTCCCTGAACTCCTTCTAAAAGAAGCTATCTGCCCAGCATGCCAAATGGCATCTGCTAACGGGCCATTGATGGCATTCCAAAATGGAAATTCACGCTCTCCAAACACGATTTTATAATCAGACAAACCATCACTGATACGTAGGGTATCCGCAATCTGTTTTAAATTCAAAAGGGTTTGTTTGCGCTTTTCTTCAAAACTTGAATTGGAAAAATCCCGTTTTGTATTGGGTTGCTTTAGAGTTGCATCCAAAACCACATAACTCAAGTTCAAAATATGGTCAATAGTCTCACCTGTAGAACGCACTTCAGAGCTTGGGCTATATGCCAAATCGGTTTCGGTTAAACCTTCGGTTGCCCAATAATACCGAAATCCCAATCCGTCTACCATTCTAGCCGCCACGGTTCCTGCCGTGTAGATTTCGGATGCTTGAGGCAATTCATAATAAGGTAGTGTCGTGTCCATATCCTTTTGGGCAAAAATAAGGGATGCCATCAATAGCATCCCTCCTGTTAAAATTATCTTCATGTACTAATCGTTTAATTCTGAAATATCCGAGATGGTTCCTGTCCCATACTTATCAAACAAATACACTAAAGCCGTCATCGTAGCAGCTCCCAGTTCCAATTCGCGTTTGTTAACATGCTCGAAGGTATCGTTTGATGCATGGTGATGGTCAAAATAACGCTGTGAGTCTGGATGCAATCCAGCCAACACCATATCACCACCTTTCAACGGACCAATATCTGCGCCACTACCTCCTTTTTCAAAATAGTGAATTAAGTAGGGCTTGAACAAGGCCTGCCATTGCTGCACTTTATTAAACACAGCATCACTGCAATCAAATGAAAAACCTCTCGGTGTAAAACCTCCCGAATCACTTTCCAAAGCAAATACATGATGCTCGCCGTTGGCCTTGGCAACTTCGGCGTATTTTTTTCCGCCGCGCATTCCGTTTTCTTCATTCATAAACAACACCACTCTAATACTTCTCTTAGGTTGGATTCCACTCTCCTTCAACAAACGCAATACATCCATTGACTGAACAACGCCTGCTCCATCGTCATGAGAACCGTCACCTAAATCCCAAGAATCCAAATGACCTCCAACCACAATATATTCATCAGGGAATTCACTTCCCGTAATTTCTCCAATCACATTATAGGATTGCACATCCTTTAATTGCTTACAATTCTGACTGAAATAAAACTTTAACTGACTATTCAAGGCCAACATAGAACTCAACAATTCTGCATCATTAGTACTAATAGCCGCCGAAGGGATGCGTTGGTCATTTGGCAAATCGCCATAACTCATGGCTCCGGTATGTGGAAAATCGTCCAAGCGCAAGTTCACAGAACGCACGATAACGCCCAAAGCTCCATACTTAGCTGCTTCCTTTGCCCCTGAATATCGCTGGTCTACACAGCCTCCATAAGCTTGGAATGTATTTATCAAATCGGCTTGCATTGGGCGATTGAAAAACACAATCTTCCCTTTGATTTTTTCACTTCCCAACTCTTTCAATTCATCAATACCCTTTACCTCCACAACTTCAGCCTTCAAGCCCCCATTTGGAGTTGCAATAGAGCCTCCCAAAGCACAAATATTTACATTGGTTGTAATTCCCGGAGAGGTTTCTACATAAGCAAATTCCGGGGCTCCCCTTACCCATCTTGGCACCATAACAGGTTGCAACCATACTTTATCCAAACCTAATTGCTCCAATTCTTCTTTGGTGTATTCTACCGCTCGTTCGGCATTTAAGGAACCTGACAAGCGTCCACCAATTTGATTGGACAGATAGTCCAGCCATTCGTAGCTTTTGCCATTGGTTAAAGATGTAGTGTAAATGTTTTTGATGACTTCGGCATCTTCTTGGGCTTGTATTTGAAAAGAAAACAAAACAACCAATAGGGCGATGATGTGCTTCATAAAAAATAATTTTGGGCTCTAAAGATAATAGTTCTTATAAGGCATCCTCTAAAAGAAACCTTAAAATTAATAACGGTATTTAATGTGATTATTCATTTTCCAATTGTCGTTTGTAGGATTCCAAATGAGCCTTGATTTCATCATCCAACTCCGGCTCCTCAATATCATGATAGGTTTGCAAGGTATCCAACAAAACCCGAGCTACAATATACCTAGCGGTTGCCTTATCATCGGCAGGAATAATATACCAAGGTGCATGTGGTTTGCTGGTGTTGTTTATAGCATCCTCGTAACAATCTTGATATGCATCCCACAATTCACGCTCCTTAAGATCACCTGGAGAAAACTTCCAATTCTTCTCTTTTTTCTCCAAACGACGTAACAACCTATCTTTTTGCTCACTTTTGGAAAGGTGCAGAAAAAATTTAAATACAATGGTTCCATTATCTGCAATATGCTGTTCAAAATTGTTGATTTCCTTAAAGCGTCTCTCCCAAAACGTTTCATCGATATCTTCCAACGAGGTAACATTTGGCAAATTTTCACCCAAAACATATTGCGGATGCACACGGGTTACCAAAACATTTTCATAATGCGTACGGTTGAAAATCCCGAATTTTCCTCGAGCGGGAAGCCTTAGGTAATGACGCCATAAATAATCATGTTTCAATTCAAGTGGCGTGGGCGTTTTAAAACTGTGCACCACGATTCCACGAGTATTAAAATCCTTGAACACTTCCCTGATCATGCTGTCCTTCCCAGCGGTATCCATGCCCTGAATACATACCAAAACGGCATATTTGCCATGCGCATACATGGTATCCTGCAGTTTTCCCAAAGTAACACGCACCTCTTCCAACTCTTTTTCAATCTTATCTTCGGAAGCATTTAAATCGTAAGTAGTTTTGTGTTCTTCCAAAACTACAGGTCCTGAGGCTTTAAAATGGTCAATTTTTATATTTTTCATCAACTTGATATTTATGGTCTTACTTCCACTTAAATATAGGAAAATTATGATTTCACTAAAAAAAACATACGCTTTACCGATTTTTTGCTACTTTTATCGAGCCTACTTAAATTATTAAACCCAAATCACTATGAAAAAAATCTACATTTTCTCATTAGTCTTATTAACCAGTGCCGTAACATTTGGGCAATCCTTATGCTCGGACGCACAACCAGATGCCGTGTATGCCTACTCTCATGTGAAGACGGCCTACGACTCTAACAATTTAACCCACCTGAAGCAATATTCCAAACGTTCTTTGGAAGCTTTTGAGCGTGTTAAAACAACCTTGGAAAATTGCGGAGGTTGCAAAACCGCCTATAACAAAGCCTATGATGGTGCCGAGTTATTAGCTAAAGTGGCTTCGGCAGAGACCTTTGAAGACGGAAGATATTATGTGAAAAAAGCCAAAGAAATTGCACAGGAAACCATCACAGAGTTAGACATGTGCACCAAAGGAACTGGTACTTCCGGTAATCAAGACCTAGCCGATTTGGAAAGCGCACAGTTTGAATTGGAACAACAACAATTGGAATTACAACGCAAGCAAGAAGAAATCAAACAAAGACTTGTGGAGCAGCAACAAAAGGAAATAGCCATTAAAAAGGAACTGTTGATTAGCGAAGCTGGATCTTCTATTACTGAAAACATTAAATCCTACAACAAAGTTTTATCCTCTTGTGGCTGCCAATCAGAGAACATTAATTTTGCAGAAAACAAAACCGAATTGATGGATAAGTCCTTAGAAGAAATTAGATCTTTCTACATTAATACTATGGCCGCTATTACCAATACCTATCTAGAACGCTTAAACTCTTGTAAAATGTAATTTTACAGGATCGCTTATAAAAAAAGAGCAACCAAATGGTTGCTCTTTTTTTATCTAAATAGTCTGTTCTTTATTTCGCAGCAAAGAGCTTTACATCATCCTCACTCACTTCCTTACCTCCCAAAATAATCAAACGCTCCACAACATTTCGTAATTCACGGATATTCCCAGTCCAGTCATAATGCTGCAACAATTTTACAGCATTATCTGAAAAGGACTTTACCCCTGTTCCTTGTTCAGATGCGATTTTTTTAGCAAAAAAGTCTATCAATAATGGGATATCGTCACGTCTGTCATTTAAAGAAGGGACTTTGATAAGAATCACCGCCAAACGGTGGTAAAGGTCTTCTCGGAATCTTCCCTCGTCAATTTCCTTTTTTAAATCCTTATTGGTCGCAGCCACGACACGAACATCTACTTTAATGTCCTTATCGCTTCCCACACGTTGGATTTTATTCTCCTGTAACGCCCTTAACACTTTTGCCTGAGCAGACAAACTCATGTCTCCAATTTCATCCAAGAAAATGGTTCCGGCATTAGCAGCTTCAAACTTACCGGCCCTGTCTTTTACCGCACTTGTAAAGGCTCCTTTGATATGTCCGAACAATTCACTCTCTATCAACTCCGACGGAATTGCAGCACAATTCACCTCAATTAACGGGCCTTTAGAACGTTCACTCTTTTCATGTAACCAGTGCGCCACCAATTCCTTTCCTGTTCCATTGGGTCCAGTGATAAGCACTCTCGCATCTGTAGGGGCTACTTTTTCAATCATGTCCTTGATTTGCTCAATAGCACCACTTTCACCCACCATTTCATAATTTCTGCTGACTTTCTTTTTCAACAGTTTATTTTGCACCACCAATTCCTTTCTGTCCAAGGCAATCCTAACTGTGTTGAGCAAACGGTTTAAATCTGGCGGCTTGGAAATATAATCGAAAGCTCCAAGGCGCATGGTGTTTACTGCCGTATCCAAATCACCGTGACCGGAAATCATCACCATAGGAATTTCTGGTTTCAATTTTTTGACTGCTTCCAAAACTTCTACACCATCCATCTTTGGCATTTTGATATCGCAAAGGATTAAATCGTAATCGTCCTGTTTTACCTTTTCAACTCCAGCCAAGCCATCTTCGGCTTCTTCCACAACATAGGTATCATTTTCTTCGGAAAGGATTTTCACCAAAACTCTTCTAATGGCGGCTTCGTCTTCAATGACTAATATTTTTGGCATAGTATTTTGTTTCGGTTATTGCTTTTTGGGTTCTATAATATGAATGTCCCTTTGAGGGAATGGGATAGAAATGTTGTTCTCCCTAAACAAACGATCTATTTCAAAACGAATATCACTCTTTGGAAAGGCAGCTTTAAAACTATCATTAAGGGTAAAAATCAATTTAAAGTCCAACGAACTATCTCCAAAATTGATAAACTGTACCGCTGGCTCAGGATCCGGCAATACCTGTGGATGTGAACTAGCTGCTTCCAACAATAATTTTTTCACCAATTGCACATCGCTTCCATAGGCCACGCCCACCTGAACACTTTCCCTGGTTGTAGTACCATTTTGCGTCCAGTTATACAAACTATTGGTAAGATATAAGTGATTAGGAATCACCAACACTTTATTATCGGCGGTTACGGCACGAGGGGGTTTTTATTTAATTTTTTCCACACGCCCTACTTTACCTTCAATTTCAATAATATCGTTAACAGACACTGTTTGATCTACCAGAATGAAGATTCCAGAGATGATATCCTGGAACAAGGTCTGCAAGGCCAAACCAACACCAATCAATAAGGCGGCAGATGCCGCAAAAATGGCGGTGACATTCACTCCAACCGAATCGAATACTACAAGGAGCACGATAAGATAAATGAGCCATCTAGAGAATGAAAAGACCGTATCAAACTTCACCCTATTTTCTTCGGGCATGCGTTTGGACACTAATTTTTTGAGAAAAGTCAACACTACAGAAGTAATCCCATAGATGATAAACACCAATAAGATCAATCCTATGGTGATTTTTATACTACTATCTTCGTTGGCATAAATAACCTTTCCCAAAAAACTGGTGATGGTATCCCAAACACTACTTTCTGTAACGATGGTTTCAATTTTGTCAATAGGATCTTGCATACCTTAATATTTTAACCACTTATATAACTCTTTATAACTTGGCTTCTTTCCGTACATCAAGATACCTACGCGATAAATTTTGGCAGCAAACCAAACTGTAAACACAAAGGTACCTATCAATAATGCTAAAGATAATAATTGCTGCCAAATAGGAACTCCAAACGGAATTCTCATAAGCATTACTACTGGTGAAGTGAATGGAATAAATGAGAATACCGTAGATACCGTTCCATGTGGATCTTCTATAACTGTAAACACACCAACGTAAACTGCCAAAATAAGCGGCATCAAGATAGGCATCATGAATTGTTGCGTATCGGTTTCGTTGTCCACAGCAGCACCAATGGCCGCATAAAGGGAACTATATAACAAATAACCACCAACAAAGAAGAACATAAAAGCCACAATTAGATTGGCAATCGGTAAATTTTGAAACGCCATAAAGCCCAACTTCAACTTGGATTCAAATTCGGGCGATTGTACAGCCTGCTGCATAATTTCTTGCTGCGGGGTATGCATATCTATGATACTGATCCCGAAAATAGCAGACACCACAGTCATAAGCACCCCTCCCAAAATAATCCAGATGATAAATTGGGTAATTCCCGCTAAGGAAGTTCCTATAATTTTCCCCATCATCAATTGGATAGGCTTAACGGAAGAAATGATGACTTCAATAATTCTACTGGTTTTTTCTTCAATAACGCTGCGCATGATCATGTTCCCGTAAATAATGATGAACATAAACAGCAAATATCCCGCCATACCGCCAAAAGCCAGCTTTAGAACATTGTCAATCTTGGAGGTCGTTTCTCCGGAAAATGTTTCTTGTGCTATGTCGATACTAATTCTTGAAGAATTAATCATGTCAAGATCAACGCCGTTACTCTCTAATTCTAAATCGGTCATTTTTTTCTCCAAACTTCTTTCCAGACTAGACATAACTGTTAAAGATGGGGACTCCTCTGAATAAAAAATAATCCCCTTTGAAGCCGAAGTAGAATCTACCTGCTTTGGAATATACAGCAATCCATAGTCTTCCTGCGCTTTGACCAAAACCTTAGCTTCCTCCAAAGAAGAATTGGTTAAGTAATTATAGGTGGTATTATCGGTATTTTGGAACACCTCTTCCAACAGACCTGTTTGGTCCAACACAGAAATACTGCGTTTTTTATTATTGTTCAGTTGGGTTAAATAAGCGACTACCGCAATAAGCGCTATCATGATCAACGGGCTCAAGACCGTCATGATGATGAACGATTTATTTTTGACTTTCGTCAAATATTCTCGTTTTATGATAAGAGGTAAATGGTTCATGCTTAATTATTTTTCACGGTTTCAATAAAAATATCACTGGCACTTGGAATCACTTCCACAAAATGATGTACTTCTGCTTTAGAGGTCAAAAAGGTCAACAAATCGTTGGAAGTAGCACCCCCATTAAGCTTAACATTCAACTTCAAATCATCGTTTAGATTCTTAAAGGTTGCCGGCAGCACTTCAAACCTATCACGAATGGCTCTTGTTACCCCATCCACATCAGCTGTTTGCAAACCAACTTCAAACGTATTGGTTTTGTACTGTCGTTGGATATCTGTCAACTTACCATCCAAAATTTTATTGGATTTATTAATCAAGGCAATATGGTCACACAATTCCTCGACAGATTCCATACGGTGTGTAGAAAAAATAACCGTAGCTCCTTCGTCCCGTAACTGAAGGATTTCATCTTTGATCAAATTGGCATTGATCGGGTCGAAACCTGAAAAAGGCTCGTCAAAAATCAACAACTTTGGACGGTGCAGTACCGTTACCACAAATTGGATTTTTTGGGCCTGCCCCTTACTTAGCTCTTGGATTTTTTTATTCCACCAATCACCTATTTCCAATTTATCGAACCAATATTTCAATCGTTGCTTGGCTTCTGCCTTACTCATCCCTTTCAACTGGGCCAAGTAGAGTGCCTGCTCTCCTACCTTCATCGATTTGTACAAACCTCGCTCTTCCGGCAAATAGCCAATGTCCTTGATATGCTCTTGATGTAGCGCCTTACCGTCAAGCATCACGCGACCGGTATCGGGCATAGTAATTTGATTGATGATTCGGATTAAAGTGGTCTTTCCTGCACCGTTAGGTCCCAAAAGTCCAAAAATACTTCCCTTGGGAACGGCTATTGAAACGTCATTTAGTGCTTTAAAGTCTCCAAACTTTTTGGAAACAGCCTCAGCCACTAATAAATTGTCCATAGATTGATTTCTGCTAATATGTTGTTTGAGCTGTAAAGATATTAAATGTATACCAAGAACATCTAAAATGGCAAAAAAACTCGCCTTCCCAATCCTGAAAAAAACATGAATTTACTGTCAAAATATATGAGGGCACAAAAAATTTTAGAAAGAAAATTCAAACATTGAATGGACTTTAGAAAAAGAAGAGGCCTGATTGAACAAATGACATAAAAAAGGCACTTCTATAAAAAACAAAACCCACCCTTAAAAGAATTAAGGATGGGAAAAAATTGCTATGAAAAAGAAAAATTACCACTAATATTTAATTAGTGACAATCAAATATAGTGTTTTTTATCAAATTAACAGATTATTAAGAAAACATATCTTTTACTTTTTCAAAAAAAGATTTATCTCCACTCTCTGGCTTTGGTGAAAAATGGTCGTCATTTCTCATCTTTTCGAAGAATTCACGCTGTTGTTTGTTCAAGGTTTTTGGCGTCCAAACATTCACGTGAACCAATAAATCCCCAGTTCCGTAACCGTTAATACTTGGAATTCCCTTGCCTCTTAAGCGCAAAATCTTACCAGATTGTACCCCTGCTTCAATTTTGATCCTAACTTTTCCTGTTACCGTATCTATTTCTGTAGTATTACCCAAAACTGCATCTGGCATACTTACATACAAATCATAGTGCAGATTATCGCCTTCTCTTTTTAGGGTTGGATGATCTTCCTCTTGAATAGCTACCAATAAATCTCCAGCAATACCATTACCAGGTGCATCGTTACCTTTTCCGGTTACTTTAAGCTGCATGCCATCTACAACACCTGCTGGAATTTTTACAGATACAGTTTCCTCTACAACCTTCATACCTTGCGCATCAGCATCAGATGGTTTTTGGTCGATAGTCTGTCCTGCACCACCACAAGCCGTACAAGGCGAAGCCGTTTGCATACGTCCTAAAATAGTATTGGTTATCCTGGTTACCTGCCCGGTACCATTACAAGTACCACAAGTTTTATAGGTAGTTCCTGGCGCTTGAACTTTACGCTTTACTTTGATTTTTTTCTCAACCCCATTGGCTACTTCTTCCAAGGTCAAGGTTACCCTAATACGCAGGTTACTTCCCTTAACACGTCTTTGGCCACCGCCAAATCCTCCGCCAAATCCTGAGAAGCCACCGCCACCAAAAGCACCGCCAAAAATGTCGCCAAACTGACTGAAGATGTCATCCATGTTCATGCCACCTCCGCCAAATCCGCCACTGCCATCAAAGGCTTGGTGACCAAATTGGTCGTAACGTGCACGTTTGTCTGGGTTACTCAATACTTCATAAGCTTCTGCCGCTTCCTTAAACTTAGCCTCCGCTTCGTGGTCCCCTGGATTTTTATCAGGGTGGTACTTCAATGCCAGTTTTCGGTATGATTTTTTAATTTCTGCTGCAGTAGCCGTTCTCTCTACCTCTAAAATCTCGTAATAATCAGTCTTTGCCATGTATTCAGTTTATTGTCCTATTACTACTTTTGGGAAACGAATTACTTTATCGCCCAGTTTATAACCTTTTTCGATAACATCGATAATTTTCCCTTTTAAATCTTCGTTTGGTGCCGGAATTTGTGTCACAGCTTCATGATCGTCGGCATTAAAAGCATCTCCTGCTGCAACCTCAATCTCGCTCAAGCCTTTTTGTTGCAGGGTCGATTTCAATTTTTGTCTGATCAATTCCACACCTTTCAACAAATCTTCCGCATCGCTTTTGGAAATTTCTGAATAGGCTCTATCAAAATCGTCCAATACAGGCAACATCGCTTTCATGACATCCTCACTTGCCGTTTTAAACAATTCTACGCGCTCCTTAGAGGTTCGCCTTTTGTAATTTTCAAACTCTGCAAACAAGCGCATAAACTTGTCCTTTTCCTTGGCCAAGTCTTCATTAAGTTTGTCTTCAATAGATACTTCTGCTTCTGGAGTTCCTTCTGCTTGTGTATCTTCTGCCACAGGCTGCTCTACCTGTTGGTCTTCTATGGGTTGTTCGTTCTGTTCTTTTTTACTCATGCTAAACCTATTTTTAACTTCAATAACAGTTGGCAAAAGTACTGCCATTATTATTAAAATGTCAAAATGTCACCAAATAATTTTCACCCTAAATGCTATCTTCTGGAACATTTTATATTTTTGTTGCTTAACAATTCATTAAAAACACTAATTACCATGAAAAAAAGAATTTTTAACGTATTTACGGTACTGGCTTTAACCATGGCGGTTGTTAGCTGTCAAGACAAAGGCAAAAAGGCTACAACTACAGAAGCGGAACCAGTTGCTGAAAGTACTACGGTTACTGAAAAATTTGTTATCGACTCTACAGAGTCTACTATTTACTGGAAGGGTTTTAAACCAACAGGTTCACATCACGGAACTGTAAAATTGGAAAAAGGAGTATTCAAAGCCAATGGAACTGATTTGGTAAGTGGTTCATTTTTAATTGACATGAGATCTCTTGTTGACATGGATATGGAGCCTGGGGACATGAAAGATAAATTGGAAGCCCACTTAAAAGGTACTGTTGAAGGAAAAGAAGGCGACTTCTTTGATATCACTAAATTCCCAACAGCAGCATTTGAAATAACTGGATCACAACCTACTACTGAAAACAAAAGTCTTATATCTGGAAACCTTACTATAAAAGGTATCAAGCAAAACATTACTTTCCCTATTTCGGTAACTAATGAAGGTGAAACTATTTCTATTTTGAGTGACACTTTTACAATTGACAGAACCCAATGGGAAATCAACTTCCGCTCTAAGTCAATTTTTGATGATTTAGGAGACAACTTCATCAACGACGAAATCCAATTGAAGTTTGTATTGAAAGCTACAAAAGCTTAATCCAAAGTTTTGGAATCTTAAAAAAGGCCGTTCAAATTGAACGGCCTTTCGTTTTTAATAAATATAGGTATACTAGTTTAAAAGGTATTGAAACTGCAGGACAGCCATCCATTTATTGTCCGACTGAAATGTATTGCCATCTACTTCTGAAAATACAGGGCGATTTTGCCCATCTAAGGTAAATTTCATGCGCTGTCCATCCACATACCAATTAAGTCCAAATCGATAACAAAAGGCCGCCTCGTCCAAGGCTTCGTATTGCCCCCACTGGCCAGCAGTATACAACTGTAGATTATCCCATAATCTCTTACTTTCCTTATTCCCCAACATAAGCCCCGTTTGGTAATAAACCGCACTACCAGTTCCAACTGCAGGAAATCCATTTCCTTTTCCATTAATTTCTACAACATCATCTAAACTTCCAAAAGCAGGATTGTTAACGCCTAACATTCGCAAATAATCAGGTCCCATATCATAATTATAATAGGCCACATATCCCGTTAACGCTTTGGCAAAAGAAAGACTCACAGGCTCCTCATAAAATAAATCTACCGACCATAAATTTAAGTCGTGGTATTGTATGATGCCATTCTTAAGGGAAGCCATAGCCTCTTGCTGAAACTTAGCTCCTGCACCCAAAGCCAAAATATGCTTCTTCCCCAAATAGGTTCCCTTAAAATTAGGCCCCAACACCGATTCCTTCTCCAGAAAATCATACTTAACATATCCCGTATACTGTAATTGCAAATCGTCATATGAAAAGTCGGCAGTTCCTTCAACCAATTTTGGAACTGCGGCTCCGGTATGGGTATGATCATAAGGAATGATGACCCCAATCCTGTAATTAAAGCGCTGCAAGTCCCCAAATAGAAAACAACCTAGATTACGGGTAATGTCATCTGTTCTATTCAGGGTTGGTTGTGCCATTAGGGGTAAATCAAGTGCAAGCATTTCCGTTGTGGAAGGAGCCGTATAACGCGAAAGCCCGTCCCAAGTGGATTTCCCCATTGCAATATGGAATTGATCAACAACCTTAAAGGAGCCATATAAATCCAAAAATTCAGGATCCGGCCAACCTTCACTCATATTATTATAGTTGTTCTGCCCTATAAGTGCATAAAACTTGAAACGCTCCCCAACCTTCCAACTCGTTCCTATTCGGTAACGTCGTAATGACATATCTATACTATAGGAACTAAGGTCTCCATTCTCCACTGTACTTCCAGGATTCCATTGTGTATAGCGCAGCCAAGTTTGGGCCGAGGCAGCAAATTTCAATTGCACATTGGGAGACTCTGCCAAAGTCCATTCTAAAGGAGTTGGTTTTCCTTGGGCAAAAATTTCCAAATTTGCCAAGACAATAAATAATAGTACGGTTAATCTTAAACCATTTTTTTGAAGAGATCCCGATGAGGCTTCTGTAAGAAATTTCACAGTAATGATGCTTTATAATTTTGAAGTTTTTACGAAATCGTTTGAAATACTTTTCCCAGACAAAACCCTGTGTTTCAAAACGAAAACTGCACGAAACTAAATCATAAAATGTTCTTTTTTTATGATATTTCTCATAGTTTTTGAGGCTATTTGAATCTACATTTGAAATATCAAATTCCAAGAATCATGAAAACTATTTCAACAATTTTAGTCCCGTTCGATTTTTCCGAGGTTGCTCAAAATGCTCTGAAATATGCAACCCATTTTGTGGAAAACAATCCAAAGGCAAAAATTATACTTGCCCATGTGGTGGAGAACGAACAAACTGCTGAACTAGAGGCAAAGCTAAATGATATCGTTAAGCTGTTCGGCAAAAACCTTAAACATCCCATAACACCTATAGTAGTAAAAGGCAAAATGATAGATGCTTTGTTAGATATTGAACATACAAACCCTATCGATTTGGTAATTATGGGGACCTGCCCTAAAGGAACCGACTGCAACTTACAGACCAAAACTTCCGAATTTGTCTTGGTATCAAAAAGCCCTGTAATTGTGATTCCTGACGGCTACAAAAAAATTACACCTAAAAAGATATCACTTATTATTGATAAAGAGGAAATTCATAATAAAAAAATATTTGAAGTCCTCTTGGATGTGGCAAGACGCTTCAACGCCTCGGTGGATGTTTTAACCGTTGTCAATAAAGATGAGGAGCATTTTGGATATTCTGAAAACGATGAAAACAATGAGAATGCCATTATCTATTACCTGGAAAACTTCTATTCCCACCATGCTTTTATAGAAGACGAAAACATTGTGGACGGCATCTTTTCCTATGTAGACCATAACAATATTGACCTCATCGCCATTTTGTCCAAAAACCATGCAATACAATCCATAGCATCTGAAGGGAAATTAACCAAGGCTCTTAGCCAACAATCAAAAGTTCCTTTATTGGCTATCGATCTATAATAATTCAAAATCATACCCAAGGGTATGGCCATTTCAAAAACATTTAACAAACAAAATTAACCTAAAACGTAAAAAAGTCATGGAAGCAGTAGTAAATCAAGACCAAACCCTGGATTTAAGCCAATATGGTTTAAAAGATGTTACAGCTCACTGGAACCTAGCTCCTGAAGAACTTCAGAGAATTACTCTTGAACAGGGAATGGGAACGGAAACCGAAAATGGAACACTTTGTGTAAACACAGGTAAGTTTACCGGAAGATCTCCAAAAGATCGCTTTTTGGTAAAAGATGCCTACACCAAAGATAAAGTATGGTGGGGACGAATCAATAAGCCTATTGAGCCGGAACAATTTGACGCTCTATATGACGAAGTGACCAATTACCTTTCTGGAAAAGACGTGTACGTGCGTGATGGCTATGTATGTGCTCACCCAGAATACCAAATGAACGTAAGAACCATTACAGAATACCCATGGTCCAACTACTTTGTAAAAAACATGTTCCTTCGTTTTAATGAAGAGGAGCTTGAAAATTTTGAAGAAGAATGGTTGGTAGTGTGTGCTCCTGGATATTCGGCTCCAAACCCAAAAGAAGTAGGCTTGCTTGACGGTAACTTCTCTATTTTGAATTTCACCAAGAAAATTGCCTTGGTTGGAGGATCTGCCTATACAGGGGAAATGAAAAAAGGAATTTTCTCTGCCCTAAACCTTATTCTACCTATTGAAAAAGACGTATTGCCAATGCACTGTTCTGCCAATGTTGGAGAAGATGGAGACACTGCCATATTCTTTGGACTTTCCGGAACAGGAAAAACTACCCTATCTGCCGATCCTGATAGAAAATTAATTGGAGACGATGAACACGGATGGACAAAAGAAAATATCATTTTCAACTTTGAAGGAGGTTGCTACGCTAAAGTAATTGACCTTACCGAAGAAAAAGAACCAGACATCTTTAGAGCAATTCGTCCAGGTGCCTTGTTGGAAAACATAGTCTTTAAACCAGGTACTAAGGAAGTGGATTTTGCAGATAGCTCTATTACACAAAACACTCGTGTGAGCTACCCAATAGATCATATTGACAACATCCAACAACCGTCATATGCAACCAACCCTAAAAACATCTTTTTCTTAACCTGTGATGCCTTTGGTGTATTGCCTCCTGTATCCAAATTAACTCCGGGACAGGCTGCATACCACTTCATTTCCGGTTACACTGCAAAAGTTGCGGGAACAGAAGCAGGAATTACTGAGCCAGTACCATCCTTCTCTGCTTGTTTTGGTGAACCATTTATGCCATTACACCCAGCTGTATATGCCGAAATGTTGAGCGACAAAATGCAAGAAGCCGGCGTAAATGTTTGGTTGATCAACACAGGATGGAGCGGCGGCCCTTACGGTGTTGGTTCCAGAATAAAACTAAAATATACACGTGCTATGATTTCAGCCATCTTGAAAGGTGAATTGGAAAATGTACCTTTCAAACCACACCCAATCTTCGGATTGTTCATGCCAGAATATTGCCCAGGTGTGCCAACCGAAATTTTGGACCCAATCAATACTTGGCTACAAAAAGGCGTGTATATCAGTAAATCTATTCAATTAGCACATTCCTTCCATATTAACTTCGATAAGTTCGCTAACCAAGCTTCCGAAGAGATTATTCAAGGAGGACCACTAATTGATACTCATCACACTTTAGGTGATACTTTTTAAGTTTATTTGATTGTTTAACTTGAAAAAGGTTGTCTGTAACGGACAACCTTTTTTGATTTTATGGGTAGAGAATTATAACAAATCCCTTAAAGCCATCTCCAGTTTAGGGTATTTAAATGAAAACCCCAGGGCTTCTACTTTTTTACTGCATACCAATTGGCTCTCAAACAACAGTTGGTGCATATCGCCCAGGACTAATTTCATAAAACTTTTAGGAATATTTGGCATGATTAAAGGCTTATGTAAATCTTTGGCGATAATGTGAAGCATTTCTTTATTGGTTACCGGATTAGGTGCCACACCATTAAAAATACCAGATTCCTTATTGATTAATACAAAAAGAAACAATCTGGCTAAATCCTTTACATGAATCCAAGATTGCCATTGACTGCCATCACCAAAGGTAGCCCCCATTCCATAGCGAACAGGTTGCACCAATTTTGGTAGTGCCCCTTCATTATGACCCAAAACCAAACCAATTCTAATTTTGGTAACCTTCATTCCCAATTCTGAAAAGGCATCGGCTGCGGCTTCCCATTGCTCTGTCACCGTTCCTAAAAAAGAAGGAGATACTTCCTTTACATCTTCGTCATAATATCGGGTAAGGGAATCAGGGTAAATCCCAATCGCACTGGCGCTGATAAGGTGTTTGATGGTAAAATTATTTTCAGAAATACGCTCTCGCAATAAATTTAAAGAAGAAATTCGGCTCTTTAAAATGGTCTCTTTGTAACTTTTGGTCCAACGTTTGGAAATTGATGCTCCCGCCAAATTGATAATAGCATCGACACCTTCAAAACAAGCCATATCAATCTCTCCCTTTGCGGGGTTCCAATAAAATCCTTTATAATGAGCTTGATTTTCGAGCTTGTTCTTGGAAGTCGTCAAATAATGTACTGCAATGTCCTTTTTAGCACACTGAGCAACAATTGCCTTCCCCACAAGTCCTGTAGCGCCTGTAATTAAAACTGTCATATTGCCTTTTTTATAAAGTTAGGAAATGCCACTGGTATTCAACCCTCTTTTAATTTAGGTTTAACAAAGATTTCTTACAAACAAATGATTTGTAACACATAGGAAAGTCCCATCCAAACTTATTCAGGTTTGTAGGCGCGTAACATTTCACGCTTGCCAGGAGGTCCAGGAAGTTTATCTACCTTAAACCCTACGGCCAACATGGCTCGACGCACACTACCCTTTGCCGAATAGGTTACCAAAACGCTATTTGGACTTAAGGCTTCATACATAATTTTAAAAATATCTTCAGTCCACAGCTCAGGTTGCACTCTGGCTCCAAAAGCATCAAAATAAATGAGATCAAAGCAATTAACCTCATCAATATCCTTAAATTCCTTTTGTTGTTTTTGAAGTGTAAACAAAGAAGTTATTTCGTGAGCTGTCTGCCAATCCACCTTGTGCAAAGCTTCAAACTGAGGTGTTCGATCTTCTATTGAAAGTTGTTCTGGGTAATTTAATAATTGAAGTTCTTTGGGCTTAACTGGAAAAGCCTCCACTCCAACATAATAGATGGAACAATTCAATTTCTCGGCCTCTAATAAAGTTAAAAACGCATTCAACCCAGTTCCGAAGCCTATTTCCAAAATACTAAGCGGTTCCGATTGGGAACCTGAGAAATTTTCAACCTTATACTGAAGACCGTGTTTAATAAACACATGCTGCGCCTCTTGAATGGCACCGTGTTTAGAATGGTACTGTTCATCCCAATCTTCAATTTGGATGGTCTTGGAACCATCTCCGGTAGTAATAATTTTACGCTTCACTAAATTAGTTAATCAACAGTTTTTGAATTCTAGGAATTGGTCCTGTACACCCCATGTTGTGGCAAGAAATACAGAGATTCACGGTAGCATTGAAACGTGTTTCCAAAGACTGGGTAGAAGTAGAATCGTATAAACGTTGCTCTGCTTCAATAAAGGCTTTGGACATCGCCTCAAAAGCTTCGGTGCGGTCTTTAAAATCGGAAAGTTCTGCCGAATGAATCTTTAAAAAATGATTAGGAAATTCCGTTGGCATTGTCCCTGAAAGAATATCTTGCTTTAATTCAGCCTTGAAATTATACATCTCATTCATAAGGTTGGCCATTTCCGATGGCACATACATATCATATTTGACAGGTACTTCAGTTTCTACCATAGCCTCCTTAGGCTGTTGGCCACAACTGCAAAAAACAGCTAACAAAAGCAAAATTGCAATATGCCTCATGCTACTCATCCTTTAGCAATACGCCATCCGCCAAAAACGCATACGTACGCTCAGGATCGGTTATTTTTGCGATATCTTCCTCACTTTCTCCTGCATCTTGTGCATAGTGACGCAATTCGGCTACAGAAGTTTCAGACACATATGCCATTCCGTTTATAATGACTTCTTTTCCGGCTATATTTTTCGGCACAAAAAAACCATAATCTCTAAACTTTACCATCACTTGTTTCTCATCTCCTAAATCCAACTTCATCCAACATCCTTTGGCCTGGCATACTTCATCAACCTTGGCAACAACCTTAGTTGACAAACTGTCGCCTGCGCTAATGGATTCATACAAACTGGCTAAATCTGATGCTGCAATGGCATTATTGGCCCCTGTAGAATTTCCATAAGACACATAAGCTATTTCTTTTTTAGCTTCTTGATTTGCCAAATCCTTGGATTCATTTTTACAGGACACCAACAATAAAGCCACGGTAAATAAGGAGAAAAATGTTTTCATAGAATTTAGAATGTTTATGAATCTGGCTACTAAGATACTCCTTTTATTAGACAATTTAATGATTTCAATTCCCTATAAATTTCATAGTTTTGTAAGCACACTAAAAACACTACGATGCAGAATACAACACACACTCAAGATATAGAAATCACCAAATGTCAAGACAGCAAGATAAATGAGATTGATTTTGACAATTTGGCTTTTGGAAAAGTATTTTCAGACCACATGTTGGTTTGTGATTATAAAAACGGTGCTTGGGAAGCTCCTAAAGTGATGCCTTACCAAAATATTAGTATGGCCCCTTCGGCTAAGATTTTCCACTATGGACAATCTGTTTTCGAAGGGATGAAAGCTTATAAAGATGCTAATAACGACACGTTTTTATTTCGCCCACTAGACAATTGCAAACGCTTAAATATTTCAGCTAAACGATTGGCTATCCCAGAAGTGCCTGAAAACTATTTTATGGAAGGACTTAAGGCTTTATTGGAAATAGATGAGCAATGGATTCCTAAAGCTGACCAAGGTTCTTTGTACATTCGTCCATTTATTTTTGCTTCAGGAGAAGGTTTTCATGCATCTCCTGCAAATGAATACAAATTTATCATTGCAACAGCGCCTTCTGGGCCTTATTTCTCTGGTAAGGTAAGCGTACTGATTGAGCAAATCTATTCGCGCTCTGCCAATGGTGGAGTTGGATACGCCAAGGCGGGTGGCAACTATGCAGGACAATTCTACCCTACCCAATTAGCTATTGAAAAAGGATACAATCAGGTTATTTGGACCGATGACAGCACCCATGAATTTATTGAAGAAGCAGGTGCCATGAATATTTTTATAAGAATAAAAGATACTTTAATCACTGCACCAACTAGCGATCGTATTTTGGATGGAATTACCAGAAAAAGTATTATTGAAATTGCCAAAGCAGAAGGTATTAATGTAGAAGTACGTCCACTTTCTGTTCATGAAGTAGTAGACGCCGCAAAAAATGGTGACCTTATGGAAATGTTTGGATCGGGGACTGCTGCGGTTATTTCCCCTATTGCATCTTTTGGTTATAAAAACAATGATTACGATTTACCTCAATTGGAAAACAGTTATGCTTCCATTTTGAAAAAACGCATTACAGATATTCAATATAACAGAACCGAAGATCCTTATGGATGGCGAGTTAAGATATAATGAACAAACACAATAAAAAAAGAGAAGCATTTGGCTTCTCTTTTTTTTATTCCTCTAGAATACTTGCAATATCCGGTTTAAAATAGTTAGGGCCTTTCAACACCTTTCCATCCTCTCTGTAAATGGGTTCTCCATCTTCTCCCAATTTACTCATATTGCTACGTTGGATTTCTTCGAATACGGCCTCGATTTTATGTTGCAATCCGTGTTCTATAATAGTCCCACATAAAATATAAAGCATGTCTCCCAAGGCATCAGCCACTTCTACCAAATCCCCATTATTGGCGGCTTCTAAATATTCTTCATTTTCCTCTCGCATCAATTTATAACGCAACAGGTTTTTATCTTGACCTAGGTCGGCTTTAGGGGTTTCCAAATGACCAATCTTGAATGCAGTGTGAAAGGCTTTAACCGCCTCGATGTTTTTTTTCATTGCAGTAATCCTATTTTTTATGATGTCTTTTTGAATTGTTTATAAACTGATTCTGTATTTTTGCCTAAAAATAGATATATGTTTACAAAAGGTCAATGGATTTTCGGGATTTTATTTGCCATCGCATTTATTGCCATCATAACCTATACCTATAGAAAGGATTTAAAACTTCACCGCAAGTACTATAAGGGAACGGTTTGGATCTTAATCGGTTTTATAGCCTTTATACTATTTATTGCTGCTATCAAGTTTGTGCTTATGTAGTCAAACCTTATTTTTAATTTATTATTTTGAGTTCCTTCTACCAAATAAACTCCCTCTAATTTTCATTCATATATAAAAGAACCATTTTACGTTTTCAACTATCAAAAAATCCCCTATAAAGGGGATTTTTTACTACAAAATGTACTCATATATTTACCTTTTCTTAAATGCTTAACGCTATAAGATCTTTGAAACAACCAACCAAAGCTAAAAACCCCTTCTCCATTAGCCTATAGTATGGTAGCAGTATAAATTTTATACATTCAATTGTTTTTAGCTAATTAAATCCCCGTCATCGGGGATTTTTTGTATACAAAAACACCTACATTATTACTACGAACAAAATTAAATTTCTTCAAAATTGATTACCTTTGATTAACATCAATGCCTTCAAAATGAAATTTTTTAAATACTTTCTATTTCTTGTCCTTATAGCCTGTATCGCCTTAGCGATTTACATTGCCGTACAACCAAATTCTTATGAGGTTAAGCGTGAACTCACCATAGAAGCCCCCGTCTCCGTAGCTTATGAAAACGTTGTTGACCTTAAAAATTGGGAAGCTTGGTCACCTTGGGTAGAAAAAGATCCCAATACCGACATAACTTTGGGAGAAAACACTCTAGGAGTTGGTGGATCTTATTCTTGGACAGACTCCCACGGGAAAGGATCAATGAAAACTAAAGAAGTAGAAGATAATACATCCATTGATCAGGAATTACGATTTGACAATTATGAGCCCTCCAATATCCATTGGAAATTTGAAGCCTTGGAACCAAATAAAACGAAAGTAACTTGGACCATGTCCGCCGATAAACTCCCCTTTATGTATAAAGCCTATGCATTGGCTAATGGAGGATTCGACAATATGGTTGGCCCCGATTTTGAGCGCGGATTGGTTAAATTGGACAGCGTGCTTCAAGAATCCATGAAAATTTACAACATCAAAGTCAATGGTGTAACTCAGCATAGTGGTGGTTTTTATCTTTACAATACCACATCTTGCAAAATTTCAGAAGTAAAAGCTAAAATGCAAGAAATGCTTCCCAAAGTCATTCAATATGCCTCAGCAAATAATATTTCCATCGCTGGAGCCCCCTATATTAACTACATTAAATGGGATGAGGCCAATAACGCAACCATTTTTTTATGTTGTGTTCCTACGACAGCTCAAGTTATTACTGCTGATGGAAGTGACATTCTAACAGGATATATGGATGCCTTTAGAGCTGTAGAAACTACGCTTACGGGTAACTACGACAATTTAAAAGAAGCTTGGGACATTGCCTTGAAATATGTCCCAGAACACGGATATGAATTTCAAGAAAATGGGCCTATGTTGGAAACCTACCTTACAGATCCTATTCAAACCCCAAACCCTGCAGAATGGGTGACCAAAATCTATATTGCCATTAAAAACGATAGCAGCAACTCAACTCCAGAAACAAACAGCCTTTAACTTACTTCCATGAAACATTTATTACTTGTATTTCTGGGAGGAGGCTTTGGAAGTGTGCTTAGATTTGGGATTGGGAAGCTTTGGAACAGCCATGAAACCGGTATTCCATACGGCACTTTTGCCGCCAACATTTTAGGAAGTTTACTTATCGGTATTATATTGGGATTGGCAGCAAAGAACGACACCCTTTCCCAAAGCCAAACCCTGTTTTTGGCAACTGGTTTCTGTGGCGGATTTACAACTTTCTCAACCTTTGCCTATGAAAACCATGTCTTTTTAAGAACTGGTGATTTTACAAGCTTTGCCATTTATACCATTGCAAGTTTTATCCTTGGCTTTTTGGCAGTGTTCTTGGGAATGTTTTTGGTGAAATAACTTTCAGCCAACAACTATTTCTTTTCATAAGCCTTTACACCAGCCTTAATCTCTGCATTGAGATAGTTGTCTCTTGGCACGATAGGACACGAATAACGTGCATTATAAGCACAATAAGGATTGTATGCTTTATTAAAATCTATGGTGAGGCTATCACCTTCAGGAATTTTCAAATCTATATATCGGCCACCCCCATAACTTTCATCTCCATTGGTATTGTCCAAAAATGGCAAAAACAAATAGTCCTCAAATCCTTCTTGTGTCATCAATTCCTCTCCTTGATAAACTTTAAGCTCATAGGAGATTCCTTTTAATTCAAACTTCAAAACGCCGTATACGCGCTCTTTAGACTCTCTATCCGTAGTTGTTTTCATTAAAAACCATGGCGAATCTGGAATTCGGTGTAATGTTGCAGAGACCACATAGGAAGAATCTACATCGAAAAACGACAGCCCCTTAAAACCCTTTCGGTCTTCATCGGTCAATGGGGACATTGTAGCATCCCTAAATTCTGCATTTAACTTTTTTTGAAAGGTTGTTTCACCTAAAATTGGCTGCTTATCTTGGGCACATCCCAAAGCAAAAATTCCCAGAAATAAAAAAATTAAGAATCTCATACACATTTTTTTCGCCATCAAAAATACAACTTAAAGTTATTTTCCATAGCTTTGGATTTCAAACTTTTAAGAATATCATGTTTTCAGTCATCACAAAAAATAAGCAAACCTATTCCTCTTCGCCTAGAAGCTGGACGCTTATAAGATTGTGTTGATTGTTACCAAACAATATATCTGTAGAACGTCCGGCATATGTCGGACGTTTTTTTATGCATCAATTTTACATTAATCAAACATGGAACGAATTTTCAACAATTATATAAGCTCCTTTAAGGGACTTTCCAAAGAAGTCTGGTGGTTGGCATTAATTACCCTCATTAACCGAGCAGGAACCATGGTGGTTCCCTTTCTATCTCTTTACCTCACTAAGAGCCTCAACTTTTCTTTTAGTGATGTTGGATGGATTATGTCTGCATTTGGAGCTGGCTCGGTTTTGGGTTCCTGGCTAGGGGGTAAATTAACAGACAGACTAGGCTATTACAAAGTCATGGTCTTTAGCCTTGTAGTATCTGGGTTCTTATTTATGGGACTGCAATTTATCAGCAGTTTTATAGGCATGGTTTTAGGTGTTGGACTGTTGATGGCTGTAGCTGATATGTTTCGCCCTGCTGGGTTCGTAGCATTGAGCGCCTACAGCAAACCGGAAAACAAAACTAGATCAGTAACTTTGATACGTTTAGCTATCAATTTGGGATTTTCGGCTGGGCCGGCCATTGGTGGGATGATCATTCTCACTTTGGGATATGCAGGACTCTTTTGGGTGGATGGCATTACTTGTATAGTCGCTGGTATTTTGTTGCTCAATGTACTTAATCCCAAAACCGCTAGAGTTCAGGATGACATCATTGCTCCTGATCCAAAATCGGCATATAAAGATGGACCTTACATCCTATTTTTGATTGCCATGGTATTGTTCAGTATTGTGTTTTTACAATACTTTTCCACCATGCCCCTTTATTATGAAAAGGAGCGAATGCTTTCAGAATTTCAAATAGGGTTGCTTATGGGAATGAACGGTTTACTTATTGCCGTTTTTGAAATGCCGCTTATAAAATGGCTCGAAGGCTTAAAGTATACCAAAACCGGTCTTATAATCTCAGGTGCCCTACTTACAGCATTGAGTTTTTTGGTTCTTAACCTTAGCTCTTGGGTAGGCATTTTGATTGTAGGAATGTTATTTATGACCTTAGGCGAAATGATAGCCTTCCCCTTCTCTAATGCTTTTGCTCTTAAAAGAGCTACACGAGGTAATCAAGGAGAATACATGGCGCTGTATAGCATGGCGTTTGCCATTGCTCACATATTTGGTCACAATACAGGCATGCAGCTCATTGAGCAAGTAGGTTTTGAAAGCACTTGGTACATTATCATAGCAATCATGTTGATTTGTGTGCTACTATTAGTATTTTTAAAGCGTAAAATGGCCTATCAAAACATTAGCCAATAACCTAAAGATTTAGCATTTTGAAAATAGAAAAAGACATTATCATCATAGGCGCAGGCCCCATAGGTATTGCCTGTGCCCTTGAATGTAAACAAAGAGGATTTGATTACGTGATTTTGGAAAAGGGGGCCCTTACCAATTCACTTTTTAACTATCCTTTGAATATGACCTTTTTCTCTACTTCGGAACGATTGGAAATTAACGATGTTCCCTTCATTAGCAACAACCCAAAACCTAACCGGGATGAAGCGTTGGAATATTACCGCCGTGTTGCCACTTCTAACCAATTGAAAATTCATTTATACGAAGAAGTTTCGAGCATTCTTGAAAAAAATGGGCAATTTATAGTCACTTCGGAAAAGCAAAATTACCATGCAAAAAAAGTAATTATCGCCACTGGTTTTTATGACATCCCCAAACTACTGAATGTCCCTGGAGAAGAACTCCCTAAAGTAACCCATTACTATAAAGAGGCACATCCCTACAGCATGCAAAAAGTAATTGTGGTAGGTGCCAGCAACTCTTCCGTAGATGCTGCTTTGGAAATTTGGCGTAAAGGTGGCGACGTCACTATGGTGATTCGAGGTAAGGATATTGGTGAACGCGTTAAATATTGGGTACGCCCAGATATCCTCAACCGTATTGAAGAAGGGAGCATCAAAGCCTATTTTAATTCAGAAATACAAGAAATCAAGGAAAGTGAAGTCTTGATAAACACTTCAAAAGGAAGCATCAGCATCCCCAACGATTATGTCGTTGCTCTTACAGGATATCAACCTAATTTTAAGTTATTGGAGGCGGCCAACATTACCTTTAGTGATGATGAGAGACATATTCCAACCTATAACACAGAAACCATGGAAACCAATATTCCTGGACTCTATCTTGCGGGCGTGATTTGCGGAGGCATGGAAACCCATAAATGGTTTATTGAGAATTCACGCATCCATGCCAAACAAATAGCTGAGCATATTTCCCAAACCCTTTAACTATTATTTAAGGGGCTTGATATAGCCATTTTTGACCACATCAGACAGAACAATTTGGGTTTTGCTTTCTCCGTACACAATCAGTTGGTCAATAAAAGCCTCCAAATGCTTTTGATGTTTTAGGATGACCACCATGACGATGTTTTCATTTCCAGTAATCCTATAACAGTTCAATACCTCATCATAGGTCTTCACCTTTTCCAAAAAAGGCTTGAGCTTTCCCATAAAGGCACGAAGTGTAATAATCGCCTTGAGCTGGTAGCCCGCTTCAAAGTAAGAAACGGTAGTATGATAGTCCTCTATAATTCCGCCATCTTCCATTTTTTTGATACGCTCCGAAACTGCAGGCGAACTAATGCCCACCTGTCTCCCAATTTCAGCATTGGATTGCCTTGCATTTTGCTGCAAACACTTCAATATTTTCCAATTCAAATTATCAATACTCATTTTTAAAGTTTTTTAACTAAAAAAAATAATAATTAAACCAAATATACACTTTTACTTTAATTATTAAAGCTGAATCTGAAATCTTGTCCTTAATTTTGATATAAATTGCTATTAAACTATGTTACCTCATTTACCATCCCATTTCTCAGAACTACCTGTGTATCAAAAAGCTATAGATATTATCATATTATCTAGAAGCATTTCTACATACTTAAATCAGGATCTGAATTATCTCCGTGAAGATGGTACCGAAGACCATCACATTTATTTTACGGGGGACATTGTACAACAATCGGCTTCCTTGGCTCCAGAAATTGTCAAGGCCGAAATGGAACGCTATTCTGAAAGACGCCACAAACATATTGCGGCCCTAAGAAGAATGACCAACAGGCTCTACAGGAATTGCCGTAGATTGGAAAAATGTAACAGTAACGGCAAGGATTATATTCCTTTACTAAGACGCGAGCTTAAAACCTTTAAAAGGTTACAGCACTCTTGGATGCTTACGCTGTAAAGATTTTTTTATTGGAAGAAACACAAACGCATTATTCGGAAGCCACAGCTTCCGTTTTTTTGTTAAAAACTTTGTGTATAACTAAACGTACAATTTACTGAAATACACTTCATTATTAGTAATTTAGAATTGTCTCTAAGAACTTTTTATTACTAAGCCTTTCCTGATTTTGGTTGGTTATTACAGGAAAGGCTTTTTTATTGACTTCGCTGAAAAAACTTTCTCCCTTCCTTAAAGTATACAATTCAAATCTTCAGCTCTCCAGCAACCCTTCAAGAATGTACATCCAAAATATAAATCTTGAACACCATTATAAGCATTCCCACTAGCCCTCCAACCAAAGCACCATTTAATCTTATATACTGCAAGTCCTCCCCAACCTTTTCCTCTATTTGTTTCACCAACTCAACATTTGAAAGTTTTGCCAAACTTTCTCCAACCAATTCCCCTATGCGGTGGTGGTGTTTGTCAATTACTTCCAATAAAGTGCTCTTTAACCAAGCATCGGTACGTTCCAATTTTGAAACATCATTGTAAAACTCGTGCAACATTCTATTCACTTTATCCTTTAAAAGTTGAGTGTGTTCTGTTTCCCCAAGAAATACTTGTTCGTGAATGATCTCTTTCACCCTAGTTAAAGCCTGTTTTACCATACCAGAATCAATCAAGCGCAACAAGAATTGCTCTCCAAACGCATTAATGGTTTCTACAGCAGGATCGTCTTCCGAGGTCAAACGGTCTCCATAATCGTAAAGTTGCCTATCCAATGCCTGAATAATTTTATGATCCTCGGGAGACTCATGCATCTCCTCTATCAGTTCATACAACTGCTCTTGTATCCCTTTGGCTATTTTTGAAGGTTTTATAGCTCCTAATATCTGGCCAGCTCCAACCAACACCCCTTTAAGCACAGAGCCCTTCTTCTTCTGATTTTTCACCTGAAGCTCCACTTCAGTCGTTAAAAATTCCAAAGTTGCTGGGTCTGCAATTTTTTCTTTCAGCACCTCCAAAAACACCTTGAGCATTCCGTAATGTTCCTTATGCTCTACTATTTGCTTTAAAAACCGGCCTAAAGGCTCCGCAATATTATTTCCCTTGCAAGCGGGACGTAACAAATCCTCCAAACCAGATACCACATTGGGAGCGTCCAACTGCAACAACAAGGTTTCCAATTCTGGCTTAAGGGTTTGTTGAATAGCAGTTTGATTGTCCCCGTCCATTAAATATTCCAGAATAGGCCTGGCCAACGACATGCCTCCAATTTTATCCCTTAACATGTCTTTGGAAAGCCACTCATTGTTCACCAAGTCTACAATACCGGCAGACAACTTCTCCCTGCTTTTTACAATGATATTGGTATGACGTTTTACATAAGGAATGGGGATTTCCTGAAACAAAGCTCTTACCGCAAACCAATCGGCGACACCACCGACCACTGCGGCCTCAAATCCTGCCAACAAAATCTCTAAAAGATCACCTTCATAGATATGCAACTTCTTAAAGACAAGCCCAATGGTCATGAAACAAACCGCCAAAGCCAAAGATAGGTTTCCTAATCTATTTTTTTTCATGTTGAAAGTTTGGTCTTTCTAATGTCTTAAAAAATACTGAAAACTAAGGCTTTATTGACACAAAAAACTTCCCTATGATTTTAAAAGCCATAAAAAAATCCCGAGAAATAGCTCCTCGGGATTTCAATTATAAATTTATGTTTGGAATCTACATATTCCGTCTATACTGTCCTCCCACTTCAAACAACGCGTTGGTAATTTGTCCAAGTGAGCAAAATTTCGAGGCTTCCATCAACTGTTCAAAAATATTTTGGTTATTGATGGCTGCGTACTGTATCGCTGACAATTGCTCAGCAACTTCTTTAGCATAACGCTCGTGAAGGTTTTCCAAAGTTTTTATTTGGAATTGCTTTTCTTCTTCCGTCGCACGAATCACTTCCGCAGGGATTACCGTTGGAGAGCCCTTACTGCTCAAGAAGGTATTTACCCCAATAATAGGGAACTGCCCATTGTGCTTTAAGGTTTCGTAATACAAACTTTCTTCTTGGATTTTAGAACGCTGGTACATGGTTTCCATAGCCCCAAGAACACCGCCGCGTTCTGTAATTCTATCAAACTCTGCCAACACAGCTTCCTCAACCAAATCGGTCAATTCTTCAATGATAAAAGATCCTTGAATAGGATTCTCATTTTTAGCTAAGCCTAACTCCTTGTTAATAATCAACTGAATGGCCATAGCACGACGTACCGACTCTTCCGTTGGCGTTGTGATGGCTTCATCATAAGCATTTGTGTGCAACGAGTTACAGTTGTCATAAATAGCATAAAGCGCCTGTAATGTCGTACGGATATCATTAAAGTCAATCTCTTGGGCATGCAAGCTACGTCCTGATGTTTGAATATGGTATTTCAACATCTGTGCCCTTGGATTAGCTCCGTATTTATGCTTTAAGGACTTGGCCCAAATTCTACGCGCCACACGACCAATAACTGCATATTCAGGATCGATACCGTTAGAGAAGAAGAACGACAAGTTTGGTCCAAACTTATTGATGTCCATTTGTCGTGACAAATAATACTCCACATAGGTGAATCCGTTGGCAAGGGTCAATGCCAATTGGGTAATTGGATTGGCTCCTGCCTCTGCAATATGGTACCCAGAAATAGATACCGAATAGAAATTGCGAACATTGTTATCGATAAAGTATTCTTGTACATCTCCCATCAATCGCAAAGCGAATTCCGTAGAGAAAATACAAGTGTTCTGAGCTTGGTCTTCCTTAAGAATATCCGCTTGAACTGTTCCGCGCACTTGAGCGATAGTTTTAGCTTTAATATCGGCATAGACATCGGCAGGCAACACTTGGTCTCCTGTAACACCCAACAACATCAACCCTAAACCGTCATTTCCTTCAGGTAATTCACCATTATATTTTGGACGCTCTTTTCCTTTATAGATTTCGGCAATTTTTGCCTCCACTTCTTTTTCAAGACCATTCTCCTTAATATAAATCTCACATTGTTGATCGATTGCCGCATTCATAAAGAATCCCAGCAACATTGGTGCAGGGCCATTGATGGTCATACTTACCGAAGTCATGGCATCGGCAAGGTTGAATCCTGAATACAATTTCTTGGCATCGTCCAAACAGCAAATAGAAACTCCTGCATTTCCAATCTTTCCGTAGATATCAGGACGATGGTCTGGATCGTTTCCATAAAGCGTCACCGAATCAAATGCTGTTGACAGACGTTTGGCCGGCATTCCTAAACTTACGTAGTGGAAACGACGGTTGGTACGCTCTGGCCCACCTTCTCCGGCAAACATACGAGTTGGATCTTCACCCGTTCTCTTAAACGGATACAATCCCGAAGTATATGGAAATTCCCCAGGAACATTCTCCTGTAAACACCATCTTAAAATATCCCCCCAAGCTTGATACTTTGGAAGGGCCACTTTAGGAATCTGCGTGTGAGACAGGGATTCTGTGTGCGTTTCAATTTTTATTTCACGGTCTCTAACCTTAAAGGAATAGATAGGATTTTTATATCGGTTTACCTTTTCATCCCAACCTGTAATTACTTCCCAATTGTATGGATCAAGGTTCATTTTCATTCTGTCGAACTCCTTAATTAGAAGTTCCAATAATAATTTGTTCTCTTCAGAAACTACCAAAGTTTCGGTATCCACTCCAGAACGTGTTAATACCGGTGCTGAGCCTACAACCGTTTCAATGGTTTTATAAATACCATACAGTTTTTGCGCTACCTCTACTTGTGCCGTAGCAGTAGTATCATAAGCACGGTTGTTTTCTGCAATTTCAGAAAGGTAACGGGTTCTTGATGGAGGAATCACAAAAATCTTCTCGCTCATCTCTTTGGTGATTTCAAAAGTAGACTTTAAATCACTTTCCGACTTTTCAACCAAAGTATCCATAATGGCTTTGTACAACGAATTCATTCCTGGATCATTGAACTGCGATGCAATCGTTCCAAATACCGGCATATCATCTGGGTTGGCATGCCACAGATTGTGGTTGCGCATGTACTGTTTCTTCACATCACGCAAGGCATCCAAAGCGCCACGTTTGTCAAATTTGTTAATTGCCACCAAATCGGCAAAATCCAGCATATCGATTTTTTCCAACTGGGTTGCAGCACCAAATTCCGGCGTCATTACATATAAAGATACATCACTGTGCTCCAAAATTTCTGTATCAGACTGACCAATTCCAGAAGTTTCCAAAATAATCAAATCATACTCCGCAGCTTTTAAAACTTCCACAGCTTCATTAACGTATTTGGACAATGCTAAATTAGATTGACGTGTTGCCAAACTGCGCATGTACACTCTTGGGCTGTTAATGGCATTCATACGAATTCTATCTCCCAACAAAGCGCCTCCCGTCTTTCTCTTGGAAGGATCCACAGAAATAATCCCTACTGTTTTCTCTGGAAAATCAATTAAAAAACGTCTTACCAACTCATCCACCAAAGAGGATTTACCGGCACCTCCCGTTCCTGTAATTCCAAGCACTGGGGTATGGCTGTTTTTATTTTTAGCATGAATATCTTCTAAGGCAGCCTTGGCAACTTCTGGGAAGTTTTCCGCTGAAGAAATCACTCTCGCAATAGCTTTTGGATTCTTCTCTGCTAAATGGCTTACTTCTCCATTCAAGGAATCCCCAATGGCAAAATCGGATAACATTACCAAATCATTGATCATCCCTTGAAGTCCCATTTCACGACCATCGTCTGGCGAATAAATTCGGGTAATTCCGTAATCCATCAATTCCTGGATTTCTTCAGGTAGAATTACTCCACCACCTCCACCAAAAATCTTGATGTGCTCGGCCCCGTTCTCCTTCAATAAATCGTACATGTATTTAAAATACTCATTGTGTCCTCCTTGATAAGAGGTCATGGCAATGGCATTGGCATCTTCTTGAATGGCCGTGTTCACCACTTCTTCCACACTGCGGTCGTGTCCCAAATGGATTACTTCCACTCCTGTGGCCTGAATGATTCGGCGCATGATATTAATGGCAGCGTCGTGGCCGTCAAAAAGCGAGGCGGCAGTCACGATTCTTACTTTATGTTTAGGTTTGTAAGGTGCTATCTGTTTCATTTATAGTAAGCTATTGAATTAGTTTTTAAACTGAAAATCAAGAACCTAAGACAGTTTCAACTTTAAAACTATCTCTTCACCAAATGATTCTTTGCCAATCAGCCCTGATTTTCGAAAGGCAAATTTAAGGATTATTCAAAAAAATACCCTGTTTATCTTAAATTATCTAAAACGTTTGAGAATTATGAAGGACATTGCAATTTTCGTATAATTTATGGCCTTCTAGAAGGAGTTTTAAACTGTTCTTTCTTTATGAAATCAATTGCTGTTTCTCATGCTCATAGCCTCACGGATCAAGGCTTCTACCACAGGTTGACTATCTTCCTCAATATTCGAAGCCGTAAGTGACATTATCAAAGGTAATAGTGTACTGTCTATAGAACTGTTGTGAGGTGCTTTAATTAGTTCCATTTTCCAAAGAGAAAGTAATTCATTGATTAAAGTTGAAGATGGCTTGTAATAGTTTTTGATTTGATGGGCCAAACTCTTGGAATAACTCTTGAACAACAAGGGATTTTTAACGAGTTTAGCAAAAAACCTTTGGGTTTCGATGGCAATAGCTTGTTGGTGATTTAATGATTTTATAATGAACTCCTCACGGTTTTGTCCGTTACTTGTCTTTAAAAGCAAGAAAGTATCTACTATTAAATTGGTATGTTCCACCATGGCAAAATAATATATATCCACTCCTAGATTGGTGTTTATTACCAGCACCTCATTTTTAATAACCCCTTTAAGGAACGAGGTTAAGGTAATCACTTCAGAGCTCGATATCAGCAATTGATTTTTATAACCTTTGCTATAAATACTCACAACTTTCAGTTCAGGAGTTTCCATATCAATTCACATTACTAAATTACAATTGTGTATTTATCAATTTACCATTGTTTAAATTATCAAATCAACAAGTAACAATCCTATAAATTTAATAATTAATAATTTCTATTCAAATTTTAAGCATTTATATTATCTATCCAAACATAAACTTTGGCTATTCACAATTTATGGCACCACTTTTGTATTTTTGAAACCATTAAATTGAAAGCCCTATGAGAAAATTGATTACCATCTTCATTTGCTTAATTTCCCTAAGCACCCAAGCTCAGTTGAAAGATTTATTAAACAAGCTCCCTATCAATACCGAAGAAATAATTGGCAATGCCGATATAGCCGAAGCCCTAAGAGAAGCTCTTGACCAAGGAATCGAAAAACAGGTGGACAAGCTTACCCAAACGGACGGTTTTTACAAAAATGAATTAGTCAAGATCTTGTTCCCGGAAGACATTCAAAAGGTGGATAAAGCTCTTAGAAATGTAGGACTGGGACACCTCGCCGATGAAGGTATCAAAGTACTTAATAGAGCGGCCGAAGATGCCGTAAGTGAAGCTACTCCAATTTTTGTAAATGCAGTTAAAGAAATCACCTTTAATGACGCCAAAAACATCTTGATGGGAGAAGACAATGCTGCGACCTTATATCTTACCGATAAAACACAGACAGAGCTTTATCAAAAGTTTCACCCCGTAATCAATGCCTCCTTTAAAAAGGTAGGTGCCGACAAAATATGGGAAGCATTAATTAGTAAATACAACAGCCTTCCTTTCACTAAAGATGTCAATCCTTACCTTACAGATTACGTAACCAAAGAAGCTTTGGAGGGTGTCTACACCATGATTGCCGTGGAGGAAGCCAATATTAGGACTGATATCAGTTCTCGAACTACAGATTTGTTACAGGACGTATTTGCCATGCAGGACTAAGCAACCCCTTAAACAAGGTACACTCTCAATATTTAGAAGATCATCAGAAACATTTCACATTTAACAAACTCATTATCTTTAAGTTATTAAATGAAAGTTAATCCAAAGCTAATATTTACATAACATTAGTTATTGAATAAAACCACATCTTTGTAGTGTTAGCAAAAAAATGAAAGTTTCTTCACAAAATTAGAATTAGTAAGTTAGTTTTAAATCGGTCTCTTCATCAGGACCGATTTTTTTATGAACATAGCAATATTTTAACTTGCTGATTAACAATATTTTAGATATATTTAAAAATATTAATTGTTCTAGAAATGAAAACGTCTTCCGAACTAAAAAGCTACCAGCAGAAGCTCCTTCTAAAGTACAAAGAACTCATCGAGCAGGCTTACAATTTGCGCCAAACAGATTCGGCTTTAAGCGACATTTCAGAGTACAAAGCCATTAAACTGCTCAACAAACTTAACGAGCTCAAATACCTAAGCAGGGAAAGGGAATTGATACATCCCACACCTCCTGCCCCCATAAATTGAAATTTTACATTTTTTTAACGCACACAACACGTCTAAACCTCTCATTGGGGCGTATTTATAGTATATAAAAGCAACAAGTTTATGAACAAACATTTCTGTAAAGTAGGAACTATCAGACCGAACCTTGAGAAGGTATCAAGTCTGGACGATTTGGAAAAAAAACATTCCAATTTCATTGAAGAAGCATATAATTTGACCCAAACCGATTCTGGTTTGAGCGACGTGTTATACCATGAAGCTTCAAAACTTAGAAGGAGAATATCACGCCTTAAAGGCATTAGTTCACCTGCTCTTGATGCAGCCTTTTGAAATACTCAAATGCTTGGGTGAGCCTTGAACCGTACCACGAGAACATTTCACCATCTACTAATAGAATTTTGGCAGTGGGTGAAATGACCTCAAAGATGTTTGTATCGTCAACTTTAAACGGGTAAGGCTCACTGGATAGCAGAATGAGCTCTACACCTTCCAAAGCCGCTTCATTTAAATCAATTTCAGGGTATCTTGACAACTGTTTGAAGTAATTGTCAAACCCTTGCAACTCCATCACATAATTTATAAAGGTATCACTGGCTGCCACCATCCAAGGGGATTTCCATATGAAATAAGCCGTCTTGTATCGACCTCGACCTTCCATAAACCTTTTAAAATCCTGAAGTTGGGAACGCAGCGAATTTTTTAAGGCCTCAGCTCGATCTTCAACCGAGAACATTTCCCCATACATTTCAATAAGTTCCAAGCAATCAGAAAAATTGAGAACATCACTTATATGAACTGGAGCAACACCCACGCAAGCCTCCACAATCTCCAAGGTATTTTCTTCTTTATTGCACAGAATGATATCCGGCTGCAAAGCTTTGATTTTATCCACATGGATTTGCTTGGTACCTCCTACCACCTCCACCTGCTCCCTGATATCGTTAGGATGCACACAGAACTTGGTCACCCCTACCAAAGAATCCCGTAAACCTAAATCGCATAACAGTTCCGTTTGGCTTGGCACCAAAGACACGATACGCTTAGGCGTGTCGTGTAAAAAAACCGATCTATAAAGCTGATCTTTGAAGACTTTCATTACAACCTCTGGAGATAAACTTTGTAATTTTTTAAGCCTGTAAAATTGCTTCCATTTGCTGCTGAAGCTTCTTAGCCTCTTTAGCTGCAGCTTCGGCAAAATCTTCCCCTTGCGATGCGTAGATAATACCTCTTGAAGAGTTGATTAACAAGCCCACTTGATCGTTCATACCATATTTGCACACTTCCTGTAAATTACCTCCTTGAGCTCCAACCCCAGGAACCAACAAAAAGCTATCAGGAATGATGGCGCGTATTTCCGATAAATATTCAGCTTTGGTAGCACCTACCACGTACATTAAATTTTCTGAATTTTTGTAGCTCTTGGAAGTTTCCAGAACGTGCTTATACAATTCCTTTCCATCGATAAGTTTTGTTTGGAAATCAAAAGCCCCTTCGTTGGACGTCAATGCCAACAAAATGGTATGCTTATCTTGGAAGGCCAAGAATGGCTCCACAGAATCTTTTCCCATATAAGGCGCTATCGTAACACTATCAAAAGCCAAATCCTCAAAAAAAGCTTTGGCATACATCGTACTGGTATTACCAATATCTCCTCGTTTGGCATCTGCTATCGTAAAGATTTCAGGATAGTTTTCATTGATATAGGAAATGGTTTTTTCCAAGGCCTGCCAACCTTTGAGTCCGTAAGCTTCAAAAAACGCAATATTAGGTTTATAGGCCACACACAAATCATGAGTAGCATCAATAATAGCCTTATTAAAGGCGAATATAGGATCTTCTTCCTTCAACAAATGAGAAGGGATTTTGTTAAGATCTACATCCAACCCTACACATAGGAATGAGTTTTTAAGTTTTATCTGTTCTACTAGTTGCTCTGTGGTCACGATACTTTATTTATAGCGTTATTTTGAAATTTTAATTTTTTGGAACAAAAAAGCCTCAAAAAAGAGGCTAATTGTTGCAGTTTAAATGACATCGTCACCTGCTTTTAACTTTTCAGTATTTTCAGCAAGCATCAATTCATCTATTATTTTTTGGATATCTCCGTTTACGATGTTTGACAAATCATACAACGTCAAACCAATTCTGTGGTCAGTTACACGACCTTGTGGGTAGTTGTAAGTTCTAATCTTGGCACTACGATCTCCCGAAGACACCATGCTTCCACGTTTGGCTGCATCTTCCTCCTGCTTTTTGGCCAACTCCATATCATACAAACGGGAACGTAATACCTTAAAGGCTTTTTCCTTGTTTTTATGCTGTGATTTTTGATCCTGACACTGTGCTACCAAACCTGTTGGAATGTGAGTTAAACGCACCGCAGAATAGGTAGTATTCACCGACTGACCTCCAGGACCAGATGAACAGAAATAATCAATTCTTACATCCTTAGGATCTATTTGCACATCAAATTCTTCTGCTTCCGGAAATACCATCACCGTAGCAGCACTTGTATGTACACGTCCTTGAGTTTCCGTTTGAGGTACTCGTTGTACACGGTGTACTCCTGCTTCAAACTTCAAAGTTCCATAAACATCTTCACCAGAAACTTCAAACTGGATTTCCTTAAAACCACCACTGGTTCCTTCGCTGTAATCTACAACATCAACTTTCCATCCCTTGCCTTCGCAATATTTGGTGTACATCCTAAACAAATCTCCGGCAAAGATACTGGCCTCATCCCCTCCTGTTCCTGCACGAAGTTCCATCACGGCATTTTTAGTGTCCTCTGGATCCTTAGGAATCAAAAGGAATTTGATTTCATCTTCCATTTTTGGAATGCTCCCTTTGGCTTCATCCATCTGCATTTTGGCCATTTCAACCATTTCTGGATCGCTTCCATCGGCAAGAATCTCTTCAGCTTCCTTAAGATTGTCCAAAAGCGTCTTGTATTCTTCACGCTTATCAACCAATAGCTTAAGGTCCTTATATTCTTTATTTAACTGTATATAACGCTTCTGGTCTGCGATAATATCTGGTTGGATGATCAAATCGCTTACCTCATCAAAACGCTGTTTTACGATATTTAATTTATCTAACATTTGCCTTTTTAAATTGTGCCGCAAAAATACGATAATTTATGAATTGTTGAATTGTTAATGACCACAAATACATCTACCAATACACCACAATTCTTCTGAAAACAAAAAGAGCACCTTAAAAAGTGCTCTCTTTATTTGAATTATATTTCAGGAATCCTATCCACACTTGGAAGATCCACAATCTGTACAGGTCAAACAACCCTCTTGGTAAATCAAGTTGTCTGAATTACAGTTTGAACATTTTCCTTTGGCTTTGGTTCCGTCTTCTACGTAACGTTTAATTGCTCTTACAACTCCATTCTTCCATGTACTGATAGACTCACCGTCCAATTGTAAACTGTTGATCAAATCAACAATTTTCTCAATTGGCATACCGTGACGCAAGGTACTAGAGATCAATTTTGCATAGTTCCAGAACTCTGGGTTGAATTTATGTGACAATCCTTCAATAGTGGTTTTGTAACCTCTTTTGTTTTCATATTGGAAATCGTAACGAGACGTACCGTCTTCATTTCTATTTTTAATGATCACCCCTTCTGTAGCCCACCTTGGAATTAAGATGCCATCTTCGTCATCAGCCAAACCAGTAAAGATTTCATAAGGTTTTCCGTCGATCAAACCTATAAAGGCAATCCACTTCTCCTTATTATTTTGGAATCTTACTACGTCCGCTTCCAATACTGCTGGACGCTTTGTTGGGAACGCTGTTAACGTTTCGTTTGTTTCTTCTTCTTTCTTTTCGCTGTTAGAAATCAATACTCCAGATCGAGAACCATCTCTATAAACAGTTACTCCTTTACAACCTACTTCCCAAGCTTTCAAATATAGTTCTCCAACCAATTCTTCTGACACATTGCTTGGCAAGTTGATAGTCACACTAATAGAGTGGTCTACCCATTTTTGAACAGCTCCCTGCATGCTCACTTTGCTCAACCAATTTACATCGTTAGAAGTAGCCTTATAATATGGAGACTCTTTTACCAATTCATCCAATTCCTCTTGAGAATAATTTTTGGTAATATCGTAACCATTTACTTCCATCCATTGCTTAAAGCGGTGATGGAATACCACATACTCTTCCCAAGAATCTCCAACCTCATCTACGAAGTCCACACGAGCTTCCTTATCGTTAGGATTTACTTTTCTACGACGCTTGTAAACTGGTAAAAACACAGGTTCTATTCCTGAAGATGTTTGAGTCATCAAACTTGTAGTTCCTGTTGGTGCAATGGTCAACAAGGCAATGTTACGACGCCCGTATTCCATCATTTCGTAATACAGCTTTTCATCGGCTTCCTTTAATCTTAAGATGAATGGATTGTCTTTTTCAAGTTCGGCATCATAGATTGTAAAAGCACCACGCTCTTTGGCCGTGTAAACAGATCCTCTATAGGCTGCAATAGCCAAAGTTTTATGAACTTCAACAGAAAATGCATTTCCTTCTTCAGATCCATATTGAATGCCCAAAGCCGCCAACATATCTCCTTCGGCAGTAATACCGATTCCTGTACGACGTCCTTCGTAAGCTTTTTGGCGAATGTTCAACCAAAGGTTTCTTTCGATAGCCTTGATTTCATCAGATTCTGGATCGGCATCGATTTTTGCCAAAATCACATCAATCTTCTCCAATTCAAGATCGATGATATCATCCATCATACGTTGTGCATAAGCAACATGCTTTTTGAACAATTCGAAATTGAAAGAGGCTTTATCTGTAAATGGGTTTTCTACGTATGAAAATAAGTTGATGGCCAACAAGCGACAAGAATCATAAGGACATAAAGGAATCTCCCCACATGGGTTTGTTGACACTGTTTTATAACCAAACTCGGCATAACAATCTGGAATAGACTCTCTTGCAATGGTATCCCAGAATAAAATTCCTGGCTCAGCTGATTTCCATGCATTGTGAACTATTTTCTTCCAAAGACCTGTTGCATCAATTGTTTTGGTTACTTGTGGGTTATCGCTAAAAATAGGATAGGATTGCTTGTAATCAACACCTTCCTTAACCGCTTTCATGAACTGATCGTCAATTCTTACGGACACATTAGCTCCAGTTACCTTTCCTTGTTCCAACTTTGCATCAACGAAAGCTTCAGAATCTGGATGGTTTACCGAAATAGACAACATCAAGGCACCACGACGTCCATCTTGCGCCACTTCTCTTGTTGAGTTGGAATAACGCTCCATAAAAGGAACAATTCCGGTAGAAGTCAAAGCAGAGTTCTTTACATCACTTCCCTTAGGACGGATGTGAGACAAATCATGTCCAACACCACCACGACGCTTCATCAACTGCACCTGCTCTTGGTCTACTTTCATGATACCACCATAAGAATCGGAATCTCCCTCGTTACCAATTACGAAACAGTTGGACAAAGACCCTACTTGGTATTTGTTTCCAATTCCTGCCATTGGACTTCCTTGTGGCACGATGTATTTAAAATCCTTAATTAAATCAAAGATTTCGTCTTCGCTCATAGCATTAGGATAACGAGCTTCTATCCTTGCTATTTCACTAGCAATTCGCCTGTGCATATCATTTGGGGTAAGCTCATAAATGTTCCCATCTGAATCTTTTAAAGCATACTTGTTCACCCACACGCGAGCGGCTAAATCATCACCCTTAAAATAGTCTAATGAAGCTTGAAACGCTTCTTCTTGAGTATAAGTTCTTTTGGACACTGCAGAAGTATCGACTTTCATAATAGCTGAGTTTTTTATTAGAAAAGGTTATTTAAATCGGAATGGTTTTCTGATGGTAAAAGTAGCTGTTTTTAAAACACACTTTACCTGTGTAAAAATAAAGTTATCAATAAACACCTGTTAATTTATTGATAATCAAATAATTAAAAAATGATAAAAATTAAAAAGTTGACAAATAAAAAAAAACGGTTTGTTTTTGTCAGAATAACAATTTAGGGATTAAAAGCCCACAACAACACCCACACCCAGCAATTGCTTCCACTGGATACGGGCGCCATTTTTTTCGTATTCCCCTTCAACCTCTGTGGCTTCCAGATTTTTAACGTCATTGTCATAAATAAGGTGAGAACCAAAACTGGTCTTGACATATTTATTGACCTTAAAATTGAAGAGGACTTCCCAATCTATATCAATATTTCCAAAACTATTAATATAGTCGGTATACAAACTTAGGCGGTTGATTAAATTTATGTTTTCGTAGACCGGTGTCTCAAAGGAATTTGTGAACAGAATTCCCATTTCGGTCCTAATGCGCTGTCCCGGTACAACGACATTGCCATCAAGATCAAACACTGCAGGCGTAACCCCGAACGACCCCGCATTAGACAAAGCTTCGTCCAACACAAACGTAGACTTGAAGGTCATAGGTGAAAAATAAAAAGAAAGCTTCTCTATGTTTTTGCCATATTCAACCCCGCCTCCTAAAAACAGATAACCGGGTGCCATAAATTGGGAAATAGGCTTGCTTGTCTCTGGGTATTTGTAACCGTTGGTAAGCTGGGTTTTAAAGTTGAAACGCGCCGAATAAAACCAATTGGTCAAAGTATCTCTTCGGTAGCCCATATTGGATACCAACTCGATAACGTCATCTGTTTTTCTCACTTCTTGCCCTTGCTGTTTATTGATCCCGTAACGCAAAGTTCCAACAGACTGCCATGAAAAATTCTTGTATTTGTATCCTAAATTGGAGGTTAATCCCAATAAGGCAGAAATAGAGTTGCTACCCCCAGAATTCCAATTCACGAAAGCTACTTCACTTAAATCAAACCCTAACTTGTTGCTTTGCGTCCATTTTGGCTTTATGTCGTGCTTGATCGGTTTTTTTACAAATAACGAGTCAGGCTGCGCCAAAACGCATTGCACACTTAGAACAAATAACAGAACAAAAACATTTTTCATCAAACCCAAAAACTTATAATAGATTACATTTAATTAATAGTTGAACGTTCCAAATTCACTTTCTATTGTAAGTTTTTTGTTTTCAGAAGCCTCTACTCTCCCTACTATTTGTGCATCGACATTAAAAGATTGAGAAATAGCGATGATATCTTCAGCAATTTCTGGAGACACATATAATTCCATTCTGTGCCCACAGTTAAACACTTGGTACATTTCTTTCCAATCGGTTTTTGACTGCTCTTGGATTAACTTAAACAATGGCGGCACAGGGAACAGATTATCTTTGATAACATGTAGTGCATCTATAAAGTGTAACACCTTGGTTTGGGCTCCACCAGAGCAGTGTACCATCCCATGGATATTCTCACTTGCATATTTTGATAAAATCCGTTTGATGATTGGCGCATAGGTTCTTGTTGGAGACAATACCAATTTACCGGCGTCCAATGGAGAATCTTCAACTGCATCAGTCAATTTCACTTGCCCTGAATACACCAATTCCTCTGGGACAGAAGCGTCAAAACTCTCTGGGAATTTCTCCGCCAAATATTTATGGAATACATCATGACGGGCAGAAGTTAAACCATTACTTCCCATTCCTCCATTGTATTCCTTTTCATAGCTAGCCTGCCCAGAAGACGACAATCCAACAATAACATCACCTGCTTTGATGTTGGCATTGTCAATAACATCGCCACGTTTCATTCTAGCTGTAACCGTAGAATCTACAATAATGGTACGCACCAAATCTCCTACATCGGCAGTTTCACCTCCTGTAGAATGAATGGTCACTCCAAAATCCTTTAATTCTGAAATCAATTCTTCAGTTCCATTAATAATTGCAGAAATCACTTCACCTGGAACCAAGTTTTTATTTCTTCCAATAGTAGAGGACAACATAATATTATCTGTAGCTCCTACACATAAAAGATCATCAATATTCATGATCAAGGCATCTTGAGCAATTCCCTTCCAAACAGACACATCTCCTGTTTCCTTCCAATACATATAGGCCAAGGAACTTTTCGTTCCAGCACCATCGGCATGCATGATCAAACAATAGTCTTCATCGTTAGTAAGAAAATCGGGCACAATTTTACAAAAGGCCTTAGGAAACAATCCTTTGTCAATATTCTTAATCGCATTGTGAACGTCTTCTTTGGAGGCAGAAACACCTCGTTGTGCGTATCTTTTACTTATATCTTGGCTCATGAAATCGAATTATGGCACAAAAATAAGGATTGTAATTTATTTTTCAGAGGAAACCAGACTTACTTCTGGCTTTTAACACAAAAAAAAAGACAAATAAATTAAGAACTAATTTACTTGTCTTTCTCGTACTAAAACATTAAACTAAAAACTAAAGTTTTAAATACATCTTGTAGCTGTAAAAGAATGTCACATATCCGTTGCCGGTTTCCCTTTCTGTACCGAAACTATATTGTCCGTTTTTTTCAAATCGTCTTTCTTATCTTCGGAATCCTCCTGAGAAAACAACAATGTAGCAAACATGAGTACGGCTACGCTTAGCAGTAACTTCTTCATTTTACAAATAATTGATTAATAGCACTGTAAATGTAACAAATTATGTTTCCACTTGTAAATGATTCACAGCTTTTTTATCACCAATAATCAATAATTTCGATAATTCGTAAAATACTAAGACGAAATGCATTTTAATAAGCTTTTAAGTACGTGGTATTACGTACAGCCCTATACCTTGAGATACGCTATTTCAATTGTAAATTTCACAAAATCAATCACTTAACAAACAATAATTCACGATATTTTGTTAATGGCCACAACTCGTCATCAACCAATAATTCCAATTTATCGCAATGGTATCTTACCTCATCAAACATTGGTTTTACGGTGTTGCAATAGGCCGTAGCCTTCTTATCTACCGCTTGAATTTTATTGGCTTCTTTTCTTACCTCAATCATCTTTGTTACATTGAAATTGATAGACTCGATATGCCCAGAAATCTCCTTAATAAGATTCAATTGTTCCTTTGCCAATTCCTTAAACTCCGCTCCAAAAATTTCCTTTAAACCTTTCACATTCTCTATCAATATATTTTGATAGCGAACCGCCGTTGGCACAACATGGTTTCTGGCAATATCCCCTAGCACGCGGCCTTCTATTTGAATGCGATGAATGTAATCTTCCATCTCTATTTCATACCTAGCCTGAGCTTCCACCTTATTCATCACCCCTAAATTCTCAAACAATTCAATCACTTTTGGGGATACTTTTACCTTCAAAGCCTCTGGCGTAGTTTTATTATTGCTCAACTTACGCTTTTTAGCTTCCTTTTCCCATGCTTCGCTATAGCCATTCCCTTCAAATAGTATGTTCTTTGAAATTTTGATATACTCCCTCAAAACATTAAAAATAGCTTCATCCTTCTTAAGGTTCTTTTTATCAATCAACACATCCACTTCTTCCTTAAAATCCATTAACTGCTTCGCAACAATAGTATTTAATACCGTCATAGGATTGGCGCAATTAGCCTTTGAACCTACCGCCCGAAACTCAAATTTATTCCCAGTAAAGGCAAAAGGCGACGTTCTATTCCTATCGGTATTGTCCAATAATATTTCAGGAATCTTTCCAACCACATTCAACTTTAAATCCGTCTTTTCTGCAGGTGATAATTTTCCATCAGTGACATTCTCCAATTCATTAAGCACACTACTTAACTGCTGACCAATAAATACCGACATAATTGCTGGAGGCGCCTCATTAGCTCCTAGCCTGTGATCGTTACTAGCCGAAGCCACCGCCGCACGAAGTAATTCCTCATTATCATGGACCGCTTTTATGGTATTGATAAAAAAGGCCAAAAACTGAAGGTTGCTCATTGGTGTTTTTCCTGGACTCAACAAATTCACACCTGTATCGGTACTTAAACTCCAATTGTTATGTTTCCCAGATCCATTAACTCCCTTAAAAGGCTTTTCATGAAATAACACCTTAAAATGGTGCCTTTCGGCTACCTTATTCATAACATCCATTAATAAGGAGTTATGATCTACCGCCAGATTGGCCTCATCAAATATGGGCGCCAACTCAAATTGGTTTGGAGCTACTTCATTATGACGTGTCTTCACAGGAATTCCCAAAAGCATGCATTCATTTTCCAAATCACGCATATAAGCCATCGCCCTATTTGGTATAGTTCCAAAATAATGATCATCCAATTGCTGACCTTTAGCCGCAGAATGCCCTAACAAAGTTCTTCCGGTAAGTACAATATCCGGTCTAGAGGCCGCCAAGCCACTATCTATTAAAAAGTACTCCTGCTCCCAACCTAAGGAAGCATTCACCTTCCTTACATTTTTATCAAAATATTTACAGACTGCCACAGCCGCATTATCAACTGCCTGTAAAGCTCTTAATAATGGCGTTTTATAATCCAAAGCCTCACCTGTATAGGCCACAAAAACCGTAGGAATACACAAAGTGGTCCCATATATAAATGCCGGAGAGGTAGGATCCCAAGCCGTGTACCCACGAGCTTCAAAGGTATTTCTAATACCTCCATGCGGAAAACTTGACGCATCGGGTTCTTGTTGCACCAATTGCCCCCCATCAAACTTTTCTATGGCAACACCACCGCCTACAGGCTCAAAAAAGGCATCATGCTTTTCGGCCGTGGCTCCCGTTAAAGGCTGGAACCAATGTGTATAATGAGTAGCTCCTTTAGATATAGCCCATTCCTTCATTCCTGCAGCTATATGATCCGCAATCGTTCTATCTATTTTAAAGCCAAATCTATTAGCATCCATAACACTATTACAGGCCTCTTTGGTTAAAAATTGGCGCATGGCCACTTCATTAAAAACCTTTGAACCAAAAATGGCAGAGCGGCGCTCTTCAAAATCCATTTTTAAGGGCACCCTATCAAAAGACTCCTTGACAGCATGAAATCGTAATGTTGACATATTTAAATATTTAGACCACAAAAATAGCGGGTAAGCCCATTTCAGTAAAAGCAATTTCACCTAAATTATTAACAAAATCGCATTTTTACCCCTAAAAAAGCACCCGTTTTAAAAATAACCCTAAAAAAAACAGGGCTTAATTAAAAAAAAGAATACCTGTTAATAAAATACCCCCTAAAAAAAGGCAGTTAATATCAAATCATTTATATTTGCCCTATTAATTGATAATATTTTTATACAATGGCAAAATCTAAACTTGAGTACATTTGGCTAGATGGTTATTACCCTACTCAAAACATGAGAAGTAAAACTAAAGTCGAAGAAGATTTTAGTGGTAAATTAGAAGACTGTCCTATTTGGTCTTTTGATGGAAGTTCAACAAAACAAGCTGAAGGCGGATCTTCTGACTGCCTTTTAAAGCCGGTTGCTATTTACCCTGACCCAGCAAGAAAAGACGGGTACTTGGTAATGACAGAGGTTTTAAACGCTGATGGAACTCCTCACGAATCAAACGGAAGAGCTACCATTGATGATGATGACAACGATTTCTGGTTCGGATTCGAACAAGAATACTTCATCATGGACACTCATACTCAATTGCCATTAGGATTCCCTATTGGAGGTTACCCAGGTCCTCAAGGAATGTATTACTGTTCTGTAGGTGGTAAAAACACTCACGGTAGAGATATCGTTGAAGAGCACGCTGACCTATGTATTGAAGCTGGTTTGAACTTTGAAGGAATCAACCAAGAAGTTGCTTGTGGTCAATGGGAATTTCAATTGTTTGCTAAAGGCGCTAAAAAAGCTGGTGACGAAATTTGGGTAGCACGTTATTTATTGGATCGTTTGACTGAAAAATATGGTTACTATATTGAATACCACCCAAAACCAATTAAAGGTGACTGGAACGGGTCTGGTATGCACGCAAACTTCTCTAACTCTGTATTGAGAACTTGTGGAGACAAAGAAACTTATATGAAAATTTGTGAAGCGTTCCGTCCAGTTGTAAAAGAGCACATCGAAGTTTACGGAGAGTTTAACGACGAGCGTTTAACAGGTTTACACGAAACTGCTTCTATCAACGATTTCAGCTATGGAGTTTCAGATAGAGGTGCTTCAATTAGAATTCCAATTATTACCGTTGAGAAAGGTTGGAAAGGATGGTTGGAAGATCGTCGTCCAGCATCTAACGGAGACCCATACAAGATTGCCGGTAGAATTGTGAAGACAGTAAAATCTGCAGTATTGGATTAAATTTGTTCATAATCACATAAATGGTCAAAAGCTTACATTCATTTGTAAGCTTTTGTTTTTTTTTATGCCACCGTTGTAAAACATTACTAATATCACGAAAACGAAATTAATTTCTTTGGTTAACGCGCAAATTTTTAGGAATTTTATAAACTTAAAATTTGACCTTAGTTTGAATTATGATCAAACCTATAAGAATTGTTGACGAGAACAAAGAACTAGAACTTTACACGGGAATATTTAGTATCTATGTACTAGGAGGATGGGACGTTGTGGTAGAAAATTTCACTTTCACACTGACAAATAAGAAAAGTGGCAAAGTAATTAATCCGAAAATAACCCAATGGCGTAATCAATCTTATGAGTTTGGTGAAAAAGCAAAAAAGATAATGACACTAGATATACCTGAACGAGGTATTTATTTAATTGAGTTTAAAAACCAAAACAATTTGAAAGTTTGGAAAGCAAGTTTTCCGTACATAAACAGATTGTTTGCACAGCCAATTGAAAAACAATGGATTCAAATTTGTATTAAATAAAAACGTTTTACAACACCGTGTACAATCCATTGCTTCTGATTTTCCTCACGGAAAATCCTCACAACTTTGCTATCTTAGTTTCTTAAACCTGAAAATCCTGCGGATTTTCAGGTTTAAGAAACTATACACCAACCGATAAATACACAAACACCAAATAGGCACCAAACAACACCATCCCTTTTAACCTACCTATTTCATATCGTTTTGGAGTAAATACCATAGGAATTAAAATAGCCGCAAAACCTATCATCCAGAAAATATTTGTAGAGAGAATTTCAGGCGTTTCAGGATTTACTGAAATAGGTTTTATAATAGCCGTTAGCCCCAAAACCGAAGCAATATTAAAGATATTGGACCCTATTAAATTCCCCAAAGAAATAGCCTTCTCCTTTTTTAATGCCGCAATTACAGAAGCGGCCAATTCAGGCACGCTGGTCCCAACGGCAATCACAGTTACCGATATGGCATATTCACTCACACCTACAGCTGAAGCTAGTTCTTTGGCTCCTCTTACCAACCATTCACTTCCAAAATACAGTGCAGCAGCACCAATCAACAGCCAAACAACAATCTTGAAATTGGAAGTTTCCTGAAGCGCATCGTCCACTTCTTCCGAAAGGTCTACCTTGATCTTTTTTCTGGAATTCCTAATCATGATGAACAAAAAGACAGACAATGCCAGCATAAAAAACACACCTTCCCACACACTCAACAACATGTCCTGCTTTAAAAAAGCATACAAGAGCATGGACAAAATCATCATCATAGGCCAATTGAGTCTATAAAAATCCCTATCAACCACTAACGGCGAAATAAAAGCCGTAACCCCCAATACCAAACCAATATTGGCAATATTGGACCCGATGACATTCCCAAGGGAAATATCCGAAGAGCCTTCCAAAGCAGCCTGCAAACTCACCAATAGCTCTGGTGCCGAGGTAGCAAAGGATACTACCGTCATACCAATCACCAATTTTGACAACTTCAACTTAAAGGATAATGCCACAGACGATCTTACTAAAAACTCTCCACCAACCACAAGTAGCAATAGTCCCAATACCACCCAAACAATGCTCATCATAAATTATTTTTTTGCGAATATAGCCAACAATCAAGAGATAAGCCTTGTATTTTTTACAATTGTTATATCCCTATTACATTACAGATTACATCCAAAATTTTCTAAAACACTTACATAGACATTTTCTTTATTATTGACAGTTTTCAAAGTCATCAACTATAAAACGCGTTAAAAAACTATTAATATAGTTGTGTAACTATAAAAATAGTTATAAGTTTGAACAACCTATAATTCCTTTATCATGCAAAAGTTAACAAACAAAGAAGAAGAGATCATGCACATTTTATGGAAGCTTGAAAAAGCTTTTGTAAAAGATGTCCTTGCTGAAATAAAAGAAGACAAACCACATTATAACACCCTTTCAACCATTATAAGAAATCTTGAGGAAAAAGGATATGTTAGCTATCAAGCCTACGGCAAAACCCACCAATACTTCCCCATTGTAAGCAAAGAAGATTACAAAAAGAAATTTATGAATACAGCCATTGAAAACTATTTCAATAATTCCTATAAAAATGTGGTGTCGTTTTTTGCCAAGGAAGAAAAGATTAGTGTTGAAGAGTTGAAAGAGATCATTTCCCTAATTGAAAACAAATCATGATCATGGAATATTTATTGAAATCATCGGCTATCATCATCCTATTCTATGCTTGTTATAAATTGTTTCTGCAAAAGGAAACCTTTTTTCAATCCAACCGAGCATTCTTAATTTTAGGATTGCTTTTGGCAGCCATCTTCCCTTTAATCGTTATTCCTATTTACATGGAATATACGCCTGCACCCGTGACGGCCAATTTCACCATAGAACCTTTGGCTCAACCTGAAACGGAAGATGCCTGGGAACTAACAGATGTGTTGCCTTGGATATATGGTCTTGGAGTAATATTCTTTTTATCTAAACTCCTGTTTGAAATCACCTCCCTCTTCCTTCTTTTGAAAAAACATCGAAAACAAGCTTTTGGCAAATACATCTTTATTGAAACTAACAAAAATCTAACGCCATTTTCATTTTTCAACCATATTGTTTACAACCCAACCCAATTTACCAAAAGTGAACTCCAACATATCATCAACCACGAAAAAGTGCACGCACAACAACTACATTCTATAGATGTACTGCTCATTCAATTGGCTACGGCCTTACTTTGGTTTAATCCGTTTATATGGCTCTACAAGAAAGCCCTCTCTCAAAACCTTGAATTTATTGCCGATGGTAACGCTCAGCAACATGCCAATAGTGAAAAGAGCTATCAAATGCTATTGCTAAAAACCTCAACTTCTAATCATCAATTGGCCTTGGCCAACAATTTTTATACATCATTAATCAAAAAACGAATCGTTATGTTACACAAATCCAAATCACACAAATTAAAGGCTTGGAAGTACAGTTTGATACTGCCTGTCCTAGCTTGGTTTTTAATGAGCTTCCATACCAAGACCGTGCTTGTTGAAGCCAACGTAAACAATGAGCTCATCCCCAATGTTCCTGAAACAGCAACTACTCTTAATGGAGCTCCAGAAACTACCGAACTAAAAATTATCATTACCAAAGATTTCTCTGAAAAGGAATTTGAAACTGTTAAAGCTGCTGCAAAAAAAGAAGGCGTAACACTTAGTTTCAGTAATATTGAACGCAACAGCAAAGGGGAAATTATTGCCATTTCTGCCGAGGCCAAAACTGAAAAGGGATCTAGCAACTTTAACCTTAATGGTACAGAACCCATCAAACCTTTTGTGTTTAACTACAATGATGAAGGTTTTAGTTTTGGAACGGTATCTACAATGGGAGAAGCGAAAGCCTCAACCATTTCAGGAGAAGACAAAAACATTTACTTCGTTACCAGAGACACCTTAAAAGAAGGAACTCCTACCAAAATCATCATTAAAAAGGAACATAAAGCAGCGACTAGCAATGATGTCTACTTTTCCCCAGAAAGCGGTGACTCCATATATATTGTTAATGAAGTTTCAAAAGCAAATTGGACCAGTAAAAATGGTGAAGCCGTTGATGTGTATGCTTACCAAAATGACAATTCAAACGCCAAAGTGAAGACGGCACAAGTGGGAGACAATGTTCTTTACATTATAGACGGCAAAAAGGCTACCGTGGCAGAAGCCCACAATATTTCTCCTAACAACATTAATTCCGTAAATGTTTATAAAGATAATAAGGCTATTGAATTATATGGCGCAGATGGCAAAGAAGGGGTCATTATCATTAACACTAAAGGCAATAATACTTGGACTACAGATGACGGCTCTAGTATCGTTATCAGGAACACATCAGGAAACAAAACTTATGAAATTAGAAATAATGAGCTCTACGCCCCCTTTGAAATCTCAAAAGAAACTTCGGACTCTGCATTAGAAGCACATAAAGAAGCTTTAGCTCAAAAAAACGTGACAGTAAAATACTCCAAACTAAAACGCAATAAAGCAGGAGAGATTGTCAAATTGAAAATATCACTGAACAACAATAACAACAAAAAGTCAAGTGCCACTTTTGAAGATCCCGATGGCATTCCAAACATAGTCTTTGGAAAATACGTTGATAATGTTTTTGTAAAATCAATTAACTAGCAAAAAATGCCCAACTAAATAGTTGGGCATTTTTTGTTAAAAAGACCTTCTTCCATTTTCAAAAATGAACCTTTTAAAATCTCCTTTTTGAATCTTTTGGAATTCTAAAAAAGATGAATTCCTTAAAAACGGCCCTTTTCCTTCCCCAACTTCCACAGGATTTCAAAAACACCTTCAAAAAACCCCTAGAATTATTACAGTTTAAAACACAAAGCAAACTTAAGACTTACATTTAAAAATATATTCGAAGACATAAGCATTTCAATTTGCAATACATACTATTTTTTTACTTATAAATTAGAAGTCAATTTCATTAATTTCCTTAAAAATGCTTGGAAATAAGGTGTTCCTCCTGATATCTTTAAAAAACAATCAAGAATTTAATCTATTTATTAACCCTTAAAACCATAACACCATGATCACTCTTGCTAAAATATTAATCGATTTAATATTCTCTATCAGATAACCATTTGGACCTTTTAAGTAAAACTTAGTTCTAGAATAAGTTTTACTATTTTTAAGTTCTCAATATCTTAGCGAGATGAAAAAACACCTTTTTAAGAGCATCGCAAAACTGAACAAACACTTACTGCCAAGTTTCAGCAAAAAGCAATTAGACCTTAGCAAAGCCAACAAACTTCAAATGGCTATTATTGGTTGGCGTGCCTACATCACCAAAAATGCCTTGGACTAACTGTTCCAATTTCTTCCCATACATTTTAACTCCTCTAGAAAAAACACTAGGATTTTTCCCTGAGCAAAACTCCTCCCTCAGTTTATACATAAGGTAATTATAAGCTCTTTTACGTGAAAAGCACTTCATTTTCAACTCTTCTAATCACATACATTCGATTTAACTTTTATTTAACTTAAGTAGGATTTATCTTTATAAATTTTTCCTTTACTTACATATTGATTGTTGGCTTTATCAAAAAAAAGGTAAAACACTACAAACGAAACACTTGCCCCGAACCACCTACACGACCTACTTTACATTGAATACCGATTCGTGCCCCGAATCCGCCATTTTTCCCCCTCGATGTTATAGCAATACTATATAAGTATAACTATCAATTCATTTATTAATTATTAATCCTTAATTATTTATTCATGGACAAATCCATTACCAATGGTGCATTTAACCAACCACCAACCAAGACCCCAAAACCTATTTATCGTTCCCTCTCCTACTTACTTTTTATTTGGCTATTCACTTCTGCTGCAACATTAATGGCACAAACGAACATTACTATCAAGCTGACAAACAGCAACGGCATCAATGTTCCTGAAGCAAATTCTGCCACATTAAGTGTTTATGACTCTGGCTGGAAATCATTAACAAACAACGGTTCCGGTGTATTTAGCTATGAAACGTCTTCTTCTAATGTTAGTTTCAGAATGTACTTTAATAACGGTATTGAAACAAAAAGCATTGCTGTTTCTGGCACTACACAAGAAGTTGTATTTAAAACTGTAACTGTAACTGCCAGTTTAAAGGATAAGGATTTAGATAAAATTCCGGGTGGTACAGTAGAATATTATCAAAATGGATGGTCTGACAAGTATAATTCTAATACTCAAAAAGAATTGCTACCGGGAACTTATACCTTCAAAACATATTTCAATAATGGTATTCAAACAAAAACTGCAGAAGTATCAGGTAACGGACAAGAAGTTCGCTTTAGAACGGTGACAGTAGCCCAAACCTTGAAAGATTCAGATAATAATATACTAACAGGTGGTTTGGCACAACATTATCAAAATGGTTGGTCTGACAAGAATAGCTCAAACACACCTATAAACTTACTTCCAGGGAGTTACATTTTCAAAACCTATTACAATAATGGTATTGAAACTATGCCTGTCGAAATATTGCCAGAAAACAGAAACCAAGAAGTTCCCTTTGTTACTGTAACCGTAACTCCTAGCTTAAAAGATTCTGAAAACAATTTATTAACAGGAGGCTTGGCGCAACATTACCAAAACGGTTGGTCTGAAAAATACAATTCAAATTCTTCTACAGAATTACTTGCAGGAACTTACATATTCAAAACCTACTACAATAATGGTATTGAAAATAAATCCAATATTGATATTTCCGGTCAAGCACAGGAAGTTCCTTTTGTAACTGTTACCGTAACACCTACGTTAACACCATGTAATGATAATACAGCCATAACAGGAGGTTTAGTACAACATTATCAAAATGGTTGGTCTTCAAAATATGACTCCAATACTTCAACAGAATTATTATCGGGAACTTATCATTTTAAAACTTATTTCAACCATGGTATCGAAACCCAAAATAGTGTTGTTATATCAGGCTTATCTCAAAATATTGATTTTACTGCTGTTGAGTTAAATATCAATTTTAATGAAAAAGTACAATTTTACCAAAATGGATGGGGCACCTATACCAACCCTAGCTATCTTTTAACAGGAGAATATATCTTTAAATACGGCAACATAAGTATCCCAAACGTCACAATTGATTGTAATACTGAAATAGGGAATGTTTACCTGTTTAAGACCTTAAAAGCAGATGGTAGTCCACTACCTAACGTTACCATCAAACGCAATGATTACGGCACCCATTATGTTAATGTTGGAACAACAGATGAAAATGGAAATCTTTATGTTTTAAACGCAGACTTTGAAGGCTCATGGAAATTCAGTGCTAGCAAAAACTACTCCACCCAATTTATCACTTCAGAAGCGGGCCTAATTACCTTCCAAACCTCTAAATATGTTGCCCTTGTAATGCACACTAATGGATCTGCCTTTGAAGATATTGAAACCGAGTATAACGACTATGGTACGCACTGGATAAACTTGGATTCTCAATACACTGATGCCAATGGTAATGCCAGCATTGAACTTTTCCCTGGTGATTTTAAGTTTAGAGCAAAAAAGAATTACTCTGTACAGGAAAATACACTGGAGTTGACAAGTTCTGGAGCAATGGGAACAGTAGAGTTCCAAACTTCAACATTTACCACTCATGTAAAAAAACATGATGGGGCTAATTTTGATGGCATAGAAACTGAGTACAACGACTACGGCACACATTGGATAGACCTTGAGTCTCAATACACCGATGCTAATGGTAATGCGAGTATAGAGCTTTTCCCTGGCGACTTTAAGTTCAGAGCTAAAAAGAACTATTCTGTTCAGGAAAACACGTTGAACATACCAACATCAGGAAGTACGGATGTGGTAGAGTTCCAAACAGCATTGGCCGTTGCTCATCTAGAAGACTGTGACACCAACATGCCTATTGAAGGTATTGAAGTAGAATACAACGACTACGGTACTCACTGGATCGATTTAGATCCACAATCTACAGGAGTTGATGGTAATGCTTCTATTGAATTGTTCCCAGGAACTTATGACCTTAGAGCTAAGAATATTTACACTTTCGAAACCAAATCAATTATATTGGCTGACCCTTCCGTAAATACTTCTACTAAGGTTGAATTCTACCCAACTCGAGTTTGCTTTAACTCCGATATGGTAAAATACAATGATTATGGTACCCATTGGTTAACCTTGCCATGTAACACCTATATGTTCCCAGGCACTTACGATTTCAGATTCTATAACAATGGTAACCTTGACCTAGAAACCTCTGTGGCCATTGATGGTTGTGCCCAAGAGCAAGCTCCTATTTTTGTACAACTTCTGGATAGCGAAGACAATGGCTTGGCCAATGCTGAATTTAAATACCGTTTTGGTTACGGAAGCTACACTACCATAGGCACCGATGCCACAGGCAACGGTATTTGGACTTTTATCGATGGTAACCCAAGTAATACTAAGGTAAATGTTAGCTATAAAGATTCCTCAAAAGAAATCCAACAGAATGTTCAGAGCAACCATATGTTTATTTTCAACACCGTAAAAGTGACTGCAGACCTTGAGACTTCGCTTCCTCTTGATATCACTAACGAAGCTGATAATTGGGAATACAGATTTGGGTATGGCCCATACACTTCTTTCGACCCTACGACAGGAGAGGAACTGCTACCTGGAAATACTAAAGTGAAAGTTTCTCATAAAGGAACTTCTAAGGAAATACAGCAAAACACTGGTGCTATCTCACATTTTGACTTCAACACTGTAAAGGTGACAGCTGACCTTGAGACTTCTCTTTCTGCTGATATTACTGGGCAAGCAACTTTCCAATACCGATTTGGTTATGATTCTTATTCAATTCTAGATCCTGTAAATGGAGAAGAGTTATTACCAGGCGATACCAAAGTAAAAGTTTCTCATAAAGGAACTTCTAAGGAAATGCAACAAAACACTGGTGCAGATGCTAGTTTTGACTTCAATACTGTACAAGTAACCGCTAGCCTTGTAGAGTCTAATCCTGATAATGATATCACTGCAGATGCTACATGGCAATACAGATTTGGCTATGGCTCATACACATCTTTCAACCCTATAGATGGAGAGGAATTATTGTCAGGAAACACCAAAGTGCAAGTTTCTTACAAAGGAACCTCTAAAGAGATGCAGCAAAACACTGGTGCTGATTCTAGTTTTGACTTCCAAACAGTGTTAGCTATGGCAAATTTATGTGGCGGGACATCCGGCACATATGTATACCGTTACGGATATGGACCTTATATGCCCTTTAATCCTAGCGGTGAGGAGCTCCTACCTGTAAACACCAAAGTAAAAGCAACCAATGATGGTAGTACGTCTCAAGAAAAGCAACAAAATATAGGTTCAGATTCATTCTTTGAATTTAGCTTTGATTGTGTAGCTCCAACAACGGCGGCTCCCCAAGTTAGTGCTTTTGACACCCAAAATACGGTAAAATGCTACCCTAACCCAACCAGCGAATATGTAACCTTGGAAACAGATCATCCTGGGAATATCTTTATATTCAACACAACAGGCTACCAAGTACATAAAGGAAAAGGTAAAACAGTAAATGTAATAAACTACCCTGAAGGTTGGTATTTTGTAAAAGCTGGAAATTATACCGGTAAATTCTATGTTAAGCACTAACTAGATAAATAACTTTCTAAAAAAGCACCCTCTGATGGGTGCTTTTTTTATATGTTCCAGACAGCTAAAGTAAAATGAAAAAACACCCTAAAAACTTAACATTGAAAGTAGCCTTTAAAGTTGCCCAGCTACAAATCATGGATTAATTTTACGTTTACAAAAAAACGCCAACCATGGTACAGGATTTAGACACCAAGGAACTTTTGACTTCGTTCCTTTATGAACTTGACGATTACAGCTCGTTGGATTCCTTAAAATTTCTTGTGGAAGACAGTAGCAAACACTATCACAGTTACCAAATAACCTATTGGACCGCCAATAAAGAACTCAAAACACTTTTGGTTGAAATAGACCTTCTAAAAGGAAAAATGTCGTTTGGCCCTTGGGGCGCATGTGCCATGGAGACAGTGAAATTTTAGGTTGACTCTTTTCAAAATTCCCCTTAAATCCTTTTCGTTTTAACGAAACAGAAAAGGCACATCCCTAAGAATGCGCCTTCAGTAAAAAAATTCCCTAATGCAATTAACTAATAGCATGTCAAAAATAGGGCATGCTATAAAATATCTTTTACGGGTATCCGTAACATCGCTATTTTTATTTTAGATCAACCCTAAGTCCTTCACAATAGCCACTAAATGAATGGCATTATTGGCATTAAATTGAATTCGAAGTCTATTGAGTCGTTTTTCAATGGAACTCAAACTATTGGGGTACACTTTGGCTTCCTTGAAAGATTTACTGATTTGATCCTGCGAATAGCCCAAGGACAACTGCCGCATCAATTCAATATCAAAATCTTCAATCTCCATTTCTGATTTTTGACTTAAGGCATGTGAAATCTCTTTGGAAAGGAATTGTCCTCCGTTAAAAACCTCATCCAAAGCCTGCTGTAATTCCAACAAACCTCTGCGCCCCTTACACACATAGGCACTAACACCATATTCCAACAACTGCCTAACAGTTTGCAACCTATCTTCTATGGAATAGACAATAATTTTAAGGTTTGGAAAATCCTGATGAATGGCCTTTACCAAACTTTCCCCCGAAGTAAATTGCTGCTCCCTATAGTCTGCTTTAAAAGAAAGATCGGTAATTAACAATTCAAAAGGCTCACCATCCATTTTGGCCTTTTTGAGTTTTAAATAAGCTTCATCACAATATTGAGCCTGAACCACATTGGAAACCTTTAAAGTTTGCAATACCGAGGCCACACCTTGATTAATACTTCCTAAATCGTCGACTATTAAAACTTTATTGAACATGCTATCAAATTCTTATCAATGCCTTGAATCCGGCGTCATTATTGGTTTCAAAGGTAATGGAACCTTTAATGGATTTGATACGGTTTTCCGTATTCCTAAGTCCATTTTTCTTACAGAGCTCAGTGCCAACGCCATTATCTGTATATTGAATTTGTATCCATTTTCCTTTTTGCTCGAACTTTAAAACCGCATAAGAAGCCTTACTATGCTTACGCATATTCACCATCAATTCTTGCAATACCCTGTAAATGGTTGTCTTTTGCAAATTTGAAAGCAGCCTCCAATCCACCTTAGAGATATTTTGTACTATAACCCTAACCTCTTCAGTATTGAAGCCTTTCAATAATTCCATTAAGGTTTCTCCGAAATTATGTTCCACATCAATATCACTGTGTTCCTTGGAAATATCCCGAGTTTTTCGGTACACAGCTTCCAAATGGTCCAACACCTCTTCAGTTTCTTTACTAGCCTGCAATTTGGTCATGATTTGGTACACATCATTGGCCACCTCATCGTGTACTTTTTTAGAAATACGCGTTTCGGTTTCAAATACTTTTTGAAGCTTCTCTTTATTGTGCTTTATTCTTCCTATGAAATAGACAGCAGCAAAAACCATTATCACCAATACCAATATCATGATGAGTCTTTGCCTTTCAAATTCACTTTCCTCATACAAGCGTTGTTGTTCACTAAACTGGTACCTGTAATACTCAAAATTGTCCTTGGCCTGTCTTCTGGCCTTCTCCAAACTATCCTTCAGCTTTTTATATTGAACCACTTCCGGTGTACCGTTTAGAAGCAACAATGTAGACAACGTACTTTCTAAATACTGTGGATTATTGAGCGTTTTTGCCAACCCCAAAGCCTTATTGGCATAATCCTGGGCCGTTTCCCTATCTCCCCTGTCCAAATAATATTCCGACAAATGACTATAGCTTGTGATGATTCCCGGAACATAATTGTTAGTTTCCTTTATGGATAAGGCCTCCAACAAATTTTGAAGCGCTTCCGGTTGGTGCAACTTGGATTGCGCCAACCCCAAATTATCCAATATTCGCGCTGTCATCTTAACACCTAAATGAGGGGATTTTGTATAAGCCTCTTCAAAATACACCAAGGCCTTGGTGTATTCGCTTTCATCCATATACAAATTCCCGATATTATTCAATAAGGTTGCTCTGCTACTCTCATCTTCAACCAATTCCAAGCTCTTATTGTAAAACTCCAAGGCTTTTGAAGGATTGTCCAAACTTCGGTAAACGATTCCCAAATGGTTGTAAATGCCAATTCTGTTTTCCTTTATTTTTTCAGAATCCTCCATCTGTCCCAACAACTCCAAAGCCTCCACACTGGAAATTTCACTATCAGACAACAACCCCATTTTCTTTTCTATACTAGCTAACAATCTTAAATCAAATACAGCTTTTTCAATATCTTTTTTCTGAAGACTCTCATCTTTATGTTGCTTATAAAAATTGTAGGCTTTTGCCAATTGGGCATTGGACTCTGGGCGACTAACAACTTGATAATAATAGGTAAGACTATCCACTTTTTGTTGGGACTGCATATGCAACACCACCCCAAAAAGGCATATAAACAGAATGGACAAGGTTGGTTTCATGCCCCTAAAATAACAATAAAAACAGCAGGATAACCCCTTATTTACTTGGAAGAATAAAAAAAGACACGCCTGTTTGGACGTGTCTTAAATCAGGTTGGTTGGTTATTTGTTCTCAAATAACTATTGGGAATACAATAGTAGGACTTTACTTTTAAATAACTTTACGGAATTCCGTAATGAGATTTAAAAATTTAAATTTAGACCTAAACATTCAAACAAACCAGAAACAACGAAGAATTCCTGATCTCCATGAATGGACAGAAATTAAGTATTTAAACATTGTATATTAAAAAGCCCATGAACTTATTCATGGGTTTTCTTTTTACTAATAATTTCCAACTCCTGAACTACCTTAACTAATAAGAATACCTTCGAGATTGAATGAGATAAGTTTGAAGCAAAAAAAAGTCTTTCCGCTTGGAAAGACTTTTAATCTATCTTTTTCTTCTTCCTACAAAGAAGCTACATGCTTAGTTAAACTTGACTTCAAGTTAGCAGCTTTGTTAGAATGAATTACATTCTTCTTAGCTAACTTATCTATCATAGATACAACAGATGGCAAAAATTCCTGAGCCTCTTTAGCCACTTCCATTCCACGTAACTTTTTGATAGCATTACGAGTTGTCTTGTGCTGATATCTATTAGTTAAACGCTTAGCTTCGTTACTTCTTATTCTTTTTAATGCTGACTTATGATTTGCCATTTTCTTTCTATATTAAAAAATTGTAGCCCGTAGGGGAATCGAACCCCTCTTACCAGGATGAAAACCTGGCGTCCTAGCCGATAGACGAACGGGCCATTAATGTCTCGTTTTCGAGAGCGCAAATGTAAAACATATTTCTTACACTTACAACATCTCCAAGTAAATTAATGTACTTTTATTTGTAGCCCGTAGGGGAATCGAACCCCTCTTACCAGGATGAAAACCTGGCGTCCTAGCCGATAGACGAACGGGCCATTGTATTTATTGAATTCGCAAATTAATTCACTATTCAATCTTGCAATACGTTTCAAATAACGAGCAATTTCTCAATTGCGGTTGCAAAAATACAACTATTTTTAAATGCTGCAATACCTAATTCAACTTTTTTGAAAAAATTTTTTCTTAGTAGGCTTTTGCAAACAATACTCTACCTTTTGAAGGCTTGCCTGAATACACACAAACACCTTCCTCCTCTTTTCTATCCAAAGGAATACAACGAATGGTGGCTTTGGTCAATTCTTTGATTTGCTGTTCTGTTTCAGGTGTTCCATCCCAATGTGCCGATATAAATCCTGTTTTGTTTTCCAAAACGTCCTTAAACTCGTCAAACGTATCAACCTCTGTTATATGGGTATTTCTAAAGTCTAGGGCTTTATTAAATAAAGATTCTTGGATCTCTGTCATCAAACCGTCTACTACCTCTACTAAATCATCCATGGCTACAGATTGCTTGGAAAGTGTATCTCTTCTAGCCAATTCAACCGTTCCATTTTCCAAATCCTTTGGACCAATTGCAATACGCACTGGAACTCCCTGTAACTCATATTGTGCAAATTTGGCACCTGGACGATGCGTTGTTCTATCATCATATTTACAACTTACACCAATTTTACGCAATTGCTCCATAATAGACTGTGCCTTTTCAGAAACAGCGTTTAACTGTTCTTCACTCTTATATATAGGAACAATAACCACTTGTATTGGCGCTAAGTTAGGAGGTAATACCAATCCATTATCATCACTATGGGTCATGATCAAAGCTCCCATAAGCCTCGTAGAAACTCCCCAAGAAGTCGCCCAAACATAATCCAGTTTTCCTTCAGCATTAGTAAACTTCACATCAAAAGCCTTGGCAAAATTCTGACCAAGGAAATGCGATGTTCCCGCTTGAAGTGCTTTTCCATCTTGCATCAAAGCTTCTATACAGTAAGTCTCAACCGCACCTGCAAAACGCTCGCTTTCGGTTTTCACGCCTTCAATAACTGGAATGGCCATAAAGTTTTCTGCAAAATTGGCATAGATCTTATTCATTTGCTCCGTTTCTGCCAATGCTTCTTCTTTTGTGGCATGAGCAGTGTGCCCTTCTTGCCACAAAAATTCTGCAGTTCTTAGAAACAATCTGGTACGCATTTCCCAACGCACCACGTTGGCCCACTGGTTGATTAAAATTGGTAAATCCCTATAACTTTGAATCCACCCTCTATAAGTGTTCCAAATAATAGCCTCACTAGTCGGTCTTACTACCAATTCTTCTTCCAACTTAGCCTCTGGGTCTACCCTTAATTTACCGGCATTGTCAGGGTCGTTCTGCAACCTATAGTGGGTTACTACCGCACATTCCTTAGCAAAGCCTTCGGCATTTTTCTCTTCGGCCTCAAACAAGCTTTTGGGAACAAAAAGCGGGAAATATGCATTTTGATGCCCTGTTTCCTTGAACATTCTGTCCAATTCGGCCTGCATTTTTTCCCAAATTGCGTATCCGTATGGCTTGATTACCATACACCCTCTAACAGCTGAATTCTCAGCCATATCAGCCTTCACAACCAATTCATTATACCATTTTGAATAGTCTTCGGCTCTGCTCGTAAGATTTTTGCTCATCGTAAGTGTTTTGGCACAAAAATTGCGCTAATGTTAAATACAAGAATAGTTCGGCAAAACTAACTATTTTTGTAATGTTCAACAATAAAATTAAAGAGATATGCAATTTAACAGCTACGTGAAATCAAAATTGCCATTATTTGTTGTACTGGGTTTTGTATTCCTGTTAACCTCTTGCGGTTCCTACCAATATGCAGGTTATGATAACGATGGTATATACAACTCAAATGGTGTTGTTTATGAAGATGCCCCTCGAGTAGAAACTTCGGCGAGCAACAATGGCTACTACAAAGCCTATTTTGCCGAAAAATCCCAACAATATGAAGAGATTCCTCAATCTGAAGATATCATCTTTACCGATATTGAATCTTATGAAGGGAATTATTATGAAGAGCAAGATACTACCGCTGTAGTAGATAACTATAAAGGTTACGCCGGCTGGGGAGACAACAGCTCTGAAGTTTCCATTAACTATTACAACAATTTTGGATATGGCTACTGGGGATACAACTATTGGGGCTACAACCCTTATAGTTGGAGAGCTTGGAATTATTACCCATATTGGAATGTTGGTTGGAATTACGGCTGGGGTTGGAACGTTGGCTGGGGATGGGGTTATTATGACCCATGGTGCTCCCCATATTATGGAGGCTATTACGGTGGCTACTACGGATACCCCTATTACGGATACCCACATTACAGAAGACCATACGCTTCCTATAATGCGGGCAGAAGAGGGTATTCTAACTATTATAACAACCCAGGAGGAAGAGTTGCGGTTAATCGCAGCAGACAAAATTCTACTTTAACCCGTGATTACAGGTCTTCTGTAAGAAGAAGTACTAGCACGCTGAGTAGATCAAGTAGCAGAACCTCTACGCTTCAAAACAATAGATCTAACACAGTAAGAAATAACAACTCTGGCTATACCCCTAGAACCAATAATTCTTCCAACGTTAGAACTAGAAGTTACTCTACACCAAGTAGAAGTAGCATGCCAAGTATGCGAAGTGGAAGTTCCTCTAGAGGCTATATGGGCACCCGAGGAGGCGGTGGCGGTTCACGTTCTTCATCAGGTAGAAGACGTTAAAACCATAACCTCAATCAACTTATAATCCAATAACCAAATTGTATGAAAAAGTTAAGTTTCCTAATTATAGGGGCATTATCTATGTCCCAACTTATGGCACAAGACATCTCAGACGCTTTAAGGTATTCATTTGATGATATTCTGGGAACAGCAAGATTTAGATCAATGTCTGGAGCTTTTGGAGCCTTGGGAGGAGATCTATCAGCTATCAGCATCAACCCTGCAGGATCATCTGTTTTTACGCGTAGTTACGCTACATTTTCTTTATCTGTTCAAACTATCAACAATGATGTGAACTATTTCGGTAACAACAGATCCTCTTCAGAATCCAAATTTGACTTAAACCAAATAGGAGGCGCTTTTGTTTTTAATAATACCAATGGAAACTCTCCTTGGAAGAAATTTGTTCTTGGTGTTAGCTATGACAAAGTGGCTAATTTTAATAATGATTGGACTGCTTCAGGAACCAACACCAACAACTCCATTGCTTCTTATTTCACTGGCTATGCGCAAGGCTTAAGACTTGATGAAATTTCTGCATTTCCAGGAGAATCCTATTCCGAAGCCTATTCTGCTATTGGTTCCGCCTATGGCTACAATAACCAACAGGCGTTCTTGGGTTACGAATCCTATATCATAGACCCTGAAAATGATTTGGATGAAAACACCTCATATATCTCCAATATCGCTCCAGGATCTTACAGACAAAACTATTACTATTCAGCAAGAGGCTATAATGGAAAGTTAGCGTTCAACATGTCTTCCCAATTTAAAGACAAACTTTATTTAGGACTTAATTTGAACACTCATTTTATCAATTATGAGCGCTATACCTATTTAAATGAATCCAACAATAATTCTGGATCTTTGGTCCATGAAGTCGGTTTTGAAAACGGATTGTATACTATAGGAACAGGATTTTCATTTCAACTTGGTGCTATAGGCAAACTTACCGAATCTCTTAGATTGGGAGCTACGTACACCTCACCTACTTGGTATACAATTGCAGAAGAAACCACTCAATATTTAGAAACCTACAGAACCGAAGGTGGCCAAGAAATTGCTCAAATTATCAATCCGAATATCATTAATGTTTTCCCTGACTACAGACTTCAGACACCTGGAAAATTCACTGGAAGTTTGGCCTATGTTTTTGGAGACAAAGGGCTATTAAGTTTTGACTATTCTATAAGAGATTATTCCAACACTAAATTCAAACCTAAATCCGACCCATATTTTTCTAGTCAAAATTCATTGATTGGAAACACCCTTTCAACAGCTTCCTCTTACAGATTTGGAGGTGAATATCGCATACAACGGGTAAGCTTGAGAGCTGGCTACAGATTTGAAGAAAGTCCTTATAAAAACAACGACTTGTATGGCGATCTAAACGGCTACTCCTTTGGAATTGGTTATAATTTTGGAAATTTCAAATTGGATGCAGCCTTCGATCAATCCAAACAAGATGTCAACTACCAACTTTACAATGTGGGCCTTACCGATAACGCTCTAATCGACTCCAAAGTGAGCAATTTTGTTGTCACCTTAGGTTTTAATATTTAACAACATAATATCTAGATTACTATAGAAAAGCCCACTAAAATAAATTTTAGTGGGCTTTTTCTTTGACTATAAAAAGATAGACCTATGAATTACAGTTTTTTTTAATGTTTTTTAATAAAATATTAGCACTTACTTAATGATTTTAACACTTGCTTTGTGCAATGATATAACAGCTCAAATTAAAAAACCCCTACCCGCAATTTGATTTTTTTAATTGCTTATCTTTGCAATCTGTTTAATAAGAGCTTATTTTGAATTTTTGAAATGAAAATAGAAAACGACATAGAAGATTTTGAAGCTTTAGGGAACGATCATATTGGTACTTCGGCAAATACACCGATGAGAGAAGATGCCTTCAAACTTTCCAATGATGAAAAAATCGATATCATCAAGGATGATGTGCGCCATATCATGGAAACCTTAGGTTTAGACTTAACTGACGACAGTTTGAAAGGCACCCCAATGCGCGTTGCCAAAATGTTTGTAAAAGAAATTTTTGGAGGCCTTAACCCTGACAAAAAACCTAATGCCTCTACTTTTGATAACAAATACAAATATGGAGAAATGTTGGTGGAAAAAAACATCACCGTATACTCCACTTGTGAGCACCACTTGCTTCCAATCGTAGGAAAGGCCCATGTCGCCTACATCTCTAACGGAACTGTAGTAGGGCTTTCAAAAATGAACCGTATTGTTGATTATTTTGCCAAACGTCCACAAGTACAGGAACGTTTGACCATTCAAATAGTAAAAGAACTTCAAAAGGTTTTAAATACCGAAGATGTTGCCTGTGTTATCGATGCTAAACATTTATGTGTGAACTCTAGAGGAATCAGAGATGTGGACTGCAGCACAGTAACTTCGGAATTTGGCGGAAAATTTAAAGAGAAAGAAACCCGTAGAGAATTTCTGGATTATATTAAATTAGACACCCAATTTTAGTTTAAAAACCTAACGTAAAATATCAGCATGCAACTTTACGAGCAACAACCTATTTCTATATACAATTCACTTAGCGGACAAAAAGAAGCGTTCAAACCTATCAACGACGGCTATGTAGGCATGTACGTTTGTGGACCTACGGTTTATAGCAATGTCCATTTAGGAAATGTAAGAACCTTTATGTCCTTTGATGTTATCTTTAGATATCTAAAGCATCTTGGCTATAAAGTGCGTTATGTTAGAAATATTACAGATGCTGGTCACTTGGAAAATGATGCTGATGTTGGTGAAGACCGCATTGCCAAAAAGGCCCGTTTGGAACAAATTGAACCTATGGAGGTTGTACAACGTTACACTGTTGATTTTCACAACATCCTGAATACTTTCAATTTTTTACCGCCAAGCATTGAGCCAACGGCAACAGGCCATATCATTGAGCAAATTGAACTTATCAAAAAAATCATTGATAACGGATTGGCTTACGAGGTAAATGGGTCGGTGTATTTCGATGTTTTAAAATACAACGAAACCAAGCCTTACGGTATCTTGAGTAAGCGTAATGTAGAGGATTTAATTCACAACACGCGCGCACTTGATGGACAAACAGATAAGAAAAACCCACAGGATTTCGCCCTTTGGAAAAAAGCTGAGCCACAGCACATCATGCGTTGGCCTTCCCCTTGGAGTGATGGATTCCCTGGTTGGCACTTGGAGTGTACTGCTATGAGCACCAAATATTTGGGAGAACAATTTGATATTCACGGAGGCGGAATGGATTTAAAATTCCCTCACCACGAATGTGAAATCGCCCAAGCCGAAGCTTGCAACAACCACGCGCCCGTAAACTATTGGATGCATGCCAACATGTTGATCATGAACGGTAAGAAAATGGCGAAATCTACTGGAAATTACATTTTGCCAAATGAAATTTTCTCTGGAGACAATCCTCATATTACAAAAGCTTATTCACCGAGTGTAGCCCGTTTCTTTATGCTTCAGGCGCACTATAGAAGTGTCTTGGATTTTACCAATAATGGCCTATTGGCAAGTGAAAAAGGTTTCTACAGGCTTATGGATGCCATTAATGTATTAGATAGTATTACTCCTTCGGGCAATTCTACCTTTAATGTCTTGGAATGGAAACAGAGCTGCTACGATGCCATGAACGATGACTTTAACACCCCTATTTTGGTGGCCAACCTGTTCGAGGCCGTTAAGTTTATCAATCAATTGAAAGAAGGAAGCGCCAACATTTCCGAAGAAGATTTAAAAACTTTAAAGGAAACCATTCATGCCTTTGTGTTTGATATTTTAGGTTTGGTGAATGTAACTGCAGAAGATTCTGGAACAGATAAACTTTCAGGTGCAGTAGAACTGTTGATCAAATTAAGACAAGAGGCAAGAGCTAATAAGGATTTTGCCATGTCTGATAAAATTAGAGATGAATTGGCCGAAGCAGGGATTCAGTTAAAAGATGGTAAAGACGGCACCACTTTTACGACCAACTAATTGGTTGTGCAGTCTACCTATAATATAAAAGGGTGCAATAGTATTGCGCCCTTATTTAATTATAATTTAGCCTCATGAAAAAGTTGCTCATTGCTCCTTTTCTATTTCTTATCAAGGTATATCAAACAATGATATCCCCGTTCACACCGTCTACTTGTCGTTACCAACCAACCTGCTCACACTACACCAAAGAAGCACTTCAAAAACACGGCCTTTTTAAAGGCGGCTGGCTCTCCATAAAACGAATTTTGAGCTGTCATCCGTGGGGAGGCAGTGGTTACGACCCTGTTCCCTAACCCAACACATTAATTTACCAAAACCATAACGTGTAGTCTTTTTCAAAGTGCTATATTTACCCTTGAAAATTTTTATCATATGCATTTTTTATCCTTCGTTTGGGACCCTTCAAAAGGAATCGATTTAGGCTTTTTTACCTTACACTATTATAGCATGATGTGGATTGTGGCGTTTGTTCTTGGACTTGCCATCATGAAACGCATCTACAAGCACGAAAACCAAAGCGATGAGTCTTTGGATTCACTTTTTATCTATTCTGTAGTAGGGATTATGTTGGGTGCCCGACTGGGACATGTGATTTTTTACCAACCAGAACTGTTCAAAGAAGACTTTTTCAGCATCTTTTTACCGTTCAGTTTTAAAGGTGGCATACACTTTACAGGTTTTCAAGGTTTGGCTAGTCACGGGGCTGCCATTGCCATGATTGTTTCTATGTATCTTTATAATAAAAAAGTACTTCATAAATCGGTGCTATGGATTTTGGACCGCGTGGTAATTCCGGTAGCTTCTGGTGCTGTATTTGTAAGATTGGGAAATTTCATCAATTCTGAAATTATTGGAAAACCAACAGGAAGTGATTATGGCGTGATCTTTAAGCAACTGCCTCAGGACATGCAAGTGCCAAGACACCCCGCTCAACTTTACGAATCTGGAGCTTATATTTTGGTGTTTTTTATTTTGTGGTATTTCTATTGGAAAACCAACAAAAGCGAGCAACAAGGCTTTTTGTTTGGTTTGTTCCTAGTGCTTTTGTGGACCATCCGTTTCTGTGTAGAATTTGTGAAGGAAGCCCAAAATGCAGAACGTGCCGATTGGGCGTTGAACACAGGACAATGGTTAAGTATTCCATTTATTCTTATTGGCCTTTACTTCATGTTTGTATACAAACCGAAAACTGAATTGAGCTAAAATGCGCAAAATATCTATTGGCAGCCTTCTTCTCCTTTCCATGTTTATGGCCCTAACGGCTATATCCTGTAAGGATGAACCCAAGGTTGTCAAAGAGATTATTGTTGAATTTAAGAAAGAAGGCTCGCTCAGTCTTTACAAAGCCGCTTCCGACTCCCTAATAAAAACCATTGCCATTGAAATTGCCGATGACGACTACCAAACCCAAACGGGCTTGATGTATCGCAACAACATGGAAAACAATCAAGGCATGCTTTTTATATTTCCAAGGGAAGAATTCCATAGTTTTTATATGAAAAACACACGGATTCCTTTGGACATTATCTTTATTGACAAGGATAAAACCATTATCAATATCCAAAAAAATGCCAAGCCTTTTGATGAAACTTCCTTGCCTTCCACTGCCCCAGCCCAATATGTGTTGGAAATTAACGGAGGGCTTTCTGATGAATGGAATTTAAGTGCCGGAGATCGAATCGATTTTACTAGACTCTAAAAGCAACGGGGACAACTATAGATGATTTCTGTCTCACCGTATGATGTTGTAATGCTTTTACTTTTTTCAAAGCCATTCGTCCTATAAAAACTATGCAAAGTTTCATCTTCAATAGCTAACCAAAAGCCATTTTGAGGATAGTTTTCCCTTACCAATCTCAACCAATCGGAACCCAATTTCTGCCCCCTAAAGGCTTCTATGGTGTAAATAAAACCTAGATATAGATATCCGTTTGAAAACCAATTTTCGGCGCCTTCTTTATAATACAACAAATCTGGTGGGCATTGCTTGAACACAAGCCCTCCCACCATAATTTCATTGTTATTTTTAATCACATAAAGTGTTGTGGTTTCTTTAATAGTTTCCCAAAACGGCACAATAGCCTCTTGCCAATCCTCTGGAAGTTTTTCAAAAAAAAGATTAGCTTTATACGTGTAGTCTAATAGTTCCATCATTTACAGCAGTCCCCAAGACCACAATTTATCGGAATCTTCAAACCAACGATCACCAATGTCGGTTCTGTAATATCCATTGTTAATGATGACGTTTTGAATCCTGTTATACATCAAGCGTTGGGCATCTTTCATGGTTAGTCCAGATCCAGTTACCAAAACGGCAATCCCCGTATTTCCGGTAATCAGCCATTCATTATTCACATTCTTCAAATGCATTGGGTGCACCCCTTCTTTGGCATTCCTTTTAAACACCACAACGGCGTCCTTTGAAAAGAGCTCGAAGGATTTTTTATCATTATAAGGAAATGGAGGCACTACGATAAACGCGCCTACGTGAAAGCCCTTCTTAACCGAAATTCTAAACTGTTGTCCCGAAGCAATTTTATACAACATTTCGCCGATAGGCTCAACAATAGAAGACCGTTGAATCAAAATTTGCGGGTATCCAAAACGGGAGGTGAACTCCAATGGATAGATTCCTTTACCATTAACGATACAATTCAGGTCGATATGCCCGACAAACTTCTGTTTCGCCAAGGTAGTTTTAAAATGCCTTAAAGTAGCTTCAAAAATTGGCGATTTGTCAGCCCAAAACATGCTTGTCCCCATTTCACCTGTAGACACACCAAGCTCCTTAGGAAAGAGCTTTTTATGCTCAAAAGTGATGTTGATTGGCGCTAGAAAATCGGTACCATTGAAAAAGGCAGAAACCCCAATCTCCACACCCTTTACTTTTTTCTGTAATTGAAATGTTCCAAATTCGTCTCCCCAAGATTTTTCGTAGGCTTTCAAAACCCTAATGACATCCAAACCTTCATCATCACTCCCCACAAACAGCAATTGTTTGATGTCCTGCGTTTCTCCACAGGGTTTAATAACATAGGCATTGGGATGCTGTTGAATGTATTGAATAGCCTCTTGAAAACTAAAGAATTCCTTATATGGTAAGGTTTTTATCTTGTGGCGTTTCAATTCGCTTTGGCCAAAATCCCTATCGAGTTCCAACCTATCGGTATATTCAGTGCCGCCAAACACCAATTTACCTTGGGCTCGCAAGTCTTCACATTCCTTTCCATAGCCGGTATAATCAAAAATTATAAGATCGGCCCAATCGATATGCGCTTTCCAATCCCTAACCTTTTTAAGGAACCCGAAGCCAATTTCTCGGGAGTCCTTATCTTCAATACACATTTTTACTTGATTGCCTTCTAGTGAAGCAGCATAGGCAATATCCAATATTTCTCCCCATCGAGAAACAAAGAGGAGTTTTCTAGGAGGTGTAGGTTGTGCTTTCACACTCCAAAAAGTCAAAAATAATCATAAACGTAACGTCTAATTTTTCAATTCAAAATTAGTCAAATAATCAATTCAAAAAATATAGAGCAGCGTAATTTTTAGCTAATAATTAGCCAATAAAAAAGGCTACCAAAACGGTAGCCTTTTTCAAATTATATAAAGAAATTATTAGTCTTCTTTTGGTGCTTCACCTTTATCCTTTAAAGAGTCATACATGATAGGTGTTGCAATGAATACAGAAGAGTAAGTACCTACTACTACCCCAACGATCAAGGCAAACAATAGACCTCTTAATGAATCTGCTCCAAAGGTAAACATGGCCAACAATACTACCAAAGTAGTAAGGGAAGTATTCAAGGTTCTACTCAACGTACTGTTGATTGCAGAGTTGATATTAGCGCCTCCTTTGAATCCTAATTTCTCAGCAAGCACCTCTCTAATACGGTCGAATACAACCACGGTATCGTTAAGCGAGTAACCAATTACCGTCAAGATGGCCGCGATGAAAGCTTGATCGATTTCCATGCTGAATGGCATGAAAGAATGCGTGATAGAGAATACACCCAATACAATGATAATATCGTGGAATACCGCCGCAACAGCACCCAATGAGAATTGCCATTTCTTGAAACGTAACAGGATGTAAAGGAATACTACAACCAAAGATCCTAATACTGCCCAGAAAGATTCTTTCTTGATATCATCGGCAATGGTTGGACTTACTTTACTTGACAATACTTTACCAATACCGTTTTTACCATCGGCAAAATCTTGGTAAGCCATTCCTGAAGGTAAGTAAGGCTTCAAGGCATCAAATAACATAGTTTGTACTTCCTCATCAGCTTCTGCTGAGTTTTCGTCTACTTTATATTTAGTAGAAATTTTCAATTGGTGTGAGTTTCCGATAGTTTTTACTTCCGCACTACCAAACTTATCCATCAAGTTAGCTTTAACTTCTTCTGGCTTCACGTCTTCAGTAAAACGCACTTGGTAAGTTCTACCTCCAACGAAGTCGATACCTTGATCCAAACCTTTAGTAGCTAAAGACCCGATACTCAATACCAATAAGGCTCCTGAAATGATGTAAGCAACTTTTCTTTTGGTGATAAAGTTGATGTTCGTGTTTTTGAACAATCCTTTTGTCAAACCTGTAGAGAATTCTAAAGACTTCCCTTTGTTCACATACCAATCTACCAACAATCTTGTAATGAAAATTGCAGTAAACAACGATGTTACGATACCAATTAATAAAGTAGTTGCGAATCCTTTGATTGGCCCTGTACCGAATACGAATAAGATGATTGCTGTAAGACCAGTTGTAATGTTAGCATCTAAAATTGAAGACAATGCATTTGAGAAACCGTCTTTAATAGCTTCTTGCTGTGTCTTACCTGCCGCAATTTCTTCCCTGACACGTTCAAAGATAAGTACGTTAGCATCCACCGACATACCAATGGTCAATACGATACCCGCTAAACCAGGAAGTGTCAATACTGCTCCCAATCCTGAAAGCACCCCAAAAATCAACAAGATGTTGAACAACAATGCGATATCCGCAAAGCTACCCGCAACACCATAGTAAAGAATCATCCATACCAATACTAAAGCCAAGGCAATCATAAACGATTTGATTCCAGAGTCGATAGCTTCCTTACCTAAAGATGGTCCAACCTCATCAGCTTGAACGATATCGGCAGATGCAGGTAATTTACCCGCTCTCAATACGTTTGCTAAATCCACTGCTTCATTTAATGTGAAAGCACCAGAAATTTCAGAGTTACCTCCAGAGATAGGTCCTGTACTTACACCAGGTGCAGAGTATACGATGTCATCCAATACAATAGCAATTTGGCTTTGTTGTTGGTAAGCTCTTCCAGTCATTTCTTCCCAAATCTTAGCACCTTTACTGTTCATTTGCATGCTAACAGAAGGCTTCCCTAATTGGTTGTAAGATTGACGTGCATCTGTAATTACAGCGCCACTCAATTCTGGCTCATTTTCTCTGTTTCCAACCAATGCATATAAATCTACATAGTCGCTATCCTTAGGTTGGATACCCCATGCAAATTTCACATAACGTTGCTCAGCTGGCAATAAAGCTCTTACTTTTGGATTGTTCAAGTAAGACGTGATCAAGTCTTTGTCCTTAGCTTCAAAAGTTGCTACAGAAGCACCTCCTGCTCCGTAACCTCTCAATAAATCCAAAATTGGATTTGCTTCCACATCTGTAGAATCAGCAGAAGTTTCACCTACCAATTTATCCAATAAATCAGCGTTTCCTTCTTCTGTAGTTGTAGAATCTGTTGCAGTTTCAGCAACCTCAGCTACTTCTGTTTCGGTTTTCTTCTCAGCATTTACAATTGGCTTCAATACCTCATTGGCTTGTGCTAAGAAAGGTAAGAATTGATCACCTCTGTAAGCATCCCAGAACTCTAACTGAGCTGTACTTTGTAATAATTTTTTAACACGCTCTACATCCTTGGCTCCTGGAAGCTCTACAAGGATACGTCCTGAATTTCCTAAACGTTGGATGTTTGGTTGTGTTACCCCAAACTTATCGATTCGCTTACGCAATACCTCAAAAGCAGATACGATAGACTCATCTACCTTTTTCTTAATAACATCCTTAACTTGGTCGTCAGACATGTCAATAGTGATTTCTTCACTTAAGGTACGGTTGGCGAAAATGTCTGGAGACGCCAATTTTGTATCTCCTTTAATAGCGTCAAACGCAGTAAAGAAAGATTCCAAATATGGCTCTTGAGCATCCTTTTGGATTTCCTCAGCATCAGATAATGCTTTGTTGAATACAGGATCTGTAGTGTGGTTAGCCAATCCTTCCAAGATATCTTTAACCGAAATCTCCAAGATTACGTTGATACCTCCTTTAAGGTCCAAACCAAGGTTCATAGCCTTGTCTTTTACCTCATTATAGGTATAATCTGCAATACCTATGTCAAATACTTTGATTCCTTGTCTTTTTCCGTCCACCTCAACTTTATAGGTTTGAAGTGAATCCAAATAACGAATTTCCTCAGCATTGATTTCTTCAGGAGTATCGTATTTACTAAATGCTGCTTCTTCTGCAGCTGCGTCTATTTGATTGGATTTAAAGGTAAATGATAATTGATAGATACTTACCAGTCCAAACAATAGTGCAAACAATTTTACTAATCCTTTGTTTTGCATTTTTAATTATTTATTGGTCAATTTTTTAATCGGGCAAATATAGAATTTACCCTTGATTTGACAATTATTCTAAATGATTTTGTAAGTGGTTAGCCGTTTATGGAATTACACCATAAAGCGAACTGTGTTTTTGAGGCTTCCATTGTACCTTTTTATTGACATTAAAAGCTTCTTTTGTGATAATTTGTGGGAAGAATTTATCCTAACCTCCAGTTGTAGCAGGGGCCTGCCCTCACTTCTGGGATTTTTTTGGATATATTGTCTATTGCAAGCGCAATATTTTTATAGAATTTATAAGCTACCTTAATGTCTGTTGAAACCGTTTCAATACTGAACACCTCCACAGATAAGGATTCGTGGGCCATGAAAGAAGGATCGTGGTCTGCTTTCAATTCCACAGCCATCTTTCCGCCTAAATCAAAAGCGGAATGATCTCCCTTGTGGATTTCGTAAACATCTAGATCATACTTAACCGAAGGATCTTTAACAGGAACTTTTGGAAATTCCCCTTTATGCTCAACTCCAGTATATCCCAACTCCAACAAATCATCGTCTGCCAATAATTTTTTGATACTGGCAACATCTGTATCGCTGTAATAGGTAATTTTTAACTGTCCGTCTTGAAGTTCACTAACCTTGATATGTTCAACCCCTACTTGTTGTAGTTGTTCGGTTAGCTCGACAATGGCCTTTTTGGCTTCAACAGATGATACATCCCCATTAGAAAACTGCAACACGATTTCCTGATTTGGAACAGGATTGTGCTGTTTTGTAGCAATTCCCCCTAAGAGTGAAAGGATAATTATTAAAGTACTAATGTACCATCTTGAATTCATGCGCCAAATATATAAAAATTTCAAGATTGAACTCGCTGAATCCCGTATAAATTAAGGTGCTATATCAGATTTAAAACAGCCTTATAAATAGCTTCTTACAAAAAAAGGTTGCCATTAGGCAACCTTTTCAATCTTTTATTGTTTGGTGATTATACGTCCAACAAACCGTTGGTCTTTGTAACACCTTCTGCACTAGCAGCCATATGTGCTTTTTCAGCATCACTCAATTCAATTTCTACGATGCTTTCAATACCGTTTCTACCTAAAATTACTGGTACCCCGATACACAAGTCAGACAAACCGAACTCACCTTCCAACAACGCAGAACATGGGAACATTTTCTTTTGGTCACAAGCAATAGCCTGTACCAAAGCGCTTACTGCAGCTCCAGGTGCATACCAAGCTGAAGTACCTAACAATTTAGTTAAAGTAGCTCCACCAACTTTAGTATCTTCCTTAACTTGCTCCAATCTTTCCTCAGATAAGAACTCAGTTACCTTAATACTGTTTCTGGTTGCATGGGCAGTTAACGGCACCATACCTGTATCGCTGTGTCCACCAATAACCATTCCGTCTACATCACTGATAGGCGCTTCTAAAGCCTCTGCCAACCTGTACTTGAAACGAGCCGAATCTAAAGCACCACCCATACCTATGATACGGTTTTTAGGAAGTCCAGATGTTTTGTGTACCAAGTAGGTCATAGTATCCATTGGGTTACTCACCACAATGATGATTGTGTTTGGAGAATTTGCAATCAAATTTTCAGATACTGTTTTCACAATTCCAGCATTGATTCCAATCAATTCCTCACGAGTCATTCCTGGCTTACGAGGAATTCCTGAAGTGATTACACAGATATCACTACCTGCAGTTTTGGTGTAATCGTTGGTTACCCCTGTGATTTTGGTATCAAATCCGTTTAAAGAAGCTGTTTGCATCAAATCCATAGCTTTACCTTCGGCAAAACCTTCTTTGATATCCAACAAAACCACCTCACTTGCAAAATCCTTAATTGCAATATATTCCGCGCAACTGGCACCAACCGCACCAGCTCCAACTACTGTTACTTTCATATAAAAAAATTTTTAGTATTTGTTGATTTTAAGTCTGCCAAAAATACGAATTTTTATACGGTTAATGAAGCCCAAACAGATAAAATAACTCGGATATTTGCAACAATTTTAAGCCCGTTTTCAAAACGTAAAAAACCTTGTCTACCAACCTCAACTTTCAAGAAATTCAACTAGAAAACACAAAAAAATCCCGTACTTTTATTGGTTCATTCTCAATAAGAAATCACAACACAAAATGGAGGTAATCAAAGCAGATGATGGGTTTCAACCCGTGAATTCCAATCCCGATATCCAACGAAAAGTTATTTACCTAAACGACCTGATGGTAACCATCATCGATTTCCATAATGGCCCTATGGAAAAACCAGATCCATTTCACCATCACCCACACGAACAAATCACTTATGTAGTAACTGGCTCCTTACTGTTTTTTATTGAAGACCGACAATACACCTTGCATGCTGGCGATAGTTTTAAAGTAGCTTCCAACCTGAAACACTCTATACAGACGCTCACAGAACATGTGAGATTAATAGATAGTTTTTCTCCTATCAGGAAAGAGTTTTTATAAATAAAAAAGAGTGCTTTTCAGCACTCTTTTTTATTCTATTTCCGTTTGCAATTACGCGTCAATATTTGCGTAAATGGCATTCTTTTCAATGAACTCTCTACGTGGCGGCACCTCATCTCCCATCAACATTGAGAATATACGGTCTGCCTCACTTCCGTTGTCAATATTCACCTGACGTAACGTTCTGAACTCAGGATTCATGGTTGTTTCCCAAAGCTGATCGGCGTTCATCTCCCCAAGACCTTTGTAACGTTGTACGTTTACACTTCCACCATACTCTTCGGCAATAATATCACGTTCCTTATCGTTCCACGCATACTGCTTTTTGTTTCCTTTTTTCACCAAGTAAAGTGGCGGCGTTGCAATATAAATATGTCCGTTTTCAATCAACTCTTTCATGTATCTGAAGAAGAAGGTCAAAATCAAGGTTGCAATGTGGCTACCATCGATATCGGCATCACACATGATCACAATTTTATGATATCTCAACTTTGAAAGGTTCAAGGCTTTACTGTCCTCCTCGGTTCCAATAGTTACCCCAAGAGCGGTAAAGATATTCTTGATTTCTTCGTTTTCAAATACCTTGTGGGTCATCGCTTTTTCCACGTTCAAGATTTTACCTCTCAAAGGCAAAATAGCTTGGAACGCTCTATCACGACCTTGTTTGGCAGTTCCACCTGCCGAGTCCCCCTCTACAAGGAATACCTCACATTTTGTCGGATCCTGCTCTGAACAGTCACTCAGTTTTCCAGGAAGTCCCCCAATGCTCATTACTGTTTTACGCTGTACCATTTCACGCGCCTTTTGAGCGGCATGACGTGCCTGAGCAGCAAGGATTACTTTTTCAACAATTAATTTGGCATCTTCTGGGTGTTCTTCCAAATAGTCAGTCAGCATCTCTGAAACCGCCTGACTTACACTAGCAGACACTTCTCTGTTTCCTAATTTGGTCTTGGTTTGCCCCTCAAATTGAGGTTCTGCTACCTTCACCGAAATAATCGCCGTTAAACCTTCACGGAAGTCATCTCCAGCAATATCAAATTTCAACTTGTCCAGCATTCCAGATTCATCGGCATACTTTTTCAAGGTATGGGTCAATCCTCTTCTAAAACCAGATAAGTGCGTTCCCCCTTCGTGGGTGTTGATATTGTTTACATATGAATGTAGGTTTTCTGCATATGAGGTGTTATAAATCATGGCTACCTCTACTGGCACACCATTTTTCTCACCTTCAAAGGCAATGGCATCCTTCATTAATGGTTCACGGTTTCCATCCAAATAGGTAATGAATTCCTTCAATCCATTTTCAGAATAGAAAGTTTCCCCTATATATTCACCTTTTTCGTCTTTGTTTCTCTTATCCAACAAGTGAATAGTAATTCCCTTATTCAAGTAAGCCAACTCACGCATTCTACTTGCCAAGGTATCATAACTATACTCCAGGGTTTGTTGGAAAATTGTTGGATCTGGCTTAAAGGTTACCGTCGTACCTCTGCGCTCAGTTTCACCAACAGTCTTTACAGGATATAGAGATTTTCCTCTTTCATACTCCTGCTCCCAGATTTTACCGTCTCTGTAAACGGTGGCTTTTAAATGCTCAGACAAAGCATTCACACAACTCACACCTACCCCGTGCAGACCTCCTGATACTTTATAGGAATCTTTATCGAATTTACCCCCAGCACCAATTTTGGTCATTACAACTTCTAAAGCAGAAATTCCCTCTTTCTTGTGAAGGTCTACCGGAATTCCACGTCCGTCATCCTCACAGGTAATGGAATTATCTTCGTTGATAATAACCGTAATGTTGTTACAGTGACCTGCAAGAGCCTCGTCGATTGAGTTATCAACCACCTCATAAACCAAGTGGTGCAACCCTCGTACTCCTACATCACCAATATACATGGATGGACGCATACGTACGTGCTCCATCCCTTCAAGCGCCTGGATACTATCCGCCGAATAATTATGCTTGTTGAATTCTTCCTTCATATATTAATATGTTATATTTTCTTTTAAAATTTCATAACCAACTGAATACTAAATGATTAAAAACCATATTAATCACTCACATAAAAAATCAGCAAGTATTTTTACAATAACACATAAAAAAATGCCCTGTACGGCATCTTTTAGTGTACTCACAAAGATAAGAATTTAAGGCACCATTAAAAAGCTTTTTAGAGAGTTTGATTCAAAATTATCAACAATTGTTAATTACTCAAAAATGGCTTAAAAAGGCTAAAAAAGGCCTTAAAATAGATTTTTATCATTTTTCGTTTATCGGCAAAAAGCAAAAAAACCTAAAATCCCGCAGAGGCGTCATTTTAGGTTTCACAAACAAAACTACGAAATCTAATTGAGACCTTAATAGGCCTCGGCATGTACATTTGCAACAGCCCTACCCGATGGATCATTCATGTTTTTAAAGGCCTCATCCCACTCCAAAGCAACTTTGGTACTACAGGCCACACTTGCTTCCTGCGGTACCGATAAAGCTGCCGCATCACTTGGGAAATGCTCTGCAAAAATAGAGCGGTAATAAAACTCCTCTTTATTGGTAGGGGTTTGTATAGGGAACTTATACTTAGCATTAGCCAGTTGCTCATCGGTTACGGCTTCGCTTACCAATTCCTTCAAGGTATCAATCCAACTATACCCTACACCATCGCTAAATTGCTCTTTCTGTCTCCAAGCAACGCTTTCTGGCAAATAACTTTCAAAAGCCTTTCGTACGACCCATTTCTCCATACGCTCTCCGTTGATCATTTTATCTTGTGGATTGATGCTCATGGCCACATCCATAAATTCCTTGTCCAAAAACGGTACTCGCCCTTCAATTCCCCAAGCAGCCAAACTTTTGTTAGCTCTTAAGCAATCATACATATGGAGCTTGCTCAACTTTCGCACAGTTTCCTCATGGAATTCTTGTGCATTTGGCGCTTTATGGAAGTACAAATAACCTCCAAACAGCTCATCGGCACCTTCTCCTGACAATACCATTTTAATTCCCATAGACTTGATCACTCTAGCCATTAGATACATTGGCGTACTTGCCCTAATGGTAGTGATATCATAAGTTTCCAAGTTGTAGATAACATCTCTAATAGCATCCAAGCCTTCCTGAATGGTGAACTTTATTTCGTGGTGCACCGTGCCTATGTGATCTGCTACCTTTCTAGCCGCAGCTAAATCCGGCGAGCCTTCCAACCCTACAGAAAAGGAGTGTAATTGAGGCCACCAAGCATCGGACACATCATCGCTTTCAATACGTTTTTGGGCATATTTTTTAGCAATAGCCGATGTTACCGATGAATCCAAACCTCCTGACAAGAGTACCCCGTAAGGCACATCACTCATCAATTGTCTGTGTACGGCTGCTTCCAAAGCTTCCTTGATTTTTTCAATACTCGTTTCATTATCCTTTACAGCTTCATAATCGGTCCAATCTCTTTTGTACCATTGTACAAATTCACCTTCCTTACTATATAAATAATGCCCCGGAGGAAACAATTCTATTTTAGTACAAATACCTTCCAGCGCTTTCAATTCGGAAGCTACATAAAAAGTTCCGTTGGCATCCCATCCTATATATAAAGGAATGATCCCCATATGATCGCGAGCTACAAAATATTCATCCTTATCTACATCATAAATGGCAAAGGCAAAAATACCGTTTAGCTCATCTACAAAATCAACTCCACGCTCTTTATAAAGCGCCAAAATAACTTCGCAATCACTTTCAGTTTTAAACTCATAAGTCCCTTTTAACTCTTTACGCAAAGTTCTATGATTATAAATTTCGCCATTGGCCGCCAACACCAACTTACCATCATCACTCAACAGTGGCTGTTTCCCTGAGGCGGGATCTACAATAGCCAAACGTTCATGCGCCAAAATTGCCTTTTCATTATTAAAGATCCCATTCCAATCCGGTCCGCGATGACGGATCTTTTTAGACATCTCCAATACTTGGGGTCTTAAATCTTCTGCTTTCTGTTTTAAATCGAATGCACATACAATTCCACACATATTAATCAAGTTTTAATTACATGTCAAAGATGTATTTTACATGTCATAATAAAAACATAATAACACATTATGCTTTCAATTTGTAACTTTTAAAATATTTTTAAATAAAATTCGTTATTTAAAAACAAAGGTTTTAGGCCATTCACATTTCAATTGTCAATTTAAAATGTATGATTTTTCGGAAACTATTTTTACAAATTCTTCTATCTTTAAACAGTCAAAAAAAACATTTTTATGAAAAATAGAATCATCACAACACTTTTACTGGCATTCACCATGTTTTTGTCGCAAGGTATAAATGCCCAAGAATTCAGCGATTTAGACAAAAGTCCAATGGATGCAGCTGCATATCCTACTAGCCACAAAGAAAGCAGCAAGAGCATTAAAGTAATATACAGCCGCCCTCAATTGAAGGGACGCCCACTAAGCAAATTGACTCCAGAAGGCAAAGTTTGGCGTACAGGAGCTAATGAAGCTACTGAAATCACGTTCTCTAAAGACGTTGTTTTTGCTGGAAAACCTGTAAAAGCAGGAACGTATTCATTTTTTACAATTCCCGGTGAAAAGCAATGGACCATTATTTTGAATTCTGCCACCAATGTTTGGGGAGCTTATTCCTATGACGAAGCACAAGATGTAGCAAGAGTTACCGTTCCGGTAAGTGAAGACAAAAAAGCTTTGGAAGCATTTTCAATTACTTTTGATAAAGATGCTACCATGTATTTAGGATGGGATACCCTTAGAGTAGCCATCCCAATTGAAGTGAAATAAATTCTTTTACATAGCACAACAAAAAGGCCTTGAAAATTCAAGGCCTTTTTTATTAGGGTATATTAAGGTACTTATGCGTTTGTAAGGACACTTTCCACTTTGGATTTTTCATGACATAATCTACGATTTCTGGAATCATCTTTTCCCGCTTGCTCCACTCTGGCTGTAAGTACAAAATACAGTCTTTATTTACTTGGGCCGCCTGCTCTTCAGCAAAACGGAAATCATCCATATTATAGACAATCACCTTAAGCTCATTGGCATTCTCATACACTTTTTGTGTTGGAAGCTTCATTTTTTTTGGTGATAAACAAATCCAGTCCCAAGTTCCGCTCAACTCATATGCACCAGACGTTTCAATATGAACTTTCAATCCCTTCTCCTTCAACTGTCTTGTTAACTCCGTCATATCCCATGTCAAGGGTTCGCCTCCAGTAACCACAATCGTGTCGCTATATTTTGCAGCATTTTCTACAATCTTGGAAGTTTCTGTAGGCGGATGGATTTCGGCATTCCAACTTTCCTTCACATCACACCAATGGCACCCAACATCACAACCACCTACACGGATAAAGTAGGCCGCTGTTCCTTTATAAAATCCTTCCCCTTGAATGGTGTAAAATTCCTCCATCAAAGGCAACATTAGTCCCTTGTCTACCAAGGTCTGTACATCTTGTTTCATAGAGTGCAAAGATAGGTTACTAGTAGAAGTTTCTTGTTAAAATATTGAAAAGATTTTCCAGCGTATTGCTGCAAGATTAGTACTTTTATAAAAATTTTGGGACTATGGGTAAAACGGAAGACTTTCTCAATATCATTCAAGAAGGAAACGCATTTAAAGGAGACTTTATCACAGTAGGTTCAGCTATGTTGGATGGAAAAACATTGCCTAAAGCCTTTGTAAATATTCCTTTAAAAACCATGAACCGTCACGGCCTTATTGCCGGTGCCACGGGAACAGGAAAAACCAAGACCCTGCAGGTGTTGGCGGAAAATTTATCAGAAAAAGGAATTCCTGTATTGCTCATGGACATTAAAGGTGACCTTAGCGGTTTAGCTAGACCAAGTCCAGGTCATCCAAAAATTGAAGAACGTCACGAACTCATTGGCCTTCCTTTTGAAAGTAAAGCCTTCCCGGTTGAAGTCCTCACCCTTTCTGAACAAGATGGCGTTCGATTGAGAGCTACCGTGAGTGAATTTGGCCCTGTGTTAATTTCCAGAATATTGGATGTTTCCGAAACCCAAGCAGGGATAATCGCTGTTATCTTTAAATACTGTGACGACCACCAATTGCCGCTTTTGGACTTGAAAGATTTCAAAAAGATTCTTCAATATGCTACCGATGAGGGCAAAGAAGAATTTGAAGCTGCCTATGGACGTATTTCAACCTCTTCCACTGGAGCCATTTTGAGAAAAATTGTGGAACTGGAACAACAAGGAGGCGATTTGTTTTTTGGTGAACGCTCGTTTGATCCGCAAGATTTGTTACGTGTAAACGAAGAAGGCAGAGGGTACATTAACATCATCCGCCTTACAGACATTCAAGACCGCCCTAAACTGTTTTCAACCTTTATGTTGAGTCTTTTGGCTGAAATCTATTCTACATTTCCAGAACAAGGTGATGGCGAAAGACCAGAATTGGTGCTATTTATAGATGAAGCCCATCTTATTTTTGATGAAGCTTCCAAAGCCTTGCTCAACCAAATAGAGAGTATCATAAAACTTATCAGAAGTAAAGGTGTCGGGATTTATTTTGTAACACAAGACCCTACCGATGTACCAGAATCTGTTTTGGGACAATTAGGCCTTAAAATACAACATGCCCTGCGCGCTTTTACTGCCAAAGACCGAAAAGCTATTAAGCTTACCGCTGAAAATTATCCTGAAACGGATTATTACGATACAACGGAAGTCCTCACATCATTAGGAACAGGAGAAGCATTGGTTTCCGCATTGGATGAAAAAGGAAGACCAACGCCTTTAGCAGCAACCATGATGCGTGCCCCCATGAGCCGAATGGACATTCTAACCGAAACGGAGTTAAGTGAATTACTTTCCAAATCTAATTTGGTCAAAAAATATAATGAAACTGTTGACAGAGAAAGTGCGTACGAACTACTGAACAAAAAAATTGAAGTAGCCCAAGCCAAAGAATCTCAAGAAAAAGCCGAACAGGAGCAAAAAACCATAGAGAAAGCTCAAAGAAAGCAAACAGCTTCTACCAAGCGCGACAACTCTTTAGATCCCTTAATTAAAGTAGTGACCAGTGCCACATTTATCCGTGGTGTCTTTGGCATACTCAACAAAGTTTTAAAATAAACCTTTAACCTAATATTAATTACAAACCATTTTTAAAGAAATGTACAAATCTATTTTAAGCCTCAGTATTCTATCAATTTTAGCGGTAAGCTGCAAAAAGGAACAAGATCCTTTTGCCATTGAAAAGCAACATGTAGGATTGCTTACCGATTCCACAAAAGTTAAAGATCTCAAAATGATTTTTGCCCAGGATTCCATTGCCCAACCAATTACAGGTGATGAATATATGAGCGGAGGCAGCGATATAGAAATTTTCACAAAAACCGGAGACAAATTATTGGTATTGACTCCAACTCAGGCATTGGATTCTACAGCTACCATAGAAAGTGTACAGATTATGGACCCACGTTTCAAGACCGGAAAAAATATTTCTACGGTAAGTACATTTAAGGAAATTCAAGATTCTTATAAAATTACCAGAATCAATAACCTTATCAACACTGTTGTAGTATTTGTTGATGAAATCAACGCCTCATTTACAATCGACAAAAAAGAATTGCCTGCCAACTTAAGGTTTGACATGAATTTGAAGATTGAAAAATCACAAATTCCAGACAGTGCCAAAGTGAAGTACTTTTTCGTACACTGGAACTAGATATGAAATAAAGCAATGAACCCTTTTTTTTCAAAACTACTCGCCGACATTGCGCGCAAACGCTTAGAAACAGACCACAAACCTGTTTCCAAAAAGCAAATTGAGCCAATGGTAACATCCTTACGGGTAGAATTGTCACATGCCATCAGGTCCTATTTTTTTATTGTCCTTGGTGTGTTTTCGGCTGGATTTGGATTAAAAGGGTTTTTATTGCCCAATCGCTTCATTGACGGAGGCGCCACGGGTATTTCCCTGTTATTGGAAAATATCACCCACATTGAACTGGGTTATCTTCTTGTCTTGGTCAACATCCCATTTTTAATCTTGGGCGCTCTCACATTCAACCTTAAATTTGCTTTAAAGAGTATTAGCGCCATTGCCTTTTTGGCCTTTGTGGTTCATTTTGTGGAGTATCCTACCATTACCGATGACAAACTGCTCATTGCTGTATTTGGAGGTTTTTTCCTCGGATTGGGAATTGGAATGGCTATGCGTGGGGGCAGCGTTATCGACGGAACAGAAGTTTTGGCCATCTATTTAAGTCGAAAACTATCGATGACTGTCGGTGATGTCCTCTTGGTGACCAATATTATTATCTTTTCATTTGGCGCCTATATTCTTTCAATAGAAACAGCACTTTACGCCATCCTCACCTATCTTGCCGCTGCCAAGACTGTTGATTTTGTTGTTGATGGTGTGGAAGAATATGTTGGTGTGACCATTATTTCTGAAAAACATGAAGAAATACGAATCATGCTTATTGAGAAGTTGCGTCGTGCCTGTACCATTTATGCGGGAAAAGGCGGTTATGGCCAACACGGAAAAAGCTACGAAAAAGATATTATCTATACTGTGGTGACACGTTTGGAATTGGCTAAATTACACACCGAAACTGATAAGATAGACAAAAACGCTTTCATCATTATGGGAGTTGTCAAGGACATTAAAGGAGGTATGATCAAGAGAAAACCATTAAAATAAAGTTGATGAAAAATTATACTGTCCAAGACAATCCTTTTGTTGTTCCCACCGATGATGGAAAAGTAATTAAGGAACATTTTGGAGTGGCCACCAATGGTGACACCCAATTGAGCATTGCTTATATGGTTGCACCTCCCGGCTGGAGCGAACCGTTCCAAATACCTGAATTTGATGAATACACTTTTATTATAAAAGGTCAAAAGCAATTCATAATTGAAGGAGAAACCCTTGTGTTAAAAGCAGGGCAATCCATAAAAATAAACAAGCATACCAGAATACAATACTCCAATCCATTTACAGAACCTTGCGAATATCTTGCTATTTGCAAACCCGCGTTCTCAATGGACTTGGTCAATAGAGAATCATAATGAAAAATACATTGGTTAAACTTGTGGGACTAAGTGTAAACACCTCAAGTTTCATCTCGAAATCTTTTGCTGCTGAAAGGGCCTTAAACATATTTTCAACTCCTTTAAAGGGCAGGCCCAATGAAGAACAATCGGATTTTTTAAACACCGCTTTCAAGGAAGAATTGCAATACAACAACATTCCCATAATGACCTATCGTTGGCTGGGGAAGAAAGAAACCGTTTTATTGGTTCATGGTTGGGAAAGCAATTCAGCACGCTGGAAAAACCTCATCCTAGAATTAAAGACAAAGGATTACAACATTGTAGCTTTAGATGCTCCGGCTCATGGAAATTCAGGAAGCAAGCGCTTTAACGCCCTTCTCTATTCTGAATTCATAAATGTAGTTGCTAAAAAATATAGCCCAAGCATTATTATTGGGCATTCGGTTGGAGGTATGGCTTCGGTTTATTTTCAACACACCCATCAGATCTCCTCAATCCAAAAAATGATTTTGTTGGGGGCTCCTTCGGAGTTTTCGGGAATATTGAATCGTTATGTTGAAATGCTTGGATACAATAGAAGGGTGAGCAATCAACTCAATTCTATCATTCGAGACAGGTTTGGCGTTACACCAAAAGAATTTTCAACTTCTAAATTCATCTCTAATATCACACCAAAAACGCTGATTATACATGATGAATTGGATAAAATCATTCCTTACCAAGATGCCATTCTACTTAAAAATGCCTACCACAACAGTAAATTGATCACCACCAATGGTTTTGGCCATTCACTCAACAATGCTACGGTAAGCAATCATATTCATTCTTTTTTAGAGGGTTAAACACTATCTTTGCGCCATGGAAGATCAATTGAAACGATTAAATAAATACCTCAGCGAAGTTGGTTATTGCTCAAGAAGAGAGGCCGATAAACTTATTGATGCTGGACGCGTGACCATTAACGGAAAAGTTCCTGAAATGGGTACAAAAGTAGCTCCCACGGACCAGGTACATGTGGATGGAAAATTAGTCGCCAACACCAAAGAAAGTTTTGTATACCTTGCTTTCAACAAACCTGTAGGTATTGTTTGCACTACAGATACCCGAGTTGAAAAAGACAATATCATTGACTTTATAAATTACCCTAAACGTATTTTCCCCATTGGAAGATTGGATAAACCCAGTGAAGGACTGATTCTATTGACAGATGACGGTGACATCGTCAATAAAATTCTTAGAGCTAGCAACAACCACGAAAAGGAATATATTGTAACTGTTGACAAACCTATTTCGCAAACGTTTATCGAACGAATGTCTAACGGTGTTCCTATTCTGGATCAAGTTACCAGAAAATGTAAAGTTGAAAAGTTAGGCAAGTATGAATTCAAGATTGTATTAACCCAAGGGCTTAACCGACAAATACGTCGCATGTGTGAATACTTGGGCTACGAAGTACAAACCTTAAAGCGTGTAAGAATCATGAATATCAATCTTGATGTACCTCTTGGAGCATACCGTGAACTTACCAAAGAGGAAATGAACGGTCTTGAAAAACTATTGCAAGGTTCAACCAAAAGCTATACCCCAAAACCACCAACAAGACGTAAAAACCCTTAGATATTTATAATAAAAAAGGAGCTCAATGAGCTCCTTTTTTATGTATTAGCAAAACTTTTATTTTGCTGCTTGATGTCTTTCTCTTGCCAACAAGGTATTTTTAAGCAACATAGCAATTGTCATAGGCCCTACACCACCTGGAACAGGGGTAATATAACTTGCTTTAGGGCTTACACTTGCAAAATCCACATCACCAGCTAAACGGTAACCTGCTTTTTTAGTCTCATCTGGCACACGTGTAATCCCTACATCGATAATTACCACACCATCCTTAACCATATCACCTGTAAGATATTCTGAAATACCAATGGCGGCTACGATAATATCGGCACTACGAGTAATGTCTGCCAAGTTTTTAGTACGACTATGTACCACAGTAACGGTAGCATCACCAGCCTTACGCTTTTGACTCATTAAGATACTCATAGGACGGCCAACAATATGGCTACGTCCCATAACTACCACATTTTTTCCTGAGGTTTCTATATTGTAACGCTCCAACAATTCCATAATTCCAAATGGAGTCGCCGGTAAAAAGGTTGGCAAATCCAAAGCCATTCTACCCACGTTTGTTGGGTGGAATCCATCAACATCTTTATCAGGATCGATTGCCATCAATACTTTTTGCTCATCGATATGCTTCGGCAAAGGCAACTGAACGATAAATCCGTCGATATCATCATTTGTGTTTAATTCGTGGATTTTTTCCAATAAAACGGCCTCGGTAGTTTCTTCAGGCAAGTCTATCAACGTTGAATTAAACCCGATTTTCTCACAAGCTTTAACTTTAGCATTCACGTAAGTCATACTCGCACCATTGGTCCCTACTAAAATCGCAGCTAAATGCGGTACTTTCTCACCATTAGCAATCATGCCCTGAACATCGACCGCTATCTCATCTTTAATATCATTGCTGATTTTCTTACCGTCTAAAATTGTCATTTCTTCCGTTTTGGTTGGTCACTCGCAGAATAGACCAAAAACTTATCATTAAACCCTCACCCGCCTGCGTCCAGGGAGACAACCTTTATAAGTTGATATTTTATCTCATATTCTTCATGGCCTGCATCATGCGTTTACCGCCGCCACCTTGCATCATCTTCATCATTTTGCTCATTTGGTTAAACTGCTTGAGCAATTGGTTAACCTCTTGAACCGATGTTCCAGACCCCTTACCTATACGTTTTTTACGACTGGCATTGATAATTGAAGGGTTAGAACGCTCTTCTGGAGTCATAGAGTGAATGATCGCTTCAATTCCTTTAAAGGCATCATCATCGATATCTATATCCTTCATCATTTTACCTGCCCCAGGAATCATCCCGATAAGGTCCTTCATATTACCCATTTTCTTGATTTGTTGAATCTGCTTTAGGAAATCATCAAACCCGAACTGGTTCTTTGCAATTTTCTTTTGAAGTTTACGTGCTTCCTGCTCATCAAACTGCTCTTGCGCGCGCTCAACCAAGGACACAACGTCTCCCATCCCCAAAATACGGTCGGCCATACGTGAAGGATAGAACACATCTATCGCTTCCATTTTCTCACCTGTACCAATAAACTTGATTGGTTTATTTACTACAGACTTAATAGAAATAGCAGCTCCACCACGAGTATCCCCGTCTAATTTGGTTAGGATAACACCATCGAAGTTCAATACATCATTAAAGGCTTTCGCCGTGTTAACCGCATCTTGACCAGTCATGGAATCTACCACAAACAAAGTTTCTTGTGGTTGGATAGCATTATGGATGTTTGAGATTTCGGTCATCATGGCCTCATCTACTGCCAAACGACCCGCGGTATCGATAATTACCACATTAAATCCATTTGCTTTTGCATGGGCAATACCGGCTTGAGCAATAGCAACCGGATCAGGATTTCCCTTGTCGCTATAAACTTCAACATTAATCTGCTCCCCTACTACGTGCAACTGATCAATCGCCGCTGGACGGTAAACGTCACAGGCAACCAACAATGGACGCTTGGTCTTTTTATTTTTAAGGTAATTTGCTAATTTTCCTGAAAAGGTAGTTTTACCAGACCCCTGTAAACCGGACATTAAAATCACGCTTGGGTTTCCAGATAGATTTATTCCTTCTGCATCACCTCCCATTAACTCGGTCAATTCATCCTTGACCAATTTCACCATTAATTGCCCTGGTTGTAAAGACGTTAATACATCTTGGCCAAGTGCTTTTTCTTTTACACGATTGGTAAATTCTTTGGCTATCTTAAAGTTAACATCGGCATCCAACAACGCGCGTCTCACCTCCTTAAGAGTTTCTGCTACATTGACTTCGGTAATACTTCCATGTCCCTTAAGAACGTGTAAAGCCTTATCTAACTTTTCACTTAAATTATTAAACATATTATTCCTGAAATTTTAAGAAGTGCAAAGTTAACAATTTGTAATATATTAAGGAAGTAAACCTCTTAATTCTAAAAGAAAAAAGGATTGCTATGGCGAGCAACCCCTTTTTAATATTATTTCAAATATGTATTTTTTTCAAAATACCCTTAAATCAAGACACTGTTTCTACAGTAGAAATCAGCTCTCTTGGAATTACCCCCAATGTAAGCCTTAGAGTGAATTTGTAAACTTTAAAAACCAACTTTAAGTGATACCTACATACGCTCCGGTACGTTGATCCCCAAAAGACTAAAGGCGTTTTTAACCACTACCCCAACCATTTTGGACAACTGAACTCTAAAGTTTTTGTCATTGTCATTATCGGCTCCAAGAATAGATACATTTTGGTAGAATGAGTTGAACTCCTTCACCAAATCGTACGTATAATTGGCAATTAATGCAGGACTATGATAGTTTGCTCCGTTTTGCACAACCTCAGGAAATAACTGTAATTGCTTTAACAGCTCTTTCTCCTTTTCATGCAATTCAATATCACTGTAAGCCCCTTCTAATGCACTTCCTGCCTTTCTGAGGATAGATTGAATTCTAGCATATGTATATTGAATGAAAGGTCCTGTATTACCTTGGAAATCGATAGATTCTTTTGGATCGAACAAAATTCGTTTTTTAGGATCTACCTTTAAAATGTAATACTTCAAAGCTCCCAAACCAATAGTTTTGTAAAGCTCGATTTTTTCCTCTTCGGTATAACCATCCAATTTCCCCAATTCATCCGAAATTTCTTTGGCTGTAGCGGCCATTTCATCCACCAAATCATCAGCATCCACTACAGTTCCCTCTCTACTTTTCATTTTTCCAGAAGGCAAATCCACCATTCCATAACTTAGGTGATAAAGGTTTTTGGCCCAATCAAATCCCAACTTTTTAAGAATCAAAAACAACACTTGGAAATGATAATCCTGTTCGTTACCTACAGTATACACCATACCACCAACATCTGGATGATCTTTGATTCGTTGAATGGCGGTACCGATATCTTGGGTCATGTAAACTGCAGTTCCATCAGCTCGAAGCACCAACTTTTCATCCAAACCATCTTCGGTTAGGTCACACCACACAGAACCGTCTTCTTTCTTATAAAACACACCAGATTTTAACCCTTCGGTTACAAATTCTTTCCCTAATAAGTAGGTTTGGCTTTCGTAATACAAGTGGTCAAAATCAACACCTAAATTTTTATAAGTGATATCAAAACCTTCATATACCCAACCATTCATTTTGGTCCACAGTTCGACAACTTCTTTGTCACCAGCCTCCCATTGACGCAACATATCCTGAGCTTCCAATAAAATAGGCGCCTGTTTTTTGGCTTCTTCTTCCGATAGGCCCTGCGCTACCAATTCCTTGATTTCATTTTTATATTCCTGATCGAACTTTACATAATAATTCCCTACCAGTTTATCACCTTTCAAACCTGTACTTTCAGGGGTTTCACCATTACCATATCGTTTCCAAGCCAACATACTTTTACAAATGTGGATTCCACGATCATTGATAATTTGTGTTTTGTAGACCTTCTTCCCAGAAGCCTTCAATATTTCAGCAACACTATATCCTAACAAATTATTTCTAATATGTCCCAAATGCAGAGGCTTGTTGGTGTTAGGCGAAGAATACTCCACCATAATAGCCTTGTCCTTAGGTTCCGGAGTTACAAAACCGTATTCGGCATTCCCTGAAATAGAAGTAAAGAATTTTAAATAATATGTATCATCAATTTCAACATTCAAAAAGCCCTTTACAACATTATAGCCTTTCACCTCTTCAACATGCTTTACCAAATACGCTCCAATCTGTTCTCCTATTTGAACAGGATTTCCTTTTACCACACGCAACATAGGAAATACCACAACTGTTATATCTCCTGCAAATTCCTTGCGGGTTGCCTGAAATTCTACAGTTTCCAGTTCAGCATTAAAAATATCTTTAACAGCCTGTTTTACGTATTTCGATAAAGTGTCTTGAAGGTTCATTTTGCTTATTTTTAAGTGTGCAAAGATAGCACTTTTAACAGTATTTCAATAACAATACACTACAACATACATCTCTATAACGCCTCTCTTCCTACGAGGATGCCTACAGAATTGCTATTTGAATACAGCCCATCTTTCTATAGCAACTTTACCTCTTCAAAGCTATTCGCTAAAATGAATTAAAAAAACCCCAACAAATTACAAATCAAACCATTACAAAAACACTCAACAGAATTCAAAATTTAACAGAAACTTCTCATTAAAATTGCCAATTCTATGCATTTCGTCGATACTTTCATTTTTTAGTAGGAGATACCGTTCACTTTATCTAATTTTTTGGTAGTAAAACCCAAAAATTAGATTTTTACTATGCTTTTAAAGATTTTTGAAGGGAGCTATTAATCAAAGTCCCAAATATTGATGATACTTAATATTCAACCCGTAGTAGGATTGTTATTATTGTATTTTGTGTCCTTACTTCACCTCTCCCTCAAGGCAAGTTGGCTTAAAAACAGTATTGCAACAAGTAAAACATTATTTGGAAAATGAAACAGTTAATCATCTTAGCTGCTTTATTTTCTGCCCTTCTTAGTTATTCTCAAACTAGGGAGATAGACAGCCTTACCCTAGAATTAGCGTATCAAAAACAAGATTCTATCAAGGTTGAAACCTCTTTATTGCTTATAAAAAACCTTTATAAAACCAAGGATTACCAAAAGGCTTCAATGTTTGTAGACCAAACAGAGCGCTTATCAAAATCGCTTAATTACACCAAAGGCGTTGCCGAGTCTGTTTACTACAAAGCCCTTATTTATTCCCAAAGGGGAGACTACTATAATTCTATAGATAGTTTTAACAAATCCAGAAAATTATACCAACAGCTTAACGATACTTTAGGGATTGCCAAAGTGAGCAATTGCATGGGGCTTATAGAAATTAAGCGTGGTAACTATATTGTGGGATTGGAGAATTCGCTTTCGGCTATCAATATTTTTGAAACCAAAAATCTCAGGGAAGAATTGAGTTCGGCCTATAACAATTTGGCCGAAGCATACTACAAAACCCAGCAAATAGACAAGGCCATAGAATTCAATCTAAAAGCCTTAAGCGTTCGCGAACAATTACAGGATAGTACCGGCATTAAAACCTCCACAAAAAACATTGCCCACCTTTATTCTTTAAGAAGAGAGCATCGCAAAGCCATTGAGTATTATGAAAAGGTCTTGAAATTACTCAATCCAGAAAAGGATTTGGATCTTAAGGGTGAAATTCTTCCCAGAATCGGGGAAGAATATTTGCGTTTTAAAGATTACGACAAAGCTGCAGACTATTTGGTTGAAGGTTTAAAATTTAACCGAAGAAGAAATGATAAGGAAGGCTTGTTACGCTCCCTCAACTCGGTTGGAAAACTAAATCTTACACAAAATAAAACAAGGTTGGCAGAAAGGCAATTGGATGAAGCCTACGCCATTGCCAAGGATGGCGGCGACCAATTGGAATTGCTAAAGAACTACCAACTCCACAAAGAGTTGGATTCCATGCAGGGGCAATATCAAAATGCCTTTTTCTGGCAAGGCAAATATTACGCACTTAAAGAAGAGTTGGAAAAACAAAACCAACCAAAAATACCAGTTAACACAGATGTTATTATTAGGGAAGAAAAGCCTTTGGTTACTTCTAGCACAGAAGAAGCTTCTGTAATAATCCCTAGCCTGACCTCCAAAAACAGTCAGGAAGTCAAAAAACTGAAACTGATTTCTTATGTCCTTGTTGCGGCATTTTTAATAGCACTCACTTTTTTAATGCTCATTTATTTAAGGCGAAAGAGCAGATTAGCCTACACCAAAGAACTCGAAGAAAAGAACAAACAAATCCAGATGCAAAACGAAGCCATTTTGGAGCAATCCCTTCACTTGGAAGAAATCAACAAGGTGAAGGATCGTTTGTTTTCAATTGTTTCGCACGACTTGAAGGATTCCGTTTCTTCCATTAAAGGCTTTATCGACCTCCTAAAAGAAGACAGCCTTTCCAAAGAAGAATTTTACGACCTTATCCCAGAGCTTAGCGAAAATGCCAATAATGCCTCCTTATTATTGTTCAATTTGTTGAACTGGTCCAAATCGCAAATGCAGAACCTGGAGCCAAACCCTGAACTGTTCAATATCCAAGAAGTATTTCAAACCAAGATCAGCTTGATTGAACAAAAAGTGGAGCAAAAACGTATCGTTTTAATTGACGAATCCCAACGTGATTTCATCTACGCAGATAGAAGTATGGTTGAGATAGTTATTCAAAATCTATTGACCAATGCCGTGAAGTTCAGTAAAGTTGGAGATATCATTACCGTTTCCAATATTGACAGAAATGGCAGATCCTTAATTTGTGTTGAAGACACGGGTGTAGGTATTTCTCCAGAAAACATGGAGAAGCTCTTCAAAAACAACACCTTTACTACGGTTGGCACCAAGAGCGAAAAAGGTACCGGTTTAGGACTTACCATCTGCAAAGAATTGGTAGAATTGAACCACGGAAAAATCTGGGTAGAAAGTACACCTAACGTAGGAAGCAAGTTTTTTGTGGAATTACCAAAATCGAAACCGAACAAGTAACTCTCGAAGCAAAAGCAAAGAGACTTTTAGTAAGCAAAGCTAATAGCTATACCTAGTTTATTTAAGCCAATCTTAATCCTGTACGCGGCAAAAACACTTCAGCCATCATACAACGGGCACTTCCTCCTCCGCACGTTTCAATAGTTTCAAGTGAACTAGACAAAATAGGACAATGCTTTTCAATTTTAGCAATTTGGTCTTTGGTCAAACTATCATATGCTGATTGGCTCATCACCAAAAAGCGTTGATCATTTGCGCCTCTAACCTGTAGCATATTTCCAGCAAATTGATGCATTTGCGCTTCAGTAATGGCAATCACTTCCTTGCCATCTTTCTTTAAATGAGTAAGCACATTTTTGCGCTCCTTTTTATCATCGATACTGTCCAAACAGATAACTGCAAAGGTTTCAGCCAAACACATCATCACATTGGTGTGATAAATAGGTAAACGCTTCCCTTCTACAGTTTGAAATGCCGTAAATACCACGGGAGTATATTCAAAATCTTCGCAAAATTCTATAAACAACTCTTCATCTGCCCTAGGTGATAGCGCACAGTAGGCTTTACCATTTACACGATCCAACAGCAAACTTCCGGTCCCCTCCAAAAAGACGCCTTCTTCCTCTGCACTGGTGTAATCCACTATATTTTCAATGGTAAACCCATCCTTTTCCAAGGTTTCAAGCACATCCTCACGACGCTCCCTCCTTCTGTTTTCAGCAAACATAGGATATAAAGCAACATCACCATTTTCATGAAAACTCACCCAGTTATTAGGAAAAATGGAGTCCGGCGTATCCAAAGAAGGATCATCATTTACCACTACAACATGTACCCCAACAGCACGCAGTTTTTCAACAAAAGCATCAAATTCATCTTGAGCTTTCTTATTGATATCTGCTTGCACTAAATCCAAATCTTCCTGAAAATAGTTATTAACGGCAGTTTGTTCATTCATCCTGAAGTTTACTGGACGAATCATTAATATGGTATTTGTAGTTTGTGGCATGCTATTAAATATTTGCGGACAAAATTAAGCTTTTTTGAATGAGATAATTACCTAAAATGAAAAGTTTCATTTTGCACCCAAATAAGATTCGAAATCAAAAAACTAGATGAGAATTTTAATATTAGCATAGGAATTATTCATAGCCTTTATTTGTTGAGCTTCATTCAACCATTTCACTTTAGTGATCCCCTCGTTTTCCTGTGGCTCCAACTTCCCCTCAAACACCGTTTTCATTTCAAACCAATGGGTAATCTTAATTTTATGCTTTCCGTTGCGCTTAAAAATATGGTAGGTGATATCCAACGCCCTTGTTATTTCAAGGCCTTGCACCCCAGTCTCCTCTTCCACTTCTCTCAAAGAAGTTTCTTCTATTGACTCCTTGCCCTCAACTTTTCCCTTCGGAAGATCCCATTTGTTATTACGGTAGATAAAAAGCACTTCCTCTCTGTGGTTAATTACTTTTCCCCCACCAGCAACCACATTAGGTAATTTCTTTAGGAATTTCTTTAAAAGTTTATCTGGATTTTTATGAATAAGCCTGACCTCTTCCAATGAGGTTGTGTTGAGCTCCTTAATTACCTTACTGATATTAACCGTATCCAAAAGGTAATTTTTAAAATTGGTTTCCTCACTAACAACCGACGTTAATATAATTGGTTTGTCATTGACAAAGACTTGGTACATTGATATTGCTGATAGTTTAAAGCTGTAAAAATATTACTTTTTAATTCATACTGAGGATTTCAAATTTAATTTTATTTAAAATTTTCAAAATTACTTATGCCAAAATTGTGTAGTTTTGCCCTATGATTTTTAATAAACATACCGCCAAAAAAACCGCAGAAGTTTTATTGCAAATCAACGCTATAAAACTTAGTCCGCAAGAACCATTTACTTGGGCTTCTGGATGGAAATCTCCCATCTACTGCGACAACAGAATTATTTTATCCTATCCACCTATTCGCAATTACATTCGCGAAACCATGGCCAAACAAATTGAAAAGCAATATGGCAAGCCAGATGTTATTGCCGGAGTTGCCACTGGAGCTATTGGTATAGGAATCTTGGTTGCCGAATATTTAGGATTACCTTTTGTTTATGTGAGACCTGAGGCCAAATCGCACGGGCGCCAAAACCAAATTGAGGGCCACCTTGAAAAAGGACAGAATGTAGTAGTTGTAGAAGACCTGATCAGTACTGGAAAAAGCAGCTTGAATGCCGTAAAAGCCTTGAAAGATGCCGATGCAAACGTTAAAGGCATGATTGCCATTTTCACTTATGGTTTTGACGTTGCCAAGCAAAGTTTTGAGGAAGCAGACATTCAATTACAAACTTTAGGCAACTATGAAAGCTTGTTGGATCAGGCCTTAGAAACCAACTATATCACCAAACAGCAACAGGAACTTTTGGCACAATGGAATGCCAATCCAAGTGAATGGAACGCTAATTGATATAGCTTAATAAAAAAACGACATGAATTTAGAATCCCCAAAAGTAATTGTAGACAAAACCCCTCAAGAAACCTTTGATTTCTTATCGGAAGTGAAAAATTTTGAAAAGTTAATGCCTGAGAACATTAGCAAATTTGAAATTTTAGGGGACGACACCTTTTTGTTTGCACTAAAAGGTATGCCGGAAATCGTACTAAAAAAGAAAGAAACTATCGCCCCGAATAAAATTGTGTTAGGTGCAGCCGGTGGCAAGATGGACTTTTCTTTAACCGGATCTATTGCTGAAACTGCAGACAACAAAAGTGAAGTTCAGCTAGCCTTTGCAGGCGATTTCAACCCTATGATGGCCATGATGGTCAAAGGACCTATCTCCAAGTTCATAGAGACGCTTGTAACCAAAATGACAACCACGGTTTAATACAATAAGGTAATTTCTTTAAGATCGAATGTTTTAAGGACTTCATCTTCCAAAAGAACTTCAAGACTCCCAGAGTCCGTCACACCTTTTATAAAACCCGCAAATAGATGGCCTTCAACATCCTTAAATGTTGAAGGCTTATTTATTCTGAACAGTCGCTTTTCATATAACCTTTTAAGTTCTTTGGTCTCGCCATTTTCGAGCATCGTAAAATAATGCTCCATTTTATTGATAATCTTATTCAACACTTCATCTAGATCAAAAACATTTCCGGAAATTAGACGCATGGACGACGCTTGGGGCAAATCGGGGTATTCAGTTTGATTAACATTAAGTCCTACACCGATAATGGTATGCTGGATTTGATTTTGTTTAATGACATTTTCAATCAGAATGCCAGCAATTTTCTTGTTTTCTGACAAAATGTCGTTTGGCCATTTTACTTTTACCCTTTTTAATCCAAAATATTTCAAGACATCGGAGATTGCCAAAGCAGCGGCCATACTGATGAAAAATTGGTCTTGAATTTTCAAAAAAGAAATGTCCTTAAGCACGCTAACAGTAAGGTTTTTACCATCTTGAGCATCCCATTGAGTCCCCATTTGCCCGCGCCCTTCTGTTTGTCTATCAGTCATAACAACCGTGTAATCCTCAAGTACTTGAGCAGCACTTAACTGCCGTAAATAGGAATTGGTTGAGTCAATGGCACTAAGTTTGATAATGTGCATAAAGGAAATATTTATTACTTTATATTTTTCTTAATAAAATTTAAGGTTCAAAAGAACTAAAAAAATAATAACTTTGCACAAAACTAAATCAATTTAATGGCTAAAAAAAACAGTAATGTAGATCAACTAATAGCAACGATATTAGCTGGTATTGAAGATGTTAAAGGGAAGGAGATTACAATTCTAGATTTAAGAGAAATTGAAAACACTGTCTGTGATTATTTTATTGTTTGCGAAGGAACTTCCAATACACAGGTGAACGCCATAGTCAATTCCATCCAAAAAAAGGTTAGTAAAACGCTTAAAGATAACCCTTGGCATGTTGAAGGTGTCGACAATGCCGAGTGGGTACTTATCGATTATGTGAACGTTGTAGTACATGTGTTCCAAAAACACGTTAGAGAGTACTATGACATAGAAAGCCTTTGGGGAGACGCAAAAACAACCGTTATAGAAACAAGTTACTAAAAGAGCATTAATGGCAAACGACAATAAGAACACCAACAAAAAACCAAAATTTAACCTCTATTGGATCTATGGAATCGCAATATTGGGGATTTTAGCTGTACAATTATTATTTGGAGGTTTTGGCAGTGAAACTACATCCACTACCACACCCCAACAATTTTTGGAATTCCTTAAAGATGGGGATGTTTCCAAAATTGAAATCATCAACAAAAGAGAAGCTAAGGTTTACCTAACTGACGAAGCCGAGAAAAAGGAGGTTCACAAAAAAACCATTCCAAACAGTATCTTACCTACGGTTGCGCCTTTACCAAACTATTCTTTTGAATTTGGAGATTTACAAAACTTCGAAAAAGGAATTAATGAAACCATTAAGGACAATAACCTTACTACAGAGGTAAAATATAAAACCGAGGAAAACCTTTGGGGCAATTTCCTTATCTCTTTATTGCCGTTTGTATTGATCATTGCCGTTTGGGTATTTATTATGCGTCGTATGTCTTCTGGAGGTGGCGGTGGTGCTGGTGGTCAGATTTTCAATATTGGAAAGTCAAAAGCCAAACTCTTTGATGAAAAAACAGATGTGAAGACATCTTTTAAAGATGTAGCTGGTTTGGAAGGTGCCAAAGAAGAAGTACAAGAAATTGTAGACTTCCTTAAAAACCCTGAAAAATACACCTCTTTGGGAGGTAAAATCCCAAAAGGAGCATTATTGGTAGGACCTCCAGGTACAGGTAAAACCTTATTGGCTAAAGCCGTTGCAGGTGAAGCTAAAGTTCCATTCTTCTCATTATCTGGATCAGATTTTGTGGAGATGTTCGTAGGAGTTGGTGCTTCTAGAGTAAGAGACTTGTTTAAACAAGCTAAAGAGAAATCACCTTCTATCATATTCATAGATGAAATTGATGCGATTGGTAGAGCCCGTGGTAAAAGCAATTTCTCAGGGTCTAATGACGAACGTGAAAATACGCTTAACCAACTTTTGACTGAAATGGATGGTTTTGGAACCAATACCAACGTTATTGTATTGGCCGCTACCAACAGAGCCGATGTTTTGGATAAAGCGCTTATGCGTGCTGGTCGTTTCGACCGTCAGATTTTTGTAGATCTTCCAGACGTAAGAGAACGTAAAGAAATTTTTGAAGTCCACTTAAGACCTATCAAGCAATCTGAAAAATTGGATATCGATTTCCTTGCCAAACAAACCCCAGGATTCTCTGGAGCTGATATTGCCAACGTATGTAACGAAGCGGCTTTAATCGCGGCTAGAAATGGCAAAAAAGCCGTTGACAAGCAAGACTTTTTAGATGCCGTAGATCGTATCGTTGGAGGTTTGGAGAAGAAGAACAAAATCATCACTCCTGAAGAAAAACGTGCCGTAGCTTATCACGAAGCTGGTCACGCAACTATAAGTTGGATGTTGGAACACGCTGCACCTTTGGTAAAAGTAACCATTGTACCACGTGGACAATCACTTGGTGCTGCTTGGTATTTACCTGAAGAGCGCTTGATTGTGCGCCCAGAACAAATGTTGGATGAAATGTGTGCTGCCCTTGGAGGTAGAGCTGCTGAGAAAGTAATTTTCGACAAAATTTCTACTGGAGCCTTGAGCGATCTTGAAAAGGTCACCAAACAAGCAAGAGCTATGGTAACCATTTATGGCCTTAGTGATAAGGTGGGTAATTTAACCTATTACGATTCCTCTGGACAATCAGAATATGGCTTTACAAAACCTTATAGCGAGCAAACTGCTGAATTGATTGATAAGGAAATTTCAGATATCATTGAAGAGCAATATGCTCGTGCCATCAAGATTCTTGAAGAGAACAAAGACAAGCTTACTGAACTAGCTGAAGTCCTCCTTGACAAAGAAGTCATCTTTAAGGATAACCTTGAAAAAATATTTGGAAAAAGACCTTTTGAAAAGGAAAAAGAAGCATAGGAAAAACACCTAATGTTTTTATAAAAAACTTAAATTAACCATGTGTTACTTTAAGTTTTTTTATATTTGAATTAATACAATACGAATAACCCGGGTTAATAGCAATTCATACATGAGTCTATTTCGTAAAATCTTCGGACTTAAGTCTGATAATGAAGAGGATAACATAAAAAACGAAGAGAGAGGCAAGTACATGCCGGAGATCAAGCTACCTGTAGATGAAAGATTCACGATCAATTTTAAGGCTAATGGTGGTAAATTCCTGTATTGTGAAAATCTTGACGAAATAAGAGATAGCCTTAGACTGATTTTAAGTGAAAATGACTGGCAGAATGAATCTGTTTTATTGCTGGATGATCGCTTAAAAGAGCTTTTCAAAGGAATGCAATACCAGTCTACCAAAAACCTTTCTGAGGCTACCTACTTTTTATCTACTTGTGAATATTTGATTTCTGATGATGGTTCCTTATTGATTTCATCCAATCAAATTGCCGAGAAAAAGCTTATTGAACTTCCCCCAAATTTTATCATTTATGCTACCACAAGCCAATTTGTTGAAAATATTGGCGAAGGTCTTAGAGGAATAAAAGGGAAAAACAAGGAAAAAATCCCTACCAACATTACTACCATTAAGCACTTTAAGGCCCCTACTGAAGATAAAGATTTCCTTTCCTACGGAAGTAGTTCAAAAAACTTATATTTGCTCCTTCTAGAGGATCTATAGGCGGACATCTTAATCCTTTTTTCTAAGCATATAAAAACAATTCATGAAAGAACTTGTTACTAGGACTCTATCCGGTATTTTATACGTTAGCTTGCTCATGCTTTCTCTTTGTTGGAAATGGGCATTGGCAATTTTATTTTACCTGTTTGGTCTAGTTTGCTTGGCAGAGTTCAAAAAGTTGATTGGGCTACAAAAGTTTCTTCCTTACATTATCTTTACAATCTTATATTTTGTATTTGGATATTGGGTTTCCATTGTGAATTCTAAATCCGGATTTAATGATTCCATTCAAATACTTCATGTCATTACCATCTTCGTGCAATTATTTTTGATTAAGGATTTGTTTTCTGAAAAAACCATTCCTCTTTTCAGTTCTAAGAGATACATCATCACCACATTTTATTTGTCCAGCGGTTTTGTGTTTTTGTTTTTAATTGCCAACCTACACCACACTTTTACTCCATTACTGCTTTTGGGAACCTTTATTCTTTTGTGGACCAATGATACCTTTGCTTATTTGGTTGGAAAGAATTTTGGAAAACAAAAACTATTTGCCAAAGTGTCTCCAAAGAAAACCGTTGAAGGATTTTTAGGTGGATTGTTTTTTTCCTGTGTAGCTAGCTATTTTATTGCTAAATTTACAGATACCTTAACGTTCAACAACTGGCTTGCTATGGCTATTATTGCAAGTGTTTTTGGCACTTTAGGGGATTTGATTGAATCTAAGTTCAAAAGACAAGCTAACGTAAAGGATAGCGGGGTAATTATGCCTGGTCACGGTGGATTACTGGACCGTTTGGACAGCATTATATTTGCAGCACCTTTTATCTATTTATATTTAAGATTTATTACCTATGTTTCATAAAGAAGGGCATAAAATTATTTTCATCACACTGGTTATTGTGGTTGCATTATTAATGACTATTGATTACACTGTTCAATTGCCATGGCTAAGAACGGTTTTAATGTTGGCAGCTTTGGTTTTCTTGATTTTGATTTTGCAGTTTTTCAGAAACCCAAAAAGAAACACGGTAGCAAACGAGCACCACGCCCTCTCCCCTGTTGATGGTAAAGTGGTGGTTATTGAAGAAGTTTTTGAAAAAGAATTCTTCAATGAAAAGCGTATACAAGTATCTGTTTTCATGTCGCCAATCAATGTGCATGTAACCCGTTACCCTGTTGGAGGAAATGTAGTGTACAGTAAATACCATCCAGGAAAATATTTGGTAGCATGGCACCCAAAAGCGAGTGAGGAAAACGAACGTACAACAGTAGTAGTAAACAGTCCCACCTTTGGAAAAGTACTTTACCGTCAAATTGCGGGAGCTTTGGCAAAACGTATTGTAAACTATGCCAAAGAAAATGATAAAGCTATACAAGGAGCCGATTCTGGCTTTATTAAATTTGGCTCTAGAGTAGACGTATTTTTACCCCTAGATGCCGATATAAAAGTAAGCCTTAATCAAGTTGTAAAAGGAGGCGAAAGCATTATAGCTGAGATCTAATGACACCTGAAGAATTGGATATTGAATTTAAGGAAGCCGTAAAAATGGTTAACAGTTATACGGAACCTTTTCCTGCAGACTTTTTATTGCGCCTTTACGCCTACTATAAAAAGGCCACAGGGGATTATGGTCGGCCAAGTAGCCGAAAGCCTATTATCAATGCTTTTAAAACCAATGCGCTTTTCCAGGTTCAAAATGTAAGCCGTGAAGAAGCCAAGCGTATTTATATTGATTTGGTAAAAAACTACTTTCTTTACCGCAAATAAACCTAATCTCTTATTAAAGGCATTGTAGAACAGCGCAACAAGCCTTCCTGCTTTGCTATTTCAGCATAAGGCACCTCCTCTACGGTAAATCCATTAGACCTTAGCCAATCGTTTAATCTGGTAAAATTACGCTCGGAAATCACTACATTTTCAGAAATGGAAAATACATTACTATACATATTATACATTTCATCTTTAGTGATTTCAAAAATATTCTCCTTTCCAAAGAAATCTACCAACCAATTGTATTCGCTTTCAACCAAAAATCCATTTTTATGGAGGATTGCTTTATCTTCACCGACAGGTTGAAAACAACAATCCAAATGAAGAGCATTTTCCTTGGCGTTGGTGTTGGATTTTCGAAGTTCGAAGGCCTTCACTATTTTCTCAGGAAACAACTCTTGTAGCACAATTACAGCATCCATATTGGTTCTTGCCGTTATGAAATTGGAATAATCTGGACCGGAATAAGTTCCCACAAAAATATAATCTCCATACAACATCACATCTCCCCCTTCCACGTGACAATCTTCAGGTAGAGTTATCACATTTTCTGAAGGAATTTGATCAATGACATGCTGAATGGCCTCCACCTCACGTTCACGATCAGGAAGGATATTGGCTTTAATCAATTTATCTTCAATTACGAAAGCAATGTCACGAGCAAAAATTTGATTGTAATCCTTTATTGTTTTTGGTCTAAAAACAGTGACATCATACTTTTCAAACACTTTAGCCACCGCGTCCATTTCCTTGATCATATCATCTTCTTTGGGATATGTACCTGCTTTGATATGTTCTATGGATTTAGGATCATAAGCCTTTTCTTCCGTTGGAATGGGACCGATACTTTCTGCGATTCCTAAAACAACTGCTCTAAGACGTGACGTCTCGTCATTAACATGTAATTGTAACATAAAGTGTATGAGTTATAAAAAAAAACTGCCCAAAAAGAGCGTATGCAATTTTAAGGCAGTTTTTTCTATTTATAAAATCTTTTATCTGTCTTTTCTTTCTTTGAAAGATCTTAACGTTTCTCCAACGTACACTTGACGTGGACGTCCAATTGGTTCTTTACGCAATCTCATTTCTCTCCACTGTGCAATCCAACCTGGAAGTCTTCCTAAAGCAAACATTACTGTAAACATGTCCGTAGGAATTCCCATAGCTCTATAAATGATTCCAGAGTAGAAATCTACGTTTGGATATAGCTTACGGTCTACAAAGTACATGTCTTCCAAAGCTTCTTTTTCCAATCCTTTTGCGATATCCAAGATAGGATCTTCAATTCCTAAATCTCCCAATACTTCATCGGCAGCTTTTTTGATGATTTTAGCTCTAGGATCGAAGTTCTTGTACACACGGTGTCCGAATCCCATCAAACGGAATGGATCGTCTTTATCTTTGGCTTTCCCCATGTATTTTTTGGTATCGCCACCATCTGCTTTAATAGCTTCCAACATTTCCAAAACAGCTTGGTTAGCTCCACCGTGAAGTGGTCCCCAAAGCGCAGAAATACCAGCAGAAAGTGATGCAAACAAACCAGCATGAGAAGATCCTACAATTCTAACAGTAGAAGTAGAACAGTTTTGCTCGTGATCTGCGTGAAGAATCAATAACTTGTCCAAAGCATTGATCAAAATTGGATTTTGAACATATTCTTCGTTTGGTTGTTTGAACAACATTTTCAAAATGTTCTCTACATAACCCAAATTCTTATCTCCATAATCTAATGGCAATCCTAATTTCTTGTGCATTGTCCAAGCTACCAATACCGGGAACTTAGCCAAAATTCGAACAATGGCATTGTACATTTCTTCCTCAGAATCTACATTTACCGAAGAAGGGTTAAATGCCGTAAGTGCACTGGTTAAAGAGGACAACACTCCCATTGGGTGTGCAGATCTAGGAAATGCATCCACAATCTTTTTAATATCATCATCAACAACAGAGTGCTTTTTTATATCGCTGTGAAATTGGTCCAATTGCTCTTGGGTTGGCAATTCTCCAAAAATCAACAAATAAGCTACTTCTAAGAAATCGGCCTTTTCGGCTAATTCTTCAATAGAATAGCCCCTATATCTCAAAATTCCTTTTTCTCCATCCAAAAATGTGATAGCACTTTCACACGCTCCAGTATTTTTATATCCCGGGTCAATGGTAATTACTCCATTGGTAGCACTTCGCAAATTTTTGATATCGATGGCAACTTCATCTTCTGAGCCTTTGATTAAAGGAAACTCATGTTTTTGACCGTTAATTTCTAATATAGCTTTATCTGACATATTTCAATAAAAAGTTTTTAAATGGTTGTCTTGAAACGACAGCCCCAAATTTATGAAATATCTCACGATTATTAAAGCTTCTCAACAAAGGATTTAACTATTGAAATATTAATAAAATTGATACCGAAAACAAGGTTAGAATTACAAATTTCGTAAGTGTCTTATTTTCAATATTTAGGATTTATTCTTGATAAATTTCCTCGTTAACTTCCAATTTGTATAATTTGTGGTAATATTCTATCACTGAAGATTTCCATGTGAATTTTTGGGCCTTTGCATTAAGACAAATGTCATCCCACTTGGGTTTATCTTTGAAAAACACATCCAAAGCCTTTTGGAACACCTTTATAAAGTTTTGTGTTTTTTCATCAATAGTTGCCCCGTCAAAAGCAAAGCCCGTTTTCATATGCTTCACCGTATCCTTCAATCCACCAGTATGGTGCACCAAACAAGGCTGGGCATTCCGCATTGCCAACATTTGACTGATACCGCAGGGCTCAAAAAGACTAGGCATTAAATACAGATTGGATTCGGTGTAAATAGAATCGATAACTTCCTCAGACTGTCCGTTGAAGAAGATAAAATTTTCGTAATCGTAACTAATTTTATGAAGCAACTCCTCGTATTCTGGGGCACCAGTACCCAAAATAACATATATACCATTTACAGGTTTGAGTTTTTCTAAAATAGAAATTAATAATTCTGGGGAGTGTTTATAAAAATAAAACTTCTGCTCTGTAAGCCTCGCTACACTGGCGCAAACAAACTTTGCTGGGTCTTTGATCAATTTAACGATTTTCTCGCCAGTATGTACCAAAAACTGCGATTTGTACTCTTTATCCGGATTTTGAAGCCATTCAAAAATAGCTTGAATAGCATTCACATAAAAAGCACCATGTGGAACCAAATTGATGTTTTTATAGTTGCAACCATTTAAAATTCCGAACAAACGCTCCTCATCATTAGCCTCTTTTAAAAACCCTTCTAGGCCTTCTCCTCCAATAAAGTTTGGAAAATCACTAGGCTTCATAATGTCCTCTTTATAGGAGGGTGATACGGTATGTACGGCATTTGCAAACTTAATTCCCAAAGCCATAAGGTTAATACAATCATGGTACCTAGGATCTTTTAAACGATCGTAATCAAACTCTACCTCTGGATAAAAGGCCTTTAGTGAGGACGTGCTACCTTCAAAGGGACGAATGCCCTGAATAGCTAAATTATGAATGGAATATACAAACCTAATGTTATTTAAAAAACCATACGCAGGATGGTAAGCTCTCAAAAAAAGTACCATACTGGAATGCCAATCGTGTAGATGTACGACATCAAGATGACCAAAAACGTCCTGTTTTATGGCTTGGGCAACGGCCGTACAAAACAATGAAAACATACAGGCATCTGTAAAGAAAGGTTGCTCTGGATCGTTAAAATAGATATGTGCAATATTTCCGGAAACAATTTCAGGATGATGAATAACGTAATGTGTAATATTATCATATTCCTTTTTGGGAGTAACCTTGTATACTTCGGCCATTTCTTCTTGGCCACGATAAGAAAAATGTACCTCAGTAAGCTTTTCCCCGTTTACATGCAATCTGCCATAAGCAGGCGTTACAACATGGGCTCTATCTCCAAATGCTGCAATCTGCCTAGGCACATCCCTAACTACATCTCCCATCCCCCCTGCTTTACAGTTTTTGATTGCGTCATTTTCGGCTGAAACAAAAAGAAAGTTTGACTGCATGTATTGAGGTTTTAGTTTTAACTAATGACTTATTTTATGCTTTTTTTGAAATGCCAACACTGAATTATATGGGTTTGGCTTAACGTACTTTATTTCATCATAAATTACTTAAAATAAATTGAGTAATAAAATGTTTACACATTATTTCAATATTAAAATTAAAATAATTTCTCACTAGCAATAAAAAAGCCCTCTGTTTTCACAGAGGGCTCTTCTAAATGTATTATCACTTAAAATTATGGTTATTTTACTTTAAACGCATTTGTTTGCGGATAGTAAGCAACATCTCCCAATTCTTCCTCAATACGCAACAATTGGTTGTATTTTGCCATACGGTCACTACGTGAAGCCGATCCTGTTTTAATTTGCCCTGTATTTAAAGCTACAGCCAAATCAGCGATTGTGTTGTCTTCAGTTTCTCCAGAACGGTGAGACATTACAGAAGTATAGCCAGCGTTGTGCGCCATGTTTACAGCTGCAATAGTTTCAGAAAGTGTTCCAATTTGGTTTACTTTGATCAAGATAGAATTAGCAATGCCATTCTCGATACCTTTAGCCAAACGCTCTACGTTAGTTACATAAAGGTCATCTCCAACCAATTGTACTTTATCTCCGATAAGTTCAGTTAAATATTTCCAACCATCCCAATCGTTTTCATCCATACCATCCTCAATCGAGATAATTGGATATTTAGCCACCAATTCCGCTAAGTAATTTGCTTGCTCTTCAGAAGTTCTCACCACTCCCTTATTGCCTTCGAATTTAGTATAGTCGTATTTTCCATCTACATAGAATTCCGCTGAAGCACAGTCCAAAGCAATCATCACTTCATCTCCAAATTTATAACCTGCTTTTTCAACAGCTTTTTGGATAGATTCAATAGCATCTTCTGTACCATCTAAAGTAGGCGCAAAACCTCCTTCATCACCTACAGCAGTACTTAAACCTCTATCATGTAATACTTTTTTAAGGTTGTGGAAAATTTCAGTTCCCATTTGCATAGCGTGCGTAAAGTTTTTAGCCTTTACTGGCATCACCATAAATTCTTGGAACGCGATAGGCGCATCACTGTGAGAACCTCCATTGATGATGTTCATCATTGGTACTGGCAATGTCTTAGCTGACACACCACCTACATATCTGTAAAGTGGCATTCCCAATTCATTAGCAGCTGCTTTAGCAACAGCCAAAGACACTCCCAAAATGGCATTGGCTCCCAATTTTGATTTATTTGGAGTTCCGTCCAAATCAATCATCATTTTATCGATAACATTCTGTTCAAATACAGAAACACCCAACAACTCTTGAGCAATTACAGAATTTACGTTTTCTACAGCCTTTAAAACGCCTTTACCCATATAAGAATCGCCACCGTCTCTAAGCTCCACAGCCTCATGCTCACCAGTAGATGCTCCTGATGGTACTGCAGCTCTTCCCATAACGCCGTTTTCCGTTACTACATCAACCTCTACGGTTGGATTTCCTCTTGAATCTAATATTTGTCTTGCGTGAATGTTAATTATTATGCTCATAATGCTTAGTTTAAGGTTGATTACTTATTACTTAATTATCTATTTTTTCTTTAACAAATTTACGAAATAGTTACCCAAATAATGGCTCCAAAACCATTATTATACATTAATCTTACTACATTGTTTTCGAATAAAAAAAACCTCAAAAAAAAGTGAATTTCTTTGAGGTTTTTCCATTATTTATTTTTGATGTTTTCTATAAATTGATCAAACAAATAGGAAGAATCGTGTGGACCTGGACTTGCCTCCGGGTGGTATTGTACCGAGAACACATTTTTGCTCTTCATCTTGATCCCTGCTACCGTATTGTCATTAAGGTGAACATGGCTAATCTCAATATCTGGGTGGCTTTCGGTTTCTTCTCTATTAATGGCGAATCCATGGTTTTGAGAAGTAATTTCACCTTTTCCAGTTGCTAAGTTTTTAACCGGATGATTGATTCCTCTATGCCCGTTATGCATCTTGTATGTAGAAATACCGTTGGCCAAAGCAATTACTTGATGCCCTAAACAAATCCCAAATAACGGCAAGTTTCTTTCAATTATTTTCTTTGCAACCGCTTGAGCTCCTTCCAAAGGTTCTGGATCACCAGGACCATTAGATAAGAAATACCCATCAGGATTCCATTCGTTCATCTCTTCAAAAGTAGCATTGTATGGGAACACCTTAATGTACGCATCACGTTTTGCTAAATTACGAAGGATATTCTTCTTGATTCCCAAGTCTAACGCAGCAATTCTATACGTAGCGTTTTCATCTCCGAAATAATAAGGCTCCTTGGTAGACACTTTTGATGCCAACTCCAAACCATTCATTTCTGGTACTTTTGCCAATTGCTCTTTTAAACCTTCAATATTGTCAACATCCGTAGAGATTACAGCATTCATAGCACCGTTCTCTCTAATGTAGCTTACCAAGGCACGCGTATCCACATCTGAAATTGCCAAAACGTTATTCTTTTCAAAGAAATTTTTCAAAGAATCATCGGCAGCTTCACGTGAATAATTGAAACTGAAATTTTTGCAGATCAAACCTGAAATCTTGATAGAATCAGATTCTACTTCTTCTTCTTTGGTACCATAATTCCCAATATGAGCATTGGTTGCTACCATGATTTGCCCAAAATACGATGGGTCTGTAAAAATCTCTTGATACCCTGTAGTTCCTGTATTAAAACATACTTCACCAAAAGCAGTTCCAGATTGTCCGATGGATTTCCCGTAAAAAATGGTTCCGTCAGATAATAATACTAAAGCTTTGTCTCTTTTATTGTACTTCATTTGTTCGAAAAGTTTTGCAAATTTCCACAAAAAAAAGGACAAACTAAAATGTTAGCGGCTATATTTTAAATTGACAGGGAATTATAGTAAGTTAAAATTTTGCTAATATCAAAATCATTATTGTAACGAAGATTATTATCCTTAACATAGGCCTTGATTTGATCACCTTTTGAGCCTACTAACTCTAAAATTACACTTTTCCTCAATTTTATGGCTTTTAAACCTTCTTGTTCCTTTCTTTTGATAAAGTATTCTTCGTGTTTCACATATTCATCGGGCTTAGTCCTTTGTTGTGTCATTGGATTAAATGTTCCTTCTTTAATACTAACGGAATATTGTTTAAGCAACATAAATTCACCTGTGTCCACAACTGTTTGAAAAAAGCCCCTTTTCTTTTTCTCAGCATTATAGTATTGAGCCAGTTCAACATTATAGATTTTAACCCTTAAAACCTCTTGAGAATTAAGAACTAGAACAGAATCCTCAGCAAACTTTGCTTCCAATTGATCCTTATCTATATTATAATTAAGGTTTTGTATTTGATAAGAGGCTTCCTTCATATAAACTGTTGAAACATTAACCCAACTACTAAACAAGTAAACACTCCCTTCAATGTTAGTGTTTTTCGACCTAGTAGACACCCAAATACTTCCTCCTTGCGAGAGGTCTCTCCTTAAATCGTTGCTGGTTTGTCCCGAACTAAAATTTTGGGCAATACCAGCACTAATCGTGAGGAAGGTGGTAATAAAAACAAAAAGAATGGATTTCATAATAAGTTGGTTTTATGGTTAATCAGTTTAAAGATGGACAAAAAAAAAGGGATAAACAAATTGTTTATCCCTTTTGAATTTAAAGTATTAAAGTACTTTCTATTCTTCTTCCTCGTTTGCAGTTTTAGTTTCAGCAGCAGCTGGTGCAGGAGCAGCAGCTTTAGATCCACCTCTTCTACTTCTACGGGTAGTTTTCTTTTCTGGTTTCCCAGCATTGTAGATTTCATTGTAATCAACCAACTCGATCATTGCCATATCAGCGTTATCCCCAAGACGGTTACCCAACTTAATGATTCTTGTGTATCCTCCTGGACGATCTCCTACTTTGGCAGCAACATCTCTGAACAACTCCGCAACCGCTTCTTTTTGTCTTAAACGAGCCATAACAATACGTCTGTTGTGCGTAGTGTCTTCTTTTGATTTTGTAATCAAAGGCTCAACAAAAAGTTTTAACGCTTTAGCTTTAGCAACTGTGGTGTTGATACGCTTGTGCTCGATTAAAGAACAAGCCATATTGGCCAACATTGCTTTTCTATGAGCTGTCTTTCTTCCTAAATGGTTAAATTTCTTTCCGTGTCTCATGACATTTGATGTTAACCTTCATCTTGCTCAACCCATGATTGGGGAGCAAACTATGAAGGAATTTGTTTGTTAGTCTTTATCTAATTTGTATTTGCTCAAATCCATTCCGAAACTTAATCCCTTAACGATTACAAGTTCTTCCAACTCTGTTAAGGACTTTTTACCGAAGTTTCTGAATTTCATCAAATCGTTCTTATTAAAAGAAACCAAATCTCCCAATGTGTCTACTTCAGCCGCTTTCAAACAGTTCAATGCTCTTACAGAAAGGTCCATGTCAACCAATTTGGTCTTCAATAACTGTCTCATGTGAAGTGATTCTTCATCATAAGTTTCTGTTTGTGCAATTTCATCCGCTTCAAGGGTAATGCGCTCGTCAGAGAACAACATGAAGTGGTGAATAAGGATTTTAGCAGCTTCTGTTAAAGCATCTTTTGGGTGTATTGACCCATCTGTAATGATTTCGAAAACCAATTTCTCGTAATCGGTCTTTTGCTCAACACGATAGTTTTCAATACTATACTTCACATTTTTTATTGGCGTATAAATTGAATCGGTAAATATAGTACCAATTGGAGCAGAAGCTTTTTTGTTTTCCTCAGCAGGCACATATCCTCTACCTTTTTCAATAGTAATTTCCATGTTGATGTTCACCTTTGGATCCAAGTTACAGATCACAAGATCTTTGTTCAACACTTGGAAACCAGAAATGAACTTTTGAAAATCACCTGCTGTGATTTGCTCTTGTCCAGAAATAGAAATAGAAACAGATTCGTTATCGATTTCATCAATTTGGCGCTTGAAGCGAACCTGCTTTAAGTTCAAAATAATTTCTGTAACATCTTCCACTACTCCTGCAATGGTAGAAAACTCGTGATCCACGGTTTCTATTTTAACAGATGTAATGGCAAATCCTTCCAAAGAAGATAATAACACTCGTCTTAAAGCGTTACCTACTGTCAATCCATATCCTGGTTCTAAAGGTCTAAATTCGAATTTACCTTCAAAATCAGTAGAATCAATCATGATTACTTTGTCAGGCTTCTGAAAATTTAATATTGCCATATTGTGTGTTTTGTTTCTAGTTATTATTTAGAGTATAATTCGACGATGAATTGCTCGTTGATATTTTCTGGAATTTGCACTCTTGCAGGAACTGAAACATAAGTTCCTTGCTTGGTTTCGCTATTCCAAGTAATCCACTCATAAACTTCACTAGAATTAGCCAATGAATTTAGAATGGTTTCTAAAGATTTTGATTTTTCTCTTACTGCTACAACATCACCAGCTTTCAATTGGTAAGAAGGAACGTTTACGATTTCTCCGTTTACAGTAATGTGTCTGTGAGAAACCAATTGTCTAGCTCCACTACGAGAAGGGGCAATACCCATTCTGTAAACTACGTTGTCAAGTCTAGATTCACAAAGTTGTAACAATACTTCACCTGTAATTCCAGGAGCAGCAGTTGCTTTTTTGAACATGTTTCTGAATTGCTTTTCCAAAATACCGTAAGTGTATTTTGCTTTTTGCTTCTCCATCAATTGAACAGCATATTCAGATTTTTTTCCACGACGCTTGTTGATACCGTGTTGACCTGGAGGATAGTTTCTTTTTTCAAAAGCCTTGTCATCTCCATAGATAGCTTCACCGAATTTACGGGCTATCTTAGTTTTAGGACCAGTATATCTTGCCATTTGTTAAAATTAATTGTGGGAGTGTTTATGAATTAAGGTCTTATTCTTATCCTTCGATAAACAATAACTCTCCCGTTAATACTTGTTTATAAATTTTTCAGCTTGCAAATTTAACAGAAATAATTAATATCAATTGTAAAAACAATTGATATTAATTATAAAATTTCTGAATAAATTATACTCTTCTTCTTTTTGGAGGTCTACATCCATTGTGTGGTAGTGGAGTAACATCGATAATTTCTGATACTTCGATACCTGAGTTATGGATAGATCTAATAGCAGATTCTCTTCCGTTACCTGGTCCTTTTACATAAACCTTCACTTTTTTCAAACCTGCTTCTTTAGCTACACCTGCAGCATCCTCTGCAGCCAATTGCGCAGCATATGGCGTGTTCTTTTTAGAACCACGGAACCCCATTTTACCGGCAGATGACCATGCTATAACATCTCCTTTTTTGTTAGTCAAAGAGATGATGATATTGTTGAAAGAGGCCGCAATATGCGCTTCTCCAATAGAGTCAACAATTACTTTACGCTTTTTAATTTTAGTATTTGACTTTGCCATGTTACTAATTATTATTTAGTTGCCTTTTTCTTGTTTGCAACTGTTTTTCTTCTACCTTTTCTTGTTCTAGAGTTGTTTTTAGTACGTTGACCTCTTAATGGAAGTCCCGCTCTATGACGAATACCTCTGTAACATCCAATGTCCATTAAACGTTTAATGTTCAATTGAGTTTCAGAACGAAGCTCACCTTCAATAGTATAAGCTGCAACAGCCTCACGGATGCTTCCGATTTGGTCGTCTGTCCAGTCTTGTACTTTTGTGCTCTCGTCAACTTTAGCTGCCGCTAAAATTTCTTTCGCTCTACTTCTACCTATTCCATAGATATAAGTTAAAGAGATAACTCCTCTTTTCTGTTTTGGTATGTCTACACCTGCAATTCTTGCCATAATTACCCTTGTCTTTGTTTGAATCTAGGATTCTTTTTGTTAATCACGTAAAGTCTACCTTTTCTGCGCACTAGTTTACAGTCTGCGCTTCTTTTTTTAACTGATGCTCTTACTTTCATCGTATTAGTATCTATAAGTTATTCTAGCCTTAGTTAAATCGTAAGGACTCATTTCTAATTTTACTTTGTCTCCTGGTAACAGTTTAATATAGTGCATACGCATTTTACCAGAAATATGCGCAGTCACAATATGACCATTCTCCAACTCAACTCGGAACATTGCGTTAGACAATGCTTCGATGATTGATCCGTCTTGTTCTATTGCTGCCTGTTTTGCCATAGTATAATAATTTAAGCTACTGCTTTTCTATTTTTACCAGTTTTCATCAAGCCATCATAGTGTTTGTTTAACAAGTAAGAATTTACTTGTTGCATGGTATCTATTGCAACTCCTACCATAATTAGTAATGATGTCCCTCCAAAAAATAAGGCCCAACCTGCCTGTACATCCATAAGCTTTACGATGATTGCTGGGAACACAGCTATCAAAGCCAAGAAGATAGAACCAGGTAAGGTAATTTGCGACATTATCTTATCCAAATATTCTGAAGTTTCAGATCCAGGACGAATACCTGGGATAAAACCACCACTACGCTTTAAATCATCTGCCATTTTGTTTGTTGGAACAGTAATAGCAGTATAAAAATATGTAAATACAATAATCAATAATGCAAATACCACGTTGTACCAGAATCCGAAGATATCTGAGAACTGTGTTTGCATCCATGTACCTACGGCTCCAGAACCAAATGATTTTCCAATTAAACTAGGCACAAACATAATTGCCTGTGCGAAGATGATTGGCATTACACCTGAAGCATTCAATTTTAAAGGTAAAAATTGTCTGGTACCAAAAACATTCTTTTCATATCCACCAGTAGCAGTACGTCTAGCATATTCAACAGCTACTTTACGTACTCCCATAACTAGCATGATAGATCCAAGGATGATCAACAACCAAATTACAAGCTCGATCAAGATCATGATCAAACCACCGTTTGATTGTGTAACCCTTGCTGCATATTCTTGCAAGAAGTTTTGTGGCAACTTAGCAATGATTCCTACCATAATCAATAATGAAATACCATTACCAATTCCTTTGTCGGTGATTTTTTCACCCAACCACATTGCGAAAACAGTACCTGTTACCAAGATGATTATAGATGAAAAATAGAACATCCCTCCTGTACCCAATAAAAAGGCACTTTGAGGAATACCTAAAGTAGGTAAACTTGCCAAATATCCTGGTGCTTGAACCAAACAGATACCAATGGTTAACCAACGAGTAATCTGGTTGATTTTTTTACGCCCACTTTCTCCTTCTTTTTGTAGCTTTTGAAGATAAGGAATTGCAATTCCCATCAACTGCACCACGATAGAAGCAGAGATATATGGCATAATACCCAATGCAAAAACAGAAGCATTAGCAAATGCTCCTCCTGTAAATGCATTTAAGAGCCCAAGAAGTCCATCTTCGGTATTGTTTGCCAAACCTCCCAATTGAGATGCATCAATACCAGGAAGCACTACTTGTGCACCAAAACGATAAACCAAAAGCAGGCCGAGCGTAAGCACGATCCTGTCTTTTAGTTCCGTTATTTTCCAAACATTTTTTAAAGTGTCTATAAATTTCATACTCTAATAGGTCTTATAAAGTTACGGCTTCTCCACCTGCAGCTTCAATTGCAGCTTTTGCTGAAGCAGTAAATTTATGAGCAGATACTTTTAGTTTAGATTTCAATTCTCCACGACCTAGGATTTTCACTAGTTCGTTTTTACCAGCCAAACCAAGTTCAACCAATGTATTAAAATCAACAGTATCCTTCACCTTATTATCATCAACCAACTGTTGTAATGTATCAAGGTTCACACCTTGGTACTCTACACGGTTAACATTAGTAAATCCAAATTTAGGTACACGTCTTTGAAGAGGCATTTGTCCACCTTCAAAACCAACTTTCTTAGAATATCCAGAACGAGACTTAGCTCCTTTGTGTCCACGTGTAGCGGTACCACCTTTTCCAGAACCTTGTCCTCTACCTACTCTCTTACCTTGATTTTTAACTGAGCCTTCAGCTGGTGTTAAATTACTTAAGTCCATTTCTATGCTGTATTATTTTGTTTCTTCAACAGAAACTAAATGTTTAACTTTATTCACCATACCAACGATGTTTGGAGTGGCATCATGTTCTACAACCTGACCGATCTTTCTCAAACCTAAAGCTTCCAAAGTTCTCTTTTGGGTTTGCGTACGGTTGATTGCGCTTCTTACTTTTGTTACTCTAATTTTTGCCATCGTCCTATAAATTAACCGTTAAATACTTTTTCAAGAGAAATTCCCCTATCCCTAGCTACAGATTCAGCACTTCTTAATTGTAATAATGCGTCAAAAGTAGCTTTTACCACGTTGTGAGGGTTAGAAGATCCTTGAGATTTAGACAATACATCATGTACTCCAACTGCTTCCAAAACTGTTCTTACAGCACCACCAGCAATTACCCCGGTACCAGGAGCTGCAGGAATAATGTTTACTCTTGCACCACCAAATTTACCTTTTTGCTCGTGTGGTAAAGTTCCTTTGATAATTGGAATTTTTACCAAGTTTTTCTTAGCATCTTCTACAGCTTTAGCGATAGCAGTAGCAACGTCTTTAGATTTTCCTAAACCGTGTCCTACTACTCCAGCTTCATCTCCAACTACTACGATAGCTGAAAATCCGAATGCTCTACCTCCTTTTGTTACTTTAGTAACCCTTTGTACACCAACTAAACGATCTTTAAGATCTAATCCACCTGGTTTTACCAATTCTGCGTTTTTATATTTTTGATACATAATTTCTTAGAATTTTAGTCCTGCTTCTCTAGCACCTTCTGCCAATGATTTAACTCTTCCGTGATATTTATATCCTCCTCTATCAAAAGAAATAGTATCAACACCTGCTTTAAGAGCTTTCTCTGCGATTGCTTTACCTACCAAGGCAGCAATTTCAGTTTTGTTTCCAGCAGCAGCGCTAATATCTTTATCTCTTGAAGATGCAGAACTGATAGTTGTACCAGTTACATCGTTTATAAGTTGAGCATAAATTTCTTTATTGCTTCTAAATACAGCTAATCGCGGTCTAGCTTCAGTTCCTGAAACTATTTTACGGATTCTGCTTTTTATTCTTAGTCTTTTCTGATTCTTTGTCAATGCCATAACTTAACTATTAAGCTGATTTACCTGCTTTTCTTCTTAATTCTTCACCAACAAACTTGATACCTTTTCCTTTGTAAGGCTCTGGCTTTCTGAAACTACGGATTTTCGCAGCTACTTGTCCTACCAACTGTTTGTCGTGAGAGGTTAATTTAACGATTGGATTTTTACCTTTCTCAGATATGGTCTCAACTTTAACTTCAGGAGCTAAATCTAAGATAATATTATGAGAAAAACCTAATGCTAAATCCAATTTTTGTCCTTGGTTTGATGCTCTATAACCAACACCCACCAATTCTAGTTGCTTGGTCCACCCTTCAGATACACCCTTAACCATATTGTTAATCAAGGCTCTATAAAGACCGTGTTTTGCTCTTTCGTCTTTTTTATCTGAAGAACGCTCAACTATAACGTTTCCTTCTTCTACTTTAATTTCTACACCAGAAAATTCTTGAGTTAATTCACCTAATTTACCTTTTACAGTAATTACATTGTCTTTAACTTCAACTGTAACTCCTCCTGGGATAGCTACTGGGTTTTTACCTATTCTTGACATGTCTTTCTGTTTTTATAAATTAGTAAACGTAACACAATAATTCTCCACCAACGTTTTGTTGTTGCGCTTGCTTCCCTGTTAACACACCGTGAGATGTTGAAACAATAGCAATTCCAAGACCGTTAAGAATTCTTGGCATTTCATTGGCACCTGCATATTTACGTAAACCTGGTTTACTGATTCTTTGAATCTTTTTGATTACAGGCTCTTTAGTTTCTTTGTTGTACTTAAGGGCGATTTTAATGCTCCCTTGTACTGAAGAATCGTCAAACTTGTAACTTAAAATATATCCTTGATCGAATAATATTTTAGTAATTTCCTTTTTCAGCTTAGATGCTGGAATCTCAACCACTCTGTGGTTGGCTTTCACGGCATTTCTAATTCTTGTTAGATAATCTGCGATAGGATCTGTATACATGTATATTAATTTGCGGTTTTGGTTTTCGGAGCCGACCTTCGGCTCCGAACTTCAAACCAGTTTATAATTCTTTTTTTACCAGCTAGCTTTTTTCACTCCTGGAATAAGTCCTTTATTTGCCATTTCACGCAACATTACACGTGAAATTCCAAATGTACGAACATACCCTTTAGGTCTTCCTGTAAGTTTACATCTGTTGTGCATACGTACTGGAGAAGCATTTTTAGGTAACTTTTGTAGTGCTTCGTAATCTCCAGCTTCTTTTAAAGCTTTACGTTTCTCAGCATACTTAGCTACTGTTTTTGCTCTTTTTACCTCACGGGCTTTCATTGATTCTTTAGCCATATCTTAGTTCTTTTGAAAAGGTAGTCCTAATTCAGTTAATAACGAATGTGCTTCTTTATCAGTCTCTGCAGACGTTACAAAGGTAATGTCCATTCCTGATATTTTGTTGATTTTGTCAATATCAATTTCTGGGAAAATGATTTGTTCGGTAATACCTAAGTTGTAATTACCTCTACCATCAAATCCAGTAGCTTTGATACCACCAAAATCTCTTACACGTGGTAAAGCTGAAGTAATCAAACGATCTAAGAATTCGTACATTCTCTCTCCTCTTAAGGTTACGCGGGCACCAATTGGCATTCCCTTACGTAATTTGAAAGTTGCAACGTCTTTTTTAGAAAGTGTAGCTACAGCTTTTTGTCCAGAGATCTTAGTTAATTCTTCAACTGCATGATCGATTAATTTCTTGTCAGCAACCGCAGCACCAACTCCTCTAGATAAGATGATCTTTTCTAGTTTAGGTACTTGCATTACGTTTTGATAACCGAATTCTTCTGTAAGAGCCGCAACGATTCTGTCGCGGTACTCTTGTTTTAATCTTGGAGTATAAGTCATAACTACTATATTACTTCATTAGATTTTTTGGCAAATCTTACTTTTTTATCACCTTCCATTTTGTAACCTACTCTAGTAGTTTCACCTTTAGAATTTACCAAAGATAAATTCGAGATGTGGATTGGTGCTTCTTTCTCTACGATACCACCTTGAGGATTTTGTGCGCTTGGCTTAGTGTGCTTCTTCACAATGTTCACTCCTTCTACGATGGCCTTGTTCTTATCTACAAATACTTTAAGTACTTTACCTTCTGAGCCTTTGTTGTCTCCAGCAATTACTTTTACGGTATCTCCTGATTTTATTTTAAGCTTTGTCATCTTAGTTTAGTCATTAAAGCACTTCAGGTGCCAATGATACAATTTTCATGAATTGTTTATCACGAAGTTCTCTAGCAACAGGTCCAAATACACGTGTACCTCTCATCTCACCTTGAGCATTTAAAAGTACACAAGCGTTGTCGTCGAATCTAATGTAAGATCCGTCTGGGCGTCTTACTTCTTTCACGGTACGTACAACAACAGCAGTAGAAACTGCTCCTTTTTTTACGTTTCCGTTAGGAGTTGCATCTTTTACAGAAACAACAATTTTATCTCCAATAGAAGCATATCTCTTCTTAGTACCACCTAGAACACGTATTGTTAATACTTCTTTTGCTCCAGTGTTGTCGGCTACTTTTAATCTTGATTCTTGTTGTACCATAATTACTTCGCTCTTTCAATTATTTCTACTAATCTCCAACATTTAGATTTACTCATAGGTCTTGTTTCCATGATCCTTACAGTATCTCCAACGTTACAGTCGTTTGTTTCATCGTGTGCAACGTATTTTTTCGTTTTCAACACGAATTTACCATACATAGGGTGTTTTACTTTCTTAACCTCAGAAACCACAATGGACTTCTGCATTTTGTTACTTGTAACAACTCCTATACGTTCTTTTCTTAAGTTTCTTTTTTCCATCTTTCAGCAGAATACAGTTATTGTAGTTCTCTTTTAGTTAATTCAGTCTCAATTCTTGCTATTGAACGTCTTACAGAACGCAATTGAATTGGATTTTCTAAAGGAGAGATTGCATGAGCCATTTTTAGGTCTGCATAACTCTTTTTGGTCACACCAAGTTGTTCTTGTAACTCGGCTGTAGATAGCTGTTTAATTTCTGATTGCTTCATAATACATTCTTATTGAGCTTCGTCGTAATCTCGAGCTATAATAAACTTAGTTTTAACTGGAAGTTTTTGTGCGGCCAATCGCAAGGCTTCTCTTGCAACTTCTAAAGGCACACCGGTAACTTCAAATAACATTCTACCTGGTTTAACCACAGCAGCCCAATATTCAACAGCACCTTTACCTTTACCCATACGTACTTCAAGAGGTTTCTTTGTGATAGGCTTGTCTGGAAAAATTTTGATCCAAAGTTGCCCCTCTCTTTTCATATAACGTGTTGCAGCAATACGGGCAGCTTCGATTTGACGCGCAGTAATAAATTCTGAGTCAAGCGATTTTATACCAAACATTCCATTTGAAAGTACGTGCCCTCTTCCGGCATTTCCTTTCATGCGACCTTTCTGTTGCTTACGAAACTTTGTTTTCTTTGGTTGTAACATCTTCTTTTACTTTTAAAATTACTTTCTTCGTCGAGATTTGTTTGTATTACCTCCACGTCCTGTTTTTCCTTGCTTTTTGGATAACCCAACTAGCGGAGAAAGTTCTCTCTTACCATACACTTCACCTTTCATGATCCATACTTTTACTCCCAATCTACCGTAAGTAGTGTGGGCCTCTACCAAAGCATAGTCGATGTCAGCTCTAAATGTCGATAATGGAATACGACCTTCCTTGTAGTGCTCGGAACGTGCCATCTCAGCACCGTTCAAACGGCCACTGATCTGTACTTTGATTCCTTCTGCATTCATACGCATCGCAGCCGCGATAGCCATCTTGATTGCACGTCTGTAAGAGATACGGTTCTCAATTTGACGAGCAATACTAGACCCTACCAAGAATGCGTCAAGTTCTGGTCTCTTTATTTCAAAGATGTTTAACTGAACTTCCTTGTTTGTAATCTTTTTAAGCTCTTCTTTCAACTTGTCTACCTCTTGACCACCTTTACCGATAATGATACCAGGTCTGGCAGTAGTGATAGTAACGGTTACAAGCTTAAGCGTACGCTCAATAATTACTCTAGACACACTAGCTTTAGATAAACGAGCGTGAACATATTTTCTAATCTTATCGTCTTCAGCAAGCTTGTCTCCATAGTCATTGCCTCCGTACCAGTTAGACTCCCATCCTCTGATGATTCCTAAGCGATTTCCGATTGGATTTGTTTTTTGTCCCATATCTCTATCTTAGCTTTGTGTGTTGTTATTTAATGCTCCAATCACAACTGTTACGTGGTTAGAACGTTTTCTAATTCTGTGTGCTCGACCTTGAGGAGCTGGACGCAGTCTTTTCAACATTGTTCCACCATCTACTCTGATCTCTTTTACAAATAAGTTAGCTTCTTCGATGTTAGCATCTTCGTTTTTAGCTTGCCAGTTAGCGATTGCAGATAGTACAAGTTTCTCTAAACGACGTGATGCTTCTTTCGAGCTAAATCTAAGGATCTGAAGAGCTTTTTCAGCTTTTTGACCTCTTACCAAATCAGCTACTAAACGCATTTTTCTTGGTGAGGTAGGACAGTTGTTCAATTTTGCAAACGCAATTTGCTTTCTGTCTTCTTTCATAGCCTCTGCCATTTGTTTTTTACGACTTCCCATAGCTCTTCTTATTTTTTACCTTTATTTTTTGCACCTGCATGCCCTCTAAAAGAACGTGTTGGTGAAAATTCTCCTAATTTATGACCTACCATGTTTTCTGTTACGTAAACTGGTACAAACTGACGACCGTTGTGCACTGCGATAGTTTGTCCTACGAAGTCTGGAGTAATCATAGAAGCTCTAGACCAAGTTTTGATAACTGTCTTCTTGCCAGACTCAACATTTTGTTGAACTTTTCTATCTAATTTATAATGAACGTAAGGTCCTTTTTTTAATGATCTTGCCATGTCCTATTATTTCTTTCTACGTTCTACAATATATTTATTACTCGCTTTTGTCTTAGAACGGGTTCTGTAACCTTTAGCAGGTAAACCTTTTCTTGAACGTGGGTGTCCTCCAGATGAACGTCCTTCACCACCTCCCATTGGGTGATCTACTGGGTTCATTACTACGGCTCTTGTTCTTGGTCTTCTACCTAACCATCTGCTTCTACCTGCTTTACCAGATACGATCAACTGGTGGTCAGAGTTAGATACAGCTCCAATAGTAGCCATACAAGTTACAAGTACCAATCTGGTTTCACCTGATGGTAATTTAACGGTAGCAAATTTACCGTCTCTTGCCATCAATTGAGCGAAAGCTCCAGCACTACGAGCCATAACAGCTCCTTGCCCTGGGTGCAACTCAATACATGAAATAATAGTACCTAAAGGTATTTCGCTTAAAGGCATTGCGTTTCCAATTTCTGGAGCTACTCCTGAGGCACCAGATACAACGTTTTGTCCAACTTGTAAACCATTTTGGGCAATGATGTATCTTTTTTCACCATCTTGGTAGTTCAACAACGCGATAAAAGCGGTTCTGTTTGGATCGTACTCGATAGTTTTTACTTCGGCAGGGATTCCTGCTTTGTTTCTTTTGAAATCGATGATACGATACTTCTTTTTGTGACCACCACCAATGTAGCGCATGGTCATTTTTCCTTGACTGTTTCTACCACCAGATCTTTTTTTCGGAGCAAGCAAGCTTTTCTCCGGCTTATCAGTAGTGATGGCGTCAAATCCATTAACTACTCTAAAACGCTGAGCTGATGTAATCGGTTTTAATTTTCTTACTGACATTTTCGTCTAATTACATGTTACTGTATAAATCAATTGTCTCACCTTCCGCCAGTTGTACAAATGCCTTTTTAACGGCATTTGTTTTACCATGCTGAATACCTGTTTTTGTGTAACGGGTTCTTCTTTCTGGACGGACATTTATAGTACGAACTTTTTCAACAGAAACGCCATAAGCAGCTTCTACTGCTTTTTTAATTTCTACCTTGTTCGCCTTTGTGCTCACTTCAAAGCTAAAGCAGTTGTTCAACTCACCTTGAGTTGTTGCTTTCTCTGTGATAATAGGTTTAATTAAGATACTCATGACTTTCTTATTTACTTAAATTCGTTTCAATTCCCTCTAGAGCCCCCTCTAAAAGGACTACTTTACTTGCGTTCAAAATTTTATAAGTATTTAATTCTGAAGCAGTTATCACTTCAGACCCTTTAAAATTACGCGACGACAAATATACATTATTATTTGACGCTCCCAATACAAACAAAGATTTTTTGTCTTGAATATCAAGGGCTTTTAAAACCGCTGTGAAGTTCTTTGTTTTTGGAGTGTCAAAGCTAAAGTCTTCCAAAACTACGATTGACTTGTCATTTGCCTTAATGCTCAAAGCTGATTTACGAGCCAAACGCTTAAGGTTTTTGTTCAATTTGAAACTGTAGTTTCTTGGTCTTGGACCGAACATACGTCCACCACCTTTAAATACTCCAGACTTGATACTACCCGCACGAGCTGTACCAGTTCCTTTTTGCTTTTTAAGCTTACGAGTACTTCCAGAGATTTCAGCTCTTTCCTTAGCCTTGTGAGTTCCTTGACGTTGGTTAGCCAAATATTGCTTAACGTCTAAGTATACTGCGTGATTGTTAGGCTCAATAGCAAACACATCCTTAGAAAGCTCTGCTTGTCTACCTGTGTCTTTTCCGTTTATATCTAAAACTGCTACTTTCATTATTTCTCAATGATTACATAAGAGTTTTTGTGTCCTGGAACACATCCTTTAACTACAAGAAGGTTCTTTTCTGGAACTACTTTGTAAACTCTTAAATTTTCAACTTTCACTTTTTCACCACCCATTCTTCCGGCCATCTTGATTCCTTTGAATACTCTCGCAGGATAAGATGCTGCACCGATAGAACCAGGAGCTCTTAAACGGTTGTGCTGACCGTGGGTAGCTTGTCCAACCCCACCGAATCCGTGACGTTTTACAACCCCTTGGAATCCTTTTCCTTTAGAGGTTCCTGAGATGTCCACAAACTCACCTTCGATGAAGTGCTCTACTGTGATTGCATCACCTAATTTGTAATCTCCTTCAAATCCTTGGAATTCAACGACTTTTTTCTTAACAGAAGTACCAGCTTTTTTGGCGTGACCAAGTTCCGCTTTTGTAGCACTTTTTTCTGTCTTGTCATCGAAACCAAGTTGAAGAGCATTATACCCGTCAACCTCTTCGGTTCTGACTTGGGTAACGATACATGGTCCAGCTTCGATTACTGTACATGGAATGTTTTTTCCATTTTCATCGAAAATGCTGGTCATACCGATCTTTTTTCCTATTAACCCAGACATATTTATTAATTATTAAATTGATTACTATATTATTTTAAAAAATTCAGGGTCAAAATACGTTTCAACCCTGAATTGTACTTTTTCCGTTTTTCCTTTGCACGAAGCGCCGGACATGTGATCAAGAAATTTGTTTCTTGATGTGCTTACTTACACCTTGATCTCTACTTCAACTCCACTTGGCAATTCAAGTTTCATCAAAGCGTCGATTGTTTTAGAAGATGAAGAGTAGATATCCAACAATCTCTTGTAAGAGCTTAATTGGAACTGCTCTCTAGACTTCTTGTTTACGTGTGGTGAACGTAATACAGTGAAAATCTTTTTGTGAGTTGGTAATGGAATTGGTCCAGTTACAACAGCACCTGTACTTTTTACTGTTTTTACAATCTTGTCAGCTGACTTGTCAACCAAGTTGTGATCGTAAGACTTTAATTTTATTCTGATTTTTTGACTCATTTTCTTAAGATTTAAGCTTCAACTCCTTTAGCTGCCTTAATCACTTCTTCCGCAATGTTCGAAGGAGTTTCAGCATAATGTGAAAATTCCATAGTAGAGGTTGCTCTACCAGAAGACAACGTACGTAAAGCAGTTACGTAACCAAACATTTCTGATAATGGTACGTGCGCTTTTACAACTTTAGATCCGGATCTATCGCCCATGTCGTTAACCTGTCCACGACGACGGTTAAGGTCACCTACGATATCACCCATGTTTTCTTCTGGAGTGATAACTTCCAATTTCATGATAGGCTCCATGATCACGGCTTTAGCAGCTCTTGCAGCAGCTTTGAAACCAAGTTTAGCAGCCAATTCGAATGATAACTGGTCAGAATCCACATCGTGGTAAGATCCGTCTGTCAAAGTTACTTTCATAGCGTCTACTTCGTAACCTGCCAATGGACCGTTTACCATAGCCATCTTGAATCCTTTCTCGATTGAAGGGATAAATTCTTTTGGTACGTTACCACCTTTGATCTCAGAAACGAACTCAAGACCAACTTTACCTTCTTCTGCAGGCTCAAGAGTAAATACAATATCCGCGAATTTACCACGTCCACCAGATTGCTTCTTGTAAACCTCTCTGTGTTGTGCAGTTTGAGTAATAGCTTCTTTGTACTCTACTTGAGGTTGTCCTTGGTTTACTTCAACCTTGAACTCACGCTTCAAACGGTCAACAATAATATCTAAGTGAAGCTCACCCATTCCAGAAATGATAGTCTGTCCTGTAGCCTCATCTGTTCTTACTGTAAAAGTTGGATCTTCTTCTGCCAATTTAGCCAAAGCCATACCTAGTTTATCAACGTCAGCTTTAGTTTTAGGCTCAACCGCGATACCAATTACTGGATCTGGGAAGTCCATACTTTCCAATACAATTGGGTGTTTCTCATCAGACATAGTATCACCAGTCTTGATGTCTTTAAACCCTACTGCTGCTCCAATATCACCAGCTTCGATATATTCGATAGCATTTTGCTTGTTAGAGTGCATTTGGTAGATACGAGAGATACGCTCTTTTTTACCTGAACGGTTGTTCAAGATGTAAGAACCTGCATCTAAACGTCCAGAGTAAGCTCTAAAGAATGCCAAACGACCTACGAAAGGATCGGTAGCAATTTTAAATGCCAATGCAGCGAAAGGCGCGTCAACACTTGGTTTACGAGTCTCTTCAGCTCCTGTGTCTGGGTTAGTACCAATAATGTTATCTCTATCTAATGGAGAAGGTAAATAACGACAAACAGCATCTAATAAGAACTGTACTCCTTTATTTTTAAATGAAGAACCACAGATCATAGGAATGATAGCCATATCCATTACAGCAGCTCTAAGTGCAGCGTGCACTTCTTCTTCTGTAATAGAATCTTCATCTTCCATGAATTTCTCTAATAAGTTCTCATCGTAAGTAGCTACCTCTTCAATTAAAAGCGCACGGTATTTACGTGCTTCTTCTTTCATATCTTCAGGAATGTCGATAACATCAAAAGTTGCCCCTTGAGTTTCATCATGCCATACGATAGCTCTGTTTTTTACTAAGTCTACGATACCTTTGAAATCTGCTTCGTCACCAATGTTCAATACGATTGGCACAGCGTTAGATTTCAACATATCTTTTACTTGTTGACATACTGCTAAGAAGTTAGATCCTTGACGGTCCATCTTGTTAACAAATCCAATACGTGGTACTTTATAGTTATCAGCAAGTCTCCAGTTAGTTTCAGATTGAGGCTCAACACCATCAACTGCACTAAATAAGAATACCAAACCATCTAATACACGTAATGAACGGTTTACCTCTACAGTAAAGTCAACGTGACCCGGAGTATCGATAATGTTAAAGTGATACCCTTGAGTCTCTGGAGTAGGCTGCGCATTCTCCAATGGGAACTGCCATGTACAAGTTGTAGCTGCAGATGTGATAGTAATACCACGCTCTTGCTCTTGCTCCATCCAGTCCATAGTTGCAGCACCATCGTGCACCTCACCAATTTTGTGAGAAACTCCTGTATAATAAAGTATACGCTCCGTTGTTGTTGTTTTACCAGCATCAATGTGAGCTGCAATACCTATATTTCTTGTAAGTTTTAAATCTCTTGCCATTTTATTAGAATCTAAAGTGTGAGAATGCTTTGTTAGCCTCTGCCATCTTATGAGTATCTACTCTTTTCTTAACGGCTGCTCCTTCTTCCTTAGCTGCTGCTAAAATTTCTGAAGCCAAACGTTGTGCCATAGATTTTTCATTTCTTTTACGCGCATAACCGATTAACCATTTCATTGCAGTTGAAATTTTGCGGTCTGGACGTATTTGCATAGGGATTTGAAATGTTGCACCACCAACTCTACGGCTACGTACTTCTACGTGAGGCATAACGTTTGATAAAGCATCTTTCCAAAGTTCCAACGCTGTTTTCTCATCATCAGCTTTCTTAGACTCTACAATATCAATAGCATCATAGAATATTTTAAAAGCTACAGACTTCTTACCGTCCCACATCATCATATTAACGAAACGTGTTACCAACTGATCGTTAAAACGTGGATCTGGTAAAAGCGGTCTTTTTTTCGCTTGTCTTTTTCTCATGTCTTCTTCTTAAAGTTTTTTTAATTACTTCTTAGGGCGTTTTGCACCATACTTAGATCTACGTTGTGTTCTACCATTAACACCTGCAGTGTCAAGAGCTCCACGAACGATGTGATATCTAACTCCTGGTAAATCTTTTACCCTTCCGCCTCTAACCAATACTATCGAGTGCTCTTGTAGGTTGTGACCCTCACCTCCGATGTATGCGTTAACCTCGTTACCGTTTGTTAAACGAACCCTTGCTACCTTACGCATTGCTGAGTTAGGTTTCTTAGGCGTTGTAGTATAAACACGAGTACACACACCACGTCTTTGTGGGCACGAATCCAAAGCAGCCGATTTACTCTTCTTGGTTATTTTGGCTCTTCCTTTTCGTACTAATTGTGAAATTGTTGGCATATATTACTATATAATTTTTATTAAAGCCTCTATTTAGAGGGCTGCAAAGGTAGGAATAAAAATGAATTTTTCAAATGTTAAGTGATTAATTTTAAAAAGTTTGGTGAATTATTTTTTGCTCTGCATATTTTAGTTGAATTATTTCCGTTAGCTTTGAAATCAAATTCCGTATGATGCCCTCCTCAAAATTGTTAATGCAATTAATTTTTTGGACGTTGCTTTGCAACATCATTCACGCTCAATCACTTCACTTAAGCGTTCAGGGCAAAAACGAAAAAGAAACCCAAATCATTGACTCCATAGGGTACAAAAAAATCAACTCTAATTATAGCGAGTTGGAAACTGAGCTGTTTTCCCTTCAACAAAAAATAAACAAATTGGGATATTTGGAATCAAACCTCGAAGATCTCACAAAAGAATCCGATTCAAGCTACGTTGCTCATTTACATTTAAACAACCATTACAAAACCATCCTTATATATATTAAGGAATTAGACCCTAAATATTTAAAAGCACTCGACCTAAAAACACTTGATGGCTATTCACTCATTAGTATTGCAGAACTAGAAGACACTTTAGAATCACTCAACACCGAAATTACCAATACGGGAGACCCATTTAGTTCACTTGAATTAACGGACCTAAAAAAAATAAACGATTACACTCTATCGGCTAAACTGAAAATCACTAGCAATAAAATCAGGACCATCGATGGCATCGTAATTAAAGGTTATGAAAAATTTCCAAGGTCATATGTCAAACACTTTTTAAAAATAAAAACTTCCCAAACATTTAACCTTTCTAAAATAAAAGAACAAACAAACCTGTTAAACGATTTGCAATTTGCCAACCAAATTAAGGATCCCGAAGTTTTATTTACCAAAGATTCCACTACCTTATATTTATATATAGAAAAGACCAAAGCGAATTCTTTTGATGGCTTCTTAGGGTTTGGAACTAATACGGAAACTCAAAATTTGGAATGTGACGGTTATTTAAACTTAGCACTCATCAACAACCTTAATTATGGAGAATCCCTAAATCTTCTTTATAAGAGTGACGAAAACGACCAAAGAACATTCAACCTTGATGTAAGCCTCCCCTATCTTTTCAAAACACCAATAGGCATTGATGCCAATTTGAATATTTTCAGAAGAGATTCCTCGTTTGTAAACATTACACAATCCGCCAACCTATTTTACCAACTAAACTCTAGGAACAAACTATCAGTCGGGATACACGGAATCAACTCCAACAATTTACTGGACAACTCCACGAGTACCATTACAGATTACAAATCGACTTTTTATAAAATCAATTACTCTTTCATAAAACCACAATATTACGATAACCTATTTCCAACAAACTTTCTGTTTGATTTTTCTACCGGCTTTGGAAAACGCTCATCAGAATTCAAAACAGAAAGGCAAACCCAGTTTCAAGTCAATAGCTATAAAATTTTCAACTTAAACGACAGGAACAGCCTATTCACTCGTTTAAATGGAGCCTATTTAAATTCCGACCAATATTTAGAAAACGAATTGTATCGCTTTGGAGGCATCAATTCCATTAGGGGCTTTGAAGAAAACAGCATCTTGGCCAACCTTTACGCCGTACTCAATACAGAATATAGATACCGCCTCTCAAATAACCTTTATGTTCACAGTGTTTTGGACGCCTCATATTTTGAAAACCAACTAAATAACACCAAAGAAAAACTCTTCGGTATAGGCTTTGGTTTTGGCTTACTAACAAATACCGGCCTCTTCAAACTCAACTACTCTAACGGAAAGACTGAAAACCAGAGCTTTAAATTTTCAGATTCAAAAATCCACATAAGCATCTCTTCCACGTTTTAACATTATTGTTAATAGTCTTTTAAAAATTTTAATACAAGTTTGTTGTTTTATTAACTTTTTATTAAGATATTCGGACAGGCTAATTCAAATTAATTTAAATATGAAAACAAAGTTTAGTGGAATTCTAACGCTAATACTGGCGTTTGTTGTGCAGATAACTTTTGCACAAGAAAAAACAATTTCAGGGACGGTTACGGATGAGACCGGACTTCCTCTCCCTGGAGTTAACATTATTGTTAAAGGGACAACTACCGGAACCCAAACCGATTTTGATGGAAACTATGCCATCTCAGCAAAAGCCGGTGACATTTTAACATTTACTTATATTGGACTAAAAACCCAAGAAATTACGGTAGGATCATCAAGCTCGATCAACATCACCATGTTGGAAGATGCTGCTGTTCTTGATGAAGTTGTCGTAACTGCTTTAGGGATCAAGCGAGAAGAAAAGGCGCTTGGTTATTCTGTACAAAGTATTAAAGGCGAAGGAATGACTGAAGCCAGAGAAAGTAACATCTCAAATGCCATTAGCGGTAAAGTTGCCGGGGTTCAGGTTACAGGAACATCAGGTAGTGTTGGTTCCTCTTCTCGTATTGTATTGAGAGGTAACTCCTCTATTACAGGGAACAACGAGCCTCTTTACGTAGTAGACGGTGTTCCAATTGACAACAGATCGTTTGGTAACGCCGGAAGCGGTGGAGGTGTCGATTTACCTAATGGTGCAGCAGATATTAATCCAGATGATATTGAATCTGTTACAATTCTGAAAGGTCCTAACGCTGCTGCTCTATATGGTTTACGAGCTGGAAACGGAGTTATTGTAATCACTACTAAAAGCGGTAGTGGAGCCAAAAAGTTTGGTATATCCATTAACACGAACGTGACTTTTTCTAATCCTTTATTACTCCCTGATTACCAAAATTCATATGGACAAGGTGGGGACCCTAGTTATTTTGAATTTGTTAATGGCGCTGGAGCTGGTGTTGGAGATGGTGTAGATGAAAGCTGGGGACCGGCTTTAGATACTGGCCTAGAATTTATTCAATGGAATTCACAATTGAACGGAGGGCAACCACTTCCTTGGCGCTCTTATCCAGACAACGTTAAAGACTTTTTGGACACTGGTATAAACATTAGCAACAACGTCTCCTTAACTACGGACAAAATCCGTCTTTCCATTGGTAATTCAGATGAAAAAGGGATGGTACCTCATACCGAATTGAAAAAAACCACTATTGGATTTAACGGAACACTTGATTTAGGAGAGCGCTTTACTGCTAGTACCTCTGTAAACTATTTCAATATAGATAGCGACAACTTACCTATCACGGGATACAATAATGAAAACCCTTTCCAGCAGTTTATTTGGTCTGCTAGACAAGTTAACTTTTCTGAATTAAGAGATTGGAGAAACTTCCCATTAGCGCCAGAAGGAACGGCCGCTGAAGGAACTCCTCTTAACTGGAACCACAACTTCCAAAACAACCCATATTGGGTATTGGAAACCAACAGAAATACGTTTGAAAAGGATCGTGTAATTGGAAATATTAATTTAGCCTACGAAATTAACGATTGGTTGAGCGTAAGTTCTATGGTAGGTGTTGACTTCTATAGCCAACTAGAAACTAGCAGACAAGCCAAAGGAAGTAACAATGCTCCTGATGGAAGTTACACGGAAATCCAAAGAAGATACGAAGAGATTAATTCCAGTATTTTATTTACCATCAATAAGGATATTACAGATGACTTTAACTTCTCTTTAAATCTTGGGGCTAACCAAATGGAAAGAAAGTACAATAGTACATATGGTCAGCTTCCTGCATTAGAATTACCGGATTTATACAATTTAGCCAACTTACAAACAGGCGCGACAGCCGTTCTTGATAATACTGAAAGAAACCAAGAAATTAGTAGTGTTTACGGTTACGGTCAAATTGGATTTAGAAACTTATTCTTTATTGATTTTACGGCAAGAAATGATTGGGCTAGTATCTTACCTGTAGACAACAACTCTTTCTTTTACCCTTCCGTTAGTGGTTCCTTAATTCTTACAGATGCCTTAGGAATAACTAGTGACGCTGTAAACTTTCTGAAAATTAGAGGAGGTTGGTCTAAAGTAGGTAGTACAGGTGCATTAGGCCCTTACAGTATCAAACCAACTTTTGGACTTGGAAACACAGGATTCGGAAACCAAGCTTCATTGCCTAACACTCAATGGAATCCAAACTTAAAAGCAGAAACAGTTACCGGAGTTGAAGTTGGTATCGATGGTAAATTTTTCCAAAACAGATTACGTTTTGGCTTCACTTACTACGATCAAAAATCTGAAGACCTTTTAGTTCCAATTCAAGTAACTGCAGCCACTGGTTTTACAAATGTATGGGATAACGTAGCAGACATGACCAATAAAGGGTTTGAAGTTTCTTTTGGAGCTACAGTAATCGAGACGGAAGATTTCAGCTTCGATATAGACCTTAATTGGGCAACCAATGATAACGAAGTTACTTCACTTGGAGAATTGGATACTTATATTTTAGGTGGTCAGTGGGGGCTAAATCTTGAAGCTAGACCAGGCCTACCTTACGGATTATTAGTTGGTAGAGACTTTGAAAGAACCGAAGACGGAAAAGTAATCTACGAAGATGGACTTCCTGTTATTGATCAAGACTACAAAGTATTGGGAGATATTGCTCCTGATTGGACAGGAGGTGCCAATTTCGCCATTAGATATAAAAACTTTGATTTATCAACGCTTATCGACGCTAAAATCGGAGGTGAAGTACACAGTATGACCTATGCTTGGGGTAGATATGCAGGTACCTTAGAAGAATCTTTAATAGGTAGAGAAACTGGAGTTGTTGGTAATGGTGTAATGTCAGACGGTAATGGAGGTTATATACCAAACAATGTTGTAGTAGATGCCAAAGTGTTTAACCAAGCTGCTTACAGTAATGATGTAGAATCAAGTTCGATCTTTGATGCGTCCTATGTTAAGTTAAGACAGATAACTTTAGGATATGCAATTCCTGCGAAATTTTTCAAGAACAGTGTTGTAGAAGGTTTAAAATTCTCGATTGTAGGAAGAAACCTTGCAATGTTGTACAAAAAAGCGCCGCACATTGATCCTGAAACAGGGTTTAGTAGTGCCAATGGACAACAAGGGCAGGAATTTGGACAATATCCATCTGCCAGAAACATAGGTTTCAACATCAACTTAAAATTCTAAAAAAATGATTATGAAAAAAATAAAATTCATCATTTGCACTTTAATCACACTTTCAGTGATTACAGGGTGTACTAAAGATTATGAAGAGCTAAATACAGACCCCAACAATCCTGTAGCGGTACCTGCTCACCTTTTATTAGGGACAACTCAAAGAGTTTATATGAACGTAATGCATGGTGTATTAGGTGGTGCAGGAGGTGATATGGGAGCAGTTTGGGCCCAGTTGTGGAGCAAAGTACAGTATAACTCAGAGGAACGCTATATCCCAAGAAGAACGGTTATCGATAACATATGGGACAATACTTTCGCTAGTGTAATTTCAGAAGCATCCGCCATGGAAGAGTTAGCTGCAGCCGAAGGCAACACCAACTTACAGGCCGCAGCCATCATCATGCAAGCCTCTGGATTCCAATTCATGACAGAACTTTTCGGACCTATTCCATTTACCGAAGCAATGGATCCATCAATTTTAAAACCTGTTTATGATGATGAAACTACCATTTACAATGGCATCATCGACATGTACTCTCAAGCAGCTTCGTTGCTTGCTAATGGTTCGGGGGAAATTGTAGCATCTTCCGATTTATTTTATGGGGGTGATGTCACCAAATGGAGAAAATTAGCAAACACTTTAAAATTTAGAGCTTTAATGAGAATTTCATCAACTCAAAATGTAAGTTCTGAATTACAGGCTTTGGTTAATGGAGGATACTTGATGACATCCAACGATGACGATGCCCAAGTGAGCTATACTGCAGTACAGCCAGACGCTAACCCTATTTACGAATTAATCGATTATGGAGCGCGATTGGAATACAAAGTGAATGAGCTTGTAGTTGAAAGAATGAAGACTCTTAACGATGATCGTTTACCATTATATGCAGCTCCTGCAGATTCTGACGGAGAATATAGAGGTAAACCAGCTGGATATGGTGACCTTACAGCACTTCCTAACGAAGCACTTGGTTACACTTACGCCAACATCTCTGGATTGGGTGATTTCTATTTAAACCCTGAACTACCAGGAGTTTTAATGTCTTTCTCTGAGTTAAGCTTTTTAATGGCTGAAGCGGCAACCGAAGGATATATCTCTGGAGGATTGGATGCAGCCTTAAGCTACTACTACACAGGTATCGAGGCTAGTTATGAGTTCCATGGCATAAGTCCTTCTGCTTACATAGCACAAGAAGGTTTAGGGTTTGCCAATCAAAATGATGCTCGTCAAAAGATAGGCGAAGAAAAATGGCTAGCTCTATTTGGACAAGGTTTTGAAGCTTGGACGGAATGGAGAAGAACTAATTTCCCTGTGTTAACTCCAGCTGTTGAAGGGGACATTAATCAAATTCCTTCTAGATACTACTATCCAACAACAGAACCATCTCTTAACAGCGAAAACAATGCTGCTGCTGCATCCTCTATTGGAGGCGATGAGTTGACATCTGCATTATTTTGGCAATAATAAACCTATAAATTTATACATATGAAAAATATAAAATTCTTAATATTATCGTTGTTATCACTCTCCATGATGGTTTCTTGCATAGATGATGACAATGACGAATTAACTGGAGGAGCCACAACAGGAGGCCTTATATCTCTTAATAATGCTGCCATAGGTTATGTTGTTGGAAATGGAGCAACATATACTGCCTCAGGAAATATTTATCAAGGAAAGGTTAAAACAGTAAATGTAGACATTTATAAGTCCTTTACGAGTTCTGCCTCCGGAAATAGTACTGAAGAAATCTTATATGACTCTGTAGCCATCACAGACACTGAACTGGGAACAAATGCTCCTTTTTCAACCTCTTTTACTTATGAAGATCTAATTGAAGGCCTAACCTTAGATGGTAGCCCTTTACCTGCAAGTGACTCCGAATTAAATATTGGAGATTACTGGACTTTAAGGTACGAGAGCACTCTAGATAATGGAGAGGTAGTAGCTGGTGCAGCAATTACAAAAGTTTCTGTGGGGACCCGTTTCGCTGGACTTTATCGTTGTCTTGAAGCAGAATACTATAGAATTGGAGTACTCACCTATACCGCTTCTGATTGGCCTTCAGAAACCACTATTGAATCAGTTGACGCCACTACCTATAGAGTAGTTGAGTATTTTGGCGCTTTTAACGGAAATGAATGGTATTTTCAAATTGATGAAAATGACAAAATTTCTTATCCAGATGAAACTCCAAGTGGTGATGCCCAAACAGGAAACGGTCAACCTTTAATTACATGTGAATCTAATGCTGGGGATTTTGGAGATGTTCCATGCGGATCTGCAACCAATTACGTAGAGCGCGATGATGTTAATGGAGAAGACAAGTTATACATGACATTCGGTTATTATACATCTGGATCTGGCCCAAGAACATTCTATCAAGTAATGGAAAAAATTGTAGAATAATAAATGAAAAACATATGAAAAATAATTTTATAAAAATATCTCTTTTGGCTCTAGCTACCATTTTTACTACATCTTGTAGTGATGATGATTTAACGGGGCATAGCACCAAGGAGCCTAGCTCCCCTACTCTTAGTGTAGCTTTGGATTTTGCCAATAGCCAAACATTAGTTGAAGAGGAAACAACTTATGGGTTTACCGTAAGTATTAGCGAACCACAAATTGTAGCAGTTAGAGTATATCTTGAACAAACAGGAGGTGACGCAACAGATGGTGAAGACTTTTCATTTCCTCATAGTGTAACAATTCCTGCTGGCTCAACATCAGTATCAGATGTTATTGCAATCCACGCCGATGATTTAATTGAAGAAACTGAAACTGCCACTATTAAGATTGGAACAGGATTTGAATCCAATGTTTCTGCTGTTAATGAGCAAATAGTTACTTTTAGCATTGAAAATCTTGTAGAAGGAGATTTAATGATTGGATTATCTTGGGAAGCCTCAGAAATGACGACTGATAATTCAGGAGTTGAAATTGATGCCACTGATTTAGCAGATTTGCGTTTATTGGTAACAGATGTTCCTTACACTCAAATTTTAGGAGGTGCTGATGGAGGTAGCTTTGAAAGCTTTACCATCTCTTCAGATTCAGATGATGGTGAGTACTACATTGTATCAGACTTTTATGATGCTGTTGATATTTCAAGAGAATTAAACCTAACTTTAACATTGGATCAAGTTGGTGTTATAAATGGTAATACTTACACTTTTAGCAATGCCTTAAGTACAGATTTCCTTTGTGTTGACAACTATTTTATATTAGGTAAAGTTACAAAAACAGGAGGATCCTACACATTTGAAGAAGTTGGTACAAATAACTTTGCATCACAATTGAAATCGTGGGGAGGTATTGACAGTGTAGATGCTTTAGGTCCTGAAGGGGGCTATCCTAGCCATGTAACAACCCAGGTAGATTGTGAAGGAAAATTAATATATGGACTAAACAGAGAATGGATGCAAACTACTTGGGGCGAGTCTATTCAAACAGAAGGAACTGTTTATTACACAGTAGATGAATCTGGAAATGTCACCATCCCTTCTCAGTACATATTCACAACATTATATAGTGGTGCGTTGTATGACTATACCGTATCAGGAACAGGAATTTTAGATGAAAGTGTTACCCCTGCAACTTTAACAATCAATTATGAGTTGGATCAAGAAGGGTTCTCTCCTAGCCAATGGTTGTATACTAACGGATATAGTGACACAACCTATTTTGCAGCCTCTTTAGTTCTAGAGGAATAATAAGGAATAATTCACCAATTATTATAGTTTGTCTTTTAAAACCACCTCTAAGAGGTGGTTTTTTTTATGAATTGCTGCTACCATTTATTTTATCCAATACATTTTTGTAAAACTTGTTTTTTATACCTTTGTCACAATGGAAAAAGAGACTACAATTTTTGGGATTAGAGCTGTTATTGAAGCGATTAAATCTGGGGAGAACATCGATAAGATTTTCATCCAAAAAGGACTACGAGGAGATTTGTTTTCAGAATTGGAACAACTTCTAAAAAAAGAGCGTTTAAACACCTCCTATGTTCCTGTTGAAAAGCTCAATAGACTTTCCAATAAAAACCATCAAGGAGTTATTGCCCAAATTGCACCAATTACTTTTTACGACTTGGAAGAGTTGGTAATGGAAGTGATGGAATCTGGTAAAACACCTCTTTTTCTCCTACTCGACCAACTTAGCGACGTCCGCAATTTTGGAGCAATTGTTAGGACCGCAGAATGTACAGGAGTTTCAGGAATTATCATCCAGAAAAAAGGAGGTGCACCAGTAAATGGTGACACCGTAAAAACCAGTGCTGGGGCTATTTTTAAAATGCCTATTTGCAAGGTTGACCACATTAAGGATGCTGTTTTCTATATGCAAGCATCGGGAATTAAAGTCATTGCTGCGACTGAAAAAACAGACCAAACCCTTTACGATGTTTCTTTTACAGAACCATGTGCCATTATCATGGGATCTGAAGGAAAGGGCATCAACCCTTCGGTGTTGAGTGTTGTAGATGAAAAAGCTAAACTTCCTATTTTGGGAGAAATTGAGTCTCTAAATGTTTCCGTAGCTTGTGGTGCTTTTTTATATGAAGCTATTCGCCAAAGACGTTAATCTTCGGCTGGACTTTCTTTAAAATCGTAAACTATCTTTACCTGGCTTTCCTCTTGCAGATTGTTTTGATTTTCTTCAGATTCATCTAGTTCGTCCTTTAGTTCGATGAAATTACCATTTTCATCAAAATGTTTCAAAAAAGGGTCATCATCCTCGTTATAATCTGGTTGCTGCCATACATAACGTTCTGGCTTCGCAATGGTTTTTCTGAATAGTAACGCAAACAAAAAGCCTGTAATCAAACCTGCCAAATGCCCTTCCCAGGACATCCCCCTCTCCCCTGGAAATACATACCAAATCATACTCCCGTATAAAAAAACAACCAGAAAGGAAAGTGCCACCAACCTATAATACTTGGCAAAAATACCCTTGAAGAATATAAAACTCACCAATACATAAATCAATCCACTTGCTCCAATATGGTTGGCTGGTCGCCCAATACACCAGGTAATGAATCCCGACAGTATGATTCCATATAACAGTACTTTCCAAGCTATTTTTCGGTAGAAATAGAACAAGGACATGGACAATACCAAAAGCGGAAGACTGTTGTGGTACAAATGTTTGATATCGGAATGGATAAATGGACTGAACAACACGCCTCGAAGTCCCTTCAACGTTAACGGATACACTCCAAAGTTTTTAATACCGTGAAAAAAACGCACTTGAAGCCAAAATACAATCCAAATCGCCAACACCATAAAAATAGGATAAGCGACAACTCCTGTAGAATATTTAAATTGTTGTGAATTGTCCATATTTAAATTTAGAATATTCTTGTCAAAATACTAACCATTTATAAGTTTAATGAAATATTGTCATCTTTATTATTCATTTAAATTGAAAAATTGAATCGCAATCAGCCTACAAACTTGCCTCTCAATTTTGTAATTTTACCCTATGAATGAACCCTTAGCAGAACGACTCAGACCCAAGCACCTTAAAGACTATCTTAGCCAAACCCATTTGGTTGGCGAACAAGGTTCTCTATCGCAACAATTAAAAAATGGTGTCATCCCCTCCATGATTTTTTGGGGGCCTCCAGGCACTGGAAAAACCACTTTGGCCAATATTATTGCCAATGAATCAGGGCGTCCTTTTTATACCTTGAGCGCCATAAGTTCTGGAGTAAAGGATGTGAGAGATGTTATTGAAAAGGCCAAGCAAAGCGGAGGTTTATTTACTACCAAAAATCCAATCTTGTTTATTGATGAGATCCACAGGTTTAGTAAATCGCAACAAGATTCCCTATTACAAGCTGTAGAGAAAGGCTGGGTAACTCTTATTGGCGCGACTACAGAAAACCCGAGTTTTGAAGTGATTCCTGCCCTTATTTCACGCTGTCAGGTTTATGTATTGAATTCCTTCAGCAAAGAGGATTTAGAAGCGCTTCTCAACAGAGCCATTCAAGAAGATGACATCCTATCCGCAAAGAACATACAACTCAAGGAAACCGAAGCCTTGATTAGGCTTTCGGGAGGTGATGGACGAAAACTTCTCAATATTTTTGAGCTTATAGTCTCTTCCTTTGGAGAAGATCAGGATATTGTCATCACCAATGACGATGTCTATAAAAAAGTGCAGAATAATACGGTTCGTTATGACAAAACCGGCGAACAACATTACGACATTATTTCTGCCTTTATAAAATCAATAAGGGGAAGCGATCCCAATGCTGCCGTATATTGGTTGGCAAGAATGATTGAAGGCGGTGAAGATGTTAAATTCATTGCACGCCGACTTCTTATTTTGGCCAGTGAAGATATTGGCAATGCCAACCCAACGGCATTAGTTATCGCCAACAATTCCTTTCAGGCCGTTTCCACAATTGGCTATCCAGAATCCCGAATAATTTTAAGTCAGTGTGCCATTTATTTGGCCACCTCTCCAAAAAGTAATGCTTCCTACCAAGCTATAGGTAAAGCGCAGCAATTGGTGAGACAAACTGGTGATTTATCTGTGCCATTGAGCATAAGAAATGCCCCTACCAAACTTATGAAAGAGTTAGGCTACGGTGAAGACTACCAGTACGCACATAATTACGAGAACAACTTCGCTCCTCAGGAATTTCTTCCGGACGAAATTAAAAATACGAGGCTCTACGAACCAGGAAACAATGCAAGGGAACAATCGCAACGTGAGTTTTTAAAACAGCGTTGGAAAGACAAGTACGGCTATTAAAACTTAATGTTTAAGGTTTTAGAACTTACCGATGCGCCATCGTTATGGGAATAGTACCAAGTACCATTTTCCTTATATACAATAGCATCGCTACCTTTTACCACAAAAACATCTGCTTTGGAAGTTTCCAAAAGAATCATCACAACCTTTGGAGTTCTATCTACCAATTGATACCCTTTATCCAAAGCCTGCGCATATAAGGTTTCAGTTTCCGTAACTGATGAAGGAGCAGGTTTAATAGTATTGCTCACCGAAGCCGAGGCTGCTACAACCGTGGTATTTTCTTTTACTGTATTTGAAGTAATTGGAGCGGCTTCTGTTACCGGCATGACTGATTGACTTGCCCCATACACTGGTTCATAGGCATAGTCCATAAACTGAAAAGTTTCAAAAGCATCTCTCAAGGCCATTGTATAAGCTTTCCCATATTCCTTTTCCCTAGACTCCCCTTCTTTGGATGACTGTATAAGTTTTCCGTCGCAATTCTTTAAATCTATCTGCAATTTCGTCTTGAAAAGCCCTCCTTTTATTTGGGTAACATTGGCATACAAAGCCAAACACCTGTTGGACTGTAAATCTGCGGGAAGTGTTTCATTGTTGAAAAAGGCCGTATAACCATATTTATTAAAAAGGAACTTAGTCAATGAATTTAATTGATATTCATCGTTTGCCTTTAGGAATTCATATTTCGTTGGAACGATGATATATTTATAGTTGTTTACAGCATCCTGTGCAAAGCTTCCAATTGAGAACAAGCTTATCGATACCAACAATAAAAGACGTTTATAAAAGTTCATTGTATTTCTTTTTTTAATTATAGGCTTATTTAATATAGCCTAAAGATAGTTTTTTAATTGAATAAGATGTGTTACTTGTTTTACAGATTCTTCAACGTTCTCGTTTCTACAGTTAAAAAAAATGGCTTCCAATCCAACTTCCATGGCGCCTTGTACATCCGCTTCGAAACTATCCCCTACCATAATACTCTCTTCAGGCCTGGCATTGGCTTCGTTTAGGGCAAACTTAAAGATTTCGGGATTGGGCTTCTTCACTCCTACCACTTCCGCATTGGTCATAGTTTTGAAAAAATGGCCCATTTTGGACCCATCCATCTTTTTGTTTTGGGCTTCCTTAAAACCATTGGTAATGATATGCAGTTCATAATTTGGCTTTAAATAATCCAAAATTTCCAAAGCCCCTTCGTACACGTGATTGAACGTGGTTAAATAGGTGATGTAGTCAAGTGAAAGTTGCAAAATAAGTTCATCCGAAGCTTCAAATTCTATGCTATCAAACGTGTCACGCAACCTGCCGTAGCGCAACTTTTCTTTGTCCACCTTTTCATGTCTATAGAGTTTCCAATAGTTTCGGTTCACTTCATTATAAACATTTAAAAAACTATCCAGTGGCGCCTTTACATTATGGATTTGGAAGATCTTCTCGAAAGTCAATGCAGAGTTTCTATCAAAATCCCAAAGGGTATGATCCAAATCAAAAAATACGTGCTTGATTTTATGAAGCTTCATTTACAGAATCCAAAACAATATTAAACAATTCCCTAAATCCTTTCCATCTATGGTTCTCACTAAACGTATAGTTATGGAAAATGGGCGTAAAGGTACCGTTTACTTTTTGCACACTCTTAATCAACCGCTGTAATTCTTCCTTTTTATCTAAAAGAGACTGCTTTTTTAACAGTGCAAAATCAATAAAATGAAAGGAATTAATCTGCAGAGGCGTTTGGATTTCATAATCCAAATCGTAAAACTGAAATGGCGTACAGGTACTTGCCCTAAAACCCAGTTCGTTAATATAACCCATGGTAAAATCCTGCGTCACTTCCAATTCAATCAAACTCCGATAGGTTTCTGGCAGATTGATTTTTGAGAACGAATTACGGGATGCTTCCAAATTATAGTTGGTAATAGCTTCCATTTTGGCCTTTTCCTTCTTCAAAACTTCCTTGTTATCCAAAGCAAAATAAGAAACCTTAAGCCCTACCTTACAATAGTCGGCCACCGATTTGATGAGAGCCACAAACTTTTTCTTGTTCACATTGATATTCTTATCATAAGTAGAAAAATCACCAATCAAGAAAAACACGATGAATTTATCCTTAAACTGTTTTTGGCGGTTAATGATCCATTTGAAATTATCGTAGGGATCCCTTTGAAACCCAAAAATCACCAAAAAACGGGTATAGACACTTTTCAATTTAAAGCGAAACAAATCGCTCATGGTTCCTCCAATAGTCCTCAATAACCCCTTTTTCTTATAGTAATAGGCCATTGGCACATCTATCACAGGTTGTACCTTATACTTCTTTTCAGGAAATTGAAACTCCTTAAATTGCTCTTGGATAATCGCCTTAAACTTATAGGCCCAAATATCGATAACCGGCTGATTGAGAAACCCATTTTTATAGGCCAGACTTTCCTTGGCCACAAACCTCCCGTAAGGATCTTTAACGTGAGGCATATACTCCTCATAACGACACAACAGATAAAATGCTGCAGCAAAAATATCGAACGGTAAACTGCTTTTATCACTGGTTGTAAAAAAGCATTTGGTATCGTCCCACTCCATCACGTTAATTTCCACATCGCTCAGCCCCTGTTCAAACAACAACTCATGACTTCTTATAAAAATTTCATTGCCCAAAGGTTGTTTGGTATACGACATTTTAATGTCCTCATGGGCAATAAACTCTTCAATAGTAGTAGTAAACCCAACAGGAACTCCCAAAATCCTAGTGCAGATATGCTTGAAAGTATAAGTTAAACGCGGGGTTATTTTATGGGTATAGACTAATAGCATAGATAGTATTGGAAGGCCTCAACCAGTGTTGTCAATCAAAAATAAGAAATTCCGAAAGTCCACCGATAGCATCTCCCTATAAATTTAATTTCACAGGATGCCGTCATCGGCGAAACTAAAATAAGCTCTTTCGGTAATGATTAAATGATCCAACACTTTTATATCCAAACTGGAACTTGCCTGCTTTAATTTTTGGGTGATTTGCTTATCTGCCTCACTAGCCACTAAAGTTCCAGAAGGGTGATTGTGAACTAAAATAAGTCCTGTAGCTCCCACTTGGAGCGCTGTTTTCAAAACCAATCGCACATCCACCAAGGTTCCTGTAATCCCGCCTTTACTCAACAAATTTTTCTGAATTACCTTATTTGAATTGTTGAGATAAAGTATCCAAAACTCTTCATGGGGCAACTCACCCACAATGGGCTGCATAAGTTCAAACACCGAAGCACTAGATAGTATTTTTTGTTTTTCCAAGGCTTCCTCCCCTCTTCGTCTTCTCCCCAATTCCATAGCCGCAACAATGCTAATGGCTTTAGCCTCACCAATCCCTTTGAACTCCATAAGCTGAGTAATACTCAATTTTCCAAGGTCATTCAGATTGTTATCTACACTTGCCAAAATACGTTTACAGAGTTCCACAGCACTTTCACTTCTACTTCCCGAACCTATTAAAATAGCAAGCAATTCGGCATCGCTCAATACCGATTTTCCTTTGTCTCGTAATTTTTCTCGGGGCTGGTCGTCTTGTGACCAATTTTTAATGGAGAATGATGGCTGGTTATTCTGCATAAATAAAACTTAAGGGTTAGTGTTCCTTAAATTTACATAAAGTAAATCAAACTTTTAGGCATATTAAATTTTGCCTGACATTCTTTGAAATCCTTTTTATTGTAAATTTACCCGATACCATTTAAACCTAATTATGAAATCCCTTTTTGACACTTCAGCACACAATGAGCTTCTAGAGCGAATAGAAAACATTCAAGAGCAAAGCATTCCACTTTGGGGAGAGATGAATGCCTCCAAAATGTTTGCTCACTGTTGCGGTCCTTTAAAAGTGTCGTTGGGGAAGCTTGAATTGGAAAAACCGAATTTTATGATGAAGTTTATGTTGTCATTTTTCAGAACTTCCCTTTATGATGACAAACCTTGGAAAAAAGGTCTACCTACCACCAAAGAATACAAAATTACCCAAGACACCAATTTTGGCAATTCCAAAAAAGAACTGATAGACCTCATCAACGAATTCCACGCTAAAAAGGACCAAAATACTTGGCCAGTCCACCCCTATTTTGGTTCCTTTACCCCCGAGCAGTGGGGCATGATGCAGTACAAGCATTTAGATCATCACTTTACACAATTTGGAGTATAACGGTTTATGGCCTATCCTCCAAAAACATATCAGGACAGCTCTTTACCTCATTTGCTTGAAGTTATTAAAGCATATCCCTTGGCGACGGTAATTTCTGTAGAAAACAACCACCCAATAGTTACTCATATCCCATTGGTCTATAAAGACGGTAAACTCATTGGCCATTTGGACAAACAAAATCCGCAAGCCGAACTTCTAAAAAACAATCAGCCCGTAACCGCTATTTTTTCAGGACCACAGGCCTACATATCGCCCAGCAATTTTGAGTCGGAACAACTGCCAACATGGAATTATATTTTTGTTCATGTTCAAGGAAATGCCATTGAAATTTCAGATGCAAATGCCATCAAGGACTCTATGGTAGCCATGACCCATTTTTTGGAGGCTCCAGATCACAAATACATTTTAGAACAGGACAATCCAAGGATGGAGCAACTCATTAACTACGTGAGTGGTTTTGAAATAGACATTACCCGCTGGGAGGGTAAATTCAAACTGTCACAAGACAAACCTCATCAAGAATTTGTACTGGCCAAAGAAGCGCTTATAACAGAAAACCAAAAGAGCATTCAAGAGTTTTTGGGAAAGATTCTATGATAAGTGTCCTTAGTTAACTTTCCTGCAACAGGAGACAAAATATCACCAAAACAACTATAAATCAGACAAATAAAATAGTATATTAGCTATGTAAGTCCATGGCCAATATTTATGTTTAAAATTTCCTCGCACATATATAAAACTATTGTATTTCTTGCGCTGCTTACATTTCCTATCCTTACCATTGGACAGATTTTGGATACGGAAATCCCCAATGTTATATCAGATTCCATAAAGACAAAAACGCCAAAGGTCATTCCGCTTACCCATATAATCGAAGGGATAGAAGTTACCAACAAAGAGATTTCGAGCATCAATAAAAAAATCAACAAGGACAGAAAGATTACAGAAATAGATTCGATGTTCCCCATTTATGAGGAGTTTTTAAAAATCCAGAAGGAGGAGGTTAACAAATTTATCAAAGCCGATCCCAACCGTGAAAAAATAGACAATCTCATAATTATGTGGGAAGGCTACGGCGAATATTTGGAAATCTGGCAATCTGAAGTCAATGAATTTGAAGAACGCAACTCTAGGCTTTACGAAACTATAGCTCCCGCAGAAACTACATGGAATTTAACCTATGACAATGCCCTGGAGGAAAATGCCCCTCCAGAGATTTTAAACAATATTGTAGCCATTAGGGATAGCGTCATAAAACTCAAAGAGATCATTCTGAAAAACAACAATGACTTTTTGAGTATGGAATCCAGGATCAATGTAGAAATAAATGAAATTGAAGAAGTCATCGAAGAACTGACCTCTCTAAAAGATTCCGAAGTTTACAACTTATTCTATCAACGCCTTGAGCCAATTTGGACAACTTCCTTTAGTAATATTTGGGAACGCTCTGGCACCAACAACATAGATTCGGTTAAAAAAAGTACTTTGGGCACTTTCGATTTTGTAAAGAACCTTAAAAGATCGCTTCCTCTTTTTGTGATTTTGGTGGCCCTAATTACACTTTTGGTTCTCTATTTAAAAAAAGCATTTACAACCTATCCCTTCACCGATGAGAATGCCGATTTACAACATGCCAAAGATGTTCTCACGGAGCATTATCTGGCAACCATTTTCTTCATTACGTTTCTGTTGGCCAGGTTCTATTTTGTACCGGCTCCAAAATTATTCCTGGATATCTTGACACTGCTCTCCTTGTTCTCAGCAATTTCTCTGGTTAAACCACTAATGTACAAACGTTTTAAAAAACTTATTTATTTTGCAATATTCTTTTATGTGTTCGACTCCATTAAAACCTATGTCTGGTTCAATGCAGAACAATATAGGCTTTATACATTTATAGAAGCTGCTTTGGTTATAGTGGTACTATTTTCATTCACCAATCCATATGTAGATACAAAAAAAATGAAAATGGGGACTTTTGGTATATTTCTCTTAAAACTTACCCCTTTGCTTTACGTTTTGTGTGGTATTTCCATACTTGCCAATATAATTGGATATATCAACCTAACCGATTTAACCTTAAAAATTAGTACTAGAAGTGGTGTGTTCATCATTTTGTTCTATTCCCTATTAATTATTTGCAATGCCATTTTATTAAGCGTGGTCCATAGGCATTTTTGTGTACAACCATCTTTTGATCCTGAGCTAAAACTGCTAACAGAAAAGAAAGTACTTAAGTTCAATAGAGTAACTATCATTATAATTTGGGGATTGGTTTTTTTAAAAATGATAGATCAATTAGCCCCTATCCTAACTTATTTTACAGACACCTCCAGTGAACCCTATAAGTTTGGAAATTTGTCATTCACCCCAAATGAAGTCCTATCATTTCTATTAGTATTATTCATCTCTTTTGCGCTCACCCGAATCATATCCTTTCTTATTAATGATGATCAAGGAATTTTAAGAGTGTTTAAACTTCCTAAAGGAATTCCTGCTGCAATATCTCTGGTAATAAGATACCTGATTATTGGCTTTGGAATCATTTTAGCCTTATCATCCTTGGGAATCGACTTGAGCAAATTTAACCTTATGGCCGGAGCTTTAGGATTGGGGATCGGTTTTGGTTTACAAACCGTTATTTCCAATTTTGTTTCAGGGTTGATCCTGGTCTTCGAACGCCCCATTTTACAAGGAGACACCGTTGAAGTTGACAACCTCTTGGGAACCGTGAATCGAATTGGAGTGAGATCTTCTACCATTACTACTTTTGATGGCGCCGAAGTGATTGTGCCAAACAATAGCCTAATTTCAAACGATCTCATTAACTGGACACTTTCGGACAATACCAAGAGAGTGGAAATCATAGTTGGAACGTCCTATAACTCGGACCCCAATGAGGTCCTAAAAATTTTATATGATGTTGCTATCAACTACGAGGATACTCTAAAAACACCAACACCCCAAGCCTTATTTGTTGATTTTGGTGATAGCTCACTAAATTTCACCTTAAGGTTTTGGGTACATTATGAAAACTGGCTACAAGCAAGAAGTGATGTCTCTATTGAAATATATAACCAGTTCAAAGAGGAAGATATAGAAATTCCGTTCCCACAACGTGATATCCATGTAAAAAATATTCCCGAGATTGTTTCCAATTATAAAACGCCGCCACCTCATGATCCACCAGATACCGAAACCAATATAGACGACACTGAGATTCCGAAAGTGGTGATTCCAATTGAGCACAGAGATCCAGGACACGATTTAGAAATAGAGGAAAAGGAAAGTGAAGCAAACGATGACCAAGAACCAAACAATGACAACCAATAAACCCAATATATCATGAAACAGGTTACTGTATATTCAGCAAAATCGGATGTTAAAGCCATGGCAATAAAGAATTTGTTAGCCGACAACGATATTTCCTTTACTGAAATTGATAAGAGAGATACCTCTTATGCCAATCTTTTCGGAAATATTGAAATTTCAGTTGATGAAACCGATGCTGATAAAGCCCAATCCCTAATTGAGGAACTTCAGCTTGAGGAATAATCTATAAAAAAGAAGTCTATTGGATCTTTGTTATTTCCCCAATAGACTTCTTTTCGTTGAATAAAAATTTAATTTACAGCTCCAAGTTCTTTCTTCTCAACAATATTTTAGCGTATTTTCTGCTCAAATCATCCCCATAATCTCGATAAGCACGTTGTGCCCACTCCAAAGCCAATTCGGTATCTCCCAACACTTCGTAAGCTACAGCAATATTTAAAGCGGCCCTCCCAGCAGACTTACTGCCAAAATCGTTGATAATGTTTTTCCAAATTTCTATAGCGTCATTCCACTTGGCCACTTCGGCAGAGCGCCACCCCATTTCAAATTGTCGTTTATCAGCTCCCTTTCCTTTTTTGTACATGTCTCGTTTCACTCTGTAGTAACTTGGCAAAAACCTAGACACATAATCCTGTCCAGCTGCATAAGCGGTTTCATGAAGGGCATTCAACGGAGGTAGACCATTTATTAAATTAAAATCCATAAAATAGGTTTGCTGAAAATGGTCTGAAATAGTTTGGGTAGCGGGATCATAAAGTCTCCAATAACTCCTCACATCAATCCGTGCTTGGGTTGGGAATCTGGCACTAGGTTTTCCCGTAGTAATCACTGCATTTACTTGGTCTGCCACCGCAGATCTCAGAAGATCGGAATTAGAGTCGAAAGTTTCCAATACCAACAACATATCGGCATTGGCAGTATTACAGATTCGTGATACCTGCTCCCAACTTAATCTATCAGGAGTTTGACGTGTTCCAGTACCAAACATTCTAAGCGTGTCCGGGATAATAATCTTTAAATGACTGTTATTCTGTAAACCATCAAACACACCTTTAATGGCTTCGTCAGAAGCTAACTTATCTGAACCCGCTATTTCAACTGTGGTGATAGCTTCAATAGCTTCAGAATTTTTGTCTTCTTCCTTTGTAAGAGAGCGGTTCACTACAACAATATCGTTGACATTATCTGGTAACGACACCACTGGAGCTTGGGGATAATTTAAGCGGACATACCCATATTTACTGCATGACGTAAGGCTCAACAACACCATTGCCAAGCCAAAAAAGTAGATTTTTTTCATAATAACCGATTTAGTGCTGCTATGCAATTAACAATAAATATGCCATTTTTTGAAGAAAAACTGTACCTACCAAATACAGTTGAAGCTCCAATCCAAGGTTTTACGCTTGGTTTGAAGCTTCAAAAAATATTATTCAAAAAAAAGGTTATCTAAAAATCGAACTGGTAAGTTGCTCCTCCAAGAATCTGTAAGCCTTGTACTGGATAATGCATCCAACGTTCGTAATCCTGGTTGAACAAGTTATTCCCTTTAAGGAAAATAGATAGTTTTTCGTTCACTCTATAACCGGCATGCAAGTTGACATCAAAATAGCCATCAAGCGTTCTGGTTTCTTCAATTGGTAAGATCAAAGTACCCTCTTCAAAGAACACATCTTTACGTTCTCCTACATAGAACAAGCTAGCACCGGCAAACCATTGTTCGGTAATTTGATAATCTGCGAACAAAGAAGCCTTAAGTTCAGGAAGGTTCCATGCCTCGTCTTGATTTTTGGTATTATACATAAAATATGCGGCCTTTGCTCCAAGATTAAAATTTCTATTGATATCTACGCTAAGCTCCCCTTCGAAAGAAAAGGTCTTGACATCGTCATAGACAACTCCAAAAGAGTTTCCGTATTGGTAATCTTCGGTAGCTTCTCCCAATACACTATTCGCCTTGAAAAGCGCCTTATTTCTATCGGCCGTATAATTTCCACTAACGCTATAACCAATGGTATTGGTCAGTTTACCTTTCACCCCTAAAGTAGCATTGTACTGTTGGTCTGTTGGTACCACCAATAAGGTTGGTGATACAAATGGATTTTCCATTACGAAATCCTCATAGGTATTTTGTATCAAACGACCTTCTATTCCTCCAAAGGCAATCATCAGCTCATCTACCAAACGGTAAGATCCCGTAATATTTGGATAGATATACAGCTTGTTATCGCCATCTTTTGTATTGTTCAAATACACCAATCCAATTCCTAAATTAAGGGTTAAATCATCCTGCACCAACTGATAGCTAGGCGCCAATCCTACATTGAAATTACCGTATTCCAATTTATCTTCAAAATAATAATTTCTCTCAAAAGCACCTCCCAAATAATCCACGGTTACTACCGTTTTAATGGTTTCGTCCATTACAGGAATACCAAAAGTTCCCTTTACCAACAAACGGTTTTCACCAGAGCCATGGTCATCACCGAAATGTCTAAAACGCAAACTAGCCTCTTCTGCTATAACATCATCAAAAGTAATCTTACCTCCTACATTGGCATTATAAAAAGTATGCTTTACATTTAAATCGTTAGCGGTAGTTCCATCAAAATACGGTTGCGGCAATCCATACCAATTATAGGTCAGGAATTTTCCTCCTCCATCAACACGCCAAGTATAATCCCGCTGTCTTTGGGTAAAATTGGCGTGAAGGTTGGTATTTGAAAATTTGTCATCCAAAAGCAAACCGTCGATGCCTCCTTGAGACGAATGGTGACTAAAATACCCACCAACCGTTTCAGTATTGCTCAATTTATGGTTTAGATACACTTCCCCTAAAATGGTCGTATAGGTCCCCAACCCCAGAGAGGCATAGTTATCATACAACTTTACAGATTTGTTCTTGGCCACGGCCTCTGCTTTTCCTTTAGCCGGAGTAAACGTTGATGCTACAGGAATGGAGAAAATATTGTACTTCACCTCCTTTTTGGTAGCGGTGGTTTTATCATCCAAAGTAGGTTCTTCCTTTATTTTAAAGGCATCGGAAATGGTAGGTGTATATGGTTTTACCACAGTTACCACTTGGGTATCGATGGTATCATTGGTTTGTTTACGCTCCTGCGCATAGGTTTGACATACGGTTCCCGTAAAGGCCGTAAGTACTATATATTTAAATTGCTTGAACATGAATATCTATTATTTGTTTTGAGGGAAAAATTAGTTGCCTGGTTCTGAAATTACCGATGAATTGGTCTTAGCCTGTTCAGTTTTGATTTTGTTCAATTCCTGCTGGGCTTCTTGCACGACATCATCAAACTCCACAAAGTTCTTGGTAACACTTTCCAAAATATAAGTAGCTTGAAAGGCATCATCCAAAGCATAAAAGTTTTTGGCCATGACCACCAAACCTTTGGCGCTGTAATATTTGTAGCTTGAATAATCTTTGGCCAATTGCTGAACCGTTGCGTTGGAAGCTTCAAACTGTCCTTCCTTATTTTTGAAATAGGCATTGTAGTAAAGTGCCTCTGCTGCCAAAGAACCTGTTGCTATCTTTTCAACATTGGCATAGGCCTTTTTAGCCTTGGCTTCATCACCTGTTTTAATAGCCGAACGCGCAATAATAATCTGGGCGTCACTTTTTACCTTATTGTCAATTTTGGAATTGGACAATACCTTTTCGGCATAGCTTACTGCTTCGGTATACTTTTCCTGCTTGTAGTAGGCATTCATTAAGTTGGATTGCGCATAAGTGATATTTTGAGGGTAATCCGCTTCGGTTTCCAAACGCTTCAACAACGGAATGGCTTCATCCAATTGAGAGGTATTCAAATAAATTTCGGAAAGCTTTACCATAGCCTGCTCCGTATATTCATTTTTAGGTTTGTCCACCACATATTCATAATGCGATTGAGCATTCTCCGGCAAATCTTTTTTGGTATATAGTTCTGCCAAATAGAAATGTGATTTCAAGGCGTGGATACCATTCGGAAATTCCGTCAAGTATGTATTGAATTGCTTGATGGCTTTTTCAGAATTATTATCCAAATACTGCTTTTCGGCAGCTAAGTATGAAGTGTTGTCCAACTCGGCATCGGAAACATCAATATAATCCAGAGTTCTTACCCATTCAGCATATTCGTCCACACGTCCCAAATCAATATAAATCAAACGCGCTGCCGCAACCGCCTGAACCGCCTCTTCCGAATTCGGAAAATCCTTGGCGACTGTTTTAAACTTGGTCAAGGCTCTATTGTTGTCATTGGTATTGTAGTAAGACAAACCTTGACGCAATAATGATTTAGAAACAAAAACCGAGTTTTTATATTCTGCATTCAATCGGTCATACATGGCCATAGCCTTATCAGTTTCACCTGCCTTTACATAAGAATTGGCCAATTCATACATAGCATCATCACGTAACGCCGATTTAGGATAGCTATTGATAAAAGCATTGAGCTCCTGGATTTTTTTGGAACCTTGCCCTAAATAACCATAACTCATCGCCTTTTGAAAAAACGGATAATCCGATTCCAAAACTTTTAAGGCAATGGCTTTATCATAAGCAGCAATGGCATTGCTATAATCGCTGGACACGAAATAACCGTCACCAAGTCTTAAGTAAGCGTCATTTACCCTTAACTTGTCATCTTTGTTTGCATTGATAAATTCTTGAAAATGCTCTGTAGACTTCGGGTAATTTTTCAATTTGAAATAAGTATAGGCCAAGTTATAATCTATATGCTCCATTTCTGGCACATTGCTAGCCTCTGACTGTTGCAAAAACTGCTTAAAGCCAATTAGAGCATCGTTAAAATTATTTAGTAAATAATCTGTTTCCGCTTTCCAGTAAACAGCCCTAGCGGTGAACACAGGATCTTTGGCCTCTTGAGCTGAATTGGAGAACATACCTTTAGCCTCGTTATACTTAGCCTCGTTGTACATTTCAATTCCGCGGTAAAAGGTTACTTTTTGATATGCTACCCTATTTTCGAAACTTCGCTTTCCTTTCAACAGCTCCAAAGCCTCTTCGTAATTTTTTGATGTAATGTAAGAGTCAATCAATAAAGTCTCCACCTCTTCCTTGTAAGCTGTATTAGGATATTTTTCCAAATAACCAGTCAACACCTGTGGTACGGATTGATAAGGGTTTCCTATTTCGTAACTAATCTTGGCATAATTCAACCAAGCATCCTCCTGAATTTTCAAATCGAAATCCATTTGAGATGCATTTCTGAAAGCATTCAGGGCTTCCTGCTTTTTGTCAAGATTGATGTAACTTTCCCCTAAATGATAATAGGCATTTTGCGCCACACTGTTTGTTCCGTCTATAATTTTATTGAATTCCGAAATAGCACTTTCAAAATCATTTTGCTTGTAATAGGCATAGCCCAACTGATAGTAATCTGTATTGGTCCACTTGCCTTTTTTACCTTTATAAGCCTTTAAATAAGTAATGGCTTGATCATATTGTCCTAAATTGAAATAACTCTCCCCAATGATTTTGGAAAGGTCAGACACTTCATCCCGGTTACCTTTTGCCATTTGGGCCTTGGCTAGTTCAATGGCTTTTTCAAAGTTTCCTAATTTGAAATTTAAATCCGCTTGATAATAGGAAAGTTTTTCTTTGTAACCTTCTTGGTCGCTAACTTGATCAAAATATTCATTCGCCGTGTCATAATCATTCCCTTCATAAGCCATATAACCAATATAATACTTGGCCTGTGATCCGTATGTTTTTGAATTGACAACACGGTTCAAATATTTTTGAGCTTCCACTTCTTCCTTAGTTGAATACAAGGAATACCCGTAGTTGAAATAGAAACGATCGCGCTCTGTACGCGAAATGCTGTTTTCCTCCACACGCTCGTACCACTTGCGTGCATACGAATATTTTCCGTTGGCGAAATAGTAATCCGCCACATCCAAAAACGCCGTATTACGTTTCGTGCTCGTAGGGTAATTGTCCACAAACTGCTGCATTAAAAAATCAGCATTCTTTTGATTTAATCGTACCGCACAATTGGCGATGTAATAGGCGCAATCCGATTCCACCTGCTCATTATCCGCCTGGTCCTTAACCTGATCGAATAATGTTTGGGAAGCTTGGTACTGTTTGTTGTTGTATAGTGTGAGGGCTTTTTGGTAATCCACCAAATCGTTGGTGTAAATTGAAGATTCCTGTGCTTGTATATAAACGTTTAGCATCGCAAAGCTTGCTAAAGTGATTATTTTTTTGTGAGCCATTAAGTTCGTTTTTTTGATGTTCAAAGATAAATGAATCCTTATACTATAACGACGGATTTTACGTATAATTATAAACGGATTTATTAAAAATTACGTTTACAAAAAGAAGCTAAACCCTTACGCTTTTGAATATTTGCAATTTTCTGTTTGGCGAATTCAAGTTGGTGTTCAAAGGAAAGACTTTGCAAAACATAAAATTTGAATTTTGAATTTTAAAACAATACATTTACAACGCTTAAAAAATACCCCACTACAAAATGTCCGAAATGGTTTTACAATTAAAAGACGCCTCTATTTTCCAAGGAGAAAACATGGTGCTCAGCAATGTGAATTTTGAAATGCACAAGGGTGATTTTGTGTATTTAATTGGAAAAACCGGGAGCGGAAAAAGTAGTTTTATGAAAACGCTTTATGGCGATTTGGAACTTACCAAAGGGGAAGGCTCCATCGTGGATTTTGACTTGAGAACGCTAAAGGAAAAGGACATTCCCTTTTTAAGACGTAAACTTGGAATTGTATTTCAGGATTTCAAATTACTACCGGATAGAACTATTAATGGCAATCTGGAATTCGTTTTAAAAGCAACTGGCTGGAAAAACAAAAACGAAATCACCGAACGCATCGAGAAGGTATTGGACAAAGTAGGCATGAAAACCAAAGGGTTTAAATTTCCACATGAGCTTTCAGGTGGAGAACAACAACGTATTGCCATTGCCAGAGCTTTATTAAACGAACCAGAACTCATCCTTGCAGATGAGCCAACTGGAAACCTAGATCCTCAAACCAGCATTGAGGTAATGGAAGTGCTGCGTGAAATCAACAAAAATGGCAACACCATCCTTATGGCCACACACGACTATGCCTTGCTTTTAAAATACCCAAGCAAGACCCTAAAATGTGACGAGAATAAGGTGTTTGAAGTGGTGCAACGTAGGGGTTAGTTATTGAGATATCGCTTCATTTACTTCTTATAGATGTGAGGATTCTTCCTCACACCTTTCTTGAACAATTTTCGCAACATCATTCTTAAATTGGAATCTACATCCAACACAATATTTGTGAACTTATTTTCTGGTCTTCCCTTAAACTTAGTGACATGGAATTTATCTGTAGTTTTCAGGGGCGTATCACTGAAAAAATAATTCGAAATGCAACATCTGCTCTTGTCTACCGTCACTTTATTTACAGAGTGCCAAGAAGTGTCATGAGTGGCCATAACAACAAGCCTGTTAAACTTGCTCTCTACAACTAAAGGCTCCTTTTTTGGTCCATTTGGCCAAAGTTCCAAATGACCACCAAAGCCTGTTTCCCATCCTAGCGTAACATAATACAACAAGTTAAATACTCTCCAACGCTCTCTTTCGGCATCATGTGAATTATCTAGATGAGGGTGTAAAAAATTGTTTTGAGCCATTAAGGATATACCCCCAGCATACAAAGAGTCATCCGCAAATAGTGAAGGAGCACTACAGATTTCCCCTATCAACTCCACAATATTTTTTTCTTGAAATGCGTAAATAACTTTCTCCAAAAGGGGATTGTGCTGGTTCATCTGGGCAGATACATGCTTATATTCCCTTAAACTCTTCAACTCTCTCATTTCTGAAGAATCAGGAAACACATCATAGCATTGTTTAGCTAGCTCTTCTGGTAACAAATCATCGATATAAAAATATCCAATTCCAGACTTCGTGCTATTATAGCACGAAATAAGATGTCCCTTTTCGCTATTTATTTTATCGTAAATTAATTTAGAAATATCGCTTGATGAAAGAGCTTCCATTAAAAGTATTTTAAAAACATCGCAATTTACACCTTTTCACAAAAAGCCCTGTGAGATAGATTAAAAAATGTATTTTTGAGCATTATTTTCAAGAATGCTTTCAGTACTCATACCTACATATAATTACGCCGTATTTGAACTCGTAGAAGCCCTTTACAACCAATTGAAAGTTGCAGAAATAGATTTTGAAATTTTGTGTTTGGAAGATGGTTCAAATAATGACTTTATTGAAAAGAATAGAGCCATTGAGAATTTTAAGAATACTAGACAGCTAATTTCAGACACCAATCTTGGAAGGACCAAAGCTAGACAAGTTTTATGCGATTCGGCCAGATATGATTGGCTCTTATTTTTAGATGCCGATGTCATGCCCAAAAAGAGCAGCTTTATCCAGGAATACTTAGATGCTATACCTTTAGGTTCTGAAGCTATTTATGGAGGATTTACCTATTATAAAACAAAGCCCCACAAAGATTATATGTTGCGTTGGAAATATGGAAGCACCAATGAAGAGGTAAAAGCACATATTAGAAACCAAAAGCCTTATAAAGTAATCATATCGGCTAATTGTCTCATCAAAAAAAGAGTCTTCAGTCTAATCAGTTCTAAAATTGAAACTAAGGGATATGGTTTTGATAACTATTATGGTGCTCTTCTAAAGGAAAATAGTATAAAAGTCTTACACATAGACAACGAAGTTTACCATTTAGGAATAGAAAAAAGCAACATATATCTTACAAAAAAAGAGCAGGCCGCCGAAACTTTACTACAACTAACCAAGGATAACAAAATAGTCAATCATGACAATAGTTTATTGACTACTTTCACACATCTAAAAAAACTAAAACTGAATTATTTATTTTCTTTGGTATTTAAAATATTTGGCCCTTTGTTAAAAAGAAATTTGACAAGTAAAAATCCTTCAATTTCCATATTGCAGATTTATAGAATATCATATATGTGCTATAAAGAACTAAACCCTTAAACATGCCTTTTTTCTCAGTAGTTATTCCTCTTTATAATAAAGAAAAGCATATAAAAGGCACCATAAAAAGTGTACTCGATCAAAGTTTTGGTGATTTTGAAATTATCATCGTCAATGATGGATCTACTGATAACAGTGCAACAATTGTGGATTCCATCCAAGATAAAAGGATCCTTAAATTTGACATTGAAAACAAAGGGGTATGCCATGCTAGAAATTATGGAATATCAAAAGCATCTTCCAAACTAATAGCTTTTTTGGATGCTGATGACTATTGGTATCCCTTCCACCTAAGTGATTTAAAAAAACTCTATGAGGAGTTTCCGAATTGTGGATTGTATGCAAAAGCGTACTTCAAACAGTTTGAAAATGTTAAAATCGCTTCCATATTCAACAAAATTCCCCAAACTGAAAATTGGATGGGAATTGTTGATGATTATTTTGCATCAAGTCATATCAATTGTATTGCATGGACTTCGGCTGTTATGGTTCCTAAATCGATTTTTAAGGATGTTGGCAATTTTGACGAAAAAATTACCATGGGAGCTGGGGAAGATATTGATTTATGGATGAGGATTGCCCTTAAATTCCCTGTTGCATTTCATAATAAGGTAAGCGCTATACACATGCTACATGCAGAAAACAGAATTTCCAACACAAATACCAACCTTAGACAATTTATTGATTTGGATAAATACAATCCTGAGTCTCAAAGCAACAAATCACTAAAAACTTATCTTGATTTAAACAGATATTCTATTGCCCTTCAATATAAGTTAGCATTTAACAACAAAAAAGCTAACGATTACATAAAAAATCTAGATTCCTCTAACTTAAATTGGAAACAGAATTTACTTTTAAAGGTTAATAGCAGGTTGTTAAAAATATTATTCCAATTAAAATTTAAACTGAGACAAAAGGGCATCAATTTAAGTAGTTACCGATAATTTAAATTCCTCATAATTCCTGATGTATTCAGATTCATCAAATTCAGTCGAGGCCAATACTAGGCACACCGCACCAGATGAAAAATTTTCAATTTCCCTCCAAATACCTGTTGGAATATAAAGACCGTAATTGGGCTTGTTTAGCATGATGCGCTTTCTTTCTAAACCATCATCTACAATTACCTCGAAACTCCCACTTAAAGCTAGGACAATCGATTCCTGTTTTAGATGTGCATGCCCCCCTCGATAGGCGTCACTGGGTATATCATACAAATAATAAACCCTCTTTATTGCAAATGGAATGCTATCTTTTTCTACAACTGCCAATTTCCCACGTTCATCATGTACCTGTGGTATTTTTACCAACCCTACCTCTTCAATTCTATTTTTCATCAATTAAATTTAAAAGATTCTTCCAATCATCAGCAATACATTTCAAAGAAAATCGCTCTACACTTTGCTTTGCATTGGCTTTACATGTTTGGTACAACACCTCATCAAAGATAAAACTATCCATAGCTTTTGATAAGGCTTCTACATTAAAATTTTCTACCAATATGCCATTTTTACCTGTTACAATAACTTCACTAGGCCCAGACTTACAATCCACAGAAATTACAGGAGTCCCCAATCCCAAAGATTCCGGGATAACCATTGGAAACCCTTCATAACGACTTGTCAACAATGAAAACAAGGCTTTTTTCACATAGGGATAGGGGTTTGCACAATATGCTTTAAACAATACCTTGTCTTCAAGCCCCAACTTACCGACATATTGTTTTAACATTCCATAATCAGGGCCATTACCCAAAATCATCAACTTCACATTTTGCGCTGGAAGTTGGGATTGTTTGTAAGCATCCAACAAAAGAATAATATTTTTTGCCTCGTTATTTAAACGTCCAAAATAAATAATATAGTCATCTTTTATTTCTTCTGATAGTAACTGTTTTGATTGTTCAAAATTATTATTGAAATCGAATCCATTATAGATAGTCGTAATATTTTTTAATCCCAATAGTTCTTTGAACTCTTGATTTGCGGCTTTAGAAACTGTAACCATTTGCTTCTCTTTGTACAACAAAATATTTAACCAACGATAAGCGGTAAAAACAGAACGATAGTTAAAATTATGAAGTACATAAACTACCTTCTGATTTTTGTAGAGACTCGAAGTCACCCAATACTCACGCATTGCTGCCGTTCGCGAACGGTTATCAATAATAACATCAAAACATTGCTCCTTTAGATACTTCTTGAAATATCGGAAACGTTTTATACGCCCTAAAATTGAATTATCTTTATCCTTAAATTCCCCTAAATTTAGTAACTCCCCCTTAAATTCGTAAGCAATTTTATTTAAGACGGTTACCATATAGACTTCATACCCTAAACTATTTAGCAAAAAAGATAACTGAGCACAGGAACGCTCAGCTCCTCCCTTCCCTAAAGACGACGCTACAATACAAATTTTCTTGCTTTTTGATTCGGTCATTAATAGCTACCTTTGAGCGCAAATGTATTGAATATAAATGAAGATTTTATTAATTGGGGAGTATAGTAGACTTCATAATTCCCTAAAAGAGGGATTAGAAAAACTTGGACATGAAGCAACAATTGTTGGCTTTGGGGACTATTTTAAAAATTACCCAGTGGATATTAAATTACAATTAAATTATCAACAAGGCCTATCTCGCTTCTTTAAAAGAGTTATTTTCAAGCTTCTTAAAATAGACCTAATTTCCTTAGATATTCAAAGCCAATTTGATAAAGCAAAACACAAATTCACCAACTTTGATATTGTTCAACTTATAAATGAAAATGCCTTCAACACAATTCCCGAAGTTGAAGAAAAACTGCTTGAATATATTTTTCAAAATAATCAAAACGTCTATTTATTATCCTGCGGCACAGATTACACCAGTATAAACTTTGCAATTAATGGAGGTTTCAAATATTCCATACTAACCCCCTATTTTGAAGGAAAAGAAAAAGAAAAGGAGTTTGTTTACGCCTTAAAATTCAGTAAAAAAAACTATAAAAAATTACACCAGTTCATTTTTAAAAACATAAGAGGAGTCATTGCTTCCGATCTGGATTACCACTTACCTTTGGAAGGCCATCGAAAATATCTAGGGATGGTCCCCAATCCTATCAACACGGACATCTTAAAATGTCAACAATTAGGGATTACTGGTAAAATAGTCATCTTTCACGGCATTAACACCTCTAAATATTTTAAAAAAGGAAATGACATTTTCGACAAAGCCTTAGCTTTGATAAATGAAAAACACCGTTCTAAAATTGAAATAGTCACGACAAAAGATCTTCCCTATAAAGACTACATAAGAGCTTTTAACCGTGCTCACATTATACTAGATCAAGTATTCGCTTATGACCAAGGCTACAATGCCCTTGAAGCCATGGCAAAAGGAAAAGTAGTATTTACAGGGGCCGAACAAGAATGGCTCGATCATTATGGATTAGAAAAAGACACTGTAGCTATAAATGCCCTTCCAGATCCAATATCCTTAGCCGAAAAGTTAGAATGGTTAATTGAAAACCCTGAAAATATATTGACCATTAGTAAAAATGCTAGAGCGTTTATTGAAAGTGAGCATAATTACATTAATATGGCTAAAGAATATTTAAAAAAATGGGAGGAACAATTGGTTTGAGTCCTAACTAATCTTCTTTCTGCTTTCCAAAAAGTGGCTTGTAGAAAATTGCCAATAACAATATATAGTACAACAAATAATCTATAAAATGGGCGATTACCACTCCTTTTAAACCAAAAACATCTATTAAATAAATGCTCGCAAAGTACAATAATATAACAGAGAATATTTCACTGAGCATATAATGCCAAAGCATTTTTTTGGCCAAAAATTGATAGCTAACTACCATGGAAAGCACTTTTAGAAAATCACCCAGAAGCTGCCATAAAAACAGTTCTTCAACATGAATAAACTCTTTGGTAAAAATGACTTTAATTATCAAGTGGCGGCATAGATAAATAATTAAAAGCCCCAATGCAAATATTGGAACAATAGTTTTGTAAAAATTCCAAACTTCCTTCCTAAACTCAAAATGAGTGTAAATAGCAGCAAACCGAGGCAAAATATACAGCGTCATCAAACTACTGATGAACATTAAATAATAATTGGAAATTCTCCCCATGGCCACCCAATATCCCGCGGATGATTCTCCTAAATTATCAATTATATGGTTTCTTATCAAAACAGATATCATTGGTAATACCGTAGCAGAAAACAGGGCCATGATTGAAAAAGCACTTAAATTTTTAATACTCTTCAGGTTTATTTTTTTTAATGATATAAAACTGGTTGCCTTCCAAAATTTAGAAACACTAAATAAAGTAATCAGACACAAGACAATTTCAACAGCGGCAATATGAATCAAAGCCCCTGAAAGTTGAAATTTCCAAATAAGGAGGACATTTATAATAACCCCGAGAATTTGAGATAAAATAGTAATAAAAAGAAGCTTCTTTTGTTTGGACAAACCATTTAATACAGCAAACACAAATGTCTTCATAGAATAAAAAGGCAATGCAACGGCCAAAATCTTTATGATATGAACGTAGTTATGTTCATTTGTAAACAAGGTATCGTTCAAATATTGTGCTTGAAAAAAACTATAGGTTCCTACTATTAAAGAAGAGATTATAAGTAGATAGAAAGTAGTGGAAACAGTTTTGCTCAACTCCCTAACATTAGACTTGAACTCAGCCACATATTTAATAATACCATTATAGAGCCCTAGTGTAGAAAATGCCTGAGCCGACGTCATAAAGTCTCTCAAATTCCCTACCAAAGCCATACCGCTTGGCCCAACAAAAATAGCTATGAATTTTGAAGTAATAAATCCCGTTAAAACTCTAATTACAATGGAAATGGAATTTAAGGAGGCTAATTTAATAAGGTGGTTATTCCTAAAGAAAGAATTTAATTTCTGCTTCATTTATCCCTTGAGTATTCATACTAATTAGCGTCTTCATGAGTTTTTTTGTTCTCCATTTTTATCGGTTACAATACCAAAAAGAGAACTTCCAAATATCAACAATATCACCCCATAATGCATTAGATAACTAGCAAAATGGCCCATTACCGCACCTTTCACCCCAAAATCATCAATTAAATAAACACTGGAAAAATACAGCATTACCACTAAAAACAATTGGATAATAATGAAGTGGGTAAACATTTTCTTAGCCAAAAATTGAAATGCTATGACGAAAGAAAGCACCTTGACAAAATCTCCTAACAATTGCCATAAAAACAAGCTTTCAACTGGCTGAAATTCTTCTGAAAAAATAATATCAATTAAAAATGACCTTAGGAAATAAATAGCCACCAATCCTAATCCAAATATTGGGATTATAGATTTATAGAAACTAAAAACCTCAGCCCTGAACTCCGACTTATTATCAATCTCACTAAACCTTGGCAAAATGTACAATGCCATTAAAGAGTTGACGAACATTAAATAATAATCCGAAATCCGGTTCATGGCTTCCCAATACCCAGCTTCCTTCAGACCAACTTTATCTATAATATAATTTCTAATAAGGATTGACACCAAAGGCAAGGCAAAAGTTGACACCAAGGCCATTAGGGTGAACGGACTGAATTTCTTTAGGATTTCAAAATTAACGTTGGTAATTTTGATAGAGCCGACCAAACTTCTTTGATTCACAAATCCTACAAAGGTTATCAAGAATATCAATGAAGGTGCTATTACTGCCGAAATCAACGCACCATCAATGTTGTTTTGGTAAATTAAAAGTAAGGTCACCAACAATCCCAAAATTTGACCGATAATATTTATGATAAGAAGGATCTTGTATTTGGAAAAACCATTCATAATGGAAAAGCTGAACATATTCAGCGAATAGAACGGTAATGCCAAAGCCATAATTTTTATGATATAAGCATAATTATGGATAGACGAAAACAGAAAATCATTGATAGCATCTGCATTATAATAGCAAATAAATGCAATGAGCATCGTGGCTATAAAGCCAAAATAATAAGCCGAGGACAATGTCTGACTCAGTTTTAGGGAATCGTTTTTAAACTCGGCGATATACTTCACCAACCCCTTGTAAAACCCTAAAATAGAAAATGATTGAACCGCACTTAAGAAGTTTCGAATATTCCCAATAAGTGCCAAACCTTCTACACCAATAAAAATAGCAATTGCCTTGGAAGTAACTATTCCCGCTAAAATTTTGGTAATGATTGTAGCGGAATTTAAATGGGCTACCTTAAATAAAACCTTTGTATTGATATAGTGCAGTAACTTTCTCAATTAGTAGGCATTTAAGATATCAATTACACGGCTTACCTCTTTATCCTCCATAACGGGGCTCATCGGGATACTTATCACTTTTTGATGTATTTGATCGGTTAATGGGAGTGACAAGTTACAAAAATTTATCAAGGCTTTTTGACGATGTGGCGGCGTTGGGTAGTGAATTAACCAACCAATGGCGTTAACATCCAGGTATTTTGAAAAATGATCTCTATTTTCAACTTCTACCACAAACACATGGAACACATGGTTATCACTTCCATCATAAAAAGGCAACTTTATTTTTGAATTGTTGACCTCGGACAAATATCGACGAGCAACACTTCGACGTTTTTCATTATCCCTATCTAAATTTGGGAGTTTGGCATTTAAAAACATGGCCTGCAATTCATCCATTCGGCTATTGAAGCCGACAGATTCATTGACATACTTCTGCAATCCGCCATAATTTCTTAAAGCAGAAATACAATTTGCCAATTTCGAGTCATTGGTAACCACCGCACCAGCATCACCCAAAGCTCCAAGGTTTTTACTTGGATAAAAGCTAAATCCTGCGGCATCTGACAAATTTCCGGCTATTATACCTTTTGAATTGACTGCACCATGTGCCTGTGCGGCATCCTCAACTATCAACAAACCTTTGTCACTTGCCAAAGAATTGATAGCATTCATCTCTGCTAATTGGCCGTAAAGATGCACAACCAAAATAGCTCTTGTTTTAGGAGATAAGTGCTTTTCAATTTCCTCAACTGAAATATTATAGGTATTTCTATCTGGCTCCACAAAAACAGGAATCAACCCTGCATGCAAGACTGACAATATACTGGCGATATATGTATTAGCAGGCACAATAACTTCATCCCCTTCCCCTAGTTTCCCCATTTCTATGTAGCCCTTAAAAATCAGGGTGAGCGCATCCAATCCATTCCCAACTCCTAAACAATGTTTGGCACCACAATATTTTGCAAAATTAGCTTCAAACTGTTCAACGCCATTTCCTAAAATATAGTAACCTGTATCTAAAAACTGTTGAAATTCAAAGTTGAATTTCTCCTCATATTCGGCATTTATTTTATGTAGATCTAGAAATTTAATCATGCTAATTTCAAACTATATATTTCCTGAAGATAAAGCTCACAACCCAATTCTTCCTTTTGTTTTAATAATCCTGGATTATACCCTTGTTCGAAGCTATCATCCATAACGGTTCCCATAGAAAAATAGTGTTTCCCTTTTTCTTGGAAATGTTTTATTAAGTGTATGAACAAATAATCAAATGCCCGCAATTTTTCACCTTCTTTGGTAGTTGCTCCATATTGCGATTTTACCACCAATTCATTCTCAAATATGGTGATTCCTGCCAAAATTCTATCCTCATAAAAAATATCAAATTGCCTAATATTATCAGGAAACCTCTCCCTTAACAACTGAATCTCTTCTAAACTATGTACGGGTTTTGTATCAAACTTACTTTGTAAACGTGGCTGTAATACTTCGTTCCAGAACAGAGAAAAGTCTGTGCTTTCTTTAATTACAAACTTCATATCACTATTTCGTTTGTAATGCTTAAGCTTCGTTTTGTGAATTGATAAAGGATGAGCATAATCAACGGCCAATACCATAAATGTCTTGACTAAACTTGCTCCTTTATTTTGAAGCATAAAAGTCATTTCATTGGCTGTCAATCTGCAATAAAAAGAAGGCAAAGTTTTCACATTAAACTGTTTTACCCCTTGTTTTGGCAAAAACTCCAAAATGGCACTTATCATCTCGTTTACCTGCTCAAAACCTATATTGGGCTCCAAAAGTAATCCTCCAAAGGTCAATCCCTGATGTGAATGCAATACTTCCCCAACCCTATTTCCCGGTAATACAGCTTTAAGAACACTATCTTTAAATACCACAAGAGAAAAATCATGGAACCTATCACTATGATATTCCATAAAATTTCTATGGAACAAAAAAGTGGTGTTTTTTGCCTTAGCAACAAAATTATTCCAAACATCGAAGTCGTTTGGAGTATATAATCTTACGGTAAATTTCAAATCTTTGTTTGGTTAGTTCAAGGGTCCTAAAACTCAAAAATCACGCTTATTGCATGACTACTCATAACACTTTTCAAAGATAATATTATTTCGATGCCTTAGATAAAGGACCTCTGTAGAATTTAAGTTTTCCTTTTGAAGAATAAATAATAAAGGTTGATAAGCAGAATTGCAGCGTTGGTCACGATAATGGGCCATGCTGTCTGAAGCATAAACCCATAAATTACAAAAAGTGCACACCCAACAGAATTTATAATGCGTAACTTCACCAAATCCTTCATGGTAAAAGACAGTAACAATCCAGCTGAGGCCAAATAACCCACCCATTCAGTAAAGCTCACTCCCAAAAATTCCATAATCTTAAATTGATTGTTTAAGATAGTGAAAAATGACCTAAAATAAAATACAGACAATAAATCAACCATTTATAATCGTGTTATTAATTCTAATAAAAAGAATTAAGGCAGTAAGGCATTTAATTTATCGGTAATTTTTTTTGCCCCTTGGGCATTTAAATGATCTCCATCAAAAAAGTCATTTTCACTAAAATCTGGATCCGAAAGAAAATTATAGTACTTAGTATTTTTATAGTTACTTTCAATTTGGGAAGCAAAATCCAACATTTTCTGTAGCTGTAAAGGATCTAAATTATCACGATAGGACAAATATCCTGGTAAGGTCACTAATATTAAATTGATATTATTGTCTTGACATAGTTTCGCCATTCTTTCAAATGCCTCAACGTTATCGACATATTGATCATCATTCGAAATAGTATGTCTCTGGGCTGCTCTTAGGCTCGCTAAATCTAAATCCATTGGGGATTGTAAAAACGAATTATCGGCCCATCCCAAGCTATAGCATTGTATTTCTGAATTCCCTAAAACATAATAATCCCATAACCTATCCAGATTAGTTTTCAACTTTAGACTGAATAATTCGGAATGTCTTAATACAGTGGATTTAGTGTTTAAATCAAAATATATGATATAATCCTTCAATCTCCAATTAGCAGATGTCTCCGATAAAGTCTCAAATAATGTGGCATATGACAATCTTACAATAACAGTTTTCAAATTTGAAAGTTCTGGCATAAACTTTTCCAAAATAGCTAAATCTAAATCCGTTGTTTGCGACACAAAACTAGCATTGTAAGCAGAAGCATCTAAATATTCTGGATTAATGCCGTACATACTATGCGAGCTACCCAACACAAGTGTCTCCACACTACTAGCATGTTTCCGTAAATATTTCCCTTTAATCTGATAATCGTTAGGTATTTGACGCAACAAAAGTTCCAATCCAATTCCTCCCAGCAGTAAAGGAAAAATAAAAAATAAAAAAAGCTTTACAAAACTCTTCATTAAAATTGAAAGTATATAAATTGTTGAGGCTTTGCATAAAAATAGAAAATACAGAACACCAAACCATAATAAAAAGTCCACCTATAAGATCTCTTCCATTCACCTCCCAATGTTTCGATGGCATACTCTTTATTTTTCCCTGACCATTCTATAATCGTAAAAAAAACTATAATTCCTACCAATAACGCAGCACCAACTCTATTTGAAAACTCAGGAATATTAAACAATGACTCAGAAAAAATTCTACTCAAATATCCCCATGCAACCTGTAAATCCTTCGCCCTAAAAAATACCCTCACCAATACTAAAAAAGCAAATGTTTTCAATATTCCAATAGTATCAACCATCGAAGGAAATAATGAATTAGAATAAGGCCTTTTTTCCCTTTTTTTCCCTATTAAAATTAACGGAACAAAATGAAGGGCATTTATAAATCCGTAAACAATGAACTTCCATGCTGCTCCATGCCAAAATCCTATAACAATAAAAATAAGAAACGTATTTCTGAGCTGCATCATTTTAGACCCCCTGCTCCCCCCCAAAGGAATATAAAAGTAATCTTTAAACCAAGTTGTTAAAGATATATGCCAACGTCTCCAAAATTCAGAAATATTCCTTGAAAAATAAGGAAATGCAAAATTTTTAGACAAATTAAATCCAAATAATCGGGATACCCCTATGGCAATGTCCGAATACCCTGAAAAATCACAGTAAATTTGAATAGTAAAGAAAAATGCCCCTAGCAACAATGTACTACCCGAATAAACATCATAATTTGCAAAAAATTCGTCAACATAAAGAGCACAGTTATCGGCAATAACCATTTTTTTAAAAAGCCCCCAAAGTACTTGCTTAAGGCCATCTACCGCCTTTCCATGATTAAACACTCTTTTTGATTCAAACTGAGGCAACAGTTTTTTAGCCCGTTCTATTGGGCCAGCCACTAATTGTGGAAAAAAACATACGAACGCCATGAAACTTATAAAATGTTTTGTAGGTTCAAGTTCTCTCTTGAATATATCAATGGTATAGCTAAGTGTTTGGAAGGTGTAAAAACTTATCCCTACTGGTAGGATTATTTCAAGACTACTATATCCCAATTTACCACCAAATAAGGTAAAAGCTTGTATAAAATTTTCGAGGAAAAAATTAGTATACTTAAAATACCCCAGCAACCCCAAATTAACCAAGATACTAGTTAACAGAAGAAATCGCCTATTTTTTTCATTTGCCGTTTTAGACAATTTTAATCCTATAAAATAATCAACTGCAGTACTGAAAAATATTAAACTTAAGAACCTCCAATCCCACCACGCATAAAACACATAGCTGGCAATAACTATAAATATATTTTGCCCCTTAATACTTTTGTTGAATACAAACCAATAGAACAAAAAAACTATTGGAAGAAACAAAGCAAAGTCTATTGAATTAAATAACATTAAAAACTTCCTTTTATATTAACATTCCTTTGGATTTGTCCATTTTCACAAAAAATGACTTTAGAGAATGCGTAATAAAAATTTTATTCCATAAAGATGGCGAAGATAACTAAAATGGGAAGAGTTCTTTTCTATTTGAACACTTTTCACAATTTACAATCCAAAAGATCCATCAAGGAGGTATCACAAAATAAATGGCCTTGAATAATTCTTTTGACATATATTTACAACCCAAAATTCCAATAAACGTGTCGGGCAAACTCACAGAAAAGACATACTATTATAGCATATTTTTAATTTTTGCAGTTGGATTCCTAATTGTAAATTACAAACCAATAGAAATAGTAAATGACTCATTGGAGTATTTAAATATTTCTATAAACAGATCTGCGGGCTATCCTATTTTTTTACATATTATAAAAACCATTTTTGGCTCCTATTTTGACCCTGCGACAAAAGCAATACAATATTTGCTAGGAGTTTCTGGAATTTACTTTTTTATATCAACTTTAAATAAACATTTAAACTTAGATTGCATTTGGCTAATCCTTTTAACCTTTGTTTTAATTATTCCCTACCTCTACAATCAAACATTAGCCAATGTCTTTTTATCGGAGGCACTTTCCTATCCACTTTACCTAACAACAACCGCACTTTTTTTAAATGCAACTATATCCAATCGTTTCAAACCTTTAATTATATCTCTTCCCTTTCTTTATCTTTTAATACAGACCCGTAATCAATTTTTGTTTTTGGTGCCTATTGCCATTGGTATATTAATTTGGATGTCCATTGTCCAAAAGAAATTGAACAACTCATGGTTATTAATCCTATTCTTTATATTTCCTTTACTCACATCCCTAGGTGATAAAACATATCATAAATTGGTTCATGGGTATTTTGTAAATACTCCTTGGACAGGTATACACTTAATGACCCCTGCCTTTTTTGTTTCGGATGCAGAAGACTTTTCAATATACAAATCAAAGGATGAACAGGAGTTTTATAAAAAAACCTTTTCAGAATTAGCTAAAAAGAATTTGAACATCCATAGTTTCCAGGCCAGCTCCAATAAAAAGGATGAAGTTGTGGTCTATACCGAGAATTATAGTGAAATTGCCAATTCTACTATTTTACCCATTGGAATAGATCATGTTGATCAAGAACTAAGCAATGAGAAAAAGTTGATATCGGTGGACAGGATGACCAAGCGAATGAGTATTCCTTTAATTATAAACAATTTTAGACCTTGGTTAAAATTATACATTAAAAATTTAACCCAGGCCTTTGGAAATGCCAAATACACCTTATTAATAATAATAATCCTGCTATTTAGTTTTATAAAAGTTTTAAAAACCAACATTGTAGAATATAGGGTTATTTTCATAATTTCAATGCTCAGCCTCCTCAATGTTGTACTAGTATCAATTGGAATGCACACTTTAAAGCGTTTTACATTTTATAATGATTGGGTATTTTTCCTAATTATCTTTTCACTAATAAATTCATCTACATTCAATAGCCTTAAGCCATGCAAATAGAACTATCTGTCGTTATGCCTTGCCTGAACGAGGCTGAAACTTTAGAAACCTGCATTAAAAAAGCGAACCTATTTTTTTCGAAAAACAATATAAACGGGGAAATCATAATTGCTGACAATGGTAGTACTGATGATTCCATTCATATTGCAAAAAGATTAAAAGCAACGGTTGTCAACATAAAAGAAAAAGGCTATGGAAGCGCCCTAAAAGGAGGCATTGAAGCAGCCCGAGGCACCTATATAATAATGGGAGATGCAGATGACAGCTATGACTTTGAATCTCTTCTGCCATTTTTACAAAAGCTTCGCAAAGGAACTGATCTAGTTATGGGTAACCGATTTAAAGGAGGTATAAAAAAAGACGCAATGCCTTTTCTACACAAGTATTTGGGCAACCCTGTTTTATCATTCATCGGAAGGCTCTTTTACAAAATCGACATTGGAGATTTTCATTGTGGTTTAAGAGGATTCTCTAAAGAAGCCTATAAAAAAATGGATCTAAAAACTCCAGGAATGGAATTTGCATCAGAAATGATTGTAAAATCAAAACTTAAAAATCTAAAAATTACTGAGGTGCCAACAGTTTTGCACCCTGATGGGAGGAGTAGAAAACCTCATTTAAAAACTTGGAGTGATGGCTGGAGACATCTGCGCTTTTTATCATTATACAGCCCAAATTGGCTTTTCTTATATCCTGCAATATGCCTAATGTTTTTAGGGCTAATTAGTTCAACAATTCTGATTATGAAACCTATTCATTTTGGAAATATTGCATTTGATATCCACACCCTTTTATATACAACTAGTGCAATCTTAATAGGGTTTCAATTCTTTGTTTTTTATTGTATGACTAAGATTTACGCAGTTGAAAATGATTTGTTACCAAAAAGCAATCGCTATGATAAACTGTTTAAATACATCAATTTAGAACGTGGTTTAATATTGGGCATAGGTATGTTCCTTTTTGGAATTTCTTTGAGTTATTATGGGGTATCGATTTGGAAACATTCTGGCTTCGGAAATTTAAATCCTACGAATACCCTACGGGTAGTTATACCTGCAGTTTTCACAATGCTACTTGGTGTTCAAGTGGTCTTGTTTAGTCTATTTTTCAGTATTTTGGGATTAAAAAACAAATAATAGGTATCCAACTATCATCTTGCCGAAAAGTTTCTATCAATCACTTTACTAAAAAAACAATAAATCTTTATTTACTTTAAACCTATTCTTTCCTTAAAAAAACAACCTCCCCCTCCTCATCTATATACTGATAGACACCAAAAGGGGCCCCTTCCTTAAGAACAACAAAACTGGTATCAGACTCCAAATTCTCCAAATACTTTGGATTTTCACTAAGATAGGAAAACAACACTCTAAAGAGATTCACATTTGTTTTAAGATCCTTATCATAATTCATTGGGTTCTCCGGCCATTTAACAGCTAGGGCCGTTGAAAAAATAGAATAAATCAAATCCCTATTAGTTTGCTTTTCCTTACATTCCAATGTATAATCCATTCCAACAAACCCCCCATGATCTGCCACAATTACGATTAATGCATTATCATCATGTGTTTGGATTAGCTGTACCATTTCCTTAAGCCAGTCGTTGGCGGACTTCAACTTTTCAAGATAATTCAAACGCTCCTTTTCCTTTCCCAATGACCGATTTTTGTAAGTGGTAATATGCCCTGGAGAAATTTTTTCTATAAAATAAAAATTAGGCTCATTGGTTTGATTCTGCAAAGCATTTTCTAGATCAGATTTTAGATCTTTTGTTATCTCAAAACCTCTTGCTAAAAATGACAGGTCATCTTGGGCTATATTGCAAAAATCATATTGTAGTTCTGGTTTATTAAGTAGTAAATAGGACTTCTCCAAAAGCAAAGACGTGTTATAGCCGTTTTTCTTAAAAACTGGGACCACTGTGTTTTGCCCCACAATGATATCCCTAGCATTATAAAACTCATTTTCACCTTTTGGCGGGTTATTGTAATAATGATGTTTCATTGCAAACATCGAAGAGTTGGAACTAAGTGTGGAGAAGTAATTGCTTCTAAAACCTTCATAAAGTGTGAAACCATTATCTTGTAAAAATCCCTCAAACTGGCTATTATCAAAATTATAATAACCTCTTTTCAGCTCTTCAAAATTAGGATAGCCATCTGGTTGAATTACATATACATTTGGTTTTCTTGTAAACTTGACTTCTTCAATATTATCAGATAAGCTCATCCATGTTTTATCATAAAAAACATGTCTTTGGATATTCGCTATTAATTTTGGCACTGCCAACAAGATCAATATAAATTGAATGACCAATATTTTCTTGAAATGTTTTTGAAGTAAAAAACCCAACCCCAAAGCGGCTACTGTCACCAAAAGATATCTCTTTTTACCAACACCATAAGTACTCAGTATCATTAGCCCTCCAAAAAGCACAAAATTAAGAACAGGCAAAACATAGCCATATTTTTTTTGTGACAATACCTTTTTGGAAATTACTGAAACAATCTGAATAACAGCAATAGGGACGACAAGAAACCACAACACAAATAGTACAAATTGCCCCCAGGAATTTACCAATGAAAAATTATTGTTATAATAATAAATCAGAGGGTACAATCCTGCTCCCAAAGCACTTAATATTGGATATTGTTTATCGTTGGTCGTAAATTCTACTAACCGTTCCCTTAATTTATTTGGCATTCTTTGATTTTAACAAATACATGATCCGATGCGAGTTGGCAATCGTTTCTTTTTTCTCCAAACTGAAATAGTTCATAAATTCTCCTTCAAAATTTTCTTGATTATAAAAATCAAAATGTCCCTTGAATTCAGATTTAGCATTTAATAGTCGTTGCACCCATGAGTCTTCTCTTTTGGGAAATTCAATAATTAGATAGTTGGAAAAAGCAGCAAAAAACTCAGCCGACTTGTTAAATGGCACATTCCCTGAAAGTGATATGTGGTGTATCACCGCCAAAGCCAAGGTAATATCTGGAGAAAATTTCTGTAGCCGTTCCTTAAATGAAAATCGCTCATCATTATTAAATCCAATAGATGCCGATGGATTTAAAACGTCCTGTACAAAAGGAGTCATATAAATCTCCTTCCTACTTTTAACTTCCCTATAATTAATATCTACCGCATTATTGTCAATATCGCATACCAAAGCCTGTTTTAGCTCCGTATCTATCTTTCTAACAAAAGTACCATCGTTACCACCTACATCGATAAGTGTTTTAGCTTCGGTTTCCTTTACCCAAGCATTCACTATTTTTTCCTTTTGCAGAAAGGCATCATTTGTATAATTGGTTTTGTTATAATAATCACCCCATTCGCTAGCCTCCTTAAGCTTCAACCTCTTAATATATTCATAGAGACTTTTAATTATTTTTTGTTGAGCACCTTTGGATAATGTTCCATGATTCACCTCCCCTTTATAATCTTCGCTATGCTTATCTTCATATTTAGATAATAAATGAATGTTGGAATATAAAAACGGAGAAAGCTTCGTTTTTCCTGGCATCATTGACGATAATAGTTTTACAGGAATCCCATCAATAAAACTGTGCATCAATTTCAAGGATTGCGCTCCATGATAATGGGCTAACACCAATGGCCCAAAGAAATGACTAATAAATTGTTTATACGCCCGCCAAGGAGAATTGTCTTGATAAAAATCGAAAGACAATGTATCTATAAAAATGGCTTTGCCCTTATGAAAAGTTACATTAAATGCCGTGGCGTCTTTCAGCGAAAAACAATGGTCCAAACAAAATTTCTGCAGCTTTAAGGTTAAAAGAGCTGCTTCCTTATATTGGTTAAAACTCCATTCATAGGGATATGTTACAAAAGGAATAAATTCAGGTTGGATAACAACTCCTGTATTGTCTTCCGTAATTTCCTTGTGAGGAATCAACAGTCCTGCTTTGATTAATTTCTGATAAAAACCAGACTCCTTTAATGCTTTATATTGCTTAAAATAAAGAGGGGATATCTGTCGCTTTAAAATATTTCCTTCTGTAAAAACGTACCCAGAAGGGTCTCTAAAGGAAGAAGAGTGTTGAATCTTATCGGTCACTATTCTCAGTATTTTCTATATCCTTGTCAGTAACATCTATATCGTCAAAAAGCTCTTCATTTTTATCCTGTGAAAAACCAAAGAGTGATTTGATCTTAAACATCAAATTTTTAGAAAACAAGACAACACCAGCAACTGCAGCAATGACGGCTTGTACAACCATCGCCCCTAAACCAGGATCAAAATATAGAAAATGTATCATTCTTCTTTTTTCTGTAAAGATAGGAAACCCGTGAGACCTATAAAGAAAAAAGCGAAACCTTTAAAGGTTTCGCTTTCCTAATGATGTTTTGCAACACCTATAAATTAGATATTCTTATTACGCTTACGCTCTACTTCCGTCAATAAAATTTTTCGGATACGCAAGTGGTTTGGAGTAACCTCTACATACTCATCCTTTTGGATGTATTCCAAGGCTTCTTCCAAAGAGAATTTAATAGCAGGTACAATTCTAGCTTTATCATCTGCTCCAGCCGAACGTACGTTACTTAATTTTTTCGTCTTGGTAATGTTAACTGTCATATCATCTTGACGAGAGTTCTCTCCAATTACCTGACCTTCGTAAATATCTTCTCCTGGATCTACAAAGAACTTACCTCTATCCTGTAACTTATCAATGGAGTAAGGAATTGCTTGCCCTTTTTCCATAGATACCAACGATCCATTTTGACGCTCAGGAATTCCTCCTTTTAAAGGTTGGTATTCTTTAAAGCGGTGCGCCATAATAGCCTCACCTGCTGTAGCTGTCAACAATTGATTACGTAAACCGATAATTCCACGAGATGGCACCATAAATTCAATCACCATACGATCTCCTTTAGCTTCCATACTCAACATTTCTCCCTTACGCATGGTCACTAATTCAACTGCCTTACCAGAAACGTTTTCAGGCAAATCGATAGTCATCTCCTCTACTGGCTCACATTTCTCACCATCAATTTCCTTGATGATTACCTGTGGCTGTCCAATTTGAAGCTCATACCCTTCGCGACGCATGGTTTCAATCAACACAGATAAGTGAAGTACCCCACGACCAAATACCAAAAACTTATCGGCACTATCAGTTTCCTGAACACGTAAAGCTAAATTTTTCTCCAACTCTTTTGTCAAACGTTCTTTAATGTGACGAGATGTTACAAACTTTCCGTCTTTTCCGAAGAAAGGAGAATCGTTAATCGTAAACAACATACTCATTGTTGGCTCATCGATGGCGATGGTTTTTAAAGCTTCTGGATTTTCAAAATCGGCCACAGTATCTCCAATTTCAAAACCTTCCAAACCAACAATAGCACAGATATCACCTGTTTGCACGTGATCTACTTTTACACGTCCAAGACCTTCAAATACATGAAGCTCTTTAATTTTATTTTTAACCACAGTTCCATCACGCTTTACCAACGAAATGTTCTGTCCTGCTTTCAATTCTCCACGAGTCAAACGTCCAATAGCAATACGTCCTGTAAAGCTTGAGAAGTCCAACGATGTAATCAACATTTGAGTAGTTCCTTCATCAAATTTTGGCGCAGGAATATGCTCGATTACCATATCCAATAATGGTTCGATGTTTTCTGTCTGGTTTTTCCAGTCGTCACTCATCCAATTGTTTTTCGCCGAACCATAAACTGTTGGGAAATCCAACTGCCACTCTTCCGCCCCAAGTTCAAACATCAGGTCAAATACCTTTTCATGAACTTCTTCCGGAGTACAGTTTTCTTTATCTACTTTATTTACTACCACACAAGGCTTCAAACCTAGGTCGATAGCTTTTTGCAATACGAATCTTGTTTGCGGCATTGGCCCTTCAAAAGCATCCACCAACAACAACACACCATCGGCCATGTTAAGAACACGCTCTACTTCTCCACCAAAATCGGCGTGACCAGGAGTGTCAATAATATTGATTTTAGTGTCTTTATAAGTTACGGACACATTCTTGGAAGTAATGGTGATTCCTCTTTCACGTTCCAAATCGTTATTATCCAAAATAAGATCTCCTGTATTTTCGTTTTCGCGAAACAGTTGACAGTGGTACATGATCTTATCAACCAAGGTTGTTTTACCGTGGTCTACGTGAGCAATAATTGCTATGTTTTTAATATTAGCCATAATGACGCCTTATTTTAAGCGTGCAAAGGTACATTAAATTCCTTTGGAAAAAGGAATTATCATTAATTATTAGCATCCTACCATATAATTTTTCAAAGTCTTCAACTTAGCTCTAAACCTTCCAAGCAACCAACTGAATGTAAACATCTTAAAACTTCCATTATTCTATTAAAGATTTATTAATTTAGTTAATTCTATGTTAGAATAATCCAAAAACAGGGGTTCAATACGTATATTTATAAGAAGAATGACCTACCATAAATCACTTCACCTACTTAACATCAAGAAACAATTCACATTTTAGTCAAAAATGAACCTTATTCAAAAATATTCGAAATTCATCCCCTACCTATATTTTCTATCGGTGATTGCATTTTGGTTTACCGACGTTAATAGACATCTAGGCATTGAGGCCTACCCTATTTTAATCTTCGCCTTACCCTTTGTATGGCAGCTTATAAAGCCAAGTAAACAACTCAACTTTTCATTGGGCATTACCTTTGTTTGCCTGTCCTCTTATATGATTTGGGCCTATCTCTCAGATGCCCTCAATATCATTCAATTTTCAGGTTTCATAAAAAGATTTGTGCTTTACAGCGGACTCTTTGTTTTTGCCAATTTTATCATGTCTCTTTGGATGATACGAAACAGTATTAAAAAAAGCTTTTAAATATGTATCTTTGCGGCTTAATTTAGAAAAATCAAGCAGATGAAACTCAGCGATGTCCCTAAGATAAAACACACCAATTCAAACAATTTCTTCTTATTGGCTGGTCCATGTGCCATTGAAGGTGAAGACATGGCAATGCGAATTGCCGAAAAAGTGGTTGGCATTACCAACAAATTGGAAATTCCTTATGTATTTAAAGGAAGTTTCAAAAAGGCCAACAGAAGTAGAATTGATAGTTTCACGGGTATTGGAGACGAAAAAGCGCTTAAGATTTTACAAAAAGTTTCCAAAGAATTTGACATCCCAACGGTAACCGACATTCACGAGATTTCAGATGCTGCCAAAGCTGCTGAATATGTAGATGTACTTCAAATTCCTGCTTTTTTGGTAAGACAGACCGATTTGGTGGTAGCTGCTGCTGAAACCGGTAAGGTAGTTAACCTTAAAAAAGGACAGTTTATGAGTCCTGAAGCCATGAAACATGCAGTGCAAAAAGTTAAGGATTCAGGAAGTGACAAAGCTTGGATAACCGACCGAGGTACTATGTTTGGCTATCAAGACATGATTGTTGACTTTAGAGGCATCCCTACCATGAAGCAATACGCTCCTGTGGTATTGGATGTGACACACTCTCTTCAACAACCCAACCAAACGGCTGGTGTTACAGGTGGAAGACCAGACATGATTGAAACCATTGCCCGGGCTGGAGTTGTAAACAACGTTGACGGTTTATTCATTGAAACACACTTTGACCCGGCTAATGCAAAAAGTGATGGAGCCAATATGTTGCATTTGGACAACTTGGAAAACCTTCTTACAAACCTTGTTGCTATCAGAAAAACAATTAACTCTTTATAAGGTCCCCGATTAATGAGAATACGCACAATTCCTTCATTATTAGGGGTACTTTTTGCTTTGAGCTCTACTGTAGCCCAAGCACAAACTGCAGATACCATTAAATCCACAGCTTCCCAAAAAGGGAAGCTCTTTTTTAGTTGGGGAGGCAACAGGGAAGTCTATTCAAAATCGGACATCCATTTTAAGGGTGAAAACTACGATTTTACGATAAAGGATGCCACGGCCCACGACAAGCCAAAAGGTTGGCATATCGATTACATCAACCCTACACGCATCACCATTCCGCAAACAAATGCCAAATTAGGGTATTTTGTTTCCGACCATTATTATGTTTCCATTGGTGTGGACCATATGAAATACGTCATGGAACGTGATAAAACCAGAACAGTTGATGGATATATCGATTTACCTGCTTCGGAAGAAGGCTCACAGTACAACGGAGTTTATGATAATGAAGAGTTTTTGGTTTCTGCCGACTTTTTAAAATTTGAACATACCAATGGGCTGAATTATGTGTATGTTGAAGTTGGTAGATCTGATGATATTTCTTCTATTTTTCACCTTCCAAATACCGATAAATTCCAAATCAACTTGATGGAAGGCATAGGTGGCGGTGTTCTATACCCTAAAACCAATACCACTTTATTGAACAAAGACCGTTATGATGAATTTCATATATCGGGATATGGTTTTTCAGTAAACGCAGGTATCAACTTTACGTTCTTTAAATACTTTTTCATTCAAACAGACGTAAAAGGGGGTTACATTAACATGCCAGATATTAGAACCACCAGCAATGTAAAGGAAAGTGCCTCTCAGCATTTCTTCTTTTTACAGAACATTATAGCCATTGGTGGGATTTTCAGAGTTTAGATTCTGAACCTCCCGCATCAATTTTATTGATTTACAAGAATTGTTATAATTTTGTAACTCCTAAGCCAAACAAAAGGTCATGATTCAAATTAGAGAAGCTACCAAAGAAGACATTCCGTTTATTACAGCACTTTTTAGGGATACCATCCAGAATGTGAACAGTAAGGACTATTCTGAAAAACAGATAGAAGTGTGGGCTTCTGGTGCCAATGATATCGAGAAATGGGAAGAACGCATTGAGTCTCTTTATTTCATTGTTGCCGAACAAAATGACACCATCACAGGCTTTGCCTACCTTAAAAACGGTAATTATCTAGACGGACTTTTTGTACACAAGGATTACCAGCGCCAAGGCATTGCCTCTAAACTTTTAAGGGTGATGGAATCTTACGCCATTGGAGAAGGCTTTGAAGAGATGCGCTCTGATGTTAGCAAAACAGCACTTCCCTTTTTTGAAAACCATTATTTTGATGTCATCAAAAAACAGAAGAAACCTTTTAAAGGCATCGTGTTCCAAAACTATTTGGTGAGTAAAGCTTTATAAGCTTTTGATCATTGATCTCTACTTAGGTCTATTACTATAATCTTTCATTTCTTAAACCTCTAGATTTTTTTTTCAAAAAAACATAGTTCAAAATTGAAATAAATTTATTTACTTTGTTTTTCAAAGTACTTTTATATGGAATCAAAAGATTATCTAAAAGACATTACCGAAATTAAAAACCTAATGAACAAATCCTCGCGATTTATTTCATTAAGTGGCCTCTCTGGAATTTTGGCAGGTATCTATGCGCTTATTGGAGCAGCCTTCGCCTATTGGTTGGTAATCAATTCGGAACTTGAATATTTAATTTTAGATGGCCCCATCTATAACATTGTTATGTTAGATCTGTTCTTGATTGCCTTTTTGAGTGCTGTTACAGGTGTGATCCTAACCACCAGAAAAGCTAAAAAAGCAGGTGAAAAAATATGGGATGGCGCTTCCAAAAGATTGGTCATAAATTTTTTGATTCCTCTGGTAGTAGGCGGTATCTACATCTTGATAATTTTGGGTCAACAAAAATATGGTCAAACTGGTGCTCTAATGCTTATTTTTTATGGACTGGCATTAATCAATGCTTCCAAATATAGTATAGGAGATATTCGCTATTTAGGTTTCGCCGAAATTATTTTAGGCTTAATTTGCGCCCTATATCCTGGTTATGGTTTTTGGTTGTGGGTCATTGGCTTTGGACTTATGCACATCATTTACGGTACTTGGATGCATTTTAAATATGACAGAGCATAGGTTTTGAGTATTATCAACAACATAAATAAGGTCTTTGACCACAGAATTAGGCTGGGCATTATGTCCATTTTAATGGTCAACGAATACGCCGATTTCAATACCTTAAAAGAACTTCTCGGTGCTACGGACGGGAATCTTGCCAGCCATACTAAGGCTCTGGAAAAGGCAGAATATATAAAGGTGGAAAAGCAATTTATAGGAAGAAAACCCAACACCCGCTATTCGGTGACAAAATTTGGCAAAGCCGAATTTCAAAAGCACATCGAAGCCCTTGAAAAATTGATCAATAAACAATAACATATTTTTTTACCAACTTACTTTGAATTTCAAAGTACTTTAAAAACTTAACCATGGAACAACTACAAAAACTTCAACCGAACAAATTTGGAAATTGGCTAAAAACCTCCATTACCGCACGAATGCTCATGGTAGGCTTCTTGGTATTGATTTTATTGATTCCCCTTTCATTTATTGAAAGCCTCATTTTTGAACGTTCCATGCGACAACAGGATGTGGTCAACGAAATCAATGACAAATGGGGAAACCACGTGATGCTTTACGGCCCTATTTTAAAACTCCCCTATAAAACCTATTCGGAAACAAAAACCTTCAACGAACAAACAAAAACCTATTTCACCGAAACGACTTCAGAAATAAAATATGCCTATATCTTTCCTGAATCCCTATCATCTGAGGTAGATGTCGATTCTAAATCTTTGAACCGAAACAATTATGAATCGGCCGTCTACACCGCTAATATGGATTTTAACGGGAATTTTCCAATCCCCAACCTTAAAATAAAAGACATCAAGGATGAGGATATCTTGTGGAACAAAGCCACAATTCTTATTAAAACATCCAATCTAAAAGGCATAAAGAATGAAATGTCCTTAAAATTGAACGACAGCACCTATTCTTTCGAAACCAACTTTAAAAACAATTCCAGAAATAGCTCCCAATTGGATGAATTGGAGTCTGGATTTTTAAAAGAAACGGATGTCCCAAAATCTGCAAATACCAATTTTAGTTTCCACATGACCTTTAACGGAAGTCAGAATATTCAGCTCATTCCAATTGGAAAAACAACCACCATGCACATGACTTCCAATTGGGCGAACCCTAGTTTTATTGGCAACTTTCTTCCCAACGACGAAACAAAAACAATTACAGACGAAGGTTTTGAAGCCGATTGGAAAATCCTGCATATCAACAGGGCCTTTTCTCAGCAATACTTAAACAACGTACCAGATTTACAGGAATTTGCCTTCGGCACCAAGTTTATCGTCATGGTAGACGAATACCAAAAAAGTGAGCGCTCTGCCAAATATGGCTTCCTTGTCATTGGGTTAACCTTCCTCATTTTCTTCCTCATCCAAACTATGAGCAACATCCATATACACCCATTTCAATATCTAATGATTGGTTTGGCTCTCACCATGTTTTACACCTTGTTAGTGTCCATTTCGGAACACAGTAATTTTCTAAAAGCTTATTTGGTAGCAGGTATTTCGGTGGTAACACTTATAACTCTGTATTCCAAATCCATACTCAAAACCCTCAAGTTCCCAATTTTAATTGGATTGAGCCTTACGGCGCTTTACACCTTTATCTATGTCATCATCCAATTGGAAAACTATGCACTTTTGGTTGGCAGTATTGGACTGTTCATCATTTTGGCAACCGTCATGTTTGTATCCAGAAAAATTGATTGGAATAACGGGTAATCTTTTCCCCAAAACAACTCCTGTTCCCTTCATTCCATTGAAGGGGCGGGAGTTTTAAAACCTACCACATAATGAAAACATACAGAAAACAACTTATTCATTGGCTCTTTGAAATATCAAAGACTATATACACTCGAATTTTCAAACATCATGAACCATGGGGCATTACTACAAATCAACTCCTCCAACTCCCTGAAGCTTCCTTCGGCAGACACTTGGGCGAATTTTTAAACCAACACGGTTTTGAATTGATTCCAAAAGTAGAACGTCACGATTGCTACCATGTTTTGACAGGATACGGTATCACCGTAGAAAATGAAATAGCTTTACAATATTTAAGCTTTGGTAACGGCAAACAAAGCCCCTATATGTACGGCGCCATTTTGTTGGGCACCCTAATTCTGCCAGATTATTTAAGCTACTATTTAGATTCATATACCATTGGCAAAAAAGCCAATACATTTCATAACTTAGATTTTAAAAAGCTACTGAATATAGACTTAACCATCTTACAGGGCGCATTTTTCCTTAGATCTCATTCACCAATAAAAAACATATGACACTAACATTCCATAAATCATACTTTTTCCTAACGCTGTTGCTATTTGCAGTTGAAACCCTCATCGCCACCTACCTCAGCACTGGCTTCATCCGCCATACCTTTGGAGATTTTCTAGTTGTAATTCTCTTGTATTGCTTGGTTAGAAGTTTTACAAAGCTAGCCATCTTTCCAACAGCCATATTGGTATTAGCAGTTTCCTATATCATTGAAATATTGCAAGCCTTCCACTTATTGAAATTGCTGAACTTGGAACACAGTACACTCGCCAAATTAATCCTTGGCAACACCTTTAACTATACCGACCTTATGGCCTACTCGCTAGGCATTATAACCGTAATTATTGTTGAATTTAAATTGCTTACCAATGAATAATATTAAATACTTGCTGTTTTCTCGATTCAAGATTATAGTGCTGCCCATAGTGGCGGCCACTTTGAGCATAATCCTCCTCATGGTTCGGATGAAACTCACCTACTCCTTTTACTTTCTGTTTTTGGTCTGGAATCTATTTTTAGCGATAGTGCCCTTTGCGATTTCCACCTACATGAGAAGTCTGCCTCAGCTTAACAAATTTGGCACACTTATAGGATTTGGCATTTGGTTACTCTTCGTCCCGAATGCCCCATATATCATCACGGATTTGTTCCACCTCAAGAATAGCAGTCATGATATTCTGTGGTTGGATGTATTGGTAGTGAGTTCATTTGCCCTTACAGGAGTACTCCTGTTTTTCCTTTCTCTATTGGATATAGAACTGATTATGAAACGTTATTGGCAAAGCAAGACCATTTCCATCTTAATGTTGCCACTATTCTTTGTCATTAGTTTTGGAATGTACTTAGGACGCTATTTACGTTTCAATTCTTGGGAAGTGCTACAACATCCTCTTACCATATTCAATGATATTTGGAGTATTCTTGCACATCCCAATCAGCATCTCAGCGCATGGACCTTTACCATTAGCTTCGGTATCTTTTTAGGAATAGGTTATTGGCTTTTCAAAAGCATCCGAAATCCCAATTAATCGGCTCTGTTTTTCTCTTGGATATTTCTAACAATAGAGGCGGCCAGTTTTCTAGGCATGATACGTGGAAGTGTTGCCAAAAACTTATTGAATCCACCAGGAATGGCCACAGACTTCCCTTTATTCATCGCTTTATAACCATAGGCAGCAACGTCCTTAGCCGTTGCCATATTAAAGGTGATTTTATTCTCCGAAGTTCCTTCTGAAACTACTTGTTGAAAGGACGTTTTTGTGGGACCAGGACAAAGTGCCGTAACCGTTACTCCGGTTCCCTTGAGCTCATTAGCAATGGCCTCTGAAAAAGACAAAATGTACCCCTTCGTAGCGTAATACAATGACATTAAAGGCCCGGGTTGAAAACCTGCTAAAGAGGACAGGTTTAAAATCTTTCCTGATCCTCGAGCTACCATACCTTTTAGTATAAGTTTGGTTAAATGCGTGGTAGTAACCACATGAAGGTTCAACATTTTGGCTTCACGGTCCCAATCGGTCGTGGCAAAAGTACCGAACAATCCAAACCCAGCATTGTTTACCAACACATCTATAGCAGTATCTCCCAATTCAGCTACAATTTCTTCGGAAATATTGATTTGGCTCAAATCCTTCAGCATTACGCGGACATTGGCATTATACTTCTTTTCCAACGTTTCTTTTGCCTGCTTTAAATTATCTGCATTGATATCTACCAACACCAAATTGTATGCATCCTTTGCGAACAACAATGCCAATTCATATCCCAATCCTGAAGCCCCGCCTGTTATCAATACTGTTTTAGCCATTATCTCTTTAATCTATTTTTAGCCAGTTATGCATGTTACTATTTTAACCTCCAAGATCAATTTAGATGAACACTTGTTCTCGATACATTTTTTCTTCATTGCATTTCGAAAAAACACTCGAACTGACGTCCTTTATACTTCTATTTTTACAAAGAATTATTTCCCATCCACATAATCCTGCAAATAAGCAAACCTCTCAGTTAACTTACCATTCTCGGTCACCTTTGCTCGCTGCAAGATACCATCTTTATCGGCATTAAAAAACGCAGGCAACACATACTCCAAAAACAAACTTCCAAAACCTTCGCTGGCATCTTTAGGCAGTTCGCAAGGCAAATTATCTACTGCCATGACAACGATAGCTTTAGAATCTTTAAAATGGATTTCCGTTTCGGTTTGTGGTTCGTAACCATAAATTGGCTCTGCAATGGTAGAAGGTCTTATGGTAGTTGCCACTGGTCCATCGATATCACAACTAATATCGGCCACTACTGAAATATTGAAGTCTTTGGATTTGGCATCCTCCCGAGTAAAAAGATAAGGCGCACCATCTCCATAAAAATGCCCGGCAATAAAGAAATCGGTGACTTTGGCAAAGCGAATAAAGTTGGATTCATAAGCTTCCGGATGATTGAAGAAGTCCAAATTATCAATCACTTGTCCATCCTTGCGTTTGTTGTAATCCAACACATCAATAACACAATACACAGGTTCGTTAAAAGTTTGGTCCAAATAGGCCTCTACCTCAACCTGTTTAATGTTCATGGCATCCAACATTTCCTTGGCTCCTCCTGCCACCTTACCACTTCCTGTAAGCAATATTTTTATTGGCGGTAATGCAATAGTTTTAAGCTGTGCTATCAAAGCTTGCTGATCGGCCAAGGTTTCGGCTTTAGGCAAATTCCAAGTATCATGTTTTAGCCCCCATGCTCTGAAGCCATTGTAGGCTCCAACAATACCAGCATAACGTCCAAATCCTATGAGTCGTGCGCCATTTTCCTTAACAATGGTTTCGTGGTCGTAAAGCGTGATGTTTTTTCCCAAAATGGAGCGCAGTAAATCCCTGTTATAAGGTTGTTTTTTAATAGTATGCGAAAAGAAAAAATAGGATTTATTAGGAATCAAGTGGTCTACAGGCACTTCCTTTACACCAATCAGTACATCGCAATCGCTAACATCGTCAACCACCTCAAATCCTTGTCTACGATATGCCTCGTCAGGAAACACCCTAATATTGGAAGCTTCCACTATAAAAGTGGCCTGAGGGAATAACTGACTGGCTTTTTTTAGGGTTTTGGGCGAAAAAACCACACGTCTATCCGGTGGTGATTTGCGCTCCTTGATGATGGCAAATTTCATAACAATGAAGCATTTAAGGTAACTGACACATACCGCTTTGGTATAATGATTGCACGAAAATAAGTGGAATAGTATGGTTATACAAACTTTTTAATAACTTTGCATCCGCGTTAAGGATTGAGCAATTTGTATGAGCTCTTTTTGGGAGAAGCGCCCAAAAAAGCGAGTTGCGAAAGCCTGCCCCGTAAGGGGAACGCCCACTTCTCGACCAACTCTAGAAGTGATATGATTACCTTGGGGTCGACTGGTTTTGACAGCGAGATTAATTAAACGGTAAGCACGTCGTGTAATGACTTTGAAACACGTTAAAGGCTAGGTCAAACTTTTAAACGGCGAGAATAACTACGCTTTAGCTGCTTAATCTGAATTATAGTAAGATTTGCCTAGGTACACAAGGTGTACAAGCTAAATGTCTCCGGAAAGCCTTGATTGACGGCGTTCCATTTTGAGGCATCGTAAATGTCAATATAGAAGGTAGGGCGCTTTGACCTGCTTTTGAAACTAAAAAAGATAAGTTGTCGCTAGGCTGTCTTTAGCCAGGTTGCAATCGAAAACACAAGAAAAGACTAAGCGTGAAGAAAGCTCTTTAGTTACTTGTTTGGACGAGAGTTCGATTCTCTCCGACTCCACAAACAAAATAAAATGTCCTATTTACAGTTTTTGTAAAAGGGCATTTTTTATTTATAGCAACATTTTCAAAAAAATTCATTAGTAACTTTTATCTCTTACAAGTTAATCGAGATTAGTCAATTTAATTTTGCAACAAAAATCTATATTTTCCTGTTATTTTTATAACAATAAAGTACTTTAGATTTATGAAATGTAAATTATGTCTTAAGGAAAAACCTCTTTGTAAAAAATCTCATATTGTTCCCAGATTTCTGTACAAAGGAATGTTTTACAAAGGTGATAATACTCTTATAAAACTAAATCCAATAACTTTAGAAAAAGAAAGGGGAAAAATAAGAACAGGAATATACGATAAGGACATTCTATGTGAATCCTGTGAAAATCACATTGGCAAATTTGAAGACTACATTAGCAATGAATTATTTGAAGGCACCAAAAACTATTCAAAAAAATCTAGCATCACACCTATTGTAGGAAACAATAATTTACACAAAAACTTAATAAAAGGCTTAGATTATAATCATATAAAACTCTTCTGTCTTTCTATTATATGGAAGGCCCACCATAGCAAACATGAATTTTTTCAAAATGTTGATTTAGGTAAATATGAATCTCAAATACGAGATATGATTCTAAATATCGACCCAAAAGAAGAAAATATTTTTCCTTTTGCTTGGTTTTATTATCCTGAAAAAAAAATATCAACAAAGGCCTTAGTTCCTGTCAGAAAATTTAGACTGAATAATATATCTATTTCCTATAACCTCCACATAAACCACCATTCAATAGTTTATAAAATTTCTAAGGACAATAACAGTTCATTAGATGAATTCTCTCCCAAAAAAGACAATACTTTTCCGATTTATTCACTTCAAGGAAAAACTGCTAAAACTCATTTTGAAAAATTAGTAGGGTTAAAGTATTTCTAAAAACCCATAAAAACCGAAACTAGAGCCCGTGTTTGTTGCTCTAGCTGTTTAATGGTAGTATCTTTGCAAAAATTTTTACCAAACAAATATGAAAACAAAACTATTTACAGTAGTTGGCCTATTGTTGAGCGGTATGTCTTTTGCACAGTTGCAAATTTCTGCCAGTGGCGGGGATGCCATTGGAAGTGCTGAAATTAAGTTAGGCGAAAAAGTAAGCACTACTACTACCGAGAACTCTTATGGAAGCTACGGAGAAGGTGTGAATTTCCAATTAAGAGGGACCTATTTCTTTAACGAACACTTTGGTGCCGATTTAGGTTTTGGATACCTTCATGGGGCAGACCAAACCGTTTCTGAGGTTAATTTACCAAACCTAGAGTTGGATGCTATTGCCAGAGCCCGTGCTTATGGAGCTTCTTTGTCTATGGTCTATAGATTTAGTAATAATATTTACGGACGTTTTGGAGCCTTGATTAAAGTTGGCGGAAAAACCGAAGCTGTTGTGAATCAAAAATCAGTATTCTCTGCAGCAGAAGCTACTGCTTTAAACCTTCCGGAAGGGTCTTATTCTGACACCCATTATGTAGAGGATTTCCACGGAAAATTCCCATTGGGATTTGTAGGTGCTTTAGGTTATAAATTTGACGTAAGCTCTAACATTAGTTTGTTTGCTGAAGCGGAATATTACGGTATCAGCTTGAAGCGTAAAGACTCTGAACTTGTTGAATTCAACACCAACATTGTATTACCTGATGGTACTGTGGCCGTTGAAGGATACTATACTTTGGACAACTTGCCTGCGGGATACTCTAAAGAAACTACCTATGTAGATGAATTGCCAAACGACAATACCGATCCTTCTAGAAAACTAGCGCAAAAGGTGCCATATTCATCTTTTGGAATCAACATTGGGATTACCTATACTTTCAAAACGGCATCTAAAAAACAATAAGTTGTTTTTTAAAAACTCTTTTAAAATTCTTACCCTCTGTATCTACAGGGGGTATTTTTTTGCCATAAAATGAGCAAGAAAATAAAATAGTAACAGGACGCATAAATTGTGTTGTAAATTCCATAATTATTATTGAAATTCACCTTACCATTTAACCTACTTACTATGGACGTAAAATTTGAACTGCTTCGTCTTGGCGGTAAAAGAAAAGATGCTGCCGAAGAACTACTTATCCGCCAAAACCTCAATTTTCTAAGGGTTGGTATTCGCCATGTACTGCAAAACTTAGAACCTGCCAATGACAATAGTCGGTTGGACATGGTATTGGTAATTCCTGAAGAAGGTGTGGATGTGAAAATTGTTTTGGACAACCTTGCTTCACCACATATTGCAGAATTATTGAAAGCCCGCTACCCCAACAATATTTTTGAAGGCGATTATAAGCTTATTTTGGCCACTAAGGCTTAATAGTACTTTTTAAAAGCTTGTGCTTTTCCTATTTTTGCAGCCTATGAACGATAACTTTACAAATGAGTTTTTTGGCATTGGAATCCAAAACGGAAAAACTCCAGAGAACCTAGGCATGCTATGGCGTTCGGCACAAAACATGGGGGCCAGTTTTATCTTTACCATTGGCAACCGCTATGCCAAACAGGCCTGTGACACCCACAATGCCGTAAAGGCCATGCCCTATTTTCATTATGATACTTTTGAGGATTTTTTCAATAATATGCCTAAAGGTGCTCGTTTGGTTGGCGTAGAACTGACTGAAGATGCGGTTCCGCTGGAAACCTTCCACCATCCTAGACGCTGTGTCTACCTTTTGGGAGCCGAAGACCACGGACTTTCCAAAAAGGCTATTGAAAAGGCTCATTTCTTAGTAAAGTTCAACTCCCAATTAAGTGTGAATGTTTCCGTTGCCGGAAGCATCGTGATGTACGACAGAGGTATTGCCAAACCGAGATCCTAAGTCCACGAGTTCATTTTGATGTAGCGTCCTCTGTTACAATTCCATGTAAATTACTTATATTCACTAAGCCTAAGCGTTCAAAATCGTTAGTTCAACTTAGCCTTAGCCCTATTCCAACCTAGTAATATTGTGGATTATGAAACAGATTACACCATACCTCAACCTTCTAAATTGGGCCTTTATCCTTCTATGTTTAACGCAAAGCTGTAAACAACCTCAAACATCTGATAAAGAGCACCCAATAATTGAAGAAGGTGATTCTTTAATTAAAAAAGCTGAGCTTTCCCAAGCCACATCAAAGCAAGTCGATACAGTACAAGCATTTGACGAACATCTATTTTGTTTCGCCCAAAAATCGGAAGCGGTCAACTATCCCAATGAATACAATTATGAATTCATTCGTCTTGAAAAGGATGATGACGGAAAAGTTACTGGTCAATTTTATGTGTCCTATTTTGGAAAAGATGAAGCCAAAGGACACCTAAAAGGTGTATGGAACAAAGACAAGCAGGCATTTGATGTTACAGCGGAATATTTGGCCGAAGGTGAAACTTACAAAGACCAAAGAACCTATGTCATAAAAGAAGACCATATTTTATTAGGCTATCAAACTGCGAATGGCCAAGAAGCAAGCCTACCAAGAATCAATTGTGATATGTACAATGGCTTATTTAAAGAATACCAACAAGGTTTTATAAACCACTTTTTAAATACAACCGATAGAAGCCGACTAAAAAAAGTGATGACTTCCCAAAACCTTGGCTATTCCGAAGAAGATTTGGACCAACTGAAATTCTTGGAAGCTATGGTGGATTTAAACCACGACTCAAGCGAATATGAATACTTGCTTTACGTAATGGACCCCATGCTTTGTGGGACAGGAGGCTGCAATTTGTTTATCCTTAACAAATCTGCGGAAGTGCTCTCTGAAATTTCCGTTACTAGACCGCCAATATATGTTCCTATAACCTCATTTGAAAATGACAAAAAGCAAAAAGGTGAATGGAAGGAACTTTATGTGTACAGTAAAGGTTATAGACGCCTAGTGCCTAAAAATGGCCAATACCCAACTAATGCCTCTATGGCACCTGAAATTTTGGAAGCGCAGTTATTAAATTTTCCTAATGCCTACCGATTGGTCATGGATTATTTGGATTAAAAAGCTATTCAATCCGTTCCATACGCCATTTCCAAGTAGCGTATTTACTTTTGGCCGTTCCTTCAATGACGTTGGAGGAAATCATTTTTCCTGTATATGTTGAAAAGCCGTCATTAAATTTCAAAATAACCTCTTCACCATGCTGTTCCCAAGTATCATTATCTTTAGAAGTATCATTAGGATGGCTGGTTACCAACATACCATTTTTCTCAAACCTCACTTGATAGGTCCAATCTGAATCACTATAAGTCCAAAGAGTTTCCTGAAGAGCAAAGTTCATTGCTTCTATACTTTTTGAGGTTTTACATCCAAAAAGCAATAAACAAGGTATTATCAAAACCAAGAGTTGTTTCATTTTGAAAATTCTTACTGAAGGACTACAATAAACAGAGGCTTAAAAAAGAAATATCTATTCTATCAAGGTTCCTCTTCTTTTTCTTCATCCTTTTTAATAGGAATGATGTTGTCAAAAAACGGCACTTCAATTCCAACCACAAAGCGCCATCTGGTATAGTCTAATTTTGAAGTTTCGTTGGTGGCTCCCAAAAATTCACCCAACAAGTTTAGAGAAGTCGTATATTCAGAAGAACCATTGGCATATGTACCTCCCAATATGATTCGACCCCATTTTAGGGAATAATCAAACCCAGCTGCCATATGTAAAAAATCGTCTCCCATATTGAGCAAACTAGCATGGGAACTGGATAAATCAAAGAAATTGGAACTTTCCTTTTCAGCAGAAAAGTCTGTCGAGAAACTGACATAGGCATTTAAATTATGACGGACATAGATTTCTGCGCCAGCTCCAAAATTCACCACCGATTTTAAATCTTGATAGAAATCAGGAGATAATGTTTCGGTATCACTAATTTCAAATTCCGGCACAGAAAAACGCGAGTAGGAATTTAAACCATTAAACCATTCTACATTCAAATGCAACATGCTTTTCCCTAAAGGAATCCCAGCCCCCACTGCCACTCCAAACGGCTGTTTGCGTTTGGCATCCAAATCCTTAAATCCCGCAATCACCGATTGATCACTCCCAGTTCCAACTCCAGAGATCACCTTATTGTAACCGTATCGGCTATTACTGAGAAGTTCCCAATATGGCAAAGACATGGTCATCCCAAAATCTACACCCTTACCTCGATAGCTGGCACCAATTTTCCAAAACAAACCATAAGATTCCTGACTGTAATTGATTTCCTCATTAAAATAGGCCACTTTGTCTTCTCCATATTTTACCGTATTACCTAAAGCAGTTCCCCCGGAATTTCTATAAATCGAGAAAAAGCCACTAACCCCAATACTCAAACGATCATTTAGGGATTTGGCCCAAGTAATTCCTACCCACTCATCTTTTACAGCGTTCTTTAGTTTTATGCGTGTAGAGTACATCTCATTCCCTTCAACGATATCTACAATATCAGCTTCCTTAAATGGGGTATCATAATTTAGATCTATGCTGTTTCGGAATTTAGAAAATGAAGAATAGGCGAATTGTTCACCCTTAAACTTAAAAGTTCCTGCTACCATGGATGGAATTCCGTCGAAATTTTTGCTGCGGATAGCCGCATCTTCTGGCCCCACATTGTTATTGAGCCGAATCCTGCTGTAGTCGTATGCCTTGGCGTTAATAGTAAAGGTGGTGTTTTTGGCCAACGCCAAACGCGAAGGGTTGTAATAGGTAAGCCCCAAATCGTTTACACTTCCCGTTACATTACCCAAGAGCAACACTGAACGGTTTCCGTAATTTTCAAACTTGTAGTTGGTTTCTTGAGCGAGCAATTGCAAGGAACACCCTAAGACCATAAAAACGCATAGTAGTAACTTTAGCTTCATTAACTGCAAAGGACTTAAATTCAACAATCTATTATAAAAATACTACTTTTATTGCTGAAACCCGCACTTCAAGAGCTGAAATACAGCTACTTAAAAATTCACAGTCAACTTATCCTCCCTTAACTTTATTCCAAAATTCTCTTTACAAAGTCTTTTATAGTTCCTTCCCTATTTTCCGTTAAGTGTTTGATAAAAGCACTCCCTATAATTGCTCCCTTAGTATAAGCTGTTGCCTGTGAAAAGGTTTGTTTATTGGAAATTCCAAAACCTACTATTTGAGCATTGTGCAATTGCATTTTGGCAATTCGCTTAAAATAATTCGTTTGTTCCTCTCCAAACCCCTCTTGGCTCCCTGTAACACTGCTACTACTCACCATATAAATAAACCCATTAGAAATAGAATCGATAAATTTGATACGTTCCTCAGAAGTTTGAGGCGTGATCAAAAATACGTTCAGCAAGCCATGAGCTTCAAACATTTTTTGATAGTCTGCTACATAAACATCTACAGGTAAATCGGGAATGATCAAACCATCAATTCCAACCTCTTGACATTTTTCACAAAAAGCTTCTACTCCATATTGTAGGATTGGGTTGAAATAGCCCATCAGCAATAATGGAATTAAAACTGTCTCCCGAATGTTTTTAAGCTGCTGAAACAAGACCTCTGTGGTCATGCCATTTTTTAAAGATTGAGTAGAACTAGCCTGAATGGTAGGGCCGTCCGCTAAAGGATCACTAAATGGTAAGCCAATTTCAATCATATCCACTCCGCTTTGCTCCAATTGATTTATAATGGATGCTGTATCCTCTAGGTTAGGAAATCCTGCCGTAAAATAAATGGACAGTAACTTTTTATCTTCTTTGAGCTTTGTTTGAATGCGGTTCATCATATCTTCTATAGCTTAAAATAATTGATGTATGTATCGAGATCCTTATCTCCCCTACCCGACAAACAGAGTACGACAATATCATTGGGATTGAACTGTTTCTTTTCAAAAACTGCCAAAGCATGCGCGCTTTCAATAGCAGGTATAATCCCTTCCAATTGTGCCAATTTCATTCCAGCGGTCATGGCTTCGTTATCTGTAGCTGCCAAAAATTCTGCCCTCCCAGAAGCAAACAAATGGGCATGCATGGGCCCAACTCCAGGATAATCCAAGCCCGCAGAAATAGAATAAGGCTCAGTAATTTGACCATCCTTAGTTTGCATCAATAAGGTTTTGCTTCCATGGATAATCCCCTCTCTTCCCAAAACCGAGGTCGCCGCACTTTCTCCCGAATCAATTCCATGACCTGCCGCCTCCACAGCAATCAATTTAACAGAAGTGTCTTCCAAAAAATGATAGTAAGCCCCTGCCGCGTTACTGCCCCCTCCCACACAGGCCACCACATATTCTGGTTTTGAGGTTTGTTCATGTGCCAGTAATTGCTTCTGGATTTCTTCTGAAATCACCGATTGGAACCTCGCCACCATATCCGGATAGGGATGTGGTCCTACCACACTTCCGATAATGTAATGTGTGTTTACGGGATTGTTGATCCAATCCCGAATCGCTTCATTGGTGGCATCTTTCAAAGTCTTGCTTCCTGACAAAGCAGGAACCACAGTGGCACCCAACATTTTCATCCGGGCCACATTGGGTGCTTGCCTTGCAATGTCAATTTCTCCCATGTAAACAATACACTCCAATCCCATCAAGGCACATACCGTAGCGGTTGCTACACCGTGTTGCCCTGCCCCTGTTTCGGCAATAATTCGAGTTTTACCCAAGCGTTTAGCCATCAAAATCTGCCCAATGGTATTATTGATTTTATGAGCGCCAGTATGATTGAGGTCTTCACGTTTCAAATAGATTCTGGTGTTATAGACTTCAGACAATCGCTTGGCAAAGTATAATGGCGAGGGCCTGCCCACATAGTCCTTGAGCAATTGATTAAATTCAGCCTGAAACTCGGGTTCAGCCATTACCTTTAAATAATTCTGCCGTAATTCCTCTACATTGGGATAGAGCATCTCAGGGATAAAGGCCCCTCCAAACTCCCCATAATATCCTTTGATGTTAACGTTGTAGCTCATTTATAAAGTTTTCTAGTTCATTCACATTCTTATGTCCTGCCGTAATTTCAAACCGACTGTTTACATCAATGACATAACAATATTTTGCTGCCGAAGATTTGAAAAACCGCTTCAATATCGGCACATCTGTTGGTCCTATACCACCACTCAAAATATAGGGTTTCGTCGAGGGGTAACTCTCCAAAATTTTCCAATTGAATAGCTCTCCATTGCCTCCCGGCAAATCTCCTTTTGTATCAAACAAAAAATAGTCGCTCATGGTTTCAAAAGGTTTGATGTTATCAAAATTGAAATTCCTATCTACACTGAAGACTTTAATAATTTCCACAGATGAATCGGTTATCTTGTTCAATTCATTTTTCAAACCATCTATAAACGTTACCGATTCAGCGCCATGCAACTGTACTGCTTTCAAGCCGTAATCAGTCACCTTTTTAATGACCTCTTGAATGGACGCATTTACAAACACCCCCGTCTTTTTAATAGAATCTGAAATTTCAGGAATGGTTCCTTTAAAAAATCGACTAGAGCCTTCATAGAAAATGAACCCCAAATAATCCGGTTTCAAAGCAGCTACCGCCTTGATATTATCCGAATACTTCATGCCACACACTTTCAGTTTCATTGCTCCAATTGTTTCATAAATTCCTTTGCACTTTCTCCAGGGCTGCTTGTTTTCATAAAGTTTTCACCCATCAAGAACCCCGAAAATCCATAGCCCCTTAATATTTTGATAGCCTCTACATTGCTGATGCCACTTTCCGACACCTTTACAAATTCATCAGGAATTAGGGCACTTAACTCTTTACTCGTTTCCAAGCTCACTTCGAAAGTCTTTAGATTACGATTGTTAACTCCCAACAAATCCAAACTAGGCATTAGGGATTTTTGAAGCTCTTCCTGATTGTGGACTTCCAACAACACTTCCAACCCTAAACTTTTTGCCAATTCTGAAAATTGTTTGATTTCTTCTGAACTCAGCACTGCAGCAATAAGTAAAATCACATCGGCACCATGGGCCTTGGCCTCTACTATTTGGAATTCATCTATTATGAATTCCTTTCGCAACAATGGCAATCCACAACTGGCCCTGGCAAGAAGCAAATCGTCTAAAGAGCCACCAAAATACTTTCCATCCGTTAACACCGACATGCCACAAGCCCCTGCCTTTTCATAGCCTTTGGCCACATCAAACACATTGGCATCTTGATTGATTACGGCTTTAGATGGCGACCGTCGTTTATACTCGGCAATAATGCCCGAAGCACTATTTTTCAACCGTTCACACATGGAAACCGTAGCTCTACCAAACAATACCGATTGCTCTAATTGAGAAAAAGGAATGAGTCCTTTTCGGAATTGTACTTCTTGTCTTTTGTCTTTGATAATTCGTTGTAAAATATCCATAGCTACTGACTTAAATCCCATAACAGGTTAAAACGTTTTAGGGCTTCTCCACTCTCCAAGGATTCTTTAGCCATTCCATAGCTTGTTTCCATATTGGTGCCCTTTACCGTCGCGATAGCAATAGCAGCATTGGCACATACCACACTGTTTTGTGCCTCGGTGCCCTGACCTTGCAAAATATGCATGAATATTTTCGCTGAAGATTCCACAGAACCACCTCCGTGAATAGAATCTGAAGTTAAGGTTTGAACCCCAAACGATTCTGGAGTCAACATAAATTCAGCGTCCCTTTGCACCACTTTCGCCTTTCCGGTTAAGGAAATTTCGTCATAACCATCCAATGCATGAACGATACTATATACTTTATCTGAACCTTCATATAAATAACTATACAAACGCAATAATTCCAGATTAAACACCCCAACCGCCTGGTATTTAGGTTTTGCCGGATTCACCATAGGACCAAGCATATTGAAAAACGTCTTTACTCCTAATTCCTTCCTAATCGGTGCCACATTTTTCATGGCAGGATGGAATAAGGGTGCATGCAAAATGCAAATGCCCGTTTTGTCCAAACTTCGTTTTAGAAAGTTTCTTTTATTACTGAATTTGATACCTAAATGTTCCAACACATTGGAAGAGCCACTCGCCGAAGACACTCCATAATTACCATGCTTGGCTACATTTACCCCTGCTCCTGCCGTTACAAAAGAAGCCAAGGTTGAAATATTAAACGTATGCTTACCATCGCCACCAGTACCACATAAATCTATAGCATCATAACCATCCAAATCCACATGGATGCACAGTTCCAAAAGAGCATCCCTAAATCCCTTCAATTCTTCCACCGTGATTCCGCGCATCATATAAATGGTGACAAAAGAGGCAATTTGGCTGTTGTTGTATTCCCCTTTGGAAATATTTACCAAAACCTCTTTGGCTTCCTCACTGGAAATGTACTCCTGATTGATAAGTCTGTTTAATATTTCTTTCATGTGTTTAAATCTTTTGTTGGAACTCGTTTTTTATATTGAAACCTATTCCTTGATCCAATTTTCCAACATTTGTTTTCCTTGAGGTGTCAAAACAGATTCGGGATGGAACTGCACTCCTTTTACATCGTACACTTTATGCCGTAAGGACATCACCTGCCCATTACTGTCATAAGAGGTTGCTTCCAAACTATCTGGCAAGTCTGGAGCCACCACCCAAGAATGGTAGCGTCCTACTTCTATGGTTTTTTCCAATCCTTCAAAAAGTTGTTCGTTATCCACACAAATGGTTACTTGAGTAGACACGCCATGAAACACGGTTTCCAAATTGATCAAACTTCCACCGAAGACTTCTCCAATAGCCTGTTGCCCCAAGCACACTCCAAGAATACTTTTGGTAGTTGCGTACTTTTGGATGATTGGCTTTAATAAACCTGCCTCATCAGGAATTCCCGGTCCTGGAGACAACAATATTTTATCGAAAGGCTCCACGTCTTCCAAACTAAGTTGGTCATTTCGTATTACCGTTACTTCACAATCCAAGTCTTCCAAATAATGGACCAGATTATAGGTAAAGCTGTCGTAATTGTCGATGACTAAAATCTTTTTCATTTTCTCTATTCGTTAATTCTGAATATCCTTTTTTAATTCCTATATATTTTCCGCAAGTTCAAGTGCTTTGTTCAGAGCCCCCAACTTGTTATAAACTTCCTGTAGTTCGGTTTCTGGAACGGATTTAGAAACCAAACCTGCTCCCGCTTGCCAATGCAATACATGATCCTTGCTCACAAAGGTGCGAATCATAATGGCATGGTTAAAATTCCCATCAAAGTCCATAAACCCAATAGCACCACCGTAAAATTCCCGGCTTGTTTTTTCGTATTTCTCAATCAACTGCATGGCCATATGTTTAGGTGCACCCGTAAGCGTACCTGCGGGAAAGGTATCGGCCACAATTTGCATGGTTTGGGTATATGCGTGCTTTTCTCCAATAACCTTGCTTACCAAATGGATGACATGCGAGAAAAACTGAATTTCCCTATAGGTTTCCACCTTAACATCGCTACCATGGCGACTCAAATCATTTCTCGCCAAATCCACAAGCATCACATGCTCACTGTTTTCCTTAATATCATTGGACAATTGTTTTGCCAATTGAGCATCTTCTTCATCATTTCCAGTGCGCTTAAAGGTACCTGCAATGGGATGAATTTCCGTCCGACCATCCTTTACTACCAAGTGTGCCTCGGGCGAACTTCCAAAAATTTTAAAATCGCCATAATCGAAGTAAAACAGATATGGCGAAGGATTAATGCTTCGTAACGCTCTGTAAACATTGAATTCATCTCCCTTAAAATGTTGGGAGAATTTTTTAGACAACACCAACTGAAACACATCGCCTCTAGCGCAATGCTGTTTCGCCAGTTCCACATTGGCCATATATTCTTCGTCGGAAAGATTGGATGCTGGTTCTCCTTCCTTCGAAAAATTGAAAACAGTATAGTTTTTGGATTGTATGAGTTGATGGATTTCATCAATATTATTTTCAGCTTCGAAGCAATGGGCAAAAATATAGGCCTCATTTTTATAGTGGTTGATAGCAATGATATTTTGGTAGACGGCATAAAAAATATCGGGAATTCCCAAACAATCCTCCTTTTTTGAAATCTCAATATCTTCAAAAAACCGCACAGCATCATAGCCCATATATCCAAATACCCCATTATTGATAAACTTAAATTGGTGGTTGGAATGCACCTTGAAACGCTGTGTAAACTTATGGATCTTCTCTATCACCTCATTGTTCTGCTTGATTTTATTAACCAAAACACTCCCATCCGGAAAGGTGTGGGTTATCACATTATTCTCCACCTTAAACGTGGCAATAGGATTGCAACAGATATAAGAAAAACTATTGTCGCTAGTATGGTAATCGCTACTTTCCAACAAAATACTATTGGGATATTGATCTCGTATTTTGAGATACACCGATACTGGTGTAATGGTATCTGCCAAGATTTTCTTGTAATGGGTATAGAGACTAAAGGTTTTCATAATGTTGGATAATTCATGATATAAAAAAAGGCCTGTCGTGAACGACAAGCCTTTATATTGAAATTTAAATATACAATAGGGTCTAATTCACGAAAATTTGATTTCGGGAACTCCACCACCATGTATTATTTAAAATTGTTTGCATTGTTTGTTTATTGAGTTTCAAAGATATAAATGTTCTCCTGTTTTTCAAATTTTTTATCGAAAAATAATTTTCAGAGAAAAAACACCTCATCTGCATTCCTTTTCTTGTCCTTAATTTTATGTTAAAAAATTAATTCCTACAGATACACTTTATAACTTTAGCTAATGAAAAAGATTCTAGTTTTTATTGCCCTACTTGGAATATTCTCTTGTCAAAACAACAAATCCAAGGAACCGATTGCCGAAAACAACATAGTTGAAAAACAGCCGTATGCTTTAGAAGTGCATAATTTTGATGGTATTCAACCTTACCTTACTTCCAGTGACGATAAAACCTATGTAGTGAATTTTTGGGCTACTTGGTGTGCCCCTTGTGTAAAAGAGCTTCCCTATTTTGAACAATTGGGAACAAACTTTAAAGACAAGAATGTGGAAGTTATTTTAATAAGCCTTGATTTTCCCAATCAATATGAGTCAAAATTGATTCCTTTTATAGAAAAGAATCAATTGCAATCTAAGGTCGTTGCCTTAAATGACCCAGATTCTAACTCTTGGATCCCAAAAGTAAGCGACACTTGGACTGGTGCTTTGCCTGCTACCTTAATCTTCAACGCCAAGGATCGAAAGTTTTTTGAAAAATCATTTGATTATAGCGAACTTGAATCCGAACTTCAACACTTTATAAACTAATTATTATGAAAACAATGAAACTTTTATTTGCCTTTGTTGCCATTTTAACTCTTTCGGCCTTCACTTCTGTTACAACAGAACCTGGGTATAGCGTGGGAGACATGGCAACAGATTTTAAACTGGAAAATATTGATGGAAGAATGATTTCATTATCCGATTACAGTAATGCCAAAGGATTCATCGTGGTCTTTACATGTAACACTTGCCCGTATGCAGTTGCCTATGAAGACCGCATCAACGATTTGAATAAAAAATACGCGCAAAAAGGATATCCCGTTATTGCCATCATGCCAAACAACACCGACATAAAACCAGGAGATAACCTGGAAGCCATGAAAGTAAGAGCTCAAGAAAAAGGCTTTACGTTCCCTTATTTGATTGATAAAAACCAAGAGATTTTCCCTCAATATGGAGCGACAAAAACACCTCATGTGTATGTGCTTCAAAAAACCAATAAAGGGAACCAAGTTAAATATATTGGAGCTATTGATGATAACTACCAAGATGCTTCTGCCGTTAACACCAAATATGTAGAAAATGCCGTTGACGCCCTTTTACAAGGTAAAGACATCAAGGAACCACACACAAAGGCCATTGGGTGCTCTATCAAGATCTAAGACCTAACATCCTTAAAAATAAGAATCCGGAGTGTAACACTTCGGATTTTTTTTCGTCTATATGGTAAAGAAAAGTTAATTTTGTAGTTCTAAAAATACAAAAGAATGGCAGATTTAACACAAGAAGAATGGGCTGAACAGCTATCCCAAGACAATAACGCTGTGGTATTGGACGTTAGAACCCAAGACGAAGTTGACGAAGAAGGCATTATCCCTAATGCAATACATATAGACATCTACAAAGGACAAGGATTTATCTATGAACTAGAAAACTTGGACAAAAGTAAAACCTATTATGTGTATTGCAGATCAGGAAACAGAAGCGGTCAAGCTTGTGCCATTATGAACCAATTGGGTTTTGAAAAAACCAACAATTTATTGGGAGGTTTCAGCGAATGGACTGGAGACGTAGCGTCCCTCTAAAACAATATTTATGAAACATTTTCTAATCATCTTAAGTTTGGCCTTGATGGTTCTTTCCACAAGTTGTGGATTGGATTCCAAAGGCGATGGTGAAATCAACTTGGTGACACCAGATGAAATGCAAACACTTTTGGAGTTAGAAGATGTTCAGCTTATCGATGTACGTTCTTCTGAAGAACATAATGAAGGGTACATCCCCGAATCACAAAATATAGATTTCAACTCCCCTACTTTTGAAGAGGATATTTCCAAATTGGACAAAAGCAAACCTGTGATTCTCTATTGCCGAACAGGAAAGAGAAGCGCTGAATGCTCCGAAAAACTTAAGGAAGCTGGATTTGTAAAAATCTACGATTTGGACGGTGGATTTTCCAAATGGAAACACGACGGACTCGATATTGACACAAAATCATAAAATACTTTAAAACAACAAAAAAGCCGAACTTGAATGTTCGGCTTTTTTGTTATGATTAAGTCCTTTTTTAAAGTGAATTTTAAGAATCGTTTATGGGTTTATAAGATAAGTTCTTTTAAATTTGCCGACAACCTGACAATTATCTGTAAAACACTAACTGTTTTGCAGATTTTTTAAAATTATGTTACCTAATGAACAAATTTTTAGCAAGCTTATTTTTTTTAATACTGTCCATTACCGCTACCTATGCACAAGTATTTGAACCCGTAAAATGGTCAACCTCTGTTGAAAAACTTTCCGAAACAGAGTACTATTTAGTATCCAAAGCCACGATTGACGAAGGATGGCATCTGTACTCACAAAATGTTCCGGAAAACGGCCCTATAGCCACGACATTCACCTATAGCACAACCCCCGATTTTAAACTTCTCAAGGAAACCTTGGAAGAAGAAGGACATGTTGTAGACGACCCCGTTTTCCAAATGGAAATCAAGTTTTTTGAAGACCATGCCGAATTTAGGCAACGTATTAAAATTTTAAATTCCGAATTATCTTTAGTAAATGGGGAAGTAGAATTTATGGTTTGTGACGACGAACGCTGTCTACCTCCTAATTTTGTTGATTTAACTTTCGACCTTACAAAAAGTGTAGCGGCAGCAGCCGAAGAAGGAGCAATCTTTAACAAAACAGAAGACAATGCCGCAGCAAACTCCAACATCATTGAACCCGTAAAATGGACGACTGCTGTTGAAAAAGTTTCTGATACCGAATACAACTTAGTGTCCAAAGCCACCATTGATAATGGTTGGCACCTATACTCACAAAAAGTTCCTGATGACGGTCCTATCGCAACCACCTTCATGTACTATGAAGATGCCACCTATCAAGTTATTGGTAATACAACAGAAGCAGATGGCCAGACGGTAAATGACCCTGTTTTCAACATGGAAATTAAATTCTTTGAAAACACTACTGAATTTAGACAACGCATCAAAGTATTGGACAATACTTTAAAAACCGTAACTGCGGAAGTAGAGTTTATGTCCTGCAATAACACACAGTGTACTGCCCCTACTTATGTGGACTTAAATTTCGACTTATCGAAAAGTGCATCCGCTTCAGTTGACAACTCTGCCGAGATTAGTGAAACATCCACCGAAGATGAAAAAGGCCTTTTGGGAATTTTCTTTGTAGCCTTCCTTTCTGGTTTTGCCGCCTTGCTCACTCCTTGCGTATTCCCTATGATTCCAATGACCGTAAGCTTTTTTACAAAACAAAGTAAAAGTAAAGCTGCAGGAATCAGAAATGCTGTTATTTATGGTGTTTCAATTATCGTAATCTATGTGCTTTTAGGGATTTTGGTAAGTTTAATATTTGGAGCCGATGCCCTCAATGCCCTATCTACAAACGTATGGTTCAACCTCATATTCTTTATCTTATTGTTGGTTTTTGCAGCCTCCTTTTTGGGAGCTTTCGAAATATTGCTTCCTAACTCATGGGCCAACAAAGTAGATTCACAAGCCGATAGAGGCGGGATGATCGGTATCTTTTTTATGGCTCTAGCCTTAGCTATCGTGTCCTTTTCTTGTACGGGACCAATTGTTGGAACCTTATTGGTACAAGCTGCAGCTGGAGGAAGTCAAGTGGGACCAATTGTTGGAATGTTAGGATTCTCTTTGGCCATAGCCTTACCTTTTGCCTTGTTTGCAGCATTCCCAGGATGGTTAAACTCCTTGCCTAAATCTGGAGGATGGTTAAATACGGTTAAAGTTGTTCTAGGATTTTTAGAATTAGCTCTTGCGTTCAAATTCTTATCCAATGCCGACTTGGTATTACAAACACACTTCTTGGAGCGTGAAGTATTTATCGCTATTTGGATTGCTATTTTTGGAGCTTTAGCTTTTTATCTGTTCGGAAAAATCCAATTACCGCACGATTCGCCTATTTCCCATATTTCTGTTGGAAGATTGAGTTTAGGACTTTTAGTATTGTCTTTCACCATTTATATGATTCCTGGACTTTGGGGAGCGCCTTTAAATTTAATCAGCGCCTTCCCTCCTCCATTAGATTATAGTGAGTCCCCATACGGTGTTGGAAATTCAAAAGGTGGCGGAGCCGCTGCTTCCGTGAGCCACGAAGATCTTCCTGATGGCGCCCATTTATTGGCTCCTCACCAAATTTTAGCCTTTAACGATTACGACAAAGGCTTGGCTTATGCCAAAGAAGTTGGCAAACCGGTAATGCTTGACTTTACAGGGTGGGCCTGTGTAAATTGTCGTAAAATGGAACAAAATGTTTGGGTAAAAGATAATATCTTAAGCATCTTGAAAAACGATGTGGTACTAATTTCATTATATGTAGATGACAAGCGTCCGCTACCTAAAGGAGAAGTAATGGAATCGCAATTGAAACCAGGAAAACAATTAAAGTATATTGGACAAAAATGGAGTGAATTCCAAACCATAAAATACAAAACCAATACACAACCTTTCTATGTGTTGATGGATCACAACGGAGACAATTTAAACACACCTGTTGGTTACACTCCAGACGCCGAAGAATATCACACTTGGTTAGAAAATGGTTTGAACAATTTCAAAACCGAATAATAACAAAAAACCTCCCGACCGGGAGGTTTTTTTATGCCTTTTACTCGGCAACTAATTCATAACTCTCTTTAGCAATTTCCAGCTCTTCATTGGTTGGGATTACCAAAACCCTCACCTTAGAATCTGGTGTGCTGATATCTCTAGAATCCTTAGACCTAATGGCATTCAATTCTGTATTCAATTTAATTCCCAAAAACTCCATATCCTCACATATCAAACCTCTCAACACGTCACTATTCTCGCCAATTCCTGCTGTAAATACAATGGCATCCAAACCATTCAATGCAGCGGCATAAGCGCCTATAAACTTCTTAATACGGTAAGCGTTCATTTCCAATGCCAATAAGCATTCTTCATTTCCTTTCTCTGCTTCTGCTTCTATCTCACGTAAGTCACTGAATCCTGTTAAGCCCAACATCCCACTCTTTTTAGATAAAATGTCTGACATTTCTTCTTTGGAATAACCATACTTATTCATCAAGTAAAAAATCACAGATTGATCTATGGAACCACTTCTGGTTCCCATAATCAAGCCCTCGTTAGGTCCAAACCCTAACGTATGATCCAAACTTTTACCTTCATGAATTGCTGTCATACTACAGCCATTTCCTAAATGGATGGTGATGATCTTAGCACTTGGATTCCCTAAAAACTCAACAGCCTGCTCCGATACGTATTTATGTGAAATTCCATGGAATCCATACACACGAATTCCTTGATCCAAATACTTGTTTTCAATAGCATACTTGTATACTTTTTTAGGCAATGACTGGTGAAAGGCCGTATCAAACACAGCCACTTGTTTGGCATTTGGAAAAATGCGTTCTGCCACAAGCACCCCTTCGTAGTTTGGAGGATTGTGCAAAGGTGCCAAAGAAAACAAACTTTTGATTTTGTGTTTCACCTTCTCATCAATTTCTATGGTATCGGAAAAATCCTTTCCTCCATGAACAATGCGGTGCCCCACAATATCTATTTCATCTACATTTGAAATCACGCCCTTTTTAGGGTCCATTAATAATTTAGCAACTTCGGACAAACCAAAGGCATGGTCTGCCACGGGAATGTTTAAGGTAATCCCTTCACTGCCTTTTTTATAAACAATTGCCCCCACATCCAAACCAATACGTTCCACCAAGCCGGAGGCAACGACAGTTTCTGAAGGCATTTCAATCAATTGGAATTTAATAGAAGAACTTCCTGAATTTATTACAAGTGTTTTCATACAAATAATCTAATAAAATTATAGGCCCTGCGCCTGAATGGCTGTTAATATCACGGTGTTGAACACATCATCTATGGTACAACCTCTACTCAAATCATTTACCGGTTTGTTAAGTCCCTGCAACATTGGTCCGATGGCCAAAGCTCCAGTTTCACGCTGAACCGCTTTATAGGTATTGTTTCCAGTATTCAAATCTGGAAAAATCAATACTGTAGCCTGTCCTGCCACTTCGGAATCTGGCATTTTGCTTTTTCCAACCACAGGGTCTACAGCCGCATCATATTGAATTGGTCCCTCCACCTTTAAATCTGGGCACTGTTGTTTTACAATTTGGGTCGCTTCTCTTACCACCTCAACATCTTCACCTTTACCGGAAGACCCAGAAGAATAGGATAACATGGCTACTTTGGGCTCGATACCAAAGGCCTCACTACTTCTCGCTGAAGAAATGGCTATTTCGGCCAATTGTTCGGCATTTGGGTTTGGATTGATGGCACAATCCCCAAAAATGGATACTCTATCATCCAAACACATAAAGAATATGGACGATACAATGGAACAGCCCGGTTTGGTTTTAATAAACTGAAGTGCGGGACGAATGGTATGCTGTGTAGTATGGATTGCACCTGAAACCATTCCGTCGGCATCACCTTTATAGATCATCATGGTTCCAAAATAGGATAGATCACACATCATATCCCTAGCCATGTCCATGTTTATATTTTTGTGTTTGCGCAATTCGTAGAAGGTTTCTACATAATCCTCAAACTTTTCATATTTGGCAGGTTCAATAATCTGGATTTTGGAAGCATCCATGTTCAATCCCAATTCATCAATCTTGGTTTTGATTTCCTTTTTGTTACCCAACAATACCAAGTCTACCAAATCCAATAATGAGAGTCTAGCAGCCGCCGTAAGGATACGTGAATCTGTGGCCTCTGGAAGTACAATACATTTTTTCTCCTTCCTAGCCTTCTGAATCAATTTATACTGAAACATTCGAGGTGTCATCACCTTGGTTTCGAAAGCCGTCAATTTCTCGAATATGTCATCTATAGCAACATTTTTCTGGAAGGTAGCTATAGAGGTTAGTATTTTCTCTTTGCTTTCGGCATAAATATTAGATTTAATGCTACCTATTCTTTGGGTCACCTCAAAAGTACCTTTGTTCACAGACACGATAGGCACCACATTGGAAAGTCCATCGATCAATTTTAAAATAGGCTCTTCTGGCATCAAACCTCCTGTAAGGACGATTCCAGAAATATTTGGATAGTTGCTCGACAAATGGGCCTGTAAGGATCCCAAAATCAAATCGGCACGGTCCCCTGGCATAATCAGCAAACTTCCCTCTTTAATATGGGTAAGGAAATTGCGAAGCTGCATAGCTCCCACGGCAAAATTCCCCGATTGGTTGCCCATATGCTCCACACCGAACAACACCTTTCCTTCCAAGGCATCTGTAATTTCGGTTAAGGTTGGAAATGCCAAAGTATCCACCAACGGGATGGTAAGCACCTCCACTTCCTCCGGAATAAATGACTTGATAGATTTTTGAAGTAACTTGGTATTTTCTGGTTGGATTTTATTGGCTATCAGTGCCAAAATTTCCACATCTTGACTTTTGAAAGTTTTATAGGCCATTTCTAAACTGCCAATAAACTTCTCTAAAGTTTTCCCTACCCCACTGCTCACAATTACGGTAGGTAAACCCAGGTTTTTAGCAATATTAACATTCCAGTCAAATTCAAACACACTGCCCTCTCCAACAAAATCGCTACCTTCTACCAACACAAAATCATATTGGTCTTCGAGCTCCTTGTACTTCTTGATAATGATATCCAAGGACTCGCCTATTTTCCCAGCATTTCGGTTCTGAATGATCTCTTGACGGGTTAAGGCGTAGGCATCTTCATAAGGGATGTCTAAATTAAAATATGTAAGAATTGTATCTATATGGTTGTCCTTAACACCCTCCTCCTGATTACTTATAATGGGTCTGAAATATGCTACTTTGGGAGTTTTTCCTAAAAGCGCCTGCATAAGTCCCAAGGACACGATTGACTTACCACTATTAGTCTCCAAGGTTGCAATATAAAGTCCTTTGTTCATGGTTGTTTACTTTTGGTTAGTACTTAAAGAATCGCATAACTGAGATTCCTTGTTATTTTATGAATTGAAATCTTTAGGATCAATATCGTAAAAGATTTCGTGTTATTTACCAATATCTTTTAGTGCAATTTGGCTTTGTAGCTGTTTTTGGTAATTGGGGTGCGAATTTACAGAAACTACGTTATTACCTCCCATTCTATTGAATACTCTAGCTAAATTGAGCCCACCTGACTCAAAATCCGCCTTAAACACCTGTAATAAAAATAGTTAACTACGAATTTAAGGATTATTTTCCAATCCAAAACCCAAAGATGGGCGACACTACAATTAAATTTAAAAGATTGTTGGCTCTTTTTAAATTGATTAAAAACAAAGGCCCCATTTAGTATTTTAAATGAGGCCTTATCCATCAATCAACACTAACTTAATACAACATATTAAGCAGCTCTTTTATAATTTAGAAGCTAATTACGGCTTCCATCATTAGTCCATCGAATTGACCATCGTGTAAGATGTTGTCTACTGCGTACCCATCATAAGTTTGGTTTACGTACTCAGCTTTTACAAGAATGTTGTTTGTCATGAACCAACCTGCTGCTAAGTTGAATCTTGAAATATCTACATCCTCACCAGTTCTTTCTTCAGCACTCACCATGTTGTAACGACCACCTACGTAGAAGTTTTCGTTGCGTCCAAATCTGTAGATTAACTCTCCAGCGTATTGGTTAGCACTTCTTCTTTCAGCTTCAGAATTACGTCTACCGTTAGCAATTTCAATAGTTCCAAAGAACTCCAATCCTCCATATTTCACGAATGGGTTGATCATGAAAGCTGTTACTTTGTTACCAAAGTTTGGATTGTAACGTCCAGATCTGAAGTTGTCATCAGCTCCTTCTGCTTGCATTACGTGGTAGTATCTAGATCCTGTACGGTCTGCACTGTATAGGTAAGAACTTGCAACGCTACCTGTGTTGTAAAGAGATCCTGTTAAACGTAATCTCAAATCATCTGTAACTTGGCTGTCATATCCTACTTTTGCTAAGAAAGAAGCTCCGTTAGCATCGTTTTTCACTGTAGACTGGTTCAATTTACCGTTAGAGAAACCTACCATTCCAAGGAATCCACTGTGAGTATAGTAAAGTTCTGCACCTACTTCTGTAGTGAAGGCATCCATGATCAAGTTTCCAACAAATGGGTTGTAGATAGCTTGAGCGTTATCACTTCTTCTAAAGTGAGCATCACCGTAGTTGTTTTCCATGTGCCCAATTCTAATAGTAGTGTGTTTCATTAAGTCTTCCAAAAGTCCTTCTTTGATGAAGTCTAATTTGTCAATTTGGAAATATCCACCTTTTACATATGGTTCCGGGTGGTGTCTAGAACTTAAGTAAGTTCTTAAGTGCATACGTACCCCATCTGCAAGTGCCACGTCCAAATCCAAGTTTGCTGTCGCTAGGTTAAAGTTGCTTCCCAATTCATCCAAAGCTACTGCTCCTGAGTTTTCATGATCCAAACCTTGGAATTGCAAAGCGAAAGATCCACCTACTCTTACTTTAAGACCGTCAAAAGTTGAAATAGTATCCTTTACATCTTCGAATACGTTAACCCCGTTTTTATCTGGTTCTCTATAATTGTCTAAACTTCTATTATTTTTTTGGGCAAAACCGTTAAGTCCTCCGATTAACATTACTGCCACTACTGAATTTGTAAAAATTGATTTCATGTTTTAAATTTTTTTTGCGTTAGATTTTGTTGTTTTTATTTAGTTTATCATGATGGTATTAAATTCTATGGTAAGCGCATCTCCAGTGGTCACTGCACCAAACATTGCTGTTGGAGGTTCAACTTTAAAGTCGGTCATTTTAATATCCTTACTTCCTTTAAGCGTTGCTTGATTTCCTTTTAGAGTTAACTCGAAATACAATGTCACTTTATTGGTGGCTCCTGAAATGGTCAAGTTTCCTTCGGCGGCCACTTTATATTTTCCATTTCCTAGATCCTGAACACTTTTGGTGTTTAAAAGCTCAAAAGTGATGTACTTATATTTTCCAGTGTTTAAGGCTTTATAAGTGTTCTTGTCCATGGCAGACTTTCCACTCTTCAAGCTTTCTGCCTCGATTTCAATTTTAAGACTATTGATTGTAAGGCCATCTGTTGTTGCAATGTCCAAACTCCCTTTTTGAGTTTCTGCAGTCTCCTCCCAATCGTGCAAGCTTGAGGTTCCCTTCACTACCAATGTAGAACTTTGGTTGTTCAACTTGAACTGTTGTGCGAAAGAGGCCGTAGACGAAATGAACAGAAGTGCCAATACACTAAGAGCAATGTTCATTTTGTTAAGCGTTTTCATATCCGTTTTGTTTTTAATTATGGTACAAAGATGCAACCGATGTAAGAATTAAAATATGACGATAATCATACACCGACATAAAACACTGACAATAAATCATTTAAGGCGTGTAAATTTTTTACTACAAGGGCCTGCAAGAATGGAAAATTCTTTTGAATTAAAAAGGAAGAAATAAAAAAATCGCTCAAAGGCGATTTTCATTTAAATAGTCATGGAAAATATAGGTTTTCCAGAGCTCTTTTTTTGGAGTTTGACATCAAAAGCCATGCACACATTCCGTACAAATGGCACTCCTTTTTCTGTAATTTTGATAAAGTGATCCCCTATTTCAATAAGGCCGTCCTGTTGCATTTCTTCCAATTGCGAAACCACTTCTGGCAAACTCTCAAAGTATGTCCCCTCATTTTCCCAAGACGTTTTGAATTGGCACATCAATCCTAAAATATGTTTTCTGATGATTAAATCTTCCTCATTTAAGATATGCCCTCGAAATACAGGAATCAATCCTTCATCTATCAATTGTTTGTAGGTCTCAATATCTTTGGCATTTTGAGCAAAGGCATACCAACTATCTCCAATAGCGGAAACTCCCAAACCAATCATCATATGGGTTTTTGAAGCTGTATAGCCCATAAAGTTCCTATGCAACTGATCAGCTTTCATAGCTGTATACATAGAATCTGTAGGCAACGCAAAGTGGTCCATACCAATCTCCATATAACCTACCTGCTCCAATAATGCTTTTCCATTTTCGTATTGTTGGCGTCTACTTTCTGCCGAAGGCAAATCTTCTTCATTAAATCCACGTTGACCATTCCCTTTAATCCACGGTGTGTGGGCATAGCCATAAAATGCAATGCGATCTGGCTTTAAAGCTTTGGTATAGGCTATGGTTGTTTCAATATGTGACATCTCCTGGAATGGCAGTCCAAAAATAATGTCATGTCCAACCGAAGTATACCCAATCGCTCTAGCCAATTCTGTGACTCTCTTTACATTTTCAAAAGGTTGCACACGATGGATGGCCTTTTGTACTTTTTCATTATAATCCTGAACTCCAAAACTCACTCTTCGGAATCCCAAGTCATACAAGGTCTGTAAATGTGCTTCCGTAGTATTGTTAGGATGTCCTTCAAAACTGAATTCATAACCTTCTGCCAAATCTGCATTCTCCAGAATACCTTGGATAAGTTGTTGCAAATGCTCCGGTGAGAAAAAAGTAGGGGTTCCTCCACCTAAATGCAGCTCTTTAATACTAGGTCTTTCAGGCAAAATTTCACAATACAGCGCCCATTCACGTAACACATAATCTATATATGGCTTTTCAACATCATGGCGCTTGGTAATGCGTTTATTGCAACCACAAAAAGTACATAAACTTTCGCAATAAGGCAGATGAATGTAAAGACTAATGCCCTCTTCCTTACTTTCAACAAATGAAGTTTTTAAGGATGTTTCCCACTGTTCCAAAGAAAAGGAATCCACATCCCAAAATGGTACCGTTGGATAACTGGTATATCGTGGCCCGGGAACGTTATATTTATTGACTAGGTTACAATTCATTTCAATATAATTTTTGCCAAAAATAAAATGTATGCCACCATTTGCATATGACATATATCAGTTTAAAAACCAACCATCTCCAAAAGGAGACAATTGGTTTTCATGCAATAAAAAAAGCTATTTGGTTGGCCGGTGTTCATGGAACACCAAAAATGGAATATTCGTTAAATAGGTTAGTTTCTTAACACTTGGCTGAAACAACAAGCGTTGCATATAGTTCAGATTTTTTGCTACCAAAGCAATCAAATCCACACCTTGATCCTCTACAAAAGACTGTATGGCCGCCTCCAATTTTTTATCATTGAAGAAATTGAAACTATGATGAAAATATCTCAAAAAAGCCTCTAAGTAGGTTTTGTTTTTTATTTGATCAGGGAAGAGCTCACTGTCCTTTTTACATACGTGCAATACCCTAAAATTAGTGTCGAAACGCTTTAAAATAGCACCTATAGACTTTAAGGTATCATCATTATAAATCATGGAAAAATCGGTTGGGAAAACGATTTCCTTACAGTCTTTAAACTTAGCATGTTCAGGTACTACCAAAGCATTGCATTTCACCTTGGTAATGATTTCGTGGGTATGGGTTCCTATTCCCGCATTCTTAAATTCATTGGCACCTTTGGTACCAATAACAATGACATCTATTTTTTGAGTTTTCACCTGATTGCGGATGGATTCCACAAAAAAGTTGTAGTCTGTCAAAATGTGCAATGTGAAGTGATGCCCTTGCGGCAACTCTTGTTCCAAAGTTTGACGCAGCTGCTCCAATTTTGCAAGTACCCTTTCCTGATGGGCAGAAAGTTCTGCTGCCGACAAATTGGACATACCATTTTTCAACACAATTATATGCAGCAAAAAGAACTCACAAGTTTCCCCTTCATAAAACTTAAGGGCGTATCTTATAGAGTTCAATGAATTTTCTGAAAAATCTGTTGGTAATAGTATATTTTTCATTGTTCACACTTTCTTACACAAAAGTAATTTGAAAGTGAAACTAAAAATATGATTTAAATCATACCCTCAAAGGAAACAAATGCTAATGCATGTCCTGAAGCCTCTCTAAATCTAGGATTCGGATGTTTTTACCTTTGATTTCTATAATGCCTTGTTTCTTAAAATTGGAAAGCGTTCTTATTAAAGTTTCCGGTGCAATTCCCGCCACGCTGGCTAAATCACTCCTTGAAATTGTAATGGCTTTATTGGTATCGTGGTTCAATTTTTCGGCAAATTTAATAATGGTGGTAGCCGTTTTTTTGTTTACGGAACTATAGGCCATTTGCAACAATTGGTCCTTGATCCCCAAAATATCATTGGTAAGCAATTGCATTAATTCCAAGGCAATTTTGTGATTGTGATCCAACAACTCCTTGAGGGTTTTCTTTGAAATACAAGCTACTTGGGTATCTACAATGGCTGTTGCAGTTTCTTGATAAGGTCTGTCCTGTGAAAACGAGGCGTAACCAAACAAATCATCCTCATTGTAAAGCGCTGTGGTAAGGTCTTTACCCAACTCGTCCAGTTTATGACTTTTTACAGATCCCTTAGTGATTAAATAAATGAAGTTTGAATTTTGGCCTTCCTCATAAATGGTATCCCCTTTTTGAAAACAAAGTACTTCGCCATTGTCATCAAAAAAGTTTTTAAGGTCGTTTAGGGTTTCCAATTCATCAACATCAGCTTCTTCCACAGCAACATCATTGGTAGCGCGTTGGTCCTTTAAAATTTCAGACTTGGCCAACCTGCTCTCAATGGCATTGATAAGCTCGTCCTCCTGAAAAGGTTTTGGGATATAATCATCGGCACCCAGTTCCATCCCTTTTCTAACGTCTTTACGTTCGGTTTTAGCAGATAAAAATATGAAAGGAATATACTTTGTTGCTTCATCTTTGGATAAGGCTTCCAACACCCCATAACCATCAAGTTCGGGCATCATAATATCGCATATCACAATGTTTGGAAGATCCTCTTTTATATGTTCAATTGCCTGTTTACCATTAGGAGCCGTATTTACCGTATATCCAGAAAGTTCTAATAATTCGGCGGTATTTTCCCTAAGCATGGTATCATCTTCAATCAACAGTATTTTCTTCATATTTCAATTTTATTTGGGATCGACATGATAAAGGTTGTCCCCTGATTTTCTTTGCTGTCAAAGGTAAGGTTCCCGCCCAAATTTTTCAAGTGACTTTTCACAATATTCAGTCCAATTCCGGTACCTTCTACCAGCAATACATTTTCTGCCCTAAAGTAACGTTTGAATATGTTTTTCTGATCTTTTTTAGGAATCCCCATACCTTCATCAATCACCTTAAAAATGGTATCGTCCTTCTTCTGCTTGATCACGATTTTTATGGTTGAATTTTCTGGAGAATATTTGATGGCATTACGTACTAAATTGGACAATCCCAATTCTACAATTTTTTCATCTTGGGTAAGGCTGATATCATCAATATCTTCTGGATAGATGATATTCTGACCTTCTTTTAATAGCATATTACAGTCATACACCACTTCGTTCACCACTTTACTCAACTTAAAAGTGCTTACCTGATAACTTATATTTCCAGTTTCCAATTTTTCTATAGAAAGGAAATCGGTAAGAATGTTATTAAGGTAATGTACTTTATTGGTGATGTTGCCTATTTGCTTATCACGTTTTTCCTGCTGCTCCTCTAGTTTATATTTGCTCAAAAGCATGGTAGAGGTTAAAATACCACTAAGAGGGGTTTTGAACTCATGAGACACCAAGGAGAGGAATTTGGTCTTTAAATCGTTGAGTTCCTTTTCCTTTTTAAGGGCCTTTTTCACCTTTCTTTCGGCTTCCAAGCGCTTTTCATTTTCCTTTCTTAATTCCAAGTTCAGCAGTTGAAGCTCCTCTACCGAATCACTTAAGTCCTGTGTTCTCTTGGCTACTTTTTGCTCCAACTCGGCATTCAAATCCAAAATCTCCTTCTCGTGCTGCTTTCTTATGGAAATATCACTAATGATGGCCATGACAATCTTTTCGCCATGAAGTTCTATAATGTTCAAACCAATTTCCACAGGAAAGAGCTTTCCGTCCTTTCTCAATGCGAACAGATCCATACCTTTCCCCATTTGTCGAGACCTGTCTTCAGCAATAAACATGCTTACTTTTTTCTCATGACCGTGTTGATTAACTTTGGGAAGAAGAATTGACAACGGCTGCTCCAAGAGTTCATCATGTTCATAGCCAAACATTCTCTCTGCAGAAGTATTGGTCGCAATAATAGTATGATTCTGGTTTACAACAACTACCCCTTCAGAAACAGATTCAAAAAGGAGCTGAAAGACATCGTTTTCTCTTTTTAGCATGGCAAGACGTTACAAGCAACTAATGTACAAAAGAGTTTTGAAGAAGCTAGCAATATTCCAATTAACTTGCCTAAAATGGCGCACAAAAAAAGACCTTTTTAAAAGGCCCTTTATAACGTCTTGAATACATCTTTTTTAGAATGATTTGTATTTAAATTTCTGACCTCCAACAGACACTTCTGCCATCAAACCTCCTTTAGTATGTGTAAACACCGCTACGCCATCCTTGTACTTCATATCCAAACTTTTTCCTTCTGTTAAAGCTGTTGCTGAAATACCTGCGTCAAATTCAAATTTACTTTCCTTAAACTTATCAACTTCCTCCTTGGTTTCAAAAAAGATCACCTCTATTAAGGCCTGCCCACCAATTTGAGCACCCACACTGATTTCCTTTACACTTGCCATTCCCTTTTTATGGCCATATTCATACAATACACCATTACCAGAAGCTCCTCCAATAATAAGCCCTCCTTTCCCTACATTGGGAAATACCACACAGCCTGCCGATTTATCGAAATACTCACGTAATCCTGGATTCACTTCCAATAAGGTTGCAACCGCCTTATCGGCTTCCTCGATTATTTTTTGATCTTTACTTGATTGTGCGGACAGTGTCAACGCCAGATTCCCTACCAAAAGGAATACCATTAATTTTTTAAAATGTCTCATAGTCTTTTTACGATTTAAACAATTAACTAACAGATAGTTAAATTACCAAAAACCAATGACTTTTTGAAATTGACAGCATTTTATTTTTAACAAACCTTCTCTGTCACAAACAGTTGCAAAAACCAGGTCCTTTCCAAACAGAAATCCATGCTTAAAACCATAGATATTTAGTACTTTTAAAGTGTCTAATTAACATTTAAAATGAAAAAATTAACCCTACTACTTATTGCAATTATAAGTGTTTCCTGCTCCAAAAAGGAAACGCAAAAACTACTGTCCAACCCCTCAAATACCATATCCGTTGAAGTTGGCATAAATGCCCACAAACAGCCTTACTACCTTGTGTATGACAAGACCGAATTGGTGATTGACTCTTCAAGCTTGGGGATTGTGCGTGAGGATGCCAACTTTTTCAACAACATGACCTTAAAAGGTATTTCCGAAGCAACAAAAGTTTCGGATAAGTATAGCATGCTTCACGGCAAGCAAAAGCATATGAGCTATGAGGCCAACCAATACTTCGTTGACCTTGAAAACGAAAATGGACAACCTATGCAGATTGTCTTTAACCTTTCAGATGATGGAATTGCCTTTAAATATGTGTTCCCAAACACTTCTGAAGACATCAAAAAAATCACGGAAGAACTGACTACTTACAACTTCCCAACGTCAGCCAAAGCTTGGGTACAACCTATGTCCAAAGCTAAAACTGGCTGGAGCAGAACCAATCCTTCCTACGAAGAACACTACTATCAAAATGTAGATATCAACACCAAATCGGAGATTGGAGAAGGCTGGGTATACCCGGCACTTTTCAACAGCAATAATACTTGGGTATTGATTTCAGAAACTGCTTTGGAACCTAATTACTGTGGTACCCATTTACAGTATAAAGACAACAAAAAGTCGCTGCAAGTGGTATTTCCACAAAAAGAAGAGTTCTTCCCAGGCGGTGCCCTTAACCCAGAATCCAAATTACCTTGGGAAACGCCTTGGCGCATCCTTGCCATTGGCGATCTTGCCACGGTTACCGAAAGTACTTTAGGAACCGACCTTGCCAAGCCTACCATAGATATGGACACATCATTTATAAAAGGAGGGCTTGCCTCTTGGAGTTGGGTTTTGTTGAAAGATGACTTTATTACTTATGAAACCACCAAAAAGTTCATCGATTATTCTGCTTCTATGAATTGGCCTTACTGCCTTATAGATGTGAATTGGGACCAAAAAATAGGCGACGAAAAAATCAAGGAATTAGCCGAATATGCCAATTCTAAAGGTGTTAAAATATTGGTTTGGTATAATTCATCAGGAGACTGGAATGAGACGCCATATACTCCAAAAAGTAAACTGCTTACTCATGACAACCGTGCCGCTGAATTTCAAAAGTTAGTGGATTTAGGGGTTTCTGGTGTTAAGATTGATTTCTTTGGAGGTGATGGCCAGTCTATGATAGCCTATTACCATGACATCCTTAAAGATGCCGCCCAATACAAGCTTTTGGTGAATTTCCACGGTTGTACCTTGCCTAGAGGTTGGCAGCGTACCTATCCCCACTTAATGACGATGGAATCCATTATGGGGGAAGAATTTGTAACCTTCGAGCAAAAAAACGCCGATTTACAGCCTAACCACTGTACCATGTTACCTTTTACCAGAAATGTATTTGACCCAATGGATTTCACTCCAATGGTATTGGATTCCATTACCAACATCAACAGAAAGACCACCAACACTTTTGAATTGGCATTGCCTATTCTGTTTACATCAGGGGTGCAACATATGGCAGAAATTCCAGAAGGCATGAAAAAGCAACCAGACTATATCGTAGACTTCCTAAAGGATATTCCAGTAAATTGGGACAGCAGTAAATTTGTATCAGGTTTCCCAGGGAAAGATATCGTAATGGCAAGAAAGTACAACGGGAATTGGTATGTAGTAGGTATTAATGGAGAAGACAAAGCCAAAACTTTAGAAATGGACCTTTCTTTTATTGGAGAAGGAAACGGAACCATGATTGCTGATGAAGATGATAAATTTGTATTGGAACCCGTAAATGCAGCTACTGTAAAAACTGTAGAAGTACAGCCTTATGGTGGATTTGTAATGAAGTTTTAACTTCATCATCACCTATAAAAAAAGCGGGCCTTGGCCCGCTTTTTTCGTATAACACTTTATGTTTTATTTTCCATTGAAGAATACCATCACCCCAATAACAATAATAATAACTACGATAGAAATAAAGATATCTACCCAGCTATAACTGCTTTTGTTGTTGGCTTTTTCTTCTTCAGAAATTGTAGAGAACGTAAGGTTGGCCACTTTTTCTTCTGAAGGGGCTTTGCTCAAGAAACTTACTGTAATGATCAATAATACACAGAATAAGAAGAACCATGCACCAAAGGTCAAGAAGTTCATGTCTCCCAAGAAGAACAATACTCCGTTTGGATCCAGCGAACCCTTTACCAATTCCAATACAATTCTAATGGCTGCTACTATCAATCCTACAACTAAAGTAACATAAGCTCCCGTTCCGTTGATTCTCTTTGAGAAGATTCCCAATAAGAACACCGCTGTAATTGGAGGCGCAATATAGGACTGTACACTTTGTAAATATTCATACAATACTCCAGAAATATTGGCCATAATAGGAATCCAAATAATTCCGATGATTACGATAAACACCGTCGCAATTTGTCCCGTTTGCACCAATTTCTTTTCAGGTGTATTTGGTCTTAATTTCTTATAGATATCAACCGTAAACAAGGTAGAACAAGAGTTGAACACCGATGCCAATGAACTCATCAATGCTGCCAAAAGACCTGCTGCAACCAATCCTCTTAAACCAGAAGGCAACAAATTACTCATCAATACAGGGAAGGCCTGATCTGGAGTATCCCAATGTAATTCTCCTCTCATTTTTAATGCCAAGGCAATAATCCCTGGAACCAAGAATAAGAATACAGGAAGTAACTTCAACAAAGCTCCAAAAATAGTTCCTCGTCTACCTTCCTTAATGTTTTTAGCCGTTAAGGTTCTTTGAACGATATATTGGTCGGTACACCAATACCAAATCCCCACAATGGTACTTGTAATGAACAAGGTAGGCCAAGGGAAATCAGGATCTGTAGCTGGTCTCCACATGTTCAAGTACTCTGGAGAAACCGTTTCGGCCATACTCTCCCAACCACCTACGTGGTCCAAACCAATAAAGGTCAATGCCGCAGCACCAACAACCAATACAATTGCTTGTAGGGTTTCAGTATATACTACCGCACGCATTCCTCCTACAACGGTATACAATCCTGTTAAGATTACCGTAGCCAAAGCTCCAGTCCAGAAATCAATTCCCAATAAGGCCGATACTACTACACCTCCTGCGTAAATGGTTACCGAAATTTTGGTAAGCACATAAGCTGCAATGGAGAAAATAGATAAAATCCAACGTGAACGTGAATCGAAACGTTTTTCCAAGAACTCAGGCATGGTAAACACACCACTTCTGGCATAAAAGGGTAAGAATACCCATCCGAGAATCAATACCACCCAGGCCTGAATCTCGTAAATAAGCATTGGTAATTTATTTCCTGCTCCAGCTCCTGCCAATCCTACAACGTGTTCTGACCCGATGTTGGATGCAAAAATAGAGGCTCCAACCACAAACCATCCCACATTTCTTCCCGCTAGGAAATAGTCTTCTGTATTATTTTGTTTTTTTCTGATGATCCAAACGGCAATTCCTACCAATACCAGGAAATATACCCCAATAAATATCCAATCTAAAGTATCTAAAGTCTTCATCTGTTCTTCTTATTTAGTTGAAAATTTATAAATGGTCGTCGTTGTATAGGTTTCTTTTGGTTGTAAAACCGTAGAAGGAAACTCAGGTTGATTAGGAGAATCTGGATAATGTTGTGTTTCTAAACAAAACCCTGTTCTATGTCCATAAGTACCTCCATTTGGCATTGGCAACGTGCCATCCAAAAAGTTCCCAGTGTAGAATTGCATTCCAGGTTCATCGGTAAACACTTCCATAAAACGTCCACTAGTAGCATCAAAAGCAGAACCTACTTTTCTCAAGCTTCCAGCTTCTCCGTTCAATATCCAACAATGATCGTAACCTTTTCCTAAAGTCAATTGCTCATTATCTGCTTCAATATCCTTTCCAATTGTTTTCACAGTTCTGAAATCGAATGGTGTTCCTTCCACGCTTCTGATTTCTCCTGTTGGAATTAAAGTAGCATCTACTGGTAAAAATGCATCTGCATCCAATACCACTTCATGATCTAAAATAGATTTTGAAAAATCTCCCGATAAGTTAAAGTAACTGTGCTGGGTTAAATTCACCACCGTAGTTTTGTTGGTAGTGGCTTTATACGAAACCTTCAACTCATTGTCTTTGGTTAACACATACGTTACGGTCACGTTCAAATCTCCTGGATAACCTTCTTCTCCATTCTTGCTCAAATAATTCAATCTTAAGGTTGAATCCTCTTCGCCTTCGATAGCTTCGGCTTTCCAAACTACACGGTCAAAACCGTCCACACCACCGTGTAAATGATTAGGTCCATCGTTGGTTGCCAAGGTATATTCCTTGTCATCCAAAGTGAATTTTCCTTTGGCAATTCGGTTTCCGTAGCGTCCGATCAACGCACCAAAGAATGGGTTATCCGCCAAGTAATCCTCTAGCTTATCAAACCCAAGTATGACATTCTCAAACGCTCCTTGCTTATTAGGTACTTTAAGGGAAGTAATCCTTCCACCATAAGTTATTACCTGCATTTCTACCCCGTTATGGTTCTTCAAGGTGAATTTCTCTACCTCTTGACCATCTGGCATCGTGCCAAATATTTCCTTATCAATTGTTAATTTCTCTTTCACTGGAATTGTTGTTTCTGATTCTTCCTTTTTTTCATTTTTACACTGAATATTGCTCAAGGTTAACAGCAACATTAGTGCATAAAACAAGGAACGTTTTAGAATCTTCATGTTTAATTAATTTTAGTTAGTCCTAACCTACTATTATCTATAGTAGGCTTCATTGGTATGTATGGTATTTTTAAAATCCCTGATGGTTGTATGTTCATCAATCACCAAAGATTCTATGCCCGCAATTTCGGCAAAATCTTCCAATTGCTCAACCGATACATTTTCACTGTAACAAGTATGGTGTGCTCCACCTCCTAAAATCCAAGCAGTACAAGCTGTTTCGAAATCAGGTAATGGTTTCCACATAATTCTTGCTACCGGCAATTTAGGTAAGGCTTCTTTTACTTCTTCACCAACTGTTTTGTTGATCAACAATCTGAAACGGTTTCCAAAGTCCATTAAACCAGCAACCAAAGAATCGCCTGCTCTACCATTAAATACCAAACGTACTGGATCTGCTTTTCCTCCAATTCCTAAAGGATGTACTTCACAAGAAGGTCTTGAAGCCGCCAATACAGGATCTACTTCCAACATGTGCGATCCTAAAATTCTAGGTTCTTTAGGATCTAGGTGGTAAGTGTAATCCTCCATAAAGGCATTTCCACCTTCCAATCCAGCTCCCATAACCTTCATAGCACGTACCAAAGCAGCCGTTTTCCAGTCACCTTCTCCTGCGAAGGAATATCCCTTTTGCATCAAACGTTGTACAGCGATACCTGGCAATTGTACCATTCCGTGTAAATCTTCAAACGTATCGGTGAATCCTTTAAACCCACCATCAACCAAGAACTTCTCAAGTCCTAATTCAATGCGAGCTGCTTCAATTAAAGACTGTCTGAACTCTCCACCTTCCAACAAGGAATCAACCATGTTATAAGAACTTTCATATTCCTTAACCAATTCAGCAATTGCCTGATCAGACACTCCATTGATAACTTCTACCAAATCTCCAACAGCATAGGTATTTACTGAAAAACCAAACTTAGTTTCCGCTTCTACTTTATCGCCATCTGTTACGGCCACAAAACGCATGTTGTCTCCAAAACGAGCAAACTTAGCACCTTGCCAATCGTCCCATCCTGCAGCTACACGAGTCCAATCTCCAATTTTCTTTTGAACAGATTCTTGAGACCAGTGTCCAACAACTACCTTTCTGTTTTTACGCAATCTGCTTACTATAAATCCAAACTCACGGTCACCATGGGCCGCTTGGTTCAAGTTCATAAAGTCCATATCGATGGAATCCCAAGGAATGTCTCTGTTGAATTGCGTATGTAAGTGACACAAAGGTTTTTGAAGTGCCGTCAACCCACGAATCCACATTTTAGCAGGTGAAAACGTGTGCATCCAAGTAATGATTCCGATACAGTTTGCCTCTTGATTAGCTGCGGTTAAGGTTTCATAAATTTCTTCGGTAGTCTTTACCGTTGGCTTGAAAACTACTTTTACAGGAATTTGTTGGGATGCGTTCAAAGCTTCAACAATTTCCGAAGAGTTTTTGGCCACTTGCTCCAATGTTTCTGGACCGTATAGATGTTGGCTTCCTGTAATGAACCAAACTTCCTTTTGTGATATATCAATCATAATTGTGTGTATTAATTATTGACCGTAATAGGCATTTTTACCGTGCTTACGCTCGTAGTGTTTTTTTATTAATGAATCTTTTAATCTTGGTGCACTTGGGTTGATTTGAAGTGTTAAATAGGCCATTTCTGCCACCACTTCTAGCACCTTACTGTTATATACTGCCTTCGCGGCATCTTTACCCCAAGTAAATGGACCATGGTTTCCAATAAGTACCATTTCCACTTCTTTATGCGAAATGTTTTTATCCTTGAAACAGTTCAAAATTTGAATCCCCGTGTTGTGCTCATAATTCCCTTCAATAAGGTCGTCGCTCATAGGTGGTGCACAAGGAATATCAGCTGTTAAATGATCGGCGTGGGTGGTTCCAAAAATAGGAATGTCTCTTTGAGCCTGTGCCCATGATACCGAATACGTAGCATGCGTATGGGCAATCCCTCCGATGTCATCCCAATTTTTATACAAGAAGGAATGCGTTTTGGTATCGGAAGACGGTCTCATAGTTCCTTCCACAATATTGTTGTCGTAATCCAAGATCACAATATCTTCAGACTTCAAAATTTCATAAGGCACGCCACTTGGCTTAATGGCAAATACGCCATTGGCTCTGTCTACAGCACTTACATTTCCGAAAGTGTACACTACAAGGTTCAAGGCATTCAATTGCATGTTTGCCTCGTAACATTCTTCTTTTAAAGATTTGTACTTAGAACTCATTACTTTTTGGATTTAATGTTAGTTTCAACAAAGGTCGCCAATGTTTTGTAGGCCTCCATATAATTGGCATACACCTTCACTTGTTCTGTTTGTGGGAAATATTCTGCTTCAAAGTCACTTCCCATGACTTTGCTGGCTTCAATTACGTTTGGATATAAACCTGCAGCTACAGCGGCATAAATGGCAGCGCCCAAAGCTGGTGCTTGGTCTGATTCCGCCACTTTAATAGGCATGTTCAAAACATTAGCAAGAGTTTGCATGATGAAAGGCGACTTTCTTGCCACGCCTCCAATTCCGATAACAGATTCTATTTTCACGCCTTCACTTTCAAAACGATCCACGATCATTTTGGAACCAAAACAAATAGAATTCACTAAAGCCTTGAAGATATGAGGCGCTTTTGTTCCCAAGGAAATTCCTGAGATGGCACTTTTCAGCTCTTGGTTGGCATCTGGCGTTCTTCTTCCGTTAACCCAGTCCAAAGCAATTGGTATGGCTTCCGAAATTGGAATTCTCTCTGCCTGTTCTGCTAAAGTACGAATGAATTTAGCTTCAACTTCTTCACTTAAAGCTTTCTTTTGCTCGTCTGTCAATACTTTTGAAGTCAACACAAGGTTTTCGATAGGCCAAGACAACACATCCTTGAACCAAGCCAAAACATCACCAAAAGCAGATTGACCAGCTTCCAGACCAATCATGCCAGGAATTACCGAACCATCTACTTGTCCACAAATTCCTTTTACACAGTTATCCCCAATCACTTCGCGAGGTGATACCATGATATCACAAGTAGAGGTTCCCATAACTCGTACCAACGCATTATTGTCAACCTTAGCTCCCACCGCACCAGAGTGTGCATCGAAAGTACCCACAGCAATTACCGTTTTTGTTGACAGACCAAGTTTGTTGGCCCACTCTTCATTAAGGTGACCAGCAATATCGTCGGACGTAAAGGTTTCTGTATATAAATTATCTTTTAAATCGGCTAAATATGGGTCCAATTGTCCTAAGAATTCCTTAGCTGGCAATCCTCCCCAACTCTCATGCCACATGGCTTTATGTCCCGCAGCACAACGGCTTCTTTTAAACGTATTTAAATCTTTGTTATCGGCCAGTAAGTAAGTGATATAATCACAGTGCTCCATCCAAGTGTAAGCCTGCTCTTTTACGGCCTTATCCTCTCTGGCAATATGTAATATTTTTGCCCAGAACCATTCAGAAGAATAAATTCCTCCTTCAAATTTGGTATAGTCTTCACCTCCCCAAGTTCTAGCCAATTCGTTGATTTCATTCGCTTCTGCAACCGAAGTATGATCTTTCCAAAGTACCATCATAGCATTTGGATTTTCAGTGAATCCATCCACAAAAGCCAATGGTGTCCCATCTACTGTCAATGGCATTGGTGACGATCCAGTAGTATCAATACAAATTCCCACTACCGCCTCTGGTTTCACGTCACTTTGCTGCATTACTGAGGTAATGGTATGTTCAAGTCCTTCAATATGATCTAAAGGATGTTGCCTGAATTGGTTAATTCCCGCATTACAATATTTTTGTTCCTTCCATCGTGGATACCAAAACACTTCCGAAGCCAATTCGGCTCCGTTTTGTGTATCAATCAAGACCGCACGAACAGAATCCGATCCATAATCTAATCCTATAACATATGTTTTCATCTTAACTTGTTTAGTTGTTTGTATACAAAGATACGCTTTACATTAAAATAAGTGTATTTTATACACTTTTAAATTTTAGTTTTAACATTCAAAACAATAGGTCACAAATTTGACCTAATAAAACTCAAAAAGAGGCTTCCCTTTTTCATCAAATTTCAGCTCCAACATTCTAGCATGTCGGTTTGGATCGTATAGTGGATCGGCCACAATTTCCTCCAAAGGTCTGGTATCTGTTTTTGGAACCACTGCTGGATCACCAACTGCATTTTCATAATCTCTCGCGTGATAGATACACAATGGCGTTGTATCATCTTCTGCCACGGTAAAGCAATTATGTCCGGGACCAAAAATTTTCTTGTCGTAATTGGTTTTCAATACCGGGTACCTGGTTTTGATCCATGAATTTCTATCCAATAAATCGGCAGTTTCATCTGCTTCCATATAGCCCATACAATAACAGGCGCCCGTAGCACTAGCTGAAAAAGTGATAAATATTTTGCCGTTGTGTTTTAAAACGGCTGGACCTTCATTCACCCAAAAGCCGATACGCTCCCAATCGTAATCTGGCGTGGTCAGCATGAACTGGGTTGTTTTAAGTTTAATTGGCGATTCCATTTCTGCCAAATACAAATTAGACGCCGCAAATTGACCTCCTGTTTTTTCAGCCCAACAGAAATAACGCTTGCCATTATTTTCAAACACAGTACCATCCAATGAAAAGTCGATGAATGATTTTTCGTCACCATCGGCAGCTTGCATCATCCCCAACTCAATCCATTCATCATTAAGAGGGTCTTCACCTGTACACTCTAAAACATAAGGTCGCAATGCCCAGATATCCTCCTCTTCACTAGCCGCAAAATATACATACCATTTACCGTCCAAATAATGAATCTCAGGCGCCCAAATATGACGGCTCATTGGACCACTTTCATGCTTGAACCACACATCAAAGGTTTCGGCATTCGGCAGTTCAGCTATTGTTTTCGCTCTTCTCAGTTCAATACGATCATAGGTTGGCACAGACCCCGTGAAATAGTAATAACCATCAGTGTGCTTATAAATAAACGGATCGGCACGTTGTTCTACAATCGGTGCATTTTTTTCAGAACTCTCCATCTTCATTGTTATATATTTAATTTCTTTTTAATTGTTTCGTAATATGAGTCGGTGATTTTATAGCGGAACATCATACCTCCCATAATCACATGGAAGATTCCTGGAATTACTGTTAGCATTAAGGCGATTCCCCAAAGGGCGAATTCAGTTTGCGTTTCTGCTTTTGGTACATATTCGAAGAAATCCAATAAATATCCTACGGCAGCTCCTGCGATTCCCATTCCCAATTTTTGAGCAAAGGAAATCCCTCCAAAGGACAACCCTGACACGCGTTTTCCTGATTCGGCATGACCGTAATCCACCGCTTCTGCGATAGCCGACCAGAAAACTGGCGCATGTAAATCGACTACAAAAGACAAGATGAAATACAGTACATAGGCCATCACAAGGTTTCCTGGCTGTACTACCAATAACATAATAAGACTAATCACTCCCACCGCAATTTGGGACCATTTAAACAATTTTACCTTACAGTATTTTTTGGTGATAAATGTAGAGGCTGGCATAGCTAAAATCGCCGCCGCAACACCAGTTGCCATAAATGATGATTGCACACTAGCATCACCACCCAAGAAATATTTAGCATAGAAAATAGCAACAGAATTACGGATTACGTAACCCACGGTACCGAAGAAACATACCCCAAATAAAAGAGTCCACTGACCATTTTTCAACAACAACTGAAACTGTTCTTTCAAAGGCTTATCCTCTACCACATGTTCTACGCGTTCTCTTGTGGTAAAAAAGCTAAATAAGAACAATAGGGTTCCTAAAAGGGCCATTAAACCCATGGCCATTTGATAGCCTCTACCCAAGTCATCTTTTCCAAACTTTTCAGCCAAAATAGGTACGACGATAGACACTAAGAAGGCTGCTACCTTAGCAAAGAACAGTCGGTAACCATTAGCCGACAAACGTTCTTGAGGATCGCTGGTCAACACCCCAATTAAAGAGATATACGGAATTGTTACCGATGTAAACATAATCGTCACAAATATGTACGTGATGTACGCGTAGATCATTTTACCAGCATAATCAAAATCGGGTGTGGTGAAGGTTAAAAACACCGAAATCCCAAAAGGCACCGCCAAGAACAAAAAGTAATGTCTGTAACGTCCCCATTTGGTCGTGAATTTATCAGTAATCAATCCCATTAAAGGGTCGGTAACAGCATCGATTAATCTTACCAATAAAAACAATAAGGCCATGTCTTTAGGCTTCAACCCAAACACATCAGTATAAAAGAAGGTGATGATAAGGAACATGGAAGATATCACAACATTTACTGCTGCGTCTCCAGAGCCATATCCAATTTTTTCAAGTAGGCTTAATTTTTGATTTTCTGATTTCATATGGTCTTTTTCAAAATGCTATTTCTAGCAGTGAGGCACAATTTTCATTGATCTCTATTAGCAATTATTTTTTTCTTGTTTTCTATTCATTTGAAGTACCAGAGACACTCATTAAACGCACTCCGTAAACTCCAGCAGTTGTTGAATTTTCATCCGCTTCAAAACGCACTTCTAAAAGTTCGTTATCTTTCACAACATTCACCGGCAATTCATAATCCACTTCAAAAAACATATTGCCTTTATCTCCTTTTAATTTGGGATTGGCAATAGTTTGTCCATTCACACTAATCTTAAAATTCCTATTGGCGTCCAACCCAAAATAGGTGATGCGTAAGGCTTTTGCTTCAGCTTCCTTATTTTTCAGCTCGTAACTAAACCAACCCGAGGCATCGCGCCAGTGACGGTTATGGTTCACTCCTGAATTGGAACGCTCTGATTTAAAACTATGGTCTGATTCTGGTTGCTGTTCTCCCGGTGCCACATAATCCAAAGTGATGGATCGCAAATAGGCTTCAGCTTTCTCCTTTTCTGCCAACTCCCGTTGCATTTGCGCTAAACCTTCAGGTGTTTCATTTTTAAAATAAATAGTATAGCGCTTTTCATGGATTTCATAAAATGGCTGAAGCATCAAGTTCTTGTAGGTTTGTGGATATATTACATCTTCTACTGTAAATTGCAGTGGCTTTCCTTGAACCGGTTTTATTTTCAATAAGATGTTCTCTCCTTTTTCTGCGAGGAACATTGGAGCCTCAGTCATTGGTAAAAAAGGGCCATGGGCAATATGGCCTCCACGACTATCGTCTGCAAACAAACCATCTTGATGGCCATCTCCCGTTACTGCAGCTAAAACAATTGGTCCATATTTTACAGACACATAGCCTGACTGATCAGGGATTTGCTCCAAACTTAAATGCATTGGCAATTCCATGGTGATGCGGTCACCAGATTTCCATTTTCTATAAATTGGAATATAAGATCCCGGAGTTCCCTTAACCTCCATGGATTTCCCATTCACTGAAATTTTCAAGGTACCTGCTTCCACCCATTGTGGATATCGCAACATCAAGGTAGTTTTTCTTGCTTTTTTACTCTCCCAAATCAAGGTTGTAGTAGCTTCTTCGGGAAAATTGGTTTCTTGTGTAATGCTTGCCTGTTGCGCTTCCCAATTTACTTTGGAAGGCATAAAAAGATTCACATAAAGTGCATCTTCGGTTTTGGCATAAATCAGCTCATTGTATTTAGTATGGTTTTCCATTCCAGAGCCTACACAACACCAAAAACTGGTTTCCGGTTGTGAGTACACACGGTAATGTCCCGGACGCATTGGAGTGAAATACACAAAACCTCCCTTAGGATTTTGAGAGGACAAAATATGATTGTAAAGACCACGCTCGTAAAAATCGATATACGCTTCGTTGGCGGTATCCTCAAACAAAAGCTTGCTCAACTTTAGCATGTTGTAGGTATTACAGGTCTCAGGCCCCTCTTGACTACTTAGCACATCGCTAAAATCATCGATTGGGTTAAAATGCTCCCGTACACTGTTCCCGCCTATGCTTAGAGTTCGCTCCTTTGTAACATTGTTGTAAAAATTATTTGCTGTATCATGGTAAATAGCGTCATGATCCAACTGTGAAATACGCTCGAACCCAATAAATTTCGGAATCTGCGTATTGGCATGCATGCCTGTTAAAATATCTTTGTTTTCTGCCAGTGGCTCTAACAAGGCTTTTTCTGAAAAGCGCTTTGCCAACTGCAAATATTTTGTTTCCCCTGTAATGTGATACAACTCTGCGAAAACTTCATTCAATCCCCCATGTTCTGAACGCAACATATCCTGTACCTGTGCCTCGGATAAGTTTTTGGTCACCCCAATAAACCAATCGGTTAAAGCAACCAACATGGTTTTGGCTTGAGGTTTCTTGGCAAATATCCAAGCATCTTTTAAGCCTGCAAAGGTTTTATGAATGTTATAAAGTGGTACCCATTTATCGTTCAAACTGAAACTTCCAGCATTGATGTGTCCATTTTCAATTTCGGACCATAGAGCTTTACTGCCTGGGATTCCACCAATGTACCCATTGCCGTTTGCCTGTTGCACACGCTGCAATTCGGACAGCACGTAATCGATCAACTCATTGGCTTTTGTATTATTTGTTGAAGCGTAATACATAGACAACGCCGACAAATAATGTCCGAAGGTATGGCCATCCAATCCTGTATTTTCCCAATTGGTATAAGAAGGTGCTTTAGGCTCCAACTCTGCTTCCCGAAGAAATGGCGACAACAGTCTATCTGGGTTTAACTGTTGTATATAATTAAAATCAGTTTCTGCGGCTTCCTTGAATACACCGGAAGTCACAGAAACTTGATTTAACGGGAATAGATTTACCGCTTCTTGTGCCGTGGCCGTAAGCGTGCAAATAATTCCTAAACTTGCTATTAATGATTTCATTTTAATTTAGTACATTGTCTTTTAGACTTGGCCATAAATCGGCATCCCATTTCAATTCAGAAACTCGAAGTTTAGGCAAACCTTTATCGGATGCATCATAACCATGGAAGAAAATATAATCCTTGCCATTGAAGGTATAGACACTATTATGCCCCGCGCCATACCATTTCTCATTGCCTTCAAGCACCAAAGTTCCGCCACCTTCATTTAAGGGCTTTCCGTCTCTATCTACATAAGGTCCCGTCACTGTTTTGGAGCGCCCAACCACCACTTTATAGGTACTGTTTTCTCCACGACAACAATAGTCCCAAGACAAAAACTGATAGTAATAATCGCCTTTTTTGAAAATGAACGGACCTTCCAAAGCGGCATCCCCAGCATCAGCATCTTCTTTTTCAAATGAACGCTCACGACGAGCAATGGTATACCACTCTTCAGGTTCTGCAAGTGATTTTAAATCTTGTGCCATTTTCACCATTTTGAGCCCACCCCAAAACGATCCAAAAGCCATCCAAGGCGTTCCTTGTTCGTCAAAGACTAAATTAGGGTCAATGGCATTCCAGTAATCCCTATTTGGTACAGACTGAATGACAATTTCCTGGTCTACCCATTTGTAATTTTTATCCTTAGGATTTAAGGTCGTATTGGTTACCAAACCTATGGCGGACGTGTTTTTTCCGAAAGCAGAAATGGAATAATACAAATAGTAGGTACCGTTATGCAATGTAATGTCTGGCGCCCAAATATGCCCATTGAATCCAGGCGCTACGTCTTTAGCCCATTTTGGATTTACTGAGAACACAGGATCGGCCTGTGTCCATGTTTTTAAATCTTTCGATGTAAAACTTGTAATCCCTGGTCCTGTACAAAATAAATAATAGGTATCTCCCTGCTTGGCTATGACAGGATCATGGGTAATAGGCTTATCTGTTTGGGCCGATACCACCATCCCTGCCAACAAAGCAAAGACTGCTATAGATTGCTTTATAACTCTCATAACTCTATTTTTGAATTCCTTCAGAAGTCATTACCACACGTTGCAGCGTGCCATCTTGATTGTAGTTCAGCTGATCGATACATACCGATCTTCTAAAACTACCTCCATTAGGATTGATCCCTCCCGTATGGTAGATGAAATAATCCTTTCCTTTATATTCAATGATTGCTTGGTGGTTCGTGTTACAATTCCCCGCCAACTCATTTAAGATCCCTTTGTATTCCCATGGTCCAGTAACCGATTTACTCATGGCATACACAATTTTCTCTGGGAATTCAGAGGCATATGATAAATAATACCAATCGCCTTTTTTATGAATCCAAGGTGCTTCGGTAAACTTAGGCACATCAATCACATGGATTGGCCCGTCAAGTTCCACCATATTTTCTTTCAACTTAGCATACTTACAAACCGTATTTCCCCAAAATAAATAGGCCTGACCGTCATCATCGATAATTACCGACGGATCAATATCATCCCAAGAAATATCTGAATGCGTTGTCATGTCGTTGGTCACCAAAGCTTTTCCTAGGGCATCCTTAAAAGGTCCTATTGGAGAATCGGCCACTGCCACTCCAACTGCTTTCCCAGGATGGGTATCATCATGCTCTACGGTAACATACCAATAGAATTTTCCGTTTCGCTCGATTACCTGAGCAGCCCAAGCATCGCCTTTGGCCCATTTAAAATCTGAAGGTTTTAATGGAACAGGATGTTCCTGCCAATCTACCATATTTGTAGAAGAATACACCAACCATTCGTTCATTCTATAGAAATGAAAATCGTTTGGCGCTTCATCATGACCAGCATATAAGTACACCGTTCCATCGTGCACCAAAGCAGCAGGATCTGCGGTAAACTTATCTTTAATAATTGGGTTATTGACTTGCAATGGTGCTTTTGCAACCTCTTTTTCAGAAGGCGTCACCTCTGCAATTTCAAGAGTCTTATCCTGTTCTTTACATGACATGAACAAGGCCACACCTAGTGTTAGTGCAATACTATATTTCATCTGTTCGATTTTATTTCAATTGTCAGATGGAACTTTCTATGATTTTTTGATACTTCATCAGTTAGTTAAGCATCTAAAAACTCATAGTCGTTTCATCATTAATTAATTTATTTTTTTGGCCCAAATAGGTTTTCCATCAACGGTTAAACCGGAATATGAAATTGTTACTTTTCTTGGTGAACTTTCCCAATCCCAAGCATCAAACAACTTACACTCATTCCCGTTTATGGTTAGCGTATTAGTGTCCGTATCCAAGCTCCATGTTCCTGAAACCGCACCAGACAAAGTTCCATTACTGTTAAACACGATGGTTTCTGAGGTTTGCATTACCTGATATTGGTAGTCCATTGTTATTTGTTCCCAAATTCCAGAAATGTCCGCGGCAGTAATTTCGGTTTCGGGGACTGCGGCATATCTTTCAGGAGCAACCACAGGCCATCCATCTGAAGTCCACTTTAACTCCCTAACATGCCCCATCATCACAGCATTGGACACATTGATTCCAGGAACCCCTTCTGGCAACCTAGCCTGAGAGGAGAAATACCACTTTTGAGTGGCTTCATCCTGAAATACCGTACAGTGTGAAATTCCAACCCATCCCGTATGATTGTTGAACTGATAAGGATGTGTTAACATTGGCCAACACTCGGCTCCTTCAGATACATTCTGATTATCGATACCGTAATAAGGTCCCATAATATCAGTAGCTCTTGCAACTCTGGTGTTGTAAGCTTTAGACAATTCGTCATAAGCCAAAAACAGGTAATAATATCCCGTATCTGGATTGTAAATGATTTCGGCACCCTCGGTTGCCTGCCATCTATTGGTATTTATATTACCACGCCCTGCGATTCTCGTGCCATAATCCTCAACGGTGTCCAATTGAAATGGTTTTCCTGTAGCAGGATCCAACTGTACGGCTGCAATTCCTGTCATCCAAGAACCATAGACTAACCAATGTTCTCCCCCTGGAGTTACAATATAACTAGGGTCGATACCATTAAACTTGTAGTAGGAACTCCAGTCGTTACAACTCGTTCTGTAACGATCTTCAATTCCATCAGGAATGGCTGTTACTACCATACCTTTATCTTCCCAATTATTGGAAGCCAAATCGGTAGTTTCCATCATCCCAATATAAGGACGCTCTCCCCATGAGGCACATGGATCGGTTCCCTCTATCAACTCATCCACCACAATACTGTAGTACATTCTGTAAACACCATTCACGTTTTTCACACATGGTGCCCAATAGCCATATTTAGGACTATCGATTTCAGGCAATCCCATTTGTACTCTTTTGGTATTCATGGAATCCTTTACCCAAGCAGGCGCATTATCCATAGTGCTTCCCAAATATTCCCAATTCACCAAATCGGTAGAGCGTCGACCATGAAAATGGCCATGTCCGTCATGGGCATTCCCGTAGGACGCATCGGTTTGGTACATGTAAAAATAATTGTCTTGCTTTACTACTGTTGGATCATGCACATTGGCCAAGTTCCAATTGCTTCTATTGGACCATGAGGAAATAGGCGTGTAATTATCAGAGTAAGTTGGACCATCAAAGGTATTGACTATTGGGTCATCATCTGTAGGATCTACCCCTCCTCCCGGATCTTCTGTGGTGCTGTCGTCTTTGGAACAGCCTAAGGCTGTTCCTAAGATCAACAGTATCATAAATATTCTTTTAATAGTTATCATGACTATATATTATTTAGCTTCCAATACTACTACTGATAAAGCAGGAACCGTTATCTGAAGCTTGCCTTTCTTTAATTTGAAATCCTTAAATGCTACTGGAGCAATTTTACTAGGATTATCAAAAGAGTTATAATCGTGTACATCGGAAGACGTCAATACCGTACCAGATACATTTTTAAGCTTCAATGCATCTACATCAATACTGATAGTATGTTCTTTTGTAGGATCAATGTTCACCAAAGAAATGTGCTTTTCATTCTCAGCATTGTAAGATGCCGAAATTGAAACAGCCGGTAAGGATTGACCATCCAAAGTATATTGAGGCGATGTAAATGACACTGGCATTAATGTAGCATCTTGGTGCACATTGTACATCTTCATAACATGGTAGGTTGGAGTCAACAACATCTTGTTTCCTTCGGTCAAGATTACTGCTTGTAACACATTAACCGTTTGTGCGAGGTTAGCCACCTTTACTCTATCTGCCCAGTTATTGAAAATATTTAAGGTTACCCCGGCTATCATGGCATCACGCATCGTGTTCTGTTGGTACAACACCCCTTTATCTTGGGCTTCACCGTCATACCAGCCTCCCCACTCGTCAACTACTAGGGCAATTTTATGTTCGGCATCATACTTATCCATGATAGCCGTATGCTTAGTTATTAGCTCATCCATTTTTATGGCTTGTTGCATAATTTTGAAGTATTGAGCATCTGTAAAGGACTTATCTGGTCCTTTATCTCCCCAATCCAACACACAATAGTGGTGCAAGGCCACACCATCGATTAAATTTTTAGGAATATCACGCATCAACACTTCTGTCCAATGGTAATCTTCACTGTTTGCTCCAGAAGCTACTCTAAACAAGGCATTGCTGTTGGTCCAATCGGTCATGAAAGTAGCATACTTTCTATACACATCGGCATAGTATTCTGGACGCATGTTACCACCGCATCCCCACATTTCATTTCCTACTCCCCAAATTCTAACGTTCCATGGTTTTTCACGACCATTTTCACGTCTTAATTTGGCCATAGGACTAATACCGTCATGGTTTACATATTGCAACCACTCGGCAAATTCCTGAACCGTTCCACTACCAACATTGGCAGCCAAATAAGGCTCAGCATTCAAGGCTTCACATAAATTTAGGAAATCATGTGTTCCAAAACTATTATCTTCGGTTGATCCTCCCCACCATTGGTTCACGATAGTAGGACGGTCTTCTTTAGGCCCAATACCATCTTTCCAGTGATACGTATCAGCAAAACAACCTCCTGGCCATCTAAGATTTGGAACTTTCAAATCCTTTAGCGCTTCAATAATATCATTTCTTACTCCATTGGTATTTGGAATGGGACTATCTTCTCCCACATAAAAACCATCATAGATGCAGCGCCCTAAATGCTCTGCAAAATGACCATAAATATGTTTACTGATTTGAGGTGCGTCCTCTTTTTTTGTAAGGGTTACTTCTACTGTATTCTGTGCGCTTAGGGATAGGCCTAAACACAAAAATACAGCGATTAACAAAGTTGTAATGCTGTTCTTTTTCATATCATTTTTTTATTTTAAAGAAAGACCGCGCGACCGGCGCGGTCTTTCGTAACTGAAGACTAATTCAAAATTAACAAATATTAATATCCTGTATTTTGTCCGATAGACATTAACGGGTTATTATCCATTTCAGATTGTGGAATTGGGAAATACTCTCTTCCTGGCACATAACTGTTGTACTCTGAGTCTCTAGATTTCAACCATTCCAATTTAGCAGAATCTTCAAGCCATCCCCAACGACGGATATCGTCAAAACGGTGCCCTTCCAAAGGGAACTCCAAGAAACGTTCGTGAGCAATTTGGTCACGCATTTGCGCTTGGCTCATCCCTGGATTTACAGTAGCCAAGTCTGGCAAATTCACACGGTCTCTTACTTGTTGGATATAAGGGTATGCCGCATCTGTTTGCCCCAATTCGTTCAAACACTCCGCATACATCAACAACACATCAGCATAACGCATGATACGCTCATTGATCCCTGATCTCCAATCGTATTCATCTGGTCTACTTCCATCTGAATTTTGGTACTTGGCACAGTAAATTTCATTTAAGAAAGATTCATTTCCAGCATAGTGCACAGCAAACTCCACACCATACAACATCATTCCTGGTTTGTTGTAAAACATAGTGGCATCCAATCTTGGATCAACCTCTCCATCTACTGTCAATTCCTCGTGATATTCATTAAATAAAGTCCAGGTTGGTTGTGCATCTGTAAATCCAAAGGTAGGTGGTCCATAAGTAATCGCTCTTGCTGAAGTTTTTCCCCAACCAGATGCTGGTGCACCTCCCCACGAAAGGTCTACACCTGCAACATCTCTGTTGAATTGCACTTCGAAAATGGATTCCACATTGTTTTCGTTTACCTCGGTGAAGTTATCACTATAATCTGGCACTAAATCATAAACACCAAATCCAATCACTTGTTCAAATGCTGTTTTTGCTTCCGCAAACTCATGGTTAAACAAATGTGCTTTTCCTAAGTAAGCCAAAGCTGCTCCTTTAGTAGCACGTCCTTTTTGACCTTGATCCGGCCCAGATACGTCATTATAGGACACTGGTAACAAACTGGCAGCCATTTCCAAATCAGATTTCACCTGAGCCCAACCTTCTTCTTGCGATTTTTGCTCATGGTAAACTTGAGTACTTGTTAAAGGTAGTGGTACATTTTTAAACATGTTCACGGCATGGAAAAAATATAGACCTCTCATAAAATAAGCTTGCCCTAAAATTCTGTCTTTTAAAGCTGTATCTTCCATTTCTATATTTGGTACATTTTCCAATACCTGATTCGCTCTATAGATTCCCTGGTAATACATTTCAAAGGCCCATCCATAAATAGCTGGATCCGCAACACTACTGTTAAATTTCCCAACATTGGCCATAGCCGCCCATGGTGAGTTACTTCTTGTTCCGTCACCCTTCAAATCTAACAATAAAGGGGTACTTCTCATATAGGTTCCATCGTTCAACAAGGCACCGTAAACAGCATTTACCCCTTTGAGGGCATCATCGCCATTTTCCCAAAAAGAATCTGCTGTTTCGAAATTTGGATCTACTTGATTAAGATCATCTTCGCTTACACAACTGGTAGCCAACACAGAGGTTGCTACTGCTATTGAATATAATATATGTCTAGTTTTCATAATTTTCAATTGTTTCTAATTAAAAGTCTACCTGCACTCCTAAAGCCAAAGTTCTTGGGTTAGGGAAAGATCCAAATTCTGTTCCTCTGTTAAATAAACCATCACTAATGAAATCAGGGTCATAGCCATTGTACTTAGTTATTACAAATAGGTTTTGTCCTGAAGCAAATACTCTAGCTTTAGTAAACACTTTAGTTTCTAAAGGAATATTAAACCCTAACTCCAAACTTTGCAATCTTACAAAGTCTCCATCTTCGATAAATCTATCAGAAGCTCTGTTGTTGGCATTAGGGTCTCCAATTACCGGTCTAGGCACATTAGTATTGGTATTATCTGGCGACCAGTAATTCAACATATCTGTATGGCTATTTCCTAAATCTCCAGCCATTAATGTTTGGTAAGTCGCGTTGTAGATTTTATGTCCAGCTGCTCCAGTGAAGAAACAAGAAAGGTCAATGTTTTTATAACGAGCACTCATATTCAAACCAAAGTTAACTTTTGGAATTACAGTTCCTTTGAAAGTTCTGTCGTCATCTGTAATAAACCCATCTCCATTAATATCCTTAAACTTCACATCTCCAGGTGCTGTATTTCCTGTTTGGTAAGCATGGTTATCGATTTCCTCTTGAGATTGAAAAATTCCTTCCGCCTCATACACGTAGATTTCACCAGCAGAACGTCCTACTTCAGTTCTTCCTACACCAACGGTAATAGGAGTATCATCCGTTCCAATTTTCTTAACCTCATTTTTCAAAGTACCAAGGTTAGCAGAAATGTTATAGCTAAAATCATCTTTACTATCAGACCAACTCAAGGTAAATTCCATACCAGTATTTTGTACTGTACCCGCATTGGTTGTCAATACAATTGGGAACGACCCTGAAGAGTAAGGAATTGGCACATCAGCCAATAAGTCCGTAGATTGCTTTTTAAAGTACTCTGCAGTAAACTGCAATCTGTTGTTAAACATTCCAAATTCTGCCGCTACGTTTGTAGACTCGGTATCCTCCCACTTAATGTCTGGATCTACGATATCTATTACTATTGACCCAGGAGCTAATTCACTACCGAATAAATAGCTAGCAAATGGGTTGATGTTTAGTGCAAATTCATACAAACCTATAGTGTTGTTACCTAACTGCCCGTAACCTCCACGGATTTTAAAGGTGTTCCACCATTCTGGTAAGTTGAAGTCATTATGCACTTTCCAAGCTCCGGATACAGAGAAATAGTTTCCTGTATTGTTTTGAGGTGCAAACTTTGAAGATTTATCCTGACGGAAGTTTGCTTCAAATAAATATCTATCATCAAAATCATAATTGAAACGTCCAATGTAAGACTTGTAAGTTTCAGCAGACTCATATTCAGAGGCATTTCTGTTATCAGCATACTCTAAATGAGAAATTTCACCTGGTTCAAAACCAACACCTCTTGCTATTAAATTGTAAAAATCGTTACGCTCTTGAATCATACCTCCCAACACATTAAAATTGTGCTTCTCTCCTAAAGTAAAATCATAAGTTAACAAATTATTGATAATTGTCCTAGTAGTATTCCCACTAGTTACATCTAATGCTGACTCGTCATTTGTAGTTACATAATACCATCCTAAATCACTTGGCGGATTAAAATATCTAGTATCCCAATTTGTACGGTCTCCACTTACATTCAATCTGTATTTAAGACCTTTTAAGATTTCATATTCTCCCCAAATATTTCCCACAAAACGATTACGTTTGTTTTCATTGGTAATTAAATTGTTATACCCAATTACGTTAAGAGAGATTGCACGTTGCGCGATACCATCTGTACCACCGTAACCTCCAAGTCTGTTTTCATCATATACAGGCATAGTTGGAACAGCAGTCAACAAATTAATAATAGAACTTGTTCCCGCTAAGTACTCATTAAAGTTTTCTTTATCAGATAAAGAGTAAGCCACTTTCGCTCCATATTTGAAACGTCCTTTTTCACCATTTAAGTTGATATTGGTCGAATATCTTTCGTAGGCCTGAGGTGTTTCAAAATAACTGGTATTTTTAAAGTAGTCTAAGTTTACATTGTAACTCAAAGCTTCTGCTCCTCCATTAAAGGTCAAGGTATGATTTTCTAAAACACCAGTTCTAAAGGCCTCATCTTGCCAATCAGTATCCACATCGTCAATAAACAAATCGTTATCTGGATACACACCTGGTGATGTAGGCACACCAAGACCTTGCGCATTGGCATTAGTTTCGGCCACTCTTACCAACTCTTGGTATTGCTCTCTGTTTGCTAAATCATACCATCTGTTCTTAGCAACATTCTGAAAACCAAGTGTTGTTTTGTAACTGATATCCAATCTTCCTTCCTTACCCTTTTTAGTGGTAATAATTACTACCCCGTTAGCTCCACGAGCACCGTAGATTGCCGCAGAAGACGCATCTTTTAAAATTTGGATGGACTCGATGTCTCCTGTAGCAAAATCATAAGGATTATCAACAATTACTCCATCGATAACGAATAATGGGTTATTGTTTCTAAAAGAAGTAATCCCTCTAATTTTAATGTTTACAAATCCACCAGGCTCACCAGATGACTGTACAGTCACCCCCGGCGCTTGTCCTTGGATCATTTTAGCAACATCATAAGTAATGGTCTTTTTAGCATCCTCTACGTCAACCACACTTACCGATCCTGTTAAGTTTTCTTTCTTCTTTGCACCATACCCCACTACAACGATTTCGTCAAGGGCTGCAACATCTTCCTCCATAGCCACATTAATAACAGTTTGACCTCCCACGGTTACCTCCTTTTGCTTGTACCCAACAAAAGAAAACACCAAAACGTCACCCGAAGATGCCGTAATAGAATAGTTTCCGTCAAAATCTGCAGCTGTACCGTTGGAAGTTCCCTTCACAACAATATTAACTCCTGGCAGTGTCATGCCATCTCTGGCTGATGTCACTGTTCCAGTAATGGTTTTCTGTTGGGCAAAACCAGTTGCCGACAACAGCACCATAATCATCACAAAAAGACACTTTGGAACCCTTAGCGTCAAATGATTACCAATCAAAAATTTGGTTGTTATCATACTAGAATAATTTAGAATTAGTTTTAAAATTTAGCTATAAGTGTTAATTATACACTTCCAAAGGAATTAAAGTTTTTTCAAATAAGCAAGTTTTTTTATGATTTTTTTAAGAATTACATATTTAAGCACTATATTTATTACCGAATTAATAATTGTGTTTTTTACATTTATTAAATTTTAATTGATTAATTGTAATATTTTTCATAAAGTTGCCTAGCAATGCTCAAATAAATTTAGATGCTAAATAACTACAGTAAAGAAGACAAGGTTTTATTGGCCGTGGACTGTATCATTTTTGGCTTTGACAAAGACAAGCTGAAAATTTTGCTCATTAAAAGGGATTTTGAACCCGAAAAAGGAAAATGGTCCCTAATTGGAGGATTCTTGAAAAAAGAAGAAAACCTAGACGATGCAGCCAATAGGGTTTTGAATCACCTTACAGGTCTTGACGAAGTATATCTGGAACAGTTTTTCACCTATAGTGAAGTAGACCGTGATCCTGAAGAGCGTACCATTTCGGTGGCTTACTATGCACTTATCAATATTGAAGACCACGACCAAGAACTCATAGAGCACTATTCGGCCAAATGGTTTACCATTGATAAAATCCCAAACCTGATTTTTGACCACAACGAAATGGTAGACCAAGCAATTAAACGCCTACAATACAGAGCCTCTACCAAACCTATTGGGTTTGAACTCTTACCTGAAAAGTTTACCATGAGGCAATTGCAAAAACTCTATGAATCTATTTTGGACACAGACTTGGACAAACGGAATTTCATCAGTAAAATCAATGCCTTGGATATTTTAATCAAGCTAGATGAAAAGGACATGGAATCTTCAAGAAAAGGTTCTTATCTTCATATGTTTGACAAAGAAAAATATGATAAAAAAACCCACGAAGGCTTTATTTTTAAAATCTAACACACAAAAAGAGAACGTAAACGTTCTCTTTTTTTTATTCCACAGTTCATCGCAAACAGTAAAGCAAAAAAATTTACTACACACACCTACCCCACACACACAACACAATATATTTCAATATATTACGTTAAAAAATTAACTAAACTTTTTACCTGCATCACCTTCCGCTAATGACTTCCAAAAAGCTAAAATTGGAAGACGAAACACAAAGCTTGGGTAAAATATTGATGCTTATTACGTGAAATAAGCGTCATTGAATAGTTTTCAACAAAATAATCCATCCCTCGGTTATTGCCTTCCAACCATGTTCACTGCTATCCTGTCCATATTTTCTACTTAGGCTGCTATTAAAAACAAATATAAAATCTAAGGCTATGAAAAAAGTACTGCTATTATTCACAATCTTTGCAAGCCTATTGGCTTGTAGCAACGACGACGATTCTTCCACTCCCTCCAACAACATCCCAGACGACCTTCCGGATGTTTCGCAAGTAACGTTCACATCCCCAACCACAATCACCAACAATTATTTTGGCCCGCAAACCACAGGAACCATCTATGTGTATGAAGCTGGTGATATTGGAGAAGAACCCGAAGAGGAAATTAGAATAGAAATAAGGACCAACACCAAAACGGTCATGGGAGTGACCTGTTTTATCCAACATGATGTGGTTTATAAAGACGGTATTCTTATTGAAGATACCGATGATTGGATTGCCGAAGATGACAATGGCAACCTTTGGTATTTTGGAGAATCCGTTAAAAATTACGACGATGATGGAGATTTTGAAGACAATGACGGCTCTTGGGAAGCAGGAATAGATGATGCCCTACCCGGTTATTGGCTTCCAATTGCACCATATGTAGGGCTGACGTACCACCAAGAATATTGGGAAGACGAAGCTGAAGATTATGCCGAAGTTTTAAGTACCAACGAAACGGTCACCATCGATTTAGGAACCTATCAAAACTGTTTGATGACCAAAGACGAAAATCCCTTTGAAACAGGTGAATACGAAATAAAATATTACGCCCCAGACATTGGCTTTATCAAGGAAGAAAAATATGTAAATGGTGCATTAGTTGAAATGGAACAATTGGTGGAAATTATAGAATAAAACAAAATTTATAACCGAATATAATTTGATGTAAATCTTTCCCAATAACACCTTGGCACCCACGTAGCAGCAACCATAGTGATACGTGGGTGCCTTTTTACAAATAACAAGTTCCCCAATACCATAAAAAACACGTAGTTTTGTAGGACAGCAGTGCCTTACAAGTGACAAAACTAAGTTGTAAAATTAACCTCTCACCTGAAAATTAAATGAAATTCAAAAATCGATTAGCCCCATACCACCTGATAAGTTTCAGCTTAATAGTTAGCCTTATCTCCTGCAAAACGGAAAACAAAAAACCTCAGCAATCAGAAACTAACTGGGCTGAGCAGCATTTGGAAATGGCAGCCAACAATTACAAAACCCTTTCCAAAAACGTTCCTGTCAACCAATTTCCCACTACTTATACCAACGATACTCTTAGATTTAGTGACTCCGGTTGGTGGTGCAGTGGTTTTTACCCAGGTACTTTGGTGTATTTATTTGAAGGTACTCAAGATTCCATGTTTCTTAAAACAGCCGAAACAAAATTGACAGAACTTGAAAAAGAACAATACAATACCACCACCCACGATTTAGGATTTATGATGTTCTGCAGTTTTGGCAATGCTTATCAAGTAACGCACAATCCCGAATATGCCGAAATCATCAAAAATGCATCGCAATCCATAAGCTCTCGTTTCAATCCAAAAACGGGAACTATACGCTCTTGGGATCCTGCACCGTGGAATGACAAATGGGAATACCCTGTAATCATTGACAATATGATGAACCTGGAAATGCTGCTTTGGGCAGGGAAACATTTCACCAACGATCAATTTACCGAAGTAGCCTTAACACATGCCGATACTACCCTAAAAAACCATTTCCGTAAAGATTTTAGCAGTTACCATGTTGTCTCCTACGATACCATTTCAGGAAATGTTGAAATGAAAAATACCGATCAAGGCTATGCCGATGAATCTTCTTGGGCACGCGGGCAAGCCTGGGGATTGTACGGCTACACTACCATGTACCGATATACCAAAAACCAAAAATATTTAGAACATGCCATGGGTATTGCAGACTTTATTATTAACCATCCCAACCTTCCTGAAGATAAAATTCCGTATTGGGATTTTGACGCACCCAATATTCCAAATGCCAAAAGAGACGCCTCGGCTGCGGCTATTATGGCTTCTGCCTTTTTGGAACTCAAAAACTACGCTTCGCAAGACAAAGCCAAAATCTACTTCAATACTACCGAACAAATGCTCAAAAGTCTCTCTTCTCCTGAATATTTTGCATCGCAAGGTGAACAAGGCGGTTTTATCATCAAACATTGTGTTGGGAATATGCCTGATAATACCGAAGTTGACGTTCCCCTATCCTATGCCGACTATTATTACGTGGAAGCTCTTTTAAGATATTTAAACAAAATAGACCCCATCAATTAGACATTAGGCAATCATGTTAAAACATACGTTTTCCTATCTTTTACTTTTTCTTTTAGCGGCTTCTTGCCACAAAACTTCGTTCCAAAAACCTTTAGAAACCAGCATCTCGAAGGTGGGTGAAGGATGGGCCAAGAACTCTATCAATACTGTTATTTTTAGAAAAAATTCTTTAGTAACGCACAACAAACACCAGTACATTGCTTACTATAATCCAGAAGGTCATGTGGTATTGGGAAAAAGACTCCTAAAATCCAGTCAATGGGAAACCTTAGTCACTCCTTACACTGCCCATGTAGAAGATGCCCATAACTCTATCAGCATTATGGTGGATGGCGAGGGGTTTTTACATGTGGCTTGGGGCAACCACAATAATCAGCTTAACTATGCCAAAAGTGTCCGTCCCAATTCTTTGGAACTAGGCAAAAAAACACCAATGTTGAGCGACAAAGAGCAACAGGTAAGTTACCCTGAATTCTACGCCTTACAGGATGGCAACCTCCTTTTTTTCTATAGAGATGGAGGTTCAGGGAACGGCAATCTTGTCATCAACTATTACAACACCCAAACTCAAACTTGGCACAGGGTACAGGATAATCTTATAGATGGAGAAGGTTTAAGAAATGCCTATTGGCAGGCCTATATAGACAAAAATGACCAAATTCATATTTCCTGGGTTTGGAGGGAAAGCCCCGACGTGGCAAGCAATCATGATTTGGCTTACGCCACTTCTAAAGACGGTGGCAAAACCTGGCAAAAATCGACAGGAGAAATTTACCAACTTCCTATTACAGAAAGTTCTGCTGAAGTGATTGAAAACATCCCTCAAAACAGCGAGCTTATCAACCAAACTTCCATGACCTCAGACAAGCATGGCAATCCGTTTATTGTTAGTTATTGGCGTGAAGCAGATAGTGAGATTCCGCAATTCCATCTTACCTACAAAACAGACCAATGGCAAACTATCAACTTAGGTTTCAGAAAAACACCTTTTAGCCTAAGCGGACTAGGCACGAAATCAATCCCTATTTCCAGGCCTCAAATAGTAGCAACGGACTCTAAAGACATCATTGTAATTTTCAGGGATGAAGAACGCGGTAGCAAAGTATCAATTGCCTATAACACATTTCCATTTGATAGTAACTGGCAAATTTTAGATGTAACCGAGGACTCTTACGAAGCGTGGGAACCGACTTTGGATACGGAACTTTGGAAAAGCTCAAAAATACTGAGTCTATTTTTACAAAAAACCTATCAAGTAGACGGTGAAGGCTTATCCAACATTCAGAAAAGTGATGTTGAAGTTTTAGACTGGCAACCTTAAAAAATAAAACAGTGAGAATCATATTCACATTAATAGCCCTCTTTTTAACAGCAAATTTCACAAGGCTAAATGCCCAAAGCAACCAAAAGACAGCGGCTGTTTTTCAAATTGACCAACCAGATTACGAACAGAGTCCTTATACTGGAATGACCAAACAACATTGGAGAGATGCCGCATTATACATTTTGGAAGGCGCCTTTTCATACATCAATTCCTATGAAGACCCGATGAAGTTCCCGAAGTTGCCTGGAAAAAGCTACCCGCATAACGAAGATCAGGTACCAACGGAAAAGCTTGAAGGCTTGTGCCGTACGTTGTTTGTGGCAGCGCCACTTTTAAAGGAAAATCCCTCCTTACAGGTTAACGGCATTGATGTGGCAAAATATTATCGCCTTCAAATTTTAAATTTACTGAATCCTTCTAAAGCCTCCTATATTCCACCTAGAACTCAAGATCAGGGACCTACTCAAATTCTCGTTGAATTTGGAGCACTGGCCATTTCACTTTTTGTAGCACCGGAGGCCATTTGGGAACCACTATCCCAAGAGCAAAAGGACGCCTTAGCCCATACCATGCTGAGCTACGGCAATGGACCAACTGTACCTTCCAATTGGAGGTTTTTCAACATTTTTGTGATGAGTTTTTTCAAAGATCAAGGATACCCCATAAACGAGGAATTATTAACCGAATATTTAAATCTATCCCTAGATCAATACCGTGCAGATGGCTGGTATAATGACGCTCCTGCCTATGATTATTACAGCATGTGGGCATTTCAGCTTTACGGTATTTTATGGTCTGAATTTTACGGACAGAAGTACCTTCCAGAGATTGCTGCAAAGTTCACCAGCAATTTCACAGACATGGTCGACAACTACCCTTATCTGTTTTCAGAAAATGGAGAAATGATCATGTATGGCAGAAGCATCAGCTACCGGTTTGCGTCTATTAGCCCGCTACCCTTTTTCGGAACCTTGGAAAATGAAGACATTAATTATGGTTGGATGCGCAGAATCTCCTCAGGCGTGCTAATGCAGTTTTTGTCCAACCCAGAATTTCTGGAAGACGAAGTTCCTACTCTCGGCTTTTACGGACATTTTGAACCCGCTGTTCAAAATTACAGCTGTCGCGGCAGCGTGTATTGGATGGGCAAAGCCTTTCTTGGGTTGCTCATTCCTGACAACAATCCATTTTGGACTGCCATAGAAAACAACGACCCTTGGAAAACGGATTTCAAAAAAGATACGGTTTACAATAAATTTCAAGAAAAGTCAAACCTCTTAATTACAGATTACCCCAATATTGGCGCTTCGGAAATACGTGCTTGGTGCCACGAAAAAGTAGCGGATGATTGGCAAAAGTTCCGCTCTTCGGAAAATTACAATAAACTGTCCTACAACAGTGCCTTTCCTTGGCAAGCGGATGGACAGAACGGAGAAGTCTCCATGAATTATGCCATCAAAAACAAAAAAAATGAATGGGAGGTATTTAGACTTTACGATTTCAAAAAATTTGAGGACGGTATTTACTATCGAGATGCAGTTTTGGAAACCGATGAAACCGTTACCATGCAATTGGCCGACATTCCTTTACCAAATGGCATACTACGTATAGACCTTAACACAACCAATAAACCATTGGAAATGCGTTTGGGACATTACGCCCTTCCTAAATCGGAACAGGAAATCAAATACTCAAGGAAACGCATTGATAGCCACGACATTTTGATTATGGATAATGGCACCTACCAACTTGCCATGGTCATACTGAGTAGTTGGGACAACTTAGAATTTATTGAAACCACAGGATTGCATCCTGTTTCCAAAGAAAGTAGTGTTTTAAATGCCGTTGCCCAGTACGCTCCAAAAGCAGACAGCATTTTTGCTACTTTGATGTTATGGAAAGCATCGGGAGACTCTTGGAGCAAAGAGGATTTAGTCCCTGTTAAAAATCTAAAACTGAAAAACGGCAATGTCATTGTGAAAATGAAAAATGGCAATACCAAAACCTGTAAATTTTCAGTTTCCCCTAACAGGTCATTTTAAATTTCAAACCAATCATTAACAATCATTGCCTCTCCATTATCTTCACTAAGATGTTTGAATTCATTTTTAGAAGCATCATATTGATAATCCACACCCCATACCTCGTGTTTTTCAGCAACTTCAACAATAGCATTACAAATAAATTCAATTTCATCATTAGTCATTGTTGGGTGTATTGACATACGGACCCATCCCGGACGCTCTAAAAAACATCCTCCAAGAATTTTTTGTTCGATGGACTTAGAGGTCTGTTGATCCACATGTAACAAATAATGCCCATAGGTACCTGCACATGAGCAACCTCCTCTTGTTTGGATTCCAAAACGATCATTCAAAAGTTTCACCACCAAATTATAATGAGCATTATCAATATAAAAAGAAAAAACACCTAGCCTATCTTTATGCTCCCCAGCTAAAATGGTCAGATTATCAATTTTGGACAGTCTATCAAAAACAATATCACAAAGTTCATGCTCCCTCCTCAAAATGTTCTCAACCCCCATCTGTTCTTTCAACTTAATAGACAATCCTATTTTTATAGCTTGTAAAAAACCTGGTGTTCCACCATCCTCTCTTATTTCGATATCATCGATATAATCATGGTCTCCCCATGGATTGGTATAATTCACAGTTCCTCCTCCAGGGTTATCAGGAACCATATTTTTGTACAATTTCTTATGGAAAACCAACACTCCAGAAGTTCCGGGTCCACCCAAAAATTTATGAGGAGAAAATGTTATGGCATCTAAATATGCTTCTTCATCAATAGGATGCATATCTATATCGACATAAGGAGCAGAACATGCAAAATCAACAAAACACAAACCTCCGTTTTGATGCATAATTTTAGCTATTTCATGATAATTGGTCCTAATACCAGTAACATTAGAACAGGCTGTTACCGCTGCTATTTTTATAGGGTCCCCACTATACTCCAATAATAATTTTTGCAAACTATCCAAGCAAGGCATCCCTTGATCATTAGCAGGTATTACTTTTACAATAGCAATGGTTTCCAACCAGGAAGTCTGGTTGGAATGATGCTCCATATGAGTGATGAAAATAATAGGACGTTTTTCTTCTGGTATTTGAGTGTGATTTTTCAAGTTTTCATTAAGCCGAATACCCAAAATACGCTGAAACTTATTGATAGCCCCAGTCATTCCTGTACCTACAGTTATCAATACATCATCGGATGAAGCATTAACATGAGTCTTGATAATATTTCTGGCGTCATGATAAGCATGCGTCATCACACTACCTGTAATTGCCGTTTCTGTATGAGTATTAGCTACGTAAGGTCCTATATCATGTAAAAGCTTTTCTTCAATGGAACGATATAATCTTCCACTAGCTGTCCAATCAGCATAAATAATAGATTGTCGTCCATAAGGAGACTTAAAACTAGTACTCGATCCAATAACATTTTCTCTAAAAGGTTTAAAATAGTCTTCCAACTTGCTTTTTGACAGCCCCTCTTTACCTATTACCGGTTTAAGAAAATTACCTATTGTACCCATATTATTATTTTAAGTAGAATTAGTCCAGATCACAGAAAGCGTCTCGCTTTTTATCGCACAAATACAATTCTTAACAAGACTCTCCATTCTCTAAACGTCTTTTCCAACAAAAAGAGTGACAATTTTAAAAGTTTTATTAATGCTTAAAAGATTAAGAAAAAATTTCCATTAAATCCCCAGAAAACTAGACTATTTTTATTCTTCCTCTTTTATTCAATAAAAAAGAAAATATATTTTTGTTTTGTTATTTTTTTGTTATTTATTGGTACACATGATTTTTTCATTTTAACTAGCCGCATAATCTAACCTTAGAATCATTTTTAGAACATTCAGTAACATTAGTTTGAACAAAATTCTTGATTATACCTTTTGTTTCTGATATTGAACATGAGAATATCTGGCAAAAAAATACAGTACAACAGTCATGAATTCAAAGTCATATTTGAACGTCATTTTCCATCATTGTACTTGTTAGCTTCAAAAATACTTCAAAATGAGCAAAAGGGAAAAGATGTTGCCCAAGAAGCATTTATAAAACTTTGGGAAAAAGATGTGGAAGATTTTACAGACGAAAACTCACTTAAAGCCTACTTGTACGTACTCGTAAAAAATGCCTGCATTAGCATCATCCGAAAAGAAAAAAAAATTACCAATTTAGAATTAGAAAATGGACTTTCCGTTAATAATGAAGCTTTTTTGAACGAAGTTTTAAAAGAGGAAACTTATATTCTTTTACACAAAGCTATTAAAGAGCTTTCTCCTCAAGCAGAACAGGCAGTTAACTTAACTTTAAAGGGCTATAGCAATCAAGATATTGCCGATGAACTTAATGTGACAATCAACACAGTTAAAACTGTTAAAAGAAGAGCATATAAATTACTCAGAAAAAATTTGGGACACCAATTTATTGCATGGTAACTTAACGATTTCATGTGTTTTTTTAGCTTTTTTTTAACAAAACTGTCACTCCTTAGTAAAAATATCGCGTCATATTAGGTAAATAACACCCACTTATACTTATGAAATAATTTTAGGTAATGGATAAAATAATTGAACAAATAGAATTCTCAGAGCTTTTATCTGGAAAAGTATTAGATGCTTTAAGCGAAGAGCAGAAAGAGGTTTTACATGATTGGGAGCAAAAGAAAAACAATAAAGAAATTGCAAACAACATCCTTAATGACAATAATTTTTCGGAATGGCAACAAAAAAAAGATAAATTAGACACTATGGAGGAGTGGGCGTCTTTTTTAGAGCGTATGGAGACCGCATCCGAAAAGCCTAAGAAAGTTTTTAACCTAAAAGCCCAAAAGTGGATCTCTGCTGCAGCTGCTATTTTAGTGGTTGGTATTTCTATATTCACATTATTTACCCCAAATGAAAGTCATTTAAAACCAATTGAAGCTTCTAGTATTGTTCCTGGCACCTCACATGCTGAATTGGTACTATCCACCGGTGAGATCATAGACCTTGAAGATTCTAAGGACAATAAAATTCAAGAAGGAACTATTTCTGTAGAAAATTCCAAAGGAATACTCCATTATAAAAGTGAAGGTGAAGAAAAACAAGTAGAAATTAAAACCAACACCTTAAAAGTTCCAAGAGGTGCGGAATATCAATTAGTACTTCCTGACGGAACTAAAGTTTGGTTAAACTCAGACACACAATTAACCTATACTGTACCATTTACTGGAAATGTTAGACGTGTTGAATTAAAAGGTGAAGCATACTTTGATGTTAGCCCTAACAAAGAATTGCCCTTCATAGTAGCTACAGGCAATCAAGAAGTACAGGTATTGGGTACAGAATTTAATATTTCGGCCTATAGTAACGATAATAGCGTAACGACCACCCTTGTTGAAGGTAAAGTACAGGTTACGAATAAACTTTCAACCGACAAAACAATATTATCTCCAAATGAGCAATCTATTCTTAACAAGGAAGGCAATAATATAAATAAATTGAACGTTGACACCTATCCTTATATTGCTTGGAAAGAAGGCCGATTTGTATTTAACAATGTTAATTTAGAATTATTTCTATCCAAAGTATCCAGATGGTACGATGTTGAAGTGTTTTTTGATGATGAAAGCTTAAAAAACTTAAGCTTTACAGGAGACCTGCCCAGATATAGCGACATGACAAATATCTTAAAAATCATTGAAGCCGAAATGTCTGTAAACATCAAAATTGAAGCCAACAAAAAAATACATGTTTACAAATAAATTTCATTAATTTATTATCATTAAATTACTAAGGTTGTTTTTAATGACCGTTTGCAAGTGCAATTCAACCAACCAACTTTAATAAAATATAAATATGACACAAACGATTCTATCAACTACTCCTTTCCAGTTCACTGAGTCCCAAAAAAACAATAATAAAAGATGAGGATATCCATTATTTTAATTTTCAGTGCTGTTTTTTCCATCAATGCAGCAACCTATTCGCAATCCAAACAAGTCAGCTTAAATTTAAATAATGTCAGTTTTTCAAAATTATTTGAAGAAATTAGAAAACAAACAGACTATAGTTTTTTCTTTAATGATGAAAAAATTAATGAGTTAGATAATATTTCCGTAAATAAAACCAATATTTCTGTAAAAGACCTTTTGGATGAAGTCTTGGTAGGCACCAATTTATCCTACAAATTAGTAGACGGTGTTATTGTTATTGTTGAAAACAACAAGGTTGCTCCTCCTCAAAACGCCATTGAAATAAGTGGAACCGTCATAGATGGAGCAAACAGTATGCCAATACCTGGAGCTAATGTCTTGGTAAAAAATAGCAGACTTGGAGCTGTAACCGATTTTGATGGAAACTTCAAAATAAAAGTTCCTTCTGCTCCAGTAACTTTAGTTTTTTCCTACTTGGGTTATGCCACTAAAGAAATTGAATTCACTGAGTCCAAAGAAAATGTTCTAGTTAAATTAGAACCCGAAATTCTAGACTTAGAAGAAGTTGTTATTACCGGATATCAAGTAATTGACAAAAGAGAATTGACAAGTTCCATCGCCTCAATAGAAGAAGAAGAGTTGAATATTTCTGGTGCCATAAGCGTTGAAAAGATGCTTGAAGGTAAAGCCACAGGACTAAGCGTTAGCAATTTAAGCTCCACTCCCGGTGCCGCAGCTAAAATTAGAATTCGTGGAGGTAGCACATTTACAGGAAACCAAAGTCCTCTTTGGGTAGTAGATGGGGTAATCTATGAAGATCCTGTACCACTTACTGCTGATCAAATTAACAGTTTTGACAACATAAACATTATTGGTAATGCCTTAACAGGAATTAACCCCTCTGATATTGCTAAGTTGGACATATTGAAAGATGCTTCGGCTACGGCAATATATGGTACAAGAGCGGCTAATGGCGTTATTGTAATTACGACAAAAAGAGGAAAACAAGGGACACCTTCCTTGACGTATTCAGGAAACTTCAGTATTGTACAGGCTCCAAGATATTCTGATTTCAACTTAATGAATTCTAGAGAGCGAATTGATGTTTCAAGAGAGATGTACGATAGAAACTTAGGATATTCAACCACCTATGACAATATAGATCGCTTAGGCTACGAAGGGGCCCTAATGAATTTATGGGATGGCACCTACAACTATCAAGAATTCCAAAACCAAGTCAACTATCTAGAAACCTTGAATAGCGATTGGTTTGATGTATTATATAGCAACGCAATCACACAACGACATTCTGTGAGCGCCTCTGGAGGAGGAGAAAACGTTAGATATTACTTTTCTCTAGGATATGATGACCAAGAAGGTGTTGAAAAAAATGTAGACCTGAATAGGATTACAGCCCGTTCAAATCTTGACATAGACTTGAGAGACAATGTAGTTTTAGGATTAAGACTAAGTGGAGCTGTTCAAAAAGCAAAATACAACCATACCTCCATTAATGCTTTTAACGAGGCTTACTACACTAGTAGAACAGTTCCTATCTATGATGAAGATGGAAACTATTTCTACCAAAGCAAACGCATACTTTCTGACACCTATGGTGTAGAATATGCCAACTATAATGTATTATCCGAGATGGATAATTCCGAAAGGAATATTACTAACAAGAACTTAGACATCGTTGCCTCTTTACGTTGGGACATCCTTAAAAATCTTAGATTAAATTCTCAAGTAAGTTATAGAAATACAACAAACCTTACCGAGCAATGGATTACAGAAGACACTTATTATATCGCAGGCTTGAGAACCTATGATGCATTTGAAAATTTAATCGAAGATCGCGTTAACTTATCCTCAACGGTACCATTTGGAGGAGTGTATAGTGGAGGAATGGTTAGTCAGGACAGTTACTCTATTACTAACCAATTAAACTATAATTTCACTATAGCAGACAAACATAGTTTCAACATCAACTTAGGTCAAGAAGCTCGATCTGTTAATTACTGGGGGGCTACAGGCTTTACTGTTCCTGGGTACAACCATTATCAAGGTCGCGGATTCGTCTCCTTACCTAGAGTTAGTGTAACACCTAATGAAGATGGCACCTACTCTATCCTTGATTTTGGTTCCTACGATTATGATGCTATGATAAACTGGTTAACCACTTCTGGGCAATCTGTCTATCCTACGATTACAGATCGTGTCCAAAATAACTTCTCCGTTTTTGGAATTATGAATTACGTATATGACAGACGCTATGTTCTAAATTTCAATGCCCGGAGTGACGGATCCAATACTTTTGGACAATACGAGCGCTACAAGTTCAAGCCTACTTGGTCTGCATCTGGACGTTGGAATATCCATAACGAGAAATTTTTTGAAAACAATTACGGTATAAACGAGTTAGCTTTAAGAGCATCATACGGTGTTCGTGGTACTATGCCCAATGCTACCCCATATCTAATTATTTCGGATTACGGTAAGAACAATGCCATTTATTATCCAGAAAATACAGCTAGCCTTTCTCAGTTCCCAAATGCAAACCTTCGATGGGAAAAAACTACAACCACGAATGTTGGTTTAAACTATAGCTTACTCGAAGGAAAGATTAGTGGAGCCATTGATTATGCATATTCCAAGAGTACCGATTTACTTCAACAACGACCAATATCCTTAGTAAATGGTTCTTCGGTTCAAACTTATAATTCCGGGAGCAAAGATGTTAATAGTTTCGAGTTTGCCATTAGAACTATCAACTTAAGCCTTAAGGATTTATCTTGGAGCACCAATTTTAATTTCTCCTACGATAGAGACAGAGTACTTAGTGGTTTTGAAGAAGGAGCCCAAGCTGGAGGTCTAACAGTAAGAGATTATTTAGCTGGTAATATCTACAGAGCAGGTTTCCCAACAAGTGGATTTTTCTCTTATCAATTTGACGGCTTAAGTGAAGAAGGGCTACCTACCTTCAAACATTTGGTTGAAGAAAATATGACCGCTGAAGAACAATTAGAAGCCGCATTAGTTTATGAAGGAAGTAGAACCCCACAATTTTATGGAGGTTTTGGAACCCAAATTAAAGCAGGAAACTTTACACTTTCTGCCAACTTCACTTATAAATTAGGTTACAAAACTAGGTTGTTAGGTTTGTACAACGGAAATCAAAACATGCCGTTACCTTATGAAAACATGCATGCCGATTTTAATAACAGATGGAGACAACCAGGTGACGAGGCCTTAACCAATATCCCTGCCATTTCAAATCACAATCAAACTTTCACATCCAATTTCACTGCAGACGGGTACGGAACGGTCTATGTTACAAATTACGGAAAAGTTGTTCCAGAAGGCACAAACTCATGGTGGATGTACGACAATAGTGATGCCAGAGTTGTAAGAGCTGACCATATTCGTTTCCAATCCTTGACATTATCATATAATGTCCCAGACAGACTATTTCAAGGCTCTGGAATCAAACACTTAAATTTATCGGTGCAAGGAAGTAATTTATCCTACTTCGCTTTCGACAAAGATTTAAGAGGACAAGATCCTGAGCAGGTATCCGGCATAGGGTTACCTACTTTACCTAACTACAGTTTAAGTTTAAACATGTCATTCTAAACCAAAAGTTATGAAGAAAATAATATTTATACTACCCCTAATTGCAATTTTTGGTTGTAGCGACTTTTTAGATGAACGCGACCAAGATAAGTTAGTCCCTGAAAAAACAGACCATTTTGCAGCATTGCTACTACAAGAATTTAATTCTCAGTACCCTATTTTCGGAACTGTTGACCATATGACAGATAATATCACAGAAAATGCCTCTTCCAGGACTTCCGTTAAAGAGAGTAGAAAAACAACCTATACTTGGCAACGTGAAATTGAAATTGACGAAGAAGGAAATTCTCTAAGTTCCATAAATAACTCTTGGGAACGCATGTATGAAGATATTGCAATCGCAAATTATGTTATTGAACTTATAGACGAAGCCTTAGGAGAGCAAGAAGAAATCGATTTTGTAAAAGGAGAAGCTTATTTTGTAAGAGCCTTGTCTTATTTTAACCTTTTAAACCTTTATGGACAACCCTATGATCCTGCTTCTGCCAATATCGATTTAGGAGTGCCTCTAAGAACTGATATTGGAGTTGAAACAACATACAACAGAAATACAGTTGCCGAATGTTACGCCCAAATTGAAACTGATATTTTAATTGCTAAGGACCTTTTTGACTTAAGCGGTATCACAAAAAATAAATTCCACCCCTCAAGTATTGCATGTAATTTACTAATGTCTAGGGTCAAGCTTTATCAAAAAAAATGGGATGAGGCAATAGAATATTCAAATATGGTAATATCTTCTGGAAGCTTAACTAAAATGACTGCTGCTGCTCCTTTTGTTAGCGAGTCCAACTCAGAGATATTGTACTCATTTTATACAACCGCCCCTGTATCATTTGATCAAACTGGCTATTTAGTTAATCCTAGCTTTTTTGATTTTTTTGAAGACAATGACATCCGCAAGGAGGCTTTCTTTTCATCTGTGGATGATGGCTCTGGAAACCTAAAATATATCCCTGCAAAATATGGCAGCGGGAGCTATACAAGTTTAGGTTTTGCTAATCTAAGAGTTGGAGAAGCTTACTTGAACAGAGCTGAGGCCTATGCTCAAAAAGGATTATCAGAAAGTGCTATTAATGATATTATAGAATTACACAGCAAACGTTATTCTAATACTTCAAACATTCAGTACCCAGATGCTAACGGAACTTTAGATTTTGTATTGAATGAACGACGCAAAGAATTGTGCTTTGAAGACCACCACAGATGGTTTGATTTAAGACGTATGGATAACAGACCCGAAATAAAACATGTCTTCAGTTTAGTTGGTGATGATGGTGTTAAAATTGGTACAGAGACTTTTACGTTACTATCTGACGATTTTAACTATACACTCCCTATTCCTTTAAAAGAAAGACAAAACAATCCATTAATTAGAAATAATGAGCGTTACGAAAAGATTCCTGAAATCAACAATGAAGTTATTGTTGATTAATTGGAATCTAGTTAATCTCTTAAAAATATATTTATGAAAAAAAACAGCATTCTATACCTTCTTTTAGTTGCCTTTATCTCTGTCTCCTGTGATAAAGAAGATAATGTAGAACCCTCATACTTGGATGAAGATCGTGTAGGCTCCCAAATTGATTTATCAGATCCTACCATAAAAAAATGGTATACGGATTTGAATATGGGAGTACTTTATGAGTACGATAGCATCCTGGATTTCGCCTATGTAGCAGGTACCAGCAACCAAGCAACAGCTTGGGAAAGAATTGAAATTCCAGAGATAAGAACTCGTTTTGAAAATGAAGCAGGTGTGATTCCTTCAGATCAAATCTCAGAATATGAAGCCTATAAAAGTTCTGTCACTACATTTTTAGACACCTCCTTATTTAAGTATTTTGAAGCTAGTAAAACTATTGTCAATTACATGCCTTACAAAGTTTTAATAAGTAATTATGTATATAGCCCCAATGGTGTAAGTGGTGAGGCGCGTGATGTGCTTGTTGAATCGGAATCCCGTAAAAACAACAGCACAGAAGGAGATTTAAGAGCCGTATATAACGATCACTCCATTGTCTTTGGTGTCGATCTAGATGAATTCACTTCTGAAAGTACCATAGACACCTATTCTAAAGATGCGTTTTATATTTTTTTAAGCCGCATTATTAGCATGCACAACCTGATTGACATAATACCCGCTGAATTCTTTGACGGCAAAAGTGAATACTATGGTCAGAATATGGAAGCTATCTACAGAGAAGAAACGGAAGTTCCAGACGATAAATTGGTTTTTGTGGTGGATAGAGAATGGTTTTATTCAAAAGGTTTTATAGATGCTAGATATTTCTACAATTCACCTACAGGATTAACAACATTTATCCAAACAGTAGATGAAGATGGTAATAGTTTGTCTGTAATCAATTACATAAGACACCAAAATGCTATCGTTGTTACCTATGATTTTGTTGAAGATAAACTTACAGATGTAAGAAGTTATTTAAGTGAAATGATTCATAGAAATGCGTCGGAAATAGAAGCTTTTCCTGAAAACATTCAAAATAATATGAAACTCTTACTTGATACGTTCACATCTTTAGGCATTGATATCATAAGTGTAAACCCGGACCTAGAAGTACTTAATTAATTTCATGAAGAATTTTAATACATACATTATGAAAAAGAACTTATTAAACATATTGTTTCTGGGAACTATCGGCCTCTTGCTTTTTCAGGCATGTCAAAACGACCCTGAATTTCCAGACCCAGGTTTTGAAATAGAAGACCAACGTGTTGAAGTACGACGCGACACCGCCGACTATTACGATATCAATATTAAAATGAATGTCCCTAATGGGGTTGAAACTATAGACATATTGAATGCCACAGACTATTCCATATTAGATATAGTAGATGGCTACAGTGGTAAAACCAAGTTCGATTTTAATTATCGAGTAGATCTAACTCCTTTTGAAACAGATACTGTATTAAACTATATCATTAAGGTTGTTGACAAAGACCAACGCAGTTTTAACCAAGGTATTCGTATTGATGTTAAAGGCTTTTCTTATCCGGAAATTAAATTGGTAGGAGGTACAAATATTTCTGTCGCTGCTCCAGCTTTTGTCTTAAAAGGCATTGCTACTGCTGGCTTGAACTACATAGAAACCATTACCATAAGTTTTGAGGGTGAAGAGCAATACAGGTTTACAGGAAGCGCTGGTGATCCTGTCCACGAAAAGACAATCAAGGAATTGGTATTTCTAGGTAATTTGGAACCTGGATTGGAATACAATATAGATATTTTTATAGCTGATGACAAAGGACAATCCTCTACAACAACCGTTGTAGTCAAAAAAAACGAATCCATTAAAAAACCATCAAAAATTAATATGCTTGATTCTGGTTTATCAATTGGAGTAGTAAATATAGAGTTGAACTATGATGAGAACGATAATTTAACACAGTTGGATTACAAATTTCCAAGTGGAGCTAATTACCATTCTGAATACCATTACAATGAACTAAATATGGTAGATACATTATTATACCGCTCTTATGCTTCTGATGGTACTTATCCTAGGGACATTTACTACTATTACAATTATGAACCAAGCACAACGAAGTTAACTACAATAGAGAGCCAAGAATTTGAATACGATAATAATGGCAATACAAGTGAAGGTAATATTGATTTAGAACGCAGTGAATTTGTTTACGATGAAACGGGCAAAGTTCTATCCTTTAAGAGATCAAACATTGTAAGCAATATCTATTATAGTGATCCTTTTAACCTGGGTGAAAATATCTATGGTGAATATTGGCAATTGGAATCTTATATGTCAAACTCAAGGGACGCCTATAGACAGCATAGAGAGGACTACGATCCCGTTTTGATTCCTACTTTTACCGAAAGCTTACCACCGTTTATTGCTCCAAGTAGTACAATGCTTCCGTTATTTAATGATTTATTTTGGCATAAATATATGATGACCAAAACCGTAGTTACAGATCCAACAAGTACACAAGGAGCAAATTTAAGGCAACCTGCTTATACTTATGAGGCTGATGCTGATGGAAATATTACAAGTATTGTAAAAACCTATACCAGTGGTGGCTATCAATGGGAAGGAAGAACAGTCACCTATTCATTCTTTTACAATTAAGCACAATACAACAAAGATTAAAGAATAATAAATATTAAAATGAAAGTTAATTTAACAAGTGTAAAACACTTCATAAGCTTTCTAAGCATTTTTATAATTTCTGCCCAAAGCTTTGGGCAGATTTTTTTTATGCCAGAAAGTATTACTTACAAGAAGTTAGACAATGGTTTTTCTTATTATATACTCCCCGATGATGGTGAACGTGGTAAAGTTACCGTCCATTTGGTTTCCACGGTTGGCTCTTTAGTTGAGCGACTTGATGAAAGGGGGGTTGCCCATTTTGTAGAACACATGGTATTTAAGGGCAGTAAAAATTACCCAGGAGAAGAAACCATGCTTACCCTTGACAAAATGGGGTTACGCATAGGTAGAGATTACAACGCAAGTGTTAACAGCACTAAAACAGAATACCACATTAATTTACCTGAAGACAATTGGTCATACCTACAACAAACCTTGCTTCTAATGAAAGATTGGGTAGGCGATTTACAAATGGAAGACACGTCGTTTAAAGTTGAACAAAAAGTTGTTATAGAAGAAATCAAAAAACGAAATTCTTCTGTTTCTCCTTATTTAAACGGAACTATTTTAGAAGGCCATGGTGGTTTGGGTACCGAATCACAAATTAATGGCATTACGGCGAAACAGGTAAAAGATTTTTATGATAAATATTACACCCCTGATCAGTTTGCCCTAGTTATTCAAGGCAAAGTAAACGAGAAAAAAGTGGCTAAATTTATTGATAAAATTTTTAGGACCATTCCAATAAATCACAATACCCTTGAAAGAAGCTATATTGATGTAACTAAAGAAACAACTATTGATTCTAATTATATATCTAGCATAAGAAATAGCAAACCAACTTTGGTAATGGCTTTTAAGACCCCTAGTTATGCTATTGATAGCCATGAAACTTTTAAAAATAATTTTAAACAATATCTATTCTGTAAAATACTAGAAAATAGACTTGCTACTTATCCAAACAAAAGCATTTCTGAAACAAGCATAAACAAAGGAGAAATTCTTCCAGGATCTATGATGTACAATATTAGACTTCAAGGAAGAAATACCACATCATATTCAGCAATGTTAGATAATTTTTGTAAAGCTGTGGCTGAAGCACGAACCCATGGATTTACTCAAGAAGAAATAGATTTTTTTATGAAAGAATTTATTTCAAAGACTAAAAGAGGTCCCAAAGCCAACAAAGTAACTCTTAATGAGGTTGTAAACCATTTTTTAAATGGAGATATACCTCTTAACAATGACCAACAATATGAATTACTTATTGGCTTACATAAAAGTCTAAGACCTAGTGATTTTACTGAAATCCTAAACACATTTACAGCTTACCATAAAACCATTTTATTTGATAGCACCTCCGATTTATACAGTTCAGACTTTACTAAGGCATATATCTTAAATAAGCTGGAGCATATAAATACAGAGTTTACAGTACTTCCAAAATATCAATTTGTGGAGCCTAACAGCAATTTTGTAGTTAAAAACAAATCGAATTTACCGGATATTAGTTTAGAAACACAAATGCCTATAGCCATTGAAAAGAAAACAACACTCGGCACAGATTTATATCTTTTAGAATATAAAAACGGGATTTCTGTGGTGGTAAATAATGCGCCCACCGCAAAACCTAAAATTCGGATAGTATCCAAACATGGTTTGAACGATTTACCCATGGAAGACCAACCTATTTTTAATGTAAGTTTGGATCTTTTTGGTAAATCCTTCGGGGAAAATTCAGAAAAGGAAGCCTCTAGCTTTTTACGTCAATACATGTTTTCAAGTCGAACGGAAATAAGCAAAGACAATTTTGAATTTGAATTAAGAAGTGCCAATCAGTCATTGAATTTTGAAAACTTACTAAAGGCATTTTACCTTGTTGTTGCCAATGAAAATAGCCCCGATACTCAAGAGGTTTTGGAAAAATTAAGATTCAATAAGCAATTAGACAGCTTGAACAATATAGTTTTCAATAAAGCCCTAGTTGAAAGGATGTTTGCATACAATCAACTATTCAAACGTAGTTTTAAGGATTCCTATCTATATATTGGCGGTGACTTACCTGAAAACATAGATACGTTAATTTCCACCTACATTGCAACAGTACCTGTTTTGGAATGGACAGAAAAAATTCCAAAAACAAGCAATACGGGCAAAGTTGTTGCTGCTGAATATGTAGAAGATAGAAAAGTTAAGACGCAAAGCAGAGCTAGCTTTATATTCAAAAAACAATTCAATAAAGACTATACATTTAAATATGCCCTAATTGCAGAAGCCATTGCAGAACATGGCTACCATCAAATTTTTGAAATTCTACGCAAAAAATACGGATTAATCTATACCTTAGGAGTTACTGGCAGCGGCAATAAACCGGCTAAAACATCTTTGGTGAGTCTACGCTATATTTCAGACAATGATAATTTACAGCGAAGTAAGGCTGTTATGATCAATGAAATTTTAATCCCAATGAATCAAGGGAACATTTCCAATGAAAGTATAGAAATAGCCAAGGCAAAGTTAGCCACTAAACTAGATTTATACTTTTATGATGATGAAGTAATCAGTGATATCTATTTAAAAAGAGCTTTAGAATACGGCAAATTATTCACCATAAAAGACTTAAATAAGGCCATTAAAAACATTTCTGATCAAGAACTAAGAAACCATATGACGGAAATTATCCAGGTAAAAAATTTATAGATCCTATTTTTGCAACAGGTATTACCATTTTCAAGTTATAAAAAAGGCCTTCTAAGATAGAAGGCCTTTTTTCAAATTAATCTATAATCTAAAAAAACAAAATTATTTAACCAGAAGCTTATGGGTATAGATACCAGAATCCAATGTTACCTCAAACAAATACATACCTTGGTTTAAGTTTAGATCTACTCTTTCTGTTTCTATAACACCTTGCTGAGCAACTTTACCTGTAATATCATAAATAATGTAAGATGCATTCATTAATTTGTTAGGTACCATCAAGTAATCTGTAGTAGGGTTAGGATATACTCTTGCTAGTTCAGATAACGGTTTAGCTATAGAAAGAACTTCTGAGTATGTAATATCAGCTGGATTTAACCAATATAACTCCGTTCCTGTGATATTTACGTCACCATCATCGTCTCCTCTCATTAAAATTATATCATTATCGCTAGGGTCTGTAACTTTAACAAGCCAATCTATATCAACGGTATTGCTTGTGTCAACCAATTCTATAGTTGTGCCATCAGCTCCATCAATTCTATATAAGCGATAGTCGGAACTGCTTATAGCTCTACTCTCCTCATTTTGCCCTCTGTAGTACAAGTAGTTTCCTACCTCAATATAATGTCTCGCATTGTGGTCTTCTGTAAACCAGGTTAGCTGTGTAACATTACCTGTGGTTGGGTAGTAAACAAAAATATTCTCTATACTCGTACTGTCATCAGCTAAAAAATAGATTCCATTATTCCAAGCGTATACATCTCCTTTTATATTATAGTTTTCTATGGCAGTTACTTTTGTAGTATTAGCTGCAGTGCCATCAGATTCCCAAAGTACGTCATCACCATTGTCAGAGTTATACGCTCTAAAATACATTTTACCATTAAGTTCACAAAAATCACCGACATAGCCAGAGCTTACACCAGTATTGAATTCTTTAAATAATGAGTATTTCTCGGAGTCAGTAGCGCTTGGGTCAAATACATAAAGTTCGTATCCAATTTCATCCGTTCCTGTGCTAGGTAATCCTCTTCCGTAGCAAAATATTTTGTTATCAAAAACAAACATATCAGAAACATACATTGTTCCATTGCTGTTGTCGTATCCTGTTGTTGATACTGTTGTGCCATCAAACTGCAAAATGTTATAATTAGTATCTCCTACATTTTTATCAAGAAAGTACAATTTGTTGTTGAGTACTACAGAATCCTCAAAATATTGATCAGCCAATTCATTAGCTATTTCGGTTCCATTAGTAGTTCCATCGGTTTTCCACATTTCTTTAACACCATAATTATAAAAATACATGGTGTTGTTATACTCAACAAAAGCTCTTGGATAGGAATTGTCAGAAGTGCCATCCAAATTTATTATTTGTTTTGTTCCATCTACAGTTCCATCAGACACCCAAAGTTCAGAGCCATCTGTTCCATTCGAAGCTTGAAAGTACACTTTTTTACCATCATTGGTTACATAAGCATAGTTGGGCCCTGAGTCAGAATTACCGGGGTTGATGTCTTTAAAAAGCTCTATCTGTGAGTTGGCTACAAGTGCTAAAGAGAAAGCTAAACATGAAAGTAGTCGTTTTTTCATAAACGTTTTTATTTTAAGTTAATTGATCCTTTTAAGGCAGCACAGCAAACTACCTACACATAAAACGCAAGAAAATACAACAAGGGTGACATTTTTTTAAGAAAAAAATAACATTTACATCAAAACGACCTATTCCATAGTAAAATTTTAACAATATTTTTAAACCCTTAATTCCCCATATTCCCTACAAAATCAAACAGTTTCCTAATTCAAAAACTAATTTTGAGTAACTTTTTGTTTCCAAATAAAAAATTAAAATTATTTCATAAAAAAACCTGTTGACATTTTGATTCATCCATCAAAAACACCAACAGGTTTTCACTCTATGTAAACTAATTAATAGCCGCAAAAAATAACAAGCGACCATCTATCTTTTCCATAGTTTAACTACTCCCCCACTTTAAACTCTAGGTCTACTTCCTTTGGAGGCAGACATTGGGTATCATTACAAACCATAAATTCCACCGTCCCTTTCACGGTAAAAGATTCTTTGGACTTTAACCTGATACGCTGTTTAAAATCTGCTTGATTGTCGAAATATTTGATCCGCATCTCAAAAATAGGATCATCTACTTCATGACCAGCACCTTCTTTGGTATTTCCTTTTTTTAAGTATTGTCCATTATTCTCAAATACAAACTTTGTAGGCCTTGGTCCATTTTCAGGCACATCCTGCGAATATAAATGCCAATGCTCTTCAATAGTTGCTGTGGCGATTAAATCGTATTCAGTATCCGAAATTTTAACGACACTGGTAGACCATTTTACAGGATCAAAAATTTGAGCCGAAGCATTAAAACTGATACATAAAACCAGTAAGGCTAATATCTTTTTCATTTCCATGTTAATTAAGTGGTTTAAATACAATTTCGTATGATTTTGATCCCTCTAGTACATTTTGAGCAATCTTTTGAATGTCTTTTTTGGATATTTTATTTACCATATCCACAAATTTAGACAAATCTTCAGGATTCTCTTGATATCTAAAATATTTCATCACCATTCCTAGATCGTATGAATTTCTGTTTCTGGATTGTTCTTCTTCCTTGATAAAGTTATTTTTTGTTTTGCTTAAATCATTGTCAAGAACTGTGCCATTTGCTATTTTGCGCAACTCATTATTGACAATATCCACTAAATTATCAGCCATATCTGGATTACAGTCAAATTTAAAGGATACAAAAACCTGTGATTTTGGTTCTCTGGTCATATAGGCATCCGCCCTTGGACTATAAGCTCCTCCTTCCGATTCTCTAACCGTTTCGGTAACTCTCAACTGTAGAATATCTCCCAAAGCTCTTGCATACAAACTATTTTTCACATTGTATGACATATCTTTTTTATAGGCAATATTTACAGAGGCTTTTGGGTCTTCCATAGCCAGATAAACATCCTTCTGAATTTGCTCCGAAAGCCATTCAGAATCATTATCCTTGTACATTTCCCCCTTCGAGTTGTTTTTAGAATGTACACTAGCTATATATTTTTCCAACAGAGGTTTCAATTCGTCTTCTTTTACATCACCCACAATAAAGAACTCGAAGTCTGAAATATCAGCAAAACGCTCTTCATAAACAGCCTTTATTTTATCAAAGGAAATGGCATTAGCATACTCCTGATCATAAATAGGCTTTTTGGGGTCATTTTTACCATACAACGCGACGGTAATACTATCCCGCATTTTTGCATTAATATCTTTACTTTTCCTAATCAAATAGTTATCTACATTGTTTTTTATAACCTCAAAGGCCTGTTCATCAAAACGGGGCTTCTCAAAGTACAAATAGACCATCTGCAACATTGTCTCAACATCCTTGGTATTTGAACTTCCAGAAAGACTTTCACTTATCCCCTTTAAACTAGGTTTAACATTTGCTGTTTTCCCTACTAAAACCTTCTTCAAATCAGTTGCAGAAAAGTCTCCTAATCCAGACATTTGAACTAAATTTTCTACAAAGTTAGCAGAAGGCAAATCCTCATTCTTCACTAGTGATTCCCCTCCATAACTAACAGCCCTCAAAGTCACCTGATCTTTTTGCTTATCAACAAATTTATAATGTACCGTAACCCCATTACTTAATTCAAAAGTTGTAGACCCTGTACTTTTATTAATTCTTGTAGTTTGAATGGCTCCAGGAACAATATCTGTATCAGAAATCAATGTTTCCGCAACTACATCTTCCGAATACGCTTTAATATTATTGTCATTTTCAACAGCATCGATAATGTTTTCGGCCTGTTCTTTTGTTAAATTGTCCTGTCCATCAACCCCTGTAACCGTTATAAACCTGTTCTTTTTAGAATATAAGGCCTTAATGGTCTCATGAAGTTCTTTAGCCGTGATATCTTTCAATAATACTTTTACAATTTCATACTCCTTTTCCACATCGGTTAACTCTGAGTTTACCAAAAAATTATTTTGAATTGCAGCTTCTATACTTTGATGACTCGCATCGTTTTTCTTTGCGATTCGGTTTTCATAGGAAGTTTCAATTTTAAGCTTGGTTCTTTCAATTTCCGATTCCAAATACCCATATTTCACCGCACTTTCTACAAGGGTCAATACATCCTTAAAGGCCTCCTTTTGCTGATTCGGTTTTGGATAGACACTAACACTAAATACATTTGAAGTTCTAGACATACTTCCATAACCCACACGAGCTCGTAAAAAACTTGCCTCTGGTTTTCTACCTTCTTCCGAAATTCTATCGGAAAGCATTCTTGTGGTCATAGACTCCAGTAGAGAACGCTTTAAATCCCCCACTGTATTGTCTTCTAACGATCGTTTATGTCTAATACCAAAACTTATACTTGCAGTTGAAACCTCTGGATCCATACCTAAAATGTACATTAAACTATCATTTTCTGGGATATCAACCAAAAAACGAGGTTTAGCACCATCAACTGCTGGAATTACTGAAAAGATATTTTTTATTTTCTCTTCAATTTCATTTACATCTACATCTCCTATAATGGCAATGGCCTGTAAATCGGTTCTGTACCAATCGTGATAAAAATCCCGAAGTGCTTTATATTCAAAATTCTCCACCACATCCATAGATCCTATAGGCATTCTGTCGGCATATTTCGAATAATTGTATTTAATTGGCATGGTAGTATTAAGAATCCTCATATTACCATTTTGTCTTGTTCTCCACTCTTCCTTAATAACACCTCTTTCAGCATCGATTTCTTCATCTGTTAATAAGAGGTAATTGGACCAGTCTCTTAAAACGGTTAAACATGTATCTACCAACCTATCTTTAGTAGGTATATTACTTAAATTATACACCGTTTCGTCAAAGCCAGTATACGCATTAATATCCTTACCAAATATGGCTCCATGCTTTTGAAGTGTATTCAAAATACCTTTTCCTGGAAAACTCTCAGTCCCGTTAAAGGCCATATGCTCTAAAAAGTGAGCCAAGCCTTTTTGATCATCATTTTCCAAAATAGACCCCACATTTTGAATGATGTAATAGCTAGCAGCATTTTTTACTACATCCGTACTTTTTATATAGTACGTCATGCCATTTGGCAACACACCCTTTTTAATTGTACTGTCAATAGGCAAAGGATCATTATAATTAATGGATTGGGAAACTCCCTTTGTTAAAAAGGCTATAAAGAAAGCCAACGATAAAACTAATCGGTTCATGTTTATAATGTTATTATAGTATTTGTTTGGATTTATGATTTTACTTGGATTCTGGCAAAAAGACAATATCTAAGGTATCGGCCTTTTCAAAAAAGTTTTTGGCCGCTTGCTCAATATCTTCAGTTGTTACTTTATCTAAAATAGCATCAAAATACTCAGGAGCCATCATGTTTTCACCATAATTATAATAGGCTTCTAAAGTCGACATCCAATACTTATTGGACTGTATCATGACCGGCCTATTTTTCTTGATATTTGAAACAACCTTATCTAAGTCGGATAATTGCACTTCTTTTTGAATCTGCTCCAATTCTTTGTAGACTAAATCGTTTAAATGTTCTGCATTTTTCGGATCACAACTAAACGAAATATCCATATTTAATTGTGGAGCAGGAATACGCACATCACCTGCGTTAACACTTATTGTGTATACACCTCCTTCCTTTTCTCTAATATTTTCTATAAAACGAATATTTAAAATATCACCTAAAATGGTATGATATACTATATTTTCTCTATTGTATTCAACCGCTTCTTTCATTTTAATTACTACTGTAGCCATTGGAGCTTCAGTTGAAACTTTTATACGGTGTTTATGAAATCCTTTAGGAAAATAATCTTTTAATGGTTTCCAGTTTTCTTTTCCTTCACTAGCCGCTATAGCCCCTATATATTTTTGAACCATGGATTTTACCGTTTTAAAAGGTACATCCCCTATTAAATAAAAAGTAAAATCTCCTGCATTACCGAATCTTTCCTTATAGATTTCTTCCATTCTATTGAAATCTATTTGATCTAGATAGGCCTTATTATATTCAAAATACCGGGGATCTCCATTTGCAGCCAAACGTTTATATGCATCACCGATAACTGTATTTGGGTTTTGTAAACGGCTTTCTAGACCTTTGTAATTATTGGCCATTATATTGTCAAACATCTCCTCATCGAATCTAGGTTTTTCAAAACGCATATACACCAACTGAAACATGGTTTCAATATCTTTGGATAAAGCACTTGCCGTAACAGATTCTTCATAAGTTCCTATTGACGCCTTTGACTTTGCCGAATTATTAGACATCACCTTACTATAGGTCAACGGATCCAAATCGCCAACTCCAAACCTATTAACCAAACTAACTGCCTGTAATGAAGGAATATCATTAACATCGTAAACAGATGCTCCCCCATCGCTAACGGCATTAAGCTCAATCTGTCCCTTTTTAGTGCTGCTGAATTTATAAACCACTTTTGCCCCATTAGACAATTGCCATTCTACAGCTTTTAAACTCCTATTAAGCTTTTCGCTAATAATGTCCCCTCCTTCTGGCAATTCTTCCAGCAAGGCTATATCTTCTGTCCCCAAATCAACGTAAGGCTCCAAATAGGCCGCTTCGACTTCTGACATAATAGACTGAATTCGCTCTAAAGAAGGTAATTTTAGATTCTCCTTATCAGGAGCTGTTATCATAAATACTCGATTCTTTTCAGTTAAGTACTGTTCTGCCAAGGCCGAAACTTCTTCTTTTGTAATAGTTGGAACGACGGATGTAACAAAATTGTAATTAAACTCCGAATCGGGAATGGCAAGATTATCTAAATAAGCGCTTTTAATACTCTTGGCATAAGCATCTGAACTTACTCTACCTCCCTTTTTAAAACGGGCTTCATTATTTGTCAACATTTTAGATTTCAAGCGATCTATTTCAGTTTGAGTAAACCCATGTTGAACGACACGTTGCAATTCACAATAGACAACATTTAACGCCTCTTCAACATGAGCTTCCTCCGCTTTAAAACTCATATTGAAGGCTTTATAATTTTTTTCAAAATCAGCATAAATTGTCCTTGCTTCTATAAAAGGCGCATTACCTTTCATAATTACGTCTTTATATCTCGCATTGAGCAAAACAGTAAAAAAGGCATTAACAAAGGTCTCTCTCAACTGAGCCTGAGAATTATCTTTTTTATTAAAATGCCTAATTTCCAATTCTAGCTTAATACTTCTCACCTCTTTATCGGTAGCAACTTTATAAAGTGGTTTTTCATTATCTGGAATTGTTACATAAATACGCTCTTTCGCCTTATTAATGGCTGGTATTTGGGAAAATAAATTTTTAACTTTTTCTTCTACTACATCTACATCAAAATCACCTACAATACCTATAGCTTGCAAATCCGTACGATACCAATCGTGATAAAATTCACGTAAGGATTTATGCTTAAAATTCTGAACCACTTCCATACTTCCCAAGGCATCTCGTTTAGAGTAGACACTATTATTATATTTCACCTCCTTTAACTGTTGCCCTACTCTGTAATTGGCATTATAACGCTGTCTCCATTCTTCCTGTATCACATTACGTTCGGCATCTATTTCGTTATCGATGAGAGACAATTCATTGCACCAGTCATTCAATATTAAAAGACAAGTATCCAAATCCTTTTCATTTTCTAAAGGCATCTGGCTAATGTTATACACCGTTTCATTTGTGGATGTATAGGCGTTTATATCCTTGCCAAACTTCAACCCTTTTTTCTCCAACCAATCAATCATGCTATTTTCAGGAAAATGTGCGGTTCCATTAAAGGCCATATGCTCTAAAAAGTGCGCTAACCCATTCTGCTTATCAGTTTCTAAAACAGCACCGACATTTTGATATAAATAAAAGCTTGCTTTACCCTTTGGAGCTTCATTATGTTTAATGTAATATGTTAAACCATTGGGCAACACTCCTATCCTGAATTCTTCATCAAAAGGAACATCTTTGGACAAATCAATTACAGATTGAGCTAATACTGTCGATCCAATAAAAAATAAAAATGTGAACAATAAAAATTTACGCATGCTTATAATGTAATAAGGCAACATGTTTACAGATTAAGTAAACACATCGCCTCTTATTCCTAATAATTAATAATTGTCAAATTTAAATCTTAAAGCAAAATGTCTTCGCCTGCCTTCATTAAATCCAATTCCCCTTTAATAGCAGAAAGTCTTTTAAGATTTTCCTCTTTTCCTAATTTATAGGCTTCTTCTTTCATCTCTACTCCTCTGTCCTTATCTCCTAACACATACAATATATTGGCATAATTACTAGTGTTTTCAGCCGAATTTGGATAAATATAATAAGCGACTTCCATCCAAGACAATGCTTCTTTCTTCTCTTCTTCAGTATTTACAAAACCTACATAGTCTTTTAACATTCCGTAAAGTTCCTCACTATATTTAACAGCATTTGGCCTAACCATTCTTAACGCTTCCGGATCGCCTTCTGCACGTTTCTGTAACCAACCTAAATAAAAGGTTCTAAAACTTTCCTTATCGATCGAAGACACATAGTTTGCTATATCGTCATGCACTAAAGCTTTATATTTCTCTCCTTGTCCTGTTTTTAAATAATAGTAAGTATAAATGCGTTTTCTTTGTGCATCGTCCGCTCTAAAACCTGCTTCAGCGGCTCTTTTAAATGTTAACTCTAATAAGCTTGTATCTCGCAGAACAATAGCATACTCGGTAGTAGTTGTTATCATTGACTTTGGAATACCTTGGTAGATTTCTCTAATGTCTTTTCTAACATACTTTTTCCAAGCCTTAGTTTTTATATTCTCATTAATAATACGGTCTGCCTCACCTCCAAAAACAATTTGCTTATGATGATTCGCTAACAAGTTTACCATGGCCTGACTTGAATCTGCAATTGTTTTTTGAACTTTTAGATACTGCTCTAGAATATCGGCATAATTCTTTTCCGATTTCACCTCTAGCAACTTATCCAAGTATTTAGCTAATAAAGTTTCATCTTCTTTATTTTTATTGTATAGTTCCGATAAACGCACTATACTGTTTGGATTCTTAGCTGAGGCCATAGCGGCTTTTGCTTCATTCAAAAATGCTTCTGTAGACATGGCACTTGACGACCTGTAAACCACCTCATCATTACTATCTATGAACACATAACTCGGTAAACCTTGAATTCCATATTTTTCTTTTAGTTTAGGTCCATTTCCTTTTTCAATATTCAATTTATAAGACACAAAATGCTCGTTAAAATAAGTACCTACCTCATCTTCCATGAAAACAGTTTTGGCCATTTTTTTACATGGTGCGCACCAATCAGCGTAACCATCAACAAAAAGCACCTTGTTTTCTTTTCTCGCTTTATCAAGTGCATCCTGAAAACTTCCTTTCTCGAAATGAATACCTTGTGCAATAACAAAAAAAGGCAATAGAAGTAGTATATATAAAGTTGTTTGCTTTTTAATCATGAATAAATCTTTAGTGTTTAAATTGATGCCCCCTTTTTCATTTGTTCCAGTTCGTATTCTTTGTTTACAAACTTTTTATCCGACCTAGGCCAATTTTTAACGGCCCGCTCTTTAAGTGCAACCGCCTTCTTTTTCTTTCCATTTTTATAGTAAACTTCAGCCTTTATATCATCCGTAAAACAGTTGTCTTTTCTCAATTCATAACCGTATTCAATCCAGCTGTTTAATGTTTCATATTCCTTTTTAGAGGTCGCGCGCTGTAAATACCCTTTACTTAATTCATTTATTTCCTTGAGAATTTTTGATGCTTTTAACCCTTCTTTTGAAGCATTCAACATGCGCTCCCTTGAAGGTTTAGGATCATTATCGTATGCTCGTTTATACATTTCATAGCTTTTCTTATCTGATTCATGAATTTCAGCTATTGTTGATTGCTCGATAAGGCCATTAATATAATTTAAGGTAGTTGTTTTATAAGACTCGTCATCATTTAACATACCGTAATATATTAATTCTGCTTCCAGCAAATTATCCTCCCGAAAACGGCTTTCAGGCTGTTGTTTATAAGCTTCAATATATGCTTTCATCAACTCAGGGTCTTTATTGCGTATCGCTGTATCCATGGTACCATTAAGAATCTGGGTAGACAACCTAGGTAACATCTTAGCCTGATATTCTGACGCCTGTTGCATGTAAGTATCGTAGTTCTCGTTTAAAATCTGCTCGCCCTTACCTCCAACAATGAAATTTCTTATATTATGAAAAACATAATCTAACATCTCTGGACTTGACTCCTCCATTTCTGTTTGCACTTTTAACCAGGCATCAATTCCATCCGATGTATCCTGTCCATATTGCTCCATTTCTTTGATATACATCTTTAGAAATTGCTCATCGTTTTGTTTTTTAGGAAACATGTCCTGAAGGTTTTCCAGACTATATTTACTATTTACAGAACTTACGGCTCTATTAGCCATTTCTATAAAGGTATCTTCTGCTTTGAAGGCAGTATCTTTAAGAAGTATTTTACCATCTGCATCTAAATACAACAATGTAGGGTACCCTGTTACATTATACTGTTTAGCTACAGCTTGACCTTCCTTTTCTGCATCTAACTTTAAGTTGATAAAGTTTTTATTATAGACTTCTCCTACTGAAGCAAGCGGAAATATATCTTTGGCCATCTTTTTACATGGGCCGCACCATACAGTATAAAAATCGATAAACACTAATTTATTCTCCTTCTTAGCCTTAACTAAAGCTTCTTCTAATGTTATATGCTCAAAGTTCATACCCTGTGCCATCCCTAAAAAAGGCAATACCAACAAGCTTAAGAAAAATATACTTTTATTAATCATTATTGTCCGTTTTTTATATTCAATTAAATTGATGCTCCCTTTTTCATCTGCTCCAGTTCATACTTTTTAGCAGCAAATTTTTTATCGTCTTCCGGCCAATTAGCTAGAGCCCTTTCTTTACACTCAATGGCCTTTTTAGCCTTACCTTTTTTATAGTACATATCGGCTGTTAAGTCATCCATATAATAGGCACTAGCCTCTAAATTATAACCGTATTCAATCCAATTTTCAAGATTTTTATACTCCTTTTTAGAATCTACATACTTCAAATAAGCTTCTCCTTTTTGGTGAAGATCTTCAACTATATTTCCAGAATTAATACCGTTTTTATAAGCTTTTAACATGCTTTCTGCCTGAAGAGTATTATTCCCTTCTAAAGCCTTACTACGCTTTTCATAAATTGCTTGATCTTTTGCTTTAATCTCACTTATAGTTTTATCAGCTATTAAACTATCAACATAAGTAATAACCGCTTTCTTATAACCTTGTGAATCATTAAGCAAGCCTGAATAAGTAATTTTATACTCTAAGTAATTCCCCTTTTTCTTATATTTTTCTGGTAATTCATTGAAAGCTTCCATGAAAATTAACCACAACTCGGGGTTTTTGGTTTCAAAAGCATAGTCTCTTGTATTTTTTGCCAAACGAACTTCTTTAAATACTTCTAATTCCTCTTCTTCTTTTCTGGTTGCGATATCCATGTATTCATCGAAATTAGCCTTCAAGATTTCTGCTCCTTTAGAGTTAAGAATAATATAGTCTTTATACTTTAACAAAAACTCCATCATGTCTACATCATCCTCTTCTATTTCATTCTGTACTTTTAACCAAGCATTAATTCCTTCTGTTGGATTTTGCCCATACTCCATCATTTTAGTATAATAGATTTTTAAGAAATCTGGATCATCTTGTTTATTGATGAAAATCGTTTGAAGCTTCTCGAGACTGTACTCGCTGCTTACCGACGCTGCGACATCACGACCTAATTGAATAAAATCTTCAGGCATACGCGAACCTGATTCTTTGTAAACCACATTCCCGCTAGAATTTAAATATAAATAAGTAGGATAACTATTAACCTGATACTTTTTTGCGTCCTCTAAACCTTCCTTTTCGGCATCTAACTTAATACTCACAAATTCCTTATTGTATAATGCTCCAACCTCAGGTATTGGAAATACATTCTTCGACATAATTTTACAAGGCGCACACCAAGTCGTATAAAAATCAATAAACACTAATTTATTCTCTAACTCTGCCTTTTTTAAAGCTTCCTCTAAGGATATATGCTCAAATTCGATACCTTGTGCGAATAAATTAAAAACCCCTATAAAGAAGACAATTACAAGGGACAAAACATTTTTTTTCATATTTTTATTAAGTTTTTTTAGGATGGTCTTAAAGTAACCATATAATAATTAAACGCATTATTTGATGCCTAGAGTGACATCTATGCTTACAAAAACCTAACCATTATTTAGCTCATTTTATCAACAACCTATAAAGAAGCATCTATTTTTCAACTTATTTTTTAAGTTTTTAATCAATACTTAGCGTATTGCTAAATTCATGGGCTCCTATATCTTGGGATTCTCCTGACAAAGAAGCATTTCCAAAATAATCATAATCCCCGATATTGTAGTCTAGATTGATTCCGGCATCAATAAGCGGTGAACCTGGTTCCAATTTATAATCCACCAGATTTGGATTTTCATAGGAATTTCCTTCAAACTCAATATTAGTATCAACTTCTATATCGCCGTCCAAAATATTGTTTTTAACAAAAGCAATCCCGGTCTCCCAATTACTTATTGACTTAAAAGCTAATTTATCATCCTGAATTACCGTATTATTAAAAAAGCATACATTTGAAACTTCCGCTCTCCCTTTATTAAACAAAAATAAACTTCCGCTATAGCCATTCGCATCGTTATCCGATATGTTATAGCGCACAGTGATGTTGGACATTGGTCGCGCCCCGTTGAACTGCCCCACCTGAAATCCAGCTCCATCGTTGTCATGAGAGTAATTGTACTGCATGATTCCATTCACCACACCTCCATCCAAATCGAATCCTGCAGCATCACAGCCTTGTGTTTCGATATTATAAGCCTCGCAGTATTCAATAGCCACATCTTTGGCATCCCAATACCAAATACCGCAATTACCCCCACAATGTGTATTATTGTAACCACTATCATAAACCACACAGTTGCTTATGGATGAAAATTGCACGTCTGATAATACAATACCATTCCCTGAATGACTCCACTGATTATCCCAGCCACTGATATTGTAAACCGTACACCCCTGAACATAAATATGCTCATGCGAATACCCTGCTTTATTTTGATTGAAATACCCCTTGGATATTATGCCGCTATCCATGCAATTGAAAATCGTACAGTTAAGAATGCTCACATCGGAGAAGCCTGAAGTATCGTTAACACCTTCTATTGCAATCCCGCCATAGCCTCCGCTGACATTTAAATTGGAAAATTGAAACCCTTGCAGTTTGGTAGCTTCATCCAAAGTACTATATAGATTTACACCATTCCGAGGAAACTCTCCTTCTGGCACTTGTGGAATGACGACATCAACATCAGTCACGTTAAAACCAGACGTGTTCACAAAATCCATCCCTTCAAAAACAGCCACACCTTCTCCATAGGATGAAATCGTTATTCTATTATTGGAATCCCCTCCATCATTAGCATCGAAAGCAATACTTTGATAGGTATATCCGCCATCAAACAGAATTGTATATCCCGGAAGAAAATCGTCACTATTCACCTTAGCACTAGTCTGCCAGGCTGTTTCCGGCGAAAGTCCATCATTGGAATCGTTACCGTTTGGAGATACGTAGAAGATATTCGTATTTTCAATTGAGTAAGACTGTTCTTCGGCTGTGGAGCATCCCAGCACCAAAAACAGCATGGCTAATATTCCAAATCCTTTCCCACTACACAAAAACAACTTTGATTTTGATAGTAGAAATCTGTGAATTTGAAAACGGTTTAATTTGGGGCAAATCGTATTCACTTTCGTTTAGTTATGTCTGCTTTGTCCAAACGCAACAATCCAAACACGCAAAACTGTTCTGTAGGTTAATTAAAACAGTAGTATTGTAAAGGCACAAAAGAATGGCTCTAAGCTGAAAATTCTTTTCGAATTCCTACAACTTTTCACTTCATCTCATACTCCAATAAATGACAGGAAATTGCTATTTAAAACAAATAATTCGAGCAAATATATTATTCTTTTTCAATCTAAAAACATCTGAAGAAAGACCTTACTTTTAGATTAATAATTAACAAATTATACCATACAAAATTCAAAAAATTCGTACTAAAATACTTATTAAACTTACTGAATAATTGTAACTCAATTAGATTTACAAGAACACCAAAGACTCATGAAAGCTCCGTCACTATCCTACAAAAAATAAGATTCAAAAAATATCTTTCAAACCAAAAAGAGAGAACTTTTAAACTAGATTTAGGGTGATTCCCAATTCTTATCTCAAATAAGATTTGCTGCATTCTCAATATATCCATTTAAATAACTTTGTGGCTTGTGATATTCCCTTACCAAATTAAAAGTACGCTCAATAAGAATCTTACCCGCTTGGTTAAAGGCCACATCAATTTCTGAAAAGGTAGTATTTGCAGGAATTCTTACAGCTTCTTGATCGAGGATATATCCCTCGTCAATATTCTCATCAATAATGTGTGTTGTGATTCCCGAAATTTTCACCCCCAATTCCAAGGCTTCGTGTATTGCCCTTTGCGTATTTTTAAATGAAGGCAAAAGGGAAGGATGAATATTTAATATTCTATTTTTAAAAGTATGTAGAAGAATTGACCTTATCCGATATTTATAGCCAATAAGAAATAGATAATCAACTTGCATATCGACAAGGATATTGGCGAGCCATACTTGATAGTCAGAAATGGTAGCAAACTCACTTGGCGATTTATCAATTACTTTGATATTCCTATCTAAGAAACTCTTGATGTTATCTGCATTTTGCCCAGCAGTAACCACGCAATTAATTTGATGCACACTTAAACATCCATCCACCCAAAGATCTAAACAATCTTTTGCACTACGCCCTCCTCCACTAAAGAAAATAGCCCAAGTAATTTTCTCTCCACACATAACCCAAAACCAAAAAAAATTAAGAACTCAACAATAATTCCATTATAAAAACACAATATAATAATTGTTAGAACATTTAGATTAAAATATCATAATTTAATCCCCATTAAAGTTAATTCTATTTAATGAATTAAAGAAGCTATTTGAACGAATTCTATATCGCAAATCAACACCAAAAATCTCTCCATAAATAAATTACCAACTCTTTAAAAACAAAAAAAGCATGACCAACAATTTTGACCATGCTTAAAAAATTGGCCCACACGTAACAGGACACTTTTTGGATTCAAAAAACTAAATTAAACTCAACCAAAAGTTTTTTTAATAACAACAAATCACCAAACCATTAGTTTTTCAAAAATTGAACATATATGGTTTCATTTCCTTTATTCAATTTTAAAAAATATAATCCTCGAGCACAAGAACTGACATTGATATTTAAATCTTCGTCTAAACTTATTTCTCTCCCATTTATTTTTTGACCAAGCGCATTGTATATTTCATAACTATCAGGCAAATTATTGTTGCTCATCTTAACCTTCAAGATATCTGTAGCAGGATTTGGATAGACTTTCAAATCTGCGTCCATAAAATAATCCTCAGTACCAAGTGTGGCATAATGAATGGTTACAGATTCTGCATTTTGAAATTCTCCCCCTTCTACTAAAATATTTCCTTCTCCATCTGCTAGTTGATAAGATCCTTTTCCTAAGTCACAACAAATACCATCTCCATAAGTATCATTAATGGTGAAAAGATAGCAATCCTCACCAGACAAGTTAAAGATCTCACTAAATACAGTTCCTAAATTCCCATCGGTATAAGGACCACCCGAATACAGCATATTTCCTTCACTGTCCTGAAGAGACCAAGTAGTTTCAGAACCATAAATATCCAAAGTCAAAGTCAAATTTATTTGTGAAGCAGCTATCTGCAATGCATCATTAACACTAAAGCAGGTACTATCACCATCATTACATGTCCGCGCATTAAGGCTATTGGCCAACGACACATTAAAGGTGTGATCTCCCGCTGTTGTTTCCATAGCCTCCAAAACAACTTGAACACTAGATTGAGCATCCAAGGTCCCAGACCAATTATAAGTTATTGGAGTTCCACTGTCTATATCATATTGAAAGGTTACAGCCGTTAATGGCTGGGTTCCCCAATTGGAAAGTGTTACTACGGGAGTAATGGACGTTCCACAACCAATTTGCAGTTCTTCAATTGCCACAGCAGGATCGGAAGTGACTTCCGTTGGAGCATTCAAGGCAAAAGAATCTTCCAAGGAATCTCTATTTGTTGACGTACTGAGTACCGCAAGAATTCTCGCTTTTTGGTCGTTAGTAAAAACATTCATACACTCGTCATTAGTGTAGTCCATAAAGTTTTCCACCATGTCATAAGTTCCGCAGGATAAATTACTCGTTGGACACCCATAATTAGCTTCTTCCACCGCAGGTGTATCATCGCAATAATCCTCATCATCGCAACCTCCTTGGAAGGTGTGGTAAAGACCTAAAAAGTGCCCAACCTCATGGGTCATTGTTCTCCCCTTATCGTACGGAGCGGAAAGACTGAAGGTTCCGTCATCATAATCGGAGCTCCCAAAGGTGATGTAATTGGAAGCAACCCCATCCGTACTGGCAGTGCCTCCTGGAAATTGCGCATAGCCCAAGATGCCCTCCAAATCATCTATAAATTTGGCTGACCACATGTTTAAATAGTTTGCAGGATCCCAATAGGTTTGCGTCTTTTGACTTTGCATTTCACTATAACCTACGCCATCCATACAAATATTCACCCTATCTATTCCATTAGTTGGACAACCCTCTGGTGTTTGTTGCGCCAAAACAAATTCCACCTCCACATCAGCACCATCTTCATTGGTATTATATCCAGGTGTGCCCATCATACGTCTATAATCTTCATTAAGCACTGTAATTTGCGACAGAACTTGAGCTTCCGTGATATTGGGTCCTACACCGATAACCTCTCCATTGTGCAACACATGAACTACCACAGGAATGACTATAACATCGTCCATTGTTTCGTTACTTCTTTGGGATTTTATGCCTTCCAAAGTCTGCTTAAGGTCATTTTCAAAGCTTTTGCTCCCCATCATATTGGGATGTTCATTACGGATGATGGTATTGTACTCATCCGAATAACATCGTACTGCTGAATCAAGATTCGTTTGCTTCGACTTTTTTACTGTTGAATTATTTTGAGCCCACCCCTGCATACTCAAGGCAAAGAAAATACTCAATGACGCTACATAAAGTTTGTTCATAATATTGATGATGTGTTAAAAATTAAACTTGACAAAAACCTAAGCCTCCCCTATTTGTACTTCAGCTTTTGATACCAAATATCTGATAGGGACAACCCTATATTGATGGTATTTAAGTTCTCCTGAATTACAGAGCTACTAGCCGCTCCAGAGGTAAAACGCCTAGAATAGGAAATGTTCAATGAAGAAAAATTACGGCCCAAAGGAATCCCCACACCCACGGTAGCTTCAAAGTTTTCCGTTCGCATATCATCAATCATCAAATAACCGGAATCGTATTTCACACTAGACCTAAAACTGAAATACTCCCAATACTTATTGGGATTGGAGTTTTTATACTGCATACCCAAACTATAAATGCTTTGGTCCACAAAGGTTCCAAGATTATCCTTTTGGTCTGTGGCGTCCCAAAACTTATGGTTGAAATCCAGATTAAACAAAAAGTCCGATTTTAAGGAATACGTTAGCCCTGTTCCAACATGCAATGGCATATAAAAATTATCGGCTCCCACATCATTTTCATCCTCTACTATGCTCGAAATTCCATCGGTGGTTTTATAGACGTCAATGTTTTTCTTTGCGTTGACCTTCGTAGGAAGGTTGACAATGGCCCCAAAAGTTACATCCTTACTGATATTGGCCGTTCCTCCAAATCCCAACTTGACGCCATTGTAATAATAGTCTTCTTCAATAGCCAATTCCGATACAGATGTTGCCGAATATCTGGATTGCTCAATCTTTCCGAACAGATAAGAAGTTGTAATCCCTAAATTAATATTAGTCCCTATTTGATAGCCATAACTCAACTTAAGTTCATTAATTCCTCCGGAACCCATAAACACATTCCGATATTCTTCGTTAGCCCCTTCAACCGCTAGTGGTTCACTAATAAACGAGTAACCCACAGAAGTTGCCGGAAGCAATGACAAACTAATCCCTGATTTCTTATTCAACTTGGTAGCCAATGCAAAATGCGACAAATTAGACTGAAGAAAGGTTTTGCTATTTCCTGAATTAGACAACTCATTGATGGACACATTCACCCCAGCATCCAAAATAAATATATCGGAATACAAACCACTAAGCGTTGCCGGATTCAAATCGTTTATAAAATAAGGATTGTTCCAAGCCAACCCGCTTTGCGACATACTTGGTGCCAGCCCAATGCTATTGGGGTTGTAGTATCCCAATCCATATAAAGAATAAGGAGACCCGTTGGAAGTGGCCGATTGCGAATACAAAGACATGGATGCTAAAAACACTAGCAAAAATGCCCCATACAACTTATAGGTTTTAATTTTCAACATCATAAATGGCATAAACAATTTTTAATTTGGGACGGTATTCAGAATCTGGATCATCATCAATAATCATCCTGTCCACCATAGCATTGAACAGCTCCGGATAAAAGGTCAAGCCCTCATTGGTATCTTGGGTATCTGGATCGAGCAAATCATCCACATAACCATCCAAAGCCACTTTATAGGAAGTCAGCTCAAATTCCGATGCGCCTTCCACTCGGTTGGCATAGATATAATCTTCGCCATTATCCAATTGACCGGTAATGTTATTCTTCCCTCTAATTTTTGAAACAATCAAAGAATCCTGCAGATGGAATGGTTCATTATAGGTTCCCCAATCGGGTGTAAACGTTAAATCGGCACTCAACACAGTTCCTTTTACCGGCCAATCATAAAGGTTTTTCAAGGTTGGAAAATCGATTCTAAAGGTATACCCCGTTCCCGACTGCATCACTCCCCGAAAATCGCATTCGGAAGTCGCAATACTCAAGTCTTGGTCTATCATTTGCGATAGACATTCGCTACCATTGGTAGAGAAAATTTTATTGTAAGAAGACACATCTCCCTGGCTCAATTTAAGATCGAACGTATAGGAATCCTCACCTACCTCACCACCTAGCGAATAATAAAACCGCAAATAGGTATCGTCTGTACTTTTGGAAATTCCCAAAATAGAGGTATTACTCTCCAATTCAGGCTGAATTGTAAGCCCCTTGAAGACTTCCTCAAAATCGGAGAACTCATCAATTTGATTTGCTTCAATAGCATTAAAAATAGCAGCACCAAAACTATTTGGCAGAGTCACATGAATAGAATCGCCAGATAGTGGTCTTGGAGCCACCGTTACCTGCGTTATTGGCGTTTGGTTGTAAGCAATGGAACTGGTATTGTAAAAGTCATCATTTGCCGGTTTTACTTTTTCAATGACTTTATGAATGTTTAGCGTAACCGGTTGAAGCGTATCCCCGTAATAATATTTATCGTAACCCAAAATCAAAGCCACACTGTCCAAGGTTGCTCCATCTGTAATGGAATAGCTAGAAGGGTACATTTGAAAGAAAGATTCGGCGCGAACCCTTCCAAAATATTCATCTTCATATTGTCCAAACAACAAACGATCGGTTCCAGAGGTGACAATGCTGTCAATCTTAAAATTGGACAGTTTTACCGTAAACGTATCAATGACCATAATTTTGGTCCCCGATTCCAAATAATCACCATCCACCAGAAAATAATCCCCCTCATAAGGTGAGGAACAGGCCCCCAATGTCAATGCTACAATAAGTATGCACAGAAATGACTTCATAGCTACATTTTTTTAGATATGAAGCAAATAAAAGAGGTTTTGAAAGTGCAAATAGTCAAGACTATACACACGGACGGTTTTTATCTATATAAGCCTAAATTCTCACTACGATTGTCCAAAACTTTGTTTGTAGATGAAATACTAGGCTTTAACCGTATGATTCCATTGTTTGTATATTAAATATGAAAGGATAGAAAGTTGCAATCTACGTTTGCGACGATGAAAAGGAGAATCTTACTTATGCTGTGCGCATTTTGGTGCCTCAGCAACCTATACAGCCAAACAACGGAAGGCCCCCCAAACAGTCAATTGAAGGGAGATTTCAGCTATGAAATTGTTCCAAGTTTAGGTGAGCAACAACTAACCATCATTGGAGGTGAAGTTGAGCAGACTATTGGAATTGGTGCATCGTCCCTGAATTTTGGCTTGGGATATTACAATTACGGTGTCATCTTTAACAGTTTTGCAGAAGATGAGCCCCTAGTAAATGCCTTTGAACAAAACCACCTGATTACACTAAACGCAGGCTACGGTTTAACATTTGGCAACCAATGGCAATGGCAAATATCCCTAAGCCCAACCCTTTCCAGCACCTTAAATGCCTCCCCTTCATTGGAAGATGTGATTTTCAATACCAAAAGTACATTCTCAAAAAAACTGACATCTATTGGAGGTCAAGTGAATTTAGGTTTAGGCTACGGAACCCTTTTTGGCGCTCCCAACCTCTATCCAATCATTTCATACAAAAGTACTCTTGGGACAAAATGGAGCTATCAGATTGGTTTTCCGAAAAGCTTCATCAAGTATAAGCCTTCTTGGAAAAACGAATGGTCGTTTATAGCACAGCAGGATGGGGATTATATAAACAATCCAAGCCACGCTTATCTTTCTAGTAACGGACAAGCAATAACGAATAGCAAACTGGAATATCGAAGTACAAAATTTGAACTGAACTATTCAACCGCTTTACACGAATATTACCGTGCCTACATAGGTGCAGGATATCATACAAATACCAGCCTGGAGATAAACTCCCCAAACGGGAAGTCATTGTATCCACTCAACAGCAACAACTCCTTTTCCATACATTTTGGGATAAAGTTTCAATTGGACAATAACATAAAAACAACAGAAAAATGACAGATTTATTTAGATTAAAATTCCGCTTTGAGGCCATCAAAATACTAGCCATTTCAATGGCCTGCCTCACCATGTCCTGTAGCTCCGACGATGAAGATGACGACGATTACGGAGATTGGATAGAAGTTTCCGTTTTTGACGGTGTCCCAAGAAGCAATGCCGTGGCTTTCACTATAGACAACATTGGCTATATGGGAACTGGGTACGATGGCGATGATTACCTGAACGATTTTTGGGCTTATGATTTTGACGGCAATTATTGGTATCAATTGTCTGACCTTCCTGGAGTAGCCAGAAGTTATGCCGTGGCATTCAATGTCAACAACAAAGGATATGTTGGTTTGGGATATGACGGCGAGACCAATGACGAACTGGGTGATTTTTACAGCTACGACCCACAAGCAAATACCTGGGCTAACATTGCCGATTTTGGTGGAGGAACCAGACGTGGCGCCGTGGCCTTCAGCTCTGAAACTGCTGGATACGTAGGTACAGGATACGATGGACAAAACGATAAAAAAGACTTTTGGAAATATGAGCCTTCTACAGACACTTGGAGTCTTCAAACTGGGTTTGGAGGCGAAAAACGTCGCGAAGCTTCAACCTTCAAAATAGACAATACCGTGTATTTAGGAACTGGGGTTTCCAACGGAATCAACCAAACCGACTTTTGGGCTTTCAACCTAGATACTGAAACATGGACCCAACTTGAGGACCTGGACGAAGATGACGATTACAGCATTATTAGAAACAACGGCGTAGGATTTTCAATGAATGGTAAAGGCTATTTCGGATTGGGAGTATACAGTTCTTATGTAGACAACTCCATTTGGGAATACGATCCTTCAAAAGACAGTTGGGAAGAAAAAGCCAACTTTGAAGGTGTTTCAAGACAAGGTTCCATCGCATTTAGTAATGGCAGCAGAGCCTTTATCGCTTTAGGAAAAAGCGGCAGTCTGTATTTGGATGACAACTACGAATACTTCCCTACAGAGGTTCAAGATACCGATGATTAATAAAATGTGATAACTCCCATAAAGGTTTAAAGTGATTGGTTTATTGCTTTAAACCTTTGGGGATTTAATAAGAAAAGAGATGAAGCATCTAAATATCAAAACCATTGGGATAGGTTTAGTTTTGGCAACAATTCTAAGCCTTTTGGTCATTTATTCAATTGGCCAACAACAAGATTCTTTCATAGAAAAAGAAGGGTACCATGTGGTTACTCAAAAAAGTGAGCAAGGCGGATGGATTTACAACATCTACCATTCGCAACAACTGCTTATCAAACAAGAATACGTGCCTGCCTTAGATGGGAAGTTTCAGTTTTCAACCCAAAAGGATGCCAAAAAAGCAGGTACAAAAGTAATGGAACGCCTAAGCAAAGGCCATAATCCTTCGCTGAGCCCAAAGGACTTTAACGAGAACAATATCCAATTAGTAAAGGTCCCGTAAATATTCATTTTAATACAAATCAGAAGTACGTTGAAAAATGAAAATCAATTGCATCATCATAGAAAACAACCCCAAGTATTTAAATATCCTTCAGCGCTATTGCTACGAAAATGACGATTTAAACTGGATGGGGAGTTACAAAAATCCTCTAGAAGCTATCGATACTATAAATTCGTTTAAAACTGTATTGGTATTTTGCAACATAGGGCTTCTGGAAGAGGACCCAATGAAGTTCACACAACACTTAAAGGGCAATCCAATGTTTGTGTTCCGTACCAAGGCCAATGCATCCCAAACTCGCATTAAAGGATTAAAAACAATAGAATCGATACAAGATCCCATCACAGCCCAAACTGTGAAAAACATTACAAAAAGAGCCTTAAAAATTTTGGACTTCAGTGCCTTGATGGAAACTAACATCTTCCCCACCGATGGCACCTCCCTTACTTCATCAAAAGCTATTATGGTGAAATATGGCCATGAAGCCTACCAAGTAAGCATTGACGACATCACTTATATACAGGGCATGCAAGGCGCTTTAAGAATTCATATGGTAAATACACCTCCCGTGAGAACCCTAATGAAAATCACCTCTCTTGAAGAAAAGCTGGATACGGCAAAATTTGTCAGGATACACCCAAGTTATTTGGTAAATATTACAAGAATAACTGGCATACAGAAAAAGAAGGTCAAATTAAATGACATCTACCTTCCTGTAAGCGACAATTTTAAACCCTCTTTACTGGACAGAATAGGTCAATTTGAGTAACATCCTACAAAAACTTCTTAGTCCTTAAATACCATGGAAACGTCTAGTAAAACTTCGGGTATATCTATTTGGTTTTTAAAACATTATAATTCTATTGAATTTTACACTCAAGAAAGCATCTCATAAAATGAAAATATATTTTTCAATACTAATCGCACTCCTTACAACTATTGGTCAGGCTCAGGAACATGCTCAAGAAATAGTAAAAAAATGGAGCCTCGAAGAATGTATAGCCTATGCAACCACCCATAATATAACGGTGAAGGATGCTCTATACAGCCAGGATAAAGCACAATTGAACTACGACCAGTCCAAATACAACAAACTTCCCAATGTAACAGGAAGCGCTTCCCAAACCCTATCCAACGGGAATAGCATCGACCCTATTACCAGTGATTATGTCACGAAGCAAATCCACTCCTCGAGTTTTGGAATCAACTCCTCCCTGACAGTTTATGAAGGTAGCAAACTCAATAAACAGCAAAAGCAACAACAATTGATTTTTGAGCAAAACACCCTGTATGTGGAAGAAACCCAAAACAATATTACCCTTCAGGTTACCGAAGCTTATTTACAGGCACTGTACATGCAGGAAGGCATTGCCATAGCCGAAAACAATCTAGAGGCTTCACAACAAGAAGCCACAATGGCCAAGGCCAAACTTGATGCAGGAAGCATTCCTATGCAAGATTACACCGATGCCACTTCCCAAGCGGCTACCAAAAAATACGATTTGATTACGGCAAAAAACAACTATGCCCAACAAATTACAACCCTGAAACAGCTTTTGGAACTGGACCCTGAAACTGAATTTGCCATAGAAACGCCAGACCATATCAACGAGATGGTAGAAACACAATTGGACAAAATAGAAGTCTATAAAAAAGCTTTAAGCATCCTTCCCGAAATAAAAGCCACGGAATTAAATAAAGCCATAAGCGAAAAGGATATTGAGATTGCCAAAAGTGATAACCTCCCATCGCTCTACCTAAATGGAAGTTTGGGGTCTGGATTTACCAGCACCCAAGAATTGAATTTCGTTGACCAAATAAATGTCAACTTTAACCAAAGAATTGGGCTGTCACTTAACATTCCCATATTCAATAAAAACCAAACCAAAACCGAAATTAAATTGGCCAAAATCAATGCCGAGCAAACCGACTTGGAATTGCAAAATGTCAAAAAGGATTTGTACAAAAAAGTAGACACCGCTTGGCAGAATTCAATAGCCTCTCAGGAACAATTATTGGCGGCAGGTGCCGCAAAGGATGCCGCCGAGGAATCCTATAAACTGGCCAAAAAGAAGTTTGAATTGAATGCTCTAAACACGTCAGACCTCGTGGTTAGCCAAAATAACTACACCAATGCCCAGCTCGATTATATCAAAGCCAAGTATCTAAACATTTTGTATTACCAACTCCTTCAATTTTACCAAGGAAACGCCATTGAAATTTAAGAACAATGAAAAGTAAAACTTTAAAAATAATCGCAATCACTATAGGAATTCTAGGAGTCTCCGCTCTAGGCTATAGTTTTTTAAGCAGCAGCAAAACCTCTAAGGTAGAGGTTAAAACAGTGGCTATTTCCAAAGGAGATGTCATTACCACGGTCACAGCCACTGGAACCGTAGCCCCTATCACCCAAGTGGAAGTGGGAACCCAAGTTTCGGGAGTTGTAGAGAAGATTTATGTAGATTATAACAGTGAAGTAACCGAAGGACAGCTCATTGCCGAATTGGACAAGACCAACCTAAAAGCTGCCGTGGTACAGAGCAGAGCACTTTATGACAATGCCCTTAATGAAAAGAATTATTTACAGACCATCTTTGACCGTCAAAAGCAACTCTACGACAGCAAGGTGATAAGTAAATCCGATTACGATGAAGCCCTTTACAAACTCAACACGGCAAACAGTACAGTAACACAACGTCAATCTGAGTTGAACCGCGCACAAACCGATCTTGGTTTCGCCAACATCTATTCGCCTATTGATGGCGTGGTTTTGTCCCGCGATGTGGACGAAGGACAAACCGTAGCGGCAAGTTATAGCACCCCAACCCTATTCACCATTGCCAAGAACTTGGAAGAAATGCAGGTAGAAGCTAATGTAGATGAAGCCGACATAGGACAGGTAAAAGAAGGCCAAAGCGTGACTTTTACAGTCGATGCCTACCAAGATGACATCTTCAAGGGCGTAGTGACACAGGTGCGCTTAAACCCAACCACCACTTCAAACGTGGTTACCTATACCGTGGTTATCAGGGCCAACAACCCTGATCTTAAATTGAAACCAGGACTAACGGCTTCGGTGTCCATTTACACCTTGGAACTTAAAGATGTGCTCACTGCCGAAGCAAAAGCTATCAACTTCAAGCCCAACATGGAAACCCTTCACCGTTTTCTAGAAGAAAACAACATTGAGAAGCCAGCGCCTCAGGGACCACCACCAGCTGACACCGAAGGCACCATTGTTTGGGTCTATAAACCCAATGGAGATATAGTGCCTACCGCAATAACCTTGGGAGCCAGTGACGGCATACATGTTCAAATCTTGGAAGGGCTTGAGCCTGGAGACAATTTGGTATACAGTTTAAAAGCCACCGGGTTGACAGAAGAAGCGGCTCCTATGCCAGAAGAAAACAGCAGCCCATTTATGCCGAAACCTCCGGGAAAGAAAAAATAAATACCCAATGACATGGAAACATTTGTAGAAACCAAGGTTAAAACCAATACCCGTAACATGCAGAAAAGAATCATTGAAATAGAAGACTTGAAGAGAAGTTTTGTGATGGGTAACGAGGTAGTTCATGCCTTAAAAGGCATCTCTTTCGATATTAAAGAAGGGGAATTTGTGACCATTATGGGTTCCAGTGGATCTGGCAAAAGTACCATGTTAAATATTTTGGGCTGTTTAGATAAACCATCAGCAGGGGACTACGGGCTAGATGGCATGCTCACAAACGAAATGAGCAAAAACCAATTGGCCAAAATCAGGAACCACAAGATTGGATTTATATTTCAATCCTATAATTTATTGGCTCGAACCACTGCCTTGGAAAATGTGGAATTACCCCTAATGTACAACAGTTCGGTTTCCAGTACAGAACGAAAAGAAAGTGCCATTTCGGCTTTAAACAAAGTAGGATTACAAGAGCGCATGTACCATACCCCGGCCCAATTGTCGGGAGGGCAACAACAGCGGGTAGCCATTGCACGAGCTTTAGTGAACAATCCTGTTGTGATATTGGCGGACGAAGCTACCGGCAATTTAGACACAAGAACGTCCTATGAAATCATGGCCCTTTTTCAAGACCTGAACCGTCAAGGAAAAACCATCGTTTTTGTAACCCACGAACCAGATATTGCAGAGTTCAGTCAACGTACCATCGTCTTAAAAGACGGAAAAATTATAAAGGACGCCCTAAACAGTAATGTGAAGGACGCCAGTGAAATGTTATCGCTTTTGCCAAAAGAAGACCATGAAACAGAGTGAAACAGTTAGAGGCATGAGTAAGAAGACAATTCGTAACCAAAAAAACTTGTAAGGTGAAGCTATTTAATTTATTAAAAATTGCATGGAAAGCAATCATCCTAAATAAGGTTAGAACCTTTTTAACCATGCTAGGAATTGTTATTGGCGTAGCCTCTGTAATTGCCATGTTGGCCATTGGGGAAGGCTCCAGTCAAAGCATTAAAAGTCAAATTGCAAAAATGGGTTCAAACATGATTACCATCAGACCAGGATCGGAAATGCGCGGAGGGGTGCGAATGGATCCCGGCCAAATGCAAACCCTGACCTTAAAAGACTTTCAGAATCTAAAAGACAACAGCACACTCCTCACCTATCTAACCCCCATGGTAGAAGGTAGCGGACAATCCATAAACGGCACCAACAACTGGCCCACATCCATTTACGGCGTTTTACCAGATTATTTAGCTGTGAAGTCCTGGGAAGTAAAAACAGGAAGCATCTTTACAGAAGCCGAAGTTAAAGCAGCCGCCAAAGTGGTGGTATTGGGGCAAACCGTGGTAGACAATTTATTTAGTGAAGGTGTAGACCCTATTGGAAAAGTCATTAGGTTCAACAACATCCCCATGAAAGTAATCGGCGTATTGACTAAAAAAGGAGAAAACACGTTTGGGCAAGATCAGGATAACGTCATCATAGCGCCCTATACCACGGTACAAAAACGTATATTAGCCATAGATTACTTACATTCCATTAGCGCGTCTGCCCTAAGTGAAGAACAGGCTCAAGATGCTGTAGAGGAAATTACAAGCATTTTGAGAAGTTCCCACCAAATAGGCCCTAATGATGAGGATGATTTTAACGTATTTTCTATGGAAGAATTGGTTTCCATGTTCAGCTCAACAAACGACATACTTACCATCCTGTTGGTAGCCATTGCAGGCATATCCCTTTTGGTGGGTGGCATTGGCATTATGAATATTATGTACGTATCGGTAAAAGAACGCACCCGCGAAATTGGATTACGAATGGCCGTAGGTGGACAAGGGAGGGACATCCTTACTCAATTTCTAATTGAGGCTGTCATGATCAGTATTTCCGGAGGCCTTTTGGGAGTGCTTTTAGGCTTGGCCGCTTCGTTTTTTATTGAAAATATTTTAAGTTGGCCAACAGTGATCACCTCTTATTCCGTCGTCATTTCATTTGTGGTATGTGCCGTTACCGGAATATTTTTTGGATGGTACCCCGCAAAAAAAGCAGCCGCTTTAGACCCTATAACAGCTTTGAGATATGAATGATTTCTTTAAAAAATATAAAAACCGAAAAGCTATAAGCATTATCTCACATATATTGGTATGGGGGTTCATCTTCAGCACCCCTTACCTGCTATCGAACTCTTCGGGCCAAAATCAATTTGACAGGGCCATCATGGTTAGGACTTGGCTGCAATTATCAGTCTTTGCTTCTATTTTCTACCTAAATTATATTTGGCTGATCGATAGATTACTTTTTAAAAAGAAGGTTTGGCTATTCAGTATGATCAACCTGATTTGCATCATAGCCCTTATTTCCCTTCAATTTCAATTAAATCATTTGGTTTTTGATGGCATGCGGGAGATGCCTCCTATGAAAATGGAGAACATGAAAAATCCTCCTCCAAAGGATTTGTTCTTCTACCTTCAGTTTATCACCTATTTGCTGCCTTTGGCATTCGCAATAGCTATAAAGACTACTGAGCGTTGGATGAAAATAGAATTTGAAAAAACCGAAGCCGACAATGTAAAGCTCCATTCCGAACTTCAGCATTTGCAATACCAGTTGCAGCCCCATTTTTTCTTCAATAGCCTAAACAATATCTATGCCTTGGTAGACACCGCTCCAGAAACGGCAAAAACCAGCCTTCATGGATTGGCTAAACTAATGAGATACCTACTATATGATACGAAAACCGAATCTGTAAGCCTCTCGCATGAAATTGATTTTATAAAGCGTTATATTGAATTGGGGAAAATTAGGATTCCAGAAACTACCCAGGTAAATTACACCTTCCCTGTGGTGTCCCAAAACATCAAAATTGCCCCGCTATTGTTCATCTCATTGATAGAAAACGCCTTTAAGCATGGGGTTTCCGCTAATAAGGAAGGGGACATATCTTTTAACATGGATATTAACAATAATAAGGTTTTGTTTGTCTCAAAAAACCCTAACTTTCCTAAAGAAAAAAGCGATAAAAGTGGTTCTGGTATTGGCTTGGAAAACCTCAAAAAACGTCTGGAACTACTCTATCCAGGAAAGCATAGCTTAACCACAGAATTAAAAGACAATACATACACCACAGTTTTGGAGATTGATTTAAACCACTAGGAAATGAGCAGCAACAAACTTACTTGTATTACCGTTGATGACGAACCAATGGCCTTGGGATTGGTAGAAGACTACATTAAAAAAACACCCTTTTTGGAATTACAAGGCAAGTTTGGAAATGCCATCGATGCTCTGGAATTCTTAAACCAAACGACAGTCGACCTTATCTTTCTGGACATCCAAATGCCTGACCTGTCCGGCATGGAACTTTCCAAATTGCTTCCCAAAGAAACGGGGATTATTTTTACCACTGCTTTCGACCAGTATGCTTTGGAAGGTTTTAAAGTAAATGCCATTGACTATCTCCTAAAACCCTTTGATTATGCCGAATTTTTAACGGCAGCCAATAAGGCCAGACTAAGGTTGCAACCTTCAAAAGGACATGATACCCCTAATACTCCAATTGAGACTTTACCTCCTCAAAAGGAATTTATTTTTGTAAAATCTGAATACCGCCAGTTGCGTATTGAGCTAAAAAATGTCTTGTATTTTGAAGGTTTAAAGGATTATGTGAAAATTTGGATAAAAGACACTCCCAAACCCATCCTCACCCTAATGAGTTTAAAATCCTTAGAGGAGGAACTGCCGCAAGAAGACTTTATGAGAGTACACAGATCATATATTGTTTCCTTAAAAAATATTGAAACCATCGAACGTAGCCAAATTATTATCAACAACCAACGCATTACCGTTTCGGAACAGTACAAAACAAAATTCCACGATTTCATCAATAAGAATTCACTTTAAACCTCAACCTTTTCATAAAAAAACAAGTGCTTAAAAATCCTAAATTGGACTTCTAAGCACCTGCTTTTATTTTATCTCTATTGATTATTTACTCCACAATTCTGTCTTGTTGGATCAAGGCCAAAATTTTATGGTACAACTCATTGTTTTCATAAATACCACCAAAGTTTTCAGCGCCTTTTCCATAAGCCAACACAGGCACCATAGTTCCAGAATGCCCTCCCGTGGAGAAGGTTGGTGTTACCTCATTATAATCGCCTTCTTTTGATGCTAGTGTGAATCCTCCCGTTTCATGGTCGGCAGTCATTAACACCAATGTATTTCCATCCTTCTTGGCAAAATCAAGTACAGCGCCAATCACATTGTCAAAATCCTTCATTTCTTCAATCAGGTACTGCGCCTCATTGTCATGGCCTCCCCAATCAATTTGTGAACCTTCTACCATTAAAAAGAACCCTCCAGAAGTCTGTGATAAATAACTCAAGGCCTTTTCTGTACCTTCCTGTAAAAAGTCCCCTCTTCCTTCGGTCATTTTAGGCATGCCATCTTCAGCCAACAAATACCCGTATTTTCGGTTCTTTTTAAGTTTTTTATCTCCTAATTGCACGGTATCCATTTCAAAACCCTTCTTTTCCAACGCAGCTATATAATCCGCTCCGTCTTTTCTCTTGTTGAAGAACTTCAAACCTCCCGCTGCAAAAAAGTCAATATTAGAAGTTGGCAATTGCGCCGCAATGGCCTCATCAAATTTTCTGCTTGCCACGTGGGCAAAGAAAGACGCTGGTGTAGCATGGGTAATTGAAGACGTGGCTACCAAACCATTTTTATAGCCCATTTTAGAAAGTACTTCGGTCATATTTTCAACAGCAGTGGTATCCTGCAATACTCCAATAGCACCGTTATAGGTTTTCACCCCACATGCATAAGCCGTAGCCCCAGCAGCAGAATCGGTAATTAAATGCGAACTAGACGAGGTCTTTAACAAACCTACATGCTCAAAATTTGGAAGGTTGATACTGTCCTGTTTGAAATAAAACACTGATGACATTTGGGACAGCCCCATACCATCTCCTATCAGCAAAATGACATTTAAAGGTTTATTGTTTTCCTTTACTGCTTTTTTTTCTGACTGTTGGCTATATCCAAAACCAATTGTCAAGAAAGCCATAACACTTAAAATTAACTTCATTCTATGTTTTTGTATTTAGGTTTAATGTTTACGGTTTGTAATTCAATTTCAAAAGCATTATTAGGTTTCTCTCCATCCTAATCTTTTTACTTTGACTTACGAAGATGCAAAAGTAAGAAAAACCTAAGCTCCCGTATTTTAAGAAAATGTAAAGCATAGTTAAAGAAATCCCAAAACCTTACTTTGTCGCCCCAGTTACCCAAGCCTAACCAAAATTTCAAAAAAAACTCATTACCAGCCACCTACATATCAAACAACAAAAAAAAACAGCAATTGTTTGATGTAACCACTGGTTAACATTGATAAGAAAAATCTTTTAACTCTTTGGCTGTATTTATAGATTCAATATTCCATGAGATGGAATTAAAATTTATTCAATTTGCTGTGCTTCATTCTTATTTCATACTGATTCCTAAACGTCTACTTTTTTCTCCTGTTGGAAAAACAACCAGATAACCAGCATTGGATTGATCTATATTCTCAATTCGATACTTATAGGTTACCGATTCAAAATTCCACTTATTGATATTAGGCAAATAAAAAACAGTAGGTGATTTAGAATCTAAACTTTCATTCCATTCGCAAACAAATTCGCCTGTTTTAGAATTATAGTTATTAGAAATTAGAGTCCCCGAAACCACATAAGGCTGTGGACGCACAAGCGCCTCTTTAAAATATAAAAGATCCTCAACACCTTGGCTATATGCCCAGTAGGTTTCGCTAAAAAAGTACTTATCAATATATCCCAGATTTGCTTCAGCCAGATTTTTCATCCCTGCTGAATTACCTGAAAGCGCCCCCCATTCCCCTATAATAACAGGCACATTCATACGCCGACTACTTTTGTGAACATTTTCATAAATAACCTCTAACCGAGCATGGCTTGAATTTTCTAAATTTTCGGTATCCACTAACAAATCGTAAACATGTGCCGCGTAAGCAATTAACGAATCTTTCTCATGACCTGCTAAATGCATGGGTTCCAGTGCCGTTTCAATTCCACTATTACAAAAGTAACTGTGGTTTATAAACAAGAGCTTCTCTTGGTCTATGGAGCGTATACTATCTGCTACTTTTTGGTAAAATGGCTGTAATGCTGTTTTTTCAAAGACACTGTTTAATTCGTACAACGCTCCAATTAAATCAGAAAAAAGTTCCTTGTCATTTAAATTCTTTAAAGCTTCGTATCGACCAGTGGTTGTCGACCATTGTGAAATCAAACCCTCAATAGCAACGTATTCTCCCGTTTGCTCTTCCAATATGTTAGCATAGGCACCAAACAACACAGGCATAAACGATTGAGCTACCGAACCCGGAAATGGTTCATTCATTAAATCATATCCAATAACAGTATTATTCCCTTTATAGCGTTGAGCCAATACCTTCCATGCATTTACATAATAATCCTGTACTCCAATGCCATTCTTTACCGGTGTGTTTTTCCAAAAATTATCAAAGGCTGTTTGTACTGCAGGACTGATTAAATACGAATCGCTCCAGACTTCACCTTCATAGTGAGGTTGTCCGCCATCAAGAGTAGCCCACTTGGGTGCACCATCACTATATTTTACACTAAATAAATCCTGATGCATATCAAGATACACAAATAAACTTGCCGCTTCTGCCCATTTAATTTGCTGATCAATTTTCTTTAAATACACTTCATTGTATTTGCCTGGTTCAGTTTCCAAACCATCCCAAATAACTCCCAAACGTACCACATTAAATCCCCACTTTTTAAAGTTCTTGAAGGTGATGGAGTCTTCAGTGCCTATATAACCAACTTCAGGATTTTTATTAACCAGGTTCACCCCGTTTAATATCACTTTTCTACCTAACTGATCCACAAAGGAAGTGCCTGATATACTAATTTTGGTTGGCAATAAATTTTCTGAGGTTTCCGTAATGCCTTGAACACAAGAAAGCATAAAGGCCACTAAAAGTGTAAAAATTATAAATGCTATTTTACTTCTCATTATTTTCTAAATTGAGCCATCACCGGATAGTGATCAGATAGCAAATCATTATCCACTCCATTTAACGCCTGAGCGACAAGACTATTAATATACAATGCCCGTGAAACAAGCATATAATCTATTCGTTCACCACAACTATCTACCTGGCTTTCTGTCTCAAAATATCTAGGTATTAATGCAGGCGTAGGAAAGCTGATTCTTTGCTCCAGAGCCTGTGAATACGGTAACAATACATCATATAAGTTCATTGACAAAAACCCGGAAATCACAGAATAATCCAACTGGCCATTATCTAAATTTCCGTTAAGTCCGGTTTTCTTATTATCTTCCTTTTCCATGCGTTTTATAAGTTCTCCATTAAGATCATAAAGATGTTGATCGAACGGTGAATTGGAATTAAAATCACCGAGCACTATAAGTTTGTCTGTCGTCTTTAAAATGTCTTCAATTTTACGAAACAACACCTTCATTTCATTTCTCCGCTTAGCGATGTTTTCCGGATTTAAATGCACTATTATATAATCGACATCCTGAATTTTACAATGCAAAGCACCATGATGTAAATCTTTAAGTATTCTTTCTTTAAGCTCTATTGGATATTTAGAAGTAATCCCAACAGAATACCCTGTATTCTTTAAAAGCAATGTATAATTATGCCCCCATTGTTTGGCTTCCTCCTGTAACCTTTGGTCGGTATAGGAACACAACTCCTGAAGCGCTGCTACATCAACATCCTGTTGCTTCATCCAGGTCTGGAAATTTTTCAAACGCATCGTATCCTTACCGAAATCAAATCCGTTCCAAATGTTATAAGTAAGTACTTTAAATGTATCTGCTTCCTGTGAATAGATATTCACAAAAAACAAACCTGTAATGATGTATAATATATATTTCATTTTTATCATATTTTCAATATTAATAGAACTAGAAATCGTTGAGGCTAAACTTCAAAAAAACCGGTACCACGACATGTAATACCGGTTAAAACAATTCAACAATTACATAAAAAAATCAACTAACTCTTTAGCTGTAATTTTAAAGCTTTTCCTTCCATACCGTCTCCCAACTCTGTCTTGTTTAAAATCTCCAACACGGTTGGAGCAATTTGGTTAGTGAACAAACGCTCTTCCGAAGATACTTCTCCCAAAGCTTCTACTCCCTGACCAAAAACAATCATCCAAACTTGATCGGCACCGTTTATTTTTCTACCGTGATTTCTCCAATCGTCAACAGGCTTCTCACCACGACCATGATCTGTAGAAATAATAAATACGGTATTGTCTTTATAAAAGTCATCTTGCTGGGTAAAATCATATAATTTCTTGATCAATCCATCGGTATTTCTAGCAGCCTTTAAATAGGAATCATATTCCCCATCATGGGCAAAATCATCGGTTTCCCCAAAAGCCACATACACCACTTCTGGATGCTCCCGCTTCATATACTCAACAGCATAACCTGCCGTAAAGGCATCCAACCTTACCGAATCCCATGGCGATGGCACCTCTGGCTGAAGTTCATTCAAAAACAATTCTTTTTGCGATAAACTATCGCCTTTTGCAGTTTTAAAACCGGCATTTACAGGAATTCCAGAACGCTCTTCATTAATGATATAAGGAAATACATCCCAACTGCCAAACGCAGCTATTTTCCCGTTATAGGCAGACGTATTTTGAAGTCTTTCCAAGAAGGTCACATTTGGATTGTTTATTTTCTCGTTACTTGTGATATGCTCGTCATCGGCCTTTCCTGTTAAGATTTCATTATAGCCCGGATACGAAAACCACATGTTATTGGTTAAGTTCACATAACTCCCTAAGTTTCTATTGCCATGGATTTGTCCCATTTTAGCAACTTGCCCCCAAACAAAAGGCATCAAGGTTGCTCTTCTTTCATTAGGATTTTCTCGCCAAAATTCAGTTTTTAATCTTTTGGGATTATCTACATATTTTTTGTTTTCCACCAATTTGACATCAGCACCAGAAAACAACTCCTGCCAACGCAATCCGTCCATAGTAATCACAACAACCTTTGGAGTGTCTGTTTTTGTTTGGGCTTTTACAGTGCTCATTGACAGTAGCAATACCCCTACTGATAATAGTATTCTTTTCATCACTTTAATATTTATTGTTTTGTTTCAAATGATAATACTTGGGACCATTCACTCCAGTTCAGGTTTTGGTCCCTGTACCTTACCCTCCAATAATAGGTCGTGTTAGGTTTTAGCCTATTGGTTTTCTCATCGGTTAAATCATCCCCCTTCTGGCGGTCTTCCAAATAGTACCAATTCTCAAACTGCTTCCAACTATCAAAAACAGGCTTTTCAAAACTTTGATCTTCCGACACCTGCCAATGGGAAGCCGCGTGAAACGCATCCTTAAAATCACTTTCAAAAGGACCTGCTTTCAGCATAACCCCTTCAATAGATTCCTGTGCATTGGGTGAAATCGCCACCGGAGCTTTTGGCTTTCTTTCCTTTTTCCAAACGGTAATACTATCCGTTAGCTCATTATCCTTTGTTCCAACAATATTGTTTCCACGACTGATTCTCTTTATGGTGAATTTTGGGTTGTGATGATCCCCATCTACTTCTACCATGACAAACCCATATTCATCCTGGGTTACAGTGAATTCATTGTAATCGCGACCTTCGTACTCTCCCCAGTTATCAATAGCGCCCCCAGCCGAAGCAACATTGATCCACAAATGCTTGTGCTCTTTGGATTGTCCTCTGGAATATCCGTGTGTGTGCCCAAAAAAATGAATACTAGGCTTTCCTGTTTTCGTTGAAAAATCCTCCAGCATTTTCACCACTTTTCCACTAAAATCCGTTTCCCCAGGAATCCACAATTCGGATTTATGAGGATGGTGCATTTGAGCAAAAACAAAATCGATATCTTCATTGTTTGCTGTGTCTTCCAACAGTTGTCTCAACCACTCGTATTGGTGTTTGCTATCTCTGTAACCATCGTTGGAATTTAAACCGATAACACGTGTATTTCCATAGTCTTTATACCACCAATGCTCAGCATAGGCAGGTGTTCCATTTTCCGGAAGGCTGAAATATTTAAAGTAGAACACCGAGTTGTTTTCATGGTTTCCTATAGCAGGATACACAGGCACTTCGGAAAACAACTTTTCTCCCGGTTTGAAGAAATCGTTTTGCCATTGGCCATATTTCGTACCGTCCTGCACCAAATCACCCGGGATTAAAACCATTGCCAAATTTTCTGGCAATTCACCTTCAAAAGCCTTATCCAGATATTGTAAAATACCATCGTTAACCACTTCCAAAAACTTATCGGGATGATTGTGATCCTTTTGCATATCGCTCATAGCCACAATATTGAAAGACTCTTGATCTGAGGCAAAAGGAGGCGTTTTAAACTGATAAATATCCGAGACCAATTTCCCCGTTCTCACACGGTAATAATACTCGGTAAAACGTTTCAAGCCTTCCAATTTCACGGTATGTAATCTTGACTTTCCGAAGTCTACATTTTCAGCAGTACCTATTGATTTCTTGCCCAGTTTAGGTGTTGGCCCGTATTCTACAATACTTTCTTCACCTTGACTGGTTTCCCACATAATCTTGATTGAACTTGGTTCTGCATCCTGAAGGTAGGGTTTCACTAAAAACTCCATCTTTTCGCTTTGTGAGAAAACTGAATGTAAACTTATAAATGCGATTACCGCTAATCCTATTTTTTTCATGTTATTGATTTCCATTTACAATGGTTAAACTTGTATCTAATATGTGCAATGCTTTATCCAAATCTTCTCGTGAAATGGTCAAAGCGGGCGACAACTGCAAGACGTTACCCGAGGACACTTTAAAACTCAGTCCTTGTTTTAAACATTCGTACATGACTTGCTCAGCTTCTTCAACAGCTTTTTCTTTGGTGATTCTATCTTTTACCAACTCAATTCCCCAAAGCATTCCCAAGCCTCTCACATCACCAATGATATCATGTTTCTTTTTGAGTGATGACAAAGCAGTTTCTAAATATGTTTCGTCTTGATGAACTTTTTCCAAAAGGCCTCCATTTTGTAAAAGCTCAATAGTGGTCAGACCTGCTACAGAGCCCAAAGGACTTTTTTCATGAGTATAATGACCTAGGGAAATATCTCCAAAGACATTGTAATCGTCTCTAGTGATAATGGCCGCCTGAGGGACAATGCCTCCACCCAATCCTTTGCCAATACAAAGAATATCTGGCTCAATGCCATAATGCTCGAAGGCAAACATCTTCCCTGTTCTACCTAAGGCAATTGGGATTTCATCCAAGACCAGCAGTACGCCATAGGTATCGCAAAGTTTTCGGGCTTCTTGCCAAAAATGCTTTGATGGGATTTGCACATCGGTATTTCTGATGGTTTCGGCAATAAACACTCCTATGTCATTCTCTTTTGAAAACACATATTCCAAATACTCCAAGCATTTGTCTTCGTTGTTTTCAAAAATACCCCGATAGGTCACTGGTGGGGGAATACGTTCCACACCCGGCATTAAAGGCCCCATATATTCTCTAAAAACCGATTCCCCCCCTACACTAATGGCATCCAAGGAAGCACCATGGAAGGAATCCCAAAACGAGACCACTTTAAACTTTTTAGTTATGGCGCGTCCCAACTTTAAAGCAATCCCAACAGCAGAACTTCCATTAGGGGTTAAGAGTACCCTGTTTAAATTGGAAGGTGTCAAGGAGGCTAACTTTTCAGCGAAATTGATGGCGGGCTCGTTGGTAAATCGTCTAGGTGAAAATGACAGTGTTTGCAGTTGTTTGATCAAATTTTCAACTAGTTTAGGATTTCCATATCCTATTTGATGTACATTATTACCGTGAAAATCCAAATAGGTTTTCCCTGAAATATTTTCAAATGAAGGTCCTTCGCAGGCTTGTAAAACATCTAAACATGGCGTAGACATAGACTGATGCAAAAAATAACGCGCGTCCTTTTCCAACAACTCAGCCGTACTTTCATCCACTTCTGTTTTCAACCAAGATTCTCGAGCGGGAGTCATGTTGATATCCCCCTCGGTTCTTTTGTTCAGGGAAGTACTATCTTGATTCATATGGTCCAAATTGTTTTAGCAACTCACGTGTTTGGGTAGTATCATTCAACACAAAAACTTTGTAAGCATCTCCACCCTTTTCCACTCGCACTACCACATGTCCGTTTTGACTTTTGTATTGATCCAGCTTTCCTCCAATAACATCTCTATTGGCCTGGAGCATAGTGGTAGAAAACACATCTCTTTCACCAGGATATATTTTTTCGGATAAAATTCTTCGCAATACATCATCCCCTGGATGATCAGAGGACCAATTTTGCTGCACCCAAACTCTTGGGCGAATCGTTCTTACATAATAGGCATTTTGCGAATCCCTGTTCCCGTGATGGTTCAAGGCAGCTACATCTACAGCTCCAACCACCGGTGCAATATTAGATTCCAAACTATTGAAATTCGTACCACCCAATTCATCAATTCCATTCACATCGCCTCCTGTGAAATAATCGAATTTTCCATAGGTAATTTTAATACAGGTACTTAACGGATTTTCACCTGGATAGTCGCCTTCCTTGAATAAATCAAAAGTAAAATTCTTCTCTCCCGTCCAGATTTGACCATTTACGGCCACATTCTGGATATGAAATTCAGGATAATTCTCAGGTGCATATAACAATTGAATTTGATACTTCTCTCCGGCCTTTAGCGTTTCGTGAACCAATCCGTTGGTTTTATTCTGAAAATCTATAAACTTCCAGTATTCCCTTAAGGTAGCCATCATTTTATAGGAATCATTGATGAAACGCTCCTGCGACTGCACCTTTTTATCTTTTAGATTGATAGGAAACTCACTCCCTCGATCAATGAGTGTTTTTATGGGCATCAAGGTTCCCACTTCCATAATCCCCGTAAGCTGATAGCCCCCAGGAGCCAGTGTTCTCACTGAATCGGCTTCCCCAAAATGGTCATCGTGATAATGAGTAATCAGGGCATAGTCCAAATTCACGGGTTTGCTTTTAGGAGCAAACTGACGGATATAATCTACAATCCATTCCGGTGCCGATTTGGTATTATTAGGTTTCAGCACTTCATTCCTTGCAGACAAGGTCCTTGGATGGGTTTCGGAAGTATCCCCAGCATCGATCAGTAAGGTGGTACCATCGGGCATTATGACGAAGCAAGCATCACCACGCCCTGTGTTAATGTGGTGAATTTCCATTACTCCTTCTTCCCAAGAAGGAAATTCTTCCTGGGAGAAAAGAAGTAAACTAGACAAAAAACCACACAATAAAAGCTTGTATTTCTTCTTAAAAATCATGTTTATTTTAAAATTGTAGCAGGAATGATTTGTTTGGTCATGGTTTTGGTTTGGTAGGACACATCCAACCAACTTCCGCCACCACCGTTAAACCAAACTACCTCTAAAGGATATACCCCTGGTTTAAGCGTTATTTTTCCGCCTTTTTCTTTGACACCGTGGTCGCCATCATTATCAACCACCATTTCATTGTTTACCTTTAAATAACTTCCGTCATCAGATCTTGTGTAAAAACTGTACTCATCCTCCGTTTCAACAACAATTTGAGTAGAGAATCTCACCACGGTATTTTCCTTGATTTTAGCCTCAATTTCATCTGAAGTAATTTCAAAACAAAGCCCAGTTTCATTAGCCTTTTGATTCCCTAAGAACGGAATGCTCGTCAAGTCATTCATATAAAATATGTCATAGGAAACCGTAGGCTTTGCATTGGCAGGAATGATTCTAAAAAACGCTTCGGTTACTGTACTGGCCACAGCTCCTTCTTTAAAAACCGCACTTTTCACCACGGTATTTTCAGTAACTTTAAAAGGTTCTTTGTAAAGCTCTGAAGATGCATTTGGCATGCTGCCATCCAATGTGTATCTAAGTTCTCCGCTTCCGTTAATAACAACTTCAGCATCATCCTTGAACATACCTCCCGCTCTTTTATACGTATCGAAATTTGGCAAAATAACAGGCGCTGCAAATCGTTTTGCAATAGGATAGGCATCTGCTTCATCAAAACCAACAAAGGCATTTTTTACAGGGCGCCCAATACAGGCCATTGGCAATTTTACGCCCAGAGCAAAGGCCACCGTAGCCGCATTGTCATATTGGTACACAGGGTATTCAAGGGTTACGCCCTTTTTTACAGATTTCCCCCAAACGATAAACGGAATTTCCATTTCCTGCAGCGTTTCTCCTCCATGACCATTCCCCAAACCACCATGGTCCGAACTGATAACAACTACCGTATCGTCTGCCATTGGAGACGATTTGATAGCCTCCATAACTTGTCCCAATAAAGCATCGGCTTTCTCTACAGATTTGTAATACTCCGCAGTACCATGCCCATATTCATGCCCCGCATGGTCTACGTGGTCAAAATGAACGAAGGTAAATGTGGGCTGTTTTTCTGAAATATATTGTATTGCCGTCTTAGCGGTCTCATCTTCACCTTTAGGGTTGACATCAAAGTCTACAGCATCTTTTTCAAACAAACGCCCGAAACCTCCCCAATCGTAAATGGCACCGATTTCGGCATTTGGTATTTGCTTGTTGATATCATTAAATATGGTTGGAAAAAGGAAGTCTTCACTTTTAACAACCGTAGGCATCACAAAATTGTTCTTTTCCCAATTGTTGGATGTTATACCGTGTTGCTCCGGACCGGCCGCCATAATCATAGACGCCCAATTGGTACTAGAACTGGAAGGCAGTACAGACCTTGCCTGCATGGAAGAAGCGCCTTCGCTTATAATTTTATCAAAATTTGGGGTTTGTGCATTTTCAATCCCATCTGGACTTAAGCCATCAAAACCAATTACCACTACATGCTTTACAGGTACAAACTCCTGTGTCTTTTCTGAAACACAAGACCATAGGGAACAAATCCCTATGGTCATGCTTAAAATTTTAGTAAACTTCATGCTGTTCTAAAACCTAGTTATTATCAGCAACATCCCACCAAAGGCGGATATTGATATCATCACCTCCCATATGGTTAACCGCCTCTTGATAATTGGCATTATTAGTAGATTTCACATCGTTTGGATACATAAAGCGTACTGGAACTTTACCACTATTGGCAGCACCAGGCCCTGGAACCACTTCTGGCATCCCTGTACGTCTCCAGTCTGACCAACCTTCAAAACCAGTGTAGAACAAACCAATCCACTTTTGCAAAGCAATCAACTCCAATTTCTCTTGTGTAGATCCTGTGTAAAGAACTCCTGCTTGATCTAAATAAGCCTCAAGATCTGTATTGGCCATTGCATTTGCAATATCTGTCCACTCTGCCACTCTTTCCGTGTAATATTCAAAAGATGCCACAATCCCATTTTCGTAGTAGTTTTGTGCAGTATCACCCGAAGAAATCAAGCCTCTTTCTTTAGCTTCCGCCAAAATGAAAGCCAATTCAGAATAGCTCATCAAAATAGTTTGGGAAGCGGTAGCCGAAGCCAATTCTGTATTACAAGCTCTACAAGCCAATAGGATTCCCATTCTAGAAATATAGTTGGAACCAGACTCCTCTGGATTTCCAGAAGGGCTGTAAGACAAGGCAGCTTCGTCATCCAAACCATTAGGCATCCCTACGTAATCGTCCCAGTTATCTGAGTAAATTCCTGCTCCAGAAGCCGATGTTGGTTGTGCAAATACTTTTAAACGGGTATCGTTGAATGCTTTCAAACGCGTTTCCAAGGTTTGACTTAAACGCACCTCATCGAAACTCCCCGAACGCGTAGTATATTTAGGCTGTGGGTTATCGGTATTCCATTGGATAACGGCCATGTCTTCATTCCCTCCAAAAACAGGATATTGAGAAGGGTTAGACACAATCTGCTGCATTTCCTGCTGTGCTCTTGCCTGATCTACATCGCTAATACGCATTAGCAAACGCAAACGCAAGGAGTTGGCAAATTTCCGCCACATGCCCACATTTCCTCCGTAAATAATATCTCCAGAAATGTTTGTAGCATTGGCAAGGACTTCATTGGCAAGTGCCAAGTCGTTCAACAACCCTTCATAAATTTCACTTTGATATGAAAAATCTGGCGTAATGTTATTGTCCCTAAGCCCCATGATGGCATTGGCATAAGGGATATCTCCATAGGCATCTGTAGCATAGGAGTAAATGAAGGATTTCAATACCAAACCAACACCATAGTACCCTTGCATATTTTCGTTATCCCGAGATACGTTGATCACGTTCATGACATCTCTCATATTGTCATATGTAAAGTTGTAAGGATTGGAAGCTGGATTCCAGATATAACGATCTTGATCTGTAAACTGTAAACGGGCTGCGTACTGAACGGTTGTAAAGCCTTCTTCCCAAGCTTCACCTCCCCAGTAATATCCCACTTCGCGCATAATTCCAGGAATTAAGTATTCCGGTGAGGCAGACCCTGGATAATTGGGGTTTGTGTTTACTTCTTCAAAGTCCTTTGTGCAAGACAGTGCTGTAGCCAACACGCCTCCTAGGAGCACTAATTTTTTGGTTTTATATAAATTTAATTTCATGAGTAACAATTTTTTAGAAATCGATATTAATGTTGAATGTAAAAGTTCTGGTACTTGGCAAAGACATGTTCTCTATACCAGGCTGTAAAGTTCCTCCAGCAACAGCAACGGTTTCTGGATCAAAGTGCGGGTTGTCTGTCCATAACACCAAGTTGCGCCCAGTTAGGGAGAAGCGTACGTTTTCAGCAAAGATTTTATCAGTAAAAGAGTTTGGTAAGCTATACCCTAAAGTCACTTCTCTCAATTTGGTGTAAGATGCGTCGTATTTTGCGGCTTCCACATTATTACGATCGTAGTAGCTGTAGTTCCAAGTTCTCGCGTTTACGTTAACGCTATTGGGCTCATACACTCCTGGAGATACCTCTACCACACCATCACCTACAATACCAGTTTCTCTACCTACCAAAGTTTCCTTCAACTGACCTGCTGTACTTGCAATGGTTTTAGTTCTAGACACTACGATACCTCCTTCTCTAATGTCAAACAAGAAACCAAAATCGAAGTTTTTGTATTTGAAGGAGTTTTGGATACCCAATGTAAAGTCTGGAGCATAATCTCCTTGGTATTCCAAATCACCTGTTTTTAGTGGCAATCCGTCAGAACCGTAAATGATTTCACCGTAATAAGGACTGTTTTTATCTTCTACTCTTTGGAATCCGATACCATAAATAGCACTTACAGAACCGCCTTCACGTGCTTGGATATAAGCGCCGTTTCTGCTGGTCAAGGTGTAGTTTACACCACCCAAATCGGTAACTTCACTTTTGTTTTTCGCAAAATTGAACATGGCATTCCAGGTGAAATCATTGGTCACCACTGGCTTGATGTTCAACATCGCCTCAATACCGTAATTTTTCACCTCTCCGGCATTGATCAGCTTACTTGTATAGCCACTAGCAATATCGGTATCAATTCCAATAATCTGGTTTTTGGTCGTACTGCTGTAGTAAGTGGCATCAAGATTCAATCTACCACCGAAGAAACGCAAATCGGCACCAAATTCATAAGAAGAGGTCAACTCCGGCTTTAAGTTGGCATTTGGAAGTGCAGAAGACTCCGTTAACACAGGATATGATCCAAAAGCAGATTCATTGTTGAAGTAACTGGTCAATTTATATGGATTGGTATCGTTACCAACCTCGGCATAAGCGGCACGCACTTTTGCAAAAGTTACAAACTTAGGCATGTTCACCATTTCGCTAAGAATCGCACTTAAGGTAGCCGATGGGTAGAAATAAGAATTGTTGCTTGTTGGCAAAGTACTAGACCAGTCATTTCTACCAGTAATATCCAAGAACAATTTATCATCGTAAGCAAAACGGGCAAAGCCATACAAACTGTTGATTCGCTTCTCATAATCAGAAACTGTAACGGCCAAAGGCGACCTTGCATTATTGAACGAATACACTCCAGGGTTGATCAACTGGTCTGCTACTGTTTGTTGGTAATCCTGTTTTTGTTTCATTTGGTTTCCACCTACAGAAAGGCTGAAATCCCATTTATCGTTAAATGTTTTGTTGTAGCTCAACAAGAAATCGGAGTTGATTTCTTCAAAAAACACATTGTCTTCTCTGTAGTACCCCAAGGGGAAACGCTGCGTACTAAACGCTCTTTTCTTCATACGAAGGTCACGGTAAAAATCTCTACCTGTACGCACCATCAAGCTAAGTGCATCGGTGATTTGGTAGTTCAAATTGATATTACCATATACTCTGTCCTTATCCTGGGCGTTGGTGTTTTCATATACATTGAAATATGGGTTGTCATGGTAGTTGTAGTTGTAATTGAATTGTTGGATTCCTTCCAAGCCATCCATCCAATAATCTCTTAAACTGGCAGTATTGATCTGACGTCCGTACCATGTCCATAAATACATTACGTTTTCAGTACCGTAACTTAAAGAAGGACGGTTACCACTGTCGCTCTTCACATAGTTTACGTTTGAATTCAAGGTAATTTCATCTGTCAAGTTGATAGATGCCGCCATGTTCACCGTATGTCTTTTCAAATCGGTGTTAGGCACTACTCCTGTTTGATCGAAGTTTTGGTAAGAGAAACGTACGCTTCCCATATCTCCCGACTTTGACACAGACAAGCTGTTGGTGTAGGTATATCCTGTTTCGAAGAAATCCTTAACGTTATCTGGATGAGACACCCAAGCCGTAGGAATGATAGGTGAAGAACTATTCAAGTCACCACCGCGAGTTCCGTCCTCTCTAGGAGAATCAAACTGAGCGATCATTAAACCAGAATCCAATCTTGGCCCCCAGCTTTCATCTACTCCATCCGCAATACCACTACCAGCACCATCAACAAAAGAGAACATCATGTTATTACCTTGTCCGTATTCATTTTGAAAATCAGGCAACGTAAAAATGTTATCAATACTCACAGCACTGTTTACATTCACTTTAAGTTTTCCTTTTTTCCCTTTTTTGGTCGTAATAATGATAGCACCGTTCGCCGCTCTCGATCCATACAATGCCGCTGCGGCAGGCCCTTTTAATATATTGATAGACTCAATGTTATCTGGGTTAATCTCCGCAGCTCCGTTACCGTAATCTACATCCTGAGTACCAGAACCTGTAGATCCTACAATTTGGTTACTAACAGGTGTACCATCCACAACAAATAGTGGAGAGTTGGCATTCATATTTAAAGAGGCATTCCCTCTAATGGTAATATTGGCAGAACCACCAATACCAGAAGACCCATTAGTAATGGTCATACCGGCAACCTTACCGGACATGCTGTTTAAAAAGTTAGGCTCTTTTGATTGGGTAAGCTCTTCTGAATCTACTTCCTGAGAGGCATATCCTAATGATTTTTTCTCCCTTTCAATCCCTAAAGCTGTTACCACGACTTCATCCAACATTGCCGCATCCGGCTCCAATACAAAGATGGTTTCTGTGGAGTCGTCGATATTCACCTCCATTTTTTTGTATCCCATATAGGAAATCACCATCACCTTGTGTCCCTCTGGCAATACAATAGAAAATTCCCCATCAAAATTGGTGGAACTTCCTATATTAGTTCCTTTAACCTGCACGGTAGCTCCCGGCAAAGGCATTTGATTTTCGTCCTGCACCACCCCATTAAATGATGTTTGTGCAAAACCTAATACACTCATAAAAAGCGTAAAGATTAATACTAGCTGTGTCTTGTTCATTTTAGATAGTTTAATTTTATTTGTTTACAAATATTAAACTACCAAGTAAACTTAACCGCTTTTCAAAATGAACAAAACATTTATAAATCCTTAATTTTGTTAAACAATTGTTAAGGCCTTTATTTTACAAATAGTAAAAAACACAAGGCAACTATTCTATTAAATAAAAATGTATTTTTAGCCAAAAAGAACGAAATGACAGATTACTTAGTTGGTATAGGCAAACATATTAAGGAGGTAAGAAAATCCAACAATCAGAATATTAGCGACATAGCGCAATTGGCAGAAGTAAGCAACGGTCTTATTTCCAGAATTGAAAATGGAAGAACCATTCCTTCCCTGCCCGTTTTATTGAATATCATCAACGCTCTCAATGTGGAAATTGCCGAATTTTTCAAGGGCATCCCCCAAACTAGCAATTCCAATTTTATAATTTCCAGAAAGGAAGACAACACAAATATTGAAAAGGAAGATGAAGCCGTTGGGTTCACTTACAAACATATTTTTAGTAAACAGATTTCTTCCCTAGGGTTTGAAACCGTACTCTTGGAAATAGCTCCCAATTCAAAACGGGAAAAAGTAACCACAGATGCTTTTGAGTTTAAATATATTCTATCTGGTGAGTGTTCCTACATTATAGGTGAAGAAGAAGTGCTGCTTAAAGAAGGGGATTCTTTATTTTTTGATGGAAGAATTCCGCACGTACCCATCAACAGAGGGACTGAATCATCAAAAATGTTGGTTATTTACTTTTTTATGTAATAGCAAATAACCAACATCGATTACTATTTTAGAAGAATACCTCTGAGTTCTGATAGAGATTCCAACACAAAATCAGGATTGGCCGATGCCAATTGTTTTGCCGTGTGAGCCCCAGTGGTCACACCAACCGTTAAACCACAAGCTGCATTTTTACCTTCCTCAATATCGATAATGGAATCTCCAGCTTTCAATACTTTTGAAGGTTCAGTGATATTGGTTTGTTTCATGGCTTCAAAAATCATATCTGGATTTGGCCTACCATTTTCCACATCATCGGCCGTAAACAAGGCATCGTAATGCACTCCCAAATCCCATTTCATTTTACCCAACAACAACTGAGCTGTTGCTTTATCATACCCTGTATTCAAGACCACCTTAATATTGGCATGCTTTAAATCCTGAATTAATTCCTCCACACCATGATAACTTGTCACTTCTAAAGCTTTATAGGCTTCCGCCAACAACACTTTGAATTTCTCAAAGATTCCATTAGACTTTGCCTCAAAATCCTCTATCCCGATTTCTTCCAAAATATCTTTAATAGCGTGATGCTTCTCTTTCCCAGCTCCAAATTCTAAAACAAAATCCAAAGTCACATCAAACCCTTCATTATTGATAACTTGCTGCAATGTTTTGTACACCAAATTACCCTCATCTACCACAGTTCCAGCCATATCAAAAATGACCAATTCTATATTATGCATATTTAAAAATTAAAAATTGTATTAATATTATGTTTTGAAAACCCAGCGCTACCGGTCATTCCCTTACCTCCAATACCTGTGACAATATGAATGTTTTCTCCAATGGTATTTTGATAGATATCTGAGGTTTTGCATTGGGAGTACATCCCAAACCAACGGTGCTGGATTTCATAATTTGGCAGGCCCATAATTTTCTTTGCTTCCTGGATAATGAAGTTGTCTATATCCATGTTCAAATCAAACCCAAGATCATCCATATTGGCAGCATCGGCATATTCATGGGAATCCCCAATTATCACCGATCCATCCATAGCCTGTTTGAACAAAATATGAACGCCCCATTTCTTTTCCAAAGCACCTTTATCCTCTTTGGCCTTTATTTCTTTATAAGATTTACATTCCTCAAAGGCTTCATAACGTCTAATGGAAAGCCCTGTTAACACAGAACCTTTCAATGTGTAATTGGCTTGCGGCTTGGTTGACATCATTTGCAATTTAGAGACTACCAAATCACTTTCTGCAAACATTTTAGGATACAAGGTTTGAAAATCGCTCCCGTTACAAATAATTACTTTTGAAGTCATAAAAATTTCATTTGTAGACGTCCTCAATTTAACTTCCCCATTGACTTCTTCACAGGTAACTACCTTCGACTTAAAAAAAATGTCCATGCCCTCAGATTTCAAAAAGGCATGAAGTTTATTGATCATCGTCAATGGCTCTACGGTAACTTCTTCCGGAAAGAACAATCCTGCTTGCACATAATCGCTTCTAAGTCCACTGTAATTGGTCAAGCACTGCCCCTTTGTCAAAAGTTTTGAGTTGTATTGATTGGCTTTATTAATTTCCGACAGCTCTTCAATAAGGGTTGCTTCTTCATAATTTGAAGCCAGGTATACCGAACCATTTTGACGTATGGATATATCAAACTTCGATTGGATATCCTTGTAAATCTCCAGACTTTCCCTTCCAAAGTTTTGCCATTTTGTATTCATTCCAGATGGCACCACCTGGCCAAAATTTCTAACCGTGGCCCCTTGTGGAAATTGATCTTTTTCAAGTATGGCAACCTTTAATCCTTTTTGTTTTGCATGGTAAGCATGGAATGTTCCCAACACACCGCCACCTACAATAATTACATCGTATTTAGTATCCATGATTTATAGTACAGCTTGTAATTCCGCTTGAGAACTACTTTGGTTTCTTTTATATTTTTTTCTGAAGTATACCAGGGAAGCAATAGAAATGACACCTCCCAAAACAGCTATGAAATAGGTTCCTTTAATGAAAAAGTCGAGCCAAGAAATGGAGCTCTGACCAAAATTCTTATAAAGCAAAACGCTCATACTTCCCAAATAACCAAAGGCATCGGCGATGTAAATTAAAAAGCCCGCATTTCCCTTAATGCGAAAGGTAGCAATCATCCTATCAAAGAAAATACAGTTAAAAGGCACATAGCAAATGTAAAGTCCAAATCCAACGGCCACCATCCAAAAGACGGGAGAAAGCAAGTTCATTTGAAATAAAAAGGTGGCAAGCCCAATGGAAATGGCACCAAAAATCAAAGCGTAATGATAAGATACAAATGCCTTAAAATTATGTTTCATGACACCTATCCTTCCCATAATTACCAATACCAAAATGGCTATAGGAATCTCACTGACGGTATACACCGAAGTATTGTTTTCAAACCCTAAGGCATCCCAAATTTCCCGTGAAAAATTGTCTCTAAAATCTCTGAAAGCTGTTAGAAACACATAGAACAGCACCAATAGAATGATAGGCAGTAAAAACGTCCTGAATACCCTTTTTCGGTCATCGGACGTCATGATAAAGCGCTCCGACCTCAACTCCTTATCTTCCTCAATTGGACTTGGCAACCCATTCAACAACACGGCAAACAAGCTAAACGGCACCACAAAAATTGCCCCGGTTATGGCCGGCATCCAAAATTGGGACACCTGAAGATGATCCATCACCAACAACCCAATAGATTTTACCGCCCCACTGGACACAATAAAGCTGGAACACAGAATAACGCCAAGTAGTTCAGACAACTTTCGACCTTCCAAATATGAAAAGACAACGCCCCAAACCATCCCCAAGGAGAGGCCATTCAAAAACATAAAAATGAAATTATAAGGCGCTGCTACCAATCCAAAACAAAGCAAAGAGGCTTCGGCAAACAAGATCATCCCCAACAGATAGAAAATACGCTTATCGGTTTTGAGTTCAGAGATTAATTTAATCCCCAAAAACTTGGCAATCATATACCCCAGCACCTGAGCGATGATCAAAATAATTTTATAATCCACACCCCATAATGAAAGGCCTTCAAAAGTAGCCACTGTAAAAGGCTTCCTAAACGCATACATACAAAAATAGGCCCCGAACGAAGCAAAGGAACCATTTAATAAAAACCGAAAATCCGTTTTGGATAACCTCACAACAAAAATTACTATTAGTAAATATTACACAGCAATAGTATCCAAATATTTACTATTAGTAAACTTTCAAAGGTTATATGATTGTTACGTAAAATTTAAGAAACCGAAGAAGTCCCCATAAAAAAGCTCCTTAAATCTTGAGATTCAAGGAGCTTTCCAATAGTTACAACAACACTATTTCTATATTTTTTAATCTTCTGCTTTTCCGAAGAGGTATCCGTAAGGCGTCCCCACAAATAAAGCACCGCCAACAATATTACCTAAGGTGGCCGGAATTAAATTGGACGTAAAAAAAGTACTCCACGTAATATCGGCGCCTTCAAAAATAGCCAATGGAATGAAATACATATTGGCAATACTGTGCTCAAATCCCATAGTAACAAAGGCCATGACAGGAATCCAAATAGCGACAATTTTTCCAATGGTATGTTTTGCCGCAATCCCTTGCCAAATGGCTAGACACACCAACCAATTGGCTCCAATACCCTTAATAAAAGTGACCAAAAAGGAATGGCTGGTTTTGCCCTCCGCAATTTTACGAACCATATCTATATACGGCGTATCACTTACCAAATGGGTTAAATGTGTGATAACATACGCTAGAAAAAGGGCACCCACAAAATTCCCAATGTAAACTAATCCCCAATTCTTCAACATGGCATAAACCCGCTGGCGTTTAGTTAAAATATTCGGAATAAAATAGGCATTGTTACCTGTAAAAAGTTCAGCACCAACAATTACCACAAGGATGAGCCCTATTGGAAATGCTGCCCCAAACAGGAATCTCGCCAATCCAGGATTGCTAGCGGCTATTCCCGGAGAACCTCCAGAAACAATAATGGACAACAGGCCTCCAAAAGCCACATAGGCCCCTGCCAAGAATGCCAAAATCAATGTTTTGCTTACCGTATAGCCTTCTTTGTTCAAGGCTATTTCATTTATGATTTTTATCCCTTCTTTAGGTGAATTCATAATAACATATTCAATAATGGTTAGTTAATCAGTTCGTTTTGGTTTAGTTCACTTTAACTTCTTTAAAGTAGTCCTTCAGAATAGCTACAGCTGCGTCAATCTCTTCTTGGGTATTCTCTCTGGCATCTTTAAGCTCATACACCCAACCTAAAGCTTCCCATTTGTGGATTCCCAATTTATGGTAAGGCTGCAGTTCTATTTTCTCGATGGTTTTATACGCTTTAAAATAGTCTCCCAAAGCGTGAAGTAATTCAGGAGTATTGGTAATTCCAGGAATCAATACATAGCGCAACCACATAGCTTTGCCTGATTGCTCCCGGTGTTTCGCAAAGTTAAAAGTGGTTTCCTTGTTTTTGGCTCCCGCCAAGGTTCGAAAGCCTTCTTCGGTCATGTGCTTGATATCGAGCATCACCAAATCGGCATAATCATCTAGAAGTTCCATAGTAGGATGATTCAGCAATCTTCCATTGGTATCCACATTGGTATGGATGCCCTCTTCTTTTAAGCGCTTAAAAAACGGAATTAAGGCTTTGGCCTGTAGAAGCGGTTCTCCACCCGAAACGGTCACACCTCCAAGATCCCCAAAATAGGGTTTCATACGAATGGCACGTTGTACTAAATCTTCAATTAGATATTCTGTACCACCTTGTGTATCTATGGTATCAGGATTGTGGCAGTATTGACATTTCAGTTTACACCCCTGCAGGAAGATTACCAATCGTATTCCTGGTCCATCATGAGTTCCAAAAGACTCTATAGAATGTACACTTAAGGTAGTATCCGGAGTTTTCATCATCGATAGGATTTAAGAATTAAAAAAAGAGGCATCCAAAAAATGTATCACACCTTTTAGAATGTTCGTATCATTTTTTGAACACCTCAGAACTTAATCAGCAGAGTTATTGTTACATAGATTGGTGGAACGAACGGGAAATGACTTCCATCTGTTGTTCTCTTGTCAATCTAATAAAGTTTACCGCGTATCCAGAAACACGAATGGTTAATTGAGGGTGATTTTCTGGATGTTCCATTGCGTCTAGCAATGTGTCTTTATCTAAAACATTCACATTTAAATGCTGCGCTCCGTTGGAGAAATATCCCGTAAGGGTTGCTACCAAGTTGTTGATGCGCTCTTCTTCAGTAGCCCCTAAAGATTTAGGTACTATGGAGAAGGTATTGGACACACCATCTTGTGAATCTTTATAATCTATTTTTGCTACGGAATTCAATGATGCAATCGCTCCATTGGTATCGCGACCGTGCATTGGGTTGGCTCCTGGTGCAAATGCTACACCTGCTGCTCTACCGTCCGGTGTTGCCCCAGTTTTTTTACCGTACACTACGTTAGAAGTAATGGTCAATACAGACATTGTAGATTCCGCATTTTTGTATACTTCCAATTGTTTCAACTCATCGTTAAAGTCTTGTACCGCATCGTGTGCAAACACATCTACTCTATCATCGTCGTTTCCATATTTAGGGAACTCCCCTTCAATTTCGAAATCAACAGTCAAGCCTTCTTCGTTTCTAATTGGTTTTACTTTGGCATATTTAATAGCCGATAATGAATCTGCCACAATTGATAGTCCTGCAATACCATAAGCGATATTGATATCTGGGTTGGTATCAATTAAGGCCATTTGCGCTTTTTCATAATAGTATTTGTCGTGCATATAGTGAATAATGTTCATGGAATCATTATATACACGTGCTACTTCTTTCATGGCTATTTTGAAGTTGGCCATTACTTTATCGATGTTCAAATACTCATCTGCATCTTGCTCGATGCCATCCACCATCAAGGTTCCGGTTTCCTCGCAACGACCACCATTTAAGGCCAACAATAAAGTTTTAGCCAAGTTGGTACGTGCTCCAAAGAACTGGATTTGTTTTCCTAATTCTTGGTAAGACACACAACAAGCGATACCGTAATCGTCAGACCCACGTAGATCACGCATTAAATCGTCATTTTCAAATTGAATTGAAGAAGTATCGATAGCTACCTTAGCACAGAATTTTCTAAAGTTCTCTGGCAATTCTGGGGACCATAACACGGTAATATTCGGTTCAGGTGATGGACCTAAGTTGTATAGGGTATGCAAGAAACGGAAGGCTGTTTTGGTTACCTTAGTACGTCCGTCTTGCAACATTCCTCCAATGGCTTCAGTTACCCAAGTTGGATCTCCTGCGAAAATTTCGTCATAGGCCGACATTCTTAAGTGACGTACCATGCGTAATTTCATCACGAATTGGTCGATATACTCTTGAGCTTCAGTTTCTGTAATAAATCCCGCATTCAAATCTCTTTCAATGTATATGTCCAAGAAGGTAGATACATTCCCCAAAGACATGGCAGCACCATCCTGCTCTTTTACAGCTGCTAGGTAAGCCATATAGGTCCATTGCACAGCTTCACGAGCAGTTGCAGCAGGACGACTCAAATCCAAATCGTACGCCTGTCCCATAGCAATCATATCCTTTAAGGCTCTGATTTGCTCAGAAACTTCTTCTCTCAGGCGAATTTTGGCATCGGTCATTGGACCATTGATATTGGCTAAATCTTCTTTTTTAGCCGCTATTAAGGCATCAATTCCGTATAAGGCTACTCTACGGTAATCCCCAATAATTCTACCACGGGCATAATTATCTGGCAATCCTGTTAAAAGCCCTAAGGATCTATATTTTCTAATTTCATCGTTATAGGCATCAAAAACACCATCATTATGGGTTTTCACATACTTAGAAAACAATTCGTCAATTTGATTTGCTGGTTGTAAACCATGCTCTTCCAACGCTTTTTGCACCACTTTATACCCTCCGAAAGGCTTCATGGCGCGTTTCAATAGGGCGTCCGTTTGCAAACCAACGATTACCTCATTATCCTTATCTATATATCCAGCTCCAAAGTTTGCAATCCCCGAAATGGTATCTACATCTACGGAGTGTAATCCATTTTTTTCTCTTTCAATTTTAGTAGCGTCCTTACAAATTTCCCAAAGCTTCTGGGTACGCTCACTCGGGCCTACCAAAAATTCACTGGTTCCATAATAAGGAGTAAGATTTTTAATTACGAAATCACGTACGTTAATCGCCTTAGTCCAAGCTCCGTTTTGGAATTCTTTAATTCCTAGGTCTTCTTTTTTTAACTCTGCTACATTCATATGATATCTGTTTAAACTGTTTTTGTCTTAACTGATTTGTTATGAGGCAAATTTCGTGACATAGCAGAGCTTAAAATATGATAAAAAGCAGTTTTTAAAGAATTGACAAGAATGCAATTTTACCCCCTAAAAACTACTATTCCTGCACAAAAAAGGCACTCCTACCTCAACTTTGTCAACACTCTCATTTCCGTATTGACATTATTGAAAATAAACCCTATTTCATTTAAGAAAATTTAAGAGCGCTTTAAGGTTTCCTTTTCAATACAAACAATTCAAAACTAGTCATCTACATTAAAAAACCACCAAAAAAGCATAGAATCATGCATTTAGTATTTTTAGATTTTCTTACAGAAAAATAAAAGTCAGATTACACTAAAATATGCTACCTCAAAATTAAACATAAAAAATGCGACCTATTATAGTCGCATTATTATTATTATTATTATTATATAGAGGTTATTCCTCTTACCCTTAATTTCCTTCTTTAATTAACTTTAAAAGAACTGACGAAGGAATGATTGCTTTCAATACCATTTGTGTTTTACTATCGTCATCGGAGTGTTGCAAAGTTTTGGTATACGTTACAGTCCCCATCACATTGCCATATTGATCGATAATCGCCGCACCACTGGATCCAGCTGCAAAGTCAGCTGAAATGGCCATCAAATTCCTATATTGCCCAAAATTGATTTCACTAAATTTATCGGTAACCATCCCGGAAGAAAATGCATAAAAATACCCTTTAGGATGGCTTACTATATACACTGGATCTCCAATTTCTGCATCTTCGGTTGCAACTCTTAGTGCGGGAAGTTCCACACCCCTAGGATCAATTTTTATAATGGCCAAATCATTAGATTTGTCTGCAAGCAAAACCTCTTTTACAGGAAAAACTGTCCCATCCTTCAACATTACCACTAGAACATCTCTGGAAGTCGTATTGTACTTTGTAACATATCCATTCACAACGTGATAATTTGTCACTATGATACCTTTTGAATCGATGATATATCCAGAAGCAGGATACGTATGTATACGTTTACACTCAGCCCCACCTTCATTTACCTCTCCACATCTACCCGCTGAAGACACTATTACAGTAGATTCAGACACTTGATCATATATATTACCTGGACTCATTTTTTTCTTTTTCATCGATTTAAGGTTTACGTCCACGGAACCATAACCTTTTGCCTTAAAGGTAGTATTCATTGAATCTGCCGACACCACATCTCCTAAATCAATCAGTTTCTCAGACCGGCCTTTCAATTTTACCTTATATTGAGTAATATTATTTTTATAATTCTGACCTTGTAGCGGTTTTGCAATGAAAATTGTTATTAAAATGATAAATGTTTTAAAAAAATACTTCATAATTATTGGATTAATACCTGTCTAAATTATAGACAATTTAATACTGTTACTCGTTTAGGCCCGCAAGTTACATTTTTATTAAAAAAAGCTTTAGCTATCAAATGAAAATAAACATCCAATTCATTTTTAAAATTATCACTTCGATGTTTTTATGATAAAAAAATTATTCCTTTAGGGCCTGATCCATTAGCCTCCTCATCCAATTAAGACATCTGAAAATATGATTAATAAAAGAACAATTGTAAGCTTCCCTAACAATCTATATGAATCATGAGGCAAGGTTCCCAAAGCATTATCTCCCCTAACCATACTATTCACATTTTCAACTATTCAAAACAATCAAATTGACAATGTCAGCCTTTAAATTTAGAACTGAATTACTAATTATTTAATGATAAAAAAATAATCTTTTTTTTCCTACAAAACTTATAATAAAACCCTTATTTTTAGCCGCAATAACAAACATAATACTACAAACATTAACTTTTTTAACTTAATTTTTTATGAGAAAAACTCTACTTTTTCTGAGCTTTGTCTTGTTATCTTTTCAATTCAAAGCACAAACAAACTATGTTTCATTTACACTATCAGGTCTCAATGAAGATGTTGTGGCCGAAACCAGCAGTCTAGATGAAACAACTACATCTAGTGTAGACATCTTAACAGGCAACTACTGCTTTATAACTCAAGATGTAGGAAGCACCTATGGCCTTCCTGTTGACGGGGCAATCACTTATGGTGATATTCCTTATCAATTAGCACCTTACACAGGCAACAACTCCCTTAGACTAATTGGCTCCAATAATCCTCAAGCAGGAGCCGGACAACCAGAAGAGGGCAATCCTATTAGTGGCTCAGTTACTTTTTCTGAAACTGAAAAACTAGAGGTTGCTTATTTAGCGGTAACTTCAGGTAGTGGTGCCAGCCCAGTTAGTGGAACCATTAATTTTGATGATGCTAGTACACAAGCTTTCTCTTTTACTGCGCCAGATTGGTATGGAAGCGGCACCAGAATTGTCACTAACCTTGGTCGAGGAAACAGAAGTGACAATACTCTCTCTGGAACACCCTCTGGAGGGCCCTATATCTTCCAATTTGCAATCGCAATTGATATTGCAAATCAATCTAAGAATGTTACTGGAATCTCTTTCCAAAATGACACTACAAGCCAAACTATTTTTAATTTATTTGCTGTTAGTGGAAAAAAAGCAGCGCCATGTCCTTCCCCTTCAAATATTTCATTGACAGCTGTAACAGCTTATGATGCAGACCTAACTTGGGACGCTTATGATGTTAATGACACTTTTGAGGTTGCTATTGTTCCTGCTGGTGATGCTGAACCTACAGAGGGTATTGATGCAGCAACAAACACTTATAATTTTACCGATTTAACTCCTGATACTTCTTATGATGTTTACGTAAGAACGGTTTGTTCCCCAGAAGGCTATAGCTATTGGACAGGTCCTTTTAATTTTTCCACTCCTGTTTCTTGTGTTGCTCCAACAGGACTTACAGTTTCTTCCATTACTACCTCTACAGCAGAAGTGTCTTGGGATGCTGGTACAGCTACGGACTGGGAATTTACCTATGTCCCAGCAGGAGATCCAGAACCTAGCTCAGGAACACCCTTAACAACTAATTCTTCAAGTCTTTCTGAATTAACAGATAATACTTCTTACGATGTATATGTTAGAGCTAATTGTGGCACTGTTGATGGCTATAGTACATGGACCACAACTACTTTTACAACTACATGTCTTCCTGCTTCTGGAATTAATGAAGGATTTGAAGACACTAACGGAGGCTTCCCTAACTGTTGGTCTGTAATTAACGGAGGTTCCGCAAATACTTGGACTGTTGAAAACACTTCTTATTACTACCCTTCCCGTAGTGGCTCCAAATATGCTAGGATAAAATACGGCTATGATGGAGCGCATAATGATTATCTAATTACACCGGCTTTTACTGTAACAGCCAATGTAAGCGATATTATTAGCTTTTGGGTTAGAAATTATAACGCAACTTATAAAGACCAATTTGATGTTTTGGTTTCTTCAACAGGAAACCAAGAAACCGATTTCACGGATACTTTAGCCTCTAATGTAGAACCTTCGACCACCTATACAGAATATAGTTATGATCTTTCAGCATACATTGGACAGACAATTTATTTTGCCATTAGAGCAACTTCTTACAATAAATATTATTTATTTGTGGACGATTTTGCTACTTCAGGAGCGCCACTTTGTGAGGTTACCGCATCTGATTTAACAGCTAGCACAACACCAACCACGGCTACTTTATCTTGGACTGATGCTACTGCTTCTAGCTGGGAAATATTAGTTCAAAATGCGAACCTGGATGCTCCTGATGGAGCAACAAATGGTGTTACGGTAACGGAAACCACTTATGAAGCTACAAATTCAACAACAGATCTTCAAGAGTTTTATGTACGTTCACTTTGTCCTGATGGCACAAACTATAGCCCTTGGGTAGGACCTGTTGCTTTTGGAGGAGGTTATGCACCTATAGATCTTGCAGGATTCAATGCCGACGTTATAGCCAACGGCATTGGAGACTCATCAGTATCTGCTCCTCAAGATATCGATGGATCCAATTATGCGTTTTTTAGCAAGGATTTTAAAGCAACAGAAGGCAGCAGCGATTTAACCTATGGTCTTCCTATTAATGGAACTGCATCCAGTCAAAATACAGCAAACCTTACTTATAAGTTTAATTCCTACAGTGAGAATAATTCCTTAAGAATGGTAGCCACTGGTGTCGCACAGACTCTGACCGTTTCAAATGCTTATCCCGCAGAAAAGGTTTTCCTTTTGGTTACTGCTGGTTCAGGTTCAGGTATGATCTCAGGAACCATCCATTTTGATGATAACTCAACGCAAACATTTTCTTCTTCAACTGTCCCTGATTGGTTTAATTCAAACACGCTCCCTGTTGCTTTATCTGGATTTGGAAGAATCAATACGTCTAACAACAACACCGAAAACCCAAGTGGCAACCCGCGATTGTATGAATTAGGAATAGACCTGGAAGCTGCAAACCAAAGTAAGACCATTTCATCAATAGATATCACAAAAGATTCAGGAGGAGGTATAGTTAACATCTTTGCCGCTAGTATTAAATACTCTTCTGCGACCTTATCTGTCGAAGACATTAACAATCTTCCTCAACTTAGTGTATATCCTAATCCAGTTAAAGACAATTTATATATAAATGCCCCTGAACAATCTAGCATTAAAGTATATAACATCCTAGGTAAAGAAATGTTTTTAAGCTTTCAGAATAATACGATTAATATGTCTTCTTTAAGCAATGGCATTTATTTAGTAGAAATAACCCATTTAAATCAAGTAAAAACATTTAAGGTAATTAAAGATTAATTACACAATTGTTTAATTTCGAAAAAGGACGCCAATCTAGATTGGCGTCCTTTTTTTTTACCCCCCTATCTAATAGCCTAACAAAATTCAGTTTCACAAAACAAATTCCACCATCCGAGCTCAAATAGAATCCATGGCGAAATAAATTTTTGCTATTACCAAATAGTTAATTGAAATAGAAAACCAAATGATTCTCCTATAAAATCATTAATTTTAAGGGTGTTACATAAACCCTACAGACATTATAACATTTTAAATCCAGTAATATGAAGGAAAATTCAAGTTCAACAGGCGGAAAATGTCCGTTTGTACACGGTGCCAACACCGGAGTGAAAGATTCAGTTATGGAATGGTGGCCTAACTCATTAAACTTAGATATTCTAAGTCAGCATGACACAAAAGTTAACCCACTTGGAGAAGATTTTAATTATCAGGAAGCTTTAAAATCACTCGATGTAGAAGCTCTTAAGAAAGATGTAACCAATTTAATGACCGATTCCCAAGATTGGTGGCCTGCCGATTGGGGGCACTATGGAGGATTGATGATCCGTATGGCATGGCATGCTGCAGGATCTTATAGAATTGCTGATGGTAGAGGTGGCGGAGGAACCGGAAATCAGCGATTCGCACCGCTTAATTCTTGGCCAGATAACGTGAGCTTGGATAAAGCCAGACGCTTGCTTTGGCCTATCAAAAGAAAATATGGCAATAAGGTAAGCTGGGCCGATTTAATTATTTTGGCCGGAACCATCGCTTATGAAAGTATGGGATTAAAAACCTATGGTTTTGCATTTGGTCGCGAAGATATTTGGGCTCCAGAGAAAGACACCTATTGGGGAGCTGAAAAGGAATGGCTGGCACCTAGTGACGAGCGTTATGGTGATGTTGGCAAACCAGAAACTATGGAGAACCCTTTGGCTGCCGTACAAATGGGATTGATTTATGTGAATCCGGAAGGGGTGAATGGCAAGCCCGACCCTATAAAAACAGGAGCTCAAGTACGCGAAACCTTTAAGCGTATGGCCATGAATGATGAGGAAACCGTAGCACTAACCGCAGGTGGACATACCGTTGGAAAAACCCACGGGAATGGAGATGCCAGTATTTTGGGACCGGATCCCGAATCGGCTCCTGTGGAAGCCCAAGGCTTCGGATGGGCCAACCCAACACGAACTGGCGTAGGTAAAGACTCAGTAACCAGTGGCTTGGAAGGCGCCTGGACTACCTATCCTACAAAATGGGATAATGGTTTCTTTGAAATGCTTTTCAACCACGATTGGGAACTGCGCAAAAGTCCTGCTGGGGCTTGGCAATGGGAACCGGTAAGCATTAAAGAAGAAGATATGCCTGTAGATGTGGAAGACATGACTACCAGACACAACCCAATGATGACCGATGCTGATATGTCCATGAAAATGGATCCTATCTATAGAGAAATTTCATTAAAATTTAAAGACGATTTTGAAGGCTTTTCCGATGCCTTTGCCAGAGCTTGGTTTAAGTTAACACACCGTGACATGGGACCAAAAGATCGCTGGTTTGGACCGGACGTCCCTTCCGAGGATTTAATTTGGCAGGATCCTGTTCCAAAAGGAAAATCCGATTATGATGTGGCTGCTGTGAAAACTAAAATTGCTGCTTCAGGATTGAGCATTCCTGAAATGGTTTCAACCGCTTGGGACAGTGCAAGAACCTATAGAGGGTCTGATTTTAGAGGCGGTGCCAATGGAGCGCGCATTCGTTTAGCCCCTCAAAAGGATTGGCAAGGCAATGAACCTGAAAGATTGGCCAAGGTTTTATCGATATTGGAACCAATTGCAGCTGAATTTGGAATTAGCGTTGCCGATACCATTGTGTTAGCAGGTAATGTTGGGGTTGAAAAAGCAATTACAAATGCTGGCATGGACCTAACCATACCGTTTGCTCCTGGCCGTGGTGATGCCTCTCAGGAGATGACCGATGTGGATTCTTTCGAGCCATTGGAACCTTTAGCTGACGGATTTAGAAACTGGCAGAAAAAGGACTATGTGGTCAGTTCAGAAGAAATGTTGCTGGATCGCGCTCAATTGATGGGACTAACCGCACCAGAAATGACTGTATTATTAGGTGGTATGCGTGTTATGGGAACCAACTACGAAGGCACCAAACACGGAGTATTCACCGATAATGTAGGTGCTTTAACCAACGATTTCTTTGTAAACCTAACCGATATGGCCTACACCTGGAAGCCTGTTGGCAATAATGTTTACGACATATGTGACCGTAAATCTGGAGTTACCAAATGGACAGCCACAAGAATCGACTTGGTATTTGGTTCCAATTCCATTTTAAGAGCCTATGCCGAAGTGTATGCCCAAGATGACAACAAAGAAAAGTTTGTAAAAGACTTTGTGAATGCTTGGGTGAAAGTTATGAATACCGACCGTTTTGATATATAAACCCAAAACCATTCCATTTATAAATATGAAAGCCGCTTTCTTTAGAAAGTGGCTTTTTATTTTAATCGAATAAACTTGAGGATGTTAAAATTTATGGTTCAAGAATCTCCAGTATATGACTTACCAAAACATTTAGCAAAACCGCACAATTTATCCCAACCTAATGGAGACAAACCATAGGCTTTTAAACACTACTTACTAAGCGATATTTTTTGGTCCCCAATGAGAACACAACATGTCCGGCGCAGCTTTTGTTGGATTTGGGCAACTTGGCGTTGAAAATCGCAAACAGGTTGCACAACTGGTATCGTCTTTTAAGGCCAGCTTCATATCGAAAGAATCACAAGTATAGTCATGATTTACCTTAACATGATGCACTGCACACATATGAGTTGCTTCCATATTGGCGCAATGGTCGCAGCTATGAGAGAATCTAATTGCCATGATTTCAAGTGTTTAAATTATATACAAATATACAATTCGATCACACTAAAAACAATCTAAACAATTAATTTACAATCATTTACATTTAAACTAATTTTAAATAAATTATCAATATCAAAAAATTGAATAGTTAATCAGGAGTTATAAAATCAGTTTTCCTTCAACTCACTTCCTCTTTTTGCACCATATTCATCTCTTATGACCTCTGCAAGGTATTCAAGTTGTGCTTTTTCCCCATAATTTTGAGCAATGAGTTTTTCTACAAAATCCAGAAGAGTTTCTTTTTTTCCATCAACTATTTCATAGGAATTGAAATCAACTCCACCTTCTTCATATTCGAAGAAAATTTTATCAAAAATACTGAAAATTCCCAGTTGGGCTGTTTGTTTTAAAAAATAACCCGCACGAATATTTCGTTGTTTATTTTCTGGACAAATAAAATGATCGGAGTATTTTTTTAAGAATTCTGGGAAGAAAACTTTGAATTCTTCTTTTGTTCCATTGAAGACACCAATCTTAGTAAGATCTTCTTGATATCTATCTTTATTGATTCCGGTTAATTCAACTATATAATTCATATTACAAAGAACTTTTTTTGCTTTTTGAAGTTGCTCTTCATTTAATGAATCAAGTTCTACAGGCCCACCAGAGACTGTTCCGTTTTCAATCAAGTTTTCAACACTACTTTTGGCATCCCAAACAGGATTGGTTGTTACTGTCTCAACCGGGAGTAATTTTGTAGATGTTAAGCTTAAAAGGACAATAAAACTAATGATGTATTTCATAATTTTCCTTTATTAATGGTAGACGTCACTGAATTATGTTGTGCAACTTAATTCTTTTTTTTGTTCAAACGCAAATTATATTTCTTTGTTACAGCTTTCCTTAAAAATGTTTCAATAATTGCGTTCTGTAAGGGTAATGCGCTTATCCTTTACCTTAAAACTGTTAGAAATTTAGTGTAGGGCATAAAATTTAGGATTTTGCTTTCACGAGTTAGCTTTGCCTACACATTTCCAGAAAACCACTCGAAAATGCAAAAGTTGGTTTCCTTTAGCTATCTTTAAACATACAATGTGGTAACGGCAAAGTTTCACCAACCTTTCAGCAATATAGCAATGAATAAAAGTAAGCTCATTCAATATTACAACAACCAATCGGACACTTTTCAAAGGTATTTTAATCAAGCGCAGGAAAGTATGGAAATGGAGGCCATACACCAAATGAGAGTGGCTATAAAAAAACTCAAAGCCATTTGGTGTTTACTCGAGATGCTAAGTGATAAAAAATGGAAGAAAACCAAGCATTTTTCATTGGTTAAAAATTTATTTAAATCTGCTGGAAAGTTGCGAGAAACACAGTTAAACCTACTGATGACAGAGCAATTTGAGGATATTAATTTACCGGAATACACGGAGGACTTGATAAAACAGGAAAAAAACTACAGCAAGAAACTAACCCTGTCCCTCGAAAAATTTGAGCTCCAAAAACTGGAAAGATTGAATGCGAAGTTGCTTAAAGCGATTATAAACATTCCAGACGACATTGTTTTAAAACAAGCTTTGGCCAATGTTAAAAAAAGGAACAAAAAAATCGCGAAAACCAAGGGGTTGCTTTTCAACGAACATAAACTTCATAAAATTCGGATTCAATTAAAAGCCATGCAGGAAATATTGGCTGTTATAGAAGAATTAAATACCAACAACGCAATGGTTACCCTGCGAAGTCAAATAAAGTCACTCAATGAACACATAGGCCAATGGCATGATTATAAAATACTAAGCAAATCCTTAAAGCAGTTCCTTTCCAAAAACCCACATAACCAAAATACTTCCTTGATAAAAAATGTAATTAAAGACATAAACTCTGAACAAAAAGAACGGCAACAGGAAATATTTGGGCTTATAGAGATGTACGTTGCTGAACACAACCCTAAACTGAACCGTTATATATAAATCTTCCCAAATCTAAAGTTGCTATGTAGCATTAGTCACCAAAGAAATGGATTAAGGTTCTTAAATTTATATATGAAAACGTTTGTACTACTTTTTGTCATTGGGGTTTCATTTCTTACGTCTTGTGAAAAGGATGAAGCTCCTTATTTAAGCGACCAAGAAAAGGCCGATTTGCTATTTTTGAGGGAAGAAGAAAAGTTAGCAAGGGATGTGTATCTCTATTCCTATAACATATACAATCTGAGTATATTTTCCAACATTTCCAACAGCGAGCAATCCCACATGAATGGCGTTTTATCCTTATTAAACAAGTATGAACTTGTCGATCCTGTAACCAATAATGCCGTAGGCATCTTTTCAAATAGCGAACTACAGTCACTTTACAATCAATTAACCGCTATCTCCGATATTTCCTTAAGCAAAGCCATTGAAGTAGGCGCCAATATTGAAGACTTGGACATCAATGACATCAATACCTTTGCCAATCATACTTCAAAAACCGACTTACTGGAAGTTTATGACAATTTAGCCTGTGGATCCCGCAATCATCTCCGAAGCTTTGTAGCCCAATTAGGAACTTATACACCCATTTATACCAGCCAATCGGAGTATGATGACATTATTAGTTCTTCGCAAGAGCAATGTGGTAACTTGGGAAACTGAATTGAATAGTGCAGAAAATATCTTTAGGGAATGGTATCTCAGCAGCTCCCTACACATTTAAAAACCTCTTCCACTCAAGATTCTTTTCAATATTGGATTGTTTTGTTCATGAGTTTGAACCCAGCACTACAAGCTTTGGAAGCTCACCCGGAGTATGAATCTGTCATGAAAAAGATTGACGAGCGATTTTGGAAAAACCATGACGAGTTGCAAGAAACCTTGGAGGCAAAAGGGCCGCTTTAAGCATTTCCATTTTTCTTCAGAAATACTCTTCCAATATGCAAAAATAGATTAATTGATACCAATACAATGGTTATACCCTTTTATCAAATTTCGAAGAATTAAACCATAAAAAAAGCAGCTTGATACCAAACTGCTTTTTTATTTCTCATGAATTTTAAATCCAGAGATTCATTATTCAATCAAAGAAAGTACAAAAGAATAACTATATGTTTTTCCTAGCAATCTATATGCATCATGAGGTAAGGCTCCCCAACTATTGTCGCCTCCAACTCCTCTTTGGTTTAGATCAACATGTAGATATACCTTATCCTCAAAATGAACATCCGTAGTGTGACGCTGCGCTTTGGTTTTCCCCGGATCCAAGGACTCCGTAGATACTGGCAGAGCACTAAATCCAAGTGGCTGCATCCCTTGAATTTTCAATCCCACACCATTCGTATTTACCAATGTTAACCAACGGACATCAGTTTTATATCCATTTTCTTGAGGACGTATATATTCCCACACAAACTCATCCTCCGGCGTACTTTTGTATTTTCCTAAAAATGTAGCAGTTTTTCTATCGGAATAGTTTTCCCATGGGCCACGGCCATAATACTTTAATTTGGAGTACTCTTCAGGAAGCTGCATACGCATTCCAAATCTTGGTAATTCCGGAAGTTCTTTACCGTTCATATCGATGGAAGCCGATACCTGGATATCTCCACTATTCAAAATCACATATGCAACAACGTAGGGTACCTCAACACCCGCTAATTCATAGGTTACTGTTATTGGCAATCCTAATTCGTTTTGCTTTCCAACTTCAACAGACAGCACTTTAGACATTTTATGCGCTCCCTTCCAGACTCCTAAACGCTCAGGCATGCCATTTCCAAAATCGTTATCTGTTGGAGCCCTCCAAAAATAAGGTTCAGGAAAAGCTAGCATTACTTCTTTTTCTCCCTTTTCGTGATAGGAAGTCAAGGTTCCTTTTTTAAGATCAAAAGCTCCTTCTACTGCTCCTGTTTCAAACGTCAGTACATCCCCATTTTTGGCATAAGTCAATTCCTTTTTGGGTGCATTTTTTTGAGATAGGTTTGCAAAGAAATCATTAGCACCTAACTGAAATTGCTCTCTTGCCAATTCAAAATTAGCAGGCACCAAACTAGAAGCCTTACTAGTTAAAGCATAAACATTCAGAAAATATTCTGCAGCCTTGTCTACCTGTGGCAATTGAATTTCTTGAATGAATTTACCTTGGGGCTTACCATCTATTTTAAAAGTCCCTGTCTTTACAATTTCTCCATTTCTCAATACTTCCCACTTAAAATCAAATTGATCCAGGTTGGTATAGAAATAACCATTTGATATTGTGACTTTTCCGTTCTGAAAACCAAATTTGACAGGCTGGTATACTTTTTTTACCTCATAAATAGCTGGATGCACAACCCTATCAGCCGACACCAGACCATTGGCACAGAAATTTTCATCATTCTGAAGATTTTCACCTCCCAAATCTCCTCCATAAGCCCAATATTCCTGACCATTTTCTTCCGCCTTCAAACCTTGGTCAACCCAATCCCAAATGAAGCCGCCTTGCATGTGCGGACTATTGTCTATAATATCAAAATACTCTTGGAAATTTCCATTGCTGTTCCCCATCGCGTGACTGTACTCACACATGATAAAGGGACGTTTTTTAGTTGTATCTGCGGCATAGGATTTCATATAACCTATCCCCGGATACATTGGGCAAACAATATCTGTGTTGTCTTCCTCCCCTGCCTGTTCAAACTGAACAAAACGGGTATCATCAAATGCCTTCAACCACTTATAGCCCTCATGGAACACTGGGCCATTGCCACATTCATTCCCCAATGACCATAAAATGATACTCGGATAATTTTTATCACGCTCGGCCATTCTTTTTATTCGATCCAAATGTGCTGGAGCCCATTCTGGTAAATAGGCTGGATGCACCGATTTATCAAAATACCCCTGTAAGGTGGCCCCCATACCATGGGTTTCAATATTGGCTTCGTCAACTACGTATAAACCATATTCATCGCACAACTCGTAAAGTCTGGTATCATGAGGATAGTGGCTCATTCTAATAGCATTGACATTGTGTTGCTTCATCAATTCCAAATCCTGTCTCATGGTAGCTTCATCTGGTGTATGTCCCTTTGTTCCGTGGTGCTCGTGAAGGTTGACTCCATGAACTGTAATGGCATTTCCGTTAACCAAAAGCTGAGCATTTTTTATCTCCACACTTCTAAAACCTGTTTTACCAGAAATACGATATTCTTCTTTCTTTCCAAGCTTCCAAACTATATCATACTTATACAAATAAGGAGTTTCGTCACTCCACAGATGCACATCTTTTAAAACCGTTTTAAAGTGGATTTCCTTGTTAGCACCCTTTAGGTTTTCTGTCTGCCTGAAAACTTCTTGTCCTTCTTGGTCAATCAAAATGAAGGAGACCTCTCCCTTCTTTATTTTTTTATCACCAAAAGCCCTAAAATCTAATTCAGCATCCAAAATCCCATCAGTGTAAGTGTCATTTAAACCTGCCTTGATAAAGTAGTCCCAAACCGTCACTTCCGGTAATGCCTGTAAATACACATCTCGTTCAATACCACTCAAACGCCAAAAGTCCTGATCTTCCAAATAGCTACCATCATGCCAGCGGATTACCTGCACCGCCAACAAATTATCTCCAGACGTTACATACGGAGTAATATTAAACTCTGCTGAAGTTTTTGAAGCCTTGGTCACCCCAACTTCCTCTCCGTTCAAGTAAATTCTTGCATACCCTGAAATAGATTCAAAATTCAACATGATCTCTTTCCCCTTCCAATCCTTTGGAATGGTAAAGGTCTTTCGGTAGGATCCTACGGGATTGTAATCGCCATAAATAAAAGGCGGATTCTTTGGAAACGGATAAGCAACATTGGTATAAATAGGAATGTCATACCCTTGTAATTCCCAATTGGAAGGCACTTCAATAGCCCCCCAATCAGTATCATTCAAATTAGGTTCGAAAAAATCAAGAGGCCGTTGCTCTGGGTTTTTAACCACATTGAATTTCCAATTCCCATTTAAACTTTTCACATAGGAAGAACTATTGGAATCTTTCGCATCAGCAACCACAAAATGTGCTCTCCCCTCCTCCTTGTTTCGGTCTATCACATTAGGGTTTTCCCATTCGTTTTGCTGCTGTGCAAATGCGAACTGCACAAAACAGAATAAGCCCCATATAAAATGTTTTCTTGTCATAGTTTGAGTATAATAACTGTATTAATTGAATTCTTTATTTCTATTCTATTTCCGCTTTGAAGACCGTTTTACAAAAAACGGTCTTTTATTTATTGGACACTAATTCTAGCCTCTCCGGATTGTAGCCACGGTGAAGAAAATTTCACTACTACATCGCCGTTGGTATTTCCCAACTGAACATAAGCTATCAATCTTCCGTGGTAAACCCTATGTTTATTATCGGTATAATCAGACATATCGGAATTATTACTAGCTTCAAGTCCTAACAACTTAGCATCTCCAGTAATTTGACATGTAAGTTCCTCGTCTGATAACATTACAGGAATTCCATTTTTATCCACTACCTGCACTACCAATTGGGCAAGCTCTCCCTTTTTATAGTTTCCTTCACCAGAAATTAACTTGATAGCATCAGGTCGACTAGAAGACTGAACTCTATACTGGCTTACTTGATTTCCATTGTTATCCAATCCCAATACTTCAAGGGTTCCTTTTTGAAAAGGAACATCCCAAAATATAATACCCGTCTCGTTGTTGTATGTTTTTCTTTCTCCTACGATTTTGCCATTCAAATGAAGTTCTGCCTGAGCAGCATTGGTATAGCAAACCACACGTATCATTTGGCCCTCTTCATAATTCCATACAGACCAGGCATCCATGGATGGGCTTCTTTCTCTATTCCCTGGAGAAGGATAAGTGCCCAAATAAGCCATTGGCCTATCAGACCACAACGACTGTCTAAAATAACCTCTTGGCTTGATGAAACCTCCAAAATCCAAAAGACCAGAATAAAACCCTCGGGAAGGCCAAGCGCCAGATTCCCCTAAATAATCAATTCCCGTCCACAAAAATTGCCCAAACACAAAATCCCTTGAGGTAACTTCCTTCCAAGCCAAAAAATCATGACGGTTTTCACTACCATACAAAACTCTGTTTGGGTATTCGGCATGGTCATGGTCATATAAGCTTTCGGTATAATTATACCCTGCAATATCCAAAGCAAAAGGATATTCTGTTTGATTGGACATGGCTACTCCGGCCAAACCAGCTGTGGTTGGTCTTGAAGGATCATATTCTTTTACAACCTTTACCAATTGTTGGGCTATGGCTCCTAAACGCTTGGCATCTGGCGCGTCCTTTCTATAACCTCCAAAAATAGGCTGGGTAAAACCTGTATCCCTTCCGCCATCCAAAACAGGGTGCGAGTAAGGATCGTTAGGATAATCTACCTCGTTGCCAATACTCCAAGCAAAAACAGACACATGATTACGATCGCGCTTCACCATATCTGCCAAATCCCGCTCTCCCCATTCCTTGAAAAAATCATAGGAACCTTGAAAACCTGGCTCTCCTTTATTCCATCCCTTTAACCATTTACGTTTAGGGAATTCCCATTCATCAAAGGCTTCGTTTAAGACCAAAAGTCCCAACTCATCACATAAGTTATACAGGTCCGGGGCCTGAGGGTTATGACTTGTTCTAATGGCATTGACACCTATTTCTTTTAAGGTCAACAATCTTCGTTTCCAAACCGCCTTAGGGACTGCAGCCCCAAGCACACCTCCATCATGATGTAAACAAACACCTTTCACCTTCATCCAGTTCCCATTTAGAGCAAATCCTTTATTGGAATCAAAGGTAAAATCGCGAAAACCTGTTTTTGTAAGACTCTCATCCACCACCTTTCCATTACTGTAAACAATAGTTTTTAAGGTATATAAATTTGGGGTATCTACCGACCAAAGATTTGGCCGCTTTACCTTCAAGGAAGTTGTAAGCTTTTCGGTTTGATTTGGCTGGACCTTTAATTTTCCAGTACTTTTCGCTACTAGATTATTCTTAGAATCGAATAGTTGATTTTCTACTATCAAACTTTGAGATGTTCCCAATCCATTTTCCAAGTCTACTTCGACATTTAAACGATAGCCTGAATTTAATTTTTCAGGATAGGCATACACCCCCCATTGTGAAACATGAACTGGATTGGCATATACCAACCAGGCATCCCTGTAAATCCCAGACCCCGTGTACCAGCGGGAATCGGCAGATTGACTGTGATCAACCCTAACGGCAATAACATTATCTCCCCCATATTTAATAAAAGGTGTGGCATCGTACATAAAAGACACATAACCATTAGGACGTTTCCCCAATGAGTGGCCATTTATAAATACTTCACTACGATTATAAACCCCTTCAAAATATAGATAGACTTTTTCGCCTTTTTTATCTAAAGGAATTTCCAAATGCTTTCTGTACCATCCCGCACCACCAGGCAAATACCCCGTTGCACTGGCCAACGTTGGACTCAACTGTCCTTTTACACTCCAATCGTGCGGTACAGATATCGTTTGCCAATGACTATCATCAAAATCATTTGTGGCATTTTCAGTAGCATCCTTTAAAGTAAATTTCCAGCCCTCTTTTAATTTTTCCGATTGCCCAAAAGACACTTGAGCCACCATGACTGCAGCTTGACAAAAGACCATTAATAGGACCATTATATTTTTGAATGCTTGGAACCTCTTTCCAATTACATTGACTCTTTCATCTATCATTTCTCGTTTTATTTAAAAGGTTTTACTACAACTAGCTTATCGCCTGAATCATCTACTTCAAACAAGCGAGGAATCCGAACATACTCTCCATCTTTATCTACCCAGTGGCTATGTAAAGCCATTAATAACTTTCCTTCAAAAGTTCTGAACAACATACCATGTCCATAGTTTGGAGGCGTAATTGGTCTAGGTTCCTGCACCCATGGGCCATCTAGAGTTCCACTTTCGGAATAGGCCACTCCTTGGGTATAGTCACCAAAAATCCAACTAGTCCATAACATGCCTAATTTCCCTGTTTGTGTTCTAAACAACCAAGGGCCATCCGTTACTTTATTAGGCACTAGATTCCCTTTCTCATCGAGCTCTTTACTCCAAGGACTATCACTCGCCTTAAATAAGATTTTAGCCTTCCCTTTGGTTCCGCTTAAATCAGATTTCAATTGTTTTTTTTCAATGGTTCCATCCCAATTCTGAAGCCATTCATGGCAATACACTAGATATGGCTTCCCATTATCAACCCAAAGCGTTCCATCCAAGGTTGGCATATTGGCCGGCAAGTAAACATCATCCTTCATAGGTTTGTATGGACCATTAGGTTTGTCGCTTACTAAAACATGGCAAGCCCGACGTTCAATAACATTATTCCGAAAAGTATCAATCTTCACTTCTTTGTTTGTAAACGTGGCGAAGTAGTAATATTTGTTTTTATATTCATGCAACTCAGCTGCCCAAATCATGGGGTTTGGCCCCATCCAAGACTCCTGATCTATTTCGGCTAGGTCATAAGGTCCAGACCATAAGTTCAAATCGTTACTCTTCCACAACTTTCCTCCTGTTCCAGTCATGTAATAGGTTTGAGTTTTTTGATCGGCTAGAATAGCAGGGTCACTTAAACGAATACTATCCAATGGGATATCATGGCGGGTAGTCCTCTCTATTCCTTGACCAAAACTTTTAAAAACAGAGAATACCATCACCAAAATCACTAATTGGCTTTTATAAAAACTTATTTCAGTAGGCTTGTTCATTTCAAATTAATTAATAGGATCAATTCCATTAAACGTTGGCTTCACTTCAACAATAAGTCCGTCCTCGTCAAACACCATTTTGTCGATACATACTTCACGATGAAAGCCTCCTTTTCCTCCCATAGCCACTCCTTTTGGGTAGGTAAAACGGTGATACACCAAGTACCATTCATCTTTTCCTGGAATTTGAATGGCCGAATTATGTCCAGTAGCAAAAATGTTGGTTTCAGCATCGCGCTGAATCACAATGTTATTTTCAGGAATTTGAAGTTCACCTAAAGGTGAGTCACTTATGCCGTAGCGAACTTTGTAATTAGGGCTACGGGTATCATCTTCAGACCACATAAAATAATAGGTGCCATTTCGATAGATGACATATGTTCCTTCTCTATAAGTATTATCGACTTTAAAGGTTTTATGCGTCTCTTTTTTAATGGACACCATATCCTCATTCAATTCCACTCCTGCCATATAGCCATTACCCCAATACAAATAGCTCTTTCCAGTTTTTGGATCTGTAAATACATCAGGATCTATTTCCTGCCCGTGCTCCACACCCTCTGGCTTGAAATCAATCAATGGTTTTCCGCTATCTACAAAAGGACCGGTAGGATTATCTGCAACCGCCACACCTATTTTTTGTGCTGCCGTGAAGTAGTAGAAATATTTGTATTCACCATCTATTTTCTTTTCAACAATACAAGGTGCCCATGCATTACGGTCCGCCCAGCTCACATCTTCCTTTAAATCCAGAATGGTTCCCTCATCTTTCCAATCCACCAAATTATCTGAGGAAAAGGTTTTGAAATACCAACCCGACCATCCATCAAACCCATCGGTTGTTGGATAGATATAATATTTTCCAGTTTTTTCTGAATACAGCACATCTGGATCGGCATAATAGCCTTCCAACACAGGATTATGATCTTCTGAAGCCGTCACTTTATAAGTTATATCATCATGCCCCTCAATAGAAATGTTATAATCTACAGCACCCTTTGAAAAATCCTGAGGACCTTGTGGACTTACCGAAAATCCCGGCCACATTTTAAATCCTGGATCAAAAGCAGTAAGATTAACACCTCTTTTCACAGGCAAATGAATGCTCGCTTTTTTACCATTTATATCCACATTTAGAGCCTTCAAGTCGGAAGAGGTCACCTCCATCAAAGGATCATCTTGTCTCCCCCATTTTTTTATCAAACTTTGATACTCATTCATTGTAATTGGCATCACGGTACCATGACGAGGATGAAAGTTCATGGTGACATCTTCATCAATCACCTCAAAATGCTCCAGGTCTTTGCTTTTGGTAAATTGATACCTTCCCGAACCATATACATCATACATCAAGATCCATTCATCGGAATCATTCAGCTTAAAAACTCCAGAACCTTCTACCCTGTCAGTCTCTTTATCTACACGATCCATGTTTGGATAGGAATACCCCTCTGTTAGCTTATCGGAAACTGCCAATTTAATACCAGGGGCACCGCTTTCCGATTTATGGAACAGATAGAATTTATTGTCCTTTTTTATGATATCACCATCAATACAAGCATTCCCATCTGGGTTAAAAAGCAATTGTTTTGGAGCCGATTCAAGAACCGAAAAATCTTGATTGACATAGGCATAATAAATGATGTCTGGATGATTTCCTTTCTCTTTCATGGAGAAATACACCATGTATTTTCCATTGGTTTCGTCATAAATCGTTTGAGGTGCCCATACGCGATCTACATTTCCAAATTCAGTTGGATGTGTCTCAGGGATGTTAATAATGGAACTTTCCCAATGAATCAAGTCTGTTGATTTCATTAAAATCAAAGCATAATTGTTCCACCCCATTTCTGGCACATACAAATCGGTTACCACCATATAAAAGGTTTTGCCATCTGCACCCCTTAAAATGTGTGGATCCCGAACACCGCCTGTAGAACTGATTTTTTTGGAATCTACAATAGGTTCGTTATTGTTTAAGGCACGATAATGATATCCATCCAAGCTCACCGCATAGCGAATGGCCTCTTCTCCCGGACCATTTCCTGTGAAATAGGTGAATAGGTAAGCTTCATTTTCAGGAGCCTTCTCATTACAAGCTAAAACGCTGGCCAAGAAAATCAATGACATGAATCTCCAAAAGCTAAGTTTACTTTTCATAACATTTAAAATCATCATTAATTACTTTTAATACTGAACAACCCACAGGCATGAGCCTTTAAATTTTGACTGAATTCGCCTTTGAAACTTCCAAGATTCTCATCTGTCCACATATTTGTTACTACACATTCATCTACCAACCCCAAATCTTCCAAACCAACCTTAAGTTCCCTTGGGTTTTCGTCATCAGAGATATTAAAAAGCGCCAAATAAGTCTCCCACGTTTTAGGGTTCTTTGAAGTAATAGCTACTGTACCATCTTGCTGAAAAACCTCTTTTACATCTACACTCTCACGATGCATTTTCAGCACCTCTTTATTGGTTAATAGTGATAAGGTGAACTCGTCATTACTTGGCAAATCACCACCAAACATTAAGGGCGATTTAAAGATAGAAAACAGGGTCATTAGAGAATATTGTTCCTCTTTGCTAAGCCGCGTCATGCGATCTTCGCCTCGTTCTCCTCTAATGGAAATCCTTCCAAGGGGTATCATATCACAATCTGGCCAAGTACCATTCCCTATATAGGGGTACCACTTTTGAGCTACCTCCATTAAATGGGTAAGATGCCCCCAAGTATCCCAAACATCATCCACCATACGCCACATGTTGGCATGGTTTTGAACATGTTGAGCAGCCTCTACAGGTGTTTCTCCCGGAGATGTGCTCAATACCATGGGGCGTCCACATTGGTCTATGGCGTTTCTTATAAGTTCTATTTCCCCATCATGATATGGGCGCGATAAGTCATCTACTTTCACAAAATCAACACCCCATTCTGCATACATATCAAAAATGGAATTATAATATTCCTGCGCCCCGGGTTTATCTGCCAAAATAGTGTAATTATCCCTTAACCATTGACATTGCAATTCTGTAGAATAAATTTGATCTGCAGTAATTCCGTTTGTGCCAAGTATTGGCAACTTTTGCTCTACAGCTACTTTTGGAATCCCTCGCATAATATGGATTCCAAACTTCAAACCTTTATTATGGACATATTCTGCTAAATCCTTAAAGCCTTTTCCATCCTTTGCCGAAGGAAATCGGTTCTCGGCGGGTTGATATCTTCCATACTCATCAATTACATATCTTGGATCTGTTTGATTGTAACCGCCTGCTTTATCATTTTCCACAAACCAACGGATATCAACCACGATATATTCCCAACCATAATCTTTAAGGTTTTCTGCCATATAATCGGCATTGGCTTTCACTTCATGCTCTTCCACAGTTGGCCCATAACAGTCCCAGCTATTCCATCCCATAGGAGGGGTTTGTGACCACATCTTGAATTCCCCCTTGGTAAATTCTGTTTTCTTGTTTTCTTTTGAACAGGACAACATCATCCCCAAAAACAATAATGATATGATGATATAATTCTTTTTCACTACTTTTTAGTTTTTATATTTTTATCTTATTTCGTTACCTGAAAAGTATTTAAGGAATGTGGTGCTAATACCGTATTCAAAAAACGCTTTCCTATTTTTACAGTAACTTCCTTGCTTTCATCATTAAAGTTCCCTGCAAAAACAACTTTATCTTGTTCTGGAGTTTCAATAATCATTATTGGTAACTTATCCTCCTTACCTTCTTTAGCCGAAATGATTTTACTTCCCGGAGTTACATAATGGGAATAATGTTTTACGGCATAATATTCTGGTGTGTAGGTAGCCGTTCTGGTGTTTGAATCTACACGAATCAAGGCATTTTGCTTCCATCCCCAACCACTAACCCCATCATCAGCTAAAATGGCATTCCAAAAGGTGTATTCTTCACATCCATTTCCCAAATAATGATTGATTAAATTAAAGGTGTGTTCAGCAGCCCCCCAATCGAAAGATCCCCAACCACATTCACTTTCTGTCTGTACATATTTATAATTTGGGTATTTCTCTCTAAGCTTCGGCATTATTTGCCCACCTTCCCATTGAAAGCCCAAACCTTTGATAGTTTCTGGCATACGAGGGTCTGAAAGCACCTCATCAACTACCTCAAAATGGTTTGTATTAATAGTTCCCAAATAAATCTCAATCTCTGGATGTTGCTCTTTAAGTGCAGGAGCCAAGTATTCTGTATTAAAGCGAATGATTCCCTCGGGGGTCCAAGCACATCCGGGATAAGGCGTGTAACTCCAAGCCTCATTTTGAAACATGACCATATTAATTGGAATACCTTCTCCCTGATAAGCCGAAATAAATTTGCAGAAGTAATTGGCGTAGGTGCTTAGGTACCTTGGATCCTGAATGAAATAATCGTTGACGGCCAATTTCCTTGGAAACAGGTTATCATAGGTAGTTTCCTGACCTTCAAAAAGCAATGCGTCCAATTTAGGATCCAATTCATTAAATTCTGAATTGCTCACCACCGAATAATAATGGTTAATTTTCATCCATGAAGGCGGTGACCAAGGAGATATCCAAAATGTAAGGTCTGGATTGAATTCTTGAGCAGCCTTGATAAACGGAATCAAAGTTGTTTTATCCCTATCTATATTGAAATACTGCAGTTGAAAATCTCCACTCACCTCATCACAGCTATACCAATCCCTGGCATAGTCATTGGCATTCATGGAAAAGCGCCCCATGGTAAATTGCAAATCATCATTTGGACCAAACAATTGGCTCAAAATGGTTTTCTGTTTTTGTTCTGTCAACAAATTCAATGCATCCCACCCTCGTTCGTTAAAACAAGTTCCCCATGCTTTAAAAGTTGTGATACTATCTGTTTTATCCACCGAGAGCAAAGGCTCCACCAAGGGGTTTCGTTCCAATTTCAACTTGGATTGGTTCCAAGTTTGATTTTCGGTACTGGTTGTCATAATAACTGACTGCCCATTGACCTTCGGAGTCAAAGACCCCAAAACAAGGATTGCCAAATAAACCCTCTTATAACTATTTAAACGGGATGAAAATAGCCTCCCAACAATAGCCTTGTAATTCATTTTCATTTTAAAAACGGTTCTAAAACTTGAAAAAAATGCGCAAACCAGATATTATTTAGTAAGCGCATTTTTTTAGTTATTCAAAAATTTCTATTTCTAACAATTGCACATCTCCTCTTCAACAACAACTTATTATAGTTGTACAAAAGCCAAATTGTTATATGTTAAATCATAAGGTTGGTTGGAACCACTCTTGATGACGATATAAAAGGTCTCAGGAGCATCGAAGGTATAGATTCCATCTACAGGATATTCTCCACCTGCATTGGCATCCCCTAAACTATAAGTTCCAGCATCTGTAGGACTTCCATTCCAAGTACTATAAATTACCTGATATGGAACCCCAGGTGTATAATCTTGACCATTTTGAGGTTCAATGTCACTAAATATTAGCTCCGCCCAAGTTTCATCGATTACAGAATTCACCGTTATTGTACCGCTCAATTGGTAAGTACCGGCCTCAACCGATACTTCTTGATAAATATGGGATCCTGACCAACCACCAATACCTGAAAAATTAATGGTATTAGATGAAATATCTACGGTTACGCCTGGGCTAGCCACGTGTTCAATCCAAGCGGACATATCTATCAATCCAGAATCAAAAGGATTCAATTCCCCGTAAAATTCCAATTCCGCCACATTGCAATAGCCGTCTGGGGGCGTTACGTAATATACATATCTGTAAGTTCCAGTTTCTGTAATTCCAGCTTCCGTCAAGGTTCCTGATGTAGGTTCTTCCGTAATGGTATACAGTACATCATAATCTGTTAAAGTAGGATCATTGGAACCTCTTAATTCCGCATTTACCATTCTACTTCCAAAACCATCTCTTGGCGCATATTTAATCAAGGACAATCTAACCTTATTGCCCTCTCCATAATCATAGCCCACATATCCTGAAGAAGCATATTCACTTGGAGCATCCACAAAAGTTGACAAGTCCCCATCAAAAGCATCTCCAATCAATCCATTCACACCATCCCATGAACCTGGATGCCCAATGATTGTCCCTTGCAGCAAATTCTGAACTTCTCCTGCATTTACTGTTTGGGTAACCACAGCTGGTGTTGTATCTGGGAATCCATTCACAGTTAAGGTTACTTCATATTGTCCTGAAGCTTCATAAACGTGTGTTGGATTTTCTTCAGTAGAGATAGTACCATCACCAAAATCCCAAGCAAAAGAAGTTGCATAAGTGGTACTGCTAGTGAAATTCAACTGCAAAGGATTACTTGTACTTGTGCTATAGGTAAAAGTGGCCGTTGGGTCAAATAATTCAATAGTAATAATTTGTTCCACCACAGCAGGCGTAGAACCTTCCTCTCCGTAGGCAGTTAAAGTAACCGTGTAAACGCCTTCCTCTGCATACACATGGTTTGGATGATACACCGTTTCTGTAGTACCATCTCCAAAATCCCATATGATAGATTTTCGATCCCTTACATTACTGGTAAATTCCACTTCAAAAGGATTCAATTCACTTATTGCATAAGTAAATTCGGCTTTTGGATCCACCACGTGTTCCATGGTATCATCTTCATCGCATGAAGAAAAAAGCATGAAAGCCAAACTTGCCAAGAAGAATCCATATTTTATATAATTTTTCATCATTTGTATTTTAATTATTAATGACCTAATCTTAAATATCGCTTGGAGCAGTATTGGCTGAGGTAGACCATCCCGGATTTTGATAAATCGGAGAGCTAGAACCTCCTGTTATTAGAAAGTGTGATGCCGCAATAGGGTTTAAATAATGCGCCATGGTCCATCTATACCCATCAAACACCAATTCATTTCCTGTTTTTTCATAAGGTCTCAAGTAGTCGCTCAAGGATGGAGAAGACACACTTGCTGAAGGTGTTCCATAAGTTAAGTTAGAAGCATTGTACCAATCCTGCATTGGCCCCCAAAGCTTAAATCCTTCAATATGATAAGGCTCATCAATCATTTGATCCATGGCTCTCCAACGTTTCAAGTCCATCCAACGAAGTCCTTCTGCCATCAACTCACAACGTCTTTCACGTCTGATATTATAAAGAGTTGGATCGATCAATTGTCCAGCAGAATAGGCTCCCCAATCGTTTTGGGCCTCCAAGCTCATCTGTGTATTTGAAATAGTTACTTGGTAATCGGTATTAACACCTGCTCGATTTCTTATCGCCATCCAATAAGAACTAGCCGTACCATCTAAGCTACCGTTCTTTTCGTAACACGCTTCAATGTAATTTAGGTAAGCCTCTGTCGCTCTAAATACAATAGCTCCAGTATATCCACCTCCATTGGCACATTGTGCCGCATCGTAATTCAGACCTTTTCGGATAGCATAACCAGTACTATATCCCTGTTCTGGATTGGAATTGGTAATGTTAGGAATTGGCTCTATTGGTGTGGCATGGGTGCCAATTGTAGATTCATACAAAACATTTACTTGATCTGGCTCCTTTAAAAACAACCAAAGTCTACCATCTCTATTTTGTCTTACATCAGAAATTAAATCATCGCCTTGATAATTGGATGCCGCATAAATAGGCAGTCCATCTTCCATTACGAAACTTTCTACCATTCCTCTGGTTAACCCAACACCATGGTTCCCTAATTGCGCATATACAGGCACATTATGGGTTATTCCCAGTCCTCCATCGTAACGTCTCCATAACAACACCTCATTATATCCAGACATGTCGACAGAACTAAACATGTCGAAATATGGATTATTGGCATCGCTAAGCGATTGTTGAAGCACCCCATTATTTGGTGTCAAACCATACGTATTTGCCACGGCTGCCGCGGCTTCCATAGATTGGTCAAACAACCAGTCGATTTCTCCTTCAAGACTTCCTGCCTGGAATTGGTACCCTGGATTGTAATCAGCACCGGGCCATCCAGGTCCGTTTGGTACAAAGGCCGTATTGTTAAAATATTTCAACCATGTTGCCTCATACAATGCTACTCTTGATTTCAACAATTGAGCACAGGCTTTGTTGATTCTGTTTTTGGCCCCATCCGGTGAGCCGGCAGCCAACAAATTGATTGCCTCATCAAGATCTGAAAGAATAAATCTTACCACTTCTGTTCTTGGTGCTCTTTTACTAGCCTCGGTCAAGGTTTCCCATTCATCCGGAAGGGTTGTTTCTACGATAGGAAAATCACCCAGTGTCTGTACTCTTTTAAAGTATTCATAAGCTCTAAAAAAATAAATCTCTCCTATGTAATGGTCAACATTTTGAGGGCTTCCAGTAATTTCACCAGCTTCCCAACGAGGGATTACCGTCTCTAGGAAATAGTTACATTGACGTATATTCCAAAAATCCCAATCCCCACCAGATTGTCCCACACGCCATTGTCCTGGTGCATATTTATTATCATATCCAAAGGAAGCCATATTATCGGTATTCGCATCTATACCGAAGGTTCCAAAAGACCATTGTCCATGTGTAGGCAATGTTCCATATCGTTCAATTGCATAGGCTGCAAGCTCTGCCTCATCCCACAAATATTGATCTGGTGTAATACTTGAAAGAGGCTCTCTATCCAAGAAATCGTCTTCACAGGAAGTGAAGAAAATCATACCAACCAACGCAAATACTACTGTTAATTTATAGTGTGTTTTCATTCCTTTTCAATTTTAAAAATTAATGCTTAAACCATAAGAAATGGTTCTATACAGCGGGTAATTGTTCCCTGTCCATTTCGAGCCAATAGTTTCTGGATCGAATATATCGGTCATTTTGGTCCAAGTCAAAAGATTTTCTCCTGAAATGTAAAAACGCATTTTTTGCAATCCAAGCTTGTCAATTACCTCATCTGGCAAACTATATCCAAACTGAAGGTTTTTTAGGCGCACATAAGAAGCATCTTGTAAATAGCCTGTTTGGGCATGATGGTTTTTGTTATTTCCAAATAGAGGACGCGGATAATAGGAATCCAAATTTTGACCTAATGGATGGTCTGGATCTGCACGATAGTAATCTTTATGCTGCTCCAAACCGGTAGACCACCAAACACCCCAGTCCCAGGCACCCCAGAAGTAGTAGCTGTTTACGTAATAATCACGTTTTAGTACTCCTTGGAAAAAGGCTCTAAAATCAAACCCTTTATAGTCCAAATTGATATCTACAGACATAGGAAAGCGTGCTGTATTATTTCCAATAACCTTAAGATCTCCATGATCTCCTTCGGTATAAGCTCCAGAATCAATTCTTCCATCACCATTTAAGTCACTGTACATGATGTCTCCTGCGGCCCATTGGCTTCCCAAGGCATCTTGGCCTCCATTCTGCAAAGAAGCCAAGTGCGATTCCATTGCTTCCTCATCTCTAGCAATCCCAACGGTTTCATAACCCCAAATTTCACCCAACATACGACCTTCTACATAGGTATCTAGATTTCCCGAAGGGTTTGGATAGCGAGTAATTTTTGTCTGAGAATCCGACAGCAAGAAATTAACACTATAGCCTAAGCCATTTTCCAAGCGATCTCTCCAACTTAAGGCCAATTCAAAACCATAGGTCTTTAAATCGGTATTATTAACACTTGGCACATAAGCTCCTAAAATAACTGGTAACTCTGGCGCTGGCCCCACCATATCCAAAGTATAACGGTTATAGTAATCGAAATTTGCAGAAAGCCTGTTATTAAACAAGGCCAAATCCAAACCTACATTCCAGCTTTTGATACGCTCCCAAGTCAAGCTTTGACTCACCAATCCAGGCGCTGAACTTGTATTTGGTTGCGCACCATTTATCAACCACCCTCCATTGGATGTCCCCACTGGCATTGTTTGGTAGGTAGGATACAAATTACTAGTGTTTTGATTTCCCAATTCACCATAAGACCCTCTAAATTTGAAGGTTCCTACCACATCAACCAACGGTTCCCAAAAAGGCTCTTTAGCAACATTCCATCCTGCGGAAACTGAAGGAAACCAGTTCCAACGTTTGTCTGATCTAAATCTAGAGGTTCCATCATAACGTAAATTCCCCTCTATTAAATACCGCTCCTTATAGTTATAATTTAAACGACCAAAGACACCTTCAGTAGCCCAGTGGTTATAGTCACCTGCAACACCTGGAGGAACAATTTCCCCATTAAAATCGGTTCCTGAAGTTGTATTGATGGTTGGTAGAGAGGCAACAATTATCCCATCTCTTTCAGCTGATAAAAAGCGTGTTTTGTTCAACTCTGACTGATACCCAAACAATACCTTAAAATTATGTCCCTCACCTACTTCTCTTTGATACTCAGTAATAAGGCTGGTATTTAAGTAGTTTTCCTTAAAGCCCTGTTCGTGCACTTGACTAAAGTTACCATAAGGGACAGGATTACCATCTACATCATAGTTATACGTTTTTTGAGTATCCCAATGACGGAACTCATTTCTGGTACGGTAATTTAAGGTTCCTGTAATGGTCCAATCCTTAACAGGCTCCAAAATCAATTGTCCTTGTTGATACAACCAATCATTCTGGGTTTTATCCTGTCCACCATCTCTTAAACCTAATGCTGGCGATGGCGAAGAAAATAAATTTCCATTTGGATCATAAACCGGAAGCATTGGCCACCCCTGTCTTGCAAGTGTTTCAAACAAGCCATCAGTCAAAGCCGCTGGTCTTTTAAAATCTTCACGGATAAAACGATTGCTCACACTTACTTCAGCCCATTCTGATAGCTTTGCTTTAATATTGGCCGTTGTAGTATACCTTTTAAAAGTATCTGTATTAAACTCCATAAGACCATCTTGCCCCAAATAGTTTCCAGAACCGTAATATTGAAGAGCATCAGTTCCTCCACTCACACTAAAATTGTGTTCTTCCGAAAAAGAATGATCTTTATAAATCACGTCATACCAGTCATTATTGGCTTGACCATAACCATAACCATCTGCCCAATATTGAGGGTTGCTAGGGTTTTGAACAATTTCGTCATTGGTCAACCCATTTTGATAATCAAGAATTGCCTGTAATCTCTCATCAGAAAAAAATGGGGACTGTCCTCCATTAATATTGGCATCGTTAAAATAGAGTGCAAATGTGTAGGAATCCATCATTTCCGGAACATTGATAGGCGTATTCCATCGGAAATTATTATTGTAAGTCACTCTTATTTTGCCTTCTTTACCTTTTTTGGTAGTTACCAAAATTACACCAAAAGGTGCTCTAGACCCGTAAATGGATGAGGCAGCAGCATCCTTCAACACTGAAATATTTTCAATATCCTGAGGGTTTAAAGCGTTAAGATCTCCCTCCATACCGTCTATTAAAACCAGCGGTGCTCCTGTAGAACCTTGCCCAATGGTAGCCGTACCACGAATATTTATAGTTGGACTTTCATTCAAGGCCCCTCCTGTTTGGGCAATATTTAACCCAGCTGCTGTACCTTGAAGCATTTGCGTAGCATTTTGAACTGGTCTAGATTCCAATTTTTCCGAATCAACCACCCCAACAGCTCCAGTTAAATTTTCCTTTTTCTGAGTACCATAACCAACTACAACGATTTCGCTAAGAGACGCGACATCAGTTAGCATCACCACGTCAATTTTTGTTTTAGCACCTACCAAAACCTCCTGAGTTTTCATACCGATATACGAAAACTGAAGAATATCTCCCTCTGAAATATCGGAAATGGTATAATCTCCATTAAAATCGGTAGTTACTCCATTGGTAGTACCTTTCACAATAATATTTACACCGGGTAAAGGCATACTTTGTTCATCTACCACATTACCCGTGATAGTTTTTTGTTGAGCCGATGCCAATAGTCCACAAAAGAGCATCAGCACCAAAATCATTTTTGATTTGCTTGTTTTTGATTTCGTTTCAAAACAAGGGCTCAAACCATTAAAACAACGTTTTTCATTCATAATGTTAGTAAGTCTTAGAATTAGTAAATTGTTATTTATTTAAATATGAACACATTTACAACTTAAAAAATGTGCATTTATCATTATGCTAATGTATTTTTTATGAATCAATCAAATAATCTATAATTCATCAAAATGTATCTCATTCTCACCACCTCCCCTTCAAGCCACTCTATTACAGCTACTTTACTATAAGCCAAACATGGTTAAAAATTCCATTTTTAATATCCCTTGACTCAAATTCTTCTTGGGATTGTGATACCTTAATAGCAATCACATTTTCCTCCTCATAGTTCAGATATGATTTTAAATTCAATTGAAATGAATTGGATTTTCCGATGGATTCAGTTATCTGGAGCCCATTAATAAAAATCTCGGCACCTTTACCGATACCTTCAAATTCAATAATCACATCCTTTCCAATCCAATTTTCAGGTATATTAAAATGTTTTCTATACCATCCTACAATCTCACCAGGAGCACTAGGTTTTTGAATTGAGAAATCAGCTTCGGTGGACCAATCATGAGGCAAGTCTATATTTTGCCAACCATGATCACTAAAATCATTCTCAGAAGCAAACTTGCTCTCGCCGTAACTAAACTTCCAATTGAGATCAAAAAGTTGCTTTTTCCCAACTGTTTCATGACTGTTATTACAGTTAACACAGACCACAAACAATAGCATTATTGATATTTTAAAAACTACTTTACGTAACATGTTGAGAAGTAAAATCAATGAATAAAACCAATAGTAAATGTTATCATAGAAACTCAATAATAATTGGAAAAAATTCCTTGGATAAAGCTAGATAGATAGTCCTGATGACATGCTATAGAGACTCGTCATTCTAGTGGCAGAAATCGGTCAACCCCAGAATCTTTAAGGAATTGCGGAAGGAGCTTATGAGATTTTAATTATTTTTACAGGGGGGAGCAAACAACATAAAATTTTATGACACTATTCAAAAGGCAACTACTCTTAATCATACTTTCTTTATCAGGATTTATTGCAATTGCCCAAGTCAACGAAATTAAAAAAATTGGAATTGAAGATGGCCTATCAAACAGTAATGTCGTTGGCATTACTCAGGACAAGGAAGGCTTTATATGGATATGTACCAAGGATGGCCTAAACCGATTTCATGTCAACTCTTTTAAGGTCTTTAAATCGAGTGAAACGGATCCAAATACCATTTGCAGTAATGTTCTAAACTATGTCTATGCCGATAAATTTGATGATGTAGTTTGGATTGCTTCCGAAAAAAACGGTGTAGATGCCTACAATTACAAAACGCATGTTTTCACTCATTATGAACATGATTATTTAAACCCAAATACCAACGACTTAAGCTCTAATGGAATTACGGATATTGATGGTGATGAAAATGGCAACTTATGGTTTGCAAATTATGACGCAGGGATTGATCTATTTGATAGAGCATCCGATAAGTTTATAAATTTCAACACTTCAAATACTCCGGGCTTAGGCTCCAATTATAATTGGAGTGTTTTATATGATACTGACGAAAAAATTTATGCAGGACATGTACGAGAAGGCTTTAGTATTATTAATTCAAAAACGAATACTGCCGTTAATTACAGGCATAAAATGGGAGATCCTTCTTCCTTAGCGGATAATACGGTAACCAGTATTTTAAAAGATTCCAAAGGAAGAATATGGCTGGGAACTCATAACGGTTTAACACTTTTCAACCCGATTAGTGAACGTATGGTGACCTTTAGAAATGATCCAGAAAACCCCAATTCCCTATCAAACAACTTTATTCAAAAAATGTTTGAATCCTCAGACCATAAGCTCTATATAGGTACTGAAGAAGGTGGATTGAACATTTTGGACTTAACCGATTTTAACACCAACAAAGATCTAACCTCTGTCAATTTTCAACATATTTCCTCAAATGAAACACCTAGTGGACTTTCAAGCCCTTCTGTGCATGCCGTATTCCAAGACTCCTTTGGAAATATTTGGGCAGCTGGACTTGGTGGCGGTGTGAACTTTATTCCAAACACTCCAAGCAATTTTAATAAAATTAAGTACCTGCCCTATATAAATAACACCAATAGCCTTAACGACAAACCTGCACATAGTATATGTGTGGACAAAAATAACCTAGTATGGGTGGCCAACGGTGTTGGAGGCATTGCCGTTTATGAAAACGGCACAAAAATCAAACAAATTGACAACATTCCAAATATCCCATACCAACAAAGTTTCCGAAGTCTCTCCACCTCAAAACAAAACGGTATTTGGATAGGAACATCCAAAGGCGATATTTTTTATTTTGATACAGGAAAAGAAACCTTTTCCGTTTTGGATGCTTTTCCGGATCTCAAAAACAATGCAATCTACAATCTATTTGAAGATTCCAAAGGGAATTTATGGATTGCTACGGATGTTGGGCTACGAATGTACAATCCTGTTACAAAAGAATGTCTAGCTTATACAATTCACAACTCAAACCTACCCGATGACATTATTAGAGCTATTACGGAAGATGAAGAAGGGAACTTATGGGTGGGAACCTATATAGGTGGACTTTCGGTTTTTAATCCAGATTTCAATCTTATAAAAAACTATGGCCAAACCTATAATTTTGACCGGATCAACCACATATATAGAGATCCCAAAAATAGAATTTGGATAGGAAGTGAAAATGATCTTTTCCTTATTAAAGACAAGGCTAGAGATTCTGTACTAAGAGTTGGAGAAATGTCTGGTCTGCAAGAATCCAACATTCGTGCAATTTCAAAAGGGGCTACTGATCAGGATATTTGGCTGAGCACCATTAATGGCATTAGCAAGATTGACCTCAACACAATGCATATAAGTAACTTTGATATTAGTGATGGAATTGTCCCTGGCGACTATCTAAATGCATCCGTAGCTAAGACCTCTGACGGGAAAATATATTTTGGATCTCAGGACGGGATTACCTGGTTTGACCAGAATATGCAACAATTAACCACGCCATCTGCCAATGCTTCCATTACCAAATTTTCTGTCTCTAGCAACAAAAACTATTTGAATGAGTTCTCCGATATTCCCTTTTACAATGGTATTGAATTAAACCACAATCAAAATTCCATTCAAATCAACTATAATGTTTTGGATTATTCACTTTCAAACAAAGTTGAATTTGCCTACCAAATGAAAGGACTCGATAACAATTGGTTTTTGGATGATGACAAAGATGTGACCTTCCGTAACCTAAAACCTGGAAATTACACCTTCAATCTAAAAGCGAGAATTCAAAACAGCGCATGGTCCGAAGACATAAAACCTTTAACCATAAGGATTGCACCTCCAATTTGGCTGACTTGGTGGATGAAATTGATCTACTTCATCATAATTTTGACTATGTTCTATTTCGCTCTTAAATTTTACAAAAAGAAACTTAAGATTGAAAACGATCTTCTTTTAGAAAAAAAGAGTCGTCAGCAGGAACAGGACTTAAATGAAGAAAAATTGAGGTTTTTCACCAACATTACTCACGAACTTCGCAGCCCTATGACCTTAATTTTGGGGCCTTTGGAAGACCTCATTTCAGAAGGATCGTTTACACCAGAACAATCCAAGAAACTGCACATGATCCAGCGCATTTCGAGTAGGTTGTTACGCATTGTAAATCAAATATTGGAGTTTAGAAAATCTGAAAACAAAAGCCGTAAACTGAGTGTTATAAAAGACGACCTTGCCAAATATGTTTATGAAATAGGTGATAAATATAAAGAACGCGCTAAAAGCAACGGCATTGATTACAAAATCATAATTCCGGACACCAAGACAGAAATCTTTTTCGATCCTGATGTTGTCACGATTATCACCGATAACCTATTGTCTAATGCTTTCAAATATACGCGTGAGGGCTCTATCACTCTGGAATTGAAACAATGTCTTGAAGACAATATTGAGTATACCAAAATTGTAGTTTCCGATACAGGATATGGTATTTCAGACGAGAATTTACCTTATATATTCGATCGTTATTTCCAAGCAAAAAACACCTCCCACCCTGTAAAAGGAACAGGAATTGGTCTGGCTCTTGCTAAAAATATGGTGGAGTTACATGAAGCCGAAATTACGGTGGACAGTGAGCTGAACAAAGGCACAGAATTTAAAGTCAAATTTCTTACCAACAATAGCTACCCAGAAGCTGTTCATTACTACCCTGAAGAGAACCAAATCGAAGAAATGGAAGAAAATTCTAAAAATGTCATTTTGGTAGTAGATGACGACCCTGAAATTGTTGAGTATATTTCAGATTCCTTGAGCGACATTTACAATATCATCTCTGCCGAAAATGGAAAAGTTGGGTTTGATATAGCTTCTGAGGAAATTCCAGACATTATTATCAGTGATATCATGATGCCAATTATGAATGGCTTGGAAATGTGCAAGCAACTCAAACAGGATGTAAGGACCAGCCATATTCCAATTGTCCTATTAACGGCAAAAGGCTCCCTCCATGACCAAAAGGTAGGGTATGATATGGGAATTGATTCCTATTTAACAAAACCTTTTAGTAGCAATCTTTTAAAAAGCCGTCTTAAAAACATCCTTGATATACGACAAAAACATTCTCTGTCCAATTCATCGGAATTCAAACAAAAACAGGAGCTTTTAAATGAATCAATAGGGGAACTGGATAAAGAATTTTTAAAAAAACTAACGGATGTCATTGAGGAGAATTTGGAAGATGAGAAAATGAACATCTCCTATGTGGCTGCCCAATTGAACATGAGCCACTCTACCCTTTACAGAAAAATTAAAGCTTTGACTAATCTAACTGCTAATGAATTCATTAGAAAAGTCCGTATCAATTATGCAGAACAGCTTTTGATTACAGGTCAATACAATATTTCTGAAATTATGTACCAAGTAGGTATTAACAGTAGCAGTTATTTTAGGCAATGTTTCAAAGAAGAATTTGGCGTAAACCCAAGTGATTACCTACAAAAACTAAAAGAAAACCAAGACACATAAACACTTAAAACACAACAACATAAAACCAAACCTTTACAATCGTTAGGATATCCTAAAGACGAATTAGTGACTTTTTTCGCCTAAAATGAGGCTGTGTTTTTATTTAATTTAAAGGAAATTGTAATCATAAAATTTGATTTCAAAATCCATAAATTAAATAATGAAATTATTCTCATTCCTATTTATTTTAATTGTTGTTACTACTAATGCCTTCGCACAGAGTATCGATTCCTTACGCAAACAGAATTTTAATTTTGATTGGAAATTCAATTTAGGAGACACACCAGAGGCATCCAAAATCAATTTTGATGATGCCAATTGGCGAACCTTAAATGTACCTCACGATTGGAGTATAGAAGGCACTGTCGATTCTTCCAACCCCTCCGGCAACGATGGCGGATACTTCCCTACCGGAACAGGATGGTACCGGAAGAGTTTTGAAGTTCCACAGAATTGGAACGGAAAAAAAATAGGAATTTACTTTGAAGGCGTCTATATGAATTCCGAGGTGTTTATTAATGGTAAATCCATTGGTATTCAACCGTACGGCTATACACCTTTTCACTACAATTTAACTCCTTATATTAAAGCTGGGCAAGAAAACACCATTGCCGTTAAAGTAGACAACTCCCAACAAAAAAATAGTCGTTGGTATACAGGATCTGGCATTTATCGCAATGTATGGCTAACCGTAACTGAGCCGATCCACATCGACCTTTGGGGAGTTAATATCACAACACCTGAAATCACTTCAAAAAAGGCAAAGGCACAAATACAAACTGCTATCAATAATACTTCCAAATCAAAAAGAAAGATTCTAGTACAAACTTCAATTTTTGATGACAATTCAAAAAAAGTAGGCACCAATGAATCTTGGGTAGAAGTTGAGGCAGAAAGCAAAAGCGATATCTCACAACTGATTTCTGTAAAAAGACCAGAGCTTTGGAGTCCACAATCTCCAAAACTTTATACTGCTGAACTTACCCTATTGGAACTAGGAAAACCTATCGACAGATTTACACTTGATTTCGGAATCAGACACATTGAATTTAGTATTGAAAAAGGATTTTTACTAAACGGAACAGAAGTTTTGATAAATGGTGGTTGTGTTCACCATGACAACGGCTGCCTTGGAGCCGCAGCCTATGACCGCGCAGAAGAGAAAAAGGTAGAACTATTGAAAGAAAGTGGTTTTAATGCTGTACGAGCAGCACATAACATTCCTTCGAAAGCCTTTTTAAATGCCTGTGATAGATTGGGGCTCTTGGTTATAGACGAAGCCTTTGATGGTTGGAGAGAGAGTAAAACGCCACATGACTATGCAACCTTATTTGATAATTGGTGGCAAAAAGATCTTGAAGCCATGGTTCTTAGAGACCGTAATCATCCGTCTATTATTATGTGGAGCATTGGTAACGAAATTATTGAACGAACCAAACCAGAAGCTGTTGAAACAGCTAGAATGCTAGTCAATGCCATAAAAGACATAGACAAGACAAGACCAGTAACCTCAGCAATGACCACATGGGGACAAGGATGGGATGTCTTTGATCCATTAATGGCAGAACATGATGTATGCGGATACAACTATCAATTACATGAAGCCACATCCGATCATGAAAGAGTACCGTCCCGCATAATACTTCAAACAGAATCTTATCCAAAAGATGCCTTTTTCTGTTGGAATTTGGTTGATGGTAACCCCTATATTATTGGGGATTTTGTATGGACCGCTATGGATTATCTGGGAGAATCAGGTATTGGAAGATGGTATTATTCTGGAGATGTCCCTGGAGAGCACTATGACCGTGACCTCTTTCCTTGGCATGGCGCCTACTGTGGAGATATTGATCTTACCGGATGGAGAAAGCCTATTTCTCATTACAGAAGCATGTTGTACAACGAAACCGAAAAACTATACATGGCAGTTAAGGAACCTGAACAATTACCTATAAAAACCCATGTTACCCTTTGGAGCGTTTGGCCTACTTGGGAAAGCTGGACTTGGCCAGGTAAGGAAGGGAAAGACATTGAGGTTGAAGTCTATTCAAAATACCCAAAAGTACAACTTTATCTTAACGATAAGTTGATTGAAGAAAAAGCCGTTGGTAAAGAGACGGAGTTTAAGGCAACATTCAAACTTCCCTATCAAACTGGCACTTTAAAAGCTGTTGGAATTGACAATAATGTTGCTAAGGAATCTGTTTACTTAAAAACCTCTGGAAAAGCATCAAAAATTAAATTATCCGCGGATAGAACTGAAATCGGGGCTAACGGAGAAGATTTATCCTATGTAGTTGTTGAAATTACCGATGACACAGGTATCAAATCTCCAAATGCCAATAACCTTTTACATTTTGAAATTGAAGGGCCAGGTTCCATTATTGGAGTTTCCAATGCCGATTTTAAGGATACAGACCCATACATTTCGAATTCCAGAAAAGCATTTCACGGAAGGGCTTTGATTATCATTAAAAGTAATCAAAATGAAGGAACCATCAATCTAAAAGTCAGTTCCAAGGACCTGATAGCATCTTCCATAAAAATTAAAACAAATCACCTTAAATAGAATTAGTTTATAAGTGTTATTATACTATTACAGGTGTGCCCCCGATTACATATCGGGGGTTTGTTTTTATGGACCTAAAAACAATAAACGTATCACAAAATACTGAACAACTGCAACAGTTCCACCTAAAACACCAATAGTCAAAATCAACTAATTAACAAGAGGCTCCATACTAAATCAACAGTTCAAAAAACAAAAAATAATTTTGTGATATTTTTTTTATCACAAAATTATCACAGGAATTATTACGAACCTCCTACCTATCCCAGAATGTTTTTAAGCAAGTTCAGCATACTCGACCTTTTCAATAATACTAGGCACATCGCTTTCAACTTTTGGACTAAAAAAATCTTTGCTCACCGAATAGGCTTCGAGGCGCTCTTCAGGAAAGGTATAGTTAATGATGTCCTTGATGTCTGATTGGGTAAGGTCCATGGACAGCCAGTTATGAGCATAATCGGCATCGAGTATCAATGGCTGCCGTTTTTTCTTATTATGGATTTTGGCAAACAAGGGAGAGGCTTCCCTAGTTAGGATGGTAAAGGTAATATAGGTACCGATAAGGGTATAAAGGCCTGCCAATGCCAAGGGCTTGTTTTCTTTATCCCTAAAGTAAAAAGGGTATTTTTTGCCTTTGTGTTCATGGGGTTCGAAAAAGCCAGACACGGGTATGATGCACCTTTTTTCCATGATGGATTCCCTGTAGAGAAAATGTTGGAATACTTTTTCGGAACGGGCATTTAAGCCGGCCCCATACTTCACAGATTCTTTGTAATAGGGTTTGATTTCTTCCACTGTTCTGTCCTTTGGAACGATGCCCCAACCCCCGGGTGCCAAAACCGCCGAGTTTTCTTGAGGAATGACCAACATGTTGGGATGGGAAAAGCCATTGTGATGGTAATGTGGTTGTTTGAAATAAGGCCGTAGGCTTTCATCTGCTAATTTTACCTTAAAATTCCTTTCTAAATTTTCCGGCTCTTGATATGTACTAACATGGAAACACATGACTTAAATTTACTAAAAATAACCGTTGCGACGATCGTTGCTTAGAAGCCCTCTTAAATTAGTTTACGATATCGGTATAAATAAAATTGGCCGAAATTTAAAAAGACACAAAAGCACTTCATCAAGTGAGACAATTAACAATACCCTCCAACTATTAACTTCCAACTCTAACATACAGTGTTTCAAAATCACTATCGGTCCATTTTATTTTTAGCGTATCATTTACCGAATAAGTAATGGTGCCTTTATGCTTAAGCCCCTTATGAAATACCGTAATTTTATCTTTTTACAAATTATAAGGATTATGACCTCCTTCATCAGGATCAACCACGTTAAAGGATGTTGCCGATATGTGAAAATCCGCAAAGGGAGCGGTTGGATCCTGGGACCAAAGACCAAATATTTTTGTTGTTTCCACTTCTAAATTCCGAAAGACCGTTCTTTTAGGTTGTTTAGTGTATTGCACACCATAAATTTGAGGCGTCAACCAAGATGACTTTTAAAACTTCTAAAGACAATGAACAGGCCGGTCTAACAGTTTACAGAACCAATAAAAATCACTTCAAACTTTTAAAAGACAAGAATTCCTTGGTCTTGATCAAGGCCTTTAAAGGTGACCAAACAGAAATAGCCCGTATAACTTACAAAAACAAATAGGTCTATTTTCATGTAGAAGGCAACGATTTGGACATTCAATTTAGGTACGGAGAAACTTTGGATGCACTAAAACCCATTGGATAAAAACAAAACCTGATTGTCATTGCAGACCTTCAAGGGAATGCAATGTTCAATGGCCCAGGCATAGGCATGTACGTAACCAGCAATGGCAAGGACTCCAAAACAAAGCTGTTTTTGATTGGTTTTATTATGAAGGGAAGTTATTGAAAGAACCTTCAAATTGTTGATATAAACAAAAAACAGCTCCAAAAAATGGAGCTGTTTTCTATTATTTGTGTGTTCTCGAAGTTGATACCAACTACAGCAAAATAACTAATCTAAAGATACCTTATTGCTTTGAAGCTTCTAAGGACACTTTACGAAATTCCTTCATTAACTTGGTCATTTCCAAAGTTGCTTTACGAGCTCTTGTTCCTGCGGCTTTGTTTCCATTCTCCAATTGTGCTGCTGCATCAGTTGAAAATGCTTCGAATTGTGCGCCGATTTGTTCTAAAAGTTCTTTCATAGATTCAAGGTTTAAAATTAATTCTGGCGAAAATAGCACTTTAAAGGCTATATACAAGGGATAAATCACCTAATTGCCCTTAAACAGTCCAGTATTTATATAACTTTTGAAGGAGGACATCGTTTTACCTATCGAAAAATCACCTGCTGTCCTGTAAGTCGGTTTTCTTTACCTATCTTTAATCCAAGTAATCCTACAATGGAGACCTTACACAAGCCCCTTCCCAAAACTGATGCCTTAGCCAACCATTACTTACAGATTTTTAAATTATTGCCAAGTATGAAACATACAGATATTGACACCGCCAATCCATCGACCAACTCCCCAGAAATTAAAAAAAAGAAGTCCCATCCGTTTTGGAGATGGTTCTGGCTCACTTTCCTTGTGGTTTCCCTTGCTTATGCGTGGTATTCCTTTTATGTACCTTCCAATGATGTGGCCTGGGCAGACAATATGATCTCAGCAAAGGAACTTGCCAATGATTCCAACAAGAAGATGCTCCTATTTTTCACTGGAGAGTGGTGTGTGCCATGCCGAATTATGAAACGTGAAGTTTTTGCGGATAAAGAAGTCATGCAGGCCATCAATTCGCAAGTTGTACCAGTAATGATCAATATCGACGACCCCAATGCCGCAGAAATTGTAAAGCATTATAAAATTGGAGGCACGCCAATAACAATTTTTACCGATCCTGAGGGAAGGGTACTTGATTACGCGGTTGGAAAGATTGGTAAGACGGAGTTCCTCGAAATGCTTAAAAATTGGGAGAAGGCAGGCTCCTAATTATGGCTGAGTCTGTTCGAAAAAACATTACTATTGCCGTATGGATCTTTGGATTGAAAAAAAGACGTTTGGTTGGCAAATCGTGTTCTAAAACGTGTTCACTTTCTTGTTCTAATTTAAGCAATTCATTCAAATTGGACATAAAAAAGCAGTTTAGCGTGAACTAAACTGCTTATCTGAATGATTTCCAATTAGTAGCAGGAACTGGACTCGAACCAGTAACCTTCGGGTTATGAGTTTGAAAACAACCCCGAATTTGACGCTAAAAACACCTTTATTTAGAAAAACCGTTTACGAAATGGTTTACGGTAATTAGACTTATTTTAATCAAATATAGTAATTAAATTTTAAGAATTAACATCTAAAATAAAACTAACGGTTTCAATATGCCAATAACTATTATTCCTGTAAACTGGATGAAAAATAATTACGGAAATCCCTACAAAACCATCTTATATTTTTATTATTTTAGCGGTCAACCAAGCCAACCGATCAATGCACTACACGATACAAAGCAAAGTTTTTTCGTACAATACGTATGTAAAAACAGTTAACTTTAGCCAAAATAAACAACCATACAGATATAACGGGAATAAATACCATGGTGTTTAGCCCTATGTTGTATGCCATATACCCGACATGAATGAAATTATAAATAGAATTGACAACTTACCACCAGAATTAGATTCAATTGCAAATCAAGCAAAAAAATATATTGAGAACAATTCAAACATGAATGACTCTGTTCTGAACATCCTACACCGACCTTGGGTAGCAAGATTGAACTGGGGATTGATGCTATATCAGGGAGCACAGGTCAATTGGTTCTCTGAATTCACAAAGAGAACCGGAAAAGAAATCCCTAAATTTTACATAGACTTTTTAATAAGCATCAACGGAGGATTTATTTATGACCTCTCTCTGTATGGACTGACGCCAACCCTATATAATTCAGGACAATTAAATCGAAGTATTTTACAATGTCATGATCTGACTACAGCCAACAATAATTGGATTAGAGAATTTGATGTTGACCCAGAGCTGTTTCATTTCGGTGGACGGTCTTACAATTATGATGAAAATGTCGGATATTTTTACGATGATCAAAAAATTCTTTGTTACCGAAAAAATGGTGAACTAATCAACAATTGGGACACATTTAGCAATATGTTATCGGACGAAATTAAAATTGTCGAACAAGAAATGTTGGGTGAAGTACCAGAGGGTATTGATTTAACAACAAAATAAATACGGCATACAACACAGTGTATAATTCATTGCTTCCGATTTTCCTCGCGGAAAATCCTCGCAACTTTACTATCTTAGTTTCTTAACCTGAAAATCCTGCGGATTTTCACGCAACGAAACTATACACAAACCGTTGTAAACCATGCAAAAATCTTGAATAAACAATAATGAAATACGTCATCTCCGTTATATTAGTTTTAGTATGCCTTAAAGGCTATTCACAAATTCCTGAGACACTATATGATGAAGCAAAAAAATTAGAATCTCATTACGCCACAAAAATTGACTCAATAAAAAATCTGAGTAACAATTGTAAAATAACTTATTCTTCAGATTCAAAATTTAAGTGCATTCATTTAAAGCTTAAAAATGACTCTATAATTCCATTAGACATTAGATTAAAAAATAACTATCAGGGATTTGTAGCTTTTAAATCGGACTTTGATAACTACATATTGATTAACGAGCGTGGTGCTGGATCTGGAAATCCTACATATATAGTAAAAATCGATAAGAATAATGGTAGAAGAGAAAATTATGGTGAGGAGCAAATAGATTATTAATGTTTTTAAAAAATAAAAAAAACACGGTGTACAACACCGTGTATAATTCATTGCTTCCGATTTTCCTCGCGGAAAATCCTCGCAAGTTTGCTATCTTAGTTTCTTAACACGAAAATCCTACGGATTTTCACGCAACGAAACTATACACAAACCGTTAGCCATCATTAATGAAGCACATTTCCTATATATTAATCCTAATTGTTTTTATTGGCTGTAAATCGGAGAATAAAAAATCTGACTTTGAACAAAATATAAAAACGGAAAAACAAATTAAAAGTCCAATTATTGGAAAATGGAAAGTGATTAAATCGAATGTTGAACCTTTTCAAATAATATCTAACGGAAAAAAACTTTATTTAAATACAATTTTTGAATTTTCGGAAAACGGAAAACACCAAGTTTATGAGAAGAATAAATCGGATTTTTTCTCTTCGGTTACTTATCGAATTGATGAGAAAAAATTAATTATGGTCGATTTAGATATGGTATTTGAATATGGAATTGAAAGTCTGACCACTGATTCTCTAAAATTGAAAATAAAGAAAATACCAACCTACTTTTGGACTGATGAAAATCTTTCTGACCAAAAAGTTCAGGATAAGATTGCTCAATTACAAAAAGGCGGAGTTTTACTTGAACTAGAAAAAATAAAAAACGGTGGCTAACACCGTGTATAATTCATTGCTTCCGATTTTCCTCGCGGAAAATCCTCGCAAGTTTGCTATCTTAGTTTCTTAACCCGAAAATCCTATCGGATTTTCACGCAACGAAACTATACACAAACCGTTGTGCAACATTCCCAATATCATGAAAACGAGATTAATTTCGTTGGCTAACGTGCAAATTTTGTGGAATTTTATAAACTAAAAATTTGACGTTAGTCAGAATTTCAAAAATGAACAATCTGAATAAATATGAAATGATAATTTATTGTCTGATTTATCCAATCTTGACAATGACATTTTTTATGATTTGGATTCATCAATCGACATTACCAGGTGGAGACATCGGGATGACACCTTTTCTCGTCGGAATAGTTTTGCTAATAGTATTCGGAATTGAAATCACTCTCGTTTTGCTCTTTAGAAAAAGGATAATCAGTTTGCGGAATAAATTGACCTCATTAATTGTTGCATTTCTTATTTACGAACTGACAATGTGGATTATGGGAGGATTTGGAGAAATTGTACTTTTCGAATCTTTTAAAAAACCATTTGAGGAAAATATAAAAGGTGCATTTTCATTTTCATCAATTTTCGCTCTGACAGTAATACTTGGACTGATAATATTAAATGATAAACTGAATAAAAAAAACGTTACACAACACCGTGTATAATTCATTGCTTCCGATTTTCCTCACGGAAAATCCTCGCAACTTTACTATCTTAGTTTCTTAACACGAAAATCCTGCGGATTTTCACGCAACGAAACTATACACAAACCGTTGGCTATAATGTCTTGAATGAAAAACTTCAAAATTAAAATACTTGACCAATATTGGATTGACAAAAACCCAAACAATAAAACTGATTTATGTTCCCATGGATTAATTCAGCTTGAAATTGGAGAAACAATAATTATAGATGAGCAAGATAATGACTGGACATTAAATACAGCTGGTTTAATGTTGCTAAGGACAATAAATAACTCACACGATACAAATAGTTCATTTCCAATAATTCAACATTGCGGACAACTTGCAATGCTAGGTTGCCCAATTTCAGTTGATTGGCAAGTATCACATAAAAATGGTAATGTGGTTATTTCTGACCCTAGAAAACTACTTACTACTGACAGTAAGGACCTAATTAATTACTCCATCGGACGAGTAAATGTTGAACGCAAAACTTATATTAGAGAAATTGTCAGGTTTTGTGACGAAATCAAACGATTTTTTAAAGATAAAAATAGAGACTTTACAGACGAGTATTATAAGTCTGAATGGTCAGGTTTTTGGCAAGAGTTTGATGATCTCTTAGAAAAGCACAGAATTGAGCTTAAAAACAAATCAACACTATAGCCAACACAGTGTATAATTCATTGCTTCCGATTTTCCTCACGGAAAATCCTCGCAACTTTGCTATCTTAGTTTCTTAACACGAAAATCCTACGGATTTTCACGCAACGAAACTATACACAAACCGTTGTAGATAATTATAACTTTATGTCCAAAGAACCTTTAACTGAAGAAAATCTACTGTTCTTAAATGAGTTTTACTCTTTGGTCAATGCATTTGATAACAAAAAAGAAATGGAGATAAAGGCTAATATTAAGCTTAATTATCTAATACGAATTGCAGAATTTTTAGTTATTGCCAATCCTCAATCACAAACTAAAAAGCATAAAGAAAATCTTTTAAATTACTTAAAAGTGCTTCAGAACACTTTGAATGACAACGAATATTCAAAATCAAAGTACATAGGATTAAAACACACTATGCTTTATCCAATTACTCAATGGATGAGAAAATACGGATTCCGAAGTTCATACGAATTGATAAATTTTAAAATTTATATTGGTCTTGTTTTCGATTTAATCTTTTGGGTTTTACTTTTAAAAGAACACTTTTATTTCGTTCCTATATTTACCTTATTATTTGTCCTCAATGGATTTTGGAATTTAATGAAGGTAAAAAGAGAGAAAAAATTATTGAATTTATAAAACTATCTACAACACAGTGTATAATTCATTGCTTCTGATTTTCCTCTCGGAAAATCCTCGCAACTTTACTATCTTAGTTTCTTAACCCGAAAATCCTAGCGGATTTTCACGCAACGAAACTATACACAAACCGTTGTACAACATTAAAAACTGAATTTTTGATTACCGAAATAATATCTACTGAAGGTGACCAAATTAGATTTTGTGTAAATCTGGGAAATTCGAGAATAAAGATTTTTTCGATTTTTAGAGCAGCAAGTGATGGTTCATTAGCTTTTCACGATTATTTTAAAGGAAATATAATTGGAGAATTAAATTCAGATTCTATAGAAAATGGACAGACATTTCTTGCTAAAGATGCGGAATTTAAAGATTTTAAAGTCCATAAATTTAACTTCCACAAATCAGGAACTGTTACAGTGAAGGATAAAACTGGAAATCGACCGAACGATGATTATTCATCAATTGATTTTAGAAAAATTCCTGACGCAATTACTCTTTTTGTCTATCAATTAACACAATTAGAGAAGTATCCGATAATTTCTGACCAAAAAGAATATTATGACTTGATACAAGGAAACAAAGCACATCTTCCGCCCAATGTTCAAGTAATTTTATCAAAAAAAAGTTATGATTTAAAATCTGACTTTGAGGAAAAAAATGATAGTATTCTTTTCATTAATAGTTCAATCCTTTCGCAATACGACCTTAATTTATGTATTAACGTACGTAAACATAGTTCAGGAAAATATGCCGATTTTGCCGTTTTAACGACAATAAAATATTAAAAAACGTTGTACAACACCGTGCATAATTCATTGCTTCTGATTTTCCTCGCGGAAAATCCTCGCAACTTTATTATCTTAGTTTCTTAACACGAAAATCCTGCGGATTTTCACGCAACGAAACTATACACAAACCGTTACTTGCAATTTAAACTGACCAATGAAAAAAGTAATTTTAATAACGCTAATTAGCTCATTAATTCTTGGACTAGGATATTTCGGATTAGATATGTTTGATTTTGCCAAAGAAGCAAAAACAGACATTAAAAAAAATGTGGAAAAATCAATAAACATTGAGGATTCCAATCGTATTGAACAAAAGAAAGAATTTAAACTTGACACAATTGATATTGAAAATTTCAATATTATTTTCTTTCACCCAAACGAAAATGAATTTGAAGAATTACTCAAGGAACAGAACGACGAAAACAGCGGACTTTATGAAGTTGATTCTGATTATGCTTATTACGCTAACAATTTCCTCGATTCGATTTCAAAAACTGACCTAAAAACTAAAATTATAACGGAAAGGATAATTAAATACTCAACAAAAAATGGCATTAAATATCTTGACAGACTAAAAAATCCTGAACATCCTTACGGAATAATATTCAACAATGTCATTTGTGATCCGCAAATTGAATTTGGAGTAATGACTGACATTGATATATTTCAATTGTTAGCTGAATATAATAAAAACTGCAAGTAACAATATGTAACATGCATTGCTTCTGATTTTCCTTCGGAAAATCCTCGCATGCACCAATTGTTGTTTTCGTTTAGCTATCTTTAATCCCAAAACCAAACGCAACGGCAGTGTTACATGAGCCGTTGTAAAACATTTAAAAAACTAATGACAAAACAAAAAGTATTTCTAATTCTGACTTTTATCAGTATTAATGTTTTCGGACAAACTGGGGACGAACTGAATGAACAGTCAAAGAAATTAATTGAACAACAAAAGTTTGAAGAAGCAATCCCAATTTTAAAAAAAGCGGCTGAATTGGGAAATGCCGAAGCGCAATATAATTTAGGTTATTGTTATCATGCAGGAGCTGGTGTTGAACAAAATACAAAAAAGGGTATTGAGTGGTTTGACAAATCAGCTGAACAAGGATTTAACGATGGACTTTATCAAATGATGATGGCTTATGGAAATGGTGACGGAGTTGAACAAGACTATAAAAAAGCATTCCAATTTGGGCTAAAGTGTGCTGAAAATGGAGATGGAACTTGTATGTGGAATGTTATCAACTGCTATTATTCAGGAATGGGAGCTGAAAAAAATATGGACAAAATGCTGGAATGGGCAACTCGACTTGGAAAATTTGAAAACCCAGAGAATTTATCAAAAAGCGGCTACATAACTTCAGTTAGATTACAGCTTGCCCAAATGTACAGAGATGGTGGAGAATTAGAGAAGGACTTGTTTAAAAGCTATCAATGGTTTTTAATATTCAATGAATTCAAAAGAGACTTCTCTTATGTTCAACAACAGCAAATTGTAAAAGAAATACAAGAATTAGAAACAAATCTGACCTCTAACCAAAAAGTAAACGGGCAAAAAGAAGCAGAGAAATTATTAGGCAGACCATTGGAAAATATGGAAAACCTTTACAAAGCCGAACTATAAAAACGTTTTACAACAATATATAACCGCAATTACAGCGGATTCGACTACGTCCGAATCCACTCGGAATTGCTAACGCCAGTTCTAAACCGAAAATTAACGTATTTTCACCCGTAACTGACGGTTATACGAGCCGTTGTACCACATATGCGAAACCGAAATCTGTCATACATAATTAATGTCTTTATTCTTCTTCAAACTTTTGGCTTAATTGCACAAACGTCAAAAATGGAAACCAACAAAAATCGAATGGACAGAGATTTTGTTCCTTCCTCTGGATTAAAGATTCAGTTTAGTGATTTATACAAAAGCGAAAATGAAATCATTCTAATTTTAGAAAAAACTAACGATAGCCTATACTCTATTTATGTTTATAATAAAACGACTGACTCATTAAAAATCTCAAATCAAGATTGGCATTTATTCTTAATTCAGGAGGCGAAAAACCAAAATGGACAATGGCAACCAATCGAGTTTTGGAAATATTCTACGTGCACAAATAGTTATCTATCAGATCAAATAGAACCCAGTGGAATTATAAAAACGCAATCCAAAGTTTATAACGGGAGTTTTGAAACCCAAATAAGATTTAAACTCTTAAATGACAATAAAGTTTATTATTCAAATTCCATAACTGGATTTATAAATTTATCTCAATTTGACATTCCAAATGACCAAACAGAGTTTAGGACTTATAAACGCATTGAAAGTCGTGGTGGTATAAAAATTTTAAAAAAGATAATATTTCTAGAACCAAACGGATGGACTGAATTTATAGAAAAAGAGGATGCCTATTTAGAAAAAATGGCGGAATTAAAACAAAAAAATAAGAACTAAAAATACGTGGTACAACACCATGTATAATTCATTGCTTCCGATTTTCCTCGCGGAAAATCCTCGCAATTTTGCTAACATAGTTTCTTAACCCGAAAATCCTAGCGGATTTTCACGCAACGAAACTATACACAAACCGTTGTAGCACATTACAAAAAGCCCTATCAAAATGATTTTGAAACTACCCATCTTTGTAATTCTTTTATTTCTAACATTTACAAAATCAAGTGAATTAATTACAAATCAACGGACTGATTATGAACTAAACTTAGAGTCCGCTTCAAAATACTACTTAAAGAAAAATAATATTCCGGACACAGTTTTGATAAAACTAGTTCCTACTAACTATGAGGAATTTAAAATCTATTATGAGACAACCGAACCTGATCACAACCTAGGGAAAACGGACTTTTTCTATGAGACTACTCAACTGATTTTTGACAAAGTTACTATCAATAAAAACTGGGACTTTTATATTCCAAGTCTGAATTTAGCAAGTTTCGCAGATGGTGAATATGCAGAAGGTTTTATAGAAAATCTCAAAATGATAATCGAATTGGATAAGCAAAAATTTTGCAATGCCATAAGTGAAATTAAGTTAAGAGATCGCAATCCGATAAAATACTATGGTGAATTACACAGGTGTAAATAAAAACGTGCTACAACACCATGTATAATTCATTGCTTCCGATTTTCCTCACGGAAAATCCTCGCAACTTCACTATCTTAGTTTCTTAACCCGAAAATCCTGCGGATTTTCACGCAACGAAACTATACACAAACCGTTGTAAGCCATTAAAGAAATGAAGACAAAACAAATTTTTACGTTACTTCTAACTATATTATTCTTTATTGCTTGTAATCAAAATAAAAGAATCGAAGCTTTCCCATCTACTGGTTATAAAATTGAGATTCCTGATTGGTGGAATGTAAGTGAAATTATTGACGCAAATAATATTAGTGGCACATTACCCCTTTTAGACTCCAAGAAAGATAATATTTCCATTCGTTCCTTTAATAAGTCAGAATTTATAAATTATGAAAACTTTGAAAACTGGGTTATAAAAAAATACGGTATTGGCCAACCGCCTGATTGGTCACTTGAAGACAGGATATTGAGTACTATAAAAACTTTTGATTTTGAAAATTTAGGTACCACCTATAAAACCAAAATCTTAAATAATGGCCGAGAAGTCTTGTGCTGTTACATTTTAATAGAAACTAGTACTTCATATATTTGGGTTAATTTCAAATCTACGGAAACAACATATACTAGAAATTTCAAAAAACTTGATTACTTAATGTCTACGTTTATTAAAATAAATTAAATAACGGCTTACAACACTGGCTATAATCCATTACTAACCTCCTGCTCTATCCTAAAAATATTATCTTTAACCAGCTACAATTCCTACTCGGAAAATCCTACGGATTTTACTCGCAACGGAATTATAGCCCAAACGTTGTACAACATTAGATAAAAAAATTCACTTTTGACTGAAATCTTAAATTTCATTACTGACTTCATAAGAATTGACATTTTTGTTGGATTCGGATTTTACTCAATAATCTACTTCATTTTGAGAGCTTTATTAAAAGACAAAACAGTTCTTTCAGATTTTGACAAAAGTGCTGTTCAATTAATAATTTATCTAGGCTTTGTCTGGATTATTTTGTGGCTTTTCGGAATTATGGTTTTCTATTTAGGATTAGAAAATGAGAACGAAAAAGTGGAATATATCAATCGATTGACGGGAAAATATGCTTACGCAATATGGATTCAACCAATATTTTGGTTTTTGTTGACCCAGACATATCGAATACGATTCATAAAAAAATATTTAATTAATAGAATTATAATCAGTCTACTCTTTGTTATAACATTTGAACGATTTGTAATTCTAGTAGTAACATTACACCGCGATTATTTACCAAGTAGTTGGACCTTAAATAAGGAATACGGAATTGATACAGGAGTTATAGTTGCTGGACTATTGGGGAAAATTTTAGTTTCTTTAGTAGTTTTCTGTTTGTATCATTTCGGAATGAAAAAATTAAAAAACGTTGTACAACACCATGTATAATTCATTGCTTCTGATTTTCCTCTCGGAAAATCCTCGCAACTTTGCTATCTTAGTTTCTTAAACCTGAAAATCCTGCGGATTTTCACGCAACGAAACTATACACAAACCGTTGTGGTGCATTAAAGAAAATGATGGAAAACAAAATTGAAATTCAATTAAGCAAAACTAAAATTCTTCTTCTCTTAATCGGAGCGACTGTTTTTGTGACTCTTGGAATATTGTTTATTATCAACCCAGAACAGTATGCGAACATACGTTTCCGAAATGCCGAAACAATTAGAGTTGCAGGAATAGCATCAGCAGCATTTTTTGGATTGTGTTTGGTATTTATCACAAAAAAACTATTTGACAAAAAAGTTGGACTAACAATCGACCAAAATGGAATAACCGACAACTCGAATGCAACAAGTATTGGACTTATTGAATGGGATGATATAAAAAATATTGGAACGGTTCAGGTGGCTTCAACAAAAATTCTAATGCTTGAGACAGACAAACCTGAAAAATACATTGGACGAGCAAAAAATAGGATTACGAAAAGAGCCATGAAGGCTAATCATAAAATGTACGGTTCACCATTATCAATTATTTCAAATTCACTTAAGATAAAATATGACGATTTAGAACAACTGATTAGAGAAGAATTTGAGAAGAGAAAAAAATAAAAAACGCACCACAACACTGTATAAAAATAATGCTAACTTGGCTACCTAACCCAGAGTTCGTGCGTCTTTGGTCACTCTGATTTTCCTGCGGAAAATCCTCGGACGCAAAACCGCACTATCTCTATACAAACAGTTGTACATAATAATGAAAAACCTTAATCTGAAAAAACATTTCTTCAAAATTGTACTTCTGATTTTCGGGGTTTACTTAACGTACGACTACTTTGGCAACAGAAAAAAGATAGAAAATCTGAATTACGGAATCAAAGCTAACGAGTTCAGAAAATCTTTAAATGTTCCTATTATCGATTACTATATGACAGCGCAAAATAGGCACGATGAATTTTTCGGAAATAGATGGGAATCGTGGAGAGAAAAACCCAAGGAAAATGAAATACTTCACGCTTGGAAAAATGTAATTCCATCTGAAAATGAAAAATTCATATTGAACGAGGAAATGGACGCGTTTCGGATAAAAGAATCAAATGGAAGAATAAGGCAATTAAACATATATAGTAAAATAGTTAATGATTCTATTTTGACTCGAACAGGAAGAACTTTTTTTAACACTGACCCAAGAGAGGTATTAGAACTGAATGAAATTGGAGTAGATAGTGTCGTGAAAAGCTGGAAATTAAATTATCTGATTAAAAAATAACTATGTACAACACAGTGTATAATTCATTGCTTCCGATTTTCTAAAAAATTTGTTTACAATTTTCATAAAAAACAAAAACTGTCTTACAATCAACAATGCTCCAATAATAACCAATAACCGTTATTGGAACTATATACACCCGAAAACCCCTTAAAACAAGCTATTTTCGACCACAAATGTGGTCAAATCAACTGTTCAAAAAACAAAAAAGAAATTTGCAAGACAATTGTCTTACAATTGTCTTACAAATTGTATTACAAAATTCACCTCGTCTTTTTCAATGGAAAAGGCGGTAAATTTGGAACCTTTATCGGCTTTGATAGCAGAAATTTTTCAAGCTTTTCGAAATCGAATTTTTCCTTTTCCCCATAACCCTTTATAAAATCATAGGTAGAATAGCTATTATCCCTGTCAATGGAAAGAAGACTCTTCAATACTTTATCAAATTCTTTCGAAAGATCCACTGGTACATGGTCCCCAACCTGCTTCAGCGTCTTTATATGGTCATCAAGGTAATCAGTTTCCTTATTGTATTTCTGCGCTTCACGCTTACTGTACATCCATACCAGCAACTGCATAAATTCCTTGGACTTCAAAAACGTCTGGTTTTCCAGTTCCTTGATCCTTTCCCTTTCTGCTTGGCACACCCTATCCTCCACAACTGAAGTCAATAATTCCCTCAGATACTCGGACAGCTTGACCCCCTTCATTTCTGCACGCTGATTGATTTTATTTTTAAGCGCCCTGGGTATCCTAAAGGTTACGGATTGATCGTCTGTATCGGATTTCGCCATATCACTGATAATTTTATTGTTGTTTATTTTACTAATGCTCTACTGTTGTTTTTCCTGTCGGGACTCCAAAGATATAATCCAAAAGATAGTCGTCCGCCTCCGTCTCTATCTTTGCCTTTAGTGCCTTTATCCGTTCACTCCTGTCCTGCTTGGGCACCACCGTCTCCTGCACCGTGGCCATCCCTTTGTTCAGGTTCTCCATGCCCATCAGTTCCATAATCTCGGGAAGCTCCATTTTTTCTCTTGCCACAGGGGCACTGGATGGGTTTTGCTGTTCAAGGGCCCGAAGTCCAAATCGCCTGTCAACATCCAAGCGGTGTTTTTCCAACTGATCATATTGCATCCCGAATGAACTGAGAATCTCCTCAGAAACATCGGGAACTACAATCCTTACATTGGCCTGAAGCCATTCGGCGGCAAAGGTATATCCCTTTAGCTGCTCAATATACTTTTCAAGAATGAATTCAAATGTGGCCGTATCGAATTTCTCCTTCCACTGCAAAAGTTTCAGGATGTTCCCATCAAGAAGCACGCTTTTCTGAAGCACATGGTAAAGTGATGGACTGTTGTCCTCCAAAAAATAGTTCTTGCCGTTGCCCTCGATAAGGAGAACCTTTCCTCCATATTGGTCAAAATCGATGGTATCGTTTTTCTTTTTGGCCTCTTCTATCATGGTACTTGGAATGAAAAGTACCGAGGCCTTTATGATGTTTATTCCAAGTTCATAGTTGATCTCTTCAATGGATGTCATATCGATTTCCTTATTTCTTTATAGCATTGCCGAATAGTCCTCTGGAAGCTCCGCATCGATATCCCTAAGGTATTTCTCAAGTGCTGTCATGGAACTGTGGCCTGTTATCTGCATCAGCTTGCTCTTGGCTGCGTGCGGCGAGGAATCTGCCACCAAGGCCCTGTATAGCTTTGTAATGAAGGTATGCCTGAAGCTATAGAGGCCATGGTCCTCTCCCAGTCCAAAGGATTCCTTGACCACTTTCTTGAATCGCTTGGTAAAGTAGTTGCGCTTGTTCTCTAGGCTCGTCTCCCATTCGCCTCCTATTCCCTCTGGAGTGAACAGGTAATGCCCTTTATCTTTATTCGATAGGTCAGGAAGGTCACGTAGCAAAAGGTCGGGAATGATCTTGGTCTTCATAGGGCTGTTCTTCGCCTCAAAACTGAGGGTCTTGTGCTTTAGGTCGATATCCCCAACCTTTAGCCTGCACACCTCCAATGGTCTCAGGAAATTGTAGGATATGAACTTGATGAACAAGAGCAGAGTTGGATCTTCCTTTTCCAAGAAGTCGAAGATTTCCTCCTGTTGTCCCTTGGAATAGGTCTTGTTGCGCTTTGGTGTGGATTTGAGAACCTTGATCTTGCCCACAAAGTTGGAAGGGACAATATCATTGTCCTCCAAGGTCTGGAAAAGGCTGCTAAGGCTTGCCCTGTAGTTGTTCCTGTTCCTTGGCGTAGAGGTCTCCAAAAGGCTCGTCAGAAACGTTAGCACCAGTTTCCTGTCCACCTGTTCGATGAATTCCACTTCAGGATGCTCCTTTTGGAACCATTCATAGAATACCTTGATATGGCTCTTGTATGACCTGAGGCTGCTTTCCCTGAGCTGTGCTGATTTCAGTGAAAAGTCAAAGTCGAGGGCTTCCTTAAAGCCCATGCCCCTTTCCTTAACGCTTTCCTCTATTTCTACTTCTTTTTCTTTGGGAACAACCTCGGTATTTTCAATGTTTTTTTCCTTTACCACAACTTCAGGCTCCGCTTTCCCCTTCTCTTCTTCCTGTTGGATGCCATTATACCTATCGAGATTGTTCTCATATGGACTGTAGCCTTCTTTGAGAAGTTTTAACAACCGCTGTCTATAGACACTGAGTACCGTCATGCGTTCCTCTTTTGTCCTGTAGCTGTTGGCGACTCCGTAAATATTCCTTTTGTAGCGCTCGAGCTTTCCCGTTTCTGGATTGCGATAGGAAAAATAGACCTACCATCTTTTCGATAGGTCGCCCTTGGCGGTGTGGATTTTTGGGGTGGAAAATAATTTTTTGGTAGGCAAATCGTGTTCTAAAACGTGTTCATTTTCGTGTTCAAATGTAACCAATTCATTCAAATTCGACATAAAAAAAGCAGTTTAGAGTGAACTAAACTGCTTATCTGGATGATTTCCAATTAGTAGCGGGAACTGGACTCGAACCAGTGACCTTCGGGTTATGAGCCCGACGAGCTACCTACTGCTCTATCCCGCGATATCGTGGTGCAAATATAAGACGTTTTTTGAGAATACAAAGCATATTTTAAAAAATAACTCCCAACAATTTCTTGCCGGGAGCCACACATTTATTACGGACAACTTTTAATCTTCTGGGTCCAAGGTTACTATCACCCCTCTACCCTCTGTATTTTGCACATCAAAATTTTTCATTTTTGGAAAGTTTTTTTCCAAAGCCGCCAAATCCCCCTTAAAAGCGTTGTTTCCTAAGAGCAAAACTTTCAGGTTTACCAAGCTGGCAAGCTCATTTGGCAAATCTCCATAGAAAGCATTGTTGGCCAAAACTAACTCTTCCAACCCAGCTAACTTACCAATAGACTTTGGAACAATACCTAACATTTTATTATCAAAAACACTCAACACTCTAAGTGAAGTCATTCCTGATATTTCAGTGGGCAATTTTCCGGTTATTCTATTACTACTAATTAAAAGCTCTTTAAGCTTCGCTAACTTTCCTATTGACTTTGGAATGGTCCCTTCAATATCATTATTGTACAGTTCCAGATATTCCAAATTAGCCAAATTTCCTATCTGTCGAGGAATCTCTCCCTCAATTCTATTCATAAACAATTGCAACGACACCAAAGATTTTAGATTTACAATAGAACTTGGCAAAGCCCCATTTAACTCATTAAAAGCCATATTAAGCGTTGTTAAACTTGTTAAATTCCCAATGGAAGAAGGAATCTTTCCTGTAAGGTGATTTCTGAAAAAGCTAATTTTTTTCAAGTGGACCAAATCTCCCAATGCTTCAGGAAGTGTCCCTGTAAGGTTATTGGAATCCAAGTTGAGCCCTACAACCTTATCATCTTCTATAATCACACCGCACCAGGTATATACCGGAGCATTAAGGTTCCATGTTTTAAACCAATTTTCACCTTTGGTAGAAGAATTCAATGCTATTAAGGCTGCTTTTTCTTTGGACGATATTGCGCCAAATGACAATACACTAATTAAACAGAATAGGAAGGATAGTTGGAGTGTTTTCATAACTGTAGATTTGATGCGAGAAAAAATTTACACTAACGAATATAACCTTAATTCGGTGAAATACAAATTTTTTTCGACGAAATACATAATCCCACAAAAAGAACTACAACATAAATCACTATAAACCAAAATAATGCACCCGAAACTACCATTTACAGCCCACTTGCTTGAAAGTAAAATATGTCATTATTTTTAATACTGATTTCCAAAGAGATAGGATTACAGCATACTTCACAATCTTCAATATAGGCTTGATTGGGAATAGACTTGTCTACCACAACAGAGATTTGTTGCCAACAATATGGACATTGAAAGAAATACGTTTCCATACTGTAAGTTACAGATTTTGGAACGATTTTTAATCCCTCTATTTTATATGAATGCCTATTAATTAAAACTATCAAGTTCCTCGTGAATTGTTTCCCAATCCAGCATCAGATTATCCAATTCATCTTTTTTGGCTTGATAATTTTTGAAAAAACCAGGGTCTGCTACTAAAGCATCATAATTTATAGCAAGTTCGGCATCAATAGCCTTAATTTCCTTTTCCAGTTGACTTATTTTAGCTTCAGTATTGCTCAACTTATTGGCTAAGGATTTCATCTTCTTTTGGTCCTGGTAAGATTGTTTATTGACCTCCTTTGGTTGGTCTTTTACAACATCACGCTTTTCAACGTCCCTTAAACTCTCTACATTACGCTGTTCCAAATAAAAATCGATATCTCCAAGATATTCCTTGATTCGTTGATCTTTGAATTCATACACTTTGTTGGTCAACCCTTGAAGAAAATCACGGTCGTGAGATACTAAAATCAAAGTCCCTTCAAACTTCTTCAACGCTTCTTTTAAAACGTTCTTGGATTTAATATCCAAGTGGTTGGTAGGCTCATCCATTACCAACACATTCAAGGGTTGTAGCAACAACTTTGCTAGGGCCAAACGGTTTCGTTCCCCTCCAGAAAGTACTCTCACATATTTATCAACCTCCTCACCACGGAATAGAAAAGATCCCAAAATATCCCTTACCTTGCTTCTATTGGTTTCGTTGGCCGCATCAATCATAGTATCCAAAACGGTTTTATTACCGTCCAAATATTCCGCTTGATTTTGAGCGAAATACCCTATTTGCACATTATGCCCTAACTTTAAATGACCTTCATGCTTTATTTCCCCAACAATAATTTTAGCTAAAGTAGATTTACCTTGACCATTCTGGCCAACAAAAGCAGTTTTAGAATCTCTTTCAATACTTAAATCTATGCCATTTAAAACCTGTAAAGCGCCATAATTCTTGGTAATATTTTCGGCTTCAACCACCACTTTACCAGGTGTAATGGACACTGGAAAATTTAAGGTCATTACACTGTTGTCATCTTCATCAACTTCAATACGCTCAATTTTATCCAATTTTTTGATTAAGGATTGCGCCATGGAAGCTTTGGAAGCCTTAGCCCTAAACTTTTCTATAAGTTTTTCAGTTTGCTGAATTTGCTTCTCCTGATTCTTTTGAGAAGCCAATTGTTGCTCCTTGATTTCCTTTCTAAGAACCAAGAACTTTGAATAGGGTTTGTTGTAATCGTAAATACGCCCCAAGGATATTTCTATTGTTCTGTTGGTCACATTATCCAAGAACATTTTATCGTGCGACACAATCACCACAGCTCCAGAATAACCTTTTAAAAATCCTTCCAACCAAATAATGGATTCAATATCCAAGTGGTTGGTGGGCTCATCCAATAGCAAAATATCATTGTTTTGAAGTAGCAGCTTGGCCAATTCAATACGCATACGCCACCCACCAGAGAAAGTGTCGGTAAGCTTATTGAAATCCTCTCTTTTGAAACCAAGACCCTGCAGGATTTTTTCAGTTTCACCTTGATAATTGTAACCTCCCAAGATTTCGTATTGATGCTGAATTTCATTCAAATCAACCATCAATTGGTGATAGCGTTCACTTTCATAATCGGTGCGCTCAGCCATTTCCATGTTGATTTCTTCCAATTTGCGCTCCAAATCCTTAATCTCCTGAAAGGCTTCATAGGACTCTTCCAAAACGGTTCTTCCCAGAATAAAATCAATATCCTGTCTTAAAAAGCCAATACTCAAATTTTTATCAGAAGCAATTTGTCCTGAATCAGGTTCCATATCTCCAGACAAAATCTTAAGCATGGTAGATTTACCTGCGCCATTTTTACCTATCAAACCAACCCGGTCTCCTGGATTCAGTTTAAACGTAATTTCTTCAAATAAATATTCGCCTTGAAACGAAATAGAAAGGTTATGGATATTGAGCATTTAGTGACTTTTGTTACAATTAATATTTCTATAAAACGTAACTTTACAGTTCAATAGAAAACGCAAAAATACACTATAAATCCATGATAAAAAAAGGGACCAAACTGTATAGTATTTTGAAAGGAACTTGTCCAAAGTGTCAAGAAGAATCTATGTACGTAAACAAAAATCCGTACATCATTATTGACACTTTAAAAATTCATGATCATTGCTCCCATTGTGGTACTAAATATAGATTGGAACCATCGTTTTTCTATGGCTCCATGTACGTAAGCTACGCTGTTGGTATAGCCTTTGCCGTTGCTGCGTTTGTGATAAGCTATTTAATTTTAGGAACCTCCTTAAAAACCGCCTTTATCGCTATTGTAGGTACGATGATAGCCTTTTACCCTGTTATTATGCGCTTATCAAGAAATATCTGGATCAATATTTTTATGCATTACGACAAAGAATGGGCTAAGAAGAAAACCGCTTAATGTCGATCTCGGGGTTTAGGGGTTGATTGTTTTCTATTTGCTCATATAGCTGTTCAGCCACATAAGGTGCAATCATAACACCTCTAGTTCCCAACCCATTTAAAATGTACATATTGGGTTGTTCTGGATGTTCCCCTACCAAAGGACGTCTATCCTTTACGGTTGGCCGAATACCTGCCTCCTGATCTATCACAGTAAAGTCACAATTGATAAGCTCCTTTACTTTATTCACCAATTCTTCACATCCTTCTTGACTAGGTTGATTGGTTTTATCCGTCCAATTATAGGTCGCACCAACAGTATACACATCGTCTCCAAGAGGCAATAGAAACGCTGATCCCTTCAAAATAACATCCAATTTAAGATTAGGAGCCTTAATTGTGATGGTCTCCCCTTTGGTACCATTTAAAGGCAAGTGTTGGAAATATGGATTCTTCTTTATACCAAATCCTTCGCAGAAGACAATTCTATCGGCTGTATATTCACCATAATAAAATGTGTTGGATTCAACATTCAATAGCTCATGATTGAAGGCTACAGAAACAAGCCTTCCTTCTTTTTTTAAGTAGTCCTGATAACCATCAATTAAGGCCGTGGTATCCACACGTCCGGTATGCAATACCTCCCCAAATCCAAAAGGCGCATTGATTTCTTCATTATGGTTTTTAACTAAAGAAATAGATAAGAATGGTTCCAAAGCTGGTTTATCTGATGCGGAAAACCATAAATTCTGTTCTTCAATAGAAGCAAACCTTCTATGAATAGGAATAGGATAATCAACTTGTGTCTTTAAAAGCTCTCCTACAACTTTATATTTGGGCAAGGCCAATTCCAACTGTTCCTTAGCCATCCAAACCTCAGAAAAACGTTTTAAAATAACCGGATTGTACAATCCCGCCGCTACCTTGGATGATTGTTGGGATCCGTTATCAAACACCAAAAAAGATTTATCATGTTGGCGCAATTGCTCACAAAAAGCGATACCAGCCAAACCACAACCTATTATAAAATAATCTACATTCATATTTGCAAAATTACAAGGATTGGAACAATAACTCATACCCAAAAAAGAAAAAGCCCACTAAAAAGTGGGCTTTTCTCTATATTGACAGTGATTTACCTTAGTAAGACCACATATCTTGTTCGAAGTTACGAATCTTCTCTTTGATTCTGTCAGACTCCAACAACTGCATTAAAGCGTTGTCCGCAATATACTCCTTAACTTCTCTGTCTCCATACACGTTTTCTTCCTTGTACATAACGCTGCTAAAACGTCTAGAATTTAACAAGTGATCAAACGAAATTGGTACTGCACTGTTCTTGTTGTTAAACGATTTTGCTTCGTGCAACACATCTCTGGACTCTGGGAAAAATATCCAGAATAATTCAACCAAATCTGGGTTTTCTTCGTCAATAAAGTTAACATCTGGACAAACCGGTGCTAATCCTAAAAGACGGTATCTTAATTCTCCTTGACGCTTGTCAAAATACCATAATCCTTTCATACGGTATTCTTTGATATCATAAGAAGAGATTTCTCTTTTTCTGATATACTGTGGATCTACAATACCTTCAGCATTGTATTGCTCAAAACCAAGGTTTGTAGTATCAATAAGCTTTAATGCTCCGTCAAGATCCTTAAGCGTACGCTTTTCCGTGAAATAAGAGTCTGCATAAATATTTTCAATATTACCATTTTCTACATTCTTCATGATAACATCAAATAAAGAACGTCTATTACTCCCAATATTATTAGTATCTACAGGGTAGTAAAGCGGGAAGTTGGCACGCTCATCTAAAACGACTCTTTCCCAGGTCATTTTTGAAAACAAAATGTCTCTGTCATCTACATAACCGTACTCTAATGGTCTGTCATGATCCAATGCCAACTGAGCTTCTGTTTTAACTCCTATTTGGTCTGGTGTTTTAGCATTAAGGATATTTGCCTGAGCAAATGCCCCTGTTGTGGCAACAACTCCTAAAACGGTTAATATAATATTTCTAATCTTCATCTTAAATCTTTTAATGTTTGGGACTTTAAGTCTCTACGTATAAAACGTTTGTTGTCTAACTAAATTATCTTAGTTTGTTAATTCGATAAATACTGGAGATACCTTTTTCAACTTATAACCGCTATTTCCAGAAATTTTGGCGTCGATATCGAAAATTTGAACTGCATCACCACGTTTTGCCTTACGCAACGCAGCTTTAGCACGGTCATTTAATTTATTTCCTCCAACAGTAATCGTTGGTTGACCTGGAACCTTGAATTTGAAACCTGAAACAGCTAATGGTAAATCGAAATCGAAATCTTCTAACATAGCTCCGATAGAAGAAATTTCCAAACCATTACGTTGCATTGGTACAACTCCAGCCTCCCCACGAATAGTTCCAGTTGGTGCAGGAATATCTTTAATACGGAAAGTAGCTTTGTCACTAACTTTAGTTCCATCAGGTAATGTACCAGATACATTGATAGTAACTTCTCTACCTGTTCCAGGATTCATAACATATTTACCAACACCTGACCCTTTACTTAATCCAGGAGCAGAAGCCGATACATTGTTATCAGAAACTCCAGCGAAAGAAATTGTCATTGGGTTAGATACACCTCGATAAACAACGTTCATCTTATCAGCTGAAATAGTAGCTGAGTTAGGTTTCGGTACAACCGCATAAGTACTCTTTACAGGGATTGAGATAATAGAGTCACCTTCTTTAAATTGGAACTCTCCTTCAATAGTTTGCTCACCAACATTACCAGCAGCGAACTTCAACATAGTTTGTCCAGCTTGCATAGCTTCAGCAGGTAATTCTTTACCATTGATAATTACTTTATCAGCTCTTAAGGTTTTATCATTTTTACCTAAAATGATTCTACCTGTAAACTCTTCTCCCGAGAAGAAAGCAGTTTTGTCCGGTACAACGATAGCGTCAAAGTTTGTTAAAGATGCTTCCACTTTAAGTTGCTCACCCAACATAGATTGCAATACTTCAGTTTCAGTAGTTTTAACGTCAGCTTGCATTTGAGTTAACTTTGTTAAAGAAGCAACCAATGGGAATCCTTTGTAGTTATGGCTTAACCATTCTACAGTTCCAGCACCTCTTTTTACATCGTCTGTAGCAAATTTTGCCTTAACAGCTGGTGCCATAGAAGCTGTAGTAGGATTGCTTTCCAAAATTGCAACTACTCCATCTCTAAATTTAGCGATTTCAGCCTTAAAGGTCTGTCCATCATCTTTTAGCTTATCTCCTTTAAACCAAAGGTTATCCAAATAATCACCTTTGTCCATAGACTCATACTGAGTAGGATCTTCCAACTTAGCGGTCATATCAGTTTTAAGGCTTGCGATATAAGAATCTAAACCAGTAGCCAATTGATCAATTTGATCAGCTGCATCCTTTAATGGTTTGTATTTAGCTGGTTGCTCATCAACCTTAGCTGCCAAACCATTCATAAACTGAGTGTTTCTTTCAGTAGAAGCCTCATTGGATTCGGTCAATTTTTCATTCATCAAACCGAAAGCCGAAAGTACTTCTTTTGACATATTCAATGCTAACATCGCAATGAAGATCAAATACATCAAGTTAATCATTTTCTGCCTTGCAGATAATTTTCCTCCTGCCATTTCTAATTAGTTTTTTGTGTTGTTAATTGTTTAAATTTCAGACTAAAAAACCCAATTAGTTTTTGTTCATAGCAGATAGCATTCCACCGTAAACACCGTTAAGTGTAGACAAGTTAGATGCCAAAGATTGCATTTGTTCTTTAAGTTTAGCTGCGTTTTCTACTGCTTCTTCATTAATTGAAGCCTGACGTGATGCACTTTCTAACTGTACTTTATAAAGACTGTTTAAAGACTCCATTTGAGCAGCTGCTTGAGATAATTCCTCACCATACTTTTTAGTAGCAGCGATAGAATCTACTGTAGGGCTAATTCCTTTTGCAGCACCTTCGAAGTTTTTGATGCTGTTTCCTAAACTTGCCATCAATTCACCATCAATTTTAGCTTCTTTCAACAAGTTGTCTAATTTTTTAGATAAAAGACCTTCAGCGTCTTTAGGCTCTTCTTTCTTAGCTTTTGGAGCTGACTTACCTCCAGCTAATTCTGGGTAAACCAAAGACCAATCCAATTCATCGTCTACTGGTTCGAATGCGGAAATCGCGAAAATAATTGCTTCAGATACAAGACCAATAGTTAACATTACGTTACCTGTAAGTGGTCCTAATTCGAAGTGAGTAATCTTAAAAAGTGCTCCAATGATTACGATTGATGCTCCTAATCCGTAAGCCATGTTCATAAAACGCTTACCTGCTTTTGACTGTGCCATAATTTTTTTGTTTTTTAGTTTAAGTTAATTGTATTATTACTTAAGTAGGTTAATAGATAGTTTTATTTTTAATGTGAATTTTTAGTCACTTCAGTTCCCATATAATCCTGAACAGTTCTGAAACCGATGTAACTTCTAGCTGAATCTGCATACTCATAGTCTCTTGAACTTACTTGCAAGAAATACGCAACATCTTTCCAAGAACCACCCCGAACAACTTTACGTTCGTTAGCCGCATCGTTTACATTAGGATTAATAGTTGACAAATACTCGTATGATGCTGGATCATATGAACCTTGAACCCATTCAGACACGTTACCTGCCATATTATATAAGTTATAATCGTTAGGCTCATATGCATCAGCTTCTACAGTATACAAAGCTTGATCTGCTGCATAATCTCCACGCAGTGGTTTGAAGTTTGCCATAAAGCAACCTCTATCATTTTTGGTATAAGGACCTCCCCATGGGAAAGTAGCTCCTTGAAGACCACCTCTAGCAGCGTACTCCCATTCAGCCTCTGAAGGCAACCTGAAAGAATTAACGTGAGCTCTCCCTCTAGATTTTTGGTAACCATTCTTATAAATTGTACGCCATTGACAGAATGCATTAGCTTGTTTCCAAGAAACACCTACTACTGGATACGCTCCATAAGCGTCATGCCAAAAATAGTCATTGTGCATTGGCTCGTTGTAGGAGTAAGCAAAATCGCGAATCCAAGCGGTGGTATCCGGATATACAGCTACTTCATCAGTAATCAACACATCTTTTCTTCTAAGGTTTCTGTTTTTTGCAGCCTTTTCGATATCCATATAGGTGTATTGGAACTTAAATTTACTTACATCCCAGGTACGCTGTCCATTATAGGACTCCTCTATAGGCAAATACATGGTATCCATTACTTCTGCATAATATTCATCCGGATAGTCATTGGTATCAAAAATAAGATCGACATCTTTGTTTAGTTTTCTACCTTCATATCCTGTTGGACCTAAACCACTATAGTTATCCAACATGTACTTTTCGTACACACTCATGTTGGCTGTATCTGCATCCTTGAACGCAAACTCTCCAACACCTCCATCGTCTGGTGTCTTTCCGATTTCATCGGCCAAGATAGCCAACTTAGTTCTCACAATTGAATCACGTACCCAATTCACGAACTGACGATACTCACTATTAGTGATTTCAGTTTCGTCCATATAAAACGCCCTTACGGTTACCGTTTTAGTTGGTGCATCTTGAACACCAGCAAGATCATCATCCGATTTACCCATAATAAATGCTCCTCCCGGAACAAGGGTCATACCATAAGGTTTTTCAGGATGCCATTTCTTTCCTTTAACTCCTACCAGTTCTCCTCTGTCACCAGAGCTACAACTGTGTAATAGAGCTAATACAGCGGTTAATAAAGCAAACTTCTTCATATTCATAGAAACTCGAGGTTAAATTATTTAGTTGTAATTATCTTTTTTTTCAAAAAAACACTGAGCGTATTTTTTTAAAGGCTGTAAACATATCTATATATTTTCAAAAAAACAATTTTTTTTTGATTTTTTTTGCATTTCATCCTGTAAACTTTGCATTTCATCGATGATATACTGTTAAAGAAATCAAAAAAAGTAAAGATACTAAAAACTATTCTTTTTGTAGGCTTTATACCATCTTTCAGGAATTTTGCCTTGAGTAGCCTCCACATAATCTTCGTACATGCAAGGTAATAACGTATGCTTTTTCAATTTATTATTAACATTTGGTAAAAAAGGGATTTCAATCCACCATCTTCCAGTTTTAATACTTTTAAAAAATATCAGCTCATCACCTTCAATTAACACATTGTATTTCTGATAATTAGCATCATTTTTAAAATCATCATCCTTTACCCTGCAGTTTACACCTTCGATGAAATACCATATCATTTGCGCAACCAACATCGCCGTTACCCCATCTTCCCTAGATGGCTTAAACTCATATATCCCAAAAGACGACACCTTATTACTGATGCCCGCATATCTAGCTACAGCACAAATTTCTTTCCCATCCAAACCGTTTGGAGAATAGCGTTGACTTGAGCTAAGTTCTGAGGCTTTCACCGATTTTAAATCTACACTTACTATATGCGCATCTCTCATAACCGGTTCTACCAAACTAATACTATTGGAAACTTCTCCTAATCTGTAAGCTTCAAAATAGAGCTTTTCCATCAAGTCAATTTCCTCTTGCGAATTAAAATAGGTTTGATAGCCTACAGCAGAATAGTTGAATAGATTGAAGGGCTCTTCTAAAATGATCTTTCCAAGAAAGCTATTGTTCTTAATAGGAAGTGATGCATCGCCTAAATCAAAATTACTATCCACATTTACAATGTTGATCATAGGCGCTATGGTGTCATATGCCCTGTAATTGGCATACGTTAAGTCTTGACTCCCTCCTAATATAATAGGTATGATTTGTTTTTCTAACAAACTACCTATAGTAGTTCGAAGAGCGAAATAAGTATCTTCAACACTTTCTCCTGGGAGAATATCCCCTAAATCGGCCATGGTAGTGTACCAATTTCCAGGGAACAGACTATACAAAGAAGTTCTAATAGAATCAAAAGCAACAATTTCCCCCATGTAATTGACATCATTTCGGTTTTCATGCACACCTATGATAGCCATCTGCACTCCTTCTAAATCTGGAAATCCGTGTTGTTTTGAGTGAACCCTAATTTTTTTTCCTAGTGCTTGTTGCGATAATAATTCGCTATGGGCTAGCACAGCATCGGATATGGGGGTCAAAAAACTAAAGCTCATTTATGGTACTCCTATTACTTCTTTTTGGTTGCCGTTTTTTTTCTAGTCGTTTTTTTCTTTGGAGCGTTCTTCTCAATGATAGCCTTGGCTTCATCCAAAGTCATTTTAGAAACGTCTTCCGTTTTGGGCAATTCAATTTTCACTTTGCCCTTTATAACATTATGCCTACCCCATCTGGCCTTCTCCACTCTAATACCTTCTTCTTTCCAGTCATGGATAAGCTTATCTTTCTCCTTTTGAATTTTATCTTCAATAAGTTCTATAATGTCTGATTGAGAAAGATTGTCCCAATCATACTTTTTATTGACATTAATAAACATATTGTTCCATTTTATATATGGTCCAAATCTACCTTTACCTTTTTGCACAGGTAAATCTTGATACATATATATAGGAGCGTCTGCCTTTTGTTTTTCCTTGATTAATACAATTGCATCTTCCAACTCTACACTCAAAGGATCCATTCCCTGCGGCAAGGATACGAAAGAATTTCCAAATTTCACATAGGGACCGAAACGTCCGTTGTTAACTTCTATAACTTCTCCCTCAAATTCCCCTAAAGTTTTCGGCAATTGGAACAAGTCCATAGCCTCTTCAAAAGTTATAGAACTCAACTGCTGATCTGGCGCTAAACTAGCAAATTGTGGCTTTTCTTCATCATCAACCGTCCCAATTTGTACCATAGGCCCAAATTTACCCAAGCGCACACTTACTTGTTTTCCCGTTTTAGGATCAACTCCCAAAATACGCTCTCCAGATTCTCTTTCGGCATTTTCCTCTACATCTTTTACCTGAGGATGAAAATCTTTATAGAAGTCCTTCATCATTTTGGACCAGTCAACTTTACCTTCGGCAATCTCATCAAAGTCCTCTTCAACTTTTGCCGTAAAGTTATAATCCAAAATCGTCTCAAAATGATTCACCAAGAAATCGGTTACAATCATCCCAATATCGGTAGGAACTAATTTCCCTTTATCAGAACCTACTTTTTCAGTAAGCTCTTTTTCTTTTACCGCACCGTTTTGAAGTTTCAATTGACTGTAAGGACGTTCAACTCCGTCAACATTCCCCTTTTCAACATAATTTCTATTTTGAATGGTAGAAATGGTTGGCGCATAGGTAGACGGTCTACCAATTCCCAATTCTTCCAATTGCTTCACCAAAGAAGCTTCGGTATAACGGGCTGGCGGTCTTGTATAACGTTCGGTTGCGGTTATATAATTATTAAGGAGCGTTTCATTCACCTTAAGTGCTGGCAACATTCCTTCTTGTTCAATATCTTCATCATCGGTTCCTTCCAAATACACTTTCAGGAATCCATCAAAAGTAATCACCTCTCCATTTGCAGTAAACACATTACTATCGGTAGACGAACTAATCTTTACATTGGTACGTTCCAATTTAGCTTCACTCATCTGGGAAGCAATGGCACGTTTCCAAATTAAATCATACAAACGATCTTGATCTCTATCTACACTAATGGAATGACGTGAAAAATCAGTAGGACGAATGGCCTCGTGAGCTTCCTGCGCTCCCTTGGCCTTTCCTTTATAGTTTCGTGGCTGACTGTAATCTGATCCGTAAGCTGAATTAATTTCGGCTTGGGCTCCTGCTCTTGCCTCATCAGATAGATTCACACTATCCGTTCTCATATAAGTAATCAATCCAGATTCATACAGGCGCTGTGCCAAGGTCATAGTTTTACTTACCGAAAAATACAATTTACGAGCAGCTTCCTGTTGTAGAGTAGACGTGGTAAATGGTGCTGCAGGTGATTTCTTCGCCGGCTTTTTCTCTAGATCGGCTACTTTGAACTCTGCTTTGGCATTGGCTTCCAAAAAGGCATAGGCCTCTTCTTTTGTACTGAAGTTCTTCGGAAGTTTCGCCTTGAACACTTGCCCATCCTCATTTGAAAACTCGGCATCTATTCTAAAAGACGCTTCCGCAGTAAAGTTTTGGATTTCGCGTTCGCGCTCCACAATCAACCGAACGGACACAGATTGCACCCGTCCTGCAGAAAGCCCTCCTTTCACCTTTCTCCACAACACTGGAGATAATTCATATCCAACAATTCTATCCAACACACGACGTGCCTGTTGCGCATCTACCAAATCATAATCTATCCCTCTCGGGTTTTCAATTGCTTTTTGGATAGCCGTCTTTGTAATCTCGTGAAACACGATACGCTTGGTCTTGGCTTTATCCAATTTTAAAGTCTCAGCAAGGTGCCATGCAATCGCTTCTCCTTCACGGTCCTCATCACTTGCTAACCATATGGTTTCTGCCTTACCTGCTAAATTCTTTAGTTTTTTAACAACTTCTCTCTTATCCTTGGAAACTAGATATTTTGGCTTAAAATCTCCATCAACATCTACCCCCAATTCTTTTGAAGGCAAATCTGCAATATGTCCAAAACTAGACTCCACCTTAAAATCCTTTCCAAGGAATTTTTCGATGGTTTTTGCCTTCGCTGGGGACTCAACTATTACTAAATTCTTTGCCATTTTTCTTATTTTAAGGCTACAAATGTATACCAAAAAAAATATATCCTCCTAATTTAATATTTTTTAACCCTCAGATATTGTGCAATTTTTATCGATTAACAAAAAAAGCCTGAAAAAATTCAGACTTTTACAACTATAATTAAAATGAATAGAAATGAGCTATTCCAAAGGCAATTCGTAAGGTTCAAAACCAACACTGTCCTTATATATATAGTATACCGGCAAGTAAGCAAAAGATGCTGTTATCAAAAGTCCAACCCCACAAAGAACAAGCCCAATAACTTCAGCAAACAATCCCGAAATTACAATCAAGCCAAAAGTGATAAGCCACTTCCTATTTCCCAAATCAAAACTTGACTTCACAATGTCCCCAACAGCCATTTCTGGATTAAAGGCAAAAATCACATTCATTAAACTTATCGGCACTATAACGTATAATATAGGTAATACGCACAACATTGCAGCCAAAAGAGAAATCCCGTAACTGATCAACGCCAACTTAACCACCTTTACCAAATAAGGTTTCTTCAAATAATAGAAGTAATCATCCTTTTCCACCAAACCAAGATCCTTCGCCTTGCAAATTCGGTAAAAGGATGCCTTAAGCCCAAAAGCGATGACCATGGCAAAAAAAGCAAACAGCAACATAAACACCACAAAAGGAATCATCAAAAATGGATTTACATTATTATCCTGTAAAGCTTCCGGATTCCAAATACCCATAGCCACCATTGGCAAATACATTATAATGTAGAATGGCGCCAACATGGCAATAGTTATCAAAATCATGATAAGACCTTGTACCCAAACTTTTTTAAAAAGCTCGATACAATTACTGAAGATAGTGCCAAAATCCAATGGTTTGGCAGCATTAATTTTGGATTGAAGTTCTGAAAAAGTCATATTTAATTAATTGGTTACCTGTTAAAAATAAGCCATATTATTAACATATTAAAATCAACAATAACACTGCCATCTTGTCATAGATTACAAATAAATCGTATCTTTGCACACTTATTGAACACGGAACGCTTCAGTATTATATATGGAAAAGATTATAGAAGAGAACAAGCAGGGCCAAAGCCTTGTTTTAGAACAAAAGGAAGGTAACCAGCGAAAACTGTTTATTGAAAGTTATGGTTGCCAAATGAATTTTAGCGACAGTGAAATTGTAGCCTCGATTCTTTCTGAAAACGGATTTAACACCACCCAAAACCTTGAAGATGCCGATTTGGTTTTGGTGAATACTTGCTCCATTAGAGACAAAGCAGAACAAACGGTTCGTAAACGTTTGGAAAAATATAATGCCGTAAAAAAAATCAACCCCAACATGAAAGTTGGTGTGTTGGGATGTATGGCTGAACGTTTGAAAAGTAAATTCCTAGAGGAAGAAAAAATTGTAGACCTTGTTGTAGGTCCAGATGCCTACAAAGACCTGCCTAACCTTGTTGCCGAAGTGGACGAAGGAAGGAATGCTGTAAACGTGATTCTTTCTAAAGAGGAAACCTATGGCGACATTTCTCCTGTGCGTTTAAACTCGAATGGGGTTACAGCATTTGTATCTATCACAAGAGGTTGCGACAATATGTGTACCTTCTGCGTCGTTCCTTTTACTCGTGGTCGTGAGCGCAGCCGTGACCCACAGAGTATTATGGAAGAAATCAATGATCTTTGGAGTAAAGGCTATAAAGAAGTGACCCTTTTGGGACAAAATGTAGACAGTTACCTTTGGTATGGAGGCGGACTTAAAAAAGATTTCGAAAAGGCCTCAGACATGCAAAAAGCTACGGCAGTTAACTTTGCAAACCTTTTGGAAATGTGTGCCACTGCGCTACCAAAAATGCGCTTCCGTTTTTCAACATCCAATCCTCAAGACATGACTTTGGATGTGATTGAAGCCATGGCAAAACACAATAACATCTGTAATTACATCCACTTACCGGTTCAAAGCGGAAGTAACCGTATTTTAAAGGAAATGAACCGTCAGCATACGCGTGAGGAGTATTTTGAATTGATTGACAATATCAAAAGACTCATTCCAGACTGTGCGATTTCTCAAGATATGATTTCTGGTTTTCCTGCCGAAACTGAAGAAGATCACCAAGACACATTGAGCTTGATGGAATATGTAAAATACGACTTCGGATTTATGTTTGCATATTCTGAAAGACCAGGTACTTTGGCAGAGCGAAAAATGGAAGATGATGTTCCTGAAGAAACCAAAAAACGTCGTTTGGAAGAAATCATAGTACTACAACAAAAACATGCCCTGTACCGCACCGAGCAACATCTTGGTAAAGTTGAAGAAGTGTTGATTGAAAAAGAATCCAAAAGATCTGACGCTCATTGGTCTGGAAGAAACAGTCAAAATACTGTGGTGGTATTCCCTAAAGAAAATTACAAAGTGGGTGATTTTGTTAACGTAAAAATTACTGAATGTACTTCAGCAACTTTAATAGGAGAAGCTGTAGGATATTCAGAAAATAATTAGATTATAAAAGACAGTAGGACAAAGAAAAAGGAATCAAGAAAACCTAAAATATCTTGGTTCTTTTCTCTTAACTCTAAAATCTAACAGATAAATGGAATCAGTACAAGCCATTAAACAACGATTCGGAATCATTGGTAACGACCCAAAACTTAATCGTGCCATTGAAAAAGCCATACAGGTTGCCCCTACGGACATTTCGGTATTGGTTACGGGAGAGAGTGGTGTTGGAAAAGAGAGTATTCCGAAAATTATCCATCAACTTTCACACAGAAAGCATGGAAAATATATTGCTGTTAACTGTGGTGCCATCCCAGAAGGGACCATTGACAGTGAATTGTTTGGGCACGAAAAAGGCGCCTTTACTGGAGCTACCCAAACCCGAAGTGGATATTTTGAAGTAGCCGATGGCGGAACCATATTTCTTGATGAAGTTGGAGAACTGCCTTTGACCACTCAGGTCCGTTTATTACGTGTTTTGGAAAATGGTGAGTTCATTAAGGTAGGATCAAGTAAGGTCCAAAAAACCAACGTGCGTATTGTGGCAGCGACCAACGTGAACATGTTCGAGGCCATCAAAAAGGAGAAATTCCGAGAGGATCTTTATTATCGTTTAAGCACGGTTGAAATTAACATTCCTCCACTTCGTGAACGAAAAGAAGATATCCATTTGTTGTTCAGAAAATTTGCCAGCGATTTTGCGCTTAAATATAAAATGCCAACCGTAAAACTTACGGACGATGCTATTGATTTATTGCAGAAATACAGATGGAATGGTAATATTCGTCAATTGAGAAACGTTGCAGAGCAAGCTTCGGTATTGGAACACAACAGGACATTAAACGCCCAAGCATTACAACATTATTTGCCAAGCGGCGGCAGCAATCTTCCTGCGGTGATCAGTACTACCAAATCCGAAAGTGATTTTAGTAGCGAACGTGAAATTCTCTACAAAGTCCTTTTTGACATGAAAAGCGACTTGAACGATTTGAAGAAATTGACCATGGAGCTTATGAAAAATGGCAATGTCAAAGACATTCAAAAAGACCACGAAGGTTTAATTTCCAAAATCTACGGGAATGCTTCGGCAGATGAAAATGACATAAGTGACATTGAAGATTTAGAAGTATTGTCTATTCCTGAGAAAACCCATGAACCAATCGATATTCCAGAACCTCCAATGGACAAATACCATTTTGCAGAAGAAATTGACGAGGAAGAAACACTGTCATTACAGGACAAGGAATTGGAATTAATAAAAAAATCACTTGAACGTCACCAAGGAAAACGTAAATTGGCTGCTGCCGAACTCGGTATTAGTGAACGTACCCTTTATCGCAAAATAAAACAATACGACCTATAATGAGATTTTTAACCTACTTCATTTTATGTGCCCTTTCATTGGTAATGGTATCCTGTAAAGTTTCCTATGGATTTACAGGGGCTTCAATTCCTGCTGGCACACAAACATTTCAGGTAAATTATTTCCAAAACAATGCGCCCTTGGTAGAACCAGGGCTGGATAGAGACTTTACGCTCGCCCTTCAAGATTTAATTTTGAATCAAACCAGTTTGGACTTGGTAAACTCTGGAGGAGATTTGGTATACGAAGGAGAAATTACAGAATACCGTATTTCTCCAACTACAGCCACTTCCGACAATAAAGCAGCTCAAAACAGACTCACCATTGGTGTAAATGTGCGTTTTTATGACAGAAACAACCCAGAAAGCGATCTTGAACAACGCTTTTCCTTCTTTTATGATTACCCCGCCGCGGCGCAACTTATAGGAAGCACAAGAGACACCGCCTTTGAAGAAATTTTTGAAAGGTTGACACAAGACATTTTTAATGCTACATTAGCTAAATGGTAATTTAATTCAACCTATGCAATTGCAGGATATTACATATCTACTTCAACACCCTCAGGAATTTACTTCGGAGCAATTGAGTGACATCACGGCTGTGATTAAGGAATATCCTTATTTTCAGGCGGCACGTGCATTGCATTTAAAAGGCTTGAAACACACTGAAAGCTTTAGGTACAATCCAGAATTGAAAACTACTGCTGCCTACACCACAGACCGCAGCATCCTTTTTGATTATATCACTTCAGAAGCTTTCAACCAAAATGAGATTTCATTTCAAATAAAACAGAATTCAGAGCACATCAAGCAATTAGATGTGAATGAAGAAAATGATATTTCCATAAATAAAAGTGTCCTTATTGATGATGCTCTAAAACAGCATATCAAAGACTCCGAAAGGGTTTTGGACCCATTTTTGTTTGAAGAAAAAATTACCGAAGAGGAGGAAATCGAAGAAGTTGAAATTGCTACCGAGGAAATCGAGGAACTGCCAATTATTGCTGTAGACACTGAAAATATTGAGCAAAGCCCGGAAGACCAACTTCAGATTGGGAAACCTTTGAATTTCGAAAAAAACGAAACCCACTCCTTTTCCGAATGGCTTAAAATAACCAGTTTTAAACCTATTGAAAGAAAACCAAATATTGTTTCTGAAAATGTAGCAATTCCAGATGTTCCAGAAGAGCCAGAGCCCAAACCAAAAGCAAGGCCTATGGACAACAAATTGGACCTAATTGATAAATTCTTGAGCAGCAACCCTAAAATTGTACCTTCCAAGGAAGTTGCACCAAGCCCGAAACTCAACCTCAACAAGGATGACAACCAAAATGACGGCTTAATGACAGAAACTTTGGCCAGAATTTATCTAGAACAAAAAAATTATGACAAGGCTATTCAATCTTATAAAATTTTAAGTTTGAAATATCCAGAAAAAAGTGGTTTCTTTGCAGACCAAATTAAAGCAGTTAAAAAATTACAAGAAAATAATACTAAAGAATAAGAATCATGTTTACAGTTTTTTTAATACTTATTGTGCTTATCGCATTTTTGTTGATCGTAGTGATTATGGTACAAAATCCTAAAGGAGGCGGGTTATCTTCTTCTTTCGGAGGTGGAGGCACCCAACAATTGGGAGGTGTTAAAAAAACTACCGACTTCCTAGACAAGAGTACTTGGGGATTGGCTACCGTGTTATTGGCACTTATCTTGTTATCTAATGTAGCTATTGGCGGTGGAAACGGTGCTGCAGAATCGAAAGCTTTGGACGATTCTACTGTTGAGCAACCAGTTCAAGAAACTCCTGCTGCAACAACGCCAACTACTCAAGAAAGTAATCCTGTAAGCAACGATTCAACAAACTAATTGAATTTATAAATTCATTAAAAATGCCAACCCTTTCGGTTGGCATTTTTTATTACTGAAAGTTTGTCAGTCACTTTGAATTGGCACATTTTTGGCTTCATCCAATTTCGAAAAACAAGTTTAATTAATCATAAAAATATAATACCAATGGGATTAAACATTAAACCATTAGCAGACAGAGTTCTTATTGAGCCTGTAGAAGCAGAAACTAAAACAGCTTCAGGAATCATTATCCCTGATACTGCAAAGGAAAAACCCCAAAAAGGAAAAGTTATTGCTGTAGGTAACGGAACCAAAGACGAACCTATGACTGTACAAGTTGGAGAGATGGTATTGTACGGAAAATATGCCGGTACTGAGCTAAAATTGGAAGGTAAAGATTATTTGATCATGAGAGAAAGTGACATTCTTGCAATTGTCTAATTCCCTTTCAAAAATACCAACAAGGCTCTCAATGAGTTTAACGTTTAAAAATATTTCAATTTAAATTTTAAAAGAATTTATTATGGCAAAAGATATAAAATTCGATATAGAAGCACGTGACGGTTTAAAACGTGGTGTGGATGCATTGGCAAATGCAGTAAAAGTAACTTTAGGACCTAAAGGTCGTAACGTAATCATCAGTCGTTCTTTTGGTGCGCCTCAAGTAACCAAAGATGGTGTAAGTGTAGCCAAAGAAGTAGAGCTTGAAAATGAGCTTGAAAACATGGGGGCTCAAATGGTGAAGGAAGTTGCTTCCAAAACTAACGATTTGGCTGGTGACGGTACTACTACTGCAACCGTTTTGGCACAAGCTATCGTAAAAGAAGGTTTGAAAAACGTTGCTGCCGGCGCTAATCCAATGGATTTAAAGCGTGGTATCGACAAGGCTGTTGAAGCTATTACTGCGGAATTACAAAACCAATCTCAAGAAGTAGGAAACTCTTCTGAAAAAATCAAACAAGTTGCTGCCATTTCTGCCAACAACGATGACACTATTGGTGATTTAATCGCTCAAGCTTTTTCTAAAGTTGGAAAAGAAGGTGTGATTACTGTTGAGGAAGCTAAAGGAACCGATACTTATGTAGACGTTGTGGAAGGTATGCAGTTTGACAGAGGTTACCTTTCTCCTTACTTCGTAACAGATGCAGATAAAATGATTGCCGATTTAGACAATCCATACATTTTATTGTTCGACAAAAAGATTTCTAACTTACAGGAAATTCTTCCAATTTTGGAACCAGTTGCACAATCTGGCCGTCCTCTATTAATTATTGCTGAAGATGTGGAAGGTCAAGCCTTGGCTACTTTGGTAGTAAACAAACTTCGTGGAGGTTTAAAGATTGCTGCTGTTAAAGCTCCTGGATTTGGTGATCGTCGTAAAGCGATGCTAGAAGACATCGCAATCCTTACAGGTGGTGTAGTAATTTCAGAAGAAAGAGGTTTCTCTCTTGAAAACGCAGACTTGAGCATGTTGGGAACTGCAGAAACTGTAACAATCGATAAAGACAACACTACAATTGTAAACGGTTCTGGAAGTGCTGATGACATTAAAGCAAGAGTAAACCAAATCAAAGCTCAAATTGAAACAACTACTTCAGACTACGACAAAGAAAAACTACAAGAGCGTTTGGCCAAATTGGCTGGAGGTGTAGCGGTACTTTACGTTGGTGCTGCAAGTGAAGTTGAAATGAAGGAGAAAAAAGACCGTGTGGACGATGCTTTACACGCCACAAGAGCAGCTGTTGAAGAAGGTATCGTAGCTGGTGGAGGTGTGGCCCTTGTAAGAGCCAAAGCTGTATTGGATAGTATTACTACTGAAAACTTGGATGAAGTTACAGGTATCCAAATTGTAGCACGTGCTATTGAAGCTCCTTTACGTACTATCGTTGAAAACGCAGGTGGTGAAGGAAGCGTAGTAGTTGCCAAAGTAAAAGAAGGAGAAAAAGATTTTGGTTACGACGCGAAATCTGAAACTTATGTAAACATGCTTGAGGCAGGTATTATCGATCCCAAGAAAGTAACCCGTATTGCCCTTGAAAATGCAGCTTCTGTATCAGGAATGATCTTGACCACAGAGTGTGCTTTAATCGACATTAAAGAAGATGCTCCTGCAATGCCTCCAATGGGAGGTGGCGGAATGCCAGGTATGATGTAATATCAACCTTTATTAATCATAAAAAAACCGAAGCTTAATGGCTTCGGTTTTTTTATGCTATAGCTCCCCAATCTATAATCGAAATTAAATTCAATTAAAAATTAGCCGACTTCCTAAGTCCGTATTTTTTGAAGTCCTATCACTTTTATTGATTACAAATTTTCGTTTTCCCGATGAGAGCAATGGTATTTCGCTTACATATTCAAATGTAATCTCTGCACTCGGCCCTAAATGATTTAGGAATTCTTCCTTGATGTCTTTTTCAGAATTGAAGGCCTCTTCGACATTTAATTTAAATACATAACTTTTATCCCCTTCCTGAATGAACTGATATTGTTTTACATGAGGGTATTTTAAAATATTATAGACAAAATAGGACGAAATAAAATTGCCACTAGCATCAAAAATCATGTCCATTTTTCGACCTTCTATCTGCTTTAAAACCGGATACTCACAACCATAACCTTCCTCATACCCCATCATACCGATGTCACCAGTGTCGTACCTAATCATAGGCATACAGCGATTGAAGTAGTCTGTAATCACAATTCTACCTAACTCCCCTATTTCGGCTGGCTCATTACTATCAAATTTCAACAGCTCCACATAATAACTAGCCCAATTGATATGGAATCCTAATCCATCTCCCAATAATTGCTGAGCAATGATTCCATTTTCAACATTGGAATATCTTGAAATCACTTTCACACCATAGTAGTCTTCTATGACTTCTTTGGTATCTTCATTTAGCTTTTCTCCTATCGTAATAATAAACTTAACCCCTGCGTCCTTGGTCAATCGCCTACCCGACTTTAAAATATAATCCCTTACTTCATCCAAAGCAGACGCGTATGACACAATTCCCTTTCGAATGGTATCCTTTTCTATTTCATCCAAAAGATTTTTGATATCACTTTCGGATAATTTGGCAACGGGGTGCATGTATATATGATTCTTCCAAGCTTCAAAAGGGGTTTTGCTATTGTATTGATCCCAATGACGTATGTAGAAAACTTTATCTCCAACATCAAACCCCAGAAGTTTGGCAAAATAAATTACGTCAGCAGTGTTTCTTTGCTTTTTTTCAAGGTTATGATACACTTTAAAAGGAGTTCCTGTAGAACCGCTTGTATAGGCTGAAAAATTAGTTTTATCTAAATACAATGAGGATTTAAAATTGTCATAATTATCCACTATAATATTTTTGTTAATCACAGGATAATCTGTTAGTTCTAAAGTATCTTTATAAGAATAATAAAAAGGTGTTGTGCTGGAAGCATGCTTCAAAATAGCTTTTAAATTTACACGCTGCGTTTCTTTCGAACTTTGGCACCCTAAATCATCCAGAACATCTTTAACCTCTAGATAATTATTTTTGATATTGTTACCTTTAAAAAAGTCTACCCCCCAAAAAACTTTTTGCCTTAATACCCCTAACATGCTTAAAATTTTATAATTAATGATTTATCCATAGTTCAATTTCCAATTATTATTCCTTTACAATTTTTCTTCTCTTCAACAATTTCGAATTCTGAAGAATCTCCATAATATACACGCCACTTTTCAAATAATTCAAATCATCAATCAAATATGAGTTCGTACTTTCAAAATGCTTCTTGAAAACAAGATGCCCTGAAATGTCATAAATGATAACCTCATCAATTTTCTGGTCATTTGTTCCGTCTATCTTAAGATCTAAATAACTATTAAATGGGCTTGGGGATACTGTTACCTTAAACTCCGAGGATAATTCTGTTGGGCTATAGGCATCTTTATTTAAAATTGCAGGATCATAATCAAACGGATTTGGATTGTTGATTCGAGAAGCCAACATTGTAGTGCTATCCAATCTAGAAGCTGCATTTCCTGCATCTATAGAAGCTATAAATGAACTTCCCAATTCAGCCGTAAACCCAGACAATAAATTTATTTCATTTACTGAAGTAACACGGCAATTGGTTGCTGTGGGTACCAAAAAATTGTTACCAACATCAATAACATATTGATAATAGAAATTCTCCACATCATGATAGGTGTTGGACACTGTATACCCCGATAGATTAGCTAAATGGTTTTCCGCATAAAATACTCCCAAAGCCTTACTATCCACAATATCATCAGGATCCACCAATGGCAATACTTGTCCATTAAAAACATAAGTACCATCGTAGCGAATCATGGAGGTTATAATATGATTTGACCCTCCTGGATTAGCTGTTTCCCAATCATCCCATAATTTATCAATAAAAGTATGATGTAGATAAAATATGGGATCTCTAGGTGATAAAGGAGTAGGCATGACTCCACCAACCCACCTATGCGCTCCCGCATGTACACGACCCCGTTCCATCGTATTGGCATAGTCCAAAAAATCTTGAATTGCCTGTACATTAGAAACCTCTTGTGGCGTGGGTAATAAATTTATATCATTGTTCACGTAATTACGATTCAAAACCCAAGCAGCATTAAATTGCCCCATAAAATCTTGATTCCAAACGGGCGAAGATGTTGACTGATCTACCGATGAATCCCACCAAGGAATACTAATAATAGGGTTAATCGCTTGCATTGCCTGTTCCATTTCAAACATTTGCCTTCTATGCCAAGCAAAGAAAATTTGTCGTTCTGGTTCATCAGGAAGATTAAAATGGATATCCAGCTGAGTAGGATCTGAGGAATTATCAAAATTGAAAAAATCAGAATGGAATTGAGCCAAATCTGCCACCAAATCCGGGCCATTACGAAGTTCGTAAAACGCATTAACCAATTCGTTTCTTTCGTAATCTGTCATCTCTTGATAATTTTTCCGAATGCTTTGAGCCAATAAACTTTGGACCGTTAAGCAACTTAAAAATACGGATATTTTCAAAAACTTTCTCATTAACAAATTAATTTTTAAAACTTTCCACCTTTTCCTCCAATTGTTGAATCCGAGCTTCCTGATGCAAAATATACAAAGTCAACTCTTCTATCTTCTCCAATAAAACAGCGTTCATTTCCCCCAAACCAATTCCCTGTTCCAAAACTTCGCTTTTACTAGGCACATTAATTAAATGCCCCTTTTCCTCAATATGATTTTTAACCTCTAATAAAGATGGTAACTTGTATGTACTATCAAAAACATAATCTGGCCATGAAGCCTGTAAGGCCACCCTAACTTCTTCTGCAATCATATTGCCGGCAACAGCAAGCCTGTAACCTTGTGTATTGGTGGTTCCAACTCCAATATTTCTTGCCGCAAACAAATCCCGTCCTATCCAATCTACGGTGTCCAGATTAGCATTTAAAGAGGTATAATTTATACTATTGACACTCGTAGTTACCAAAAGTTCCGAACTAGCTGCGGAAGAATTCCCAGCGGCATCCAAAGCTACTACCGTAAAACCATACTCCGTTTCAGCAGTAAGTCCTCCTATGGAAAAACTCAATGCTCCACTACTAAAACCAATACTCTGCCCATCTTGAAATACTTCATAATTAATAACCCCCACGTTATCAGTGGATGTTATCCAACCTAAATCAAAACCACTAGTTGTAACATTGCTGGCGAAAAGTCCGGTAGGAGCTGTTGGAGAAATTATATCTTGCAAAGACAAAGTAGTAACCATAAGCTCCGTACTTGATGCGGAAGCATTGCCTGCAGCATCCAAGGCCAAAACAGTAATGGCATATTCTGTTTCAGGAGTAAGTCCTGTAACTGAAAATGCTAGAACTCCTTCACTAAAACCAATGCTCTGACCGTCTCGGAACACCTCATAATCAACAACTCCAACATCGTCTGTAGAAGCCGTCCAACCTAAGTCAAAACTGTTGGCCGTTAAATTACTAGAAATAAGTCCTGTTGGTACTGATGGAGGTGTAACATCTGAACTCTCCAAAGTAGTCACCAAAAGTTCCGTACTCGCAGGAGAAGTATTTCCTGCAGCATCTATAGCTATAACCGTAATAGTATATTCCGTATTTGCTGTAAGATTCCCAACCAAAAAGGCCAAGCCTCCCCCACTTAATCCAATACTTTGTCCATTCCGAAATACCTCATAATCTACAACCCCAACATCATCTGTTGAAGCCGTCCATGTTAAATCAAAACTATTGGTAGATATATTACTTGCTATAAGGCCTGTAGGGGAAGATGGTGCTATTGTATCTGGTAAAGGTAAAGTAGTTACTAAAAGTTCTGTACTGGCTGGTGACGTATTTCCCGCTTCATCTATGGCCACAACCGTAAAACTGTATTCTGTTTCCTCAGTTAAGTTTCCGACTGAAAAACTTGGAGTACCATCACTGAAACCAATACTTTGACCTTCTTGAAACACTTCATAATTCACAACACCAACATTATCTGTCGAAGCTGTCCAACCAAGATCAAGACTAGTTGCTGTTAAATTGTTAGACACAAGGTTCGTGGGAGCTGTTGGAGGTGTTATATCAATAGCTGACAAAGTTGTCACCAAAAGTTCAGTACTGGCTGGTGAAGCATTATTCGCTGCATCCAAAGCTATGATTGTAAAGCTATATTCAGTTCCTGCAGCAAGATTTCCCACTGGAAAGCTCAAGTCTCCTCCACTAAACCCAATACTTTGTCCATCCTGAAACACTTCATAGTCCACAACTCCAATATTATCAGTTGAAGCAGTCCATCCAAGGTCAAGACTTGTGGAAGTTAAGTTACTAGCCACAAGGTTTGAAGGACTTGATGGTGATTGAGAATCTGCCACAAGAATGCTAACATTGTCGATAAATACTTCGTGCCCGACTTGCCATCCAGAGTACGGTGCTGTATAAACCCTTATGAGAGGAGAAGAGTTAGTAGCGGTTAAAGTCCATGTATATTCTGTCCACACAGTCCCTGTGATAGCAGTTGTAGCAAATCCTTGAAACCCGGTCCAATTAGCAAAGGCTGGGGAAAAGCTAAAATCTCCCTCTCTTGCCCAAATAGTAATTTGGTACTGCTGCCCAACCACAGCATTAAAGGTATAATTCATATCCCTTGAGTTTTGTCCTGTAGCAGCTACCCTAAGGCTAAAATTTCCAGAAAAGGGATTATCCAGTGAGGAAGTAATATCTGCATTACTATTCCACCCGGTAGTAGCATTTGCTTCATTTAATATAGAAGCAGCATTTGCATCATCATGTAGGTTTTGACTAAAGGCAGACCATACAGACAAGTACAACAAAAAAACACAAAAATTTTTCATAGCCTAGAGTAATTAAAAAAGATAATATAACTCGTTGAAGAAAAATATGTTATTAATCTTCTACTCTTCGGTGCTATTAATCTGTGCTTAAGAAGTCTGTATAGTATCAACAGGAGATACTCTTAAAGATATCAATATTGTGAGGAGAAAAAAAAATTACACTTCCTATTCCATAAAAAAACGACAAAATACATTTTAACACTACTAATATTACAACTTATTGATTTAAAGCGTTTTATGACTTAAAAATTAATTAAGAAACCCCTTAATTTAAATGTAAATACCTTTCAAAAAATGTATCAGAAAAGGTATAAAAATACTCTAAACACCCATTCATTTAGTTTGTGCTACTTTTAGCAAACAAAAAACCCGCTTCAACCTATATTGAAGCGGGTTTTAAATGTATTCGTTATGGTCAACTGATGAACCTTAGTTCATCACCTCATATGTGCCATCTGCTGTAATGGTTTTCCAATTATCGGACCTAAAAGGGGATGCTGGAAATCCTTCTTCATTATACAAATTGCAATCGCCTGCATCGTCGGCCCATCCATACCTAATGGCAACAGGATTCGTTACATTATCACAGTAAACAACCACCTTATTATCCTTGATATAAGCTTTGGCATAATAAAACTTTTGATCTTGTCCTGCAAGCTCAAATCCTTTTACATAACCATATCGGTCTGGAGTCATCAAACCACTACCCATATGCTCAAAAGTTACGGTAACCTGATTACCCTCTACTTGCATTGATTTATAAATAGGACTTTCACAAACGATATTCTTACCATATACATTACGTAAAGCTATCGCTGATAATCGTTTACCAACATCCTGTTTATTTGTTGGGTGAATATCCTTGGCGTTACCAATATCTGTAGTCACACACATCGCTGTATTTGGAACAGTTTGAGCCGTGTAAGACTGAGCTTCCCTTAACTCGGCCCAACGACTTCCGCTATTGCTGTTTCCATTAAACTCGTTAAAGCTCGATAATTGCACAAAATAAAAAGGAAACTCACCTTGCCCCCAATGCTTTCTCCAATCGTTGATCATTAAAGGAAAACTCTTTTTGTACTGTTCAGCTCTATGGACATTTGCCTCCCCTTGATACCAAATAACCCCTTGAAAACTATAAGGCATCAACGGATTTAACATCGCGTTATACAATAATGAAGGGTAGTTGTTAGGCGAAAATTCATAGCGCACATCAATAACGTTGAACTTCCATCCTCCTGCCAAAGCAATATCGGTATCACCAACTGTAACTTTCAAATCTGCAGGGTCTCCATAAATTCCACCACCACCAACATAATCGGTAACTTTTACAGCGATGACATTAGAACCTGCCTTAAGTATCCCTTTAGCAACGGAATACTTTCTGCTTAAATCGTACTGACCTGTAGTTCCTACTTCAACACCGTTAACATAAGTAACATCAACATCATCAACTTTTGCCAAATTCAAAATAAAAGGTTTACCCGCCAAATGAGCTGGTACTTCAAAGGTTTTTCTAAACCAAACAATCCCATCCATATTAGGCAATTGTTGGTTTTCCCATGCATCTGGAAGCATCATTGTTGGCCAAGTGGTATCTTTAAACTCTAGAGTAGTCACTTTGCCCAACTCTTCTTCACTTAATATTTTGCCTTGGATGTTTTCAATTTTCTTGGCTATAACTGCCTTTTGCTCTTTAATGACACCTTCCAAATCTAGATCTGGTAGATTGGAAATATATTTACCAAATTCATCACTCTTTGACAAACCTTCCTTGCTCGTCCATGTCTCTACACAGGTTCCTCCCCAAGTAGTATTAATCAATCCTATTGGAACATTCAATTCCTTATACAGCTTTTTAGCAAAGAAGAAGCCCACGGCCGTAAAATCCCCCACATTATCGCGGTTGGAAACCGTCCAATTTCCTTGTTTTAAATGTGACTTTGGTTGGGCACTCATATCCTGGGTCACCAAAAATTGTCTGATTTGAGGATAGTCGGCGTCATTCATTTCCTGTTCGGCATTGGTAACACCACTCACAGCAAACTCCATATTGGATTGCCCACTGCAAATCCATACTTCTCCAACCAAAATGTTTTTGATTTGAATGGTATTCTTCCCCTTAATGGTCATGGTGAATGGCCCTCCAGCCTTTTCCGCTTTCAATTCCAAAGACCATTTTCCATCCTTGTTCGCTTTAGTTTTAACTTTTTGTCCGTTAAAGGATACTTCTATTTTTTCGTTGGCATCGGCCCATCCCCAAACTGGAATAGGTTTGTTGCGTTGCAAGACCATGTCATCTGCAAACAGTAAAGGCATTTCAACCTTGGCATAGCCAAAAACGCTCAACAACAAAATAAATGGCAATACAAACTTTTTCATCTTCCTTCGTTATTTTTTAGTTTCAATTTTAATTACAAATGCTTTGTCATCGATCGTTTCACTTGGTGTGGTCAACTTCAGTCCTTCTTCTTCAAGTGAAAAAGGAAAATCCTGGTCCGATCCTAAAATGCTCACTTTTTCAATAGAAAGTCCATCTTCACCTAACACGTTTGAAGTTACAGACGATAAGGTAATTGGCGTATCATTACCGGGCCAGCCCAGTACAATTGCATAGATAGTATTTCCTTTTTTGGTGTACCTCACATCCTGAGATGTATAGGTTAATTTATCCAAAAACATCCCTGATTTCTCCTGCTTGGTTGGTCCTTCCCCGAACACTTTCCACGTTGAAGCCCCATAAATAGCCTCTCCGTTGGTGTTCAGCCAATCCCCAATAGTCAATAAAATTTGTTGTTGGTTTTCTGGAATGATGCCGTTTTCCATAGGTGAAACGTTCAACATCATTGCTCCATTTTTACTCACAATATCGGCTAACAGATCAATGATCTCATCTGCCGTTTTCAAACCTAAATCATGGGTATAGCTCCAACTTCCTACTGACACAGTTTCATCTGTCAACCAATAATCTTCGGTAATCTTGTTCATACGACCCTTTTCAAAGTCTTCTACACTCACCGATTTTGGCAACTCGCCTTCCTTATGGGTAATGACCACTTCTTGGTTACGGGCTAACGATTGATTGATATAATAGGCCGCAAATTCTTCTTTGTAGGTATCAGGAATTTTATCCAATTTCCCGTCAAAATAAATTAGATCCGGATGGTAGTTATCAATCACTTCTTTTAATTCTGCCAACCAATTACTATAAAACACCTCTTTTTCAATGTTTCCATATAAAATACTCAACTCAGGATCATTAGAGGAAGTTGGCATTTTGGGATTGTATGGAAAGTACGAGGTGTCATCCAACCATTTTGTAGAATCCTGCTGAAAAATCTGAAGGTTTCTGGCCTTGTGGAATGAGGTAACAAACTTCATCCCCTTCCCGTGGATAGCTTCACCTAGTTCTCCAACAATATCACGATTTGGGCCTTTATCCATAGAATTCCATGGATTGGTATCACTATCCCAATTGGACCAACCGTCATGGTGCTCTGCTACGATGCCTGCAAATTTAGCCCCCGACTTTTGAAATAAATCGGCCCAAGCTTCGGCATCAAAGTTTTCGGCCTTGAACATTGGCACGAAATCGTGGTATCCAAATTCTGATGGCTCACCGTAAGTTTCTACATGGTGTTTGTTTTCAACGCTACCTTCTACGTGCATCAACCTAGGATACCAATCGTTGGCAAATGCCGGCACCGACAATACACCCCAATGGGCATAGATTCCAAATTTGGCCTCACGGAACCATTCCGGAGCTTCTTGGTAAGCTGCCAAGGAATCCCAACTAGCGGCATAATGAGGTGTTTTTACGACCTCTTTTTGCGGCTCCTTTTTACTGTTGTTACATGCTGTAAACACAAAGATAAGCACCAAAAGGCTGATGCTTATCTTTGTTACTCTAATCCTATTCATCGTTCTCTTTTAATTATTAGTAACGGCATCAATAATATCCGGGAAGTACTCTTCGCCAGTCGTTCTATTGAACAATCCCATTTGGTGGTTGTCTGGATAACCATTATCCCAAACCACTGGCACCAAACCATGGCTTAAAGCAGCTTCTGTTGTTTTCTTATAATAGTAGGACCTGTAAACTTCTGCACCTTCCACTTCACCTCTATAACTTGCTCCGTATTCACCTAAAATGACACCTATACCTTGGTCTACAAAGTTAGTTTGCATTTTAGTGAATTGGGTTTCCAACCAATCTTCATCACCCCAACCGGCGGTTGCCGAAGGATCTGTAGCAATTTCTCCCCATTGACAAACTTCGTCTGTGCTGACATCCAAAGTAAATTGATAAGGGTCGTAATAGTGTACTTCCATCAACATTCTATTTGCAACTGTATCTTCTGGAAGTACCGCAAAATTAACGGTGTGATCAATGTTGGTATTGAAGCCTTGAACCGTTAAATAACGGTAAGCATTTCTTCCTCCTGTGGCACGAACTGTAGAAATGAAAGTTTGATTGAAACTGTTTTGAACCGTATAATATTCTTCCGTTGGGGTACCATAGTCGCCATCTACCATGACTTCATTGGATCCTGCAAATATCAAATGGTAATCGTAATCTCTAAAATGGATGGCAATTTGCTGCCACATTTTGGCCAACCTATCGTTTACATAATCTTGATCCTCATAGGTAGGCTGCATCCAACCACCATCCCAGTGAAGATTCACGATTGCAAACATATCATTATCCAATACGTAGTTTACCACTTCCTCTACACGGGTCAAGCCTTCATTACTGATGGTGTAATTATCATCTCCCTCTTGGATATAATTACTCCAAGCCACCGGAATTCTAATAGTATTGAATCCTGCAGCTTTCACCGCATTGATTAAGTCTTGGTTGATCAATGGATTCCCCCAAGCGGTTTCACCCCCTACAGCTTCCAAAGAATTACCAACATTCCATCCCAAGCCCATAACCTCTGTTAATTGCACAGAAGTATACTCACTCATCTGACTTGAATCTGGAGCAATTGATAAAATAGAACCTGCCTGAGTCACTTGAATTTCTTGACTAGACTCCGAAGTATACACCTTGATAACAGCTGTACGATCTGTTTCCACATCGCTTACTGCTGCTTGAACTGTAACACTTCCATTACCCAAACTAGAAGAATTGGAAAGAGTCAACCAATCTGCCTCAGTATTTACTCCCCAAGTAATATTAGGAGAAGTTGACACATTAAAAGTTGCTTCTCCTCCACTTGAAGGAAAACTCAGCTCATCAGTGCTCAAAGTAAAATTAACACTTCCTCCACTATCTTCATCGCTATCACTATTGCAGGAAGTAAAGCCTACCAGCATTACCACTAATGCCATAGCTTTAAAAATGCTATTAATTGTTTTCATAGTTAGAATCTTGAATATTAGTTAACTGTTATTGTTTGTTCTGCAACTATATTTCTTGAGGAGTTCCCCACTCGAATCTGGTAATTTCCTTTTTCAACTTCCCATGACTTGGTAGCTACATTGTAAAATGCCAACTCTTTCACAGGAATTTGAACAGTTACCGTTTGGGAAGCCCCTGCCTTAACATCTACTTTGGCAAAGCCTTTCAATTCTTGCGCCGCACGCTCAACTTTAGATTCTGGTTTAGAAACATACACCTGAACTACTTCTTTCCCTTCAACAGCTCCTGTGTTTTTCACGGAAACCTCTACAGAAATGGTTTCATTTTCTGTGTAAGCCTCGGCATTGGTTTTAACACCAGAAATTGAAAAATCTGTGTACGACAATCCATAACCGAACGGATAAAGAGGTGCTACATTTTTAGTGTCGAACCAACGGTAACCAACCAAAATACCTTCCTCATATTTCACAACATCATCACCAGGGAAGCTGTTAGTAGCATGCGCAGGAGAATCTTTTAAAGCCACTGGCATCGTCCAAGGCAATTTACCAGAAGGGTTGATATTACCCAATAACACATCGGCAAGTGCATTTCCACCTTCGGAACCATTGAACCAACTCCACACCAAGGCTTTGGTACTTTCACTCACATTTTTAATGTCGAAAGGCGCTCCGGCAATCATCACCACAATAGTATTAGGATTTACCTCCATTACTTTTTTGATCAACTCTTCCTGACCAAATGGCAAGTTCAAGTTTCTACGGTCTGAAGCTTCTGTTTCATAATCTCTGTTTGACCCGGCAAAAATGATGGCCATTTCTGAATTTTTAGCAGCTGTTAAAGCTTCTTCCAACTTCGCTAGATCCAATTCATCCACCGTAATTGGGCCTTTTAAGGTTACTTCCTGCTTTTGATCGTTTTCATTTTTTGAGTAGCGCTCCAAATAGCCTTCGGCATAGTTGATTTCAATGCTCTCTGGCAATCTGTTTTTCAATCCTTCTAAAGGCGTTACTTCACGTTTGGTTTTTACACCGGCTCCAAATCCACCCAAGGCATTTTTCTTGGTAGCATTATTTCCAATAACGGCAATGCTCTTCAAACCTTCGGTTTTAATTGGCAACATATTGGCGTCGTTTTTAAGAAGTACTACAGACTCCGACGCAATCTTGTAAGCATCTTCAAAATGCGCTTCGGTGTTGATGCTTCCGGTAGCACGACCCTTATCGTCAATGCTCTTAAGCGTGTACATTACCTGCATGATTCTACGTACGGATTTATCTACCTGAGCTTCGGCAACTTTTCCTGATTTCACGGCTTCAATCAAGGCATCTGCAAAGTAAAATTCATTGAATGGTTTTGGTGTTCCCATTTCAATATCGGTGCCATTCTCCAAAGCCTTTTTGGTATCGTGAACAGCTGCCCAATCGGAAATTACGATTCCTTCAAATCCCCATTCATCACGCAGGACTTTGTTCAACATATAGTCATTTTCACATAGGTAATCACCTCTAAATTTATTGTAAGCTCCCATAAAACTATAAGCATGGGCTTCTTCCACAGCCGCTTTAAAAGCCGGCAAGTAAATTTCACGAAGGCTACGCTCATCAATTTGAACGTCTACAAAATCACGATTGGTCTCTTGGTTGTTGGCCGCATAGTGTTTTACACAAGCCGCCACATCATTTTCCTGAAGCCCAACGATAAAAGGTACCGTCATTTTTTTGTTCAAAAACGGATCTTCGGTAAAGTATTCATAGGTTCTACCTCCAAGCGGCGTACGGATAATGTTTATAGCTGGCGACAATAACACATCCTTATCTCTTGCAATGGCTTCTTCCCCTACGCTGGTTCCAAAAACATAACTCAACTCAGGATTCCAAGTTGCCGCTACACCACCACCCGCTGGATAGTACGTCGCAAAGTCATTGTCCCAACCAGCAGCTGACCAATTGTCTTTTGAGATTTCCTCACGAACTCCCAACGGCCCATCAGCCATGGTCAATTCTGGAACTCCCAAACGCTCCACGGCAGCAGTTGCAAACATGGTGCTTCCGTGCAACATACCTACTTTTTCTTCCAAGGTCATTTGTCTCATCAACGAATCGATTTTAGCATCGAATTCGTGGGTTACCGGTTTCCCTTTATAGGTAGTCTCCACTTTGGCACTCTCGGCCACTACTTGCTCGGATGTCTTTTCTTCCTTACATGACATTGCCAGCAAAGAAGCTGCAACTACAGAGGTATATATTAATTTGTGTTTCATTTGTAATATCTATTATTCTATTTGAACTGACGGTGTCTCTAAATTGTCTGTAACTTATTTCAAGTTGATAGTCTGTGCTTGTCCGTTGTACTCGACAGTTTGTCCTTTGGCATCATAAGTAAATGCCTTTGGATTGTCTTTGTTAACAGGCACAATCACGAATGTTCTATTTTTAAGCATCCCTTCAAACGCTCCTTGACGTTCCCCAATGGTCAAAGTCCCTTCGGCCTCATTGTATTGGAATGGAATGTGTGCATACTTTCCTTGTTCATAGTTGTAGTTCACGCCTTCGTCTTCATATAAATTGAAGCTTCCATCTTTTCCTTGGTATACATACAACACGATTGTTTCGGCTGGTTTTTGATCTGTATACTGAATTTCCGGACCTACAGGAATGATAGCTCCTTCTGGAATGTACAACGGAATACGGCCATAAGGTGCCTCTACTGTTTTCGACTGTCCTCCGTTGATAAATGCTCCAGTGTAGAAATCATACCAACCAGAAGTACTTGGGAAATACACCTCACGACTGCGTGCTCCATATTCGTAAACTGGGTTTACCATTAACGATGGTCCAAACATGAACTGATCACTGATGTTTTCAACTTTCTTATCATCAGCAAAATCCATTACCAATGGACGCATAATGGTATAATCATCAAAATAGGTTTTCCCTGCCAAGGTGTAGATGTATGGCATCAAACGGTAACGCAAATTGGTGTAATACAAAATTGACTCGTAAGCTGGGTGCCCTCCCGGTGCGATGTGCCATGCCTCACGGAATGGATACTGACCATGTGCTCTGTACAATGGTGCGAAAGCACCAAATTGATACCAACGCGCATTCAACTCTCTCCATTCTTTATAATCTTCAGTCTCTTGTCCAGATTTGTTATAATCCAATTGAGCCGCGACATAACGATCCTCAACACAGAACCCACCTATATCCATGGTCCAGTAAGGAATTCCACTTACCGCGAAATTAAGTCCAGCAGAAATCTGTGCTTTCATATCTTCCCAACGGGTAGCGATATCCCCACTCCAAGTAGCGGTTGAATAACGTTGTAATCCAGCAAAACCAGATCTCGTCAACAAGAACACACGCTTATTTGGTTCAACATCTCGTTGACCATTGTAAATAGCTTCGGCATTCATCAAGGCATAAGTATTGAAGTATTCTGTTGAAGGTCCCAAAGCTGTTGGTCCTTGCAACGCTTTGCGGTATTCCATATCTGTACAATCCAAAACGTTTGGCTCACTGGCATCCATCCACCAAGCGTCGATGTTCAATGGATAGTAATGCTCATAAATTTGGTTCCAGAACAGTTTTCTTGCATCTGCAGAATAGGCATCGTAGAACGATCCAATATATCCAGGACCTACCCAATCGCGAATGCTATCCTTGATAGCCTGTCTGTACATCCATCCTTTTTGATCGAATTCCTTGAAGTGTTCTGTATTTTGATAGAACTTAGGCCATACAGAAATCATCATTTTTCCGTTCATGGCATGGATAGAGTCCAACATACCTTTTGGATTTGGGAAGCGCGCTTTATCAAACTCATGGCTTCCCCATTGGTCTTCTTCCCAGTGGTTCCAGTCCAATACAATATTATCGATAGGAATTTGGCGTGCTCTAAACTCTCTCAAAGTACTCAAAATCTCATCCTGAGTTTTGTAGCGCTCACGGCTTTGCCAGTACCCCATAGCCCATTTTGGCATCACCTGGGATTTTCCTGTAAGGGTGCGGTAACCTTTAATAATCTCGTCCATTGAGTTTCCGTGAACAAAGTAATAATCCATTTTTTTGTTCATTTCACTCCACCAAACCTGGTTGCCTTTTTCAACTTCCGGTTGTGGGGTTCTCACACGTAAACCACAGTAAGAACTTCCTCCGTTTGGTTGCCATTCTATACGCAATGGCACACGTTTACCAGCTTCCATATTGAAGGTAAACTTATAGCTGTTAGGGTTCCAAGCGGTTCTCCAACGCTCAGGTACCAAAAGCTCATCATTCAAGAATACTTTAATGTATCCTGCGTAGTACAAGATAAAGTTGAACTCACCACTTTCAGCAGCTTCAATGTCCCCTTCATACAATACTTCAGCATTTTTTAATGGGAAGTTGGCCGGTAAGTTTTTAATGCTCTTAACGTCTTCAAAGAAAATAGACGGTTCATCCCTTACAATCGTTTGCCCGCCATTATCGGCTGTTTTGTAAGTTCCGGTTAACGCATTTTCCTTGCCTTCTTTATTATAAAGTTTAAACACTTCGTTCAATTGCAGGTACGGACGGCTGTCACCAAAACGGCTCAACGCATAACTGTCCCAAAGCAATCCATAGTTTTTGTTGGACACAATAAATGGCACGGAAACTTTAGTGTTATATTGAAATAACTCTTCGCTTTTATCTTTATAATTGTATTCATCGGATTGGTGCTGTCCTAAACCATAGAACGCCTCATCTGCAGGCGAATCGAAAATTTGACGAACACTGTAACCTTTGGTTCCTTCAACCTCAATAGGCTCAAAAGTTTTTCCGCCTCCAGCTTGTTCTGACAGAACTAGCTTCCCGTTTTTATCCTTAAATGTAATTCCTCCATCAATGCTAGACACCAAGACATTTAGAGCCTTTGTTGAAAGCGTGATGGAATCACCAGTTTGCGCAACGTCAAACGGAACCGTCTTAATATTTGGAAGAATAATTAAACTAGAATCTTTTGGAAATTCCTGATCGGGAGTTGCCGACACATGAATCAATTCATCCCCTAAAACTTGCAGTCGCAGTTTATGTACATCGGTGTTGTTGGCCTGCTTCACATTAACAACAATACCATCAGTAGTTTTCTGATACAGTTGTTCCTCCTTCGCACAAGAGGCAAAAAGCAAACCCGTTAATAAACCCAGGTATATTTTGTTTCTTTTCATTGTGATTGTGTTTTCTTCCTTTAATTTATGATTTGAAATACATTTAAATATTACTTAGTTGTCACCGTAATTGTCGCCTCTTGCAAGCCATCCGAAGTCACTTTCAGTGTGGCAATTCCGGCCTTATCTGTAGATTTCACTACTACCAAACATTTTCCGTTTAGAGCTTTGTGAGTCTTCCCTTTGAACGATTCATGATTGGTTGGGTCTCCATTGCCCACAGCAAAGATTTCCCCGTTTCCTTCTATTGAAAAATTCAATTGATTTTGCGCTGTTGCCACAAAATTCCCATCGGCATCCACCACATCTACCGTTATAAATGACAGGTCTTTGCCATCTGCGGTTATGGTTTGTCTATCAGCCGTTAATTTAACTGTTGCAGCTTCTCCGGAAGTTTTTAGTTCTTTTTCAAGGACTACCTGACCATCTTTTCTGGAAACAGCTTTCACTGTTCCTGCTTCAAAAGGAATTCGCCACATCACGTGCAAATCGTCTCCCTCCTTTTTCTTAATGCCCTGTGATGTTCCGTTGACGAATAATTCCACTTCATCGGCATTGTTGTAATAAGCCCAAACATCAACGGTTTCCCCTTCAGTCCAATTCCAATGTGGGAATATGTGAAGTACATCCTTATCGGTCCATTCACTTTGGTACATGTAATAGACATCTTTTGGAAAGCCTGCCAAATCCACAATTCCGAAGTAAGAACTTCTGGAAGGCCATACATACGGCGTAGGCTCACCTATATAATCGAAACCTGTCCAGATGTACATTCCAGAAAGGAAATCGTATTTTTTAATGATCTTCCAAGTTTCCTCATGGGTGGAGCCCCAAGGAGTGCTCACCTGGTCGTAAGCTGACACGGTGTTTCCAGGATTTCCGCCATCAAAAGGTAAATCCCAACGTACTGGCCAACGCTTTAAAGTATCCGATTTTTTATCGTAATACCCTCTGGTTTGTAATCCCGAAGTGGTCTCCGTTGCAATGAACGGTGTCTCTGGGAAATTCTGTTGGTGAAAAGGAAATGTATTATGTGCGTAGTTGTAACCTATCAAGTCCAATACACCTGAAGCAGCTACAGGATTTAAACTCGCTTTTTCTACATCGAATTGTGTCGTTACATCGGCATTTGGCATGTTTACCGGTGGGTTCATCGCCACGGTAATTGGTCTAGTAGTATCCAAATTTCGAACAATCGCCTTTAATTCCTTAGCCGTGGTTACACCTTGCTCATTCCATTGCTCCTGAATTTCGTTACCTACACTCCACATAAAAATACTAGGGTGGTTACGGTCACGAATAATGAAGTCTTCCAAATCCTTTTGATGCCATTCTTTCCAGTAATTGGCATAATCGTGAGGAGATTTTGTGTTGTTCCACATGTCGAACATTTCGTCCATCACAATGAAGCCCATGGTATCACAAAGTTCTAACAGTTCTGGTGTTGGAGGGTTATGGGCGGTTCTAATGCCGTTCACCCCCATGTCTTTCATGATCTGCAATTGTCGCTCTAAAGCGCGTGTGTTTACAGCTGAACCCAAAGGCCCTAAATCGTGATGATTACAAACCCCTTTAATTTTTACTTGTTCACCATTCAACAAAAAGCCTTTGTTCCAATCGAATTCAAAAGTTCGGATACCAAAAGGTGTTGTATACTCATCTACGGTTTGCCCTGCGACCTGAACTTCGGTTTTGGCGGTGTAGATTTCAGGATGTTCCACAGACCATAGTTGCGGATTTTCCACTGTGATATTTTGAATAATCGTTTTACTGTCATTGGCATTGATACTTGCTGAAGCAGTAGCAGTGCCCACTTGTACATTGCCTTTATAAATACTTGTGATGACCGTAGCTTCTTTAGCTTCGGCATCCTCATTTTTAAGATTGATTTCCAAAACGGTTTCAGCCTGCTCTGTTGACACGTTTGGGGTTGTAATAAACGTTCCCCAAGTATCTACATGCAATTTGTCTATAGTCTTCAACCAAACATTTCGGTAGATTCCAGATCCGGAATACCAACGCGAGTTAGGCTGTTTAGAATTATCAACTTTTACTAAAATTTCGTTCTCTTGACCATTGTATTTTATGTAAGGTGTAAGGTCGTACTCGAACCCAATATACCCGTTGGGACGATTTCCTACATGATGACCATTAATCCATACGTCGCTGTCCATATACACACCGTCGAAATGGATAATCGTCATTTTGTTGGCATCTTCAACTGTAAATGTTTTCTTGTACCAACCTAAACCTCCAGGTAAATACCCGCCTCCTAAATCGGCAGGATGGTCTTTTTTGAACTCGCCTTCAATGCTCCAATCGTGCGGTACATTTAATGTACGCCAATTGATGTGTTCCGAAATCGAATCGGATGCTTGAGCGGCTAAATAAAACTGCCAATTATTGCTAAAATTCACTTCTCTTGCGGAGGTTTCACCAGAAACTTTTGGCGATTGACAAGAAGTGCCGACAACCAAAATTGTCAAAAATAGACTTATCGATTTAAGCGAAAAAAAATTGAACATTGCTCTAATTGGATTTTGTTTGTGTTACTATTTATAAATAGGTAAGAAGCAGTAAAACACACTGCTTCTTACCATAATTTTAATTCAATATGACAATTGCAATTGTCATGATTTTTCAGTTTTTATCGGCTAAAACCGATGGTGATAGATTAGTAAATTACAATACTGTCTATAGTTGCCGTTACAGCTTCGAGATCTGCAAGATCTGGCACCAACCCTGCAATATCAATCACAAACACGACTACGCCTTCTACAACTGAACCTGGATTAAAAGAAACTGTATAGGTACCATCTCCGTTTACAGTAACAGCATTTCCATTTCCTTGCGGGTTCCAGTCTGAATCGGCATAATACATGGAAGCGTCATAAGTTCCAACTGCTCCTTCATTCAAGGTAACACCACTAAGGGTAAAGGTCACATCAATAGATTCAAAAGATGCCAAATCCTCTGTATTCAATCCAGGATCTGCAACAGTTCCTCCATATTCATTATAAATTTCTATTCGGTATTTATCATTTGAATCTTCAAGATTTCCAAATAACAACTTAGAATTATCGAAGGCCACTTCTGTTCCTTCAACATCTCCGCCTCCGCCAGCACCACCGGCACTAGGCACTAAATGGAATGCTGTATATTGGGAAGGATTGTTCACATCATCAACAGCTCCTAGCCACATATCGGAAATGTTACCATTCGCATCGGTATCTATTTGTAGAATTCGAAGCTCATTATTAGCATCTGGAGCAAAGCTTGCCCAGTTGATTAAGGTAAAACTTGGCACAGTTACATCGAAAGAATAAATTCCTGAACTGCTTACTGCATATGTTCCCTCAGTGGTTGTGCCATCTGGAGTTACAAACACAACCGAATTGTCTTCTGAATCCATAGTCATCGAGAAATCTCCATACACTGCTGGATCCGGTGTTCCTAACCAATCAGGATAATCCTCTGGCGACTGCCATCCGTTCATCATTGTACCACTTAAAGTTGCCCAATCTAATGGGTTGCTTTCAGACAATTTCCATTCAATAGCTGTGGTTGTAATTTCAGAAATAATCTCTTCCCATCCACCTGGCAAGGTTGGTTCTTCTGGTCCAGTTTCTTCTGGCACCCAGTTATCACTATACTCTTGAGAAATAAAGTTATATACCAATAAAGCTGGTCCATCACCTGAACAATCTCCAATGTGATCTCCTCTTAAAACGCCTAATTGCATAGTATCTTCAGTAAGAGACATTACTCTAACATTAGCCCAATCAAGTACACAAGTATCAAAATTGGAATTATGTAGCATCACAGCATCAAAAAATGACAACTGATAGCTGTTGATATCTAAGTAATAAGTACCGTTTTGATCTCCATAAGAAGGCATTGTAGCATGATTTACAGTTACTGCCGGACTTCCTTCCAAACTAAATGTCATGCTACCAAAGTCTGCAGCATCCATAAGCCAAGTGTTACTTGCCCAATCAGGATTCCAGTTCCAACAATCGTCACCATAGCAACCATTGTCTCCACCTTCTAACCATCCATTATCGGTTCCATAGAAATACATTGGTCCTGCAAAGTATTTAGACACTCCGTCCGAATCTAAATCCAACAACCAAGTTTTAGAATACCCTACACCACCAGTTAAAGCAGTCCATAAAGGATCGTTAACATAGTTCAGGTTATCTTGAGTTACACTTATTGTTACTGGCTCTGCATCAACTAAACCTCCTGCTGTTACTGCAGAAAATTTAATAGTATAATCTCCTGCAAATGCAAAACGTACAGTATCGATAGCTCTGTTGGATTTTCCTGTACCATAGTCCCAAACAGGCACGGTTTCTGGAGTGTTATTGATTAAAATAACCGTATTTCCTCCTTCGTCTAAAGAATAATCTTGAATTATCGCGAAGTCAAGTTCTGAAGGATCCAATTTTCTTCCTAAATCATAGTCATCACTACAGGTGAAGAAGGTCATTAAGATCCCAATTAACATAAAAATTTTAATAGTACTTTTCATAATTTTCTATTAATTAGTTAATTACCAACCAGCATTCTGTTGAAGAACACCACCCGATAATGTAATTTGCGTATTTGGAATTTGAGACAACCCTTGTGTTGTTTGGAAATTGGCTCCAGAAATAGTTTTTGGCTCCTCAATGTTACCTGTTAGTACAGTTGAACTTTCCTCCAGTTCAGAAGCTGCTGCTCCTACACCTTGACGCATTAAATCCCAATATCTAATACCTTCCAAAGCAAACTCCTTGTGTCTTTCATTCAACAAGTTTTCTGAAGTCACTGTTAAAGGCGTGAAGTTATTACCGTAAGCACGTTGTCTTACTTCATCGAAGTAACTTTGTGCACTTCCACTACCAAGTTCAGCTGCCATTAGCAACACATCTGAATATCTGATAGCAAAATAATCTTGGAATTGTCCAATTTGGAAACTTTCGTTGCCCGCTGCAATGGCAGAACTTACCAATTCACCCTCTTCGTTATACTCAGACATTGGGGTATACTTTTTATTGTAATATCCAGTATATTCTCTTTGGCCTTCAAAGTTGTCGAAAGGAACGCCTTCCTCATCTACCGCGATAACCGTCGCAAAACGTCTGGAATCCCCATCGTTATATAAATCGTACAATTTTTGGGTTGCGGTGATTCCCCAACCATTTCCGTAAGGGAAGCTCATGAACTCACGCATACCAAACAATACCATCCAGTGGTTTCCGTCTGTATTGCCGTTGTAATCACTAGTGTAAGTATACTTTACAGAGAATACTACTTCCTCATTAGCTTCACCTGCATAAGTAGTTCCATCTTCTGTTGTAGAAGCAGCTGGCCATAAATTAGCAAAATCAGAAACCAAGGCATGACCACTAGAAGCTATCACATCTTCCATATGAGCCAAAGCTTCCGCTTGCGATACCAAACCAACCAAATCTGAAGCACCATAGTATCCTGTATAATACAAATACACACGTCCTAACATTGCTTTAGCCGCCCAACGGGTTACGCGCCCATTAGGAAGCGCATTATAAGCTTCAGAAGGAATGTTTTCAGAAGCATACAATAAATCTTCTGCAATTACTGTATACACTTCAGCAGGATCTGCCTGTGGAATGTTTTCTGTTGAAGGCTCAGTCAACAATGGAATGTTCCCCCAAAGACGCACCATATCGAAATAAAGATATGCTCTAATAAAACGTGCTTCTCCAACATAACGGTTTCTCAATTCCTCTTGTCCTGACCAATCTATTTGATCGATTCTTTGTAACAACACATTACAACGGTATAGTGCTTGGTAATACTTAATCCACGTATCGTTGTACAAATCTTGAAACGCAGGTGCCACACTCATATCGAATTCGTCGATGGCTTGGTAATCTGGATTATCTGAATATCCCAAACCACTGAAACAATCGTCTGACATTACTTCCGAAGCGGTATAGAAGGTTCTTCCTGCAGCTCCAGTAACTACCTGCAACCCATCATAACACCCTACTAAAGCTGAATAGGCATGTTCTGGAATTTGGTAATAACTCTCATCTGTTGTATCTGTTATGGGAGCCGTGTCCAAAAAGTCATCGGCACAACCTACCATGGCGAGCATTCCTAATGCTACTATATATTTATTTATTTTTTTCATGGTTCAATTTTTAAAATTTAACGTTTAACCCTAACATATAAGTTCTAGGTCTTGGATAATACCCAACGTCCACTCCAGATGAGAAACTGTAATTATCATCGGAAATACCAAATCCTACCTCTGGATCCATACCATTATAATTTGTAAAGGTGTAAAGATTCAATACAGAGAAGTACAAACGGAATTGCTCAGCAAAGAAATCTTTCTTTTTAGCACCTCTGGCAATGTCATACCCTAAGGTAGCCGTACTGATTCTCAAGAAATCTCCGTCATGAACAAAAATATCAGAAAACGTACTGTAGTTTTTGTTGTCTACGGTTACTCTTGGAAGGGTATTTGAAGACCCTGGCCCATGCCAACGATCCAAGATTTCACTTGTCCAGTTTTGGTTTGCAGAAATGTTTCTGTACGACTGTACAATTTGATTACCCGCAACCCCATTAGCCTGTAAAGAGAAATCAAAGGCTTTATAGTTAAATCCTAGAGAGAATCCATAAGTGAAATCTGGATTTGGATCTCCTATTTCGGTTCTGTCATCTCCATCAATCACACCGTCACCGTTGGTATCCTTATAAATTAGATCTCCAGGCTGGGCACTTGGTTGCAATAAGTCTCCATTAGCATTTACGTAGTTATTTATGTCTGCTTCCGTTTGGAATACACCTGCCGTTTCATATCCCCAGAAGTATCCAAGTGGATGTCCTTCTTCTGCTCTATAAAACTCTTGAGAGTTATCCCATAATTGGCCACTGGCACCGTGAATAATCCCATCTTCCGTTGGAATTTCACCAACTTCATTTTTGTTGTAAGCGCCGTTGAAACTGAAGTTATAACTAAAGTCTTCATTCACGTGGTTGTTGTATCCCAACACAAATTCAACCCCAGTGTTCACTACACTACCGCCATTGATATATGGGGCATCAGCTCCTGCTGTAGCTGGAATTGGCGCCAATACCAACCAATCTTTTTGTGTTTTACGATACCAATCGAAAGCAAGAGTCAACTTAGAATCGAAGAATCTGGCATCAAATCCAAAATCCAACTCTTCAGCAGCTTCCCATTGCAAATCAACATTTCCCAATCTGTATGGATAGGCTCCAGGAATCAAAGCATCTGCACCTTCACTATCTCCAAAGATATAGTTGGTGTTACTTGTTCTTACCAATCCTAAGAATTGGAAGTTCCCTACATTTTGGTTACCAACTTGCCCCCAGCTACCTCTAAGTTTCAAGTAATTCATGAAAGAATCGCCATCTCCCATAAAATCTTCTTTGGTAATGATCCAACCCGCAGATAAGGAAGGGAAATATCCCCAACGATTTCCTCTAGCAAATTGCGAGGATCCATCAGCTCTAAAAGTAGCATTTAATAAATACTTACCTTTAAAGTTGTAGTTCAATCTTCCAAAATAGGACATTCTTTTACTAATGTTATCAGGTCCACCTGTAAGTGTAATAAAAGAACCATCTAAGTTTGTTGCATTACTTAACCAAGCATGAGTTAAATCATCATAAATCAAATCTACATTTTCTCCGTACATAGAGTTCCCGTCATATTTAAAGGCCTCTGTACCTAACATGGTTTCAAAATGGTGGTTTTCTCCCAAATCAAAATCGTAAGTCAACAAGTTGCTCCAAATCATGCTTTTTCCTTTGCTCATACTTTGGTTAACTTTTCTAAACCTACTGAAAGCATAAACAGACAAATCATAAATTGGGGTAAAACTGTGACCTTGACTTGCAAAATAGTCAATCCCTAAATTGGTTCTGAAGTTTAAGTTTTTGGCCAACTCAAAATCGAAGTATACATTCCCAACCAATTTTTGAGTGTCATTTTCATTTTGGTTAGAATAGGCCATTTGCGCATATGGGTTAGACACTCCTTGTAACCAAGGCTCACCATATCCTACAGAACTAAAATACTCACCGTTTTCGTCATACATTGGGAATAATGGGTTGGTTTGGAAAGCTCCTCTTAAAGAGTTGTTGTATTGGTTTCCAACACCGATACCATTATTGTTGATCCAAGCGAAACTCAAGTTTTCACCAAACTTGATTCTGTCCCCATACAATTTGTGCTCAGAGTTAAATCTGAAGTTGTAACGCTCGTAATATGAATAATCTGAACCACCTACAATACCTGCTTGGTTCAAATAAGACAATGAAGATGAATAGGTCGATGTTTCAGATCCCCCAGTGATTCCTAAAGTATAGTTTTCAGTAGGAGCAGTTTCGAACATTTCGTCCATCCAATCTGTACCATTACCAGCATTGGCAATATCATCATCAGAAAACTGTCTAGCCATTCCAGAATTGATTCTAGCTTCATTTATCATGGTCATATACTCCGTAGCATTTAGCATGTCTATCTTTTTAGCCAACGTTTGTACCCCATAAAATTGGTCGAAGGTGATTTGTGCTTTTCCTGCCTTACCTTTTTTGGTAGTAACCAATACTACCCCGTTAGCTGCCTGAGACCCATAGATAGCCGCAGAAGCAGCATCTTTTAAGATAGAGATGCTTTCAATATCGGCATTGTTAAGATACGAAATATCTCCGGTTTGCACACCATCTACAATGTACAATGGCGAATTGCTTCCCGCAGATCCCAAACCACGAATTACTACATTCATAGATTCTCCAGGTTGCCCCGAAGTAGAGGTAATTTGTACCCCTGCCGCTTGCCCTTGCATAGCTTGAAGAGCATTGGTAGTACTTTGCTTTTGAAGGGCTTCCCCATCAACCTGCAGATTGGCACCAGTTGTCAATTCTTTCTTTTGAACACCGTACCCAACTACCACCACTTCACTCAATTCTTCAACATTAGTCTCCAATTGAATGTTAATTGTGGTTCTGTTTTGAACACTTACCTCCTGGGTTTTGTATCCAACATAACTCACTACCAACACCGCATTTGGCGATACCGTTAGCGAGTAGTTTCCGTCGAAATCTGTGGAGGTTCCTTTTGTTTCGTTGCCCTTTACAATAATCGATGCTCCGGGAATTGGCATTCCGTCCGCAACATCTTTTACTACTCCGGACACAGTGATTTCACTTTGCGCAAACATGGATTGTGTACTGAATGCACAAAGTAAAATTGCCACCAAAATGGCCAACACTCCAGAAGAGTCATAAAATTTACTTCTCATAATGAAAAACGTTAGTTTAATTGATTAATTTAAATGTTAATTAGTAAGCGTTCGCAATGATTTGCTCAAACAATTCTTGCTTGCCGCTTATTTGCTGTGGTTCCCCATTTGCTCTTCCAATTTTGCTTAGCTCTTCCAAGATCAATTCTCCCTTTTCAAACTTAGCGCCATTACCAGAGTCAAATGATTGGTAACGTTCTGTTCTTAACTTTTTATAGTTGGTATTCTGTAAAATATGATCTGCACATATCAACCCTCTAGCAAAAATATCCATACCAGAAATGTGGGCGATGAATCTATCTTCAAGGTCTGTTGAGTTTCTTCTAACTTTCGCGTCGAAGTTGACACCTCCACCTTGGATACCACCTCCTTCAAGAATCACAAGCATGGCTTGGGTAATCTCATAAACATCAATTGGGAATTGATCTGTATCCCAACCGTTTTGATAATCTCCGCGGTTAGCATCGATACTTCCAAGTAATCCGGCATCAACCGCAACTTGCAATTCATGCTCAAATGTATGCCCAGCTAAGGTTGCGTGGTTCACTTCCAAGTTCAGTTTGAAATCCTTTTCAAGACCATAATGTCTCATAAACCCAACACAGGTAGCTGCATCAAAATCGTATTGGTGTTTTGATGGCTCCATTGGTTTTGGCTCAATTAAGAAATTTCCTTTAAAGCCTTGGCTACGTCCATAATCTCTACACATTGTTAAAAAACGCGCCATATGCTCTTGCTCACGTTTCATATCGGTATTTAGCAAGCTCATATATCCCTCGCGGCCACCCCAGAAAACGTAGTTTTGTCCACCTAAGGCAATGGTAGCATCCATAGCTATTTTTACTTGTGCTCCCGCATAGGCTACAACGTCGAAATTAGGATTCGTAGACGCTCCGTTCATGTATCTTGGATTCCCAAACAAATTGGAAGTTCCCCAAAGCAATTCAATTCCTGAATCGGCTTGTTTTTGCTTCGCATATTCCACCATTTGCTGAACTCTATTTTCAAATTCAGCCAAGGTTGGAGCCTCGTCTACTAAATCTACGTCATGAAAACAGTAAAACGGAATTCCCATTTTGGACATAAATTCAAAACCGGCATCCATTTTATCTTTTGCTCTCTGCACCGCATCTTCACTTTTATCCCAAGCAAAAACTGATGTTTCCTTACCAAAAGGATCTCCCCCTTTATCACACAGTGTATGCCAGTAGGCCATTGCAAAACGCAAATGGTCCTTAAGCGGCTTCCCTGCTACAATTCTGTTGGCATCATACCATTTAAAAGCTAGTGGGTTATCACTCTCTCTTCCTTCATACTTAATAGTATCGATTCCTTTAAAGTAAGCCTGTTGGCTATTTGTACTCATAATTAAATTTCTTGAAGTTTAATGTGTTCTTTCCAATTAAAATATATGTCCTCGTACTGTGCCGCCAAATCCTTGTTAGGTTCCAACTGCTCAATACATTCCAAATCACCAAAAGCCTCCGCCAAAGTTTTATAAAATCCAAAGCCATAAGCCGCACCTCTAGCTGCACCTTCAGACCCCGAATTGTTATAAAGCTCCAATGAAGTTTTGGTTGTGTTCACAAAAATTTCTCTAAATACCGGGCTCAAGAATAAATTCCCTTTGGAAGCCCTAACGATGTTCCCTGAAACCCCAATAGATTTCATGACATCAAACCCATAATTCATTGCGAATACAATGCCTTCGCAGGCAGCTCTTACCAAATAATTGGAATTATGGATATTGAAGTTTAAGTTCTCAATTCCAGAGTTGACCTCCTTATTGTCAAAAATGCGCTCTACGCCATTCCCAAAAGGATAAAACCTTAAACCCTTACTCCCTATTTCAGCTTTTGCTGCGGCACTATTTAAAAGTTCATAGGAAACCAATTCATCGCTTCCTAATGACATCATTTTTCTTAACCATTGATACAAAATCCCAGAGCCATTAATACACAATAGCACGCCGTTGCGCTTTTGAAGCTCTGTATTGTTCACATGCAAAAAGGTATTCACCCTGTTTTGCTGGTCCATATGGTTTTGATCCGAAACCGCATAAATCACTGCCGAAGTTCCTGCAGTGGTCGCAATTTCACCTGGATTCAAGACATTCAAAGACATGGCATTGTTTGGCTGATCTCCCGCGCGATAGGTAACTTTCACTTTTGGATCCAATCCCAAATCGGCCGCAATAGCAGGATCAATAGTGGCGTGCTCACCAAATGTTGGCACGATTTCCGGAATTTTACTCAATGGTAATCCCATGCCATCCAAAATCTCGGTTGCCAATCTATTTTCCTTAAAATTCCACAAAGCCCCTTCAGACAAACCAGAAGTACTGATTTGAGGCACCCCCGTAAATTTAGCCGCGATGAAGTCCCCAGGAAGCATCATATAAGCCGCCTTGGCAAACACCTCCGGTTCATTCTGCTGCACCCACTTAAGCTTAGAAGCCGTAAAGTTACCAGGTGAGCCTAATATTTGCTGTTGGCAAGCCTCAGTCCCGATGGATTCATAATACTGCCTCCCAATTTCAGCTGCTCTTCCATCACACCAGATAATGGATGGACGTACTGGGTTTAAAACCTCATCCACCAATACCAAACCGTGCATTTGGTACGCTATACCAACAGCAACGATTCGCTTAACATCTATAGAGTGCTTGTTTTTAAATTGTGAAATTCCGCCTTTGATATACTCCCACCAAAGATTGGGATCTTGTTCAGCCCACCCCAATTGAGGCGCATTGATTTCTGTTTCAAAATCAGGTACAGAAATTGTCTTCAACACACGTCCGTTATCCCCATCGAATACGGACATCTTAATTGAAGAACTACCTAAATCTATTCCTAAAAAGTACATGGATAGATATATTTTAGTTTCAAATAGTTTAAAAGACTATTAGTATTTGCCCAAACCTCATCATAACCTCCTCATTTTAAAAACCATGGTCTTAAACAATTCTTATGGTTATTTTGACTACAAGTATACGCAAGATTGTTGGATTTAACAAAAAATTAATGTTTATTTTTCAATTTTCTTAAAAAAAATTTAATTAAATGAGTATTTCGTAATATCTTTGAACTCAAATCGATAAGGGTTTTAACAATCTTTTTTGCACACGCTCTTTTCCGATTCATCCTGAAATATCTTATTTTGCCATTTTATGGTCCAAAGGACATTTACATTTACCCCAGGCCATAAAATTAGTTTTCGACATTTACAGCATCATGCCAATGATTAAAAAATTTATTGACGAAGAGTCTGGAAAGGTAATCGAGCGCTCTGTAATGAATTCCATTACAATCGATTGCGTGATTTTTGGCTTTGACAAAGGAAGCCTTAAAGTTTTATTGGTTGAACACGCCGAGGGTATCAGCAAAGGAAAGTGGGCCCTACCTGGAGGTTGGATTAAGGAAGAGGAAAGCATTGACAACGCCGCCCACCGATTGCTAAGGGAACTTACCGGCCTTGACAACATCTACCTAGAACAGTTAAAAGCTTTTGGTGATCCTGACCGTTTCCCCTTGGGACGCGTTATTACCATAGGCTATTATGCCCTTATCAAGATTGAAGACTATAACATTACCGCCGGATTTACAGCCTCGGATGCCAAATGGTACGAAGTTGCCGATATCCCTGAGCTTATTTACGACCACAACAAGATTATCAATTTCAGTCTAAAACAATTACGAAACAGGGTAAAACAAGCCCCCATAGGCTTCAATCTTTTACCGGAAAAATTCACCCTTCTGCAACTTATGCAGCTATACGAGCAGATTTTAGGTATCGAAATGGACAAGTCCAATTTCCGAAGAAAAGTTTTACGCATGAAGCTCCTACAAGCTTTGGATGAAAAACAACAAGATGTTTCCCATAGAGCGGCCAAACTATATCGTTTTGACTACGCCATCTATAAAAAGCTCACGGAAAAAGGATTTAATTTCGAGTTTTAATTTTTGTACAAAGAAAAAAGAGCCTGAACTTCAGTTCAGGCCCTAATTCACAAAATCAACTCAAACAAAATTATTCATTTACTGTGCCGTCCAGCCTCCATCCAAAGTAAAGGACGAGCCGGTAATAGTAGTAGAAGATTCTTTGGCCAGAAGCAATGCCATATCGGCAATAGCCTCTACAGGCACAAACTCTTTCACCGCCTGTTTTTTCAACATCACCTTAGTAACCACCTCATCGGGCGTCATGTTATGGGCCTTTGCTTGGTCCTGAATTTGCCCTTCAACCAAAGGCGTTTTTACATACCCAGGACAAATGGCATTCACCGTAATATTACATCTGGCTCCCTCCAACGCCAACACTTTGGTCATCCCAATCACGCCGTGCTTCGAAGCCACATAGGCCACTTTAAATTCAGATGCCCGAAGACCATGCACAGAAGACACATTAATGATTCTTCCAAATTTCTGCGCCTTCATATAACCCCAAGCTTCCTTGCTGGCAAAAAAAGCTGCATTAAGATTAATAGCTATAATATTCAAATATTTTTGATCAGGGAATTCTTCTATTGGAGACACAAATTGAATTCCAGCATTGTTCACCAACACATGAATCGTCCCGAAATACGCCACAGCATCCCGAACCAGTTGTTTCACCTCCTCCGCATCCAATAAATTTGCGTTGGAAAAAGACGTCTTTACATTAAATTCTTCAGAAATTCCTTTAGCAATCTCTGCTCCATTCACTTCTAGGCCATGAAACATTATATGATATCCATTTGCAGCAAATTCTCTCGCAATACCAAACCCAATACCACTGGTACTCCCAGTTATCAACGCTACTTTATCCATGCTTCAAAAATTTATAAAGTTCATAATTAAAAGCCCCTGCTTGATCCATAACCACCCCATGTCTTGAATCTTTGATCACAACCAATTCTGCATCTGGAAGTTCTTTGACATAGGCTTTCTTGAAATCAACAGGCGTATAATCCATATCTGAAGCAATCACCAAAGTCTTAGCTTTGATCTTCTGGATTTTATCTCCCAGCCCCCATTTCATCAATGTTACAAAAGACTGGTAATAAGCATTCAAATCATTTTGTTTACAACGCTTTTCAAAAGCCTCTCGCACATCTTCCTGACCTTCTTCAGGAAACATATTGAAAGCAATTTGTTCCGCTAAAGGACCGATCCCAAATTCATTTAAGGATTTGGTGCGCTCAGTAACCATCTGGTCACCTATTTCCCCCATAGCATTAAAATCTGGACCACTATTTACAATTACCAATTTGTCCACCATTTCAGGAAATTGGCTCGCAAACTGAAACGCAACGGCACCACCCATGGAAAATCCAACAATAGTGACTTTCCCTATATTTAGCTGTTCCAGAAATTGCCTAATGTCCTCGGTCATAAAGTCAACCCCATACCCCTCTTCTGGTTTTGAAGTTTCCCCATGTCCCCTAAGGTCCACCGTGATTACTTTAAATTCCTTTGAAAAGACTGGGACTTGTGCCTCCCAGTCTTGTTTTGTTGAGCCCAAACCATGGAGTAACAAAAGCACATTTCCTTCTCCTGCCACCTCATAGCTCAGGTCGATATTATTTACTCTCAAAAAAGGCATTTGCAGTGGATTAGTTAGTAGCCGATTTTTTCTTGAAGAAATTCACTTGATATTTCAACTCCACAGAGAACAAAGTCTCTATTACAGGAGAGGCCACGAACTCACGAACCTCTGCATTGAACAAGTTGGCTACACTTGCTCCAACAGAAAGCTCATCTGTGATATAATACCCTACATTGGCATCTACAGTAAAGCCTCCTAGAGGACCATAGTTCCAAGACCTCCCATTTCTAGCGTTCTCAATAACATCATCAACACCATCCCCATTCAAATCTTGAGTTTCGGCTGCTGTATAGATTCCTGAGAAGAAATCGTAATCCTGCACCCATCTTCCAAAAATGGACCCGTAGAATTTGTTTTTAGAATAATGCAATCCTAAAGCCAACTTGTTTGCCGGCGTGTTCACAGGCAATTCAGATTCCAATACTTGTCCATCCAAGTTACCATCATTGGCAGGATCATTTTTATCTAAATCCCTTCCGAAGTAAGAGTAGTTAAGAGTCGCTCTAAAGGCATCGGAAAAATAATAGTTCAAACCAACGTCAAATCCATAGGTATCTACCTTACCGAAGTTTTGGTAAGTCAAAATAACAGCTCCGGTAGATCCTGGAACCACCTCATCAATTGGCTTGTCCCCCACATGCGTTACCACAACACCATTGGCTGCATCCGTAATCGTTCTAAGTGGACTGATGAAGTTTTCAGATTGGTTGTAATAGGCATTGGCATCAATAAATAATTTATTGGCGATTTTTCCTTTGTACCCTATTTCATATGTATTGATAGACTCTACATCCAAAGGAGACACTTTGTTTCCATCAGACAAGGTAAACCCTTCTCCGTTCCCTAATACCAAACCTCCAAAAAGATTTCCTTTTAAGTTCAAAATTGACGGCACAGCGATTCCTTTTCCATAAGTCACCCTAAGTTGCCCTTCTCCAAGCGCCTTGGTAATAGCCGCCTTTGGAATAAAATTGGAACCATACAAATCATGCTTATCCAATCTGGCTCCAAGAAGGAATCCCCATCCTGAACTTGGAATGCTATATTCCGTTTGCGCATAAAACCCCGTTTGGCCAATGTCAATTCCACCTTCATCCAAAAGATATGTCCCTTTAGAATCGGCCATATCCAATTGGTACTGCGCACCAACAGTTAAGTCAAAATTCCCCCAGCTATTGTTGTACTGCAATTCCGAATTGAAACGTTGGGAAGCATCCTTAAACACAGCGCCTCTTGGCAATACAATACCGGTATCCGGCCCTGTTGGAAACCATTGCTCCGTATATGATCTTGCCAAAGCCTCTTCTTCAGAAAATCCATTATTTATGAAGGACACATAGTTTTGTGTTCTTTGGTTAATAGCATAAGTATCGTCAGTATTACTCCAAGTATAGTTTACGTTGGCAAAGAAATGCTTAGAAATATATTTTAACTGAGCCACGTCAATGCTCCAATCCTTAATTTGGTTTCTTCCAGCGTTAGTAACCGCCAGATTATTGTTGTTACTGTGACCATAATACCCAATAAGCTCTGAACTAGACGTAGGTCTGAAATACAAACCTGCTCCATATTTCTGCGTATCGAAATCTCTATCCAATTCCAACTCCTTGTAGGCTGTAGTTCCTACATACACACTATCTACATATTCAAAATCCTCTCCTTGAGATCTTTCAAAATGGAACTTGAAAGCAAATTTATCACTAACCACTTGCGCATGACGAGCACGGGCTGTGAATACATTTTGGTTTCCACCTCCCAAGGCCAAAGTTGTCCCTTCTGAAGTAAATGGATTTTTAGTTCTAGTACTAATCAAACCATTGTGGGCATTAGGCCCATAAAGCGTTCCGTTAGGCCCCAACAAAATTTCAACTTGCTCGATATCGTCTGTAGTTACCGTAGCGAATGTTCCTAATGGTAAACCAGTAGCAATCAAGGTGGATAATCTATCATCCGTTACCTGAAGGTTTTTAGAATTAAAGGCAGAGTTGAATCCTCTAATGTTGATTCCTGTCCCTAAAACCCCGGTTCTCACAAAATCAACTCCTTTTTCACGAGCAGCCAGTTCTCCAACATTAAAACCTACATGTTCCTTAATGTCTTTGGAAGTTATCACGTTAACCGTTGCGGGTACGTCTGTCATTTTTTGAGGCTTTTTGTTGGCCGTCACCACCACTTGCGAAAGCATACTTGTAGACTCCGCTAAAACCACATTAACCTCAACAGTTTGTCCCGCCACTACCGAGACTGATTTGGTAATTGTTTCGTACCCCAAATAAGAGTACACAACATTGTAAGTGCCCGCTGGAACATTTTCTATAATGTACGCTCCATCAAAGCCAGAAACCACCCCTTTGTTCAAACTTTCAATATGAACCGTCGCACCAGAAACTGGCACATTGTTCTCATCAAGAGTCAATCCTTTAATACTTCCAGAATCCTGAGCAGAAGCATAAAAAGAAAGTAACAAAGCGATAAGTGCAAAAAATTTCTTCATTGTTTTCATAAATAGTTAATTAGATTACCGCAATCTATCATGAAAATAATTTAATGGCCTATCTGGATTTTTAGCATTTTGCTGCGACTTTTAAACATCAAACCTCATCAAAACACACAAAACACACATTTTTAAATGAAAATATCCATTACAATTGCATGTGTGACTTTAGATATAAAAAAGCTTCAGGAAGGTTATTTGACAGCTTATCGATGACTTGAGTCATCAACAATTTTTGGTTATCGGTCGCTTCAATTCCTTGAATTGGCTCCTTAATTTCCTCCAATAACTTACTGGAATTAATCTCTCCCTCCATATAACGAGACAAGGAAATACTCCACGAAATATTAGGCACATAATTGCTCTTGCGCTTGCGTTCAATTTCCCGTTCCCTTAAATTGAATTTTTTGGTCAGTTTTAAAACCTCAGCATACTTTTCCTGAATAACCAACACATTAATATAAGACGTGAAGAAATGGTGCCATCTATGGTTGAACACTTCCGTTTTATTATGTTTTAAAAACAGCCTAGCCAAAGTTTCGGCATCATGATATTTATAAAGGTCTGTCAAAACCCTAACCTTATAGGACACATAACTATTTTTCTGGTGGTTGTTATGCGTTGTATCAAACAACGGTTTGTACTCTTCCAACAAAGAAAAAGCGAGTTGGGTTTTCTTATTCCTCAACGTAATAGCCACGAGATTATTGAGATACATTAGGGTATCGTCATTATACTGACGGATTGATAAAAACCCATAATATTCAGCCTTCTGAAGCTCATTGTCTTTGGAATGCATCAGCACCCTATTGGCGTAGTAATTGGAAAGTAAACGACGGGAATACATTTCACCTTGACTGAAAAACACATCTATTTCATCAAACAAAGATCTTAGCTTTAACTTTTCATTGTAATTGGTGTACATAAAAGTGAGTAATACAAAAGCCTGATACCTATTTTTCCCATCAACAGTGTTGGACCTAAACACTTCCAACAGCCAATCTTCCCAATATTTGGTTTCTTTATTATTTAAGGTGTATTGACTGGTGATTTCCTCGGTAGCATTATAAAGTTTCTCATGGATTTGAATAGCCCGTTCATAATGCTCCCTGTAGGCCTGCAGAAAATCGGCCACTATTTTATGGTCTCGGTATCGCATCCTTATAAGAAGGTAGGACTGATACTCCTTTACCAGCTCAAATAAATTCTGAAAGTAATAATCAATATGCTTGTAATGATGCAGGAAATGAAGGAATTCTTTTTCGTCCTCATAACTTATGGCATCGGTAAGAATCAATTGGCGCAACCGAAGCAACCACACAATGTTTTTATCGACATCTATGGCCTCCAGCTTTTTGTCTACCCAATTTTTTATATAGGTATACTTTCGCTTGTCAATAGCGACATCAAAATCTACAAAACCTGTTTCTAAAACAGCATTGTCGATAATTCGGGTAAGGATTTGCATTTTTTCGTCATCCTGAATTTGATGACTTAACGAAGCCAAATATTTGGCTTCATTGGGCAAGATACTTTTACTAAATTCTGTAAACTTTTTAAGTTTAACTTTCATTCTTAGGGCGTCTCTACAAACTGCGAAATAAAAGCACTGACTTCCATTGGCTTTTCAAATTGCACAAAATGCCCACTCTCATTTATCATTTTCACCTCAGCCTGTTTTATTTCCTCTTGAGCCATTTGCACTACAGCTTGCGTAGTTAATTGTGGATGAAGATAGCCATTTGGAATCAATTTATCGTTATTGCCAAAAATAACCAACACGGGCGGCTGAATCCTTTTCAAATCCTCAAACACAGGATCATCCAACATCCCCCAAACACTGCTTACAATGGCTTTGCAGTGCATATCAAAATCGGCCGCATCCCTAATACGCTTTCTATCCGCTATCATTTTATCCACCTCTTTTGGTTGCTGAAAAAAGTTGAGTGCATAATTTCTTTCTATTTGAGCATCGGTGGTTCCTTTTACCACCGCTTCGGTCATTGCGCCTTTCATAAGATTGGCCTCCGCTTCAGAAAAACGTTCAATTCCCGCAGGTGCCACAAGTACTAATTTTGAAATAGCCTCAGGATGATTTACAGCCAATTTAACGCTGGCCTGACCTCCCATGGAATGTCCCACCAAAATCACATTTTTAAGCTTTAGCTCAAGGATAAATTGATGCACCACATCCGCAAAAAAAGTAGAGGTATATTGGGTTTCAACAATGGAAGATTTCCCAAATCCAGGCAAATCCAACGCAATGCAAGTGTACTTATCTTTAAGCTCCTGAATATTTTTAGACCAAGCATCGGCATTACTGCTCAACCCATGCACAAACAACAGGGTTTGTTCATGATTACCCTCCTTTACATAAGCCACTTCCAAACTATCCAAAGTGACGTAATGCGTTTTATATTCATATTCTGAAAGCAGCTCCTTCATAGCAAGCGCTTTGTTTTGAGAAATTCCTACCATAGACAACAGACAAAAAACAGACAAAAAAAGGAACGATTTCATCACTATAATTTTAAGGTATTAAAATACTTATTGAGCTTTTTACGAGACACCTTGCTTAAACTGGTAAGCGGAATTTCGTCCAAAACAAAGATGTATTTAGGCTGCTTAAAATCGGCTATATTCTCTTTTAAGTACGCCCGAAGCACTTCACTGGTCACTGCCTTATCCTTACTTTCCACAAAAGCGATTCCACAGGCACCCCAACGCTCACATTTGACACTGAAAACTGAAGCTTTGGTAACTCCTTGATAATTTTCCAACAACAGTTCAATTTCCTGGGGATAGATATTTTCCCCTCCCGAAATATACATATCGTCTATGCGTCCTTTTAGATACAGAAAGCCTTCTTCATCCTTTAAAGCCAAATCTCCCGTATGCAACCAACCATCAACAATCTTACTCTTAGTGACCACGGAATTATTCCAATATCCAGGAGTAACAATATCCCCCTTAATACACAATTCCCCAATTTCATCAACACCTAACGGCTCATCATTTTCATTCACGATTTTTAAATCCAAATAGAAATTTGATTTCCCTATGGAATTTGGCTTTAAAAGAGCCATATCATGATGGAGGGATGTAATGCTCGGCCCTGCTTCCGTCAGGCCATAGCCAGGGCGGATATAGATATCCTTTTCCTTTTTCCAAAAGGACACCAATTCTGCATTTACCTTTTCACCCCCGGAAATAATATATCGTAGCTTCTTTAAATTTACCCGCTTAAAAACTTCCGCTTTTTGCATCATCAACAGCATTGTGGGTAATGCCATGAACAAGGTTGTTTTTTCAAGCTCCAATAAACAGAGTGCTTTTTGGGCGTCAAATTTTTCCATCATTCCAATGTGGCCACCTTTATGCAAGAGCGGTGTAATGAACACATTCCATCCAGAAGTATGATAGGGCGGTAAGGTATTGATTGTAGAATCCCTATAGGTAATCCCCAATTGCATGGAGGTATTTAAGCTGTTCCAGAACAACATTTTATTGGTATAGATGACCCCCTTTGGCAACCCAGTTGTACCTGATGTGTAAAAGATAAACAAAGGATTGTCTTCTTTAATATCATAATCCCGTTCAGGAATCGACACCTCTTCTTTATAAGCCTCGATGACACGTTCCATGTTCACCGTTTCAATGCCTTCCAAAGTGAGTTCGTTTAACTGAGAACGCAATGTTTCACTAAAAATCAAAATTCTTGGATTGCAATCTTTAACCAGTTTATCCAATTCCCTGGATGCCATTCTATAATTAAGTGGCACTAGAATTAGCCCCATTCGCTGACACGCCGCAAACAACACTATGTAAGCTACATTATGCTCCGCAATCACCGCAATTCTATCTCCTTCCCGATACCCGGCCTCATGAAATTTCTCAATCAACCTATTGGCATAAATATGCACATCTTTATAGGTATACTTTTCATTGGAGGCATACGAAGTCAATGCCACTTTATAAGGCGTATAATCAGCCCATTTTGCTATCCAGTCCAATACATTCATACCAAAACAGGTTTTCTATTCAACTTATATAAAACATATCCCACTATCAAGGATACCACAATAGCTATTGCAGCCGATACCCCAGGATTATTTACAGGCTCCTGCATATATGGCGTTAAACGTCCATAATAGATTCCAAAATGCACTACAATGGCCATGATACTAGCAATAAACACGGCACTCACTGGTACGTCCTTTAAGAAAATTCCAAAAAGCACCGGAACAAAGGCTGCTGCAAAATAGGCATACACCCCGTTTTGCGCGAAAATGGCAACACTCACGTTGGGAGACTTGATTTGCTGCCAACTCAACACAAAACTCACAATGGCTAATATCAATATTACAATTTTATTGATCATAAACGAATTGTTAGTGACCTTGCCCTTAAAAATAGGCTCCAAAATATCAGAGGTCACCGTTATAGAAAGTGACTGAATCAAACTCTCTAAGGTTGACAATCCCGCAGAAATGAGCCCAACCACGATTACCATACCCACTCCTACCGAAAATTTGGTCACCACATAAGTTGGAATGATCTCGTCCATTTTTAAGGTTTTTCCCATCACTGTCAACTCCGGAAAGGTTAAGCGCGCATACAAACCAACCACTACCACCATAAAAAACACAACCATGACCGCAATGGCACTAAACAGATACGAATTCACTTTGGTTTGGTCTTTCAACAACAATGATTTTGTTATAATATGAGGCTGACACACAATAGCTATTCCAATTACAATCTGAACTACAACGATTTCGAAATAATCGCGAAATAAAAAACTTTGGCTATTTGTGGCCTTAGACAGATTAGGATCTATATTGGAGAGTTCTTTAAGAATTCCAGAAACTCCCCCTTCAAAATATTCGCGACCAGAAGTTATTAATATGATAGCTACAACAAACATGATGACCGCTTGAATGGTATTGGTATACACCATGGAATTGGCCCCTCCAAACATCATATACCCAAACACAAACACCGTAATCCCCAAAAGCACATAAAAAGGCTCTACATTCAAGGATTTTGAAATTACCTGAGTCACCCCTACATTAATTAGCACGATAAAAGTTATGAGCAGCATGGCGGTAACCGCAAAAAAGAACGCATAGTTTTTACTTTCATAACGTCTTCCTATCCATTGTGCCATGGTGGTTGCCTTTACCACGTTGCCATGTTTAGCAAAACCTTTGGTAAACATGATCAAAGAACCAAAAATGGCAATCGGCATGACAACCGCAAACGAAATCACCCCTGAAACCCCATACAAGGCGATAAAACCCGGATTAATTATAAAAGTTGCCGCACTGGTCATGGAAGCCGCCAAGGACAAACCTACCACCCAAGGGGAGAAACCTATATTTCCAACCGCATAATCGGCTATGCTATTTGCTTTTTTAGCGCCACGCATTACAAAAAAAAGGATTACAAAAGCATAACATGCCAAAAGAATCCACATATAGGTTACCCAATCATCGGTTGCTACCATAAGTTACATTTAAGGTTTTCACAAATAAAAAAAATAATCCCTGAAGGCAATCACAATATCCCAATGCAAGCGCTACGACTTTTACAAAAATTATTAACAAAATAACAAATTCACCCATAATAACAACAACTTATCAATGTGCGACTATAAAAAAAGCGCAGTAATTAATTACTGCGCTTTTCCATATTTAAACATTAACACTTTCTAGTCTTGATGATCTTCCTTTACATCTTGATCGCGATATCTACAACAAGCATGCACACTATTATAAGCTTCCTCTGTTGCTGTCATCTCTTTAGTATCATGCCCTACGGCCACGATATTTTTTTGAATGCTATCCAAATTGGTTTTACGCTCATCGTAAATCAGCTTTAGCTCATGGGTATCAACATTCCACACTGCAGACTTAACCCCTTTCGTTTGTATGCACGCCTTTTCAATTCGCTCCTTACACATCATACAAACACCATCTACCTCTAAAGAAGCTTTTGCATTTTTATTTTGACCTATGGCAGTAATTCCCACCAAAAACATAAGGCCCATTATTAGTTTTTTCATCTTTCTAAAAGTTATTTTTTTTATTAATTATTGAATTCTAAAACGCAACCCAGCATAATACATACTTCCAAAAATTGGACCATACACATAAGTTGAATCAAAATAAGGCCCAAATGGATCATCGGCCGCCAAGATAGGATTATCCTGTCTTACATTAGTGATATTTTCACCTCCTAAATATACTTCAAATTTTGGAGAAAACACTTTTGTCACTTGGGCATTCAAGGTACCCACGGTAGGCGTGTAATCGGATAATTGATAAGCAACTGGGCTACTACTTGTTGAAGCAAATCGTTGTTCTCCCAACCAATTATAGGTCGCATCAAATTTCCATTGCCCTCCATTGTCTTTCATGTGGGTTTCATAACTGGCATTTGCAAACAAACGGTGTTTTGGAGTTAACGGCTTCTCTTTTTTACCAGTTTGATATTGGGTCTTTACATCATAATATTTATAAGCAAAGCGCACATCTGTATGCTCAAACAAATTATAGTTCAATTCAGCCTGAAAACTATTGGCATAACTGTCCCCATCCAAATTACTAAAAGTCACCATCTGCGGGTTTTCATAATCTACCACTACCTGATTTTGGAAATCGGTACGGTAAAAGTCCAAGGTCACATCTGCTTTTCTACCAAACAAATTAAATCCTTGGAGATAGGACACTCCATAATTCCACGCAATTTCAGGATCCAAACCATAAATATGCCCTCCCGCATTCAGGATTTGTATTTGGCGAGAGGAGGCAAAAAGACTTTGGTTCTCCGCAAAAATATTGGCCGAACGTTTCCCCCTTCCAAAAGAAGCTCTAAACGCCGATTTTTCCCAAGGCGTATAGCGAACATGCACTCTAGGCGTCACAAAAAAGCCCAAGCGATTGTGTTGATCTACACGCAAACCTGCCGTTAGGTTCAGCTTTTCTAGATTGTCAAAATTGTATTCAAAAAAGGCCCCAACCGAATTATCGATTCTCGCATAATTTGTAGCCTCTACCAATTCATCAAAATGATCATACGTAAAGCTTACTCCCGTCTTTATTTTATGTCGTGAATCCCCTATGATGGAATTATAAATAAGGTTGGAATAAATGCTGCTTTGTTCAATATCATAAACCCGAGTTCCGAAATAAGAATCTTGCTGATGATTGCTCACCGCAAACTGCAAGCCCATACTCTGCCATGGCAATTCTGGATTCACATAGCCCAACTTCCCAGAAAAGTCAAAACGTCTTGTATCAATCTCACTCCCCCAGGCGTTTGTTGTCAACTTATCATTTTCAGGATCAAAGTCCAATTGACCAGTTTGCTTCTGGTCATCCAAATATCTAAAGTTAAAAAAGCTCACAATCCCCTTTTCAGCGTCTGTATACTGCCAGCGGTTCATAACATTAATCTGCTTATACAAAGGCATATCCAAAAATCCATCATTATTAACATCGTGCTTTTTGTTATGGCTATTCCCATGTAGATACAAACCTGTGCTCCACTTATCGCTGAGCTTCGTATTGAAATGGGTATTCAGTTCAACTCGCTCACTCGTCGCTCCATATAGGTTCACAAATAGTTTATCATCTTTTGTAGGCTTTTGCAATTCGGCATTTATTTGCCCTGCAATACTTTCATAGCCATTCACCACGCTTCCTGCGCCTTTCGTGATTTGAATACTTTCCACCCAAGTCCCCGGCGTAAAACTCAACCCATAGGCTTGGGATGCCCCTCTTACCGTTGGAATATTTTCCATCGCAATCAAAATATAAGGACTGGTCAATCCCAACATTTTAATTTGACGTGTTCCCGAAATGGCATCGGCAAAATTCACATCGATGGAGGGATTGGTTTCAAAACTCTCAGAGAGGTTACAGCAGGCCGCTTTCAACAATTCATCGCTGCTCACCACCATGGTATTTTGAGCCTGCAAATAAGATTTTGAAGTTGCCTGCTTTCGAGACGTTACCGTTACCTGATCCAATTCACTTGTAGGCTGTAGCCAATGGTGAATCATTTTTGGTTCGGTAATAGTTAAGGTATCTGTTTTATACCCAACATAGCTTATCACTAATTGGGTATAACTCTTTTCATAGGGAACCGTAAAGGTTCCATCAATATCCGTAACAGCTCCTACGGAGGTGTTAAGCCAGTACACATTGGCACCCGCCAAAGGGATATGTTTATTTTCATTATTTGCTTCCATGACCATTCCTTTAATCTCTTGTTGAGAAAAAGCGAATACCGGAAACATCAATATATATATAAGGTATTTCATGATGATATCAATTGATTATGTTGCCTCAAGATGAAGCATTAAAAAACTAAATTCTATGCGCTATTGCGCTAGTAATCCAAAATCAAATGACAAATACCTGATTGAGCACCTGCATGTCTGCAATCAAGCTTGGGGGAGTGTAATATTCATGGGGAACATTCGCTTTGGTTTCCCCTTGAAAAAGATGTATGTAACTATAAACGAAACTGGACAAGAAGACCTTTTGCCCAAAATCGAGTTTATCAAAATCTGAAGTATTTAGATTGTCCTGCCCTTGCACCACTTCTACTTCATCCTTACAGCAAGATTTTTTTTCTACCGAAGTCTGAGCATGGTCTTTCATTTCCATCCCACATTTTTCAACCTCGGTAAACACAGCTACATCAATAAGGTTATCGCCACAATAATGCTTTACCACCGTTAAGGAAATGGTTGACAACAACACCAAAATGGCCATTGCTACAGAAAACACTTTATGTACCTGCTTCTTTTTCACAGCACAAATGTATTAAAAATAGTACAGAGATACTTCACTTTACAATAGACTTAACATTTATCGTTTTAATCGTTGGTAATAAAACGCCGGTAACAGCAACAACAAGCCTATTGGCTGAATTAAAAACCTTCTAAGATTAAAGAACAGATAATATTGTGACTGCTTTGGCGACAGAACAAAATATAAGAATAAGCCAATTAAAATCACATAGGCAATACCATACATGAGACTTGAAAACTTTACAATACTCCAATCCTTAAATGCTACAAAAAGAATCCCCAAAGAAATTATGCTATTCAACACATACCGCAAGGTTGTAGACAGGGTCAGTTTAAAAACTTCCTGCCTAGGATTGTCCATATATAGGTAATCGTTTTTGAAAAACAACAGATAGGGATCATAAAACAATTCGTTTTCAAAAAAACGAATCAAGACCAAAAGTCCTATCAAAATAACAATCAGAATGTATTTAATTACTTTCTTCATTTTCCTTTTTTGAAACCGATACCCGATTCACCCATATAATCCACAACAAAAACAACATCCCGTAAATAATTAAAGGAAACACCACCGAATGCAACACTTCCTGACTTTCGGGATAATGATAAAGGCCCACCGCCAAAAGGGCAATCCTTATAACATTAACGGCATAAATCAAGATGCTCCCCACCAACAAATAAATAATGGTAGGTTTTAACCGTCCTGCAAACGCCACTATAAATGACACAAACAAAATGATAACACTTATAGCATTGCACCCTTCAACGATTCGCGCCAAGAACACATCATTGACAATCATTTTCATGCAGGGCTCATCTGGATGGGGTTCAATTTTGGCATTGTAACCAAAATTTTCAACCACCTCCCTACTTTGTCTCGCTACCAAATTGGTGATATAATCTGGGTAATAGCTATCACCTGTACTATATTGCAAATACATCCTATATCCAATTACCAGCACCGCGTACACCGCTAAAAAGGTGACAATAAACCTGACAACGTCTTTGTATTTCAGCAATAATTCCTTCACTAATACCTAAAAATTGAATTGTTAAATTTATACAAATTGAAGTTTTGGTATAACCGCTTTTAAATACTTTTACAAAAACTTTTAAACAATATGAATTTCGACCAGCTTATCCCCCAAGTAGACAGCATTATCCAAGGATCTTCAAGTGTAGACGAAAAACTATTGGCTATCTGCACCCTTTTGGAAGCCAATGTTGAATACTACAACTGGGTTGGATTCTATTTCAGAAACGGAGATAAGGAAGAGTTGAAATTAGGGCCTTATGTTGGGGCACCAACAGACCACACGATTATTCCCTTTGGAAAAGGGATTTGCGGACAAGTAGCCGTGAGCAATCAGAACTTTGTGGTTCCCGATGTTTCAGCACAGGACAATTACATTGCTTGCAGCATTACCGTAAAGGCCGAGATTGTGATTCCTATTTTTGTAAATGGTGAGAATATTGGACAGATTGATATTGACTCCAACACACCAGATCCGTTTATCGAAGCAGACGAACGCTTTTTAGAGTACGTATGCGCTCAGGTTTCCAAAATTCTTTCCTAGAAAGAAAACTACATTCCAGTTCTAATAGCCTCTACAGGGTTTAATTTTGAGGCTGAAATAGCCGGTATCACACCAGATATCAAGCCAATTGCTGTAGAAAGCGAGAAGCCTAACATCATATTTGGAATCGATAGAATAAACTTAAAATCTCCAGTAAATTGAGAGGCAATAATTGAGGTTATCCACACCAGAACCAAGCCCACCAAACCACCAAACACAGCCAAAATAACAGCTTCAAATAAAAACTGTAACAGGATAAATCGGTTTTTGGCGCCCAGTGATTTTTGAATTCCGATAAGGTGCGTGCGCTCCTTCACACTTACAAACATAATATTGGCAATCCCAAAGCCACCAACCAAAAGAGAAAACCCGCTTATGATCCATCCCATAACATTCATGGTTCCCAGAATATTATCTATCATATTGGTCATACCCGACAATTTATTGACAAAAAAGTCATCGGGCTGATCCGCCTTTAAACCTCTAAAATTTCTAAACTTTTGTTTTAGCACCTGTTCAAAGCCACCCAAATCTATCCCTTTTTCCGGCTTTACAATAACTGCTCCAGGAACACCATCGACACCTCCAGTTTGAAAACGTCTCACAAAATTTACCGGCACCCATGCCTTTTCATCCGGAGAATCCCCAAAATTGTTTCCAAACTTTTTCAGCACCCCGATCACAGTCAATTTTCGTCCATAGGCACGAATTTGTTTCCCGATAGGATTTATGGTTCCAAATAAACTCTCTGCCAAGTTATACCCCAATACAATTACCGGCGATCCCGTAACAGATTCGGATTCCGTATAAAAACGCCCTTTCTCCAAGGTTAAATTCTCAATATCATAAATCTCGTTGGTAACCGGGGTAATATTTACGCCAGAAACCGTTTCCCCTTCATACCGTATGGTTTCATTACCTCCAAAAATCACAAAAGCACAGGCCGCTATTTCTGGAACATTTCTTCTTATAAATTCATAGTCATCATAGCCCGTTTGCGGATATCTTTCGCGTTGCCATCGTGGCACATCAGTTGGCCCAAATGAAAATTTGGTAATGTACATGGTATTTTTATCCAACCCCGAGAGGTCTTCCTGGATTTTTTGATCTAAAGAATCTACCGCAGCCAAAATGGCAATGATTGAAAAAATACCAATGGTAACTCCCAACAAAGACAAGGCAGTACGGAGTTTATTGTTACGAAGGGCATTTAAGGCAAATCCAAAACTTTCTTTTAATAACCTTAGGTAAAGCAGCATTTATAGAGATGATTTTTTACTGATTTAAAGATAGGACGTTTTTAACGTATTTGTGTTACAAAAAAACTAAAATAAACCCTCCACAAATAGGTGGCAATTTCTTTAAGAATGTGTATTTTTGCACTTTAAAAAAAATGAGGCTTTCAATTGGGATGGAAGCCTACAAAAATAACTGTCATTTCCGTAAGAAAAGGAAACTAAACAAGAACAAAATGAATACTGACAAAACTATTAAATCGGCATTAATCTCCGTTTTTAGCAAGGAAGGCTTGGAACCAATCGTGAGAGAGCTTCACGCCCAAAACGTAACCATTTATTCTACTGGAGGTACTGAAACTTTCATTAAAGACCTTGGGATAGATGTTGTCCCTGTTGAAGATGTGACCTCTTACCCATCTATTTTGGGAGGACGTGTAAAAACTTTACACCCTAAAGTATTTGGTGGTATTTTGAACCGTCAGAACAACGAGAGCGATGTAACCGAGCTAGCTGAGTTCAACATCCCTCAAATCGATTTAGTAATTGTTGACCTGTATCCTTTTGAAAAAACTGTAGCGTCTGGAGCCGCACACCAAGATATCATCGAAAAAATTGATATCGGAGGAATTTCCTTGATCCGTGCTGCAGCCAAAAATTACGCCGATGTAGTTTGTGTATCTTCTGTTGAAGACTATGCTGAATTCTTGGAATTGTTACAAACCAAAAAAGGAGAAACTTCCGAAGCTGACCGCATCCGATTTGCAGCCAAAGCTTTCAACGTATCTTCCCACTACGATTCTGCCATTTTCAACTACTTCAACCAAGAACTTGAAATCCCAGCCCTTAAAGTAAGTGAAACAAAAGGTAAAGTATTGCGTTACGGAGAAAACCCTCACCAAAAAGGATTCTTCTACGGTGATTTCGACGCCATGTTCACCCAACTTAACGGAAAAGAATTAAGCTACAACAACCTTTTGGATGTTGACGCTGCCGTTAACTTAATGGATGAATTTAAAAATGACGCGCCAACTTTCGCCATTTTAAAACATAACAACGCTTGTGGTTTGGCACAACGCGACACCCTTCACCAAGCTTATGTAGATGCCTTGGCTGGAGATCCAGTTTCTGCTTTTGGCGGTGTTTTGATTGCCAATAAAGAAATTGACTTGGCTACAGCCGAAGAAATTCACCAATTATTCTGCGAAGTAGTAATCGCTCCAGGTTTTACTGCGGAAGCTGAAGAACTTTTAAAAGGTAAAAAGAACCGCATCCTGTTGGTACAGAACGATGCTGAATTGGCTCAAACGCATGTTAGAACTTGCCTTAACGGTGTTTTGGTGCAAGACCGCAACAATGTATCCGACACTAAAGAGGGTACTGAAACCAAAACTGATAAAGCGCCAACCGATGCCGAACTTGACGATTTGATCTTTGCTTCCAAAATTTGTAAGCACACCAAATCCAACACAATCGTATTGACAAAGAACAAGCAATTGTGTGCTAGCGGAACGGGACAAACTAGCCGTGTAGACGCTCTTAACCAAGCGATTCATAAAGCACAATCTTTCAATTTCGATTTGAAAGGAGCAGTAATGGCAAGTGATGCATTTTTCCCATTCCCAGACTGTGTAGAGATTGCAGACAACGCAGGAATTACAGCTGTAATTCAACCAGGAGGTTCCATCAAAGACCAATTGAGCATAGACTACTGCAACGAACATGGTTTGGCCATGGTATTTACAGGAACACGTCACTTTAAGCACTAATAAAGCGTCCACTTTGTGGAAATTTATCATAAAAACTGGCACTCCTGTAGGTCTCCGTACCACATGAGTGCCTTTTATTTTACATATAATTAGAATACCAATTAAAGGCTGTATATTTAGCAAGTTTTATTACATTTACAACAATGTGAAAAAGCAGATAGATATAAACCCAAATAATTACAAAATAGCACATGGGATTTTTTGATTTCCTTACTGAAGAAATAGCTATAGACCTAGGAACAGCAAACACACTCATCATACATAACGATAAAGTTGTTGTAGACAGCCCATCCATAGTTGCCAGAGACCGTGTATCTGGAAAAATCATTGCCGTTGGAAAAGAAGCCAACATGATGCAAGGTAAAACACACGAAAACATCAAAACCATTCGCCCTTTGAAAGATGGGGTAATTGCCGATTTTGATGCCTCTGAGCAGATGATAAGTATGTTTATTAAAAACATTCCTGCGCTTAAGAAGAAGCTATTTTCTCCAGCCCTACGCATGGTCGTTTGTATCCCTTCTGGGATTACCGAAGTAGAAATGCGTGCGGTAAAGGAATCCTGTGAACGTGTAAATGGAAAAGAAGTCTATTTGATCCATGAGCCTATGGCTGCTGCCATCGGTATTGGGATTGACATCATGCAACCTAAAGGAAACATGATTGTAGATATAGGTGGAGGAACCACGGAAATTGCGGTGATAGCTTTGGGTGGAATTGTGTGTGATAAATCGGTGAAAGTTGCGGGTGACGTATTTACCAACGACATCATTTATTACATGCGGACGCAACACAACCTTTACGTTGGAGAGCGTACTGCCGAAAAAATAAAAATCCAGATTGGTGCTGCTACCGAGGATTTGGAATTACCACCAGACGACATGAGTGTTCAAGGACGTGACTTGTTAACAGGAAAACCAAAACAGGTACAAATTTCATTTAGAGAAATTGCCAAGGCCTTAGATAAATCCATCTTGAGAATTGAGGATTCCGTAATGGAAACCCTTTCCCAAACCCCACCAGAATTAGCTGCCGATATTTACAACACCGGTATCTATTTAGCAGGTGGAGGAAGTATGCTACGAGGATTGGATAAACGTTTATCACTTAAAACAGATTTACCGGTTTACATCGCCGAAGACCCATTACGTGCCGTTGTAAGAGGAACAGGAATTACACTTAAAAACCTACCTAGATTTAAAAGTGTATTGATAAAATAAGGAATACTAGATGCAGCAAATCATCAACTTTGTTATACGCAACAAAATCGTGCTTTTGTTTTTGCTCTTATTTGGTATCTCGCTTGCTTTAACAATTCAGTCCCACTCCTACCATAAAAGTAAATTTATTAGCTCCGCCAACTTCTTCACTGGCGGCATTTATAAACGCGCCCATGGTATTGGACAGTATTTTAACCTAAAGACCGAAAACGAACAATTGGTGGAAGAAAACGTAAGATTAAAAACCTTATTATACAATTCACAAATTGCCGATACCACTCAAGAGTTCCAAAAGGACACTTCCTTTTATGGAGGGGTATTTCGGTTTATTCCGGCAAAAGTTTATAAAAACAGTTATTCAGCTACCAAAAATTACCTAATGCTCAACAGAGGAGAGCGTGATGGCGTGAAACAAGATTTTGGGGTGGTTACCTCACAAGGTATTGTGGGGATTATTGAAAACACCTCCAATAAATATGCTACGGTACTTTCCATATTGAATACCAAGAGTAAAATCAACGCCCAACTTAAGAACTCCAATCACATTGGGTCTTTGGTATGGAATACCAAATCCTATGAACTGGTGCAACTCACAGACATCTCTAAGTTTGCCCCTGTAGCGGTTGGCGATACCATCATTACAGGAGGACAGTCTACTATTTTCCCAAAAGGCGTCCCTATTGGAACCATAGATTCCTTTACCACGGATATAAGTGGTGATACCTATACCATAGATGTAAAACTTTTTAACGACATGACTAACATTGGTCATGTATATATCATCGAGAATACCGATGCAGAAGAAATTAAAACCTTGGAACAATCGGTAGATGAATAACAGTAATGTAAATATAATCATCCAGTTTGTCTCCTTACTATTGGTGCAGGTATTGGTGCTTAATCATGTTAACTTTTTGGAATACATCAATCCGTATCCCTATATCTTATTTATCCTACTATTCCCGGTAAGAGCCAATAGATCACTTATCATTTTCTTAAGTTTTCTATTAGGGCTATTGGTAGATATTTTTTCAGATTCCGGAGGTATCCATGCTGCTGCGTGTGTGACCTTGGCGTTTATTAGGCCAGCGATCCTAAAATTCTCATTTGGGATGATTTACGAATACCAAAGTATTAAATTCAGTCAGACCGAATTTGGACGACGCTTGGTCTATTTTTCCATTGGTACCGTAATCCATCATTTTATGATGTTTTCTTTGGAAGTTTTTAACATTTCAAAAATAATTTTAGTCCTGCAAAAGACGTTATTCTCAAGTATTTTTACTATAATACTAAGCCTATTGATTACAGTATTATTTAGCAGAAAACGTAGATGAGAAAATTATTACTTTTTTCAACGGTGCTCCTTGTTGGAATTATCTTTATTGCCCGGTTGTTTTACTTACAGATCTATAACCAAACTGCCTACAACCTCTTTGAAGACAATGCCATTAGAAAGGTATACGACTACCCCAAACGAGGTTATGTGTATGACCGAAACGGTATTTTATTGGTTGCCAACCAGCCATCTTATGACGTCATGGTCATTCCACGAGAAGTGGAGCCTTTGGACACCCTAGAATTTTGTGAACTTTTAAAAATTACCAAGGAAGATTTTACCCGTCTTTATGACAAGGCCTATCACTATTCGCCAAGGCTTCCTTCGGTGTTTGTTCCTCAGCTCTCCAAAAAGGATTACGCTATTCTTCAGGAAAAAATGCGCAAGTTTGAGGGTTTTTACATCCAAAAACGATCTCTTAGAGATTACCAAACTTCCATTGGAGCCAATGTATTGGGAGATATTGGGGAAGTGAACAATGCTATAATCGCAAAACAGCCCTACTACAAAATGGGTGACCTTATAGGGAAACAAGGGGTTGAAATTTCTTATGAAGAAGAATTACGCGGTGTAAAAGGTATTAAGTTTATACAAAAAGACCGTTTCAACCGAAACATTGGTCCCTATAAAGATGGGATCTACGACACCTTACCTCAACCCGGAAAGGATATCACTATCACCATCGATTCCAAACTGCAGGAATATGGGGAGTTATTGATGAAGCACAAACGAGGAGGGATTATTGCCATTGAACCTAGCAGTGGCGAAATCTTAACCATGATTTCTTCTCCAACCTATAACCCCAACCTTTTGGTGGGGCGTAACCGTTCCAAAAACTTTACTAAGCTTTACCTAGATACTTTAGCGAAGCCCTTATACGATCGCGGACTCCAAGCTATGTATCCACCGGGGTCTCCATTTAAAGTCATAAATGCGCTTATCGGCCTTCAAGAAGGTGTGGTAACACCTAGAGACCGGTTTACCTGTAATCATGGTTATAGCTATGGAAACAGAAAAATGGGCTGTCACGGCCACTCTGGTATTTCCGATATGGATATTGGAATTTACAAATCCTGTAACTCCTATTTTGCCAATGTGTACAGACGCATTATAGACAAATATGAAACTCCAGCCCAAGGCATGGATGTTTGGAGTAACCATGTTAAAAGTTTTGGATTAGGCGACTACTTGGGTTATGACCTACGTATTGGTCAGCCAGGTAAAATTCCTGATGCCTCCACCTATGACCGCGCTTATGGCAAAAAAAGATGGTACACCACTTTTACCCTATCTAATGCCATTGGACAAGGAGAAGTATTGACTACTCCAATCCAATTAGCGAATATGGCCGCCGCTATAGGGAATCGCGGGTATTTTTACACCCCGCATATCATTAAAAAGATTGAAAACGATACCATAGACAGTAAATATCTTACCCTTCATAATACCACAATCGACAAAGTACATTTTGAACCTGTCATTCAAGGAATGTTTGACGTTTACAATAAAGGAACAGCCCAGACTTTACAGGTTCCTGGAATAGAGATTTGTGGAAAAACGGGAACCGCTGAGAACTTCACCAAAATAGATGGGGTTAAAACCCAGTTGACAGACCATTCCATATTCGTGGCTTTTGCCCCGAAAGACGATCCAAAAATTGCCATCGCTGTATTTGTAGAAAATGGTTATTGGGGAAGTCGTTTTGCCGGACGTATTGCCAGCCTTATGATTGAAAAATATTTGAAAGGCACTATTTCCCGAACCGATATGGAAAATTGGATTTTAACACACAGTTTGGAAAACGAATATAGCAAACCTTATTCTGGAAAACCTTTCCAAATAAACGGGCATACCACCCTTCAGGTTATCGAGAATTATCGCGACAAGCCTGATTCAAACAACGACATCACCATACCCCAAACATGGAACCCATAAAGCATGCATAGAGAGAATATAGGATTACGTTTCGACTGGATTACGATCATACTTTTTTTGATTTTGGTTGGTTTTGGGTGGCTCAATATCATGTCTGCTTCGCATATGGGAGACATTACCAATTACTTTGACATGGACCAGCCTTACGGTAAACAACTCATGTTTATCATGATGACCTTGGCCCTCATTGTAATCATCCTTTCCATAGAAGCAAAGTTTTATGAACGTTTTGCCAGTGTCATTTATTTGGTATCCCTCATTTCCTTGGCAGGTCTATTTGTCTTTGGAAAAAACGTTAATGGCGCCACCTCTTGGTATGGTATTGGCGGGATGACCTTACAGCCAAGTGAGTTCGCAAAATTTGCAACTTCACTTGCCGTAGCGAAGCACATTAGTGACCTACAGACTAACTTGAAATTTCTTAAGGACCAATTAAAAACCATTGCCATAATTTTTATACCGGCATTGTTGATTCTTTTACAAAATGACGCTGGAAGTACTATTGTTTATGCCTCCTTCTTCTTTGTTTTTTACAGAGAAGGAATTCAACAAATTTATTTGATTATTGGAGTCATCATCATGCTACTATCAGTGCTATCCTTAAAATTTGGAGTACTGCCCACTTCCCTATTCTCGGCACTTGTTATTTTGGGACTCTATTTTTATAAGCGAAAGAAACAAGCCTCCATATTAATGCCTTTGACCATTTTGGCGCTTTGCATTGGCTTTTCTTTTGCGGTACGGAATTTTTATGACCACGTTCTAAAGCCTCACCAAAAGGACCGCATCAGTCTATGGTTACGTTTGGAAAAAGACCCAGATAAATTGGAACAAATGAAACGGACCATTCTCTACAACCTCAACGAATCTGAAAAAGCCATCAGTTCTGGAGGCTTAACAGGAAAGGGCTTTTTGCAAGGCACCCGTACTACTGGTAAATTTGTTCCAGAGCAACACACCGATTATATTTTTAGCACCGTTGGAGAAGAATGGGGATTCGCAGGCACCACTATGGTAGTCGTCCTTTTTGTTGCCCTTATCTTAAGAATACTCTACCTCGCCGAATCGCAAAAGAGTCAATTCAGTAGAGTTTACGGCTATTGTGTGGCTTCTATTTTATTTGTCCATTTCACCATCAACACAGGAATGGTTATGGGGCTCATCCCCACTGTGGGTATCCCGCTTCCCTTTTTCAGTTATGGGGGTTCTGGGCTTTGGGGTTTCACTATTTTACTGTTCATTTTTATAAAATTGGACTCCAACAAAATCAATGAGTGGTAAATTTTATAAGTGCTTCAATCCCAATAAATACAAGTAGTCTGTGAATTAAACTGACAATTTCCATTTTTACGTCATAATTACTGACATACAATTCTTTAGGGTTCTTAAATCTTTTTCGTACATTTATGTATCACCTTAAGAATCAGCACTATGTCATTCGTAAAAAAATCTTCACAAAGCATCTTTATTGGAGGTTTATTTTTTATGGTTCCTACCCTTATCCTGATCATGTTATTTGGAAAGGCCTTAAAGCTGATTTTGCCCTTAGCAAAAGCCCTTTCCAATATTTTTGATCTGCATTCGGTCTTTGGAACCGCTTCGGTGACCTTGATGAGCCTAGTGTTGCTTTTTTTAATTTGTGCAGGAGTGGGTCTTTTGCTCCAGAGAGGATTCCTAACTCAATGGAGCCCCAAAACCGAGCAACGGCTGTTTTTTCATTTCCCTGCTTTCCAAATGCTCAAATACCGCCTTTTGGATGAGAAAAAATTAAAAAATTCAAGTCTATGGAAAGCTATTTTACTGAAGGAAGACTCGAATTTCACCATTGGTTTTATAACCGATGACACCCATCATTCTTACCTTACTCTTTATTTGCCAGACGCTCCTAAAATGGATGCCGGGCAAATTAGATATGTCTTGAAGTCCAATTGCGAGTACTACCCCATCACCATGAAACAAGCCATGAATGCCTTACATGATTTTGGAAAGTGCCCAGATTTAAGCCAATTACTTTCTTCCATTAAAGCCTCAAAAACAACATAAGCCACCAACAAACAAATTCAAGAATCCATGACCCTCACAATTTTATCCAACAATAACCCTTTTTGCCTTCAAAATATCTTTTTGACTGCTCTTTTCTTAATTGTTTTTGGGAATATGAAAATTAATGCCCAAGATGCCTATACCAATCAAACAACACAGGATAGTATCATTGCCAACACCTACCCTTATGTGTTACCTGTTTGGGGACAAAAAGTTCAGGAGCGGGGAATGGCAGATCAAATGCAATTGCCCTTCGGCTTAAATGTTAATTATGTGAATGCCTTTGTGGATTTGAAAATTACAGAATTCCAACTTTTGGTTGGTGATACTGATTTATCAGGAATTATCAATTCTGAAACCTTAAATTTTCAAGAAGTAAATGGCACCACTAATGGTGCCAATTTTAGGGCCGATGCCTGGATACTCCCCTTTTTGAACATTTATACCCTATTCTCTGTTGTAAAAGGAGGCACCATTGTAAGTTTGCAACCCACTTGGAAAGACGATACCGGTGAAATCATGCTCCAATTACCTGAGTTTTCATCAGAAGTTGAGTTTGACGCCCTAGCTTATGGAGTTGGAACAACCTTGGTTTTTGGATGGCACCGTTACTTCTCCAGCATCGATTTAAATTATTCTCGCACCGATACCGACCTGCTCAAAGAACAACTTGGTTATTTAACTCTCTCCGCTCGCTTAGGACATTCCTTCAGGTTAAGCAAACGCAGAAAAGACATTTTTATAGCGCCCTATTTAGGCATGATGTACCGCGATTTTGTAGGTGCCGATGGTAGCAGTGGCCAAATAAACCTCAATGAAGTATTCCCAGATTTGGATGCCACTTTTAACCAAAAAGTGGAGGATAAAATTGCAGCAAACCAAGAACTGATAGACAACCCAACCACACCACCGGGTCAAAAAATAAAACTGCAAGCCCAAAACCAAGCCCTTACCACTATTCAGGAACGGGTAAATGATAGCGGCGTGTTTAGAACTAGTTTTAACTATTTTATCCGTAAAGAACTTATTCAATCCATTACCTTCCAATTTGGCTTCAATTTTCAACTTAACAAACATTGGATGTTACGTGGCGAATATGGTGTGGCAGACTCCCAACGCTTTTTAATGACAGGTTTGCAATACCGTTTTGGAATCAAGAAAAGATCTTATAAAGAATTGCTACAATAAAAACCCTTTATGCCATAACCCTATTTGCTTTGAATATCAAAATTTAACGCCATGCACACAAAATTCCTATTCGCCCTTCTATCCGTATTATTTGTTTTGCAAGTACAAGGTCAACCAAAAGGCATTAAACGCTATATGGAAAAAAGGGAACAGAAAAAGGATAGTGCCATTGCCCAAGGACGTCCCTTTATGAGCATTATTGCTGGTCCCGGCTACACCCCTGAAAACGGTCTTTTGGTTGGTGCAGGCATGATCTATACCTTTAAAACTAACCGAAAGGACAGCCTGATACAGCGCTCTTCCATCCCTTTTATGGGTTTTATTAGTACCAAGGGCAATTTTGGCTTTAACTCCAACCTTAGGACCTTTTGGCTGCATGACAAACTTCGCGCGAATATCTTGGCCAAATTTTCGGTAGCCAATGACAATTATTTTGGAGTAGGTTTTTCAAATATCAAACAATTGGAGGAAGGGGATTCCACTACAGCTTTTAAGCGCCAAAAATTTATTATCAAACCATTGATCATGTACCAACCCATAAAGCATTTATATGTTGGTGGAGGATTCGACTTTAATTCTACAAAGGTTCAGGAAACCAACCCCGTTATGGACGAAGATGCCTACTACAATCAATTTGGACCCGATAATTTTAATGTGGGCTTAACTTTCACCTTGAATTATGACAGTAGGGACATTATTGTAAACCCCTATAAAGGCTACTTCTTCAATTTTGCTGCAGGTTTTTATGGGGATTATTTGGGAGGTGATAACGATTATAACATCTACGAGCTAGACTTTAGGACCTACCAACAGATCCACCGGCCGGGAAACACCATTGCCCTTAAACTCTACGGTAGATTTGGTAGTGGCGACATCCCTTATGAAGAACTCACCAAATTAGGCGGCGGCGACGGTTTACGAGGTTATATCGAAGGACATTATAGAGACCGTACGGGTCTTTATTTTCTAGCGGAATGGCGACATATGTTTTTAAAGAACGACGGAAACATGAGCAAACACGGCGTGGTGACATGGCTGGGATCTGGTACCATTGCCTATAACCCCGATAGTATTGAAGAGTGGATTCCAAACTTTGGAATCGGGTATCGTTTTGAGGTGCAACCCCGCATGAATGTTAGAATTGATTTTGGTATAGGAAGGGAATCTTCTGGATTGTATTTCAACTTTACGGAAGCCTTCTAAGTTGAATTCCACACAACGAATTTTGAGTGAAGTTAGCCTCCATATTCTCAGAAAACACAAAGGGAGAAAACTTCACTTATCTTTTTGATTAACAATAATTTACTTTCAAAATATCTTGTAATAATTGACAATTTTTAAGTACCTTTAAAATTCCAATGTCCTCGAAGACATAGCCCCACTTCAAGAACCAACGTGTTTATTTTCAATTGCAAGCTTCTTATTATGAAAAAAGTACTTCTATTAGTAATGATTCTTATGACCCTTCCATTGTTAGGGCATGCTCAAACAGCCAAAGATATCGACGCCGAAGCCGTGCGCGTATTGGATAAAATGACGGACGCCATTAGTGAATTGACCTCTTGCAGTGTCCATGTAAAAAACTCAATAGACACCCTCAACGCCGATAACAAACTAGTAAAATATCACCGTAGCAGTGATGTCCAATTCTCGGGGCCCGACAAATTACTCATACAAATACAAGGAGATACTGGTCATAAAGGCTATTGGTACGATGGCTCTTTCCTAACCTATTATTCCTATGATGAAAATAACTATATCACCTTGGAAACCCCCAATACCACTTTGGAAATGATTGATGCCATGCACAAACGCTTCGACTTTGAGTTTCCTTCAGCCGATTTTTTCTACCCTCATTTTGTAGATGATATTTTAGACGACTTCCAATCTGTTAAATACAAAGGCGCTTCTAAGGTAGAAGGTGAAAATTGTGACCATGTTGTTGCCGACAATGACAAAATGAAGGTTGAAATTTGGGTCTCCAAAAATGCGCCCAATATGCCCAAGCGTTTTTTAATTACCCATAAAGATGAGCACAACCGTCAATACGAAAGTGTTTTTAGCAACTGGAACCTAAGCCCTGTCATTCCTGATGAAACCTTTGTTTTTTCAGCTCCGGCAAATTCCAAACTTATTAGTGTTATGTCCAAGTTATAATCTCGCAATGCCTTATATTATGAAACCATCTATTGTAATTTCTTCCACTATAAAATCCTATCTAAGTGCTTTAGCCTTGTTAGTAGCCCTTAGTTTGCCTTCCAATCTATTCGCGCAACGCCTCAACCACCGACCTGCCGGAGGAGGACATTCTGTGTCCAGAGCAACACCAAGTAGAAGCAGGCCTGCTTCCACCCCAAAAGTCAATCGCTCTACGCGACCTACCACTTCCAAACCCACTATTAATGGTGGGCATACAACTACAAGACCTACCACACGGCCTAGTACCAGTACCAAGACCCCTAGTAAACCTACTACCACCAAACCCACAACCACTAGACCTACAACCACCAGGCCTACAACCTCAACGAGCCGCCCTACATCCAATGTAAAAAACCATACCACCAATAGACCAGGAACCAACAACGCTAACAATAATCGTCCTGGAAATAATAACAATAACAGGCCAAATAATAATGCAAACCGACCTGGGAACAATAATAATCGGCCAGGAAACAATTACAATCGTCCTGGCGGTAATACTAATATTAATATTAACGTAGATAATAGGAACCACCACAATACCTATGTACGTCATAACTCTAGGCCTTACCATAGACCTCCTCATCATTACGGAGGCCATTTTTACTATTCCTACCATCCTTACTATTACCATCCTTTCCGTCCTTTTTATTGGGGAAGCTATTGGCATCCTTGGGGCTATTTTGTAACCACTTTGGCTACCACGGCCATTGTTGTAAGTATTATTGATGCTGCCACTGATGACCATGAAGAATATCATTATGACAACGGAACCTATTACCTCAAAACCGAAGAAGGCTTTGTGGCAGTACAAGCTCCTGTAGGCGCCCAAGTCCCTTCGATTCCACAAGAAGCCCAAACCGTCACGGTTAATAACACTAACAATTATTACTACGGAGGTGCCTTTTATGAGAAAAATGCGGATGGTTATGTGGTAGTTCCTGCCACTGCCGGTACCATTGTACCCGGATTACCAGAAGGTGGTGAAGAAGTTAAAATAGGCGATATTACCTATGTACAATACGGAGACACCTACTACCAGCCGATACAAGTAGACGGCAAAAACATGTATGAAATCGTGGATGTCACTACAGAAGAAAAATAATACGATTGCTTCCATAAAAAATCGGTGGTTTCAATAGAGAAACCACCGATTTTTATTTTAACGATACTTTAGAGTAACGATTAAATACTGTCTACAATTACTTTTACCGATTGACTACTATCCGACTGTACCTCGAATGCTTTAGGTAAATCGGTTAAAGGAAAATGATGGCTAACTATAGGCGTCAAATCCACGATTCCCTTATCCATTAAATCGATTGCTTCCAAGAAATCCTCATTGGAATAAAACAATGATCCTCTTATCTGCAAACGTTTGTACACCACATGATTTGGACTGATGGTCATATCTTTACTATAAATAGCCAAAACAGTCAATTTACCATCGGGTGCCAAGAGTTCCAAACATTGTCCAAATAGGGCGCTTACCCCAGAACATTCAAAAGCAGCTGTTAAATTGGGGAGTTTCCCAGAATAATCCAGAGCCATCACACTACCAAAAAGTTCCGTTACTTTATCTTTAAGACTGCCATCAGTCTTTGGGTTAAACGTGTATTTGGCCCCCAATGTTTTGGCCAACTCCAATCGTTTCTCACTAATATCCGAAGCTATAATATTTTCTACGCCCTTACTTTTTAGGCCTGCAATGGTTACCAAGCCTATGGTTCCGCAACCGGATACCAATACATTGTCTTTGGCGGTCAACTGTGTTTTATTAATGGCCGCCAAGCCAACACAGAAAGGTTCCACCAAAGCTCCCTTTTCACTAGAAATAGTGTCGGGAATGACATATATATTATGATTGGCCTTGGCCTTATCTATTTTTACAAATTTGGCAAATCCACCGGGACTAGGTCCCAGTCCTACCCCATTGTACATAGGATTGACCACAACCCGATCGCCTACTTTTAGATCTTTGACGTCCTTTCCTACTTCTACCAATTCGCCACAAAACTCATGTCCCAATACCGATCCTTGAGGAACGAGTCCTTCATGGTAAATGTGCAAGTCGGTACCACAAATACCGGTCATTTCCACTTTAATAATTGCGCTGTCATCCGTTAATTCAGGAACTTCCTTATCCAATACACGTATGTCATGAACATCGTGAAATACCCCCGAAGGGTTTGCTTCTTTCATAATGGCTGTTTATTTATTGTTTTAACTTTAAAATTTCACACTAAAAATCACTTATTATTTTGATTTTCATAAAGTTAACCAAATTGACGCAGATTTCTAAATAAATAGGTTTTGTTATTTAAAGGACAACCATATCCTCCATTTTTCTCAGGAGGTCTGAGCCACAAATTCATTCAAAAATACCCCATAGGTTTCCATAGGGTTACTATAGGGTTGATATGGGGCTGCTATGGAGCAGCTATATGGCCTATTCATGGAAAAAATTAGTTCGCTCTTCGGAAGACACTCATATTCTTGTTATTCAGAATGAAGTGAAACGCAATTAAGAAATTATTGGAAAGCAAAGGGCTTCCTCCTTTGTCGGAATGACATAGACATCAATTTTTAAACACCAAGAAATAAATTGTGACTTGGAAAAGCTATCTTTAAACTCAAATAATCCCTACAAACTCAAACAACCAAATGAACTACCAACCAGCGTTCCTGATATTTTGCTTTCTAATCTATCATATAAATATGTATTGTCAAACCAACGATACTCTAAAAGAGCTTCTTTGGGAAAGCGTGTCGCCTTGTTATGAAGCTTTGACTAGCGAATTGGATCCAGATGACATTGAAAAGCTAAATGTATTTGAGCTTGAAGAGAACATTTACGATGAGAAGAATGGCTACATCCAATTAAACATAAGCTACCCAACTTGTGGGTGTTACTGCAGCAACATTGCTGGCGCCTATAAACAACAGAACAAGGATTACACCATATTGATTAATGAAGCTTGGAGCTGCTCCTCCGAAAGGAAACTACACTCGAATAAACCAATGGATTCTGTCCTTCCTAAAGGCTTCGGAATCAACACTTTTATACCGAGTTTGACCACTGAAAAATTACCACTGGATCAGGCTATCTTTTTCTTGAACCTCCAAATCCCAAGAAAAGGAACAGAAACCAAAGTAACTTTGGAAGTGATTCCCTTTGGCATTAACTTTTCTTCCAATTCTCCACTTACCTATGAATACTCCGAAAGTGACCAAAGCCAAAACTTGAACGATATCCAATATCTAGCTTCTAAAATTAAAGACAAAAAAACTTTGGACTATTTGGCAGAATCCACACATGATAGCATTGACCATAATGATTTTGAACTCATCAATTCTTTGATTGACCCAAACCATACAAGCAAAGCCTTTCAAAGTCTAGACAAGCTTTCTGCACAATTAAGAGAACTAAAATTTATCTTTTATCTCTACCATGCTATTGAATACAAAAGTCTCATCTTGGATTGGGACCAAGAAGCACAGCGCTTCTATATTAAAACACAAATCCCCAATAAGGAATGGATGGATTTTAGGTCCTTTTTATTAAGAAATGACTATTGGCAAGGGCCAAGCTGCTAGGAGATATTCAGGTGGCATTAGCGTTGTAAGTTTCTGAAAATTTAATATCTTCAATCTTAAACTACTAGGATTGAAAATGCTCATGAAACACCTCACCATACTTCTATTAATATATTTTTCAATACAAAGCTGCCAAGACAATGGGCAAGTGAGCTCTATACATCCCGTAAATTGGGATAGCAGAACACTAAAGCACAGTTTAAGTGATTCGCTTTCAACTGGCAGCACCTACCTTTCTGTTTACTCTCAAATTTATAGTGAATCGGAGCATCGCACCCATGACTTAACCGTCACCGTAAGCATGCGAAACACCAATACCACTGATACCATTTTCATTAACAAAGCTGACTATTTCAATACGAAAGGCCATTCTATCAGAACCTACTTTAATCGCCCTATTTACATCGCTCCTATGGAAACGGTAGAAATCGTTATTGACGAAAAAGACCAAGAAGGTGGCACGGGCGCCAATTTCCTTTTTGATTGGACCATCAACCCCAACACCCATGAACCACTTTTTGAAAGCGTCATGATTTCTACCTCTGGACAACAAGGCATTTCTTTCACTACACAAGGCAAACGTATAGAATAATTACCAAAAACCTATGAGACAATGCTCAGCATCCTAAAAAACATAAAAAAGGGATTTTTGAATCAACATAAATTCGGTAGATATCTTTTATATGCTTTAGGAGAAATGACTCTGATAGTTCTTGGTATTTTAATCGCCTTAAAAGTTGACAATTGGAACCAAGAGCAGGTCTTGAAACGACATGAAACCCAAGTACTGAAACAATTGTTGAACCATGCCCAAGCCGATTACAGTTTCTTTTCCTCTAAATCTGATTTCTTCGACAACCAAGAACATTTGTATCAGGAATTATTAAGATTGTGCAACCATACATTGCCCGATTCACTGTTGATGAGAAAGCAATTGAATGTTTTCAATCTATTTGGAAAGGCCACCATACAATCCAATATTGTCAACAGCAATTTTATCACCTATGATATCATTAGCAACCAGCAACTCAAAAAACAGTTACTGGACTATAAAAGACAGTACGAAGCTGTTAAAATAAGTTATGATCTTTTTAATAGTAAAACCACCCTCTACACCGATCCAATTTTGGTCCAAAACTATGCCGATGTTTTAAAAATAAATGAAGACACCAGTTGGTCTGATTTGGAACCTTTTTGCGATTACCCAAATATAGAAGGCATCTCCTATTTATTATCTACCACGGCCTCTTTTGCCCAACAGCAAACCAAAACACTTTTGGATCTGAACAACGAGCTAACTCAAGAACTAGAACAGGTTCTTGAATCCAAAAAATGACAAGGCGCTGTCAACTAAAATGTGCTTACCTTTGTGGAGAATAAATCCATCTTTATTTCTAAAGATGAACGCATCCCCATGGCATTAAAAAACACCATCCATAAGGAACTGGAACAATTGGTAACCCTAAAGGATTCCACAAGAACTTGGCACACCCCAATGCTAACCGCCATCTGTGTTGGATTTCCTTTACTGGTAGGATTGTATGTTGACAATCTTCGCTATGCCCTTATTTCCTGTTTAAGTGGTTTGGTCATTCTTTACCTTCCCAGTTCGGGGTCGTTTACCAATATAATTACCACCTTATTGGTAAGCTCATTTGGGTTTATGGTATCCTTTGCTTTGGGGCAGTTTTTTAGTTTTTCCCCCACGGTTTCGGTGATTGTGTTTGGGCTGTACTCGCTCATCGTGCATTGGATCATTCTGTATTATAAAACGGCTCCCCCACGGAGTTTCTTTTTTATCATGATCCTTTCCATTTCCATTTGCCAACCTTTCAACTTAAGTACCATTCCTACCAAAGTTGGTTTGGTTGGTTTGGGCACCATGTTTTCCTGTACATTGGGTTTGGCCTATATTTTATGGTTGTCGGCCACCCAAAAAATAACACCACAGAATGCCCCTGTCCCCCTGCTTAAAAAAAATACCTATGCCGATTTTTGGGAAGCCATCATTACTGGAGTCATCATGGCCATTTCTTTGGCCCTAGGTTACTGGCTAAAACTTGAAAACCCCTATTGGATTCCTATTTCCTGTGGGGCCGTGATGCAAGGCGCCTCCCTTTATCATATTTGGCAGCGTACTTTCCAACGTATTTTGGGAACCTTTTTAGGACTTTGTCTGTGTTGGCTGTTGCTCCAGATAGCCAACACCCCTTTAATGCTTTGCCTGTTCATCATTGTGTTGCAATTGATCGTAGAATTGCTCATCATTAGAAATTATGCCATGGCCGTGATTTTCATTACGCCTTTGGCCATCTTTCTTTCGGAAGCTGCCAACCCCATCATCAACGATCCCAATGAACTTATCGCACTTCGCTTTTGGGAAATCCTAATCGGTAGTGGTTTGGGAGCTATTGGAGGTTGGCTGTTGCACAAGGAAAAAATACGCTATGCCAGCATTCGAGGGCTTAAAAAACTTGGCAACCAAATAGAGCAGAATATTTCTTAAGAAAGAAAATTGGTATCTTTAAGAAAGGTAATCTACCACTTCAGCTCATACCGTCGATTCGAGTGACATTTTGAAAACATATGGCATCGAGAATAGATGCTTCTAAAGCCCTTTTGGTTTCGATACAATGGTTCTCAATAGCTTTCAAAAAATCAGGCAACCTGACGATGCTTTTTATATAAATTTCAACTTGCAAAGCCATGCTACAGAAAGACATCCAAAACTACAATACACAGCAAAACGAAACAGACCAAGAAATCTGTCATGTACTGGCAACCATCATTGATGCGCAAATGTCTGAAGCCGAAAGCAAACTATGGCATGGACACCCTGTTTGGTTTTTGGAAGGCAACCCCATTGTGGGTTACAGCAAACAAAAAAAGGGATTGCGTCTGATGTTTTGGAGTGGTGCCGATTTTGAAGAACCCGATTTAAACATTCTAGGTGGAAAATTTAAAGACGCCTCCATTTTCTATAATTCCATAAATGACATCAATATGGAAGCTTTAAAAAGGTGGTTGGAAACCTCTAAACATATTCAATGGGACTATAAAAATATTGTAAAACGTAAGGGGCGTTTGGAACGATTAAAATAGTCTTCCCAAAAAACCTCTTAAACAAATGCAATCAATTCATTTTCAATTATTAACACTTTTTTTTGTTTAAAAATAATCCTACATTTATATAGCCTCAATTTGTTTCTTTTGGCTACTAAATATATAGTCTTTTAATTACTACGTCAAAAGACATTCACCTAAAAAGCTATTAACCGTAATATTATTTAAAATGAAAAAAAGTATTCTTACAGTATTTCTTTTGGCACTCTGCTGGAATATGAATGCGCAAAAAATCAGCATTTTTGATGAAACCGTTGTCGAAAAAGAAAACATGGAACCTGCAATTCCGAGACCGGAACAAGAAAATATTGCATCACAAAAGTTAAAAGACTTTTCAAATAGATCCAAGAAGAAGCCAAATGTGCTCATCTTTTTAGTGGACGACTTAGGCTGGGGAGATATTGGCTGCAATGGTGGAGGAGTAGCCGTGGGAGCCCCCACCCCAAATGTAGACAAATTGGCTAGAGAAGGGAAGCGCTTTACATCCTTCTACTCTACCCCAACCTGTACTTCATCGAGAGCCGCACTAATGACAGGAAGGCAACCCATTAGAAGCGGTCTCACAAGACCTCTGTTAAGCGGCGACAAAGTAACCACAAACCCTTGGGATGTAGAGGTAACACAGGCAAAACTATTATCTTCGGCAGGTTACAAATCGGCCTTAATAGGAAAATGGCATATTGGGGAAGCCGAGAATATGTTACCCCATGAGGTAGGCTTCGATTATTTTTATGGGCTTCCAGCCGTACAATCGGATTACACACAATTCTTGGTTGAGCGTCAATATTCTGACATGATCAACAACAAAGAACTCCATGACAAAGCGTTTCAGTTACAACCAGAAGGGCTTCTTATGGGACGTAAAGGAGGTGGGCGTTCTGTTGGTTTCGAAATCAAAACTATTGAGGAATTACGGCAGATAGACGAAAAACTCAAGGACGAGTCTATAAAATTCATCAAGGAAAACTCAGGCAAAAATCCTTTTTACCTAATCCACTCCTTTACTGCCATTCACAATGACACCTATTGTGGCGAGGAGTATATTGGAAAAAGTCCTGCCGCCATGCCAGTAAAAGATGCTATTGTACAAATGGACCATATTGTTGGAGAAATTATGCAGGCCCTTAAAGATAGTGGAGAATTAGAAAACACCTTAGTGCTGTTCACTTCAGACAATGGTGCCAATGAAGATGTGTTTCCAGATAGTGGCTATCACCCTTGGAAGGGAGGAAAAGGAACCACTTGGGAAGGAGGGGTTAGGGTACCTCTCATTGCCTATTGGAAAGACATGATTGAGCCAGGGCAAGAAACCAACGAATTGATTGATTTAACCGACCTGTATATGGTCTCCTTAAGACTAGGCGGAGTAATGAACCAACTTCCGAACAATCTTTATTTTGACGGCATAGACCAAACCTCTTACCTCTTGGCTAAAGACGGACGCTCTAAAAGACAGTGCGTGTTTTTATGGAACGGCACCGATTTTTGTGCTATGCGATGGAAAGACTACAAAGTACATTTCCAAGTATTCGACATTAAGGAAACGAGAAGAAACATTGATGCCTCCAACCTATCCAGAATTGGTACCGCGCCATGGTGCTACAATCTAAATGTAGACCCTAAAGAAATGGGAAGCGAGGGTCACCGCTATTTCGAATGGGGCATACCTGCAGTAAACGCGTTTAGGATGCGCCATTTGGCCACAATGAAAAAATACCCCAACACCGATATTGGTCTAGGGCTCTAAAATTTAAAAGGCTACCTTATCGGTAGCCTTTTTATATATGGGAGCTTAAACCAAAATTCCAAATTCCCATTATTTAATAAAAACCCACAATTTCAAAAATAACTACAGAAGTATTCCTTTTTAAACGAAGAATTCGTACATTAGTAACTGATTGATAGCGAATCAAATACCCCCTAACTTTAACACTTTACCTATAGATAAAGGCAAGGCCTTATCTGTAGTGCCAACAACAAATAAGTGCATTAATGTTGAGAGAACATCCTTATCAATCATGCCCTAATGGCTTTTCTGCTTTGGGTACCCACCCCAACCACCCTTGGTTGGAAGCTCGTCGTGTGGTTTGTTCGCACTTTAAGCCATCCTCTCAAATAATACAAATGTCATTCTCTACAAGTGGTTTTGTCCACTACCAAAACTCTACCACCCCAACAACAAACAAACTTCAAAAGTTCAATTATCACACCATTAAATACATTTTATTATGAAGCATACTGCACACTTTTTAAAAATGCTTAGCATACTATTGTTACTGCCCTTAGTTACCACGGCACAAGACAAACCCAATATTTTGGTAATTTGGGGAGACGATGTAGGGATGTGGAACATTAGCGCATATCACCGAGGCATGATGGGCGGCACCACCCCCAATATAGACCGCATTGCCAATGAAGGGATGCTCTTTATGGACCATTACGCTCAAGCCTCCTGTACGGCAGGGCGTGCGGCATTTATCACTGGCCAATACCCAATGCGTACAGGATTGAGTACCGTTGGTCTTCCTGGAGCCCCTCAAGGTCTTCAAAAAAAGGATCCAACACTTGCAGAAATGCTAAAACCCTTGGGGTATGCCACCGGTCAGTTTGGTAAAAACCATCTGGGAGATCGGGATGAACACTTGCCTACAGCCCATGGCTTTGATGAGTTTTACGGCATCCTGTACCATTTAAATGCGGGAGAATATCCTGAACAGTATGACTACCCAAAAGATGAGGCCACCTTAGAAAAACTTAACTTAAAGCAACGCGGTATTATTCATTCCAAAGCTTTGGGCAATGGTAAACAAGACATTAAAGATCTTGGTGACTGGGGTACTGAAGTTCAACGGAATTTAGACCAAGATGTATTGGAGCAATCCAAACGCTTTATTAGGGATGCCGCACAATCCAATAAACCGTTTTTTGTGTGGCATAATACCACTCGCATGCATTATCGCACCAATTTAAGTAAGGAATATGATGGAAAAACGGGATACGGTCTTTATGCCGATGGGATGGCAGAATTAGATGATGATGTTGGGGAGCTTTTGGACTTATTGAAAGAATTAGGACTAGAAGGCAATACTATTGTTATGTTTTCAACCGACAATGGCGCCGCTTCTAATAGTTGGCCCGATGGAGGAAACCAACCTTTTCATGGAGAAAAAGGCGTTGGTGGTTGGGAAGGTGGCTTCAGAGTCCCTATGGCAGTGAGATGGCCAGGACATATTCCAGCTGGAACAACGACGGGAGAATTTATGACCATGGAAGATTGGTTACCTACCCTAATGTCCTTTGTAGGCAGTCCCAATATTAAGGACAACCTGTTAAACGGACACAAAATAGGAGGTACTTCTTTCAAAGTACATTTAGATGGCTACGATCAAAGTGATATTCTATTAAACCAAGGAAAAACCAAACGTAAGGAATTCTTCTACTTTACAGAAACTACCTTGCATGGCATGCGTTATGGCGATTGGAAATTATTGTTTAGAAATCAGGAAAAATGGTTTAGAGCTTCTCAGGATGTGTTAACATCTCCTTACATTATCAACTTAAAACTAGATCCTTTTGAACGCTTTACCGAAGCTCGTGGTTATGATGAATGGGCCGAAAACCGGAGTTGGATCATTGGTCAGGCAGGTGGTCATGTTACTGAGTTTTTAAAAACCTTCAAGGAATTCCCCCCTAGCCAGGAAAGTTTTTCTGCTCAAATGGGAGACTTTAACTCCATGTTAAAAGCAGTCAACAACAGGTAACGGCAGAAAAAAAAAATATAAAACAGGAGCTGCACATGCCAACAACATTCCAGTTCCTTTTCACCTTAAAAACAATCAAGTTATGAGCCTTTTTAAAACCCTTCCATTAGCACTATGCCTTTTTATAGTCACAGCCTTCAAGACAGATGACAAGTCCAATATTTCCAATACCGAAACCTCTGTTCAAAAAGATCCACTGCCCTCCTGGAATGAAGGGGCTGCAAAAAAGGCCATCATAGCATTTGTAAGCAATGCCACCAATAGCAAAAGCTCCCAGTTTATTCCTGTGGAAGACCGTATTGCCACTTTTGACAATGATGGCACCCTATGGAGTGAGCAACCGGCCTATTTTCAATTGTTTTTTGCCATAGACCGTGTAAAAGCCATGGCCAAAGACCATCCCGAATGGAAAAACCAGCAACCCTACAAAGCCATTTTAGAAAATGACATGGAAGCCTTAAAACAAAGTGGTATGAAGGGTATTTTACAAATAGTTGCAACTACCCATACCGGCATGACAACAAATGAGTTTGAAGCCGTCGTGAAATCATGGGCCAGTACGGCCAAACATCCTACCAAAAATGTGCCCTACACCGATATGGTGTTTCAGCCCATGCTTGAATTGTTACACTATTTAAGAGCCAACCAATTTAAAACCTATATCGTTTCGGGTGGTGGCGTCAATTTTATGCGAGCCTTCTTACCCAGTATTTATGGCATTCCTGAAGAACAAATTATTGGAACACGTTTTAAAACCGAGTGGATTAATGATGGTGATAAGCCAATCATCAAGGTCTTGCCAGAATTGGAATTTAATGATGATAAGGAAGGAAAACCGCTAAACATTCAAAAGATTATTGGGAAAAAACCAGTGTTTGCTGCAGGAAATTCCGACGGGGATTTGCAAATGCTGCAATGGACAGCCTCCAACAAATTGAACAGTTTTATGCTCTATGTACACCATACCGATGCCGAGCGTGAATGGGCCTATGACAGAGAGTCGCATATTGGAGGGTTAGACAAAGGATTGGATGAAGCTACCAAACACGGCTGGACCTTAGTGGATATGAAAAAGGATTGGAAAGTGATTTATCCAAAATATCAATAGTAGAACTAAAAAAACAATACACCATGCTAAAACAACTAGGTATCCTACTCATTGCCCTTTTAACACTGCTTTCATGCAACAGCAAAAAGGAAAAAGCACAAGAACCCATTGCTTCAAATCAAACCCTCTACTTCAATGGAGATATCATCACTGTTGAAGGCGACGCTCCCAACTATGCAGAAGCCTTGGTTGAAGCGGATGGTAAAATTATTTATGTAGGATCAAAAGATCTGGCTTTAACCAATTATGAAAATGCCAAACAAATTGATCTTGAAGGAAAAACTATGGTTCCCGCTTTTATCGATGGACATGGACACTTTTATAACACAGGGTTTGCTTCTATAGTTGCCAACCTTCTGCCTCCGCCAGATGGACCGGGAGGAAGCGTTCAAGAGCTTGTTGACGCCATGAATAGTTGGAAAGAGTCTGAAGACGGAAAATTTGTTGTTGAGAAATTTGGTTGGATCATTGGTCATGGGTACGACGACTCCCAGCTTACTGAAAAAGATCATCCAAAAGCCACCGACCTTGACAAAATCAGTACCGAATTACCAGTTTTGTTGATTCACCAGTCTGAACATTTGGGTGTTATGAACAGTAAAGCGTTGGAAATGTCTGGCTATACCAAAGACACCAAAGACCCAGAAGGCGGACACCTTAGAAGAAATCCTGACGGAAGTCCCAATGGTGTTTTAGAAGAAAAAGCGATGTACGCAATTCTGTTTCCGCTGCTAGGAAAGGCAGATGCCGAATTTGCAATGCGCTGTATTGACAAATCCCAAGAAGAATATGCCAGCAATGGTTACTTAACTGTTCAGGATGGCCGTACGACTCCCGAGCAAATGACCATTTTTAGTGAAGCCGCAAAGCAAGGGAAATTTTTTATCGATATTATTTCCTATCCTGACATTGATGTAGCAAACTTCGCTATGGATAGCATTTATTACAATAAAGATCATAGTTACAAAAACCATTATCGAGCAGGCGGTGTAAAATTAACCTTAGATGGTTCCCCACAGGGAAAAACAGCATGGTTGACCCAATGTTACCATGTCAATCCCGTAGGTAAAGATGGCTGCTATAAGGGCTTTGCTATAATGGACGACGAAAAGGCTGAAAAATATGTAGAAAAAGCATTTCAAAACCAATGGCAATTAATTTGTCATACCAATGGGGATGCCGCCATCGATCAATATTTAAAGGCCATTGCCGATGCCGAAGCAAAATACAATTACCCCGACCATAGAACCACTATCATTCACGGGCAAACCTTACGCAAAGACCAAATTCCTACTGTTAAAAAACTGAATGTATACTGTTCCCTATTCCCAACCCATACCTTTTATTGGGGCGATTGGCATAAAGAATCTGTTCTAGGTGAACCTAGAGCCGATTATATTTCGCCATGTCGTGATGTCATTGATGCTGGCATCAACCTAACCTCCCATCACGATGCCCCTGTAATTTTCCCTAAATCCATGCGCGTTTATGATGCGACTGTTAACCGAGTAACAAGAACTGGCTATATTTTAGGTCCAGACCAAAGAGTAACGCCGTATGAAGGTCTTAAAACCTTAACTATTTGGGGCGCCAAACAAAATTTTGAAGAAGACAGTAAAGGAAGTTTGAAAGAAGGCAAAATTGCAGATTTGGTAATCCTTGATAAAAACCCTTTGAAGATTGACCCGATGCAAATACATACCATCCAAATTCTGGAAAGTATAAAAGAAGGTAAAAGTGTTTATAAAAAAAGTAATTAGCTATGACCTTAAAGTTTAGAATCTCATCCCTCTTTTACATCCTCTTGGCTAGCTTAAATACTACAGCCCAAGAGGGTTCCAGCAGAAACTATTTATCGGGAAATTGGAACGGAACGAGAGACACTTTGGAGGCAAAGGGACTGTACATAAATCCACGACTGACTGTTTTCAACCAAAATTTTGTTGCAGGAGAAGGAGGTAATGAATCAGTTTTCAATGGCAAAGCGCAATTGGATGTAAAGTACAATGGAAAAAACATTGGATTAAGCCGTTGGACTTTGGTTACCAAAGCCGAATATAATTTTGGGGATGCCCTAGATTATTCAGGAAATGTATTAATTCCAAAACACACGGCAATTACATTCCCCGGATATGTACATGGAGAACGCTTCGATATCAGTAGTGTGTTTTTAATCTATAGTTGGAAGCCCGGAAATCAAATATTAGCAGGAAAGATTAATATGGTCGATATGGCTGCTGGAACTACCTATAGCGGCGGCGCAGGTTTAGATGCCTTTTGGAATTTGGCCTTTGCCGCACCTGTTTCGGGCATCACCCCTCCATATATTTTTGGAGCCATTTCCAACATCAGTAGTAACAAATTAAAATGGACGTTCATGCTATACGACCCTGTTAGCGTGGTAGGCAAATCTGGATTTGAAGATCCCTTTAGGGAAGGCTTCGTGCTTTCTGTATCGCCCAGTTGGAAAGTAAAAATTGGAAACTCCGTAGGTAACCATGCTTTGCGACTGGCTTATAGCAATCAGGACGGGAACAACCTCTATAATTTAGGGGATATCAATCCACCTGTAGAAGTCCCACTTTCAAATAAAGAAAATAGATACTATGCATCTTACAGTTTCAACCACCCTTTGCAAAACCTAAGCGATAACAAAAGTTGGGGAGTATTTGGGCAAATTTCTTTTTCCGACGGCAATCCCAACCCAATCGATTTTAGTTTTCAGTTGGGACTTGGCGGTAACAGTTTTATCAAAAACAGATCACAGGACAAATGGGGCTTGGCCTTATATGACTATTCATTAAGTAGTATCGTAGACGATAAAGCAGAAGACTTTGGCATACCCCTTCGTAATGAAGTGGGGATAGAGTCCTTTTATCAATATTGGCTAAACAATTGGCTTTCCATTGGAGCCGATATACAAATCGTCAAACCAATAATTAAAGATAGCGATACAGCTGTTTTCATTGGCTTTAGGTCCTCTGTTAAAATTTAAATAACAATTCATCATCAATCAAAAATGGCTATTAAATCAATTAGTAATATATAAACCAGAAATTATGAGCAATTTTTTTCGCAAGAAGACCATTCTCCCAATACTGCTCTTACTGCCGCTATTGGGATGGAGCCAGCAAAAGCCCAATATTTTAGTGATTTGGGGAGATGATGTAGGTTGGCAAAACGTAAGTGCCTATGGTATGGGCACTATGGGCTATACCACGCCCAACATTGACAAAATTGGAAATGAAGGCATCAAGTTTACCGACCATTATGCACAGCCTAGCTGTACGGCCGGTAGAGCTTCCTTTATCACTGGACAATATCCTATTCGAAGTGGAATGACTACCGTTGGTCAACCTGGTGATGTTCTTGGACTTCAAGCAGCCTCTCCATGTTTGGCAGAAGTATTGAAAGCCGAAGGTTACGCTACGGGACACTTTGGTAAAAACCACTTGGGCGACCGTAACGAACACTTGCCAACGGCCCATGGCTTTGATGAATTTTATGGCAATCTGTACCACTTGAATACTCAAGAAGAGTCTGAACAGCGCGATTACCAAAACTTCGCTAAAGCCTATTCCGGAGATTTAGAAGATTATGAAAAGAAATTTGGAACCCGTGGAGTGATCCATTCTTGGGCTACCGATAAAATGGATAATACCGAAGATCCACGCTTTGGAAAAGTAGGCAAACAACGTATTACTGATACTGGTCCTTTGACCCAAGAGCGTATGAAGGATTTTGATGCTGGGGAAGTGATTCCTAAAGCGGAAGACTTTATGAAACGTGCCAAAGCCGATGGCAAACCATTTTTTGTATGGCTCAACACTTCCAGAATGCATCTTTACACTCGCCTAAACGATGAATGGCGCTATGCTGCTGAAAAATATACTTCTGAGGCTGACCTATACGGTAGCGGGATGTTGCAACACGACCACGATGTAGGCTTGGTTCTAGATTTCTTAAAAGCTAACGGCATGGACCAAAACACCATTATTTGGTATTCTACCGATAATGGTCCAGAGCACAATTCTTGGCCACATGGAGGTACTACGCCTTTCCGCGGTGAGAAAATGGGAACTACCGAAGGAGGTGTAAGAGTCCCTAGTATGATTATGTGGCCTGGAGTATTCAAACCTGGTCAAGTTCTAAATGGCATCCAAGCCCATATGGACATGTTTACCTCTTTGGCAGCGGCAGCAGGAGTTCCTAATGCAGCCGAACGTTTGATGAAAGAGAAAAAACAATATATCGATGGTGTTAACAACCTTCCTTATTGGAAAGGACAAAGTGAAAAATCGGCTCGGGATATGTACTACTATTACTACGAAAGTAATCTGAACGCCGTGAGGATGGGCCCTTGGAAATTCCACTTTATCTACAAAGAAACTTATTATGGCACAGCCGAAGCGAGAACCGCTCCTTTGATCTTTAATTTAAGGATGGATCCTTTTGAAAGCTATGATACCGAGGATGCCTATGGGCACCTTATGCAAAAAGTTTCCTGGTTGATGGCCCCAATGGGAGAGCAGATGAATGCCCATATCAAAACCTTGATGGACTATCCTCCTGTTCAAGGCGGTAAAAGTTTTGACATGTCTTCTGTAATGGATGCCGTTGTCAAGAAAGGGCATGAATAGCCGTTTTAGGATTTTAAATCATTATTACTAAAATAGGGTACCAAGGCAACTTCCTTCTTTCAAATGGAAGTTGCCTTAAATGCCTAAAAAACTAAACCAAATGAAACAGTTTTATAGAATAGGATATCTTATATTATTGTTATTGTCAATCAGTGTCAATGCTCAGGAAGCCGAAGCCCCTGCTTCAACAGGAGGCCCTTCAGCAGAAGATTTGGCCAAACAATTGGCAAACCCAGTGGCTAATCTTATTAGTGTGCCTTTCCAAAACAACTTTGAATTCAATGTGGGCCCAAATGAGGGCTTCAGATACAATTTAAATGTTCAACCCGTATTACCATTTAGTTTCAACAGCAAGTGGAACTTGATAAGTAGAACCATTGTGCCATTTATCACTCAAAAAGATGTACTCTATGATGGTGATTGCGCCAATGGTTTGGGTGACATTGTACAAAGTTTTTTCTTTTCACCCAAAAACCCTACCTCTAGTGGAATTGTTTGGGGAGTTGGCCCTGTATTTTTATTGAATACAGCCTCAGAAAATGAATTGGGTGCCAATACTTGGGCTGTAGGACCCAACGCCGTATTCTTGAAACTAAGCGGGCAGTATACCTATGGTGCTTTGGCAAACCATATGTGGTCCTATGCAGGAAAAGGCGAAGACATTAGTGCTACTTTTTTTCAACCCTTTTGTACCTATGCCACACCCAACGGAGCGTCTTATACCATTGCTTCAGAAAACACCCAAAGTTGGCGCAATGACATTTTTGGAGGGTTTATAGGTGTGTATTACGCCAAAGTAGTACAGATATCCAAACAAACAGTACAGTTGGGAGGCGGCCCTAAAGTTTATTATGGCAATAACCCTTTGAATCCAGATTTTGGCTTCCGAGCTAATGTCATTTTATTGTTCCCCAAATAAACAACATACAACAATGAAACAGATCCTTACATGCATTATCATTTTCTTTGTGTTTGGGTCTTTACACGCCCAAGAGGAACCAGATTTAATGGGCTTGGATAGTACGGTTGATTCTACAAGCCAAACCATTTACAAAGACAATACCGTAAGGTATCCCGATTGGAGATTGAAGCGTTTTGAGATTTCTGCTGGCTTGTTTTTTCCTTTGAACGATACCGAAGTTAGGGTTGGCAGCACCAATTTTGATGACTTTGGAACCACCATTAATTTGGAAGACGACCTAGGCTTTGATAAAACTACCTTTTCATTCTACGCCAATGCTGAGTGGCGTATTTCCAGACGTTCTAGGCTCGCTTTGGATTTCTTCTATTTAAACCGAAAATCGACCTATACACTAGACGAAGAAATTGAATTTGGAGACAATGTATATCCTGTGGATGCCAATTTGGAAGCCTTTTTCAACATGAATATTTATAGACTGTATTACAGTTATACCATCTTTGCAAAACCCAAATATGAGATTGGCGCCTTGATTGGTGCCCATGTATTGTTTACCGATGTGGGCATTAGAGCCAATTCTGGAAATGTGGAAGCTGAACTCAATGACAGTTTTGATTTTATAGCACCTGTGCCAGACATTGGGATTTGGTTTGACGTACTTCTTTCCAAACGCTTCTCACTTTACACCAACATCAATTATTTAGGGTTGACTATAGACAATATCAAGGGACGCATATTTAGTACGAATGCAACATTGGCCTATCAACTATACAAGGGCTTGAGCTTAAAAGCTGGGTTTACAAGTTTGGACATCAAAGTGGAAACCACGAGAAAACATTTGGACGGCTACTTTAAATGGGGCTATAATGGACCAACCTTCACGGTCAATTTTGCATTTTAGCAAGTCACCAAATGCGTATTTGAAAAATGAAAGTTATGAAAACAATGAAGTGGAACCTAATCATAAAATTAAGCCAACGGGTGCAACATTATGGCTTTATCCACTTCTTCATAATTCTATTCTTTCTCTTTAACCATACCAATGTTCTTGCCCAAGAAGAAAAAACAGAAGATTCCCTCCCTAAATGGAACATTGGATATAGCAGCAAAGGATTTGAACTAAAGTCTAGTGACAACCTTTATAAATTACAAATACAAAGCAGACTACAGTTTCGGTTTGCCACTCCAGATGACCAAGACCCAATTACCTTTGATGACTATGATGAAGATGGGACCCACCTTTTTAAAATTAATCGTGCCCGCCTAAAAGTAGGTGGTAATGCCTATAGAACTTGGTTAAAGTATTATTGGGAATACGACATGGTAAACTCCAACCTTTTAGACTTTAGGGTGATGGTTGAAAAGTGGAAATGGCTCAGTTTGAAATTTGGCCAATGGAAACTGGAGTATTCCAGAGAACGGCGTATTAGTAGTGGGGAACAGCAATTGGTAGATCGCTCCATCATTAACCGGCCCTTTACGGTAGATCGTCAGCAAGGTGTTGAATTATATGGGCGCTTGGATGGAAAATCACTTTTGGATTTCAGCTATTGGGCAGCAGTCCTAACAGGTACGGGAAGAGGCCACAACACCAATGACGATGCCCATTTTATGTACTTTGGAAGATTGCAGTGGAATCCCCTTGGGGAGGATATGGGATTTGAAAGTAGCGATATGGAACATCATGGCAAACCAGCAGCCATCATTGCCATTGCTGGGGTCACCAATAGAAGTCCCTACACCCGATTTTCATCTTCCGGAGGAGGGGAATTACTAGGTTTTGAAGATGCCGAAAATGGACAATACCGTGTTGAACAGTACAATTTGGAAACCGCTTTTGTTTATAAGGGGATTACCTGGCAAAGTGAATGGCACCACAAGAAAATCATCGACATGCACAACGATGTCCCAGATAGGCTACTGAAAGGTTATTATTTGCAGGCAGGTTACTACCCACAGGGAGATATTCCGTGGTGGCCCAAACCTTTGGAAATAGCTGCACGCTACTCGTCCTATATCCCCGATTCGTATTTAGACCAAGACCATCAGGACGAACTTTCTTGTGCTCTAAATTGGTTTTTTAGAGGCCATAAAAACAAATTGACAGCTGAGGTCAGTCATTTTGACTATGAACAATTTGACAGGCAAGTTGATAAAAAATGGCGCTTTAGAGTACAATGGGAAGTTTCTTTTTAAAAAGGTTAAAAACTCAGCTTCTAAAATTTCAACCCATATACAAAACCAAGACCAAAAATATCGTACACGTCTTTATAAATGTAATTGAACCCAACAGAAAGTTCCCAATTATTCTTTTCCAAAAGAATAAACTCCGATCCCAAACGGACAATCCATAAGGTTTCGTGGGCATCGGTTTCAATACCACCTCCCAAGGAAACGGTCCACCTTGGTAAGGCTTCCCAAGTACCGGCCACAGACAATACGGTAGCATTTTCACGCTCCAGGAAATCGCCCTTTTCATTTTCAACATGTAAATTCACAATTTCCACATCATTATAGGTACCGATTGCCCAACGTTCGGTCAGCCAATATTCATAGGAGAACCCAAAGGTTGGCGCAATAATTACCTCCTTTTCTCCAGTATCAATGTCTCTACCTTCTGGAATCCAGGAATACCCAGCATAAAATGCCAATTTGTTTCGGTGAAAAACCTCTTCTTCTTCTTCTTCTTCAAACTCCATTTCCACCTCAGCCTCAATGGTCTCTTCTGTTTCTTGAGCAAATACGGGAACGGATAAAAGCAACATACTTAAAAACCATATATTTTTCATCATTCCAAATCGTAATACTGTGTCCATAAACGCTTTTATTTTAAAAGTTAAACAACTGAATATTAACACTTAAAGTTACAGAATTTAATTTATTCACGAACATTTTTTTATCCCCCCTTGGGATAGGTCCATAAAAAAAACCTGCCCAATGGTATTGGACAGGTTTTAACTCTCTATAAATTATCAAGAAATCCGCTTTCCTCTTATTGCAAGCTCGCCAAACTTGATTTAATAGTTTCTATTTTAGCTAAAGCGTCGGCTTCTTTTTTACGTTCGTTCGCAATCACCTGTTCTGGTGCACCATTTACGAAACGCTCGTTAGACAGCTTTTTCTGAACCGATTTTAAGAAACCTTCTGTATAATTTAACTCTTCGGTTAACTTTTTAATTTCAGCTTCTACATCAATACTTCCTGCCATAGGCACAAAGTATTCATTGGATTTTACACGGAAGGTTAAAGCACCATCTACAGCTTCAGTTACATATTCAATCGTTTCAAGATTTCCTAACTTTTGAATGATGGAATCGAAAGTTGTACTGGTATTTCCATTATTAATTACTGAAAAACCAATGGCATCTTTAAAGGCTATGTTCTTTTCTTTTCTGATATTTCTGATTCCTGAAACTACTTCTGAAGCAAAATCAAACTCAGCAATCAAGGTTTCGTTTACTGGCTTGGCTTCTGGCCATTTTGCTACAATTAAAGCTTCTTCCGGAGTACGCTCGGCGATGTAATGCCAGATATCTTCTGTTAAGAACGGCATAAATGGATGAAGAATTTTTAAGTTATCTTCAAATGCAGCGATTAATGATTTATAAGTTGCAGCATCTACCGGTTTTTGATACGCAGGCTTCACGATTTCCAATAACCATCCTGAGAAATCGTCCATTATCAATTTATAAATCGCCATTAACGCATCGCTTAAACGGTATTTACTAAAGTGATCTTCGATTTCAGTTAAAGCTTTTTGGAATTTAGAAGCGTACCAGTCTAATGCAATTTTACTTGATTCAGGCTGTGGAATAGTTTCATCGATTTCCCAACCATCAATTAATCGATAAGCATTCCAGATTTTGTTTCCGAACCCTTTACCTTGTTGACAAAGCGCTTCGTCAAACAATAAATCATTACCCGCAGCACTACTCAACAATAATCCTACACGAACACCATCGGCGCTGTACTCTTCAATCAGTTTTAAGGCATCAGGAGAATTCCCTAGGGACTTACTCATTTTACGACGTTGCTTATCACGAACAAGTCCAGTTAAGTACACGTTGTTGAATGGTCTTTCACCTTTATACTCGTATCCTGCAATAATCATTCTGGCAACCCAGAAGAATAAAATATCCGGACCAGTTACTAAATCGTTTGTTGGGTAATAGTATTTTATGTCCTCGTTTTCAGGATTGCGAATACCATCGAACACGCTCATTGGCCATAACCAAGATGAGAACCAAGTATCCAAAGCATCTGTTTCCTGACGTAAATCTTCAGCTTTTAAATCAGCGTTTCCTGTTTTATCCTGAGCCAAGGTTAAAGCGTCTTCCATAGTTTCAGCAACCACAAAATCTTCTTTTCCATCACCATAGTAATACGCAGGAATTTGTTGCCCCCACAATAACTGACGTGAAATATTCCAATCGCGGATGTTTTCCATCCAATGGCGATAGGTATTCTCGAATTTCTTAGGGAATAACTGAATCTCTGAATCTTCACCTAAAACCGCTTCGATGGCAGGTTTTACCAACTCTTCCATTTTCAAGAACCACTGATCGCTTAAACGAGGTTCGATAACGGCTTTAGTACGTTCTGAAGTTCCTACTTTATTTACGTGAACTTCAGTTTTTACCAAAGCTCCGATTTCTTCCAATTCTTTAGTAATTGCTTTACGTACTACAAAACGATCTTGTCCTTCGTAATGTAAACCGTAGCTGTTTAAAGTTGCATCTTCATTGAAGATGTCCACTACTTCCAAATTGTGTTTATCACCTAAAACCTTATCGTTTTCATCGTGTGCCGGCGTTACTTTTAAACATCCCGTACCGAATTCAACATCTACATATTCATCTTCAATAATCGGGATAACACGACCACAAATTGGTACAATGGCTTTTTTACCCTTTAAGTGTGTAAAACGCTCATCGGTAGGATTGATACAAATGGCGGTATCACCAAAAATAGTTTCAGGACGCGTGGTTGCAATGGTTAAAGTATCATCGCTACCTTCAATCCTATAGTTTAGGTAATAAAGATTTCCTTGCTTTTCTTCATAGATTACCTCTTCATCAGACAAGGTTGTTTTTGCTTCCGGATCCCAGTTTACCATGCGGTAACCACGGTAAATCATGCCTTTGTTGTACAAGTCGACAAACACCTTTATTACTGCTTCAGACATATCGTCGTCCATCGTAAATTTGGTTCTATCCCAATCGCAAGAACACCCTAATTTTTTAAGTTGTTCTAGGATCACACCACCGTATTCATGAGTCCAATCCCAGGCATGCTTTAAAAATTCATCACGAGATAAATCGTTTTTATCAATCCCCTGCTCTTTTAATTTCGCAACCACTTTAGCTTCGGTAGCAATAGACGCATGATCGGTACCCGGTACCCAGCATGCATTTTTACCTTGCAAACGCGCACGACGTATCAATACATCTTGAATGGTATTGTTTAACATGTGCCCCATGTGCAAAACACCAGTTACGTTTGGTGGTGGAATTACAATGGTGTAAGGTTCTCTCTCATCTGGCTCTGAATGAAAATAGTTGTGTTTCATCCAGTAATCATACCACTTTTGCTCTACCTCTGTGGCTACATATTGTGTTGGAATTGCCATATCCTAATTATCTTGTTTTGTAGTTTTTAACTTTCAAAGGCTAACATTACAGGGATTTCATTGCTTAACTCCCTACTAAAACAGGGCCTTTGGTACTGTTTTTGTATATGAACTGACAAAAGTACTTATATTTCTTTTTTCGTGAAATTATTAGGAGAAATAATCCCCTTGTTTTAAGCTTGCTGAGCGTTAAGAATACGGTAATACGTCTAATTAATTTTGCTGAATGATAAAAAGTGAGTAGTTTTGACTATCAATTTAAATTTTAAGTGATGAAAAATTTAGTACTGATTTTATTTGTAGGCCTTGTAAGCCTTGGTGCCATGGCACAAGAAAAAGTAGCTAAGATTGAATTTAAGAGCACAACTATAGACTACGGAACTATTGAAAAAGGTTCGGACGGCGTTCGCGTATTTGAATTTACAAATACAGGGAATGCCCCTTTGATCATTTCTAATGTAAAGTCTACCTGTGGTTGTACTGTTCCTAAAAAACCAGACGGACCAATTATGCCAGGTGAAACTGGAGAAATCTCTGTAAAATACGACACTAATAGAGTGAACCCAATTAGAAAAACCATTACCGTAACTTCTAATGCGGATACCCCAACAGTAGCCTTAAAAATTAAAGGTTTGGTGGTAGACTCTAGCAAAAACAGTGTTCTTGAGAAAAAGGACAAAAGCGTAATGGAACAATAAGAAAACGCTACTTACACAAACTAAAAAACTCCCTCTTCAGGGAGTTTTTTAGTTTAATAGACTTTCCAACCTAAATTTAAACACCATTGAGTTGCCAGCTCGATCTACCACCAGTTTGATATTGGTTTCATCATCGTCACAAAACCTTTGGGTCAATTCCTGCAATGTCATAGTATGAGTTCCTTTGTTATTTATAGACAAAATAACATCCCCAACCAATAATCCCGCTTTATAAGCTGGTGAATCCTCCCGCAGTTCCACAATAGTATACGCTGGCTTCAAGGCAAATTTGTAAATGGTATTCAACATGATTCTATTGCTAGCATTCTTATCATCCCCTTCTTTTGCATAATTAAATAAGGATTGCTCTTCCTTCACGATTCGCACCCCATTTTGCTCCAGTACAATCCCACTCTTATTGTAATGGAAGGGCTTTTTAAAATTTCCGTTTTTCTTAATGGTCATTTTAAAATTGTGGTAATCCAAAACAATGTTAAAGCGCTTGAGCAATTCCCCCGAAATACTCCCATTTCGCTCTGTAAAGTTTCGAGCTTCCGTAATGGCAACAGAATCTGGAAATGCCACATTTACCCTTTTCAAGTCAAAACCACTCAACGAGAAACTTTTTACTTTAGAGCGCTTTCCATGAATGTTGCCACTAAGTCCTTTTCCTAAAAAATCCTCAAAGAAATTATCACTTGAGGGCAACAGTTGCTGAGTGGTATCCTCAAAAAGCCAAAGGGCGTCACTACTGCCTGTATCGACCAGTAATTTTACTGGGATTTCAGCAGAATCAATACACACCAAAGCATCTACATAGGGTTTGTTTTTATACAAAATCAAATCCAGGGTTTCGCAATTGTTACATTTTTTATAGGAATAGGTTTCTGGCTTGTGCAATTTTAAATGTTTAGCGCCATAATTAATTTCTACAATAAAATCTTTAAATACATCATACCCAATGATACCGTGAACACTCACTCCTAACCTAGGGGTGAAATTGATGGAATTATCGAACACCACATACACATCTTGATTGACGTTAACCGCATCACCAATTTTAAACTTATTATGGCTAGACTTTAAGGCCTCAATTTCTCCATCACCACCAAGACCTCTGAGGAAAATCCGCTCCCCATTATAGATGTGCAAAGAGTCGGTAAGATTAAAAATATTGAAGAGAATGGGCTTGCTCACGCCAGAGTCCAATAAAAAGGATAATTCTACCCCATTAACCTCCACAGGAATTATAATTAAGTTGTTAATTAGTTGGAATTTGACCTTGCTATTATCCTGAGAAGGCATGTTGAAATTACCCTGAGCATGTAGGTTAATACTCAGCGCTAAAAAACACCATATAAAAACCCATTGTATTCGCATATTAACTAATTGACTATATACAAGTTACAACCTTTTGAGATATTATCATTTTTTAGGGTTTGTTTTTAAAAAAACTTTAAGATAATTTTCAGACCTTTGCGCTTTAAAATCAAGAATAAAATGCCATCTATTTCGAAAAAAGGGCTTGACATGCCTGCATCTCCGATACGTAAACTTGTTCCTTACGCAGAACAAGCCTATAAAGACGGAAAAACTGTATACCACTTAAACATTGGCCAGCCAGATATCAAGACTCCAGAAGTTGCTTTGGACGCTGTAAAGGTGCATTCCTTGGATATTTTAGCCTACACCCGTTCTGAAGGTTCAGAAGGGTACCGCAAAAAAATTGCTGCCTATTATGAGAAAAATGATATTCACGTAAACCACGACGATATCATTGTAACTACTGGAGGTAGTGAAGCGCTAATGTTTGCCTTTGGAAGTATTATGGATCCAGACGATGAGATCATTATCCCTGAACCATTCTATGCCAATTACAATGGTTTTTCAAAAGCTTCGGATATTAAGGTAGTACCTGTTATTTCTAAAATAGAAGACAATTTTGCATTGCCAGCAATTGAGGAGTTTGAAAAATTGATCACTCCAAAAACAAAGGCTATTTTAATTTGTAACCCAGGAAACCCAACGGGATATTTATATTCAAAAGAAGAAATCCAAAAACTAGCGCAAATAGTAATTAAGCATGACCTATTCTTAATTGCTGATGAAGTTTACCGTGAGTTTGTCTATGACGGAAACAGCTTTTATTCTATCATGCAAGAAGATAGCATAAAGGACCACGCCATTATGATTGATTCGGTTTCTAAGCGTTACAGCATGTGTGGAGCTAGAATTGGATATTTGGTTTCAAGAAACAAAACCTTTATTCAAACGGCTTTAAAGTTTGCCCAAGCACGTTTGAGTCCGCCAACTTTGGCTCAAATTGCCAGTGAAGCAGCATTAAATACTCCACAGAGCTATTTTGACGATGTCAATGAAGAATACGTACATAGACGTAACACCTTGATTTCCGAATTGGAAAAAATTGAAGGCGTAAAAGTAGCCAAACCTAAGGGAGCGTTCTACTGTATAGCAGAACTCCCTGTGGAAAACGCCGATGATTTTGCACAATGGCTTTTGGAGAAATTTGATGTTGATGGCGAAACCGTAATGGTAGCCCCTGCCGCAGGGTTCTATTCTACCCCAGGTGTTGGTCTTAATCAAATACGCATTGCCTACGTATTAAATGAAAGTAGCCTTATCAAGGCGGTAAATATATTGAAAGAAGCCCTAAAAGTTTACAATAGCTAAATGCTTGTACAACAACATATATCTCTAAAGCCCTACAATACTTTCGGTATTGATGTGTCTGCCAAACAGTTTGTGTCTGTTTCTTCCTTGGAAGCGCTCAAAAGTGCTTTGGCAGACAAGCAAAACTCCCCTATTTTTATTTTGGGAGGTGGTAGCAATATGTTACTAACTAAGGATGTAGAGGCTTTGGTAATTCATGTCAATCTTAAGGGCATAGAGGTTGTAGAAGAACAGGACAAGCATGTTTTGGTAAAGGCCCAAGCAGGTGAAAATTGGCATGAGTTTGTATTATGGTGTTTGGAACATGATTTTGGAGGCGTCGAAAACCTATCCTTGATTCCAGGGAATATAGGGACAGCCCCTATTCAAAACATTGGTGCTTATGGTGTAGAATTGAAAGACGTGTTTGAAAGATGCGAAGCAATCGATATCAAGACGCATGAACTTGTCTCCTTTTCCAAGGAAGAATGTCAGTTTGGGTATCGTGAGTCTATCTTCAAGCAAGCAGCCAAAGGCAAATACATCATTTGTAACGTCACCTTAAAATTGACGAAACACAACCACGTTCTTCATACCGAATATGGTGCCATTAAAGGACAATTGGAGCAGGACAATATTACAACTCCAAATATTAAGGACATTTCCAATGCCGTAATTGCCATAAGGGAAAGTAAACTTCCCAACCCAAAAGAAATTGGTAATAGTGGCAGTTTCTTCAAAAACCCAGTGATTTCAAAACAACAGTTTGATCAATTAAAGGAGAACTTTCCAAATATTCCAAGCTATGTCGTTTCGGAAGAAGAGGTAAAAGTCCCTGCTGGATGGCTCATTGAAACTGCAGGCTTCAAAGGTAAAACCTTCGGAACTTATGGAGTTCATAAACAACAAGCCTTGGTTTTGGTAAATTATGGAGGCGCTAAAGGCGAAGATATCTTTGAGCTTGCAAAGCTGATACAAGACACCGTCAAACGTCTTTTTGGAATTTCTATTGAAATGGAAGTCAACATTATATAAAAGAAGCCCCGTTCACTCGGGGCTTCCCTTCTATAGTAAATGTAATTGCGCTATTAACCTTTATCTGTTTAGGAAAGAAAACATTTTAACTATAGTATCTTTTTAAAAGGTTTTTCAGCAATGTTTGTAATAGTAATATTTTGCTATTTTTACTACCTTTATTTATATACGTTTTAAAGAAGACTTTTAGATGTAATCGAAGTACTCTTAAAACCTTAATACACAAACCTTTTGAGCACATCTATTGAGCAGAAAATTGTCGAACTTTTAGAAAAAGAAGACAAAACCGCCATTAATTTACTCTATAAATATTATAGCGATAGTCTTTATGGTGTCATATTGAAGGTTACCAACGATGAGGAACTTGCCCAGGATGCTTTGCAGGAAACCTTTGTAAAGGTCTGGAAAAATGCCAAATCGTACGACCCCAAAAAGGCCAAATTGTTCACCTGGTTATACCGAATTGCCAGAAACACAGCCATTGACAAATTAAGAAGTTTCAATAATCGATTTGAAAAGGAAGTCCAAATCGATCAATCCAACGTATATATACTACCAACAGCAAGTTTAAACCAAGATGTCCTTGATTTGAAAGAGCACGTTGGCAGATTGGACGAAAAGTACCAAATAGTACTGAAAGCCTTATTTTTTGAAGGCATGACGCAGCAGGAAGCCAGTGAAGAACTGGACATTCCGTTAGGTACCATAAAGTCTAGATTAAAAATTGGACTTAGAGAATTGAAAAAACTTTATGTTCATTAACGCAAAAGCAATGGAAACAACATTACAATCTTTCTTGAAGTCTGACCTATTGGACAAGTATATCCTAGGGACAGCAGATGCTTCGGAGATTTTAGAAGTAGAACATTTTATTTCCAAATACCCAGAAGCCCATGATGAGTACATTAGATTGCAGGACAATTTAGAAATCCTTGCCAAATCCAATGCGGTAGAAGCTCCCCAGTTCATTTTGGATTCCATTCACAAAGCCATCGAAAAAGAGGAAACCAAAAAGGAAACGCCTGTTATCAGCTTAACGCAAACTCGTGTAAAGCGCAAAAAAACTTGGTACCGCTATAGTATCGCGGCCAGTATTGTTGCCTTCATTTTTGCCAGTGCTGCCTTTTTGCTGTACCAACAGAACATCCTTTTACAACAGGAAAACCAAGTGGTTGTTGATGAGCTTTTTGATTTGAGAAACGACATTGAAAACAACAACGAAAAACTGGACAATCTCATGAGACAGTTCATGAAATTAAACAACCCAGAAACCGAAAAGTATGTATTGCGCGGCAACGACAGAGCCAAAGACCTTAAAACCGTAGCTTACATCAATGCCGTAGACAAAACTTCGATGATCGATGTGGTATCCTTACCTCAGTTACCTGAAGATCAAACCTATCAAATTTGGGCAGAGTTACAGGGAAAAATGGTTAACCTAGGAATTTTGGATGCTTCAGATCGCAAATTAAAACCTATTCCTTATATGGAAGATGCATTGGGACTTAGCATTACCATAGAATCTAAAGAAGGACAAAACAATGCAGCTTCTGCAGAAAATGAAGTTGCAGAAATCTCCTTAAAAAACAATTAGAAATTAGCACATTTGAAATAAAAAAACCTCGGAATTTCCGAGGTTTTCTTTTTTATTCCATCTCCGGTTTATCGAACAAGGTTTTATGAATTAATCCAGCCACAATCGCTCCTAAAATAGGAGCTACCCAAAACAACCATAGTTGCGAAATATAAGGCCCTGTAGCAAACAACGCCTGACTTGTAGATCTCGCAGGGTTAACAGAAGTGTTTGTAATTGGTATACTGATTAAATGAATTAAAGTTAATGCCAAACCAATGGCTATAGGCGCAAAACCCTTTGGAGCCCGCTCATTGGTACTTCCCAAAATTATCAACAGGAAAAACGAAGTAAGTGTAAACTCGGCCACCAATCCAGATAACATAGAATAACCTCCGGGGGACAACTCTCCGTAGCCATTGGCTGCAAAACCGCCCACATCAGTAAAATTAGGTTGACCAGAAACAATTAGGTACAACACGCCAGCCGCGGCAATACCTCCAATAATTTGAGCCGCTATGTACCCTACCAAATCTTGAGCTGGAAATTTTCCTCCTGCCCATAACCCAAAAGTTACTGCTGGATTAAAATGTCCTCCTGAAATGTGCCCAACGGCAAAAGCCATTGTAAGCACCGTTAGTCCAAAAGCAAGGGCCACCCCAGCAAAGCCAATACCCAATTCAGGAAACGCTGCAGCAAAAATAGCACTGCCGCAACCTCCAAAAACCAACCAAAAGGTTCCAAAAAACTCAGCAAATATTTTTTTCATAAGTTATAACATTAACAGTTAGCGTTTTAAATTTAACATTATTTTTCTTCCCCTGTAATTCACAAACTCAAAATCTTACAACAAACTGTCAACACTTGTTAACATCTGCTTATAGAATTAGTCATTTTACATCAAAAGCTTTACCTTTGCAGAAACCTTTTACGCATGAAATTGTTACTTATCACACTTATCCTTTTAGGATTGGGAATTGCTGGAATCGCCATTAAAATATGGGCTAAAAAGGATGGTAAATTTGCTGGAACTTGCGCAAGTCAAAATCCTATGCTTAATAAAAGTGGGGAAGCTTGTGGTTTTTGTGGAAAGACTCCAGACCAATTTGATAACTGCAACGAACCTCAACACTCCTAATCCTTAATGCTGATATTTGATGTTCTGTTCTACAGTTTTATTGTAGTTATCATTGTTCAAGCGTTTTATTATTTAGGGATTTTTCAAAAGTTTGCTTTTTCTAAAGCCCTCAAAGCGGTACCCCAAAATTTTCCGGTATCGGTTATTATTTGTGCCAAAAACGAGGCCGAGAACCTTCGTGAATTTCTTCCATCCATTCTACAACAGGATTATCCAAATTTTGAAATAGTCCTTATCAACGACAGCTCTAGCGACGACACTTTGGAAGTCATGGAAGAATTTAAATCGTCTCATGATTTCATTAAAATTGTAGACGTTAAAAATGTTGAGGCCTTTTGGGGCAACAAAAAATACGCCCTTACCCTAGGGATCAAAGCCGCCAAGAACAAACACCTCCTATTTACAGATGCCGACTGCAAACCTGTATCCAACCAATGGATTTCTGAAATGTGCAGCCATTTTTCCTACACCAAGTGTATTGTCATTGGTTATGGTGCTTACCAAAAAATTAAAGGCTCACTCCTAAACAAACTTATACGGTACGAAACCTTACTAACGGCTACCCAATACCTTTCCTATGCACAAATAGGAATTCCATATATGGCAGTTGGGCGCAACTTAGCCTATAAAAGCGATACGTTTTATGAAGCCAGAGGTTTTATGAGCCATATTGATCTCAACTCTGGTGACGACGATTTGTTTGTAAATGAAATTGCCACATCTAAAAATACGGCTGTGTGCGTAAGCCCCGAAAGCTTTACACTTTCAAAACCCAAAACCACATTTAGCAGTTGGATCTTGCAAAAGCGGCGCCATGTAAGCACAGCTCAACGGTATAAAACCAAACACAAAATAGCATTGGGTCTGTTCTATGTTTCCCAAGTTCTTTTTTGGGCATTGGCCACCTTATTGCTATCTATCCAATATCAATGGATGATTGTGGCCGGACTGGTTGGATTCCGATTTTTAATGGCCTATACCATATTGGGTTTGTCCGCTAAAAAGCTAAATGAAAAAGACGTTTTAGTATTACTTCCCTTCTTGGAACTATTTTTAATTGTGGTACAATTCTTTATATTTATAAAAAATCTAATTGCAAAACCTCATCATTGGAAGTAAAAGAAGCCATTGCAAAAGCCAAACAAAATGACCAAATGGCATTCAATTTTTTGTTGGACACTTTTTGGAACGACGTATACGGCTTTCAATTGAAACGCACCGAAAATGAGAATGATGCCGAAGATATAAGCATCCAAACATTTTCAAAGGCCTTTGACAAAATAGCCACCTATGATGAGAGCTATGTATTTAGAACATGGTTGATTACCATTTCAAAGAACATCCATATCGATTTGTTGCGCAAACGAAAATCATCAATTACGAGCACTACAAATCGAGAAGATGACAATGAGTTTTACAATATTATAGACGAATCTCCTTCACCGGAAGACAAACTCATCACCGAACAGAATCTGGCAAAACTTTTAAGGGACATCAAAAAGCTGCAGCCCCATTATCAAGAAATTATCAACCTAAGATATTTTCAGGAGCTGAGTTACAAGGAAATTTCGGAACAACTTCAAGAGCCCATCAACAATGTAAAGGTGAAACTCCTTAGGGCAAAAAAACTATTGGCAGAAATTATCACCAAAAAATAATGTCCTTTGATTTTAAAAAGCTAGGTCCTGGATTACTCTTTGCCGGTGCAGCAATTGGTGTATCACATTTGGTACAATCCACTAGAGCTGGCGCCGATTATGGTTTTGGACTTGTGTGGGTTTTACTTTTGGTAAATTTGTTTAAATATCCCTTTTTTCAATTTGGCCCACGCTATGCCATGGCTACGGGAGAAAGTCTTTTAGAAGGTTACAAAAAATTGGGCAAAGGTGTTCTTTTCACATATACTATAGTAACATTGGCTTCAATGTTCACCATTCAAACAGCCGTTACAATAGTTACCGCTGGATTGGCCCACAACCTGTTTGGAAATAGCATTTCTTTAGAAATTTGGACAGTAATTATTCTCTTTATATGTGTCTTGATACTATTAAAAGGAAAATACCGATTTCTAGATAAAATCATGAAGGGGATTGTTGTCACCCTTACCATCAGCACACTTATAGCTGTAGTTTTGGCTTTTAAAGAGCAACCAACGTCTATTTCGTTTTTACAGATACTTCCAAAAGACCATTTGCAAATAGCTTTTTTAATTGCTTTTATGGGATGGATGCCCGCCCCTTTGGATATTTCTATCTGGCATTCCTTATGGACCATTGAAAAAAAGAAAGAAGTTCAAAACTTAACAGTGAAATCCTCTTTATTCGATTTCAATATTGGATTTATAGGAACAATCATCATTGGATTAGGATTTTTAACATTGGGCGCTTTGGTAATGCACCAAAGCAGTGTGGCATTCAGTGCTAAAGCGAGTGAATTTTCAAACCAATTAATCTCCATGTATTCCAAACACATGGGAGCATGGACCTATCCCATCATTGGTATTGCCGCTTTCACCACCATGTTCAGCACTACCCTCACCACTATGGATGCCTCTCCTCGATCCATGGCCCACAGTCTGCAATTACTGTTTCCTAAAAAACAGTTTAAAGGATATCTTGCATGGATGTTCATTCTGCTTTTAGGAACCATCTTGATTTTCTTTTTCCTAGCTTCGGAAATGGGACTTCTCATCCAAATTGCTACGATTCTTTCGTTTTTAACGGCGCCCTTTTTCGCTATCGCCAATTATGTGCTTATCTGTAGCAAACATACGCCAACAGAATGGCGTCCTTCAATGGCAATGCATATTTGGAGTCTCTTGGGCATAGTTTTTCTTATAGGTTTTAGCGCTTGGTATCTTAGTACGATATAGCAAGGTATTACAATTATACTTTGTATCTTTGCGGTTGCAAATTACAGATTACATGAACACAGAAACTGCTTCAAACACGGTAACAGAAAGACAGCCAAAACCAAAATGGTTACGAGTTAAATTACCTACCGGTAAAAAGTATACAGAACTTAGAGGCTTGGTGGACAAATACAAGTTGAACACCATTTGTACTTCGGGAAGCTGTCCTAATATGGGTGAATGTTGGGGAGAAGGTACTGCAACCTTCATGATTTTAGGAAATATCTGTACCCGTTCCTGTGGATTTTGCGGAGTAAAAACAGGTCGTCCAGAAACTTTGGATTGGGACGAACCAGAAAAAGTGGCACGCTCCATCAAGTTAATGAACATCAAACACGCTGTATTAACCAGTGTAGATCGTGACGATATCAAGGATATGGGGAGTATCATGTGGGCCGAAACGGTAAAAGCTGTTCGCCGTATGAACCCGGAAACTACCTTGGAAACCTTGATTCCAGACTTTCAAGGCATCGAACAACATATTGACCGCATTATAGAAGTTGCTCCAGAAGTTGTATCTCATAATATTGAAACCGTAAGACGGCTTACCAGAGAAGTACGTATCCAAGCGAAATACGACCGTAGCTTGGGTGTTTTGAAATATTTAAAAGCACAAGGACAACGTCGTACGAAATCTGGAATTATGTTAGGTCTTGGAGAAACCAGGGAGGAAGTTATCGAAACCCTACACGACCTAAAAGCAAATGATGTTGATGTTGTAACCATTGGTCAATATTTACAACCAAGTAAAAAACACCTTCCTGTTCAAAGTTTTATCACTCCTGAACAGTTTAAAGAATATGAAACCATTGGTTTGGAATTAGGCTTTAGACATGTTGAAAGTAGCGCTTTGGTAAGATCTTCCTACCACGCGCAAAAACACATCCACTAGTCATGATTAGGGTTGCCATAAATGGGTTTGGCCGAATTGGCCGACGCGTATTTAGACTCATACAAAACCATCCCAACCTTAGTGTAGTTGCCATAAATGATTTAGCAGATGCGCATACCTTAAGTCATTTGCTCAAATACGATAGTATTCATGGTGTTTTACCAAACGAAGTGGCCTGGGATAACCACAATATCATTGTAGACAATCAAAAGATTCCACTACTGAATCATAAGCATCCTAAAGATATTGATTGGCGTCCTTATGATGTTGATTTCACTATTGAAGCTAGCGGAAAATTCAAGACTACTGAAGATTTAGAATGGCATATAAAAAATGGTGCCAATCGTGTGATTTTATCGGTCCCTCCTTTAGATGATAGTATCAAAACTATTGTCATGGGCGTCAACGACCATTTATTGGATGGTACGGAAAAAATTATTTCAAACGCCTCCTGTACTACCAACAATGCAGCGCCAATGCTAGCTGTTGTTAAGGAACTCTGTGGCGTCAAGCAGGCCTATATTACCACGGTTCACTCCTATACAACAGACCAAAGCTTGCACGATCAACCTCATCGCGACTTGCGTAGAGCACGTGCCGCAGGGCAATCCATTGTACCTACAACTACTGGTGCCGCCAAGGCTTTGACCAAAATTTTCCCCGACCTTTCCAATGTTATTGGGGGCTGCGGAATAAGAGTGCCCGTAGCCAACGGTTCCTTAACGGATATCACTTTTAACGTGGAAAACACGGTATCTATAGAAGATATAAACCAAGCCTTTAAAAATGCTTCAGAAACTAAGCTGAAAGGCATTTTGGAATACACCGAAGACCCCATCGTATCAATAGATATTGTAGGAAATACCCACAGTTGCATCTTCGACTCACAGATGACTTCCGTGATAGGAAATATGGTTAAAATTGTAGGGTGGTACGACAATGAAACTGGATATTCTTCAAGAATTTTAGATTTAATTTGCAATTTATCGGACAAATCATGACTTTTATCGAATAAATATTTATATTTGTTACAATAAAAGCGGTCTAAATATGTCCCAAATTAAGTACTTCATCCTTATTTTAGGCTTCAGTTGTTGGCTTCAGCTAGGAGCGCAAAACAACGCTGATGATCGTGATTTATTGCAAATGCGCATTGAAAATCACATCACGTATGCTTCCTTAAACAGTAGCCGTGGCGATTATTACGAGGCAAAGGAAAATCTTACAAATGCTTTGGATATAGCCAAAACTATTGGCAACAAACAAAGTCAAGGAATTATCTATACCAAGATTGCCAAACTGCAATACACCATTGAAGAGTCCAAAGAAGCAATAGTTTCCCTTAATAAAGCTGCAGAGATTCAAAGGGAGATTGAGGATTACGCCAATTTGGCAATAACCTATAATGTTTGGGGAGTTATTTACTACAGCTCCAAGGATTACCAAACGGCTTTAGACTACTTTAATTCTGCCAAAACCAAATTTGAAGAGGAAGACCTAGAGGAATACATCCCAGAAGTATGCCTTAATGAAGCCAAGGTTTACATTCAAATGGAAGACTACAAACAGGCCAAAGCCCAATTGGAAAAGGCTATTGTACTTGCTAAAAAATACAATCAAAACAATATTTTAAGTAGTGCCTTAATCAATAATGGAAAAGTTCTGCAACAACTAGGCAATAGTGATTTGGCCCTTTCTGTTACCAACGACGGATTAAAAATTGCCCAACAGAACAAGCTTATCGAAAGCCTCAACGAAAGTTACCTTACTTTGAGCGACATTTACCAATCTGAACAAAACTACAAGCTTGCCAACGAATTTTTACTCAAGCACATCAAGTTATCGGATTCTATATTGGATATCAAACGTGAGAACTTGAGCCCAGAAAAACGCACACAATTTATCAGTGAATATAAAGATGCCGAAAACCAACAGTTAAAGGCAGAAATGAAGCAAAAGAATGCCGATAGCAACCTTACCAAAATCACCACTATTTTGAGTATTGCCCTTATCACTATTCTTTCGCTGCTAACACTTTCACTCTACAAAAACAACAATATTAGGCTCAAGACCAACAACATGCTTCACAAGAAAAATGACGAGTTGGTATTGGCCAAAGAAAAGGCCGAGTTGGCGTCCAAAACAAAAGCCAATTTCCTTTCCACGGTAACGCATGAGCTTAGAACACCTTTGTATGCCGTCACCGGATTGACCAATATGCTTTTGGAAGAGCAACCAAAACCAGAACAGATACCTCACTTAAAATCATTGAAATTTTCTGGAGACTATCTTTTAACCTTCATCAACGACATTCTACAAATCAATAAAATTGAAGCCAACAAGGTAGACTTGGATCCTGAAATTTTTGATTTAAAGAAGAAAGTAGGCAATGTAATTTCTGCGCTCAACAATTCTGCAATGGACAATAACATTACCATGCATTTTGAGTACGACAAAGACCTTCCTCGCACCTTTGAAGCTGACCAACTTAAGATTTCCCAAATCTTGATCAACCTTATTGGTAACGCTATTAAGTTTACCAAAGACGGTGATATTTGGGTAAGAGTTACCAAAATGAATGAAAAAGATGGGGTATATGGGGTAAGGTTTGAAGTAGAGGACAACGGTATAGGAATTACCAAAGAAAAGCAGGAGCACATGTTTGAAAGTTTCTCTCAAGGCTCCATTCAAATAAACCGTAAGTACGGAGGAACTGGGCTTGGACTTTCCATTGTGAAAGGGCTTATAGAAATCCTGAAAGGAAAAATCTACCTAAAAAGTGAGCTCGGAAAAGGATCTACCTTCATTTTTGAAGTGCCAATGGCTTATGCTGAAAAGCTTGAGACCATCGCGAAACCAAACTATTCAAATAACATCAATCAATTGGACTTAAGCAATGTTAAAATTTTGGTTGTCGAGGACAACAAAATTAACCAAATGATCACGAAGAAGATTTTGAACAAAATGAACCTTCAGTGCGATGTCGTGGACAATGGTGAAGATGCCGTTGAGAGAGTAAAAGAAGTAAATTACAGTGTTGTTTTAATGGATATCCACATGCCTGGAATTAGCGGATTGGAAGCTACCAAAATCATTAGAACTTTCGACAAAGAGCTTACCATATTTGCCCTTACCGCGGTAACCTTGGAAGACAAAATGCATGAGTTTGATGAAGCTGGCTTCAACGATATTATCTCAAAACCGTTTAAACAGGAAGATTTTGAGAAGAAGCTATTCAACGCTTTAAGCAACCAGAATCAAGCTTCTACCATTTAATTTTAAAATTGGTTAACAAAGGTGTTCACCTTTGAATTGAACAATTCTGGTTTATCCAACTGTACTTCTATGGGTAAATAGAACAGGTCATCTTGATTTTTGAAATGTGGAGATAGGCGCATATAATCCTTTTCCGTAGTGATGATCAGTTCTTCGTTTTTCAACATATCAATCTCACTTTCTGAAAAATCGTGGTGATCCTTAAAATTTAAGTGTTTAAACTCTAGTTGAAAAGACTTCAAGTACTCCAAAAGAGGTTTTGGATTCGCTATACCTGTCACCAAGCTAAACGGTTTACCTTTTAACAAATCAAGAGCTATTTCTCCTTTTCGACCTTTAAGTACATCTGAATAATCAATTGAACTAAAAAACACCTCCTGCCCTTCATTTGGCTTTAATTGCTTTATAATTTCTGTTTTTTCAACCTCACCCAAATTGTTTGGGCATTTAGTTACTACAATCACATCAGCACGTTTGGCACCAGATCGTGGCTCTCTTAAATCGCCTGTTGGCAACAAAATATCGTTAGCGTATAATTTGGAATAGGAAGTCAACAACACATAAAATCCGGCCTTCACTTTACGATGCTGAAAAGCATCGTCCAAAAGGATAATTTCAGGAGCATTTTTCAATTCGCGTAACACCGCAATGCCATGACGTCTGTCCTCATCGACACACACCAATAGATCTTCAAACTTAGAATGAAATTGGAAAGGTTCATCTCCAATATCCTCTACTTTCGTTTCCCCATTGGCCAAAAGAAACCCTTTGGTTCCCCTCCTATACCCCCTACTCAAAGTTGCCAAGGTTCGATCTTTCCCTAATAACCTAACCAAATATTCAATCATTGGCGTTTTTCCCGTTCCACCAACACTCAAATTGCCAACTGCGATCACGGGGAAATTATATTCCGTTGACTTAAAAACACCAACATCATATAATTTGTTTCGCAACCAAGTGACCACATAATAAACAGGAACAAAAGGCAATAAAAGCTTCCGAAGTAAGTGCATAAATGACTATTTAAAACAGCATTGAATTGGTTTGGCAATATAGTCAATATTTAAATCATGCTTCTTTCCAATTTCTAACCTTCAGAAAACTGCCGAGCGTATCACTTTATTTTTATCTTTGAAACAAACAATACTTTTATGCTTATAAAAGATGTCATTGCGCATTTGGAAGATTTGGCCCCAACGGCCTATGCAGAAGATTTTGACAATGTAGGCCTTTTGGTAGGAGACAAAAACACTCCATTAACAGGGGTTTTGGTAACTTTAGACACCTTGGAAGCCGTTGTAGACGAAGCCATTGAGCACAACTGCAATCTTATTGTGAGCTTCCACCCCATCATTTTTAAAGGCTTAAAAAAACTAAACGGTAACAGTTATGTAGAGCGAGTGGTGATTAAAGCCATTCAACATAACATTGCCATTTATGCCATTCATACAGCTTTGGACAATGCCTTACAAGGCGTAAATGATATTATCTGCAACCAATTAGAATTACATTCCAAAGAAATATTGATTCCACAAAAAAGCACCATAAAAAAACTGACCACCTATGTTCCTACGGAATCTGCCATTCAGTTACGCGAAGCTTTATTTGCTGCAGGAGCGGGTAGTATAGGTAATTACGACCAATGTAGTTTTAATACGGAAGGTACCGGAACCTTTAGGGGAAATGCCTCCTCCAATCCTACAAAAGGAGAAAAGCAAGTATTGCATTACGAAACAGAAACCCAAGTTTCGGTAACCTTTCAAAAACATCACGAATCTAGTATTCTAAAGGCACTTTTTTCGGCTCACCCGTATGAGGAAGTCGCCTACGAAGTGCAAACTCTGGACAATATCAACCAAACCATTGGCATAGGTATGATTGGGCAATTGGAAAAAGAAATGGATCCCATTCCTTTTTTAAACTATGTAAAAGAAAAGATGAACGTATCGGCAATTAGACATACCGAACTCCCACAGAAACCTATCAAAAAAGTAGCGGTGTTGGGGGGCTCCGGAAGTTTTGCCGTTGGTGCAGCCAAAGCAGCCAAAGCTGACATCCTAATTACTTCAGACTTAAAATATCATGACTTCTTTTCCGCCGAAAACCAAATTATTTTAGCAGATATAGGTCATTACGAGAGCGAACAGCACACAAAAACATTTTTAGCGGACTATCTATCAAAAAAAATTACTAATTTTGCAGTCGTTTTATCGATGACAAATACCAATCCAGTAAAGTATTTATAATTATGGCAAAAAAAGCTGAAGCTTCTGTTGAAGAACGATTAAGAGCGTTATACGATTTACAATTAATCGATTCCAGAGTAGACGAAATCAGAAACTTAAGAGGCGAGCTTCCTTTGGAGGTAAGAGACCTTGAAGATGAAGTAGAAGGATTAAATACAAGACTTGAAAAATTAGGTTCAAATCTTGAAATGATTGATGAGGAAATCAAAGGGAAGAAAAATTTAATTGAAGAAGCCAAAGCTTTGATTAAAAAATACAGTGAGCAACAAAAAAATGTTAGAAATAACAGAGAATACAACTCATTGACTAAAGAAATAGAGTTTCAGGAATTGGAAATTCAATTGGCCGAAAAACACATTAAAGAGTTCAAGGCGCAAATTGAGCAGAAAAAAGAAATCATTGCTGAAACCAAAGATCGTCTTAAAGACCGTCAAACCCACCTTAAGCACAAGCGCAGTGAGTTGGACGCTATTTTAGCCGAGACTGAAAAAGAAGAACAAGCTTTACTTCAAAAATCTGAAGAATACCAAGAGCAGATTGACTCTAGATTGGTAAAAGCTTACCAAAGAATCCGTAGCAATGTAAAGAACGGATTGGCCGTTGTGCCAATTGAAAGAGGTGCCTCAGGAGGTTCTTTCTTTACAATTCCACCACAAATTCAGGTTGAAATTGCTTCTCGTAAAAAAGTAATTACAGACGAGCACAGTGGACGTATTTTGGTAGATGCACAGTTAGCCGATGAACAAAGAGAGAAAATGGAAAAATTGTTCTCTAAACTTTAGACCATCATAAAACTTCATATAAAAATCCCTAGCCTATCGGTTAGGGATTTTTTTTGTGACCACTTTCTTATAGTTTTCAATAAGGTTTTCCAAAGTCCCACGACTATTAAAAGAAAAACATCATGAAATCCATCAGCACCTTTATCATCGCCCTCTTGTTTTTTAGTTGCAACAACCATGCGCAGGTAAACCCGAAACAACAAGCCTTAATGAATGTAGAACCTGTTGAAGTCCCAATGGAAAACGGTTTGGCCCGCGCCTATTTTGCCAGTGGATGCTTTTGGTGTGCCGAAGCCATTTACGAAAGTGTAAAAGGTGTGGAAGAAGCCATTTCTGGGTACTCCGGAGGCCATTCAGAAAATCCTACGTACGAAGACAGCAACACAGGACGCACAGGACATGCGGAAGCCATTGAAGTGATTTACGATCCTAAAGTGGTGGATTTTGCCACCTTGGTGGATGTTTACTTTAACTCGCAAGACCCCACTCAATTCAACGGACAAGGTCCTGACAATGGCAGCCAATACCGCTCCATTATTTTTTACCAAAATGAAGAACAAAAACAAATAGCCATTGAAAAAAAAGCTGCTTGGGCTAAAAAACTAAACACCGATATCGCTGCTGAAATCATGCCATTCCAAAAATTTTGGGAAGCCGAAGCCTATCATCAGAACTTTGAAAAACGCAATCCGAATCACCCTTACATCAAAAATATCTCCCAACGCCGTTTGGAAAATTTCAAGCGTAGCTGCCCTATGCTCATCAAAAATGATGATGAATAAACATCAAACTCATACATAAAAAAAGCCCACTTTTATAGTGGGCTTTAAGCTGCAACAACAGTATACTATTAAACAATTATCGCCTGGATTGAACTAATTTACCAGTAACACGCTCTCCATTCACCGTTAGCACATAAATGAGCGTATTGTTTTGCGGGGCCGGTAAATTGACATTATATGAGTTTTCACCTTGCTTCAAGTCTCCTTCAAAAACCATTTTAACACGTTGCCCCAGTAAATTCATCAATTCCAAACTTCCCTTAGAATCTTCGGAAGCCACTACCTTAAAGTTCACTTGATCGTTAAAAGGATTTGGATATGCTTTGATAATGGTTTTAGAAGGAAGTTGCTTTATGGATGTGTCCTCAGGAACAGTAGTGCTTGCCATTCGTGCTTCAGCACTCGGACAATCAGAATTACTACACGACACACTTGAAGACACACATCCTGATGATTTGTCCCTCACTAAAATCCCAGAAACAGACCCTGCCGTCAAATCCGTAAAATCTGGACTATCCTGGTAAGTGGTTCCTCCATCAATACTATATTCATAATCACCACCCAATGGACTTAAAAAAGTAATACTTCCCGCATCAGGACCACACAAAGAAGGTTCAACCACACAAATTGTTGGTGCAGAAGGAGTATCCGTATCTACTGTTACGGTCACAGTATCCCTATCAAAACAACCTGTTGTGGAATTGGTTTTGGTCACCGTATAAATAGTTGTACTTATTGGATTAGCCGTTGGATTACCTATGTTAGAAGCACTTAACCCTGTTGCGGGAGACCAAGAATAGGTAAATCCTGTTTCACTAGCCTCTCCTATTACAGCTCCACTAGCATTGGAGATACAGGTCTTGATAAATGAATTTCCCGCTTCAGCTGTGACTGTAGCATTATTCACTGTTACCTCTACAGTGTCTGTATCTAAACACCCCGTAGCATCATTTGTTTTAGTCACCGTATAAGTTGTTGTACTTGTTGGGTTGGCTGTTGGATTACTAATATTAGAAGCACTTAATCCTGTAGTAGGCGACCAAGAATAGGTAAACCCTGTAACTGATGCCTCTCCTATTCCTGAACCTCCTACATTGTCTTCACAAGTAATGGTAAAATCACTTCCCGCATTGGCCGTAACAATGGCATTATCCACAGTTACGGTCACAGTATCCGTATCAAAACAACCTGTTGTGGAATTGGTTTTGGTCACCGTGTAAATAGTTGTACTTGTTGGATTAGCTGTTGGATTACTTATGTCAGAAGCGCTTAAGCCCGTTATAGGTAACCAAGAATATGTAAACCCTGCTTCACCAGCCTCACCTATTTGTGCCCCATTATCATTGGAAGTACAAGTCTTGGTAAAAGAATTCCCCGCTTCAGCTACAACATCAGCGTTATTTACAGTAACCTCCACGGTATCTGTATCAAAACAGCCAGTTGCAGTATTGGTTTTTGTAACAGTATAGGTCGTAGTTGTCGTTGGATTAGCAGTTGGATTACTAATATTAGCGACACTTAAACCTGTTGCAGGAGACCAGGAATAAGAAAATCCCGTAGTTGTATCTTCCCCTATTTGAGCTCCATCCGGATTAGAGACACAGGTTTTAGTGAAATCTGCTCCCGCATTGGCTGTTACAACAGCATTATCCACTGTTATAATCACCGTATCTGTATCTGTGCAGCCATTAGACGTATTTGTTTTTGTTACAGTATAAGTAGTTGTCACCAAAGGGACAACTACTGGATTTGCAATTGTCGAATCAAAAATCAAGTCCTCTGGTGATGATTGCCAAGAATAAGTATATCCTGTTTCTCCACTTTCCCCTATCGTACCACCACTTACGTTTTGAACACAGGTAATTTTGAAAGGAGAACCTGCCTCTGCCACTGGTGGAATTGCTGGGTTAATAGTCCTCATAAAAGTATTGGTGCACCCTCTAGAATCCGTAATTAAAACGGTATAAGTACTTGCTGCCAATGCAGAATAGGTCGTCGATCCTCCTACTTGCAACTGAACACCTGTACCTCCATTCAATTGTACGGAATATGGTGGAATCCCACCAAAAGGAGACACCTGAATAGAACCTCCTGTTGTACAATCTGCGTCTACAACACTTAAAATCCCATTTACACCTGTTTCCACCTTTATTGCATCTAAGGTTCCACATTTAGGATTAATTCCTCCTGGATCATTGGCTAAAGATTCACAGGTAGCGTTGGGACTAGCCGAAGTCCAAGCCAAGTACAAATCAGTAATTTCTAAAGAGGTATCACAAGTCACTTCAATTTCCGTTGAAGACACTAGAGTTGTTGTTGAATTTGGCGGAACAGGTCCCACACACGCGAAAATAGGCTCCGGCTCTCCTATTTCGACTCCATCTGAATCATATCTATGCAAATATCCCCAAAACGCAAATGAGGTCCTAGTCGACCCTGTTTTATTGTAAATAGACAACTCCAATAACCTTGTTCCACTACAGTTACAGGGGTCCTCATCTGGTGGGGGTAAAGCAGCCCCTACCAATTCCAAATCCTTGGAGGTACAAGAAATATCTGCTGGAGGAAAAACAATATCCTGAGCAATTGTAATGGAAGAAACCATCAAAAAGAATAACAACATAATCGTCTTAAACGATAGACTGCTCAAAATTTGTAGATGGTGGAGCTCAACAAAAATGCCAGTAGCGGATTGGTCGGAAGTACTACTTCCGTTGGTAATCTGTGTTTTCATTGGTCTTAGAATTAAATTGGTTATTAAATAATGCCTAGGTAAATCCCAGATAGATGAATGAGGTTCTAAAACCAAACACAAGAAAATATAAGTCAACAGCCATTGGGAGCTTTGCCTCTAACATAAATACCTCTAAATAGTGTTTAATTGATAGCAAAAATTCTACACAATCACAGAAGATGTTGGTGCCTGTTTGCTATTAATAAATTTAATCTTGGAGAGAATTGCGAATTAATTTCAATTCGACTTTCATATACATCTAAACTAATTTTAAAAAATAGGTCCTCAAAATAAAACCGTTGGACGACTAAAATTAACTTTAATTTACTGATTTTAAGCAGAATAAAACTACAAAACACCCATTTAAAGTGCTCATTTTCAAGAAAATTTGGGTTAAAATCATCCAAACCCAAAGCTTCACCCGTATATATTATAAAATATCCCGCAGTTTGCGTCTATATATATTGAAAGCGCTTCTACCAATGGTCGAAGCGCTTTTTCTTTAAATATTTCTTTAAGAACTATCCCCCAAAATCAATCTTTCTGTGGGTGCCGTCACAATAGGGTTTGTTAGCGGAACCTCCACAACGGCAAAAAGCAGTTGTTTTATCTTTGGTCTCAGTCCGGCCATCCGTATGGTTCACACTTAAGGTACCGTGTACCAATAACGGTCCATTTTCCATAATCTCCACTTTAGTTTCCATCGCTTTAGTATTATCTTGTTTTGCACCGTTCATATAAAAACTCAATGCGCCAGAAGGGCATTGTTTTACTTGGTTAACCAAGGCCGATGTACTCGCAGCTTGAATCTTAATCCATGGTTTATCCTGAGGTTGGAAAACATCAGGCAAGCCTTTCACACAAATTCCCGAATGAATACATTTTCTAGGTTCCCAAACAATGGTGACTTCTCCATTGCTATATTCTTTTGTAACATCCATGGCCGCGGTTTTTACTAAAGATACAAATTCCCTGTTGAAATCTCTCCTAATTTACACTTCATTCCTAGATTTATAATTCCTATTTTTGTGAACAACCCAAAAAAAAATTACAATTGTCTACATATAAATCAGGTTTGAATTTTGCCAAAGAACTAGACCAAAATGACGACCTCGCACAATACAGAACCAAGTTTCACATCCCAAAAGATTCACAAGGAAACGAGCTAATTTACCTTTGCGGAAATTCATTAGGACTACAACCTAAAACTACCAAATCTTACATTGATCAAGAATTGGAAGATTGGGCCAATCTAGGGGTTGAAGGCCATACCGATGCCAAAAACCCATGGATGCCCTACCATGAATTCCTAACGGAAAACATGGCTAAAGTAGTTGGTGCCAAACCTATCGAGGTAGTGACCATGAACACCCTTACGGCCAACCTACATTTCATGATGGTGTCCTTTTACAAACCTACCCCAAAACGCTATAAAATTGTCATCGAATCTGATGCGTTTCCTAGTGATAAGTATGCTGTAGAGTCACAATTACGCCACCATGGTTATGACGATAAGGAAGGTTTGATTTTATGGACTCCAAGAGAAGGAGAAGAATTGCTGCGCTATGAAGATTTACAAGCAATTTTGGACGCCCATGGCGATGAGATTGCCTTGATCATGATTGGAGGAGTCAACTACTATACAGGACAATATTTCGATTTAAAACTTATCACGCAAATGGGGCATCAACATGGTTGTATGGTTGGTTTCGACTGTGCCCATGGAGCCGGAAATGTGCAACTCAACCTTCACGATTCGGGAGCCGATTTTGCCGTTTGGTGTACCTACAAGTACCTCAACTCAGGACCTGGAAGTTTGGCAGGAGCCTTTGTGCACGAACGCCATGCCCATGACAAAAACCTCAACCGTTTTACCGGTTGGTGGAGCCACAACAAGCAAACCCGTTTCAATATGCGTCATGAGTTTGATGTCTTGCCGGGAGCAGAAGGTTGGCAATTGTCCAACCCTCCTATACTTTCCTTGGCTGCTATTAAGGCTTCCTTGGATATCTTTGGAGAAGTAGGCATTGAAAAACTCTCCAAAAAATCGAAAGAACTAACCGGCTATTTTGAATTCTTACTGAAAGAACTTGGCGAAGACACAATTAGAATCATCACTCCAGAAAATCAAGACGAGCGTGGTTGCCAATTGTCCATTCAAGTAAAAAATGCCGATAAAAATCTACATAAAAAATTAACCGAAGCAGGTGTGATTAGTGACTGGAGAGAGCCTGATGTGATTCGTTGCGCTCCCGTGCCGCTTTACAATTCTTTTCAAGACGTGTACCACATGGTAGACAAGTTAAAAGCTATTTTAAATTAAACACACCGTCTGACGTTAGACAACTAAAAATGAATAACACACAACAACATATATTGATTATTGGCGCCGGACTTTGCGGAAGTCTTTTGGCTCTTCGTCTTGGACAAAGAGGTTATAAGGTAACCGTTTATGAAATGCGGCCAGATTTGCGAAAAGTAGATATTAGTGCTGGCCGCTCCATTAACCTAGCCTTTTCAGACCGTGGTATCAAGGCCATGAACATGGTAGGCATTCAAGACCAAATTGAGCCATTGTGTATTCCTATGAACGGAAGAATGCTCCACGACTTGGAAGGCAACACGTCTTTTTCTCCCTATAGCGGAAGACATGAGTATATCAATTCCATATCAAGAGGAGGCCTAAATGCCCTGTTATTGGACGAAGCCGAAAAGCACGAAAATGTCACCATTCATTTCAACAAAAAATGCAAATCGGTTGACTTTGAAAATACCACTGCGCTTTTTAAAGACTACGATACCAATACCGAATTTGAAGCAAATGCCGATGTCATCTTCGCCACGGATGGTGCCGGTTCTGCCATGAGAAAAAGCTATTATTTGGGCAAAAAGTTCCTATTTAGCTTTTCACAGAATTATCTAACACATGGCTACAAGGAATTAAGTATTCCTCCAACCGAAGACGGTGGTTTTAGAACCTACAAGAACGCCCTTCATATTTGGGGTCGCGATGCCTTTATGCTCATCGCCCTTCCAAACTTGGATGGCAGTTTTACGGTAACCCTGTTTTTAAGTTTTGATGAAGGCGAATACAATTTCAATAATTTAACCACTAAAGAGCGTGTTGAAGAGTTCTTCTCTACTTACTTTAAGGATGCTTTGGAATTGATGCCAAACCTGGCCGAAGAGTTTTTTGAAAACCCATCAGCGCCACTTGGTACCGTAAAATGTTCCCCTTGGCATTACAAAGGCAACACATTATTGATGGGTGATGCCGCCCATGCCATTGTACCGTTTTATGGACAAGGCATGAATGCTTCTTTTGAAGATGTCACCGAATTGGATAAGGTCTTGGAAGAAGGCCACACCGATTGGGAAACCATCTTTAAAATCTACGAAGCCAACAGAAAAAAGGACACCGATGCCATAGCCGATTTGGCCATCGATAATTTCTTTGAAATGAAAGGCCACGTGAACAAAGCCAATTTCAGGGAAAAACGCCAATTGGAAATGGCCCTTGAAAAAACCTTCCCAACTGAATATTCCTCCAAATATTCCTTAGTAACCTTCAATGAAGAACTTGGCTATCAAGAAGCCATGTTACGTGGAAGAGCCCAAGACAAAGCCATCTTAAACATGTTGGCCGATGGCATTATTTCCAATGTTGAAGACATGACCGAAGCAGAACTTAAAGAAACCTTAGAAAACATAAAAACCGCTACCGATAACATTTTGGAAGATGACAGAATAGCGGGAATGAAACAATAAGCATGAGCAAAGAAAAGAAAGTAACCCCTAGAGGTGCCTACCCACACGTAAAAGTAGTTGGCGATTTTATTTTTGTTTCCGGAACTAGTTCCAGAAGACCAGACAACTCCATTGCCGGTGTAGAATTGGTAGATGAAATGAATACCAAAATTTTCAATATTGAAGTACAGACTCAAGAGGTTTTAAAGAATATCGACAAGACCTTACAAACCGTTGGCGCCAGCTTAAAAGATATCGTAGACGTTACCACGTTTTTGGTTAACATGAATGACTTTGCAGGCTACAACAAAGCCTATGGCGAGTTTTTTGATAAAGCCACAGGCCCTACAAGAACCACTGTGGCCGTACACCAATTGCCACATCCGGATTTGTTGATTGAAATAAAAGTAACGGCTTATAAAAAGGCCTAGAATAAAGACATCAAACCAAGAATCATTTAGAGCCTTTTCAGCATGGTTCTTCTATCTGTTAATGAAATGAATATTCAAAATTATATCAATGGTGAATTCCTCTCACCTTCTTCAGAAAGTTGGTTAGACAATTACTGCCCGGCCAATGGTGAAGTCTATGGCCAAATTCCCAACTCTTCTAAAGAAGATGTAGAAAACGCTTATATCGCAGCCAAATCGGCGTTCCCTACTTGGTCGCAAACCACTTTGGAAGAACGCAGCAGAATTCTCCTAAAAATTTCAGAACTGATAGAAGCCAATTTGGAGGACCTTGCCAAGGCTGAAAGTATCGACAATGGAAAACCATTGAGCCTGGCCAGATCCATAGACATCCCAAGAGCGGCCAGCAATTTCCGTTTCTTCGGAAATGCCATTACGCAATTCGCTAGCGAAAGTCACGAAAGCGTAGGCCAACAAGCGGTGAACTATACATTGCGTCAACCTATTGGTGTAGTAGGCTGTATTTCACCTTGGAATTTGCCTTTATATTTATTCACATGGAAAATCGCCCCTGCCATTGCTGCAGGTAACTGCGTAGTTGCCAAACCCAGTGAGATTACGCCTATGACGGCTTACCTTTTGGGAGCTATTTGTAACCAAGCAGGCTTGCCAAAAGGTGTTTTAAATATTGTCCACGGATTGGGAACCTCAACTGGACAAGCCATTATAGACCATCCAGATATCAAAGCCATTTCCTTTACGGGAGGCACTGCTACTGGAGCCCATATTGCCAAAGTTGCAGCACCAATGTTCAAAAAACTATCGCTGGAATTAGGCGGCAAAAATCCAAATATCATTTTTGCGGATTGCGATTATGATGATATGCTGAAAACAACCGTTCGATCTTCATTTGCCAACCAAGGACAAATCTGTTTATGCGGTAGCCGAATTTTTGTGGAACGACCTATTTACGAAAAGTTCAAAACCGATTTTGTTGAGAATGTAAAGGCCCTTAAAATTGGCCATCCATCTGAGGCCTCTACCAATATTGGGGCTTTGGTATCCAAGCCACATATGGAAAAAGTCATGGGCTATATTGACATTGCCAAAGAAGAAGGCGGAACGATTCTTTGCGGAGGCAAACAAGTAACTATTGAAGGTTTTGAAAATGGCTATTATTTGGAGCCGACGGTTATAGAAGTCCCTACAGACGAATGTCGAGTAAACCAAGAAGAAATTTTTGGCCCAGTAGTGACCATCATGCCTTTTGACACGGAAGATGAAGTCCTGCAAATGTCAAACAAAGTCACTTATGGTCTATCCTCTACCCTTTGGACCAACGATTTAAAACGCACCATGCGAATGAGTCAACAACTTCAGGCTGGAATCGTTTGGGTGAACACATGGTTGATGAGAGATTTGCGCACGCCTTTTGGTGGTGTAAAAGCTTCTGGAGTTGGTAGAGAAGGTGGTTTTGAAGCCTTGCGTTTCTTTACCGAAGCCAAGAATGTATGTATTTCCTACTAATCCAATACCTAGGGTTCGTTTTTTAATTTACCATGAAAAGGAAACTGAAATTTGCAGTCTTAGCTGTCATCCTATTGGTTGCTTTTGGCCTGTATTATCTAAAATTGGATTTTCAAAAAACGGCCCCCACTCTTTATTTCAACGGGAACTTTATAACCATTAATGATGCTCAACCCAAAGCCAATGCCATGTTGGTGGAAAATGGCATCATTAAACACATTGGCGAGCTAAAAGATTTTTCTGAGAAAGACCTTGAAAATGTTCTGAAAAGAGATTTACAAGGAGCAACGGCACTTCCTGGATTTATTGATGTCCATACTCACTTTGCCTTAAGCATGTTCCTTTCGGAAATGCATGACCTATCCGGTTTTACACATCCCAATAACGAGGCTATTTGGAACTCCTTTGAAGACATTGTAAAACAAACTCCTAAAGGCGAATGGATTGTTTGCAAAGGTTTGGATCCAGTGATGACAAAAGATTTACAGACACCTAGCATTCAATACTTGGACCAAATTGCGCCAGAGAACCCTGTGGTTATTTTTAGTCAAAGTTTGCATAATTACTGGGCCAATTCCAAAGCCTTTGAAATGGTGGGCATTACTTCAAAAACTCCTAATCCGTCGTCACACAGTTATTACGAACATGATGCTAAAGGAAATTTAACAGGAGCCATTGTAGAGCAAGAAGCTTTTAAGCCTTTTATAGAGAAGTTAAAGGAAGACGTGCTGACCTCCACAATGCTGAGCCGAGCAGCACAAAAAGTAATGAGAGCCTATTCCCAAAATGGCAATACAACCATTGTATCTACCGGTATTACCATCAATGATAAAAAATCGTTGCTGCTCTTTGAACATCTATCAAGTAAAGAGCCTAGTCTCCTAGGTAGCTTGCTGGAAAAATTAGGATTTCTTCCCAAAAGAGAACCAACGCCAAGACATTTTTTATACATCCGCCATGACATGGCCCATTTGCTTCCCGAGAAAAAACTGAGCAACGATTTTTACAATATTATTGGTATTAAACATTGGTACGACGGTTCACCATACACAGGTTCCATGTATATGAATGAACCGTATTTAGAATCCGATTTAACCCAGAACAAATTACACATCACAAAAAATTCGAAAGGTAAGGCTTTGACCTCCAAGGACAGTTTAAAACAGTTCATCACAACCTATCACAACAATGGCTGGCAGATGGCATTTCATGCACAGGGCGATGCTGCCAATTCGGATATTATTGAGTTCTTCCGTTCCTTGAACGGCACATTGGATTTCAGCAATTCGAGACATCGTTTGGAGCATTGTTTGTTACTTTCCAAAAATGACCTACCAAAATTAAAAACCTTGAATCTCACCCCTAGTTTTCATATTAACCATTTGTATTACTATGGAGATGCCTTAAGCAAAGACATCTTGGCAGAAGATCGCAGCCATGCCATGCTTCCATTAAAATCGGCTCTAGATAATGGTATTGTGAGCAGCATTCATGCCGATCAGCCTATGTTTGAAAGTAAACCGTTCAGGCTTATTCAAACAGCTGTGGAACGCAAAACATCCTCAGGGTATGTTATTAATGAAGATGAACGGATTTCTTTAATGGACGCCATAAAAACTTTGACCATTAATGCCGCTTGGCAAATTGAGATGGAGGATAAATTAGGTTCCTTGGAAACAGGAAAATATGCTGATTTTATAATACTTGACAAGGATCCATTTTCGGTAGCGACTGAAAATTTAGATGACATTAAATGTGTGGAAACTTTTATAAATGGGAATAAAGTAATATACTGACCCATGATTAATGAAATGTAAATATTAAGACATGAATTTAAACTTAAACAATAAATACGCTTTGGTTTGCGGAAGTACTGCAGGTATTGGAAAAGCCACAGCCATTGAATTAGCAAAGGAAGGTGCCAAAGTTACTTTGGTAGCCAGAAATGAAGATAAATTAAAAGCGGTACTTGCCGAATTACCAAACAGCGAAGAGCACTCTTATATTGTTGCCGATTTTTCCAATCCGGAAGCACTGCAACAAAAGGTGACTGATTTTATTTCAGCACATCACGGGTTTCATATTTTGGTAAACAATACAGGTGGTCCAGCTGGAGGCCCAGTTTTTGATGCCAAGTTGGAAGAATTTGAAAGCGCCTTTACCAATCACTTAAAATGTAATCACGTTTTGACACAAGCGGTGGTTCCGTTTATGAAGGAAGAAGGTTATGGGCGTATCATCAATGTGATTTCTACCTCGGTAAAACAACCTTTGGACGGACTTGGGGTGAGCAATACCATTCGTGGGGCTGTTGCTAATTGGAGTAAAACTTTGGCCAATGAATTGGGACAATTTGGTATTACGGTAAATAACGTATTGCCTGGTGCTACGGGAACTGAGCGTTTGACAGAAATCATCAAAAACAAATCGGCTAAAACTGGAACCAGTGAAGAAGCCGCTGCCGATGCCATGAAACAAGCCGTTCCTGCAAAGCGTTTTGCACAGCCAGAAGAGTTGGCCTATGCCGTAACGTTTTTGGCCAGCCAATGTGCCAGCTATATCAACGGAATTAACCTTCCGGTTGATGGTGGACGCACAAAAAGTTTGTAATTTTATAGAAACCCGCGTGAGGGGTTGAAGCAAGCTACCGTGTAGCGCGAAAAACCCGACCCGTAAGGGGCACGCCCAAAATATATTGTAATGAGTAAATTGGTAAGCCCATTAAATTTTAAAAAGTGGATTGACGAAAACCGTCATTTATTAAAACCGCCAGTTGGTAACAAATGTGTATGGCCTAACGGTGACTATATAGTGATGGTTGTTGGGGGTCCCAACAGTAGAAAAGATTATCACTATAACGAAACACCTGAGTTTTTCTACCAATTGGAAGGCGATATGATATTGCGCATCATGAACGATGGCCAACCAGAAGATATTGAAATCAAGGAAGGAGATATTTATTTGTTGCCTCCGGGTGTGCCACATTCGCCGCAACGTAAAGCCAATACGGTTGGTTTGGTGATTGAATACCCAAGAGCCGAAGGTGTGAATGATGCCTTGGAATGGTATTGCGAAAATTGCAACGAGCAACTGTATCGTGAAGAGTTTCCGGTGGATAACATTGAAACCGATATGCCTGTAATTTTTGATAAATATTATGGCGATTTGGACAAACGCACTTGTACCAATTGCGGGCACGTTATGCAACCACCAACACCTGTAAAAACCGAAGAATAACCCCAAACCAAAACACTAGCTCATCACCCACTCATGGAAAAACGCAAACTTCGCATTAACGGCCATTCCCATTTACTTCCCTATCCAGAAGAGATTCCTCAGTTTATGAAAGACAAAGGTATTTTTTGGGTAGATAAGGACCGAAAATATATGCTTCAGAAAGATTGGAGTCGTCCGGTTACGGACTCTAGTTTCTTTTTGAAGGAGAAATTGGAATGGATGGATCGTTTTAATATCGATCATGCTGTAGTACTAAATTTATCGCAACTGTACGGTAATGGTTTGCGCTTGGAAGAAATGAAGCAGGCCTTACGATTCCAAAATGATTTCAACGGAAGAATTCAAGCTGAAAATCCAAGTAAATTTACCTGTGGATTTGTGGTACACCCAGGATTTGTGAGAGGTGCTTGTTGGGAAATTGAACGTTGTGTTGAGGAATTGGGCATGAACCTATTGTGTTTGCCAACACACTACATGGACACCATTGGTACCTGGCGCTGTATTTTTGATGAAGAAAACGAGCCTATTTTTGAATTGGCCAACAAGTACAACTTGGCAGTGGAAATCCATCCTTATGATGGAGAAAAATTCATTAAGTTACAAAACACGTCTTGGAGATTCCACTTAATTTGGATGCTGGCTCAATGTGCGGATGCCTACCATTTCTTGACCTTAAATGGTTATTATGAAAAGTACCCGAACATGCGGGTTTGTTTTGCGCACGGTGGCCAATTGGCACAAATTAACCTAGGAAGACGTATTCAAGGATTTGACGGTAGACACGATTTGTTTGAAGGCAAAGTGCATCCACGAAAAGCCGTTGGCCATAAGAACATTTTCTTTGATACTTTGGTTCATGACACGGGTTCTTTGGAACTCTTGATCAAAAACCAGACTTCCAAACAAGTGCTAATGGGCTTGGACGACCCTTACCCATTGGGAGAAATGGAAAGTGCCACACAATCATCATATCCAGGGAAAATCTTGGATTTGGCCATAGAACGAAAGATTATCAACGAACAGGAAAAAGACGCCATGTGGGAAGACAACGTCCTGCAATGGTTGTTTGGTGACGACGAATCCAAAAAGCAAAATTTAATCAACAAGATTCTATCCTAATGCATTTTATACCTGAAGCCTTAGACGAGTATGTGGTTGCCCATACGGAGGACGAACCAGAATTGCTGCAACAGCTTACAAGGGAAACCTTTCAAAAGATTTTGCAGCCAAGAATGTTGAGTGGGCATTACCAAGGGCGATTGTTGAGTATGATTTCAAAAATTATCAACCCCAAGAGCATTTTGGAAATCGGTACTTATACAGGCTATTCTGCCTTATGTTTAGCAGAAGGGCTTCAGGAACATGGTGTTTTACACACGATTGACATCAATGAAGAGTTGGTGGATTTTCAACGCAAATATTTTGACATCTCTCCTTATGGTTCCCAAATCCACCAACATTTAGGAGATGCCACGGAAATTATTCCGGAACTGGACCTCACTTATGATTTGGTGTTTATTGATGCGGACAAGCCCAACTATGTCAACTACTTCCACTTGATTGTGGACAGACTCAACAAAGGCGGTATTTTATTATCCGATAATGTATTGTGGAGTGGTAAAGTTATCCAACAGGTAAAAGAGGATGATCTTTCAACCTTGGCACTTTTGGAATACAATAAATTATTGAAGGAGGATAAACGTATTGAAACCGTTTTGCTACCTATTAGAGACGGCCTTACCATAAGCCGAAAATTGTAAAAGAAACTTTACATTTTACGTCTTACAGACCCGGTAAATTGCTCCAAATCGTCCTTAACTTTAGTAAGTTCGTCTTGGACATCTTGGGTAATACTGGTATCAATCCCATTTTTTTCGGCGCTTTTGGTAATTTCCGATTTGATATCGGTAGAGGCATCGCGAAGCATGCGCATACCTTTCCCCAACCCTCTCGCTATTTCAGGAATTTTATCGGCACCAAACACCATAACTACTATAAATAGTATGAACATGACTTCGGTAGTGCCTATAAATAAAAATGTTCTTGATAGTATCACGATGCAAATATACTAAGTAGTTTATTTAGATGCTCAGTGTTTCAAAAATATTTAACGGTCAATTCTTATTCTCGTTAAGACGTTTTCTGTAGGCCTCCAATTTTTCATTGAGATATTCAAACATCAACATATCGTTATTCAATTTATAGAGTTCCATGAAGCGCTCATCTTCCGAAGCAAAATAGAAAAACTCCATTTTCTGGGATTCCTCCAACTCATCAATTTCCATAAGCATCTCCCAAAACTCAGACATGGTTTGATTCATATATTGATCCTGACGTTCCAACTTAACTAAATGCTTAAGCCGCTTGGTACGACCAGAAATCCAATTCATGATTGGGTTGAGCGGCACAATCCCGCCACCTGTGGTCGCTTCATAAAGCCTCCGTTCACTTTGGGTTTTGCGCCTCCCGGTATAACCTGGGATGCCCACATCGTAAAAATTGATATCTCGTTTGGCTTCAGAATTCTGTACATCCAGCAATAAATTGCCCGTCAATACCTTCCCCACAATCACCTCATCCAATTCATTGATTTGGTCTTCCAGAGTAACTTTTGCGGTTTTTGAATTGAAAATTTCAGTAGTTACGATTAGCTCTTTAGTTTTATACTTTATACCTGTGATTTGCAACGTATCTTGAAGACTTGCCGAAATTTCAAAACTCCCGTTTTCATCTGTTTTAGTAAATTTACTTGCTGTTTTATTAATAACGTGAATACCCTCTACATCCCCACTTGCTGAAACAATACCTTCCAAAACCTTTTGCTGAGCACAGAGTATTCCAATACCAGCAAAGTAACATAGAAAAAAAAGCTTCTTAATTTCTGCCACTCTGCGTGCTTAAAAAAAGTTTGCTTTTGTCATTAATATATTCAAGGAATTGCAATTCTTTGCCTTCGTCCAGCAAGCTATAATCCAAGCCACTATCTTCTACATAAATGATAAAATCATCTACTTGATCTTTAGGGATTCCGAAGTTTTGCTCTAGAAACTCTTCGCTATATTGACTTTTAAAACTGCTCATAGGAATATCTACCGTATCAACTTTGTCCGCACTTTTATTAGTTGGCGATTCAAATAAAGGCACCAAAAGTAGACTTACAATGTTCTTAATATTCAGGCCATTCTTCATAGTTTGTCCCTGAGAGTGCATGGTGAAATTTTCAGTTCTGGATCGGGCATCATCTGGAAACTCAAATTCTTCCATATTTCCCAATCCCAAATCAAGCCCCTTTAAATCGGCATTATAGATTTTGATACTTTCCACATCTATCATCAAATTCCCAGAAAGATCATATGGTAGCACCACCACCTCATCCAATTTGTTTACTTTTTCCACCAAAAACACTGTAAGCTGTTTAGAAATGATAATCTCCTGGTCTATAACGACCTCAAATTCCTGAAACTGCAAGGCATGGAACTCCAAAACATCGTTAACTGCAACTTTTATGGAAAACTCTCCTTTTTCATTGGTAATAGTCCCTTTACTGGAATTCCTATTAAAAACGGTCACGCCTTCAATATCATCACTATCCACCACTATTCTACCGTTTACCATGATTCTATTAAGCTGTTGCGACTGTCCTTGAACACTAAACAACAAAAAACTGATGAGCAAAAGAGCTTTAGTCATAAAATTTGGTTTTATGTAATAAAGTAACGACATCTTGTCTTAAATAAACTTCAATGGTTATATAAACTTTTGTTAAAGGGGATGTTTACTTAAATTTACGACAAATTAATGAATGATGAAAACTATAATTATCGCTAGTACCTCTACTCTACATGGTAGTGGTTCTTTGGAATATCTTTTGGAAGAATTGAGTACCTTTTTTAAGGCCACTGATGAAATTTTGTTTATCCCTTATGCCAGACCAGGGGGGATTTCCCACGATGAATATACCGCTAGAGTAAGCGAACCTTTTGCCAAAATAAACAAAACCGTCAAAGGCATCCACGAATTTGACTCTCCTACCGAAGCCGTAAAGCAAGCTAAAGCTATTTTTGTGGGAGGCGGTAACACCTTTGTATTGGTGAGCCAACTCTATAAACATGGACTTATTGAAGTCATCAAGGAAGCGGCTTCAAACGGAACGCCATATCTAGGCACCAGCGCCGGGAGTAATATTTGTGGGCTGACCATGAACACTACCAACGATATGCCTATAGTATATCCGCCAAGTTTTAAAACTTTCGGTTTTGTTCCTTTCAATTTAAACCCGCATTATTTGGATCCAGATCCAAGCAGTACCCATATGGGAGAAACCAGAGAGACCAGAATTCAAGAATTCCACAAATTCAACCCTCAACCCGTAGTTGGACTTAGAGAAGGTAGCTGGTTGCACGTATCCGGAAGTACTATTACTTTAAAAGGTAGTTTGGATGCCAGGATTTTTGAACAGGACAAGGTTCCTTATGAAGTCCCTACAGGAGCAGATTTATCCAATTTGAAATAATCATCAAATAAAAAACGGAGACAATTTCTAAAAAGAAACTGGCTCCGTTTTTACCCTAACTACTATTTAATAAAAAAGCCTCACCTTTCAGTGAAGCTTCTTGAGCGGGAGACCGGGTTCGAACCGGCGACATTCAGCTTGGAAGGCTGACGCTCTACCAACTGAGCTACTCCCGCAATTCTGGCGCAAATATATACAAACTATTCAATGTACAAAAGAGAAAAATCCATTTTTATTCAACTTTTTATTTAAGTTTGTTTTCAGTTTTATCTAACCCATTATTTTTCAAATATTTTGGCACAAACTTCAAAAGAAGATTTTTTTATAAAATTTATCACCCCAGAGGAAACACACGTAGTTCGGCACCCAGTTTTAAGGCCTGGACGTCCTATTGAACACTGTATTTTTGATAATGACGAATTGGATTCAACCTTCCATCTAGGGCTTTTTTACAAAAATGAACTATCTGGAGTGGTCACCTATCTTAAAAATAGTACGCCTCTTTTACCCAATCCTTCACAGTACCAACTCCGAGGCATGGCGGTACTTGAGCATTTACAAGGTCTCAACTTGGGTACAGCCTTAATACAACATGGGGAAACCATACTTACAAACTTAAAAGCCGATACGGTTTGGTGCAATGCCAGAGAAATAGCAGTTCCATTCTATAAAAAAAATGGCTTTGAAATCATTGGTGAACCTTTTGATATTCCTAAAATAGGCTTACATTTCTCCATGTTTAAATTGCTTTGAAAAGACGACATTTCATAAAATCTGCATCCTTGTTGGGACTGGCGTTTTCTGCCTTCCCCAACAACTTATTGGCTTCCAATCGCATTTCTTGTGAATTATTGATTGGCAAAGGTGCTCCTGCCCTTTACGGAAATGGTTACAAATTACTTTTGGAAGCGCACGAAGCTTTTTTAGAAATGAAAGCTGAAGCTTTAAAGGAAGGCATCAATATTAAAGCAGTATCCAGTTATCGCGATTTTGAACATCAAAAACGTATTTGGAACCGAAAATACAATTTGTTTACCTCTCAAGGCATGCCCGAAACCGAGGCCATCAATGCCATTATAGAATATTCAACCATTCCTGGTACATCCAGACACCATTGGGGAACCGACCTTGATATTATTGACGCCAATGCGGTTCAGCCTAAGGGAGACGTCCTATTGGCAGAACACTTTGAAGTTCAGGGCGCTTTCCATAAACTCAAACAATGGATGGATGCCAATGCCAATCGTTTTGGATTTTTCTTGGTATACACCAACAATCCATCACGAAAAGGGTTCAAATATGAACCTTGGCATTATAGTTATAAACCGCTTTCCAAACAGTACTTGGAATCTTACAAAAATTTGGACTTATTCGAAATTCTAAAAAATGAACATTTAGCTGGAAATGACTTCCTTACTCCAGAGCTTATAGCAACCTATAAAAGAGAGCATCTTTTAGATATCAATCCTGAATTATTACGCTAAAAATTTCGTAATTTTAGTTTTCACAACTATGTCACCATGAGAACTAATAGATTTAAAATCAGACTCTTGCTAGGACTCTGCATTGTTGCTTTTGCATTTATCAAGCGCTGTAGCAGTATGGAAACCAATCCTTATACAGGAAAGGATCAAGTCATAAACATGACTGCCGATCAAGAAATTGCCATTGGATTGCAAAGCGCACCAGAAATGGAACAGCAATTCGGTGGATTGCATCCCAACAACCAATACCAAGCTTTTGTAACGCAAGTGGGCAATAAATTGGTGCAAAGCAGTATTGCAAGTCAAACCCCATACGATTACCATTTTCACCTTTTGGGGGATTCCAACACTGTTAATGCCTTTGCGCTTCCCGGCGGACAAGTGTTTATTACCTATGCCCTATTTTCACAGCTTGAAAATGAAGCCCAGTTGGCCGGCGTCTTGGGTCATGAGATTGGCCATGTTTTAGGCAGGCATTCTGCCGAACGTATTGCCGAAACCGAATTTTGGAAAACCGTTACCACAGGAGCTTCCGTTGGTGCCGATATGGGCCAATTGATTGGAGGTATTGGCCAGCAAAAATTACTTACCAATAGTAGAGGCGACGAGTTGGAATCGGACGATCTTGGTATCATGTTAATGATAGATGCAGGCTACGATCCTGAGGAAATGATTGGGGTTATGGAAATCTTAAAAGCCTCCGCAGGTCCAAACCGAGTTCCTGAATATCAAAGCACTCACCCCGATCCTGATAATCGGATTGAAAAGATAAAAGCAGCCATTGCCAAGTACAAAAAAACTCCCATATAGGGAGTTTTTTTCTCTAACTAAACTAACTAACCAACTAACTAATAATAAATGCTGAATAGCACCTACTAGTGTTATTTTTATGCTTTATCCAAATCGCTAATAACGGAAAGGGCATCTTGAGCGTTGGAACGCTCTGCATAATGTGCCGCTGTTAAACCGTCCTCACTTTTTTTGTTAATATCTGCTCCGTTAGCCACCAAAAGTTTAATAATGGCCACTCTGTTGTACTTTGCCGCATACATCAATGGAGTCATTCCGTTGGATCTCTCGTTAACATCTGCTCCCAACTCAATAAGTTTTTGAACTGTTTGGATATCCCCTTTGGCGATTGCCACACAAAAAGGATTTACAGAAGTGTTAACCTTTACAGTTCTAAAATTATCAATTGTTTTGAATGAAGTTGTAGCATAGGTGGTACTTACCATAAATCCCATTGCAGCTGCAATAATAATTACCGATTTTTTCATGATGAAAGATTTTAATGATTTGATTAATGATTGTTTTTTGATTACAGTAAAGAGACGCATAAATTTTCGATTTGTTACACAAAAAAATCATATATAACACATTTTTAACTATTTAAACACAAATTTGTTAAGGTTATATTAATTTTCCCACTTGCGCTTCACCATATGATAACCCTCAGTTTTACTGGAATTTCTGCTCTTGAAATTTCGACGTCCTATTATAAAGAATTATCTTTGAGAATAAAATAAAAAGCACCATGAACAAAAAAGTAATCCTTATGATTCTTGATGGTTGGGGCAAATCTCCAGACCCTAAAGTTTCAGCCATTGACAACGCAAACACACCTTTTATAGATTCACTTTACAACACCTACTCCAATGCAAGTTTGAGGACCGATGGCCTCCATGTTGGACTTCCTGAAGGCCAAATGGGAAACAGCGAAGTTGGGCACATGAATTTAGGAGCTGGAAGAATTGTATACCAAGATTTGGTAAAGATCAACCTGGCCATCCAAAATAAGACCCTTCGTAACGAACCTGCGCTTGTAGAAGCTTTTGAATATGCCAAATCCAATAACAAACCCATTCATTTTCTTGGTTTGTTAAGTGATGGTGGGGTTCATTCACATATCAACCACTTGTTAGGACTTGTAGATGCAGCCAATGATTATGGTGTTGAACATTCATATGTACATGCCTTCACCGATGGAAGGGATGTAGATCCTAAATCTGGTTTTGGATTTGTTACCGAACTTGAAGAGCATATTGAAAACACCAACACCAAACTTGCCACCGTTACAGGGCGTTACTATGCCATGGACAGAGACAAACGTTGGGAACGTGTAAAATTGGCCTATGACGCTTTGGTACACGGTACAGGAGAACACTCCAAAAATATCTTGAAATCTATTGATCATAGTTACGAAAATGACGTAACCGATGAGTTTATCAAACCTATCATTGCCGTTGACGAGGCTGGAGAACCTATTGCCAAAATTCAAGAAGGCGATGTGGTAATCTTTTTCAATTTTAGAACAGACCGCGGAAGACAGTTAACAGATGCTTTGACACAAACCGACTTCCACGAACAAAATATGCACAAACTGAAGTTACACTATGTAACGATGACCAACTATGACGATTCTTTTGAAGGAATCCATGTAGTTTTTGACAAGGATAATTTATGTGAAACTTTGGGTGAAGTTTTGGAAAAACACCACAAAACACAAATTAGAATTGCTGAAACCGAAAAGTATCCTCACGTCACCTTTTTCTTTTCTGGAGGAAGAGAAACACCGTTTGAAGGCGAAAAGAGAATTCTTAAAAATTCACCAAAAGTGGCCACTTACGACCTTCAGCCAGAAATGAGCGCCTACGAACTTACAGATGCATTGGTTCCTGAATTGCAACAAAAATCAGCAGATTTTGTTTGTCTTAACTTTGCCAATGGAGACATGGTTGGACACACTGGGGTGATGGAAGCAGCCATTAAGGCCTGTGAGGCTGTGGACAAATGCGTAAAACAAGTAGTTGAAACAGCTTTGGAAAATGACTACACCACCATTTTAATTGCCGATCACGGAAACTGTGAAACCATGATCAATCCAGATGGTTCTCCAAACACCTCGCATACCACAAACCCAGTGCCGATTATTTTAATAGATAAAGATAAAACCAAAATTACCGATGGTATTTTAGGAGATATTGCACCTACCATTTTGAAACTGATGGGAGTGCCACAACCTGAAGCTATGACGCGCCATTCTCTTGTTGAATAAGGCTGATGAAATATATTTTGTATATTTTAGCGACCTAAATATTGACGGATGAATTTTCAGGAAAAGCTAATTATTGCAGTTGATTTTGACGGTACCATCGTTGAGGACGCCTACCCAAAAATTGGGAAGCCTAGGATTTTCGCTTTTGAAACCCTTAAGCGCCTCCAAAACGATGGCCACCGCTTAATCTTGTGGACCTACCGCAGTGGCGTGAGGCTGGAAGAAGCTGTAGAGTTTTGTGAAGAAAACGGCATTCATTTCTATGCCGTAAACAAAAGTTTTCCCGAAGAACAATTTGATTACACCAAAAGTCGAAAAATTTTTGCGGACATCTTTATTGACGACCGCAATATAGGAGGTGTTTTAGGATGGGGTGAAGTCTATCAGCTCATCACCAACGAAATGCCCCAACAGTTAAAAGAGAAGCAAAAAAAAGGTATTTTCTCCTTTTTGAGACGCTAACAACCTCTTGAAAGTTCAAAATATTGTCTATCTATAGCCTCTCTATGGTCAGGATGCGCAATATTTACAAGAGCTTTTACCCTCTCGGCAATAGTTTTACCATATAAATTCGCGATCCCATATTCTGTTACCACGTAATGGATATGGGACCGTGTTGTTACTACCCCCGCTCCAGGTCTTAATGTTGGTACAATTCTACTAATGCCGCTTTTGGTAACTGAAGGCAAAGCAATGATGGCTTTTCCGCCTTCGCTTAAGGAAGCCCCTCGTATAAAATCCATTTGTCCTCCTACTCCGGAATACATTTTTGTCCCGAAGGAATCTGCACAAACCTGTCCTGTTAAATCCACTTCAATGGCAGAATTGATAGCCACCATCCTTGGGTTTTGCTTAATAACCGAAACGTCGTTTACATAATCTGAAGAACGCAATTCCACATAAGGGTTGTCATGCACGTAATCATACAAACGTTGTGAGCCCATTAAAAAGGTGGCCAAGGCTCTTCCTGGATCGATGCCTTTATAATTTCCAGTAATGACATTACTTAAAATTAAATCAATAACACCATCTGAGAACATTTCGGTGTGCAATCCTAAATCTTTATGAGAGGTCAAACGTGTCAGCACGGCATTTGGAATATTCCCTATCCCCATTTGTAAAGTACTACGGTCTTCAATTAAACTAGCCACATAATCACCGATGGTGTTTTCCAAATCGGAAGGTTTGGCCACATGATGAATTGGCAAAGGTTCATCACAATCCACGAAAGCATCAATTTCGGATACGTGAATAATACCATCCCCAAAAGTTCTTGGCATTTGTTTGTTTACTTGGGCAATCACATAATCGGCATTGTCAATGGCCGCCAAAGTAGCTTCCACAGAAACACCCAAAGAACAATACCCATGTCTATCTGGAACCGAAACATGAATTAGCGCTACTTGCAGGTCCACGATATTTCGTTTGAACAACAAAGGCAATTCGCTTAAAAATACAGGGGTATAAGATCCGTTTCCAGCCTGCAGAGTGTGGCGTACGTTTTTCCCTAAGAAAAAAGAATTAACATGAAAACTGTCTCTTAACTCCGGATTGGCATAAGGAGCCTCTCCTTCGGTATGCAATTGGCAAATCTCTACATTTCTAAGTTCCTCATGTCTTTCCGTCAAGGCTTTAATCAAAACCTGAGGTGCCGCCGCCGCTGCCTGTAAATATACTTTATCGTTGGACTTAACTATTTTAACCGCTTCTTCTGCTGTAACTGACTTATACATAACGCTTCACATTAATACTCTTTGCAAAGTAATTAAATAATAATGGAACCCACACTGACCAAAGTCAGTGCAAAAACCAATGTAAGATAGCTAGTTTATTTTAAGTATCTTTGCACATATTTTTTTGAATCATGATTATAGCAAAAACAAGAGAGGAAATAGAAATGATGCGCGAAAGCGCCTTGATTGTATCCAAAACTTTAGGAATGTTAGCCAAGGAAGTAAAGCCTGGCGTAACCACTTTGCAATTGGATAAAATGGCGGAGGAATATATTAGGGAACAAGGTGCCATTCCCGGATTTTTGGGATTGTACGACTTCCCAAATACCCTCTGTATGAGTCCTAACTCTCAAGTTGTTCATGGATTTCCAACGGATGAGCCATTAAAGGAAGGTGACATTATTTCCATTGACTGTGGTGCTATCAAGAATGATTTTTACGGGGACCATGCCTACACTTTCCCTGTAGGTGAAATTGATCCAGAAACCCAAAAGTTATTGGACGTTACAAAAGAATCCCTTTACATAGGAATTAGAGAGTTTAAGGTTGGTAACCGCGTAGGAGATGTTGGATTTGCTATTCAACAGTTTTGTGAATCTCATGGTTACGGGGTCGTTCGTGAGCTTGTTGGTCACGGTATTGGACGCAAAATGCACGAGGATCCAGAAATGCCAAATTATGGAAAACGCGGCCGTGGGAAAAAATTCATCGAAGGTCAAGTAGTGGCTATCGAGCCTATGATCAATATGGGAACTCACCGTATCAAGCAACATAGAGATGGGTGGACCATCACCACTTTAGACAATAAACCATCTGCGCATTTTGAACATGACGTTGCCATTATTGATGGAAAACCTGAAATCCTTTCTACGTTTGCCTATATCTACGAAGCATTGGGCATCGAGAGCGATGAAGAAAATGAATTCAGACAAAAAGCATTGGTCCTTTAATCAGATTTATGAATAGAATTGATTTAATCGAGCAGGAACTCACTCCGCTTCGAGACGCACTCAATAACCACCATTTATACAGCAACCTTTCCTCTATTGAAGACATCAAAATCTTTATGGAACAACATGTTTTTGCTGTTTGGGATTTTATGTCACTTTTAAAGGCTTTGCAAAACCAGTTAACCACGGTAACATTACCTTGGGTGCCTGCTAAAAATCCAGCTACTGCAAGATTCATTAATGAAATTGTATTGGGTGAGGAAAGCGATGTCAACGAACTTGGCGAACCTAAAAGCCATTACGAAATGTACTTGGATGCCATGTCACAAATTGGTGCCAATACAACGCCAATAGAAGCTTTTGTTAACGATATATGTGAAGGAGCTACTATTAACGATGCCGCACTAAAAACGTCACTACAAGAAGAAACCTTAAAGTTTATCAATTTCACCTTTGAGGTGATTGCCAGTAATGAGGCTCATAAAATTGCATCGGCTTTTACGTTTGGTCGTGAAGATGTGATTCCTGATATGTTCTTCCAAATAATCAATCAATCGGAGGCAGAAAAAACCGATTGTAGTAAATTGACTTACTATTTGAACCGTCATATTGAATTGGATGGTGACGAGCATGGACCTTTATCCTTAAAGATGATTGCCGAACTTTGTGGTGACGATTCGCAAAAATGGGAAGAGACTTTGGAAATTGCCAAATTAGCTTTGCAACACCGCATACAACTTTGGGACAGCATTTCGGAATTGATTACATTGTCCCAACCAATTGAAATGTAATTTGCCCTTGAAGAAGCTTTTCAAAATAGTTTTAAATACCGTTCCCAGACCAGTACTTATTCGTTTAAGCTATGCGGTTAGACCAATTTTAGCCGCTTACCTTAAAGGTGATCAATTTACAGACCCTATTGACGGGAAAAGCTTTAAAACGTTCCTACCCTACGGTTATGGCAACCAAAGAAGCAATGTATTATCACCATCCACTTTGTCTTTAGAACGTCATAGACTGTTATGGCTGTATTTAAAAAATGAAACCGACTTTTTTACGGGACAGCATAAAGTACTTCATTTTGCTCCAGAGCAAGCCTTCTACAAGCGTTTTAGAGCCAAGGACAACTTGGACTATACCACCACAGACCTCAATTCGCCTTTGGCCGATGTAAAGGCAGATATCTGCAATCTTCCTTTTGAAAATGATTCCTTTGATATCATTCTATGCAACCATGTTTTGGAACACATTCCGGACGATACCAAAGCAATGCAAGAACTTTATCGCATTTTAAAACCAGGCGGTTTTGGAGTATTTCAAATCCCGCAAGACCTTAATCGAGAGGTTACGTTTGAAGACGACTCCATAACGGACAAGAAGGAACGTGACAAAATCTTTGGGCAATATGACCACGTAAGGGTATACGGCAGGGATTATTTTGACAAACTCCGAAGTATTGGATTTACCGTAGAAGAAGTTGACTATACAGCAAGGCTTTCAGAAAATGACATTGAGACCTATTGCCTTGCCAAGGGAGAAATTATTCCAGTGGTAAGAAAATAGATGCACTCAAATTTATTCTGCTGGGAAACCATTTATAGCCTTGGTTTCAAACTCGCCTTTGTCGTTTTCAAAAATCAAGAAAACTTTTAATTCTGGGTGTTTTCCCAAAAACGCTTCCACTTTTTCAATCCCCATCGCTTTGAAGGCTGTAGCGTAGGCATCTGCCGTCATACAATCCTCTGCAATTACAGAAATACTTAACAGGTTGGTTTTACTAGGGTAGCCCGTTTTGGTATCAATGATATGTGAGTAGCGATTACCGTTGTCATCAATTTTGAACTTTCTATAGGTACCAGAGGTCGCCATAGCTTCATCAACCAAATCTATAGCTTGTATGATGGATTGGGTGCCATCAAAATGCGGCATCTCCACTCCTACCTTCCAAGGTTGTTCCTTTTCAATATTCATTCCTCTTCCTCTTACTTCACCTCCAATTTCAACCAGATAATTAGCTACGTGCTGACTTTCCAAATATTCACCAATAACATCTACACCGTAACCTTTGGCAATGGCATTAAAGTCTAAAAAGGCATTAGGTCGTTTTTGGATTTTCCCGTCCCTTAGTCCCAATTTATTGAAACCAACATCACGCATTAAGCTATCAATTTGCAAGCTATCGATATGGTTGATTTTTCCTTGCGGCCCAAAATCCCAAGCGTTAACCATAGCTCCAATAGTAGGATCAAAAGCACCTTCGGTATATCTATAAATGGTTTTCGCCGAATTGAACACTTTGGTAAAATGCTCATCCACCTGTACGTCCTCATTTCTATTGATTTTAGAAATATCTGAATCCGACATATAGGTAGACATAGATTTGTTAATCACGGCAAACAGACTATCAAACTGAGGTTGGTAATTCTCGTCTGAATCATAGATTACCGAATAGGTTGTTCCGAAAACGGATCCTGTTAGTTTTGTGTTTTTTATTTCTTTACTGCAAGAAAAACAAAGAGACATTACCAATGCCAGTACCAAAGTTTTTTTCATCATAATAAGGCTAAATGAATATGGTTGCTATTTAGGGTTAGGGTGTTTAGTTGAAATGCGTATCGATTACTTGAATACCGTTATATTCAATCAAATATTCTTCATTCAAATATAAAGGAAGATCTTCACCATTAGGATTTCCAAGGCCTACGCCAGCATATAATACCTTGGCATCTTTTTCGCGCGCGTGTTTTTTGAAGGTTTCCATCCAAACCACATCATAATTGTTTGGGTTATCCGGCAACAAAACAGCCCTTACAATTACAAAATAATATTGGCTGTTTTTATCGATGCACACGAATTGCGGATGGCGTTTGAGTTGGCTATTAACGGCAACAAATTCAAATCCTCGTTGTTCCAAATCCCTTCCTACATGGTTCATGGCAAGGTTGTGAAGTTCCTGTGTGGACAATGGTTTACTCATGTTGCAAAGGTATCACAAAATGGGAATTTATATAAATGAGCCACTATCTATTTTAAACCAAACTAATATTCCTTGAGTTGGTATTCATCCAAAAGTAATTCCCAATCGTGACTTTCGGTTAACTCCAATAATGCCGTTGAAATTTGATCACGTATATCCTTGGAAAGTGTTTTTGCCATAGGCATGGCGTACAATTGAACGTTAAACCGCATAGGCAGCAATCGCAGTGAGGCAAATTCCGCATTGTTGTTTAACTGATAGTCCAGCCAAGGTTCATCATAAACAAAATAATCAAGATGATTGTTTTCAAGCTCCTTTAGACCTGAAATGAATTCTGGATATGCATGAATGTCACGGAAAAAATTCCTTTGAAGAAACCCCTCCGTAGCCGATGATGCTACAGTACCTACCTTGGCGCTCCTGTAGCTCTCCAAAGTATGTTTGCCTTGTGTGAGCTCATGAACCGTAAGACTGGAAGTGATACTGGCAGTGAAAATAGAAATTATAATCAAAGAGCACAGCATCCAAACCAAAGCAATAAACCGACCCAAATTGGAAACCGGGACTTTATCACCATACCCTACTGTCGTCATGGTAACAGCAGACCACCAAAAACTACTTACCAGCCCCTTTTTTCCCCTTTCAAAATGGTTGTTCTGTTTTTCCACCAGCCAAATCAAAAAGCCAAAAATGAGTACCAAAGCAAACAACATCAAAACAAGATACAATAGACGAATACTAAAAATAGCCTTTAACACTGTAACTATGGAGCCCATTTTAGAACCTTTCTTCTCTGCAATGGTAAGATTCCCTACGTAGAAAGGATAGGTAAAATTAATTTGATGGTTCCTCTCGCTTGTAATTGTTATAGGATTGATGGCTAAATCAATCTTGCCTGTTTCTAGATCATTTAAAAGCGCCTTTAAGGGCTGCTCTGAGGAATAAGGCACCAACTTATATGGAAGGCTCAGATCTTCCTTTATTTGCTCCCATAACCACACACTAACACCTTGCATGCTTTGGTCCTCCTTAAAAATAACAAATGGCGCAGATTCATAAACTCCCACTTTTAAAGTGTCTTGGAAAGATTGAGCGATCGCCCTTACTCCAAAAAATGGAGCTAGAAGAAATATAAGTAAACCGGAAAGTCTTAAATAGTTCTTCATGGAATGGAATACGATGTTCTAATTTAAGAAATAAAAACGAAGGAAAATCCGACGAATAACAAAATAAAAACTTAACACTAAGACAATTAACACCTGCGTCGAACAAATTTTTAGTAACTTAAAGCAAATATGAATGTCATGACTACTACTTATAGATTCGATCAAGCCATTAAAAAGCTGTATAAGGCCTTCCATAATGATACCCTACATCCTGAATGTTGTAAGCAATGTGCTGTTGGAAACATTTTGGACAATAGAGATTCATGGAAACATTTATCAAATGACCATGGTTCTTTAGAATTGAATTATCTGGGCATTGTACACCAAAATCTAGGCAGAAAATTTAATGGGTATACGCCAATGGAATTATTACAAATTGAGGCCACTTTTTTAAAGGCCTGCGGATTCAAATTACCATTGCATCATAAAAATAAAAAACCAGAACATCCCACAGCTAAAAATGTATTGTTTGAAGGACTGAGTGCTGTTGTGGAATTATTGTGTGAAATCGATGGCATTGATAATGTAATGGACTGTTCAGCCCTGTTTAACTTTGAAAAATCTCAAAACACTGTTCTAAAGAATTTCAAAAATCATCATAAAAAAAGCCGATTCAATTGAATCGGCTTTTCTGTATTCATCATTTGGATTATCCACCAAAGTCATCAAAACGGATGTTTTCATCTGGAAGACCAAAATCTTGTCCCATTTTTTCTACGGCCTTGTTCATTAACGGTGGTCCACAGAAATATAATTCGATATCTTCAGGAGCATCGTGATGATCCAAGTAGTTTTCGATTACACAGTTGTGAATGAATCCTACGAATCCATCTCCAGCCTCATCATGGATATCTTTCTTCACTTTCCAGTTATCTTCTGGAAGTGGCTCAGATAATGCCAAGAAGAACTTAAAGTTAGGGAAATCTCTTTCTAAAGCTCTAAAGTGCTCAATGTAGAATAACTCACGCTTAGAACGTCCTCCGTACCAATAAGTCACTTTTCTACCCGTTTTAAGAGTTTTGAATAAGTGGTACAAGTGCGAACGCATTGGCGCCATACCAGCTCCACCACCTACATATAACATTTCTGCGTCTGACTCGTTGATGAAGAATTCACCATAAGGTCCCGAAATGATCACTTTGTCTCCCGGTTTTCTTGAGAAAATGTAAGATGATGCTACCCCTGGGTTTACATCCATCCAACCATTTTTAGCTCTATCCCATGGTGGAGTGGCAATACGCACGTTAAGCATAATGTCACGTCCCTCTGCTGGGTAAGAGGCCATGGAGTAAGCTCTTTCAACCGTTTCGTCATTCTTCATTACCAATGGCCAAAGACCAAATTTGTCCCATTCAGCTTGAAACTTATCTGGAGTTTCGTGCTCTTCTGGGTGGGCAGTAATGTCTATATCAGAATATTTAATTTCACACTGAGGGATTTCAATTTGAATATATCCACCAGCTTTATAGTTCATATCCTCTGGGATACGTACCACGAATTCCTTGATGAAGGATGCCACGTTGTAGTTACGTACAACTTCAGCTTCCCATTTTTTAATACCAAATACTTCTTCCGGAATGGTGATTTCCATGTCTTGTTTTACCTTAACCTGACATGCCAAACGCGCACCATGTTGCAACTCCTTACGAGTAAAGTGAGGTGTCTCGGTTGGAAGCGCTTCACCTCCACCAGCTAATACATGACACTCACATTGGATACAAGTTCCACCTCCACCACAAGCGGAAGGCAAGAAGATTTTTGAATTTCCTAAAGTAGACAATAAACTCCCTCCTGAGGCTACTTCAATTTCCTTTTCCCCGTTAATTTTAATCTTAACCGGCCCTGAAGGAGATAATTTTTGTTTTACGAATAATAACAAGGCCACCAATAAAAGTGTTACTACCAAAAAGGCAGCGACCGTTGCTACTATGGTTCCTACTGTACCTGCTGCTAATATCATGTTACTCGTTTACTTTTGTATTGTTAGCTAACTTATTCTCTGTGTCCTTCTTTACAGTTTCTACCTGTGCAGTTTCAGCCTCTTCTTTAGCGCCTTCATCACCTCCAGTCAACATACCACCAAAGCTCATGAAACCAATAGCCATAAGACCTGTAATGATAAACGTGATACCTAAACCTCTCAAAGGCGCAGGAACATTGGAATATCTAATTTTCTCACGGATAGCAGCAATTGCTAAAATAGCCAAGAACCAACCAATACCAGAAGACAATCCATAGTTGAATGCCAATCCGATAGAAGGAATCTCACGAGATTGCATAAATAAAGATCCTCCCAAAATAGCACAGTTTACAGCAATAAGCGGCAAGAAAATACCAAGAGAGTTATACAATGCTGGAGAGAACTTCTCTACAACAATCTCTACCAATTGTACCATGGTTGCAATAGTAGCAATAAACATGATGAAAGAAAGGAAGCTCAGGTCGTAATCGGCATACTCTGCCCCTAACCATTTTAAAGCTCCTGGTTGTAAAATGTATTGGTCCAACAACCAGTTTACTGGCACAGTAACCGCCAATACAAATATAACGGCAGCTCCTAGACCTACAGCTGTAGACACTTTTTTAGACACTGCAAGGTAAGAACACATTCCTAAGAAAGTGGCAAATACCATGTTGTCTATAAATATCGATTTGAAAAATAATTCTATGTGCTCTAACATAATCTATCTTTTTAAGTAACCCGCTAAGGATTAATCTTCAATTAAATCTTTGTTTCTGCTACGTTGTACCCAGATGATGATACCCACCACGATCAATGCCATTGGCGATAACAACATAAATCCGTTGTTTTCATATCCTAAAGCATACAATCCAGTTTTTTCAATTGGGTCTCCCAATACTTTAAATCCCAATAAAGTACCAGAACCTAAAAGTTCTCTGAAGAATCCAACGATTACAAGAATGATCCCGTATCCTAAGGCATTACCAATACCATCCAAGAAAGATCTCCACGGTCCGTTACCAAGAGCAAAAGCCTCAAAACGTCCCATGATAATACAGTTCGTGATAATCAAACCAACGAATACAGAAAGCGTTTTACTTAATTCGTATGCAAACGCCTTTAGTACTTGGTCAACGATAATTACCAAGGCAGCAACTACTGTTAACTGAACGATAATTCTAATTTTAGAAGGAATGATGTTTCTGATCAATGAAATAACTACGTTCCCCATTCCCAATACAAACATTACCGAAATAGCCATTACAATAGACGCTTTCAATTGAGCAGTAATAGCCAAGGCAGAACATATACCTAATACCTGAATGGTAATAGGGTTATTGTCCGCTAATGGGTCTGTAATTAACTTGGCGTCTTTTTTTGATAAAAGTCCCATATCTTATTAGTTGTTTTTTAAGTTATCGAAAAAAGGCTTGTACAATTGTAAGTCGCTTTTCAACATTGCAGCAACACCATTACCAGTAATAGTGGCACCAGCAATTGCGTCTACCTCGTTATCGGTTTTGTTTTCGTTCTTAGGGTCTGCATTTCCTTTAGCTACATCAACTCCTTTGAAGTTTCCGTTGCTATCCAATAAATGCTCTCCAATAAAGTCATCCATAAAGAAACGCTCCTTAATGTTGGCCCCAAGTCCAGGAGTTTCTCCTTTGTGATCAAAATAGGCGCCTTGAACAACCATGTTTTCGTCCATAGAAACATAGCCCCAAATAGCATCCCAAAGTCCTTTACCATAAACTGGAGCGATATAGAAAGTTTTTCCATCCTTCTCTCCTACAAATATTGGCAACTGTCTTTTGGAAGCATCTCCAGCAGCAGCTTCTTTAGCTTTTTTGATATCGATTAAATAAGCGTTAGCATCTTCTGACACTTCACCACCTTGCATTACCAATTGCTTAGTGATGTACTTTGAAAACAATTCTGGAGCTTGAGATTTATCTACAAAAACAGCGCTACTCTCATCATTTTCGTTTACACCCATAGCATACAAAATGTTTTGTTTCTTTTCCAACTCCACATTTTTTCCAATTGTATCCTTAAGTGACGCCGCAGTAAAAGCCAACAAAGCTCCTACTACCACTACCATACCAATGGCAAACAATACGGTATATACGTTACTATCTGTTTTATTACTCATCTTAAGCTGTTTTTGCTTTTAAACGTTTCATTCTTTTCTTAACATTTCCTTGTACCACGTAGTGGTCAATGGTCGGTGCAAATACGTTCATCAATAAAATGGCCAACATCACACCTTCTGGGTAAGCCGGGTTGAACACACGGATCAAGATTGAAATGAATCCTACTAAGAATCCATAAATCCATTTTCCTTTATTGGTTTGAGAAGCCGTTACAGGATCTGTAGCCATAAACACAGTACCAAAGGCAAAACCTCCAATTAATAAATGGTGCCAGAATTCAGTGCTCATCAATCCGTAGAATTTACTGCTTACAGTTACCCAACCAGCATCAACAACACTGTTAAAAATCAATCCCATTACCAAAGCTCCCAATACAGAAGACAACATAATTCTCCAGCTTCCAATTTTAGTGAAGATCAAGAACAATCCTCCCAAAAGAATCAAGAAGGTAGAAGTCTCTCCAACAGAACCAGGAATAAATCCGTAGAACATATCGGCAACAGAATATCCTGCTCCATTTCCTTGTGCTAAACTTCCTAAAATGGTTTCACCTGAAATCACATCAACATTTGCTCCACTGGCAATTTCATTGGCACGCTCTACAGCACCGTGTACCCATACTTTATCTCCAGACATCCACGTTGGATATGCGAAGAACAAAAACGCACGAATCGTTAATGCAGGGTTAAGGATGTTCATCCCTGTACCTCCAAATACTTCTTTACCAATAACTACCCCAAATGCTACGGCAACTGCCAACATCCATAATGGTAAATCGATTGGTACAATAAGTGGCACCAACATTCCAGTTACCAAGTAACCTTCTTCAACTTCATGTCCTTTAATAATAGCGAACAAGAACTCGATTCCAAGTCCTACACCATAAGACACAATAATTAAAGGCAATACTTTTATCAATCCAATAGAAAAGGAATCCCAAGACAAGAAATCTACAGGAGTTCCCAATGCATGATAATGTTGGTATCCGGCATTGAACATACCAAAGATCAAACACGGAATCAAAGCCATGATTACCGTATTCATGGTACGCTTCAAATCGTCGGCAGCCTTAATATGAGTTCCACCATGAGTGGTATCGTTAGGCAAGTATAAAAAGGTATGCAATGCGTTAAACGCAGGCGCCATCTTGGTGCCTTTATACTTTTCTTTTAAGTTATGTAATGTACTTTTCAAACTCATGGCTATCCTATTTCTTTAATCATTAAGTCCAAACCTTCTCTAATAATTTTTTGGTGAGGTTGTTTAGACACACAAACAAATTCGGTCAAAGCAAAATCTTCTGGGGCAACTTCATACATCCCCAAAGCTTCCATTTCGTCAAGGTCCTTGTACATACAAGCCTTTAAAAGTTGCATTGGATACATATCCAGAGGGAATACTTCCTCGTAGTTTCCAGTTACCACAAATGCTCTGTGCTCTCCGTTGGTATTAGTATCTAAATCAAACTTCTTCTTAGGGTTCAACCATGAAAAAGTCAATGCTCTAGAAGTTGATATTTTATTGAAAACAGGTTTGTTCCAGCCAAAGAATTCGTAATCATCTCCCTCAGGAATTACCGTAATGGTGTTGCTGTAGTAATCCAAACAACCATCTGGCTTCACTTGTTTTCCTGTAAGTACATTTCCAGAGATAATTCTGCAGTTACTGTCTTTATCAATGCCATTGTCATAAACCATAGTAGCGACTTCGCTACCAATTTTGGTTCTGAAATATCTAGGCTTCTTCACTGAAGATCCTGCCAAGGCAACAATACGTTCTGCGTTGAATTTTCCAGTTAGCAACAATTCACCAATAATCACCAAATCCTGAGGAGCTAAGGTCCAAACCACTTCTCCCTTATTGATTGGATCAATTTTATTGATCTGTGTTCCTACATTCCCAACCGGGTGTGGTCCAGACACCTTGTGCAAGGTAACCCCTGAAAGCCCCGCCAATGGTGAATTGGAACCAGCACCTACAGACACGTGCACGGCACCTTCTGTAAGTTTTCCAAGAGCCGTAATTGCAGCCTGAAGCTCTGCCTCTTTACCTTGCAGCGCATAATCGTAATCTGCTGCCAATGGCGCCGATGCATATCCCGATACAAAAATAGCCTTAGGGCTTTTGTTTGGATTGGCAATAACATCGTAAGGACGTTGCTTGATAAAAGGCCAACAACCCGCAGCCAACAAATGAGATTTGATAGCCTCTGCTTTTGCAGAAGCCACATCCAATTTGCCGCTTTCTAGGTAAGATTGCTCTTTATCCGCTTGGATCTTGATTGCTAAAATTCTTCGTTTTGCACCACGTTGTACCTCTACTACCTCTCCAGAAACTGGAGACACAAATTTCACAAGTTCATTCGCTTTGTCATAAAAAACAGTTTCACCTGCTTTTACTTTTGCGCCTTCTTTTGCTACTAATTTTGGGGTAACGCCGTGAAAGTCTTCGGGCCTGATGGTGCAGAAATTACTGATGATCGCGTTCTCTGTGGACCTATCAGCTTCACCTTTTAGGTTTATATTCAGACCTTTTTTAATCTTAATGTCGTTTGACATATGTTTGATATTGAAATTAATTGTCTAAAAATCGACGCAAATTTACGAATTAATAGCTAAATTATATTTGAAATAATAGCTAGTTATTTATTTATACCAATTCTAAATAAACAAAATTTACGTCCTATAAAATTAACTATATTTACATCAAAATAAGACTTTAATGACATCTAAATTCAACCTCATCGCCTTAATTTTCCTATCACCTCTCCTTATTTTCTCACAAGTTTCCGAAGTCGCCCCTCCAGATTTCATTAAAACTATCACATTTAAGGGTGATACTCAGGAGAGTCAACTCCCAATCTTGACCTTGGGACGACCTTTGGTTTTGGAGTTTGATGCCCTAACGGGGAATGAGGAAGATTTCTATTATATCATTGAACATTTCAATTTTGATTGGACACCTTCACAACTGGTTAAATCCGAATATCTAAAAGGTTTCGACAACCAACGAATCCGCAACTATGAAAACTCATTCAATACTTATCAAATTTATTCCCACTATACCCTCCAAATCCCAAACAACCAAACAGGCAACATTTTAAAAAGTGGCAATTACCTCATTTCAATCTATGACCAATACGAAGAATTGATGTTCTCAAGAAAATTTATGGTCTATGAAGATTTAGTGAGTGTTGGCGTAACATTAAAGCGCTCTAGAGATGTGAGTGTCATTAATGAAAAGCAGTCGGTTGACTTTATCATTAATTCTAGAGGATTGAACCTGAACAATCCAAGCGAAACCGTTAAAACCCTGGTAATCCAGAACAATAACCTTAACACAGCTATATCCTCTCTGAAACCTCAGTATACCATGGGTAAAGAACTCATTTACAAATACACTACCGAATCGAGTTTTTGGGGAGGCAATGAATATTTGTTTTTTGAGAACAAGGATGTTCGCGCAGCGAATGTTGGTGTTCAGTTTATTGACTTAAGGGATATTTACCACGGATTCTTGTTCACTAATACAGCTAGAGCAGGACAGCCCTACACCTACAACCCCGATATCAACGGAAATTTTGTAATCACAGCCTTAGACACCGACAATCCATCTATTGAAGCAGATTACACCAGTATTCATTTTTCATTGTTACTGCCTGAACTTCCAATAGGACAATCCATCTATGTTTACGGCAACTACAATAATTACATTACAGACGAAAGCAACAAGATGGCCTACAACCCTAGCAAAGGTATCTATGAAGCTGAAATAAAACTGAAACAAGGATTTTACAACTACAAATACGTAGTTCGTGATGAAAATGGGCAATTGGACGAAGGTGCTATTTGCGGTAATTATTACCAAACCGAGAACAATTATAAAGTTTTGGTGTATTACCGCGACCTAGGAGCTCGCTATGACAGGTTGATCGGCCTAGGCGAAGGTACTTCTGTAAATATTACAAATTAAAAAGTTTTGACAACGAAGTCCGTAATGTTAGATTACAGAATGAGACAAAGTCATTATCAATTCATTCAAATCTTACTAGTTTTCAATGGTTTTGATAGTAATTTTTAATAATTTTAGACTTGCTTGTAATTTCAGGCTTTCAACACGGAATTCATGGAGAAAGATTTAAAGCTGTTTAATGAACTGGCCCAAATACTTTTAGAAGAAGAACAAAGCCAGCCTGTTGCCAAGCCAATTGACACAGAACAACTATATGACAGCCTAGACCTTGAACTGCCCGACGAACCAACTTCCGAAGAAGACTTTAAAGCTTCCTTACTAGAAATCATAAAATATACGCCCAAAACCGCCTCCTCTTCCTTTTTCAATCAATTGTATGGCGGACGTGTGGAAAAGGCCACCTTGGGAGACCTATTGGCCGTCATGCTAAACACCAGCATGTATACTTATAAAATAGGAGGCCCACAAATAGGAATTGAGAAAATCATCCTTAAGAAAATCTGCGAAATGATTGGTTATGGCCCCAGCAGCGATGGTACCTTCGCCCCCGGAGGATCTATGAGCAACTTTATGGCCATGGTCATGGCACGCGACAAACACAGTAAAACGGCACCCAACAAAGGAGTTACTTCCAAAATGATTGTTTACACCTCCGAAGTTTCCCATTACTCCATCAACAAAAATGCAGCACTAATGGGGATTGGAAGAAATCAGGTTCGTGAGGTTAAAACCAATGATCATGGAGAAATGCTTCCTGAAGACCTTGAAATGAAAATCAAACAAGATCTTGCCGAAGGGCACCATCCCTTTTTTGTGAACTGCACTGCTGGCACCACCGTCATGGGAGCTTTTGATGATGTTACAGAAATTCACAAAGTAAGCAGCAAATACAACCTTTGGCTGCATTTGGATGGCGCTTATTGTGGATCGGTGATTTTCAGTAAGAAATATGCTCATTTAGTAAAAGGCATTGCACTAACAGACTCCTTCAGCGTCAACGCCCACAAAATGTTGGGAACACCTTTGAGCTGCTCCATCATAGTTACCCAAAACGCTGAAGACCTTCATATTTCATTTTCCAGTGAAGCTGAATATTTATACCAAACGGATGGAGACGATTACAACCTGGGAAAAACCTCGTTGCAATGTGGAAGACGCAATGACGCCCTAAAATTTTGGACGCTTTGGAAAAGCATCGGCACGGAAGGATTGGAAACGATTGTTGACAAACAATTCCAATTGGCTGATGTTGCCAGAAATTATGTTAGCAGCCACCCAGACTACACTTTGTATAGTTTTGACAATTCCATATCCGTTTGCTTTAATTACAAAAACACTCCAGCAAAACAACTCTGCACAGCACTCTATGAAAACGCCAAACTTATGGTAAGCTACGGCACGTTTAAAGGGCAGGAATTTGTTAGATTGGTTACCATTAATTCCATTTTGAAGGAAAAAGACATTATGAATTTCTTCGCAGAACTGGAAACATTTGTGCAAAACAACAATTTCAATCCAAAATAAGTCTTTAAAACTTTAAAGCTGTTAAAAATCACCCCAGTAAAAGCTAAAAACCTGCAAGCAAAAGAAAAATACGTTAAATTAGCATTTTTAAGGTCAACTTCATGGTACAACAAGTTACAAGCGGAATCAAAATTTCCGTAGAGACAACATTCGAAGGAACATTTTATAAAAATTATAAAGTGCACTTTGCCTTTGGCTACAAAGTAACTATTGAAAACCAAGGCAAGGATGCCGTTCAACTTAATTCGAGACATTGGAAAATTTTTGATGCTCTTAATAATGTTGAAATTGTTGAAGGCGAAGGTGTCATTGGCAAAAAGCCTGTTCTTCAACCTGGAGAATCCCATACTTACAATTCAGGATGTTTATTAACATCGCCATTTGGCGCTATGAAGGGTTACTACAACATGGTAAACTTCACCTCCACCAATAATTTTAAGGTCTACATTCCCGCCTTTAAATTAAGTGCACCGTTTGCACTTAACTAAAATCTCAGTTCAAATCACTTTTAAGATTTATTCCCTCTTCTTCTTGAAAACAGAGGCAGTTTAGATATTGAAAAAGCCCCATTTATTTCTATCTCATTCTCAATTATTGCCACTAGATACCTCACAAAATCCTTGCGAATTTTAATACGGTTTTAAGAAGTTATCGCTCTCATAAATATCCAAAAAATCGTACCTTTGGCTATGAAAATTTTGAATAACCCTATAAATAAAATACCCATGGGAAAAGGATTTTTTAATGTACCCGTTGCTATTAATGAACCGGTAAAATCTTACGCTCCCGGATCTCCGGAACGCGAAGCTGTTTTAAAAGCTTACAAAGAAATGTTCAATAGCAAAGTGGACGTGCCCCTATATATCAACGGACAAGATGTAGAAACAGGTAACACCCGCACTATGTCCCCTCCACACGACCACCAACATGTTGTTGGAACCTATCATGTAGCTGAACAATCTCACGTAGAAGAAGCGATTGCTACTGCTTTGGAAGCCAGAAAAACATGGTCGCAACTTCCATGGGAACAGCGCGCAGGCATCTTCCTGAAAGCCGCCGAATTGATTGCAGGTCCTTATAGAGCCAAAATAAATGCTGCCACCATGATTGCGCAGTCCAAAACCATTCACCAGGCAGAAATCGATTCAGCCTGTGAATTGATTGACTTTTTGCGTTTCAACGTACAGTTTATGGCAGACATCTACCATGAGCAACCAGAAAGTACCAGCGATGCCTGGAACAGAGTTGAATACCGTCCATTGGAAGGATTCACTTATGCGGTTACACCTTTCAACTTTACAGCTATCGCAGGAAACTTGCCTGCATGTATGGCTTTGATGGGGAATGTGGTAGTTTGGAAACCTAGCGACAGTCAAGTATATTCTGCAAAAGTAATTATGGACGTCTTTAGAGAAGCTGGAGTTCCTGCAGGAGTTATCAATGTTGTATTTGGAGACCCTGCCATGATTACCAATACGGTAATGGCTAGCCCAGATTTCTCTGGATTGCATTTTACAGGATCTACTTTTGTATTCAAGGAACTTTGGAAGAAAATAGGAGAAAACATCCACAACTATAAAACCTACCCAAGAATCGTAGGGGAAACAGGAGGAAAAGACTTTATCGTAGCGCACAAAACAGCTAACCCAAAACAAGTAGCAACAGCTATTGTAAGAGGTGCATTTGAATTTCAAGGACAGAAATGTAGTGCCGCTTCTAGAGCTTATATCCCAACCAATTTATGGGGAGAGGTTAAAAACTACGTTTTGGAAGATCTTAAATCCTTTAAAATGGGATCTCCTGAGGACATGAGCAACTTTATCACTGCAGTAATCCATGAAGGATCTTTTGACAAACTTGCCAAATATATCGATGGAGCGAAAGCCGATAGCGACGCAGAAATTATTGCTGGAGGAAACTACGATAAATCTAAAGGCTACTTTATAGAACCAACTGTAATTGTTACTACCAATCCTAAGTACACCACCATGTGTACCGAATTATTTGGTCCAGTAATCACTATTTACGTATACGATGCAGAGGCTTATTCTGAAACTTTGAAATTGGTAGACGAAACAAGCGAATACGCTCTTACAGGCGCTATCCTCTCAACTGACCGATATGCTATTGAAGAAGCTACAAAAGCATTACAAAATAGTGCCGGAAACTTCTATATCAATGACAAGCCAACAGGAGCAGTTGTAGGACAACAGCCGTTTGGAGGCGCAAGGGCATCAGGAACCAATGATAAAGCGGGTAGTGCACAGAACTTGTTGCGTTGGGTTTCACCTAGATTAATTAAAGAAACCTTTGTAACACCTACAGATTACCGTTACCCGTTCTTAGGCTAAGAAATTTCATTTTGAAATATATTAAAAACCTCAAAAATTAACTTTTGAGGTTTTTTTTATGCATTTTAATTTCTCCTCTAAACAGTATTATCACACACTGAAATAATTCGTATCTTTAAGTTTCCATTAATCTTAAATCGACCTTATATGAAATTAAATTACTTTTCGCTTTTTTCTTTCCTAACCATTCCCCTGCTATTTTACGGACAAACTCCTGGGGTTGAAAGCGACATTACGTCCATTAATTCCTCTATAACCTACCAAGGTTTTGGAGAAACTATGGCACATGCCGGAACTGGAGAATATAAAATATACTACGATAACATAGATGGTGTATTTGATAAACCAATTATTGTTGCAGACGGGTTTGACCCCAACGACTCAAGAACAATAGACCTTATGTACAGCTTATTGGACTACGGAGAACCTGTACAGAATTTAGCCGATGCCTTACGAGATGAAGGCTTTGATATTGTGGTTCTGAACTTCCCAACCTACATAAGCAGTTCAGACAACACTACTGAAATAAATGGAGGCGCAGACTTTATCCAAAGGAATGCCTTTATCCTAACTGAACTCATAGAAACAGTTAATGAGTTAAAAGAAGGTGACGAGCAAAATGTAGTTATTGGACCAAGTATGGGAGGATTGGTATCACAATACGCACTTCGCTATATGGAGCAAAACAGCTTGGACCACGACACTCGTTTGTTCATATCGTTCGATACACCTCATTTAGGAGCCAATGTTCCAATAGGCGTGCAATACATGTTCAATTACATGTATAATGGAGACCCTGAAATTGCAGAAGCCGAAAACCTAGTAAACGGATTTCTGAACAGTGCTGCCGCAAAACAAATGTTGATTGACCATTATTTGGGACATCTACAATCAGGCTCTGATGTAGACCAAGATCCCACCATAACATTACCCGTAGGTGCGCCAAATTTCAGAGATACCTTCCAAGCAGAATTAAACACCATGGGCATGCCACAAGATTCCCGCAATGTTGCTATCGTTAATGGTAGCGGCACCGGAGAAATGACAGGCACTCCTGGAATGGAATTGATTAATCATACTTTTGACACGGGTGTTGTAGGAACCACACAAACCAGGGCCGCTGTTACAATTAACTTTGCCCCATTAGCTTCGCAAACCATCACCGTAACCGATTTAGCTGGACAAATTAATATTTTAGGGAATTGGATTAACGTTTACACTTTTGAAGCCTCAGCAGCCTCTCCAGCCACCTCCGATGGATTGGACAGTGCTCCAGGAGGACAATTTGACATGTCTTCCTTTGGCGATGAATCTGTAGATTTGATTTCAGAATTTGTGGACAACTTAAATTCTCAGTATTTCTGCTTTATACCCACATTAAGTGCACTTTCTATAAGTGACAACAATTGGTATACAGCACCTGTTACAACAAACTCTCCATTTGATAATACTTATATTCCAGATAGCAATGAACCACATGTTACTTTAACCACTGGTAATGTTGCATTTGCCATATCGGAAATTCTAGAAGACGCTTTAAGCCTTCCATCCTACGAAATGGACATTGTGAAACTCACTCAAAATCCGATAAAAAACCAAATGACCATATTAAGTTCCTCAAACTTTGACAACACTGAAATAGCCATTTTTGATCTTACCGGAAAGCAAGTGTACCAAGCCAACACTTCACTAACCAGCTATAACTATTTCAATATAGAATTGGATTCCGGATTGTACTTATTACAGGTTCGCAACAACTCTAAAACTTTATTAAACACAAAGCTGGTGGTGAACTAAAATTGAGGGATCTCGAAAAACAAAAAAGGAGCGCGAATTGCACTCCTTTTTGTTTTTGTAATTAATCTTGCGCTTAAAATGCTGTAGCAATATTTAAAGTAAAACCAGTATTTTGAGGAACATATCTACAGATACCACCTACACAAACCAATCCTCCTCGCTGTCTTCCATAACTAGCTCCAATTCTGGTGGAGCCCTTTGTAAAACTACCTCCGAAATTATAGTAGTGAATTTGCCTATCTTCATCCGGATTCCCGTAATTCCAAATATCCGTTGCAAACACAGCAAATTTCGAATTAAAATTATATTCCAAAGTTCCTCCTGCCCAGTTTTTTGCCCTGTCATGATCTTTATCATCTGACCACATATGCTGTCCTTCTATCCTAATAGATTTACTAGAACCGAATTTATAAGTTGCCTCTGCAATTGTAATAAAAGCATTAACCTCCCCTGCGCGATCCTCAACATATTTAGTATTATAATAAGTATCAACAAGCGTCACAATTGTAGACCATTTAGAAGATATTTTCTTTCTAACCTCCATACTAGTTTCCCTAAAATACTTCTGTCCAAAAGCGAGAAAATCTCCTGAGTCATAAGTCCTCTCAACGGCATTAAATTTACTATCTAAGCCATACCATGTAGCATAGTTTAATGCTATTTTAGTACCATACTTTCCTCCTAAAATAGTACCACGATTAAACTTTTTGTACACGTCTATTTGCCCCCCAATTTCACCAGCTTTAGCAAGTGGATTAAAAACCAATTTAGGTTGAGATTGATAAACATATATATTCGCTAAACTATAATCATGTTGCTTTGTTAATGCAGGTAAATAGTTAACCACATCTTGATTATATGGATTATCCCCATATTGCCCTTGATCTCGCTGAGAATAAAAAGCCATATTTTCCATCCTTCTAAATGTTGCATCAATACCTAAACCAGATTTAGCATACCCTAGATTTAGTAAAAGAGCGTTACCATCAAAATAAGTATCTTCATAAAGATCACCCAATTCTTGGTACATATCTTTTCCTTTTAAGACATATTCTCCTGAAGCATAAAAACTACCCTCTGAAAAATCTAATCTTGTTGAAAAAGCATTGGTCATAGGATTAAACTCTGTGTTATCTACTTCCAAATCTTCGTACCTACCAACATAACTAAATCCTAAATCTAACCCAGTAGTTTCGAAACCAAGAAAATTCCCAAGTCCCAATTCTGTGTTAAATCCATAAATATCTCCTCTTGAAACTTCAAAGCCGTCACGTTGCCTACCATACAGGGCAGTAACTTCAACCGCATCAAAAGGACGATAAGTTACATGACCTCCCCTTAGTGAATTATTGATGCCTAATTGACGGTCTTCCCAAGTTCTAAGAACCAACCCACTTCCAAATTGTTCGTAAAAATTCCCTACGGTAACTTCAAGTTTTTGAGACTTATATCCAACTGAAAACGTCCCCAAATCAGTCCCCTCATATTTTGGATAATAATTGAGAAGAGCCCTAGGTTCAAACGATTCCAATTGAACATTAGCAAACCAATTTTTGATAGTGTAATCTAAACGCAAGTAATTATTAGATCGAAAACGATCATCTTCTGTAAAATCACCCGTTTTTTTATCATCAACATAATATTGTGAATTAGACTCTAATCCTCCACTCAATTGCCCATAATCTTGAGCTTGGGCAAAAGCACTCCAAAGCAGCGCAACTGCTGCAAAACGCATGTACTTCATTTTAGTTATTGGAATTTAAATATTACTTGGAAAATTCTTTGATTTTTTCATAAAGCTCCTCTTCACTACCAGGAGCATAGCCAGAGTGCCTAAAAAGAATTTTATTGTCTTTCACTATTAATGTTACTGGAACGGTTGGAGCATTCAACAACCTCTTTAAATCACCATTAGTGTCTAACAATACTTCAAATTCCCAACCTTTACCATTAACTAAAGGCTTAACACGCTTAACAGTCCGCGAGTCATCAACCGAAATGGCATATAGCTTTACATTAGTTTCGTCCATCCAATCTGCATAAACCTCACCAATGGCATCCAATTCATTTTTACATGGTACACACCAAGTTGCCCAAAGCGAAACTACAATAAGTTGTCCATCCTTGGATATATCTTGTAAGGCAATAGTTTTTCCTTCTAGGTTTTCTAATTGCAAATTAGGCAGTACATCTTGAGCATTGGCAAAAACACTAAATATTAGCGTAAATAATAATGTGGTTAGGGTTTTCATTTTTATAGGGGTTTTGAAAATTTACGCGCAAAGTTAGTTTTTTTTAAAGAACATCCCCGCGCGGATGTTTTTTTTATAAAATTTAACAGATACCATAAATTATCTGTTTAAAATCTTTATATTCGGCACTTAAAAATTTAACCCTAATATAACTTTATGAAAACAACACGTCTATTACAATTATTTTTACTTGTTGTATCTTCTGCTTTCTTTTCATGTAGCTCTTCAGATGATGGAGGCGAAGGGCAAGGTCAAGCATCCGCAATTACAATTTCAGTGGACAATAATGCTATCAACCTTGGGCAAAGCGTAACTTTTACAGTAACAGATGACCAAAATGCCAACGTTACATCAGAAGCCACGATTTACTTTTCCGGGACAGCAATCTCCGAATCAACCTATACTCCTACCCAAGCAGGAAGCTTTGTTGTTAATGCTAAACTTGGAGGTGTAACCAGTAACAATATTTCTGTAACTGTATCCTCTCTTGTAATTAGCGCTAGTAAGACTAGTGTTTTCCCTGGAGAAACAATTACTTTAACTGCTACAGGAAATCTAGGAAACGATTTAACTTCTGAAGCTACATTTTTTGTTAATGGTGTAGAAATTTCTGGAAATTCTTATACTACGTCTGAATTTCGCGGAGTAGACCAAGTTACAGCAACACATGGAACACTTGAGAGTAACGTAAAATCAATTTTAAAAGGATATTCCCAAAAGGTTCTTGTTGAAGATTATACTGGAACATGGTGTGGATGGTGTCCAAGAGTTGCTTACGGCATCGAACTTGTGGAAGATGCTACAGACAATGCAGTAATAGCTGCTATCCACAGAGGACCTAATGGATACGACCCATTTAATTATCCTGCGGGAGACTTAGAAAGCAAACTAGGTATAAAATCATATCCTGCTGCAATGCTTAATCGCACCACAGAATGGAACACTCCTGAGCCTAGTTACGTGAACCAAGTAGTAGGTCTAACACAATCAGTTTCTCCTACCGCAATAGCATTATCGTCTGCACTTAACGGAACTACATTAGATGTAAATGTTTCAATGGACATATTGGACGAGACATTAGGAGCTAAACTTGTTATTTATGTTTTGGAAGATGGATTAGTGGCAGAACAAACTAACTATACGGATTACTACGGTGGGGCTGACTACTTATCAGATTTTGTTCATGACAACGTTCTTAGACAAGTTCCTACAGGTTTATTTGGAGAGAACATTACTGAATCTGACTTAGATGGAAACACTAATCTTTATGTTAAAAACTATAGTTTCCAGCTAGATTCTAGTATTGCAGATACATCAAAAATCCATTTAGTTGTTTTTGTAACTGATATCAGTGGAAAAGCATTAAATGTTGTTGGTTCTCAAATTGGAGAAAAAATCGTTATTGAAGACTAATTTATAGTCACATATAGACATAAAAAAAACCAGAGCAGTGCTCTGGTTTTTTTTGCTTTAAATCTTAAACAATCAACCTTTATATTTCAATGGAAGATGAACCACCTTTTTGGTATCAAAGAAATCTTCCTTGAAGTAATCACTCAAATTATAGATAGCAGCCGTTTTATAGCTTTCCAATTCTTCACTTAAATCCCCTCCCTTTAAATACAAAATACCATTTTTAAGTTCATGATTTTGAGGTTTAGCAATCTTTCCTTTTACCCAATGTACGAAGGTTGGCATAATTGCCACGGCACGGCTGACAATAAAATCAAATTGCTCATCAATCTCTTCAACCCTGCTATGCGTCGTTCTTACATTGGTTATTCCCAAACCTTCAACGACTTCATTTACCACCTTCAACTTTTTGGCAATACTATCTACTAAATGAAAATTGGTCTCCGGAAACATGATAGCCAATGGAATTCCAGGAAACCCCCCGCCAGTTCCTACATCCAAAACATTTGCACCTGGCTTAAACTGCATCACCTTGGCAATCCCCAGTGAGTGCAACACATGTCGCAAATACAATTCATCTATATCCTTTCGGGAAACCACATTAATTTTTAGGTTCCAATCCTGGTACAGGGTTTCCAACTTTTCAAACTGTGCTATCTGCTGCTCTGTCAAGTCTGGAAAATAATACTTAATAAGCTCCATCTATCTAAATTTTCTACAAAAGTAGACATTTTTGTGTGGATAATTTTTAGGTTTTTCATAACCCTTTACAGCCGTTTATTAATTATATTTGCATTTTCAAACATTACACTAAATTTTATCGGTGTATTATTGAATTAATGCCTTATGACGAAGCAAACATTATCATTTTCAAGAACAGATTCGGCCAAGTTTTTTAGAACCTTAAACAAACGCGTCAACGATTATTTTAAAGAAAATAACATTAAGCGCACCGGTAACTGGAAAATTTGGGTTAAAACCATAGTGATGTTTGCCATCTTTTTAACCCCTTACTTTTTACTGTTGACTTTAGATATCCCAGGTTGGCTGCAATTGTTGTTCACAGTTATCATGGGAATTGGAATGGCCGGTGTTGGTATGAATGTAATGCACGATGGCAACCACGGTGCCTTTTCAAACAAAGAATGGATCAACCGCTTAATGGGAAGCAGTATTTATATCTTGGCAGGAAACGTATACAATTGGCAAGTACAACACAATGTATTGCACCATACTTATACGAATATCCATGGTCACGATGAAGATTTGGACGCCGGACGTATTTTACGCTTTTCAAAACACACCAAGTGGAAACGTTACCATAAGTTTCAACATTATTATTCTATTTTTCTCTATGGTTTGCTTACCCTTAACTGGGCAATCACTACAGATTGGATGCAAATGAAACGTTACATGAAACGTAAACTGTCCTATGGAAAATTCCCAAACCCTGTTTGGAACTGGAGTAAATTGGTAATTTCAAAAATCATTTATATGTGTATCTGGATTGTTATTCCAATGCTGATTCTAGATATCGCTTGGTGGAAGATCCTTTTAGGATTTTTTGTAATGCACTATGTAGCGGGACTTATTCTTAGTGTTGTATTCCAATTGGCACACGTTATGGACGAAGCCGAAATGCCACTTCCTGAAGAAGGAGGCACCATGAAAAACACCTGGGCTATCCACCAGTTGAAAACTACCGTTAACTTCGGTAGAACCAACAAATTGGTTAACTGGTTCACCGGAGGACTTAACCATCAGGTTGAGCACCACATTTTCCCTCACATTAGTCACGTGCACTATTTTAATATTTCAAAAATTGTGAAGGATACCGCAAAAGAATTCAATTTACCTTATAACGAATATAAATCTACACGAAAAGCAATAATCGCCCACTTCAGGTTTTTAAAGGAAATGGGAATGAAGCCTGCACTACAAGCATAATCAGATTTTTACATGAAAAACCATCTTTCAGACAGAATCAACAGTCTGCCTACTTCCGCCACCTTGGCCATGGCAGCCAAGGCTAGAGAATTAAAAACCCAAGGAATCGACATTATTGGATTGAGCTTGGGAGAACCAGATTTTAACACTCCAGACTTTATTAAGGAGGCCGCTATCCAAGCCATTAATGACAATTATAATTCGTATTCACCGGTAGACGGTTATGCCGAATTAAAAGATGCCATTATCCTAAAGTTCAAAAGAGACAATAATCTAGATTACAAACCGAGCCAAATTGTTGTTTCTACCGGAGCCAAACAGTCTATTGCCAATGTAGCGCAAGTATTGCTTAACCCAGGGGATGAAGTGCTTTTACCTGCTCCTTATTGGGTGAGTTATTCTGCTATTGCAACCTTATGCGAAGCAACTTTTAAGGAAATTCCTTCTACCATTGAGAACGATTTTAAAATCACACCTCAACAATTGGAAGAAGCCATTACTCCTAAGACCAAAATGGTATTTTTCAACTCTCCAAACAACCCAAGTGGCACTATTTATAGTGAAAGCGAATACCGTGCTTTAGCCGAAGTTTTGGAGAAATATCCAGATATTTTCATCCTTTCGGATGAGATTTACGAGCACATTAACTACGGAGCCAAAAACTTCAGTTTCGCAGCCATACCAAGCATGTACGACCGTACTATTACTGTTAACGGTGTTGCTAAGGCATTTGCTATGACTGGATGGAGAATTGGATATATTGGTGCTCCGGAATGGATTGCCAAAGCGTGTACTAAAATGCAGGGACAGATTACTTCTGGAACCAATTGTATTGCACAAAGAGCCACCATTACAGCTTTAAACGAATCTCCAGAGCGTATTCAATATATGGTTGATGAGTTCAAAGTAAGAAGAGACTTGATCTTGGATCTGCTTAACGAAATTGAAGGTTTCAAAACCAATGTTCCTGAAGGCGCTTTTTATGTATTCCCTAACGTGTCTTACTACTTTGGAAAAACCTTAAGAGGAAAAACCATCAACAATGCTACAGATTTTTCATTGTACTTGCTTGAAGAAGCGCACGTAGCAACGGTAACTGGAGAAGCCTTTGGAAATGCAGATTGCATTAGAATTTCTTATGCAGCCTCTCAAGAACAAATTGTTGAAGCCCTTAAGCGTATTAAAGCCGCTTTAAGCTAAAACCAGAATTATTTCTAATCATAATATAGAGCATCCGTACTTTTAAAGTTATGGATGCTTTTGTTTTAGAACATAACGTAGACAAACAGAGCACACAGGATGACAAATCCTACGGTAAAAACAATTTTGATTTTCAAATCACGCTGCTTCCTTTCCAACAAAATCTTTTCTTTAATACCATTTAACATTTTAGGTGAAGCTTCTGGAAATTCATAAACCTTTTTGGATTTATTGCCGCCTCCCAACCTATTTTTAAGTTTATCTCGTTTTGATAGCAGTTTTCTATTATTGTTGATAGAAGTAATAGCTCCTTGCATTGATCCAAAGCTCATAATGAATATTTTAAAAGGTGAAACTTAAATGTGAACAAAAACTCCCCTACATCAATCCACGAACCGTGATGATCACAAAACAATTAGAAAACTTGGATGAAAACCAAGTCTATTTAAAAAGTAAAATAAATACGAGAAAGAAGAGAATCACTCTTAGTATCGTTGCAGTATCCGAAGTCCTGAAAAACAATCGTTTCTCTATACGACTTCTATAACTGAATAGCTTATTGTATGAATATTGATTAAAGTTGGTTCTGGCACTTTGTTTGTACTCAGAATTCAATAAACCTAAATTGTTTTCCTTTACCCAAAAGGGAAAAGGTTCCAAATCTTGTGTAGCTTTTAACGTTTTCATGATAATTGATTAATTGGTTACATATCATATGACGCAAAAAAACATGTTTTGTTACATAGACCACTAATTCACAAGTGTCTAACAGAAAAAACAAGCACTTATAGAAATCTTAGACCGCTTAATGATCTATCTATTCCTCCAAAAGAAAGGAGTTAAAAGGATAAGGACCGTAAAGAGCTCTAATCTTCCTAAAAGCATTAAAAAGGAAGCCCACCATTGCCCTAACATAGGTAATGCCGCATAATTATTTACCGGGCCAAATTTCCCCAGTGCAGGCCCAATATTCCCCAAACTGGACGCTGCCAAACCAATAGAGGATTCAAAATCAAGTTTAAACATCGAAAAACCTAACCCCCCAACAATAAATGCCAACATATACAGGATAAAGAATCCTAAAATATTAAACACAATATCCCCTTGAATGGATTTGGTATTATATCTCACGGGCAATACCGCATTGGGATGCAAAGCTCTTCTAAATTCCAAAAAACCATTCTTGATCAAAATAAGATGCCTAACTACTTTCACGCCCCCTGAGGTACTTCCTGCAGACCCACCCAAAAACATCAATCCAAAGAAAAACACCACTAAAAATGGCGTCCAAAGCGTATAGTCGGCCGTGATAAATCCTGTTGTGGTAATTACTGTCAACACCTGAAATAGAGCATGCCTAAACGAACTTTCGGCGCGCCCCCATACCATTGGGTGTTCTATGGACGAAATTCCCAAATCTGCCCTAAAGTATATGATTACAGCGGCAATAATTGTAAAAGCCGTTACAAACTTAAAATACAGTCGAAACTCCTCATCTCTAATTGCCTTTTGCACGGTACCTTTGAACACAAAATAACTCAGCACGAAGTTGGTTCCTGCCAAAAACATGAAAAGAATGATAATGTACTGTATCAAAGGTTGGCCATTCCAATAGGCTACACTAGCATTTTTTGTTGAAAATCCACCTGTAGAAAGTGTACTCATGGAATGGTTAATGGCATCAAAAAAAGACATACCCGCTACCTTAAGCAAAATAGTTTCTGCGGCAGTATATCCAAAATAAATCAACCATAAACGTTTGGCTGTATCGGTAATACGCGGGTGCAATTTATCGGCACTTGGCCCAGGGGCTTCGGCAGCAAATAGCTGCATCCCTCCTATTCCCAAGAGCGGCAAAATGGCTATGGCAAGTACAATAATCCCCATACCGCCAATCCAATGCGTGGTACTTCGCCAAAACAACACTCCTTTAGAAACAACTTCAATATCATTCAATATCGTGGCTCCGGTTGTCGTGTACCCAGACATAGTTTCAAAAAAAGCACTCGTAAAAGTGGGAATAGTTTCGGTAAGCAAATAAGGTAAGGCCCCTGAAGCCGCCATCACAATCCACCCAAAAGTCACTATAATGTAACCTTCCCGTTTATTCATTTCCTTGTTGTACTTCCTTGTACTTACCATCAAGAATGTCCCTATCAGCAAAACAAGGATTCCAGACATGAATATCCGCAAAGCTTCGGATTCATGATACAAAGCACTTACAAGTGCAGAAATGAGCATAAACCCACCATTAAACAACAGCAACAGCCCAAAGAAGTGAAAGATAATTTTATAGTTGAGTTTCTTCATTTTTACAAGCTTCTTTAAAAGAAAAATTTCTCAACCTCAACAATCGATCTTGGGAGACAACATACCACTACACGATCTCCATCAGAAATTTTGAAACTTCCCAATGGAATCATTCCTTCACCATCTCTAATTACCCCCCCAATAATAGCAGAACGCGGAAAGTCAAGATCCTTAATCATCTTGTTACAGATTTTGGAACTTTCATTTACCACAAACTCCACCAATTCGGCATTCATATTATTAAGCTTGGTCATGGCCACAATCTCTCCTTTTCTAATGTATCTAAAAATACTGTTGGCCGCCAATAACTTTTTATTGATCAACGTATCAATTCCGATGGATTGCGACAATTGGAAATAGTCCATATTCTCAACCAATGCGATGGTTTTCTTTACTCCTTTTGATTTCGCCACCAAACAAGACATAATGTTGGTCTCGGAATTCCCTGTTACAGAAATAAAGGCATCCTGAGCATCAATATTCTCTTCTTCCAGAAGTTCCACATTACGTCCATCTCCATTAATTACCAGCGCCTTTGGCAATTCATCGGCCAACTCAAAAGCAATATTCTTATCCTTTTCAATAAGTTTCACCTTAAACTTGTTTGCACACAAATCTTTGGCGGTTTTATAACCAATTTTACTTCCTCCCAGAATCATCACATCCCGGACATCTATTTTCACCTTCCCAGAAAGCTCGAACAATTCATCGTCACCACCTTTAGAAGTAATAAATACCACTTTATCACCTTCTTTAAACAGCGTATCGCCACGAGGAATGATGGTATATTGTGTACCATAACGCTGAATGGCTATAGGTACAAAATGTATTTCGGTCAACACTTCTGCCGCTTCTTTTACGGTTTTATCCACAAAAGCTGCATTTCTGGACAATCGTAAACTCAACATCGTCAAGGCGCCATCTTCAAATTCGTAACTATCGTTAAAAGCGTATTGATTCAATAGCAACTGAATTTCTGAGGCTGCCAAATCTTCTGGAGAAATCAACTCGTCAATACCAAACTTGGTAAATCCTACCTCATCTTTCTGCTCCAAAAATTCAGAATTGGCAATTCTGGCAATGGTACGTTCGGCTCCCAATTGCTTGGCTAAAACACATGCGGTGATATTGGTGGTTTCTGAAGACGTTACTGCTATGAACAATTCCGAAGTGTCAATCCTCGCTTCCTTTAAAATAGCAATAGAAGTGGCATCACCCCTAATCACTTTAATATCCAAGTGATTGTTGGCATAGGCCAGACTTTCTTTGTCGGTATCTAAAAGCGTGATTTCTTGAGATTCGTAGGATAATAATTTTGCCAAATGAAACCCAACTTCACCTGCTCCTGCAATAATTATTTTCATTTGTTAACGTTTAGTTGTTCAAAATAGCTGGGATCTGTAAAAAGAACGCCCATTAATAAAATGTTCGATTGGTTGTAAAATTGTTCCCTTCAAAGAACAAAAGCATTCAAAAATAGCTAAACAAATATAGTATAATTTTATTTCGAAAGCTTTTTCTCGATTATACGTGAAGTTAAGCATATGTTACTGACGCAATAACTTATTCACACCAACATATTTAAAACTTCTGTCGTCATTTATTTTTAGGTTGCCTGAAGCCCATTAGCCATGAAAATTTATGTAGTTTTGCCAAAAAAAGATAGAATGTCCACAAAAGTGAAGCCATATAAAGACAGTGACCTGAACAAAAAGCAACAGGTTACCAAAATGTTTGATACCATTTCTAAAGAATACGACGGACTTAACCGAGTGATTTCCTTTGGAATTGACATTAAATGGCGCAATAAAGTTGTGGATATTGTTGCTCAAAAGCAGCCCAACAAAATTTTGGATATCGCCACTGGTACTGGAGACTTGGCCATTACCCTAACCAAAACTGGGGCAAAAGAAATTATTGGATTGGACATTAGTGATGGTATGCTTGAAGTGGGCCGCAAAAAAGTTGCCGCAAAAAATCTTGAGGATACCATTTCTATGGTTTTGGGAGATTCTGAAAGCCTTCCTTTCCCAGACAATACTTTTGATGCCATAACCGTAGCTTTCGGAGTGCGCAATTTTGAAAATCTGGAACAAGGCCTTTCTGAAATTTTAAGAGTACTAAAACCTAATGGTGTTTTTGTGATTTTAGAAACTTCGGTTCCTACCCAAACTCCTTTTAAACAAGGCTATAAATTTTATACCAAATATATCTTACCAACCATTGGCAGAGTCTTCTCAAAAGACCAATCGGCATATGCGTATTTAAGTGAATCTGCCTCGGTTTTTCCTTATGGAGAAGCTCTAAACAATATTTTGCGTAAAATTGGGTTTATAGATGTCAGTAACAAACCCCAAACATTTGGAGCGGCTACCATTTATTCCGCTTCCAAAAAATAATGTGACACCTTTTGAACCCTTTGATTGTAAATTAAATTTTCAATGAAAAAAGTAGTTTTTATTCTCTCTTTGTTCCTGTTAAGCCAAGCAGCGTCTGCCCAATTGTTCACGAAGGAAAAAATCAAGAACAATGAAAATTTTGACAAGCAGCGCCTAAGTTGGGGGTTCTTTTTAGGGTTCAACAGTTATGATTATCAATTTAACTACGAAGAAGATTTAAAGGACATTTTAGTAGACAACACCGTAGGTTTTAACGTAGGCTTAATTTCCGATTTACGCCTTACCGAATACCTAAACCTGCGCTTTGAACCAGGATTGTACATTACGCAACGTAACCTGCAATATGACCCGGGCTATTTCTCAGGAATGGATTACAATGCTTCGGATTTGCTTCGCGAAGTAAAATCTACCTATGTACATTTCCCTCTGCTTTTGAAATTTTCAACCAAACGTATCAACAACTTTAAACCGTTTATTGTTGGAGGGGTTTCTACAGCCATTAACCTTTCCAGTAATCAAGAAAACCCAGACGACAATTCTGTTGGGGAATTCAGATCGGAAAGAAACATGATGTTCTACGAACTGGGATTTGGTGTTGATTTTTATTTGTACTGGTTCAAGTTCACGCCTTCTATTAGAGGTGTATTTGCCCTAAACAATGAAATTATTCAGGATAGAGATCCAAATAGTCCTTGGACAGGCAATGTCCATACCATGAAAACCAGAGGGGTATTTGTTAACTTCACCTTTCAATAGAAACGTAAATTCTTTACTGCTTCCCTCTTCTAAACTCGCTTAAGAAGATAGCTGTTGCCGTAGCCACATTTAAGCTTTCGGTAGCCTGCAAATTACCGTAACGCGGGATACTAAGTTTAGTCTGAACGATTTCTTCAATTTCAGAAGAAATGCCGTTAGCCTCATTTCCCATTACCAAAATGCCTTTATCTGGTAAGTTTTGGTTATAGACATTGTCGCCATCCATAAAGGTTCCAAAAACTTCTGATTGCGTACTTTTCAAAAATGAAGTCAAATCCAAATACGTAATATTCACTCTGGTCAAAGAGCCCATAGTTGCCTGCACCACTTTGGAATTATAACAATCCACCGTAGCCGAACTGCACACCAAATCACTAATACCAAACCAATCACACAAACGAATGATTGTGCCAAGATTCCCTGGATCTCTCAAATCATCAAGGGCCACAATCAAGCCATCTTCTTTAATGGATTTCGACTCGGGAATTCTAAATAGAGCCAAAGCAGTATTAGGAGTTTTTAATGCACTGATCTTTTTCAACTCTTGCTCGGAGACAGAGACAACTTGTTCCGAAGCAACTCCAAAATCCGTTCCATTGGTATACAACTTAAAGAGCTCGAAAGAGGAATTTAAAAACTCTCCAATCCCTTTGATCCCCTCCACCACAAACAAACCTTCCTTAGTGCGGTTCTTTTTTTGTGCTAAACTTGTAATTAATTTTATTTGGCTCTTTGTTAACATCAAAATGTCTTTACTTTTGTTATCGTTGTAACTACCGTACAAAGTAATGCTTTTTTGGAGTAATTTTTGATATGCTACAGCAACAATGCCATAAATTTGACCTTATAACGATTTCTGTTTGAAGCAAACTTTTAAATATATATTGGTTTTCCTTTCCTTCGCTTACCTACTAGCATCCTGTAATGTGATGAAGCGTGTTGGTGAAGATCAATTTCTTCTTTCAGGAAACACTACTATGGTAAACGGAAAAAAGGTAAACACCGAGGCCATCAACAATTCCTATTACCAAAAACCTAACGGAAAACTTTTAGGCTACCCTTTGCGCTTGCACATTTACAATTTGGCAAGGCCAAACTTGGACTCCATCCTTAAAGACAAAATTTACAACGATCCAAAAAAGTTGGCTTGGAAAACGAGATTGCTTTCCAGAAAGCAATTGGATAAAGATGTCCAATCCCGTTTGGACTTTAATGCTTGGCTGAAAAAAACTGGTGAAGCTCCCGTAATTGTAGATTTGCCAAAAACAGAAAAAACCACAACCAACCTCAGCCGATATTTTATTAGCAACGGATGGTTTGATGTGCAAACTTCATACAGTATTTCTAAAACGGATAACAGACGGGCTAGCGTCACTTATTTTGTTGAAACAGGAAAACCCTATATTTTGGATTCCATTTCGGAGAAAATTGCCTCGCCAATTGTGGATTCGCTCTATCAGAATTTAAAAAAGGAATCACTTATAAAATCAGGAGAGCAGTACAAAGAAACCAATTTCACCAACGAAAGGGAACGCCTCACATCGGCCTTGAGAAATTCTGGGCTTTTCCATTTTGGCCAGGATTATATCACTTTTGATATTGATACCATTGGATCTTCAAAAAAGGTATTTACAGACCTTATTATTAAAAACAGAAGTATTCGATATGAAGATTCCATTGCTAGGGTTCCTTTCAAAATCTACAAGATAAAACAGGTCAACATCTATACTGACCATACTTATACTAACAAGGAAACGGAAACATTGGATTCCATAGAATATAAGGGCTACAAACTTTATAGTTATGGCAAATTAAGGTATCGCCCAAAAGCGCTTACCGATGCTGTTTTTATTTCTAAAGATGAACTTTTTAGGGACCTCGACAGAAGTAGGACCTACCGCTATTTAACCGACCTCAAAGTATTCAGATACCCCAACATTGAATATATCGAAAACCCACAGGATACAACACTTACTGCCAATATTTACCTTTCTCCAAAGAAAAAGTACGATCTTGGATATGAAATAAATGTCACGCAAAGTAACATCCAAACCATTGGGTTTTCCTTAAGTGGCGGATTGATAATTCGTAACGTATTTAGGGGTGCTGAAACATTGGAAATGTCCGCTTTAGGTTCTATTGGTTCCTCCAAAGATGCATCTATTTCTCAAGACCAATTTTTCGACATCAATGAAGCCGGGGGAAATATCAAACTCACCATTCCCCGCATATTCTTTCCAATCAGAACCAATAAAATCATACCAAAATACATGTCTCCAAGCACCCGTATTTCAGTAGGGGCCACCACGCAAAGAAATATTGGATTGGACAAACAAACCTTAAACGGTACTTTAAACTACAATTGGACCCCATCCAAAAGAACCACAAATAGTTTGGATTTCTTCAATCTGCAATTTGTGAAAAACCTGAATCCCGACAATTATTTTGGAGTTTACCAAAACTCGTACAATACGCTTAATGATATTTCCAATAGCATCGATTACAACAACGGCGAAGATTTGACCTATCCAGGACAAACAGACCAATTTATAAACGATGTCTTAACTGGCAATACCTCTATAACCCCAAGCGACGATGACTTTGAAACCGTTTCGGCCATCAGTGAGCGCCAAAACAGACTAACAGAAAACAACTTGATTTTGGCCTCCAGTTTCAATTATGTATTGAACAAACGTGAAAACCTTTTGGATAATGATTTTTCTATCTTCCGATTTAAGTTTGAGGTTGCGGGCCCACTACTTAACACCTTTTCAAGATGGACGGGTTCTAAAAAAAATGCCAATGATCAATACGAAATACTTGGCGTGGCTTTTTCCCAATATATGAAAGGAGAACTGGACTATGTGAAATACTGGGATTTGGGCAAAAAGAATATCGTGGCCGTGCGTAGTTATTTGGGAATGGCCATTCCCTATGGCAACTCCAACAGTATTCCTTTCTCCAAGAGTTTCTTTTCGGGAGGACCTAACGACATCAGGGCTTGGACTGCCTACAACTTAGGCCCCGGAAGCTCGCAATCCATTAATGAGTTCAACGAAGCCAACATGAAAATCACCTTGAGTCTTGAGGAACGCTTCAATGTTTTGGGGAACCTTAACGGCGCCCTATTTGTGGATGCAGGAAACATCTGGAACATTGCCGATAACGTAAATGACGATAGAGCTACATTTAGTGGAGTTGACTCTTTAAAAGACATTGCCGTAGGTTCTGGTTTTGGTTTGCGCTACGACTTTACATTTTTTGTTCTAAGGGGAGATATCGGGTTTAAAACCTATGATCCTTCATACGATTTGGGTGAGCGCTGGTTCAAGGACTACAATTTTGGAAATGCCGTTTACAACATCGGTATCAACTACCCTTTCTAATTCCTTTTTTCACTTTCATTTCGATAACGTTATAGTGCAATTTTGATGCAACAATGCTCAATTTCAGTCTAAGATGTGCAAAAAATTGATTATTTTTGAACTTATTATTTCAATATAAAATACACTAAAAATGAGTCACAATATCAAAGCAGGAGTTGCTACAGGAAAAGAAGTTCAGGAAATTTTCAAACTTGCAAAAGAAAAAGGGTTTGCCCTTCCAGCAGTAAACGTAATTGGTTCCAACACTATCAATGGTGTTTTGGAAACAGCGGCAGCACTTAATGCCCCTGTAATTATTCAATTCTCAAACGGAGGAGCGCAATTTAACGCCGGAAAAGGATTAAGCAATGAAGGTCAAAAAGCAGCGATTGCAGGATCTATTGCAGGTGCCAAGCACGTTCACGAAATGGCCGTAGCCTATGGAGTTCCAGTAATTCTTCATACAGACCACTGTGCAAAAAAACTATTGCCTTGGATTGATGGCCTATTGGATGCCAGTGAAAAGCATTTTGCCGAAACAGGAAAGCCTCTTTATAGCTCTCACATGATCGATTTAAGTGAAGAGCCTCTTGAAGAGAACATTGAAATTTGCAAAACCTACCTTGAACGTATGAGCAAGATGGGAATGACCTTGGAAATTGAGTTAGGAATTACAGGTGGAGAAGAAGACGGTGTTGACAATTCTGATGTTGATGATTCTAAACTTTACACCCAACCAGAAGAAGTTGCTTACGCTTATGAAGAATTGAGCAAAGTAAGCGATCAATTTACCATTGCAGCTGCCTTTGGAAACGTTCACGGTGTTTACAAACCTGGTAACGTAAAATTGACTCCAAAAATCCTTAAAAACTCTCAAGAGTACATTTCTGAAAAATACAATGTACCTCACAACCATATCGATTTTGTATTCCATGGTGGTTCTGGCTCAACAGTTGAAGAAATTAGAGAAGCCATTGGATATGGTGTGATCAAAATGAACATCGATACCGATATGCAATATGCATTTATGAGCGGAATCCGTGATTACATGGCCGATAACAAAGACTATTTACAAGCCCAAATTGGTAACCCAGAAGGTGATGATGTACCAAATAAAAAGTTCTACGACCCTAGAGTTTGGTTGCGTGCAGGAGAAAATACGTTTGTTGAAAGATTAAAAAAGGCATTTGAAGACCTTAATAATGTAAATACTTTATAAATTTGCACCCGAAATAATTAACTAAAATTAGTTTTAATGTCTTGGTTTAAAAGAAAAACAAAAGGGATTACTACCACTACCGAAGAAAAAAAGGACACTCCTAAAGGTCTTTGGTACAAATCCCCTACGGGTAAAATTGTAGACACAGAAGAGTTGGAAAAGAATTTTTATGTGAGTCCAGAAGACGATTATCACGTAAGAATTGGCAGCAAGGAGTATTTCGAAATTTTATTCGATGACAATAAGTTTGAAGAACTGGATGCAAACCTAACTTCTAAAGATCCTTTAAAATTTGAAGATACCAAAAAATACCCAGACCGTTTAAAGTCTGCCCAAGAGAAGACCAAATTAAAAGATGCTGTAAGAACAGCTGTTGGTAAATCGAAAGGGAAAAACTTGGTGGTTGCCTGTATGGATTTTGCGTTTATTGGAGGTTCTATGGGAAGCGTTGTTGGTGAAAAAATTGCCCGCGCTGCCGATTATTCCCTTAAAAACAATGTCCCATTAATGATCATTTCTAAATCTGGAGGTGCCCGTATGATGGAAGCGGCGTTGTCTTTAATGCAATTGGCTAAAACTTCTGTGAAGTTGGCTCAATTGGCCGAAGCTAAAATCCCTTACATTTCTCTTTGTACCGATCCAACTACTGGGGGTACTACGGCGTCATTCGCTATGTTGGGAGACATCAACATTGCAGAGCCGGGAGCCTTGATTGGTTTTGCTGGCCCTAGAATTGTAAGAGACACCACAGGTCAGGAATTACCTGAAGGATTCCAAACTTCAGAGTTCCTGTTGGAACACGGTTTCTTGGATTTTATTTCGCACAGAAAGAATCTTAAAAACAAAGTCAACCAATACATTGACTTAATCACAAATCAGCCCTTAAGGGCATAATAAAAAAGCGACCTAATTAGGTCGCTTTTTTTATTACCATTCACTTCCAATCCCTTTCCTAATTCATCCAATGTTAAAAAGATTTAACTGAACAGCTTACCAATATTTCTTGTAAAAAATATCCTAATTGGTAACTTGCCGTTCAATTAACCTAATCTTTAACATGAATTACTTTTATTCCCAAAAAAGCAAACTTCTTTTTAGCTTACTTTTTTTGACATTCTTTATGGGAATGTCCCAATCCAATCAATATCTTCACTTCGACGGTGTTGATGATTATGCATCCTTACCCAACGGCGCACAGTTTATCAATGGCAGCAACACTATTACCATGGCAGGCTGGTTCTATACAGATGAACTAGGATATGCCCAAGGTATGATGGGTATAAGAGGTGGTGGAACAGGTGATGGCGAAATGTATGTCAACCAAAAACCTAATGGAGGTCTTGAATGCAGATTGGTGACAACAGCTGGGTTTCATAATATCACGCTTCCTGACGGCACTATTGTAGCGGGGCAATGGCAGCATGTTTCTTGGGTATTCAACCAAACTTCCCTTGAACTATTTATAGATGGTGTTTCAATTGCAACCACTCCTGCATCCGGTGTATTTTCATCTACCGACAGACCCTTTACAATAGGAAAATCCATTCTTGCAAGTTACAACTTTGTATTTCCAGGAAGAGCCGATGAAGTATCCCTTTGGAACAAGGCCTTGACACAAGCCGAAATTCAGGACATGATTGCCAATGAGTTGACTGGAGATGAAGCGAATCTTCAAGTTTATTACAAATTCAACCAAGGAACTCCTGGGGGAAACAACACTAGCATTACACAATTGATGGACATTAGCGGAGAGGAAAATAAAAATGCGACTTTGAACAATTTTGCCCTCGATGGAGAAACCTCCAATTTCAATGGTGAATTGGAATCGACTTTTCAAGCAATAAATTTCCCTCAAATTCCTTCAAAGTTAATTACAGACACTCCATTTCAACTTCAAGCAACGGTTAATTCCAATCTTCCTATTTCCTATGAAATAATTTCAGGTCCAGCCACAGTTAATGGAGATATCCTTACTCTTGACGGAGTGCCAGGAGAGGTTAGCGTCAAGGCTAGTCAGCCTGGAAATGACATCTACGAGCGAGCAGAAGACATCGTCATAACCTTTGCTGTTTTAGATCCAGATACAGTTTTAGCTGAAGCTGAAATATTACATCCCTTAGCTGGAAACGCGTACACTTCAAGCTTAATGCCAATTCAAATTGCATTTAGAGCAGACATACCATATACTGAACTATTTTCAATTGCATCAATTACCGCAACTGTTGACGGTGAAGAAGTATCCTTAACAAGTTACGGAAACGGTTATTATACAGGATGGTGGACACCTAGCTCTTTTGGAAATCATGACTTAGAGATTGCTTCAACCAACAATTTTGGAGCAGAAGGAAGCCATACCAGCACCTTCAATTTGACTTCAACAACTCCTACGCAAACATTCAATGCAACAGAAGATGTTTGGGTATATGCCGACGTTCCTTCTGTAACGGTCGAAACAGACTTACCCAGTTTTGTTGGTGCCTATAATGAAATTACCGGAACTCTATTTATAGACTGTCCAGATGGAGGTTGTGACCCTTGGGATAGAATTTCTTCTGTTGAAGCATTGGGTAAAGATGGTCAATGGTATGAAATTATTCGTTATTTAACTCCTTATGGCGTAAGCTGCCAACACGAAATAGACCTTACGGATTTCATGTCTCTACTAAGTGGAAAAACAAAATTCAGAGTGAATCTTGGCACCACAGGAAATGGTTTTCTTTACACACTACAATTGAGTTATACGCCAGGAACTCCAGAAAACCCTTATAGCCAGATTCAAAAATTATGGAACGGCACTTACCAATTTGGAGACATGGCCAACTTGCAACCTACAGAAGATTTCACAAAATCGTTCCCTGAAAGCACACAATCTGCGAAAATCAAGTTGGTATCTACTGGTCATGGTTGGGGAAGTACCAACACAGGAAATGCTGCAGAATTCAAACAAAACACCCATCATATTTGGGTAGACGATGAGCAAACCTTTACACAATTGAATTGGGTAGATTGTGATCCTAACCCAGATAATTGTAGCCCACAAGCCGGAACTTGGAAATATAATAGAGCCGGATGGTGCCCTGGAAGCATTGCCCAATTTTTTGATTATGATATGACACCATATATCAATAATAGCTCTGTAGACCTTGAATATGTTTTTGATGAAAGTTATACTGACTATTGCCACCCTAACAACCCAAACTGTATAACTGGTGAAACCTGTTCTGATTGTAATGATGGTTTCAATCCTCACCTAAAAGTGAACTCGTTTTTGATATCCTTTGGAAACACTCCCATGGACAATTCATTAAGTGTAAATGACCTTTCAGTATCTAATAACATGCAGTTGTACCCAAACCCTTCCGCAGGAACATTCTTCGTTGAATTCAACAACGATACTCAAGTTGACAATATTGAGATTTTTGATGTGACAGGAAGATCAATTTTGCAAACTCCTGTCACCAATGGCACCACCATAAAACAAATTAACCTAGATGGGAAAGCAGGAATTTATTTAGTAAGTCTAAAAAATGGCAGTGATGTATTGGCGACAAAACGATTGATTGTAGAATAAATTCATGATTGGGTCTTTTGAAGCTTTGTAAATTTTATTAAAAAATCATTTTTTGGATCATTATCTTATAAATGATTTAAAATTACTATATTTGCCGCTTGAAAGAAACCCTTTCATAGTACATAAAAATCATTAAAACAATATTGGAATGTATTTAACTAAAGAAAAGAAAGAAGAAATCTTCGAAAAGCACGGAGCTGGAAAAAATGACACAGGAAGTGCTGAAGGGCAAATTGCATTGTTCACTTACAGAATTAACCACTTAACAGAACACCTAAAAAAGAATCGTAAAGATTTTAACACTGAGCGTTCTTTGGTAAAATTGGTAGGAAAGCGTCGTGCTTTGCTAGATTATTTGACTAAGAAAGATATCTTAAGATACCGTGCTATCGTTAAAGAATTAGGATTAAGAAAATAATTGTGAAAAGAGGCTTTATGCCTCTTTTTTTTATTTATATATTAGCTCAAGCGAAAGAGTTTAAAATTCGCATAAGAAGCTCATAATAGTTTTTCATTGGTCATCACAACAACTACAACAACACAACGACCATTGTTTAATTAGAATAAAATATTTATGATTCCACAAGTTTTCAGAGAGGTCATCGACCTTGGAGATGGCAGAGAAATCTCTATCGAAACCGGAAAATTGGCAAAACAAGCCCATGGTTCGGTCGTTGTTCAATCAGGAAAATGCATGCTTTTATGTACTGTTGTTTCCAATTATCAACAAAGTGATGTCGACTTTTTACCATTAACAGTAGATTACCGCGAAAAATTCGCAGCCGCAGGGCGTTACCCAGGTGGTTTCTTCAAAAGAGAAGCAAGACCTAGTGACGGAGAAGTACTGACTATGCGTTTGGTAGACCGTGTATTGCGTCCACTTTTCCCAAAAGATTACCATGCCGAAACTCAAGTAATGATTCAGTTAATGTCTCATGACGAAGAGGTAATGCCAGATGCTATGGCAGGTTTGGCCGCTTCGGCCGCAATTCAATTGTCAGACATTCCATTTGAAACACCTATTTCTGAAGTACGTGTAGGACGTGTTGACGGAGAATTGATCATCAACCCTAGCTTAGCGCAATTGGAAGCTTCAGATATCGATATGGTGATTGGTGCTTCTGCTGATTCCGTAATGATGGTTGAAGGTGAAATGAGTGAAATTTCTGAAGAAGAAATGGTTGAAGCAATCGAGTTTGCTCATGCTGCTATCAAAGTTCAGTGTGAAGCACAAATAAAATTAGCTGAAGCTTTTGGTAAAAAAGAAACTCGTGAATATGATCCAGAAAGAGAAGATGAAGAATTAGCTAAGAAAATTCACGACATGGCTTACGACAAAGTATATGCCGTAGCCAAAGCAGGTTCTTCAAAACACGAAAGAGGAGCTGCATTTGCCGAAATCAAAGAAGAAATTTTGGCAACCTTCACAGAAGAAGAATTAGAAGATATAGGTGGATTAGTTTCCAAATATTACAGCAAAGCTGAAAAAGCTGCCGTAAGAGACTTGACCTTAAACGAAGGATTGCGTTTGGATGGCCGTAAAACTACAGACATCCGTCCTATTTGGTGTGAAGTAGATTATTTACCATCTACTCACGGATCCTCAATCTTTACTCGTGGGGAAACTCAAGCCTTAGCAACTGTTACTTTGGGAACTTCAAGAGAAGCAAACATGATTGACATGCCGTCTTTTGAAGGGGAAGAGCGTTTCTATTTACACTATAACTTCCCACCTTTCTCAACTGGTGAGGCTCGTCCAATTAGAGGAACGTCTCGTCGTGAGGTAGGACACGGAAACTTGGCGCAACGTGCACTTAAGCGTATGGTACCAGCAGACTGTCCTTATACGGTTCGTGTTGTTTCTGAAGTATTGGAAAGTAACGGATCATCATCTATGGCAACAGTATGTGCAGGAACCATGGCATTAATGGATGCTGGTGTGCAATTGATCAAACCTGTTTCAGGTATAGCCATGGGATTGATTTCTGATGCTGAAACTGGAAACTACGCTGTATTATCAGATATTTTAGGTGATGAAGATCACTTAGGAGATATGGACTTTAAGGTAACCGGTACTGCCGACGGTATTACTGCTTGCCAAATGGACATTAAAGTAAAAGGATTGTCTTACGAGATTTTGGTGAAAGCCTTAAAACAAGCTCGTGATGGACGTTTACATATCCTTGGAAAACTAACAGATACTATCGAAACTCCAAATGCAGATGTGAAACCTCATGCTCCTAAAATGGTGACAAGAGTGATTCCAAACGAATTTATTGGAGCCTTGATTGGTCCTGGAGGAAAAGTAATCCAAGAACTTCAAAAAGAAACCAAAACAACGATTGTTATCAATGAAGATCCTGTTACCGAAGAAGGTATTGTGGAAATCCTTGGAACAGATCAAGAAGGTATCGACAAGGTATTGGCTAAAATTGATTCCTTATTGTTCAAACCTCAGGTTGGAAGCGTTTACGAAGTAAAAGTAATCAAGATGTTGGATTTTGGTGCCGTGGTAGAATATATGGAAGCTCCAGGAAACGAAGTTTTGTTACACGTAAGCGAATTGGCTTGGGAACGTACTGAAAACGTAAGCGACGTTGTGAAAATGGGAGATGTTTTTGATGTGAAATACTTCGGTATCGATCCTAGAACCAAAAAGGAAAAAGTATCTCGCAAAGCAATCTTACCAAAACCAGAAGGTTTCAAGGAAAGACCTCCAAGAGACAATAACAGAGACAACAAAGGATCTCGAGACAACCGCGGACGCGATAACCGTAATCGTGACAACCGTAGTGACGACAGAAGACCTAGAGAAGACAAGAAAGAGTAACAATTCCCTTTCTTAGTGCATATAAAACCTCAAGTAAAATTATTTACTTGAGGTTTTTTCTTTATTAACATTTGCTTTCCTACGGTTTTAAAACTTTTATCTTAAAATAAACCCAAAAAACATCTAAACCACATCCATCTCCGTACATATAGCATCTAAAAACCTATGTATTAATTAAATGATAGAATGACAGATGGAGACAATTAAACTTACTCTTAACAAATTAAAGACCAACAGCGAAAACCCCAATAATAAGCTAACCTTAATAAGCACCTTTATACTCATCCTAATAGGATTGTATTTCTTTTCAGTATTCCACAACGATTTTGAACAATTTAATGAAATGGGCAGACAGAGCATTGTAGGCGCAACCTTCCTTACGATTGCCACTGTATTGTTCTTCTTTAAAATTTTCTATTTCCTTTTTATTGCCTACAAGTATTTTAAGTACAAACCCGTTGCTTCTGTGAGTGATGAAGAATTGCCTACCTGTACCGTAATTGTACCTGCCTATAATGAAAGTAAACATGTTTGGGATACCCTAATAAGTTTGGCTGAAAGCGACTATCCTGAGGACAAATTACAGATTTTGGCCGTAGATGATGGAAGTTTGGATGACACTTGGGACTGGATGGTCGATGCTAAAAAGAGATTGGGAGATCGTTTGGACATTTACAAACAACCTAAAAACCAAGGAAAACGTCATGCATTGTACCGTGGTTTCAATATAGGAACTGGTGACATTTTTGTAACGGTAGACAGTGATTCTGTAGTAGAACCAGATACCCTTAGAAACTTAGTGAGTCCTTTTGTAAACAATGAAGATTGTGGGGCCGTTGCAGGAAACATACGTGTATTGAACAACGAAAAGGAAATGCTTCCAAAAATGTTGGACGTAAGCTTCGTGATGAGTTTTGAATTTGTGCGATCTGCCGAAAGTGCTCTAAACTCCGTACTCTGTACTCCAGGAGCTTTGGCCGCCTATAGAAAAACGGCCGTTCACGAATGCCTACCAGAATGGATCAACCAAACCTTTATGGGACAACCTTCAGATATTGGTGAAGACCGTGCCATGACCAATATGATTTTAAAACAGGGAAAACATGTATTGTTCCAAAGAAATGCTGTCGCTTACACCAACGTACCAGAGCAATATAAAGGTCTTTACAAAATGTTTATCAGATGGGGACGTAGCAACGTTAGGGAGAACATTGCAATGGCGAAATATGTATTCACCAACTTTAGAGAAGGCAACAAATTTGGAAGTCGATTGTTATTTTTAAGTCAATCCACAAGAATCTTAATGAGCTTTCCTTTTGTACTGTTCATGTTATTATTCGTTTTGACCCATCCCCTACTATTTTTAGGATCTACTCTATTGAGTATTTTAATCACCTCTACCTTTTCAGTCCTATTCTATTCATCCAAATACGAAACAAAAGAAGCCATTTGGGCCTATACCTATAGTATCTTTTACACCTTTGGATTATTCTGGATTACGCCTTACGCACTGGCAACAGCAAGTAGAAGAGGCTGGCTGACTAGAGGATTGGCCGAGAAACGATAGCAAATATTAGTATTAGGCAACTTTCAAAAAAATGAAAAAGAAAAATGCCATATACTGAAAAGCCCCGCAAAATAATGCGGGGCTTTTCCTTTTAAACAGGTCCACCAAACTGCCAAATTCAGACAGTATGTCATAAAACTGAAATAATTTCACCTTGGCCAAATTGGAAATTTTCTAACAATTTCCTTCAAACCTTCACAATACTTCAAACATATACGCCATCATTATCATATTCGTGATTTTTTAAATCCATTATTTTTTTTGGCACTTCCGCATGGTCCTTGTGGCTATTTAGCCAAATAATATTGATAATCAATAACAAAACAAATGAAAGTATTAGTAATTGGAGCAGGAAACATGGGTTTAACTTATTCCGAAGGAATGGCGACCTCGCCTTTATTGGGAAAATACAAGCTTAACATCTATGACACTGACCCAAAAAAAATTACAACATTACAGAAAGACCCAAAATTCAAGGTGTATGACAATCTGGAAGATTGCCTACCCAATGCAGACCTGGTTTTTATAGCCGTAAAGCCATATCACAGTGAAGCGCTTTTTGAGCAAATGAAACCAATGATCAATGACAGCCAAATATTTGTATCCCTAATGGCTGGTGTTACCATTGATTTTATAAAAGAACATCTAGGGATCTCAAAAGTGGTGAGGACCATGCCAAACCTTCCTGCAAAAGTAGGCAAAGGCGTTACCTCCTACACCGAATCTGAAGCAGTTTCAAAAGTAGAATTGATACTTGTAAGAAACCTTTTGGACACCACGGGAACATCCGTTCACGTAGATTCTGAAAAATATATAGATGCCTCAACCGGTATCTCGGGTAGTGGACCTGCATACGTATTTTATTTTATGCAATCCATGCTTGAGGCTGCTCAAAAAATGGGCTTTTCAGATTACGATTCCAAAGTTTTGGTGAGCAACACCTTTGAGGGTGCCATCGAACTTTTCAATCAGTCTAATTTGTCCCCTGAAGGATGGATTGACCGGGTAGCTTCAAAAGGAGGCACTACCCAAGCAGCTATTGATTCTATGGAAGACAACAATGTAAAACAATTGATACAAGATGCCGCCTATGCAGCATTTAATCGTGCAATTGAATTAGGAAAGGAGCATTAAGATGGAAGATATAAAAAGAGTCGTTGTAAAAGTAGGAACCAATGTTCTCACCAACAAAGACAATAGAATTCTAGGCCCAATTTTAAGAGAATTGGTTCGCCAAATTTCGGTATTATATGAACGTGACATCATGGTTATATTGGTATCATCAGGATCTGCCATTGCAGGAAAAGAGGTTTTAGGAGATACCAAAATCTCAGAACCCTCTATCAGGCGCCAAGTTTATTCCTCCGTTGGGCAACCACGAATGATGCGTCATTACTATAATTTATTTAATGATTACGGAATGCGTTGTGCCCAAGTTTTAGCAACCAAAAGAGATTTTGATCCAGGAAAACACAGAGAGAATATGATCAACTGCTATGAAGGGTTACTCTCCGAAGGTGTGATTCCTATCGCCAATGAAGATGATGCTGTATCCTTGACCATGTCCATGTTTACAGACAATGATGAATTGGCAAGCTTGGTGGCCGAACTTTTGGATGCTGATAGACTGATTATTCTTTCGGACACCGATGGATTGTATACAGGGCATCCTGATGATGAAAACTCTAAAAAATTAAATGAGGTTACTGTAGACCAAGACGTCGAAAAATACGTCAAGGCCTCCAATAAAAAAGAAGGTGAAGGCCGAGGAGGCATGGCTTCAAAATTGCGAATTGCCAAGGGCACTGCCAAGAAAGACATTCCCACATACATTGCCAATGGTAAACGTGAAAATGTGATAGTCGATATTATAGACGACAAAGAAGTGGGAACAAAATTCATTCACTAAAAACAAAACACATGAAACTTTTAAGTTCTGATATAAAAAACAAAGTTCTCGATTCCATGATTACAATTATTGACAGGAAACGTGAACAAATTTTGGAAGCAAACAAGAAAGACCTTGATGCTTTCAACAAAGATGACCAAGCCCTTTATGATCGTCTGGTAGTGGAAAACCACAAAATAAACGGCATGATAAAAGCCATACAGGAGGTAAGAAACCAAGAAGATCCGGTTGGCAAAACCATATCTGATCTCACTTTGGAAAGTGGTTTAAAAATAACCAATAAAACGGCTCCCTTTGGAACCATTTTAATCATTTATGAATCCAGACCAGATGTTACCATTGAAGCCGCTGTTTTGGCCTTTAAAGCCAATAACAAGATCCTACTTAAAGGAGGAAAAGAAGCCCTTCACAGTAATATGGTATTGGAGCAATGTTGGCACGATGCCTTGGAGGAAAATGGTCTGAGCAAAGACTGGATCAAGTTACTGCACTTACAACGAGAGGAAACAAGAGAATTTCTGAAAAATCCAACAGAAAAATTAGACTTGATTGTTCCCAGAGGAGGTGAACGCCTCATCAAGTTTGTGAAGGATCACGCTAACTGTGCAGTTCTGGTAAGCGGCCGCGGGAATAACTTTTTGTATGTCGCAAAAGATGCCGACTGGAACAAAACAGTTAAGGTGATAGTTAATGCCAAGACCAATAAAATTTCGGGGTGTAATGCCTTGGATAAAGTGCTTATCGACAAACACATTCCTGACTACGAAAATAAATTGTCAGAACTCCAAAAAGTCCTTTCAAGCTTAAATGTAGATATCGTTGCTGACGAAAACATCGCAAAAGTAATTGACAGTTCATCCATTGTACCAAGCGAAGAAACTTGGTATGAGGAGTTCTTGGCTTTAAAAATTTTATTAGCTGAAGTTGACAATGAAGAAGAAGCCATTGAAATGATCAACAAATATTCCGGCGGACATTCAGCTGCTATTTTAACTGAAAGCAATGAAAATGCTGCTAAGTTCATGGAACAAGTTGACAGCGCTGCGGTATACCATAATGCCTCTACCAGATTTACCGATGGAGGACAAATGGGCGTTGGTGCCGAATTGGCTATTAGTACAGATAAGCTACATCACAGAGGGCCATTAGGACTCAAACAATTGGTAACAAACAAATACTATGTCTTTGGAGATGGACATATAAGAGAATAGAACATAATCTTATTATTTCTCATGCCTAGCCCCAATGAAATATTGGGGCTTTGAATGTCATTTATTTATAAATCAAATAATTACTAATGTTAAACCCTCTTCAAAATTTGCATTTCTAGTTTTTTTTATTACATTGTTAGTTATGATTTATACAGACAAAGACAAATATTCAGAATTTTTAAATGATTCGGTTGATTACCTAAAGCAACATGGTTTCGTCAACATTAAAGCCGACCTAGAGGGATATGAATCCCCAAAGTCCTACACCAAAGTAGGAAGTGACATCGTGATAACTCCAGATATCGTTGCAGAAAAAGAAGGCCGGAAACATATATTTGATATTGGGCTAAAATCTTCCAAACCCAATTTGTTAAAGTCCAAATGGTTATTCTTGAACACACTAAGCAACCTTAAATCACACAGATTCAGATTAATCACCACAAGAGGACACTATAAATTTACCAACGAAATGTTGGACGCCATCAACCTTAACGATAAAAAGTTGATAAAAATTTAAATCCTTGTAACATTTTATCGGGAACTTACGTATAACCACTTAGCAACTTTAAATTCACGCTTTAATTAGAGGATCTTAAATGAGACAACTTAAAATTACCAAGCAGGTTACCAATAGAGAAACTGCTTCATTAGACAAGTATTTGCAGGAGATAGGAAAGGTAGATTTGATTACTGCCGATGAAGAAGTAGAATTGGCTCAGCGCATCAAAGCAGGTGACCAAGTAGCTTTGGAAAAATTAACAAAAGCCAATTTGCGTTTTGTGGTTTCCGTAGCCAAGCAATATCAAAACCAAGGGTTAACCTTGCCCGATTTGATCAACGAAGGTAATTTAGGATTAATAAAGGCAGCTCAAAGATTTGATGAAACCAGAGGTTTCAAATTTATCTCTTATGCTGTATGGTGGATTCGTCAATCCATTCTTCAGGCTTTGGCCGAACAATCAAGAATTGTTCGTTTGCCTTTGAACAAAATTGGTTCCATCAATAAAATCAACAAGACATTTGCATTTTTGGAGCAAAGTCACGAACGTCCACCAAGTGCAGAAGAAATTGCCAAGGAATTGGATATGACGATCAACGACGTTAAGGAATCTATGAAGAATTCTGGCCGTCACGTAAGTATGGATGCCCCTTTGGTTGAAGGAGAAGATTCTAACCTTTATGACGTATTGCGAAGTGGAGAATCTCCAAACCCAGATAAAGATTTACTACACGAATCTTTACGTACAGAAATTGAGCGCGCTTTGGAAACACTTACACCTCGTGAAGCAGATGTAATTCGTTTATACTTTGGATTGGGAGATCAGCACCCAATGACTTTGGAAGAAATCGGCGAAACTTTTGATTTAACGAGAGAGAGAGTCCGTCAAATAAAAGAAAAAGCAATTCGTAGGTTGAAACATACCTCACGAAGCAAAATATTGAAAACATATTTAGGTTAGTAATTAATGATAATTACGACTAAATTACGGTAACTAACAGTTACACATAACTGTTCGTTTTTTGATTGATGAAAGAACCCCCGGCTGATTACCGGGGGTTTATTTTTTTGACTACTTTTGCAAAAACTTTTATACACGTTAAAATCATGAGTTCTAAATTAATAGCACCATCAGTTTTGGCCGCCGATTTCGCCAATTTGCAGAGAGATATTGAAATGGTGAATAGCAGTGATGCCGATTGGTTTCACATTGATATTATGGATGGTGTCTTTGTTCCAAATATTTCCTTTGGAATGCCAGTTTTGGAAGCCATTGCAAAACACGCAAAGAAGACAATCGATGTTCATTTAATGATTGTCGACCCAGATAGATACATAAAGACTTTCGCCGAATTGGGGGCAAATAACCTTACCGTGCATTACGAAGCCTGCACCCATTTACATAGAACACTCCAAGCCATTAAAGCAGAGGGAATGAAAGCGGGTGTGGCTTTAAATCCTCATACAAACATCAATGTTTTAGAAGATACTATTAATGATATTGATTTAGTATGTATTATGAGTGTAAACCCTGGATTTGGAGGACAGAGTTTTATTGAGAACACCTACTCAAAAGTTAAGCAATTAAAAGACTTGATTATTCGAAAAGGAGCCAATACAAAAATTGAAATTGACGGAGGTGTTACCAGTAAAAATGCCAAAGCATTGATTGACGCTGGAGCCGATGTTCTGGTGGCTGGTAGTTTTGTGTTTAGAAATGATGACCCCATATTTACAATCGCAAACTTAAAAGAAATAGCAAACGATTAAAATCAAACTAATATTATTAACGTTATAATCCAAAGCCTCTATTTTTTAAATAACTTCATTCTAGCCAAAGTTTTAGGAAGATTTATGTAATTTACCAAAGAGATTACAATTTTTACCATTTTTAAAAATAAATAGTTACCTTTATTCCTGCTTTTTACAGATTTTTAATACACTAGCAAACTAAAGCATAATGAAAAAATTTACCACTATTTTATTTCTATTTATTGGAATTTTTACTGCAAAATCTCAAATAATGCGAGGAACTGCATATGACCATTGGGCAGTAAGTGTGGGAATCAACTTCGTTGATAATGATGGAGAACGCTTTAAAAGCCCATTCAAAACCAAAGACTGGAACACCGATTTACCTATTATGTTTGGAGTTGAACGTAAATGGAGTGAATTATTTGGTACTGAATTAGCTGTTTCCTTAAACAAGATTAGTGCAAGCAATCAACAAGATTATCTTAAAATAGACAAAAACTACGTTTATTTTGCACTGGACATCAACGGTAAGTTTTTCTTTGACCATTTAATTTATCAATCTCCATTTAACGATTGGTTTGAATCCTATGCTATTTTAGGGGTAGGCGCTCCATTTTTTGAAAATGACAGTAACGTCACTTTAAATACAGGTTTGGGATTTAACTTTTGGTTTGATAAGCAGTTTGGAATTCGCATACAAACAGTTGGAAAGTTTGCTGCCGACACACAACCTATTAATAGTAATCATATACAACATTCTTTAACGTTTTTATACCTTTGGCATTAGAAAGAAAAAGAGAGTATTCCATAAAAAAGCCTTCTATAAAATAATAGAAGGCTTTTTTATGGAATGCATATATTTTAATTGAACAAAACTCATTTACTTAACCTTCACTAAATATGCGATAATCCATACAAATCAAACTCAATAGCAATGTGCTTTACAGCTTTCATAGTCTCATCTTATAATCATTATATCTTTATCAATAAGATGTTTGCAAAAATTCCAATTTAGCGAATTTAGCAACAAAACTTGTATACCACACTTTTCAAATTCGCGAAAAAATACGCTTATACCAAGACAACTTTTCATTATAGGCTTCATAACCATACCCGTAGCCATAATTATAACCATACCCTTTTGACTTTAAGCTCCCAACACCATTGAGAACATAATTAACATTTTTAAGCTTTCTATCTCTATTCAATTCTTTGGAAAACTGCAAAATATTCTTATCAGTATAATTGGACCTAGCAACATATAAAGTAGCATCAGAAAATTGAGAAATTAACAAAGTATCTGTTACCAATAAGGTAGGAGCTGTATCTATTACTATATAATCATAATCCGATTTCAAATCTGCCAGCAGACTTTCAAAACGACCATTGACAAATAATTCTGAAGGATTTGGAGGAATGGTACCGGCTAACAGTACACTGAAATTTACATTATTGACTAATGGAGGATGAACAATAAGATCTTTATAGTTTAATTCTAAATCAAACAAGTAATCGGATAAACCTTTATCAGTTTTTCTTAACCTTAAATTATTGTGCAATTGTGGGTTTCTTAAATCAGCGCCTATTAACAATACTCGGTAATTAACACTTGCAAAAGCAAGCGCTAAATTAGTAGCTACAAAGGTCTTCCCTTCCCCTTTAATTGTGGAAGTAACATATACAACTTTACCAGATTTTTCTTTATCTCCAAGAACATAATTTACATTTGTAGTTAATATCCTAAAAGATTCAGCCAAAACACTCTTATCATGAGCATTTAAAAACAATTTTTGATCTTCCACCAATGGAATTTCACCAATAACCGAAATTTCTGGCACCTGGTGTTCCAATTGTGACTTTCCATGTATTTTGGTATCAAAATAATTTAAGCCATAAATAATTCCAAAGGGGACCAACAAGCCTGCCAAAATGGCCATGATGTATATTTTGTTTCTATCAGGAGAAATGGGGCCCGAAGTAGTCGCATTATCCAAAACCTTAATGGAATCTGCGGTAATGGCAAAATTAATAGCCGCCTCTTCTCGCTTTTGAAGCAAAAACAAATACAAAGTCTCTTTAATCGTTTGCTGACGCTCAATGGCTCTTAATAGCGTTTCCTTACCTGGCACACTAGCTACCATACCTTTTGCCATAAGCTCTCTTTGCTTAAATTGAGCTTCTGTTACTTTTAGCTGATCTAAATAATTATCGATGGACGCATTCAAGTTGTCCCGTATTTTTAACAAATTTTCCTCGAGACCTACAACTACGGGATTTTCATCTCCAGCACTTTGTATCAAATTATCCCGCTCCTGAACCAAGATATTGTATTGAGCAATCAAACTATTGGCACTAGCATTCTCAAGACCAATACTTTCCGGCAATAAGTTAAACTCTGGATCCGACATTAATGACTCCTTTAAAAATTGCGCCAACGCTTTTTGAGTTTCCAAATTAAATACTAGCTGATCAGAGGTCATCATCCTCCCCATACTATATCCTGCATCCGCTTCAATAGAAATCAAATCATGATTCACCTTAAAGTCCTCTTTTACCTTTTCAATGGAATCCAATTCTGTAGCCAAAAACACAAAACGATCATCTACGAAATCCATGGTTCGTTTATGTACCAATTGGCGATCCTGAATCCCATCTAAATTAAATTGCTCAACTACTTTGTTAATAATATCTTCTGATTTTTTCCTATTAGTGCCATTCAAACTAATCGTTAAGATATCCCCACTGGTATTATGCTTGGCTATTTGTAACTGCCCGGCTAAGCCTCTCGCAACGCCATTAACCGATCCAAACCAAACTCTATAGATATCCCCAACCTTTTTACCCATTTCAAACTCTGATGCTGGAATAATTGAGAATGGAAGCCCCTTGTTTCCAGCATTAACAACATAACCTTCTAAGTTAAAATCCGAATACTTTTCCTGTTCATTGGTAATCAAGTAGCCTTCTTTTAATACCTCAATAATAAATGACAGTCCCACCAAAGAGAAATCTGGTTTTTCTACAACTTTAAAAGGAGCGGGCCATAATTCAGTATCCCGAAATTTTCCTATTTGAGTATAAGTCGTGGTTAAATTCAAATCTTCTACCACTTTGGTCAATAAGCGCTTAGATTTAATGAGCTCCATATCGTTGTCAAGATTGATCGAAGAGCGATTAAACACAAATGAAGACGACGGCAATTCCAAGCCTTTACCTTCATCCAAAACGCGAATCTTGGCGGTTGTCCTAAAAGTATCTGGCGTATACCTAGAATAAAAATAAGCGGCCAAAACGCCCACAGCAATTGAAAGTAAAAACCAAGGCCAATGGGTAAGGTATTTACCCAATTCTTCTTTGATATCAAACTTAGAATCGTTATTAAGTATTTGTGAAGTTGTATTTGTCATGTAATGCTTATCTAGAGAGTAACAATGCAAGGCTAATGGAAAAAGAAATGATGCCCAATAAGGCCCCAAGATCCCCAATAATCCCTGCTTTTTTTACTGCGGAATAATTTTGGTCCACCACAATGACATCATTTTGCTTAATATAATAATAGGGACTATTAAACCAATCCGTAGTAGTCATATCGATATGGGCAACTTCACGAACTCCAGACACCTCCCGTATCACCACAATATCTTCACGTTTGCCCTTAATTGTCAAATCACCAGCCATTCCAAGAGCTTGGGTCAGCGTAATACTTTGCTCATTAAAAGTATACAAACCAGGTGAGCCCACCTCTCCTAATACTGTAAATTTCCCATTAATAATTCTTACGCTAACTGTTGGCATTTTTAAATGCCCTCCCTCAACTAGTAAATTAGTAATGTGTTTCTCCAATTCAGTAGTCGTTTTATCACGAACATCAATGTATCCTAATATGGGAAACAAAATTGCATAATTGCTAGACACTAAATAAGCATCCAAATTGGCTTGATTTGAGTTTCCTCCTCCAGATTGCGTACCTGAATTCGCTCTTTTATTATATGGCTCTGCCGCGACAGGATCTAAAGCACTAACGTTTATTTTCAACAAATCATTTACTTGAATAGTACTGGTTGGATATTCTAGAGATTTAGCAACCTCATCCACATCTTGAAAGTATAACACCTGTTTTTTGGTTGCACAGGAAGACATAAGCAAACAAAGGATAATCCCTTTGAGAAGTAGTTTCATCTAGTACTGTTTAGAATTATTAGGAAATGACAAACCTTTTGAGTTTATCGGATAATTATTTTCACAAACAAATATACCTACAATTTCAATACGTACCAAACGATAAGCTAGATAGAAAATATCGATATTATACGCTAAGATAATTTGAATTTCAACTTGATTTGCCCCTTAATCTTTATCAGTCGTAATCGCATAATACTCATAAAAGCAAGTGTACCCAAACTCACCAACAAAACCAACTGCCAACCAATAGGCAAGAACATAACATTTACCGCAATAATAACTATCATTAATGATGTAAAAGATATAATAAAAGTAGTTTGCCAATGCTTAAATCCATTGTTTATGATGCGATGATGAATATGGTTATTATCTGGTTGAAAAGGACTTGTCTTTAAAATAAACATTCGTATGCAGAATACTCTAAAGGTATCAAACAATGGAAAAAACAATATCGCTAAAGCTATTACTGGAGCAGAACTACTGAAAGAGTTAGTTTCCTGTATTTGACTATACCAAATAAAGTTTACTGCCTGAAAAGCTAATAAAAAACCAATAATCATGGATCCAGTATCTCCCATAAATATCTTTTGTCGGCTAGAAAAATTATGTCTCAAGAAAGGCACCAAAGCTCCAACAGTGATGAAGGCAATAGCTGCCAAAACAAACTGCTCAGTAATACAGAAAAATATCCCAAAACATGTACTGGCCAGCAATCCAATACACCCCGCCAATCCATCAATGCCATCGATTAGATTATATGCATTGATTATCAACACATAGACAAATAGTGTAAACAAAACAGACACTACATAAGGCAACTCTCCTATATCAATAATCCTAGAAAAGTTCATGATTCTTATATCCGTAATCAATATCACGACTAAAGAACTAAATATTTGTCCAACAAACTTTTTTCGTGGAGACAGCACCAATAAATCGTCCTTAATTCCCAAAAAGAATAAGACTATCAACCCTGCCAGAAGCGTCAAAATCTTATTATCATACAACATACTACCCAATAAGGAAAGCACAACAGAAATCCCCAAAAATATTCCTACACCTCCAAGTGTTGGGATGCCTTTATTGTGTACACTTCTAACCCCAGGCTCGTCAACTAAGTGTTTCGTCTTAGCCACGTGAATCACTACTGGTAATGCTGAAAAAGAAATAACAAATGCCAAAAAACTAGGCACCAGCAACCATAAGTACACATAATCGCCCCTAAAAAAATTGTAAATAATCGGATTCATGGTTGTTAAGATAATTGTTAATAGCTGTAATCAGGATAACAAAAATACAACTTTCAAATTATTAACCTTTACATTTCATCTAGAATAACTTTTTTTTTATAATTATTTAATATTCAAACACATATTAAATAATTATATCAATTTTAACCATAAAAAAAAGTGAAAAACTCATTCTCACTCTTTTTTAAAATCCGACAACAAAATTGTTAAAAAAACTAACTATCAAACTGTTAATAAACCCCACTTTTAATAAAAACCTTTTGGAAACACCTATTTAAGACTTTTTAAAAAATTGAGGGATTTTAGAAAAATTCTTAAGCACTAAAGACCATAGCGGACAATCTAAACGATTCTTTTTCAGAGCAATATAATCCTCGTTAGACTTAGTGACAATGTTCTTTAAACTTCTATTGCTTGCACCTCCAACCCTCATTTTTGTTATCACTTCAGGCAAAAATTTAAATCGTAGCGACTCATCACTAAAAACACGAAGCATCATATCGTAATCTGCTGCGATTTTGAACCCCATATTAAAAAGACCATGTTTCTTGTAAACGTCTTTTTTAAAAAATACCGTTGGATGCGGAGGCATCCATCCTCGATTCAATAACTTTTTGGAAAAATTCTGACTTTTCCAATGCCTTACAATTTTGTTGGAATCCTTCGAATTTACATAATCCAAATTACCATAAACACCATGAATTTGCCCCTTATTAAATTCTTCAACTATATTTTTAATAGTCCGTTTTGTATTGAAAAAATCATCAGAATGTAAAAAGCCGACAACATCTCCTGAGGCTACTTTAATTCCTTTATTCAACGCATCATAAATCCCGTTATCAGGCTCTGAAATCACAATAATGTTACTATGCCGTTGTTTATAAGCATTAACAACAGACAAGGTATAATCTGAAGAATTACCATCAATAATAATATACTCAATATTGGGATAATCTTGAGACAATACTGATTTTATACACCCCTCAATAGTTGCTTCACTATTATAGGTAGCGGTAATAATGGATACTTTCATTTATTCTGTTATTCTGTTTCTGACTAATATAGCAGGGTTACCCTGATAAATCCTAAAAGCCTCCAAATCTTTTGTCGCTACAGAATTTACAGAAAGGACAGAATGGTTTTTCAATATAACCCCTGGACACACAACTGATTTAGCCCCTATCCAAGCACCATTTTTAACAGTGATACCTCCAATGATCAAATCAAAAGTAGATTTTTTATAATTGTGGTTTCCACATAACAACATAGCTCCCTGAGAAATACATACGTGCCTTCCAATATTCACATCGGCTAAATTATCAATCCACACCTTCTCTCCTATCCAAGAAAAATCACCAATTGACAACTTCCATGGATATTTAATATTAACACCTGGTTTAATCACAACCCCTTTGCCTACTTGTGCTCCAAAGCACTTTAAAAAGAACACCTTTAAACCCGAAGACGGATTTAAAGGATTCTCAAAAAACAATACATTAATAAAATACCAACTCAGGCGCTTCAAAGAACCTCCTGGCCGATACCAATCGTTATTGTATGTTGACAAGTCAGTTTTCAAAAATTATGCCTCTTTTAAAAGTTTATCGAAATATGCGATGGTCTTCACAAGTCCCTCTTCCAAATGTACTTTTGGCTCCCATCCATTCAACTCCTTCTGAGCTAAAGTGATGTCGGGTTTACGTTGCATAGGATCATCTTTAGGCAATGGCAAATGAATTAACTTTGATTTGGAATTAGTTAATTTTAGAACTTTTTCTGCCAATTCAATCATCGTGAACTCTCCCGGGTTTCCAATATTAACAGGCCCCATAAAACCATCTCTACTGTTCATCATTCTGATGGTTCCTTCTACCAAATCCTTCACATATTGAAAGGAACGTGTTTGGGTTCCATCTCCAAAAATTGTAATATCCTCACCTTTTAATGCCTGAACAATAAAATTCGACACCACTCTTCCATCATTTGGATTCATGTTAGGTCCGTAAGTATTAAAAATACGAATGATTTTAACATCTACATTGTTTTGGATATTATAGTCCATGAACAATGTTTCCGCACAACGCTTTCCTTCATCATAGCAGGAACGCAACCCAATAGGATTCACATTACCCCAATAAGATTCCGGCTGTGGATGTACCGATGGGTCTCCATAAACCTCACTAGTTGATGCCTGCAAAATCTTTGCCTTAACACGTTTTGCCAAACCCAACATATTTATGGCTCCCATAACAGAAGTTTTAATAGTCTTAATTGGATTATACTGATAATGCACTGGTGAGGCGGGACAAGCCAAATTGTAAATTTCATCAACCTCAATCATGTAAGGCTGAGTTACATCATGACGCACCAATTCGAAATAATGATGATCCATTAAATGTTCAATATTTTTTTTACTCCCCGTAAAGTAATTATCCAAACAGACCACTTCGTTACCTTCATTAAGTAAACGTTCACATAGATGAGACCCCACAAAACCAGCCCCCCCAGTAATAAGAATTCTTTTCATCATTTATTTTTTAATTGTTCATTCCCATCTAACAGGGATCTATATAATTTTTCCAATTGGTTACCTATTTTCTCGTTTGTATAATTCTCAATCACAAATTCTCTACATTTCCTCCCTTGAGATTTAATTTCCTCTAAAGATAACTGTTCAACCTCATCTAGAACCATTTTTACCATAATTTCTTCCGGTTCCAAACTCATTGCCAAATCTTTATCGAAAACCTCAGGGAAGTTACAGCCTTCAGATATTAATGGCATTAAACCATACATCATAGCCTCAAGTACACTCGTCGGAAATCCTTCACTATATGACGGTAAAACATACACATGGCTTTTTTTCAAAAGCCCTTCTTTCTCTTCACCATACACACCTCCCAAATAATGAATATTCTTACTCTTAGAAATCCAATCATTCAAAACATTTAACTCTCCATCATCAGGACCTGCTATGAGTAGTTCATGATTTTGAGAATTGGCAAGTGAACTTTTCATCCATCCTTTAACCAAGGGGACAATTCCCTTTTTATGATGCAACCTTGCCATGAATAAAAATCTTATTTTATCATTTCCTTTTTCTTCATTCCTATTGGAATTTGGTACCCCATTAGGTATAAGACAAACTTTATTATCAAAAATAGATTTTAAATTTAAAGCTTCTGGAGTCCCTACGGCTCTTATGACATCTGCTTGCAACAAACGTTGCTTTTCTATTAGGTTCCAATATATTTTCTTCTTTATAGCCTTTTGTTGCATTGACCATGGTTCTAACATGCCATGCGGTACAGCAATCCATTTATAACCTTCAGACTTTAACTTCCCCCCTAAACGAGTGGGCCATCTCCAACATCCATGAGAAACCACAATTGTATTCTCAGGAATTAATCCCTTTTGCCCCATTAACATTCTTAATGATTTAAATTCTGTGGCCTCAAGTTTATTAACAGCTGGATAATTAAAGGAATCATTCTTTGGAATAGCCGCATAACTAACAATCCCTAATTCCCCCAGAAATCCTGAATTTGTTAGAGCTGCATTCCAAATTCCAAAATTAACCTGGTCTACTGAATCTATAAGGTGAAGAATATTAAATGCCATTTAATAATGTATGTAAGGTTTGCCCCCAAGTCTCAGGTGTAAATTGTTTTATAATATTGAAAGACCGTTCTCCATTTTTAAATAAATCATCGGTAGACATTTTTTCGAGATTATTTAATACTTCTACCAAATTGTTTAGATTTTCCGCATCAAACAAATAACCATTTCCATCTAATAAATCGGGCATACACCCACATTCGTTTGATAGTATAATTGGTAGGGAAGCAGACATGGCCTCGTTCACTACTAAGCCCCAAGGCTCAAATTTACTCGGCAAGATAAAAGCACTCGCATTTTTGTACAGGCTTGGCAATTCATCATATGATAGCCAAGAACTTAGTTCTACTTTTTTTATGTCTTTCACCAAACTCTCTAATTGAGCAGTGATTGGCCCTCCTCCAACAATTTGCAATTTCCAATCCGCATATAAATTTGATGCTTGAAACCCCTTAATAAGTACCTCCAAATTTTTCTCTGGAGCATGACGTGCCACGCATAATAAAATAGGCCCTTCTTTGTGATTTCTTATAACGTCTTCTCTTGATCGTTGATATTCAAAATGTTTGTTATCAACAATACTATATCCATTTTTAATCTTACTGACAGGAAACTTGAGCCTATTGGAAAAATGAATCTCTGCTCGTTTACCTGAAACAAAAATACGTTTCACAAATTTTCTTAAAAAAAGGCCTTTAACATAGTTTACGTATTTATTTCCCGCATACCAAGATTCAGCAAAATAATAGCAATCAATTTTTTTCAATTTCAGCCACAAAGTGAACAAAAGATATTCTGGTTTACCATATCCTGCCAAGACCACTTTGTTAATACCGTACTTCTCTACAATATTTTTAAAATTTTTAAACCGATTAGTCAAATCTTTCACATCCGCAGGTTGCTCTGAAAGGCAATAATGGGTTTCATTTTCAGTAGCATTCCATCCATAAAGACTATCCGACGCCCCTAAATCTGCAGTATATAGACTATCTTCTTTAAATAATCTAGAATAGGTCTCCGTGCGGACACGATGATAATCTCCCATACGGTCCCAAACAATTAAAATTTTGTTTTCAACTTTATTATCTGCCATTAAGGTCTTTTAATTCTAAATATTTTTTGTTTGAATCTTTCCTTACCTAATCCATTTCTGAACATATTTTCTAATAACTCAGGTATTCTAATTTCAAAAATTGGAAAGAATAGGTATGCAAATAGCAAACTACCCAAAACCCCTAACAAAGTATATCCAAAATGAATAGGTAAATTCCCGTGGTTATTATTCATTAAAACAGAACTTCCAACAACTAATAAAGGAAAATGGACAATATACAGAGTATACGACATATCACCCAACTTTTTGAATTTTGCATATCTGTTTATAAACGAACTAAATTTAAGGCATAAACTTAGTAAAGCACCAAAAACCAATGCCATAAAAAAATCCTTCCCCATAAAAGGATAAATGTAATATAAAATGGATAGAGACAAGCAAACAAATACAAATCCTTCCAAATTTAATTTTGTTCGCTTCAAATAAATTTCAGCAAGCAAACAACCTATTGCCCATGATGCCATGCCTATAAAAATTTTATCAAAAAAAACTGATCTAAAAGACAAAAAAGCACTAAACAATGCAGCTAAGAATATTAAGGTATAAAACAAATAAGTTTTATCATTTCTCTTGATATACAACACAGGATAAAACATATAAAACCACCATTCATACGCCAAAGACCACAATGGCCCATTTGATCCAAAAACAGGAAATCCAAGTCTTCCCATATTAAACAGACCTCCAAATACTGCAGCGAAGCCATGATTGAAAGTAATAAATTCGTTTATTGTTTTATAATTTGTATCTCCCCAGACAAAATCCGGATTTAATTGTAAAATAAGACTATCGCAAATAAAAGTTAAAACAAGAGCAAAAATTAAAACTGGGTATATTCTTTTAAACCTTTTAAAATAGAACTTTAATATATTAGATTTCGTTTCCTGAATAGTCCCAAATTTATTGTGATAATTAAGATGTATTACGAATCCAGATAAAACAAAAAAGAACAATACAGCTTCATGACCATATTTAAAGACACCCATAAAATAAACCATACACTTTTGAAAAAAAGTATAGTCTTGTGTATGGTGCACATAGCCGCTACTATAGCCTTCCCATAGTAACCAACGCGAATGACCAACTACCACATAAAATGCCGCTATCCCCCTAAAAGTGTCTAAAAATTTCAACTTATCTTTTTGCATACCCCCAATGAAACAATCAAATTAAAATTATGTTCAGAATAATTGCTCGAAAAATAAAACTATTAAATCCAAAATTTATTCAACATTTTTTAAACTTAAGAAGATCTTTAGGCTCAATTACAGGATAATTCAATAATTTCAAGTTATCAGCCATTATTCAATATAAAAAATAAGACCTTTTTATGAAAAGGACCACCCTTGTAAGAAGCCAAGATAGTTATATTATCAAGATATCTAGATAAAAAACGCCATTGCAATTGCAATTCATTGTTTGTCTCAGGTGGAAGTAAAAGTTCAGCTCCTGGCTGGTTTTAAAATAATCGACTCATACGACAACCTGAAAACATTTGTATTTGACAAAACCTATTCACTTTACTACCACAAAACCCATTCTATTTGGCTCCCCCGCAAAAGGTTACTTGATAAAGGTACTCAGCCCTTATCCCATAGCATCATTTTCAAATGCTCACATATAGAAATATTTAGAAAATATTACCCTATATATACCATTTTCCCCAATAGCTAAAAATTCATCCAAAAAGGATTCTTTTCTCTAAGAACCCCTTTCCGAATACCCGTCCATTTCGCTCTACTTTTTGAACGTCAGTTTTGCATCAAGAAGCACTCAATAGAAAAATATAAATTATCTACACCCCAATAAAAGTATTGAGGATAGAACATTCTTTGCACTACCATCACAAAAAATCAATACACAGAAGTGTTCCAGACCTTGGATGATTAGCCACGATAACAGGTTAATTATCCCTAGGCAACAATAGTATTGACATACGAAATCTTTAAAAATTTATTATATCTATATAAAAAAATAAACACAGGCCAAAAAGACATCCCAATAAATGCATAAATCCCGGGTAAATCTCCTCCTCTCAATAAAGGTATTAAAGAAGCAATAATAACCCCCTTAATCAAAAAGCGAAGTTTAGAACTATAACCATTTCCTAAAAACAGCAGCCAAGCTAATAATTTAGCATAAATTAGACCAAATATCACAATTCCCAACAAACCTCCTTCACCATAAAAAGAACCATATAATGTTTGTGAAATTCCAATAGTTCCACTTTCAAGATCGTTCAAACCAAGTTTATTAGCATATCCTCCTAATGGCTTACCCGGCCACCAAGACCTAGGTATTGGACGCAAAAGAATCTCTACATGCTCCATACCAAATTGAAAATCCAAATAATTAGGATATACGTCTAATACCATCATAAATCCATCCAACATATTTTGATCTTCATTACTCAAAGTCCTATCAATAGCCAGTTCCAAATTTTCACTCCAACTTAAAGCCTTAATATTCGATTCGCGAGCAGCTCCCTGCAATGAAAAAAACAAAATAACCGCAATCCCAAAGGGAATAGCATATCTCATTTTTTTTACTGGTCTCATATCCTTAAAAACCAGAAAAGAAATACCAATTGCCCATGATAAAAACACAAATCGAGCGTGAGGACTATAAGATGATATAATCCCCAAGGCTAAGCATCCCATATAAATTATCTTTTTTTGACCTTCTATACTCCCAGAAAAAAGTAATAACGCCAACAACAAATTAAATCCTCCTAAACCAAATTTAAATAAATTAAAATACCCCCTACCTAATGCAATAGGACCTGAAGCTCTTCCCATTAGAGCCGCATTAATAATTAAAAACACAAAAAAACCAACAATAATCAATTTCTGATTATTAACTAAAAAAAGCTCCAACAATGCGTCATTGTCCTTTGGTAACTGAAACTTACTTTTATATTTCGAAGCAAACACCTTATAACACAACATCAAAGTAAAGGTTCCCAATAAAATATAATTCATTGCTTCAATTGCCTTAGCATCGTTAAGGTTAAATATATTATAGGTATAATTAACCCGTACATATTCTATAACACCCGACTGTATTAAATCGAATCTACTTATTGAAATAGAATAATTAAAAAGCGCTAAAATAACAGGGATTTCATCATTATTTTTCAAATAATACCATCCTCCGTAAATCAAAAGAAGAATACTTAATATATTTAAAGATTCGTAACTAAGCATCAGGTCGATTTCCGATTTCCAACAGGGAACACTGCACTCCCTTCATTAATAATCAACAATTTATCTTTCAAACGCCCTTCATAATTTTTCCATGTCACTTGACTTAGAGCCTTCTTAGCCTCCCTAGATAATAGCTTATATTTTTCGTCATTTAATTTCAAAATATAATCAAAAATCTCTTTTAAATCCTCTACAGAACGAATCTCTACCAAAAAACCATTCCTTTTATTCTCAATCAGCTCTGCTCCAAAAGTATGTTTAGTTGTAATTACAGGAACTCCGGCTGCCATAGCCTCTACTATTACCAATCCAAACCCCTCAAATACTGATGGCAACACCAAAAAATCAAAATTCTTATATAGTTTAAACAATTCCTTCTGACTCACTGCTCCATGATACTTAACCTTATTACTATACGTTTTGAATGCTTCTCCACTACCTTGGACATGCCCATAAATATGCAGTTCAATATCTTTTTCGTCAAAATCTTGGAGAGCGTCCAATAAATATTTAATTCCTTTACGTTGCGTAACAGTTCCCGCATATAGCAATTTAATAGGTTTTAATAAAACCGATTCACTCTTCCTTTCAACACTATCAGTATCCACGCCTAAAGGAAGATATATTACCTTATCTGGTAGAATCCCTACCTCCTCCAAAGTAGAGCTTGTAAATTCTGAAGCAGCCACAACATAATCTGCCAAGTGGGGCTCATGAATAAGTTGTTCCTCATAATGGGGAGGAAAATATAAATTATCTATACTATCGGCCCATTCAGGATGCAAACCCTTCTCTTCTCCCAAAATCCTATGGGCAGCAGTCACATGAGCTGTTGCCAACTCAATCACCGTAATCATTCCGGCTTCTTTAGCAGCAATTAAAGACTCATGGCAGGAGCCTTGAAACCCCCAAAAGATTCCTCCTTTGGGAAGAGTTCCTTTTTTATAGCGTTTTTTGATTTGCTTGGCCACGTAGGCATCAAATTGAACATCTCGAGCATATACGGCATCCTGAGCTTTTTTGGTCTTTCCAAACAATTTCCGAAGTACAATTTCCTTTAACTCAAAGCGCCAATTAGCATCTACTTTTTGACCTACAACACCAGATATAAACCGACGCGTAAAATAATCATTTCTTGTCTTCAAAAAGAAAGCTTGTAACCATGAGGGTGTCACATAGGCGCTAGTATAAAACGTATCCAACACTCCTAAGTTGACCATAGCCCTAGCTACTTGATAACTGTGCTGTTTTCCGGAATGGGATAAAAGTATTTTACCAGCCATAATTAATCAAGTAAGGGTTTATAATTGATGTTATAGTTTAAATTGTTATCACGCATTTTAATATGTCTTGCTGGGTTACCCGCTACAATTTCCTTTTCACCAACACTTTTATGAACCACAGAAGAAGCCCCTACTACCGCTCCTCTCAATAATTTAACACTAGGTAAAATGGTAACTCCGGAAGCTATCCAAACATGATCCTCGATCAATACATCCCCTCCATACAACGCATGAAGTTCATTGTTGGGGTTATGCCCTAAGGTCCAAATACGCGAAAAAGGGCCTATATCTACGTTGGTTTTTATAATAACTCTATAATGCCGGCAATCGATATGACAATACTGGTTGATGATAGAATTGCTTCCTATTTCCAAATTCCAAAAATTAGGAATTTTAGAATGCATCAAAATCACAGAACTTTTATGTATGTTTTTATTGAAAGCCCGCAAATATAATTTACGTAAGGCATGACAGGGCACATGCGTCACCACTTCATTAAAAATATAGTTAATAATCGCGCCAAATAGTCTCTTCATGATTCAGCAAATTTAGATAAAATTAAACTCACATTATGTTCCCAAGACGCATAAGCCCTATAACGTTTCCAACTCTTATGGTGGTTATTGGCAAAATTCTCATCAATTTTAGTAAAAGCCTGAATAAGGGCTTCCCTATTATCTGCTTGTATCATATGGCCTAACCTAAATCTTTCGCATAATTTGGATAAGGCGCTAGAGGTCTGGGACACAATGACATTGGGACTATACGGTGCAATAAGATTTAAAATACCACTTTGTGATGTAAAGGACGAGGCATAGTTAAGTAAAATGATATCCAGCTCGGAAATAACGGTATTCAGTTCATCATTTGTTAGGTATTTGTTAATCCAGTAAATCCTGTCTGCCACACCTAATGAAGTCGCTAAAGTTTTAAAAACATTTAGATCAACCTCCGAATTAGACACCTTACCCGCAATTACCAATTGAATATACTCACACTGCGCTAATGCACAGATGGCGTCCTCATAATTTTTCTCCTTCCTAATATTCCCCAATACCCCAACAAGCTTATTGTCTCCTTTCAACGCCTGTAATTGAGTTTGTAAATGGAGGTCTATGTGATAAGCCTGTTCATAAATCCCATGGGGGATGGAAGTAAACACAATGGCCTTATTTTGATAATACACCTTATTCGGCAGCATTTCATGATAAAAAGCAAGATGCATCACACTCATCACTTTCCCCATCGAAACAGTGGACCACTTGACTTTCGAAAAATAAGCATCCCTATCGGGGTCGTGCAAGATCACGGCAAAGCTGTGTTTGCGTTTCAACAAACGATAAAAAGGACTCCAAAAGATGGAGGTTGTTTGATCAAAATCATTAAAAATAACCTTGCTTTTTGAATGCATCAACAAATACACCCAAAAAATCATAGGGTTCAAAAAACTTCTAAAAACAAAATATAATTTTCTAAATAGTGTTACACGAATAGGCAGTATATCTGGCAACAATAAAAACTTGGCACCTCCAAAATTAGATTTTGAATTCTTTGGCAATACCAGCTTACAATCAACAGTATGTCTCTTACTAAACTCTAAGGCTATCTCATGGGCATATTCATAGTTTCCTCCAAATGAATTGGGATTGTAAATAATGATGTTCAAAACTTATACCGGTGGATTTATATTAGTTTTTACTCTAATTAATTCAATATCACTCTCGGCTAAATAATCCTTCCATGAATTTTTAATTTGAGCCCTCGAACGATTCATTTGGTGGGTTTCATCCGCCATAGACGTTTTATTCTCCTTTTTAGCAACGTAAAAATCAATTTTAGATTGTACATTATTATCCATTTGAACTCCATAAAACTCTAGAATATCACTAAAGACTTTATTGGGATCATTCAACACTTGTTCATGTCTAATCTCTAGCAAAGGAATCTGTTTTTGCTTTAAGATTTTGATATGTTCCTCAAAAACCAACCACCAAATAAGCACATTGCCCACCAAATCATTAGGGGTCTCCCTATGGTAATGGGCAATTTCCCTTTCAAACCGCTGTTGATACTCCAATGGCAAATAGCTAAAATCCAAATACCAATGCATTCGTTTCATAGAGGCTGTAAACCGATAGGGATCCCTTTTTACCACAACAATCTTCGCATGATAAGCATGATATAAATAAGAAATCATAAAAAGGCCTATGGGATCTTTGGTAAAGATAGGCTTCTTATTAACCATATACATCAAATGCTTCACCAGTCTAAGGTAATTTTTAGGGTTAACAACCCTTTTTTGTAACAGAATTCCATAACGTTTCAGAAAAAAAAGATAATCTTTTTCAAGCAACAAAGCTTTGGAAATACGATGTTCCAACCGTCTGGGAAGCGTCGTTTCATTCACAAACCAAGGTAGCTCATCCAATCCAAAAGTTTCCGCCGAGGTGCCTGGATTAAACACTTCTCCCGACAAAAAGTTAAAGGCTCCGTGCGCACCTAGAATATCGGCTAGCCAAGTAGTACCTGATCGTGGCAACCCAGTTAGAAAATTTAATGTTTTACCCATATGCTAGAAGTTGCTTACAAAAATTATAGGGCTGAAAATATGCAATAGAACGTGTTTTATTTTGCAAACTAATCGTTTTATAGTCCTTAAAATTACCAATGATCTCCTTAATACCCTTTACCAAGGCTTCAACAGATTCATCATCTATACCAACACCCGATCCGTATTCAGAAATCGTATCTTCCAACCAGCCGCCTTTAGTGTATACACATGGAATACCCATATTGGTAGCTTCAATAGCTACCCGAGAGACTCTGGCGTAATACGACGAATTGCGGTAGGGTAGCAACATTCCGTCTGTCCTTTTTAGCCAGGATTGGTATTCATCACTATTCATTGCCTTATCAATAATGGTCACTTGAGAGGATTGCTTTAAAATACTATTCACCTCACACTTGGTACCATCTGGAGAATCGAAACCATCGGTCCATTGAATCGTGAAATGAACATTTTCAACCCCTGTTTCAAGCAAATGTGTAATAGCTTCCTGTAATATATCCGAACCTTTCTCGTAACGAGCGAAACCATAACAAGCCAAATGGATAGCATTGCCCTTTTGTTGATCCTGTTCCAATGCAAATGGTACCGGGTGTGGAAACAAAGCAAAATTCACTCCCGAAATATGCTCGAACTCAGTTTTTGCCCCTAGAGTTTCTACCCCTAACACCACTTTCCCTGCTTCTACATATGACCCAAACTTTTCCAATATACGCCCAAAAATCTTACTAGATTTAGGGTAAACCACAGTTTGTGTATGCGCATCCCATACCCCTGGATTAGTCACGAAAAACAAACACAGCTTTTGAATGTTTTGGGGGTACAGCTTTAATAGTACATACCAAGCTAATAAATGGTGGACTGTTACTGTTGGGCAAAACACATAATCAAACTGGTTTTGTTTAACAATTGGTTTCATAGCTTTAAACACTCGAATACTATGCAAAATAAACCCATAATAGTGCTCGCCGGGTAATTTTTTATTCCCGGAATCCAAATATCTCGCATACTTAAAAATAGGCAAGCAATCTAAATCTTGTTTGATTACATCTTCTACATCCCCATGGCAAGCTACTTTTGTTTTCCACCCTAAAGATGAAGCAGCCGCTGTGATATGCTTAATATATTCAAACCAATGCGCTTTGCGATCCCTTAGTGATTCTTCTACGATTAATAATTTATTCACTTCGAAAATTTATTCCTATCATTTTTTCAATATCAACATACGTTTTATTGAAATACCTCTCTAAATATTCTCTTTCTTGTTTGGAAATTTGAGGTTTTTCATAATTAACGCGCCTTAATTTATTCTTTAAAGATATTGGCATGCAACCCTTAACAAATTTCATTAATGATGAATTTGATATCTGTAAATTATGTATAAATTGATTTTTTATAAAACCGCCTTCATTTCTGGAAGTTGTATGATTTGCGATAACATTTCCCTCATTTGTATGGAGACTTAAAAAATCAAAACACTTTTTTTTAATTTCATTTTGATTTACCATCTCTTTACTATTTATAAACAGTATATCAGCTTCATCAAAAATGTTTAATAACTGAGATATCCATTTTTCATATTGCCCGCCCATTTTATAACGCCATAAATACTCATAATTATCATTAATTCTAATATTCTCATTTTGCAAGGCTTCATAAAATGTTAAATTCTCTCGCTCACCGGCTTTTAAATGCATCCAAGCTGAAAAAGCTCGCATTACAGGATCCCTTAAACACACAATTATTTTAACCTCACTAAACTTTTTACGTATGTTTTCAAGAGCATGTGTACTGTAGATATAGTTTGTAGACCCCTCCATTAAGTATTCCGTTTTAGGAGATGTTGAGAATAATTGATTGTATTTCTCCTCGGAAGTCACCACCATTTTTTGCCAGACATCATCTCCTTTGCCTTGAAAATTTAAAACCTCATTCCTATCCATAAAAAAGTGGGGCTCTTTCTTTGATGAACTTGCTATCGCTTCATGCTTCGCAAGTACATCAAACAATGAGCTGGTGCCGCACTTTGGGAAACCTATAATAAATAATCTCTTTTGTTCCATTACCAATAACAACCGTTTTCTATTTTATTTGAACATTTTGGGACATTGCCTTCTCCTGGTCGTATCCAATATTCATTGATATATTTTGCAAACCAATCTTGCTGTTCATAACGTTTTCCTTTTATACCAAATAAGAACTGTAATGCGCCTCCTAAATGAATGCCAACTTTCCCTTGTTGTTTCATGACATCGGCAAATAACATCCCCATAAATCCACAACCAAATAGCCCAACATCTGCATCGCTGTCAATGAGTTTTCTCTTTACTTCATTATATATATCCTCCCAATGGAGCTCATTATCACGATCTATTAAATAAGGAAACTTTATAACTTCTATCTCAAAATCATTTACTATGATATTATGACTTGCCCAAACAAATTCCATAATAGGAAATTGTTGTAAAATTTCCTCCTGAAAAGGAGATACTACAACAATTTTTTTTCCAGACAGACTATCTGTCCATGATTTTCCTGCAACTTGCTTAAATGGCAAAAATTCCAAATGACCACAAAATTCAGGAGAAATCTGTAAATTCTCCACTATACTCTTTTCCCCTGCAAGTTTGAATATTGGCAATAAATCAAGGTTCAACAAAGAGGCTCGAAATAAATTTGCAATTTTTTGGTACTCTTTCTTAGTTCGTGGTTTTGCCCCTGCATTTGTGAGGCAAGGAGAAGTTTGAAAAAAGAAAGGAGAAATTTCACCAAAACCAGATAACTCTATAGGTATCTGGAAAGCCCATTGAATTAAAACTTGTTCATTAGAACCTATCTTGCCTGCTGAAAACGGTTTTTTTTCCAAAATGGCCTCAGAGATCTTTTCTTGGACTTGATCTGCCTTTAACAACATACCATTTACCCTCCAAATCTCCTTACCTATTGCAACATTTTCTTTTGAATAAAAACTATGAAACTTCTTCTGAATCCTATTCATTAATAAATACTTTATATCCTAGCTGATAAATTAATTCTTTGTGTGCCTCACTCAACTTAGACACTTGATATGCGTGCGACCAACGATGACCTCTTATCCGCTGTTGCACACCTTGTTTAATACGCTTCCGAATAGAAAAAAAACGCAAAACCCAATGAGCCTTGTTTATATATACCTCACTTTTTTCAATTCTAACCCCATAATTTTCTAACTCCTTCATTAAATGAAATAATTTTAATTGAAACTTTTTATCCCCATAAACATCCATTGAATTAGAATAACCAAATAGTTTTTCATAAAAAGAAAGGTTATCCTTAAGTTTCCGTTCATTTGAAGCGCCTTTATTTGTTAGCTTGTCATCACTTCCCAACCTATATAAAGTCAATGATTCTTGCTCAAAAATGATTTTTGAATCAGCCAATAATAATTTAACAAACAGATCTGCATCTTCCATAATCTTCATTTCCTCATCATAAAGGCCCACCTTAAAAAGTTGGTCCCTACGCACTAAGGCTTGCTGAAAAACCATGGACCATTCTGTTAGAAACCATTCTAAAACAGACTTATGGGAGGGCAGTCCCCCATTTTGTAGCACCATATTTTCCGGCTCAAAAACGGCATCATCAAACCAACCTTTAATCCAAGGCCCCAATACAAGATCTGCATTTTCTCTTTGTAAAGCTGACACTTGAACTTCTAATTTATTTAAGGATGGAATGTCATCACTATCCATAAACTGAATGAATTCTCCCGAAGACGCTAATACACCCTTATTACGAGCAGCTCCTGGCCCCCTATTTTCTTGTTGAAGAATTTTGATATGGTCTCCATAATCCCTTAAAACTAGCAGGGAATTATCTGTAGATCCATCATCAACAACAATTATTTCATAAGGTTTCAACGTCTGTTTTAACAATGCATCTATTGTTTCTCCAATGACATTGGCACGATTATAATTAGGTATAATAACTGATACTTTTGGCTCCATTTCTAAACCGATACAAAATCATTAATTAGTACAAGCAATCTCTTAGAAGGATTATTTATGTTTAATTCATTTGCTGCTTTAAATGCCTGAAAACCGATGTTTTGCCATGATTCTCTTTTAACCCATGCATTTTCCAATGCTATATTGAAAGCATTTACGGTATAATTTTCAGCAATAAACCCGGATACACCATCCTCCAAAATCTCCTTATTCCCCCCAACATCCGTACAAACCACAAGTTTACCACACATCATGGCTTCTATAACTGCTAAAGGCATTCCTTCTCCACGGCTGGGCAAAAGCAATACGTCATTCGTCTGCCATAACTGTTTGACATCTTTTTTGTAACCTTTTATGGTCACTTTAGCTTCCAAACCGTACATTTCAATTAGACCTCTTATATACTCTTCATCATGACCACTTCCATATAAATTCAACCGCCAGTCCCTAGCCTTCCATTTATCAGAACTCAACAATTCTAACAACATATCTTGTCCTTTCCATAAGGTTTCAAACCTAGCCACCGAGGCAAAACAAACAGTATCTCCATTTTGGAATGGCAATGGAGCATCCAGCTGAAATTTAGAAGCATTCGGAATAACACAACTATGTGGTAACCTATTTGCCAATTGGCGCTGGGCTAGACTTTTATTGTGTACGGACACAAAAATAACAGACTCGCACTTATTTAAAAGAGTATTTATAGCGTTCCGATCATGAGGCACTAATAAATCAGCAACAAAATGACAGAAAAAAATTTTTTTGCAGACCACTAAACTCACCAAACGCTTAAGGTAGGGTAAATTATTAACATCCAACAAACTGCCGGAATTAATCAACAACACATTAGCTTTAAATTTCTTTAAATCTTTAAGATGTTCCGGTAGATAACGCTCCTTAGCCAAATACAACCGTGTTGGTTTAAAAGGATTTCTAATGGAAACTTTAACTCCTTGTCCCTTTAACTCCTTTACTTGATCAGATTCAGAAACATTTTTATGCACCAAAACCAAAACCTCATACTCATTTTCTAATGCGTATTTGGCAAACTGATACCAAACTTCTTCGGTCCCAGCCCAAATAGAATTTTCTATGGTTGAAAGTATTGCAATTCTCACTTGAATTTAATTTCAGATAGTTTAATTTCTCCTTTATGAAGAGTCACCAAGGTATCATTTGGAATGTCCATATTCAAAACACAGCCAGCTCCAATTACGACATTATTCCCTATGGTAACACCTTTTAAAATTACCACATTACTGCCTACCCAAGTATTATTCCCAATAGTCACTTTACCCAAAGAATAATTTTGTTCTTTTAATAGCTGGCCTTTAACATTAAAACGGTGATTATGATCATAAATCTTAACAGACTCCCCAAATAAACAATTTTCGCCAATCTTAACTTCATCCAAAGCATTAAAGGAACAATTGGTATTCACAAAAGTTCCCTGTCCTATTTTTAAAACCCCTCCATCTAATGCTAATAGCTTAGACTTTCCCGCGAAGTTTACATTTTCATTTATCTGGATGCTACTTTTCAAATCCAATTTAAATATTAAAGGCAAATCAGATATCTTATATTTTTTAAGAATAAGTCGTCCCTTATGATGCTTAACCCAAAACCAATGGGATATGACCACTTTACAATGCGCTATTTTTGAAACAGAATAATAAAGAATTTTAATAATCAATTTTATTTATATTAAGGCTTTCATTTTCTCTACTAACCTTTTATGGATGAGATCTGGATGAAAACGATTTTGGTACATTTGCAAGCTATTATTCAATAACTCTTGTTGTCGTTTTGGATTTTCCAATACCTCATCAAATAATTTCACAAACTCCTTAACATTCTCAGATGCACATTTAGCTGTAGCATCAAACTCTTCCGAAGCCTTATATGCTGTGCAATAATTTGGGCCCCATAGAAAAATAGGCTTTCTAAAGGTTAAATAGTCTAAAAATTTAGTTTTAAAACTGGTCCGTTCCACTAGCTCAATATCACTTCCAAAACCCATCAACAACAACAACCCGTCCACATTTAACATCTCCTTTTGTAACACTTCAAATGGCACTTGACCTTTAAAGTAGCCTCTTTGTTTAATAAAAACATCAAATTGAGCAGACCAACTCGCGTTAGATCCAAAAACCTTAAAATCATATCTTTCTAAATTAGAATTAGTTATAATAGCTTCAATCATCGTTCCATACCAATCCCCCAAATTACCCCCAAATGCCAGTGTTTTTTTAGCGTTCTCCTGTCCTAAAGGTTCTTGATTTGTCAAATAAGTCCCTGTAGGATAGGACACCAAACAATTCCTGTGCTCACCTAACTCTTCAAACATTCCTTCAGAAGTACAGAGTACTAAGTCGCATTTTTGATAGAATTTTCTAAACTTATACTCTATTATATCAGAAAAACTAGGATAGTAAATGCTATTATAATTCCACCAATCATTAAAACTTCCCACTAAGGGCAATTGGTATTCCTCAGAAACCTTTTGAGCCAAAATTGCCATCCAAGACCAACTTCCTGCAACAGTGAAAATAGCATCCGGCTTAAAAGTTTCAACTGTTTGCTTAACTACACTATGAATTCCTCTTACACCAATATAATTACTATACGTATGAGCTACTTTGGCAAACCTTGTCCTACTTAATTTCTTAAAAACATTGCCATGATTTACCAGATAATACCTATAGGGAACTTCATAATTCAAAATATCCCTATTATCTGTAACCACCTGTATTTCAAAATCACCCTTTTCACAGAAATGCCTAAAAAATGTCATGGCACCTCCCCAAGATGGAATCGGCGGCGTATTGGTAATCAGCAATACTTTCATAATGTCTTCAATGCTCCTTTTAAAGCATCCGTCATATCCCTCTTTTCCTTATCTAAAGAATCAAAATCCAAAGAAACCGGTCTATTAAAAATATCTGAGACTCCTATTCTCTCAAAGATATTAGATCTTTTTTCATACGACCTTGTCGACTTAGGTATATACTGGGCTTGCCCCCCTAATATTAGAGTTGCAGCACAGGTATGAACTCTTTCTGAAAATACAGCTTTAGCCCCTTTCAAAATACTTAAATATCCATAAGGTAAATCAGAATGATAAGTATTTTGTCTTTTATATATCTCAGCATAACCTAAATCTATCTCATTATTGTTGGTTCTCAAAATTGGAAAGCCATTTAAAGTATCATCCAAATCATTGTTTGACTTAAAAAAAGATTTCCTATTTTCCGAAACTTTCACTTCCCCATTCTCAAAGGTTATCTTAGGCTCATCCGATTTATCAAAATTGTAGACATAGTAATTATCCTCATTAATCAAGTTTGGAATTGATATTTCATCATTTAAAAACATACTTGTACACAAACCATCATAAAATATTGTATCTGAAACTTTGTTATACAAAAACTCTAAAACTTGAGTATCCCGAGAGAAAAGAAAACTAGGCTTAACTTCATTTAGAAATTTCGCAACATGCTGAGCCTCTCCTTCATCATACAAACTCATACCTGCACTTACAAAACCAATCTTAACGCCTCTTGCTTTAAGTCTATTAAATGTTTCCTTAAAAATTTTATCTAAACGCAAGTTTAAACATGGCCCCGTCAAAATAACAAGGTCAACATCCAAATTTGAAATCAAATCAAAATCATTTTTTGCCTCAGCCTTCCAATGAGGTGGATCAGGTATAAAAAATGCCTCCACCCCATCAATTTGATCGAATAAAGCCTTAGTTCCGAGATTATAAAAGGCATTTCCTATATTTGAACTCCAAGACCCTCCTATATATGCAATTTTCATTATTTTTTCCTGTGATATATTTTAAAATTTATAAACTCCAAAATTCCTTTGTTTTATTGTTATAATTCAAAAACTCCTCAGCATCTCCCTTAATAAAGTCTTTAAATTCCCGTAAAATATCTGAATTATAATTGATCTCTGGATACGCAATTTCTTTTATAGTTTGAGCACTCAATTGTTTCCTTATTCCACTAGGAATTAATTTATTTAACCCAAAATTAGAAAGAGTTCGTTTAAAACTCCCAAAAGCATCATAAGTTCTTTCTCCCGTGTTTTCCTTTTTAAGGATTGCAACTTCCGTTAAATTCTCCTCTAAATCTAAAAACTGTAAAACCTTATTTACTTCTTCCTTCTGATTATGCTTCCAATCTTCTAAAAAAGTAACATGTATTTTGTCTTTAGAAAAAAACTCTCGATAAGCATTTAATTGAAAATTATATCTATTAACATCCCATTGTTTTACTTCATACTGATTTTTCAACCAATATTCAAATCCCCTAGCTGCCCAACCATATTCTATTTTCCAATCTTTAGATTTTGAATCTAATATTTCAGATGCTGCATATTGCATTTTCCATGCAGATATTTGACGCTGTATAGGGTTTCTTACCATATAAATGAGTCGCATTTCAGGATTAAACTCATAAATCCTTTGAGCAGTTTTAGAAGATCTTGTTCGATCTGTATATGACGGGGTTGCTTCACCTACAATTGCTTCCCCTCTAAAATGCCCAAAAGCCTTTTTATACCATTCCCAACCCTTTTCATAATTAGGGTTTGGCTTAAAATCAATGGTATCCTGAAAAAAACAGACTTCTTTAGGGGTACTCATACATACATCTAGGTGCTCATCTAATATAGATGCTAAAGTTGTTGTTCCACATTTAGCTGCTCCAATAATAATTAAATTAGGCTTCTTTATATTTTTCATAAGCCCAAAAATAATATGTTTTATCGGTTTTAACTAAAAAGATTACATTCGAAGTTCTATATTTCGTAATTCATTATAAAAACATTATAATCGTAATCGTTGAGTGTAATTATTTACCCTTTCCAAAAAAGACTGTAAAGGAGTTAGACTATATTTCCGTAGCAGATTCTTCCGGCAAATTCTATTTCTAATTTTTTCAAGCTCATCCCAAAACTCTTTGTGAAATTTATCTGATTTAGTCAAAACTGCGTTCCAAAGCTCAAAATCATTATTCTTAATTTGCTTCAAAACTAATTCTAATTGACTCTCTAACTTAAAGTATTTTTCCTTCTTCACTTTTGGCCCTTCATTTCTTATAACGTAACTACAGTCTTTAAATTCTTTTGGAAAGCGATACTCCAATATAGCACAAGAAATAAGAAAACACTCAGTTGGAAAGATTAATATATTGTCGTTTTCTATCAATTCATCTATACTCGATATGTTAGTCCCACTAACTAGATATCGAAATTGGTATGATGCAAATTTCACAAGCTCATCTTCATTCCTAATTAACTTATAAATAAACTCCTCATAACTTGAAGCCGCATAAACTCCCTTAACCTTTAATCTGAGTGTTTTTAAATAATGATATTCTGAACGCAATCGATCAATTGGATTTCTCACATAAGAAATAGCATACAAATTAAGCTTATCTATTTTATTCCAAGGCAAGTTAAATCTAACTCTATGCCCTCCAAACGCTTTAACACACTCATTGTCGATAACAAATCTTTTAATAGCTTCCGAACTTAAGGGACTTTCAGTTATACCTAGCGAAGAAACATGAACAAAACTACGTCCAAAATTGCGTTCTAATATTTGATAAAATGAAGTGCCTGCTGTTTTTGGAATGTGAGCGAAAGCATAAAAGTTTTTCATCTAGAGGAATAGTGTTTTTATTACATTAAAAACAGGAAAACCCAATATTCTTCTTAAACTCATAGACAATGAGTTGGGAGAATTATGTAGATGTAAATTAAGAAGCTCCCAATATTCCCTATTAGATTTAGAAATATGAAATCTATCGTTTAGCGACTCAAGAAGCCTAAATACTGATTCATGTTGTCTTTTCGACATTTTTCCCACTGAACTTATCCATCGAACATTTGATTTCACAACTTCAAGCACCCCTTTAACATACTTATCCGAATTGGTATGGTCCCTTGAATTATCAAGGATACGATACACTGCCCCACAATAATCAGTAAAAACAACTTCCCTTTGATATGTAAGCTTAAACCAAAATGCGGTATCCTCTGAAACATATTTATCCAATGTTTCATCCCAAAGGTTTTGTAAATTCAAAATACTGCGTTTGATTATAGCTGCATGTAAAATCCATGGAGCATAAGCCACTGCCGTGTCCTCTATACAGTTAGTTCTTTCCAAAATCCCTGAAGAAATAGGCTTTCCTATTTTTCCATTCTGTAGTTTACACCAACGGCCAACAATCACTTCACTCTCTTTATTTTCTTTAACAATTTCAGCAAGTTTCAAAAGGTAGTTTTGTTTCAAAAGGTCATCGCCATCAAGAAATAAAACCCAATCTCCTGTAGCATAATTTAAAGCATAGTTTCTACTCGCACCCGGTCCTTGCCTATTTATGAATTTTTTAAGTATTATATTATTACTACCCTTAAAGCTTCCCAAAACATCTTCTAACACTTTGAAACTAGAATCTGATGAATTATTATCTATTATAATTAATTCCCAATCTTTATAAGATTGCTTAAAAACTGAATCAATTGTTTTCCAAACATAGTTTTCTTTGTTATAAACAGTAACCAAAATAGAAAAAGTTGCCTTCATAAATCTTGCAGTTTTGTTATTAAATTGACACCTTAGAATTACCCCATGCCCAATATTTTAAATGGATTATATAGTTCTGAATTAAAGAGATGAGAAGTCCCAATTGCTAGGATTCTTCATCTAAACCAACATAAAACATTGTAATACGGCTATTACATTTAGGAAAGACAATTATTCTTATCGACTGTGTATTATCTTTGATTTCGCAAACAAACCTCCCCCCCTACAACATAAAGCAACACACTGGTAATTAATAGGTTACAGATCACTAAAATACAAAAAAAAGTCAACCTTCAATCATATTTAATACACAAAAACCTAAAAATCAGTTGATTAGACAAAACCTAAGAAGTCACAAGTCAATTAATCCAAAATTGAACTTAATTAGAAACTACACCACATATCTGAAATGTATCTACAATCTTAATTGATAAGACATTTCTAATAATTATATCCCTTGAAGTTAGGTCTTATATTAGAAGAATATTTTAGGCATCAACCTTATTCTTTGCACTCAATTAATTGAATAGCAAACTCCTTTCTATACATCAATTAATAGCTAATGTGAATACTTTTCACAATCGTCAATCCGCAAATAACTTACCCGAAACAATTCACAAAATTTACCGCTACTGACATGATTTGGACATATCGTACATGATTGAAGAAGAAGAAGAAGAAGAAGAAGAAGAAGACAAAAAAGCTAACCATACATAGTAATAAAATATAATTAGGCAGTTAATTCCTTGATGGTATCCTTTAATATACTATGAATATTTTCTGCATTAAGAATAGTGTCAGAAACTTTTTGAGCATTTTCACCAAACAAACGCACCAAGCTTCTGTCCTTTAGCGCCTTTTGAAAACTTCCCATGACCAGTTTGGCATCATTTATATCACAAACAAATCCACACCTATGCTTTTCAGCAAAAATTGAAGCACTTGAATATTTGGGAGCCCAAACAAAAATTGGTTTTCCATATGGCGCATAATCAAGCCATTTAGTTGTAAAACTTGTTTGAACAAATGGCTTTTCTTCCTCTTTAAAACTCATTACCGTTAAAAAGGCATCCGCTTTTTGAAGTTCCTTCTTAAGCTCCTCAAATGGCAAAAAAGACTGGTAAATCCCTGCATTTGCCATAAGGGAAATATCATCTTTACTCCAATCATTTCCGGCAGGAAAAATTTTTAGGCGTAAATTTTCAGATTCCATAATTTCCTTAGCTAATCTTAGCAACATCTCGCCGTAAGAACCATAGCAATTTCCTGCGTAAAGAATCGTAAATTTCCCATTATCATTAGTCTCTAAAGCTGATTCAATTTGAGGTATGGCGTGACCAATAGGATACAACACTTTCCCATTTCTAGAACGCCCAAAAAAATCAAACATCCCCTCACTTGTATAAAGCACCTTATCTGCAGAAGCATTTAATTTATGGTATTTCTTCATTAAAAACTTCCTAACCCAATTGTAAGGCTTACAATATTGAGGAAAGAATAAAGACAAAGGAAAAAGATCCTGGTAATCTGCCACCAATGGCTTATTAAGTAGCTCAGCCAATTGAAGTGCAAAACCCGAATGCAGATTATCAGGAACTGTCATTATGACATCCGGATCGAAAGCTTTCACATAATTCACTAACCCTTTTGGCATCAAATACCAATTAGAAATGAAAATAAAATTATAGTAGTATCGTGCAAATCTTGTTTTATACAAAATTTCACCTAATTTTCGACGTTTTATTGAAAATTGGTCTTTGATATGTTCATTTTTTAGATCATAAGAAGCAATAGCGATATGGAAATCATCCCTCAACACAAAATGCCTATAAATGGCTATTCTGGCACCACAACTCGTATCCGGCAATACAGATGAAATGTAAAGTATTTTTGGTTTGTCCATATTATATTGTTGTTTCCTTAAATATAAACATTCCGTAAATAACTCACCATTTAAAAAATCATTTTCGAAACGAATTTGAACTAAACAATTTAAACTTGATAAAATTCCGGATACAGATTCTTTCCAAAATCAAAAGTAGTTTTCCTTATGTCATCAATTTCTGAAGAACTTAACCTATTTTTCCATGAATTAATATCAAATTTTGAATTCCGATTACGAATATGTGCACGACGATCATTTTCTGAAATGACAACATTATTATTCATAGTTTCATTAAGATAAGCCAATGTTCGATGTGTAAATTCAAGGCCAGTTTTCAAAAATAAATTTTCTGTCATATTAATTGGATCCATTATTAAATCTTCAAGTTTGATAAACCCCCAATTTTTATAAACTTCCGCCCACTTTTCAATTACATGAATAAAAAAATTCCATATTTCACATATCTCTTCAACATCTGAATCATACTTTTGATAATTAGTTTTCCAACGATCTAAATCAAGCCCCAAACTTTCCAAACCTTGCATCAAATTTTTGTTTTCAACTAAATGTGACATTCTAAACTTCCATCCAACTCGTTGGGCGCTACAAACTATGGACGCAGGATGTTTTATTATAATGACAGGCAGCATCTCATAATTTCGATAGAAAAAATCTGCATTAAAAAAACCTATGGGATCTTTGAGTAAAATCCGTTTTGAAAACAACATAAGCTTCACATTTCCTAGAGCATATCTAAGACCATTTGCACTATTGTAATTTATCTCAGTCCAAAACCATTTTAAATCTGTTCTAAGACCTAAAGCTCTTTCCAATGAGGCACTCCTATTTTCAATATAATCATACCACCCCGTCACCTTATAATGCCAGTTTTTAACAACAGGATTAAATGGTTCAGATTTTTCATTAAACTCCCCAGAGGAAAGAAAAATTTTCCCCAACCATGTTGTACCAGATCTAGGCATTCCTGTAATAAAAATTGGAGGTTTCATCGGATAGTAAAGTTAATTTAACAAACAACGAATATTATATTTTTAAGCTCATATCGAACAAAAATTATCAGTTACAAAAAAGCATCAATAAATATTTAAAATCACAATATTACTGCCTCCCTAAAAGTCAAACCGATCCTTACCTTTTTTAGTAAAAGCTTACTCTATGTATTTAAAAATATGAATGACTAGAGCTATTCGTATTTGATTTCTCTATTAAATTGCCATTTGCAACTTCAAAGACCTTGGAAAAACCTTTCAAATGATCAAGATTATGAGTAATGTAAACAATTGCCAAGTCCTTTTTCAACTCCATAATTGTTTTCGTAATCTGTTTCTGGGTATCTTGATCTAATGCAGAAGTAGCCTCATCCAATAGCAAAAAATCGATGTTTTTATACAACTCTCTTGCTATAGATAATCTCTGCTTTTGACCACCACTTAGATTAGCACCATTCAATCCTATAACCTCATGTTCCTTTAAAGGCAAACTATCAATAAAATCAAAAATATGCGCCTTCCTAACGGCACTACAAAATCGATCTAGATTTGCTTTTGAAGGTGTATCCCAAAAAGTAACATTATTAAAAATTGAATCCTCAAAAATTATAGGTTCTTGAGTGATATATCCTATTCTATTTTGGTAAGAAGGTACATTAATATCAACAAGACTTGCTCCGTCAATTTTAATATCCCCTCCTCCAGGTCTTATTAAACCCGCAATTAAATTAATCAAAGTAGTTTTACCAGAGCCGCTTTCCCCTATAACACCTATCAATTCACCTTTATTTACTCGAAAATTAACATTGCTTAATATAACCTTATCATTATATGCGAAAGAAACATTTTCAAAGACTACGGAATTACGAATGTCTTGAATCTCATTATCTGAAAACTGCTGTACACCTTTTTTTAATTCATTATTTAACTTATCGTAATTTTCTATAGAGCCATGAAAACTTAGAAATCTATTATAAGAACTTTGTAGAAGCACTACAGACGACAAACCTCGATAAAGAAACAATAGACTTACAATCACTGACCCTATATTACCTTTAAGAAAATATGCTTGAATACAAATAACCACTATAAGAATATAAATCAATAATGGTTCTCGGAATCCCGCAGACAAACTATCAATCTCTCCAATTTTACGATTAGTTAATTCTACTTCTATAATTTTATCTCTTAGATGTTTTGAATAATTTTTAGTTCTATTGGTCGCTTTAAGATATTTAAAATTGGCCACAAATTGAATCACCAAACTTTGTAAACTATTTTGCTCTGAAACGAGACATAAAGACAGTTGTTTGGTCTTTTTATAAAACATTCTAAACAAGAAATTAGTCAAGCCTCCTCCAAGCATAACCATAATGGCGAAAGTGGGGTTGGCAAAAAAAGCCAAAGCCAAGTAAGTAATCAACAATATTAAATTCTGGAACATAGCACTATAGCTATAGAAACCTTGGGCCAAACGCCATACTTCTCCCGTCATAGCATTTTGCAATCGCCCAGAACTGTGATTTATAAAAAAACTGTAATTTAAATTAGTAAGATTTCTTAATAATTGCAATCTCGCGTTCCTTATTAGTTTTTGATTGTACACTACTCTTAAAAATTGTTCGAGCCATTTAGCAATCCCTTTTAACGTAAAAAAGAAAGCTATAACAGATAAAACAACTATTAAATTCAATTCTAGTCCAAAAGAATTTAGGCCATCAATTAAGAATCTTAAATTACCAATCATCTCAGGATTAATCTTCCGATCATCCCCAGAAACAAGTTGTAATAAAGGCACAAACATAGCAAGACCTAGACCATCCAACAACCCGACTAACAAGCTCATAGCTAGCATCCAAATAATTGAAAACCCAAGAAACCTGTAATAAAAAGCTAGACTCGAAAAATTATGTTTCAGTAATTCTTTTATTTGTGATTTCATAGAGCAACAAGTTCTCAACTAATTTTTTTTTCATTCAAAATAAAGCAATTCTCTGATTTCTTAACAAAACGGTTATTCAATGTCCTAAACCTTGTTAGATCTTAACTTACTAGAATAGACAAAGACTAAACGTAAACCTTTAATTAACTCAATTATTAAATTTCACCCCCGCCAAGGAGATTACTTTTTAGTATATTTAACAATATCACTTTTTCTTTCTGTATATAACCTCTTGGTATAAATTTTAGAAAAAGCCCTCCCGACGAGCCTAATAATTATTCCTTCATAGCTTAATTACTCCCCAATATTTTAAAACAATATTGTGTTGCGAAAAAACAATATTAAAACAAACGAAAATCAACAACTTAACCTATCCTTTTGAAAATGCAAAGCTTACTAAATTTATCAGTCCTAGAGATGAAGTCCTTTTTATTTAATCGAATAAGTTTTCTAAGACAAGTTTTTTTTCTAATTCCGATTAATCAATTTTACCAAAAAAAAACTCAATCACCTAACACTAAGATAATTATTTTAGTAAAAGCACAATAATAAGCTACGTAAAAAATCTTAGCCTTGCTACCTGAAATATTCAAATAATGGTTTTATTGAATGTGAGTGAAGACATAAAATCACTAAAATATTTGCCCTAAACCTAGTGGAGCTAACATTTTTTATCAAACTGACATTAAAATGATTCAGCAAATATTTCTTTTCTTCTAAACCAGACAAATACCGAAGTGCTAAAATTCTAGTCTGGTAATATTTATCATAGTTAAATTCATCCCTATTCAGTGAATTGGATACTTGATGTTCATCCCAAGAAGAACGATAATACATATTACACTCCTTGTTTTGCAAAAAAATAATTCCTTTAGCCAATGCTTTAACATTTAACAGCCAATCCTGCCATTTCATGATACCTTCATCAAAACCACCAACGCCAACAATGGCCTCTTTCTTCCAAAAAACAGCAGAAGTCAACCATGAACATTTTCTCTCAAGATAGCCTGCTAAATTTATTTCAAAATCATGATTCCTTTCCTTACCTAAAGATATGTCATGTTTAAATTCTATGATTCGGGAAATCATTGCATCTGCTTCAGAACTATTCAAAGCATTTAATTGAGACTCCAAAAAATTATCGCTAAGTATATCATCTGAGTCTAAAAAAACGACATATTCAGCCTCAGCTTCTTTTAAACCCATATTCCTACAGGTATTTGCTCCTTTGGGAAGTCGATTCCTATGAATTAGTCTAAATCGACTATCTTGGGAGATATACTGCTTTACAATTGTAATTGTATTATCAGTTGAACCATCATCTACAATTATACAATCAAACTCCGGCAATGATTGACGGGATACGGATTGAAGAGTCTCTAAAATAACACTTTCCCTATTGTATAAGGGGATAATTACAGATACCAATGAAAAATTGCTCATAGGAAGATCTTATTTAACTCTTTTGGAATTCCTTCTTTGTTAACTGTCCCAAACGTAAAGTCAAAATATCCATTTTAATAGTTTTCTTCAAACAATCATTTTTTCCGAAATACACAAAATAAAGAACAAAATAGTCTGCAATTAATTTTCTCCAAAAAAAATGCTTCTTTGCTTTTTCACCATTTTTAGCCCGTAATAACGATTTAAAATAAACTTCATTGTCATAAAATTTATTATTCATTTTTCCTTCTTGTGGCCTATCATGATAAATTTTTGCAGTTGGTACAATTCCTAATTTAAATCCATTTTTATGCAAACGATTTAAATAATCATCATCCTCACCATAATGATCAAACAATGGATCAAATTCCCCAACAACACTAATACACTTTTTTGTCACCAACCAAGCTGCAGCATTGGCGTATGTTGAAATGTAATAAGGCTTTTGCCTATCAAGATATAAATCGGAATAGAATGATGGCGTATATTTTGGACTTAAATACCACTGAAATTTTTTATCAATGGCATCTCCTTGGCCGTTTAAATGTATAGGGCTTATAATCCCCAAATCTAAATCTTGCAGGGAAACCTTCAATAAGGTTTCTAAAGTATCCGGTTCTATCCAGGCATCTTGATTCAGTAAAAAGGCATACTCATAGCCTTCAACCAAAACACGTTTCAACCCAATATTATTAGCTTTTCCAAACCCTAAATTTTCACCAGTTTCAATTACTTCAACTTCGGGATACTTTGTTTTTATTAAACTAAGGGTATCATCTGTAGAGCCATTATCAATGACCAAAGTATCTACAGATACACGAGAATTTTGAAGACTTGAAAAACACCTATCTACCCATTTGGAACCATTATAGGTGACAATAATAACAAGTATACTGAAGGCATCTCTAATCATTCCCTTTAAGAGTTCTTTTAATTGCTTCCAAATACTGTAAACCCCATTTTTTACATGGTTCTAAATGATTACCTTCCGCCCATTCATTCCAGGCATTTATAAAAATAAAGTTTTCTTCTTCACTAAAAGGTTTAAATTTTTCTATCTTTTTAGAAAACCATTTTTCAAATATTGTTGGGGTACTATTTTTAAATATAATTGCTCTTTGATTTTCCCTTCTAGATGTATTATCCCACATAGGTGATACTCCAGGGTAAATTTTATATTTCGGTTGTTTTCTTTTCAAATCAAATTCAACAAATTCACTGTAATCAAAAATATCATCTTTTACAGTATTATCTTGTTTACCAAATACATTTTCAATCTTTTTATCAATCTTTATAATGCATTTTTCCACTATTGATTTGTTACAATATTCTTGATGAGCTTTCCTTTCTAAATGTTTTACAAATTCCTTCAAAGAGGGAGAAAGGGGTTGAAATTCTATTGCTGCATCAAAACCTATTTCCTCATCATTATATGGTTTTGAATCAATCCATCTTTCAAATCGACATAAATAAAGTTCTATTCCATGCTTTAATGCCTCTTCCCTAAATACCTCTATGGTCCTCTTCATGTTTGGAAAAAGGTCCGGCTTATAGAAAATAAACACCGGCTTTCCATTAACTTTAATATATCTATCGTCCTTAAAATACTTTATTAAATAATTTATATGTTCTTTATCATCTTGCTCTGAATAACTTTGCTCAAGCAAGATATCCCTCTCACTTCCATCCCATGCTCGTGTCCAATTTTCATTAGCCCAACATAAACAGAAAGGAAAATCTGGCTTCTTACTTTCGAATACTTCCTCAAAAGGCCTGTCCAAAACCCTTTTTCCATTAAACCAATAATGATAATAACAAAACCCATAAATTCCATTATCCTTAGCCAGTTGTACCTGCTGTTCTCTTATTTCGTGTAATCTTAAATCATAAAATCCAAGATCCGCAGGCAAATGTGGTTGGTAATGATTTTCAAATCTAGGTTTCGCCTTTACAACATTATTCCATTCTGTAAATCCTTTTCCCCACCACCAATCATTTTCTGGAATGGGATGAAACTGCGGTAAATAAATAGCTATAGGCTTTATCTTAGAATTCATATGTTATCATGCTATAATTCAAATTTTCAAAATCTTCTTTATACAGTTCATTGATTTTCAATATAACTTCTCTTGGCCATTCAGAATAATTAATAATATTTTTAGATTTATTAGAATTCAAAACAGGGATATTTTCTTCATTTTTCAGATAATTAGGAATTTTCACATAATCCTCATTAAGAGATTCAAATTTCCCAATAAAATCAAGTATTATTTCATTTTCATTATTTACCAAAAAATGTGTTTGTGTTTTAAAATGATTAACTTGATTCATTGTATCAGTATTTAACCAATTAAGAACAAAATCATTAAAATTTTCACAAGAAGAAATTAAAGATTGGTAATGTAAATCTATATCCTCCTGTCTTCCTCCCTTTTTCAAATAAAAAAAAGCTGATGCCAACCTATCATAAGGATTTCTAACAAAAGAAAATTTATAAGAGTTATCAAAATCTTCTTTGGGCATTAATTCTTTATAATAAACTAATCTCTTATGATCAAAAGAACCTCTTCCGAATAAAGCTTGATATATCGAAATCCCAGCTGTTTTAGGTATATGAATAAAAATAGCCCTTTTGCTCATAAAGAATAGAACGTCTTTAGGCAAAGTAACTTTTCCTTCCTTTCGTATTTTAATTTTAAAAAACTCTTTTATTTTATTATACATAAATATTATTATTCATTGAAACAATCTTCAAATAGAAAATAGAATCCATTAAGCAAAATTTCCTTTTTAAAATTAATGTTCAAAATAATGTTCAACAAATATCCCATCTTTTTTAACTGGAACATTACCTGTTAAAAAAAAGTCTCCTTTTTCAACATCCAATTTCAATACTGATTCGATATCATCCTCAATTCCTTTATCAGAATACGCACTAAGTTGAATAAAATATTCCCCTTCTGGTAAAGGAAATTTTGGTATTCTAAAAACAAATTTTCCCTCAGAATTAATATCTATTCTTTTATCGCTAAAGGCATTGTTACATAAAAACAAATCTTGCCCATCAATATTAGAAATCACTAATCTAAAAGCTACATTTTTAAGAGATATCTTTAAAGAATAGCTAATCTCAAACTTTACTTCCATTCCACTCATTGCCTGTTCTACAACTTCTCCCTTAAAGTTTAAAAGTTTAATATCTGTAAACCTTAAATTCTTACCATTGGTTCTATCCATTCTCTCATTCAATTTTAATGAAATTTGTTCCCTACTTTGCTTTAAATAAAAATTAACGCCATCTTCAGTGTCTCCCATATAGGCGAACGTACCATTCTGCATAACAAGAACCTTGGAACACAAATTCTGAATACTTGCCATGTTATGACTTACAAACAACACAGTACGTTCCCCTCCCCTGCTAACCTCTTTCATTTTACCTATAGCCTTCTTTTGGAATTCGGCATCACCAACCGCCAATACTTCATCCACAATTAAAATTTCAGGTTCCAAATGCGCGGCTACCGCAAAAGCCAAACGCACATACATTCCAGAAGAATAGCGTTTAACAGGCGTATCAATATAACGTTCGCAACCTGCAAAATCTACAATTTCATCAAATTTTGAGGATATTTCCTGTTTGGTCATCCCCATAATGGCCCCATTCAAAAATACATTTTCACGCCCTGTTAATTCAGGATGGAAACCTGTACCTACTTCTAATAAGGAAGCAATCCGCCCACGAGCCTTGATACTCCCCGTTGTTGGAGACGTAACCCTACTCAGCAATTTTAACAACGTGGATTTACCAGCGCCGTTTTTACCTATAATTCCCAAGACCTCCCCTTGATGAACCTCAAAGTTGATATCTCGCAGTGCCCACACATAGTCCGAGTTTCCTTTACTCGTTCTATCATTGGTTTCGCCAATTTTCAAATATGGGTCTTCCTTCCCCCTCAAAGTATGCCACCAACGGTTCATATCATGGGCAAAAGAGCCCGTTCCCACAGTCCCCAATCGGTACTGTTTACTTAAATTTTTTATTTTTATTGCAGGTTTCATATAACTGCTTGCCTTTATTTGTTATCAATTTTCAACGTCAGTTCGAGTGATTTCCACTCCCTAGGGAGTGGAAATCGTATCGAGACCCCAAACTATACCGTATCCATAAAACTCTTTTCTACTCTGTTGAAAGTAACAACTCCAATAACCAACAATACTAGCATCACTACTAAACTGTAGCCCAAAGCCAACCAACTAAAATGGCCTACTCCCAAAAAGGCATAACGAAACGTTTCTATAACAGCACTCATAGGATTGGCCATTATGGCCATTCTCATTTTTCCATGAACAGAACTGGCCGGATAAATAATGGGCGTGGCATACATCCCCAATTGAATGGCAAACCCCAACAAAAAGGTAAAGTCACGATACTTAGTTGTTAAGGATGTTATGACTAAGCCAAGCCCTAATGACAGTCCTGCTGTCATGACTATTAATACAGGTAGTAATAAAATCATTACATTAGGTCGTAATGGAGCCTCTGTAAATACAAGATAATATAGATAGATTACTAAGAATAGGACAAACTGCACTCCAAAGGTCAACAATTTAGATACAATTAAACTCAAGGGAGTTACTATACGAGGGAAATATACTTTACCAAATACAGCTTTGTTTGCTACAAAGGTATTGGACACCAAGGAAAAAGCAGTTGCAAAATAATTCCATAACACAATCCCCGACAGATAAAATACGGCAGGCGGCATACCCTCAGTACTCATCTTGGCAATCCCCCCAAAAACAACCATAAACATAATAGTAGTTAATATGGGTTGAATAAAAAACCATAAAGGCCCAAAAATGGTCTGCTTATATACCGCTACAAAGTCACGACGCACAAACAGCATTAATAAATCGCGATAACGCCAAACTTCCTTTAAATTTAAATCTAATAATTTTGATTTGGGATTAATTTCAATAGTCCAATCATCATTTTGGATAGTCTCTTGCATACTTTTAGCTATAGTAGTTTCTTTAGGGCTATTCTTTTTTATAATAATTCTAAAATATTGCCGTTTTATTTTTTATATTATCGCGTTTATTTTTTATATTATCGCGCACTCAACTCACACCACCCCTCTTGAGTCTTGGCAAAAGTGGCTATTTCCAGTAAAATAGTTTCTATACTTATTTTAGGAGCCCAGCCCCAAACGTCTTTTGCTTTTTGAGAATCCAAAACCATCCAAGGAATATCAAATGGGCGTTCTGTATTGGTACTCTCTACCATATTTTGACCAATATTTGTTTCACACCAAGTGGTTAATTGTGCTAATGACATGGAATTCTGTACACCGCCGCTTACATTCACAATTTTTGGTTTACTAGAAATACTAGGCTCCTTCATTTGTATTAAAATAAGGGCTGCTAAATCATTGGGGTGCAAACAATCCCTAACTTGATAGCCTGACCCACCAAAACCGATATATTTTAATGGTCGATTCTCTTGGAAACTGTGAATCCAGAAGGCAAAAATACCTTGAGCAGGGTGTCCAAACTGCCCTGCACCCGCAAGCACCCCACAACGGTTCACCCATACTGGAAACCCAAAGGTTTCTCCATATTCCAAGGCTAAATGTTCAGAAGTTACTTTTGTACTACCGTACAAAGAAACCGGAGGTAAGGTACTGTAAGTTTCATTAACACCATTCACAGTAATACCTACAGGAAAAGTTTGCTCAAGACTAGGTTTAAAAGCATTGTTCTGCTCAGACATTTGTAGGTTTGCCAAATCTGGGATGGAATACACTCTACTTGTAGATAATAATACAAAGCCAGCTTTATATTTTTTACAATATTCTAAAAGATTAATAGTTCCTCCTAAATTATGCTCCACTAGCTGTCTACTACTAGTTTTCCCATCGACTCCTGCCAACACAGAAGGGTTAGCCGCCGCATCAATTAAAAAATCAGCTTGAGGAATCACTTCCAAATCACTAGTATTCCTAATATCGCCTTTAAATACCGTAATACCCAAATCCTGCAGAGGTTTCAGATTGGTCCAACTCCCAGAGCGAATAAAACTATCCAACCCGAAAATTTCGAAATCCGGATTTGTTTTTTTCAAATGTCTAGCAATGGTAGATCCAACAAACCCACAGATTCCTGTAATAAAAATCTTCATATATTACCCTTCTTGTTCCACCAAACGTGTTTTCCACGACTCAACTATCTGCCTGATGGTTTCATCTAAGGAGATTGTAATATCCCAATCAGGATAGTGTGCTTTCATTTTCCTTAAATCACTGTAATAACAGATGTGGTCACCCTCTCTGTTCTTATCAGAATACACATAGTTCATAGTTTTACCAGAATACTTTTCGGCAATTTTGAAGGCTTCCAAAATAGAACAGGTATTATCCTTTCCTCCTCCTAAATTATATACCTCGGCAACTCTCGGAGCCTTAATAAACTCTTCAATGAATCTTGAAATGTCATATGAATGAATATTATCCCTTACTTGTTTTCCCTTATAACCAAAAACAGTGTACTGTGTCCCATCCAAATTACATTTCACCAAATAACTCAAGAAGCCATGAAGTTCTACACCTGTATGATTTGGACCAGTTAAACAACCTCCTCGAAGCACGCAGGTTGGCATATTAAAATATCTTCCGTACTCCTGCACACAGACATCAGCAGCAACTTTAGAGGCTCCAAACAAAGAGTGTTTACTTTGATCGATGGTAAAATCTTCAGCAATTCCAGTTAAATACTTCTCATCCGCATAGTCCCAACGCGTCTCCAATTCTACCATTGGAATTCTATTAGGAGCATCACCATACACCTTATTAGTGGACAAATGCACAAAAGGAATATTTGTAGAATATTGACGTGTCGCTTCCAACATATTGAACGTTCCTACAGCATTAGTATCAAAATCATCAAATGGAATGTCTGCCGCACGATCATGACTTGGTTGTGCAGCGGTGTGCACGATGGCATCTGGAGCGATGTCTTTAATGGTTTTCAAGACCCCTTCGCGATCGCGAATATCCAACTCTACATGCGTAAAAGCGTTCAATTCTTTTTCTAATCTAGCTTGATTCCAACGCGTATCGCCTTTCTCTCCAAAAAAGACAGCTCTTTGATTGGCATCGATGCCATAGATTTTCCAACCCAATTTATCAAAGTGCTTACAAACCTCAGACCCAACCAATCCCGATGATCCTGTTACTATTAATTTTTTCATATCCTAAATATTTCTTATCTGTGTTTCTAAATTCAGTTCAACCAACCATCAATACAACTGACAATCAGAGACATTACATTTTTACAACTCTCAAATTTAAATGAATTCTACTATAAATCAAGTGAATTCATAAATATTAAATATAGCTTTACAAGCTATTAAAATTGTCCTTTAAATGCCGCTATGCAACTTTAGCACAACCCTATCAAAATATAACTCTTTTACTTTCCTATCACGTAAACATCAAACCCCAAAGCGTCTAATTTCCCATAATCCAAAATAGTACGCCCATCAAACACAAATGCCGGCTTCATCATATTCTCATATACCTTGTCCCATTCGTAAGCTTTAAACTCATCCCATTCTGTCAACACAGCTACGGCATGTGCTTGTTCCATAGCGTCATATGGATTATCGACCACTGTTACTCTATTTTTTATTTCTTCGGAAGACAGCGTTCCTAAATATTCTAAATCGGAATATATTTGTTCTTCGGTAACCTTAGGATCAAACACGACGATATTGGCCTGTTCTTGAAGTAAGTGCTCTGCCACATAAATGGCCGCACTCTCCCTAGTATCGTTAGTATCCTTTTTAAAAGCCCACCCCAAAAAGGCGATCTTTTTATCTGCAATAGTATTATATAAAGTTGTAATGATCTTTTTAGCAAAACGATACTTTTGGTAATCATTCATGATGATGACCTGCTCCCAGTAATTAGCCACCTCATTTAGTCCTAGAGATTTGGAAATGTATACCAAGTTTAAAATATCCTTTTGAAAACAAGAGCCTCCAAAACCAACAGAGGCTTTTAAAAACTTAGGTCCAATTCTAGAATCTTTCCCAATTGCTCTAGATACTTCCTCTACGTCTGCTTCGGTAGCTTCGCATAATTCCGAAATAGCGTTAATAGAAGACACACGCTGAGCTAAGAAAGCATTAGCTACCAATTTGGATAACTCAGAAGACCATACATTGGTTGTTAAAATCTGTTCTTTTGGAACCCAGCTAGCATAGATATCCACTAAAGCTTGCATTGCTTCTTTACCTTCAGGAGTATCCTCTCCTCCAATCAGCACTCTATCTGGACTTTGCAAATCCTCCACTGCAGTACCTTCAGCTAAAAACTCAGGATTGGATAAAATAGAAAATTTATGACCATTTCCTGTATTCGCTAAAATACTTTTCACCGCTTGAGCTGTTCTTACGGGAAGGGTAGACTTCTCAACAACAATCTTATCTCCCTTAGCTACTCTAGCAATTTGACGTGCACACAATTCTACATATTTTAAATCGGCGGCCATTCCTTTTCCTTCTCCGTAGGTTTTGGTAGGCGTATTTACTGAAATAAAGACCATTTCAGCCTCTTCGATAGCCTTGTCTACTTCAGTAGAAAAAAAGAGATTTCTTCCTCTTGCCTCTTCTACTACTTTATCCAAACCAGGTTCGTAAACCGGTAATTTCGACAAATCTTCGTCATTCCAAGCTGCAATCCTAGCCTTATTAAGATCTACAACCGTTACTTTTACATTAGGATTTTTTTGGGCAATTACAGCCATTGTAGGACCACCGACATAACCAGCCCCTATACAGCATATATTTTTTATTGTCATTACTTTAATTTGAAAGTTTTACTTGCTTTATATCTTCTATGTGTTCTAAAAACCATTGATAGGTTTCTGCTATCCCCTCTTTCAAAGGAATAGAGGCTTGCCAACCTTGTTGGTTCAATTTAGACACGTCCAATAATTTTCTAGGTGTTCCATTAGGCTTGGTCGTATCCCAAATAATTTCCCCATGATGACCAACTATTCCCTGAATAGTCAGTGCCAATTCTTTAATTGTGATATCCGTTCCTGTACCAACATTATATAAATGTTCTGATAGTTTATTCTCTATTGCAAACACTACAGATTTAGCCATATCATCCACATGCAAAAATTCACGCATAGGTTCACCACTTCCCCATAAAGTTACGGGTACATTATCGTTTAGTTTGGCTTCATGAAACTTTCTAATCATAGCCGGTAGCACATGGGAAGTTTTTAAATCGAAATTATCATTTGAGCCATACAAATTGGTAGGCATCAAACTTACAAAATCCTTCTTGTATTGTTTCCTAATAGCCTCACATCCCTTTACACCTGCAATTTTAGCGATGGCATACCACTCGTTTGTCGGCTCCAAACTATCGGTTAAAAGATATTCTTCCTTTAAAGGCTGTGGTGCCAACTTTGGATAAATACATGAACTTCCTAAAAACACAAATTTAGCGACATTATGTTTATGCGCTGCATCAATAAGATTGTTTTGAATTTGTAAGTTCTCCATTAAAAATTGGTAGGGGAAGTCATTGTTTGCCAAAATACCACCTACCCTAGCTGCAGCGTCAACAATAACATCTGGCTGCTCTTGAGCAATGAAATGCATAACTGAACTTTGATTCCGCAAATCCAACTCTGTACTGGATTTGCCCATCAAATTATTATATCCTTTTTGCTCTAATGCTCGCCAAACGGCAGAACCCACCATGCCCTTGTGGCCTGCAATATATATTTTTGAAGATGTATCCATTCTTAAAAACTATTCAAAATAATTTAAAATTTGATAATCTCCTTCTTTAAGATACTGTTCCTTTTTCATTAATTTAAGGTCACTTTGCATCATATCGTTCACCAAATCCTTCAAATCATATTTCGGAGTCCAACCTAATTTATTATTTGCTTTTGAAGCATCTCCAATAAGCAAATCTACCTCAGTTGGTCTAAAGTACTTAGGATCCACAGCAAGAACTTCTTTCCCTATTTCAATTTGATATTCCGGATTATCACAGGACACTACATAAGCTTTTTCTTCAACACCTACACCTTTAAATTCTAAAGTGACACCAACTTCGGCAAATGCCATACGTACAAAATCGCGTACTTTTGTAGTCTTTCCAGTAGCAATCACCCAATCTTCGGCCTCATCTGCTTGTAAAATCATCCACATCATCCGCACATAATCCTTAGCATGTCCCCAATCGCGCTGCGCATCAAGATTCCCTAAGTAGAATTTATCCTGTAAACCTAAGGCAATCCTTGAAACAGCTCTGGTAATCTTTCTAGTCACAAACGTTTCCCCTCTAATTGGAGATTCATGATTAAATAAAATACCATTACAAGCATACATTCCGTAGGCCTCACGATAGTTTACAGTAATCCAATAGGCATACATTTTAGCAACCGCATAGGGGCTACGTGGGTAAAAAGGGGTTGTTTCCGACTGCGGAACCTCTTGCACTTTTCCATACAATTCAGATGTTGAAGCTTGATAAATCCTTGTTTTCTTTTCCAATCCCAATAGTCGCACCGCATCCAAGATCCTTAACGTACCAAGACCATCTGCATTTCCAGTATATTCAGGCACTTCAAATGACACATGAACATGACTCATGGCCGCCAAATTGTAAATTTCATCTGGCTGAATCTCTTGAATCAAACGAATCAAGTTTGTACTATCGGTCATATCTCCATAGTGAAGAATGAAATTTCTATGGGATTCATGTGGATCTTGATATAAATGATCAATTCTATCAGTATTGAATAAAGAAGAGCGACGTTTCAACCCGTGTACGACGTACCCTTTTTTTAACAAGAATTCACTTAAATAAGCACCATCTTGACCTGTCACCCCTGTAATAAAAGCTATTTTTTGCTTCATGCAGTTTATTTTCTGTTATAAATATTCAAAACGAAAAGTATAGATATTAATTATTCCTCTATCATTAGACCAATCTGGACGCCGTTCAAAATAAACAATACCAAAAACACCCAAACACAATCATTACCAATCAATTACAAAACATCAAACTCTCACTATATTATCCAATTCAACATATTCAATATACAATTGAAACCTCCTCATTTTAATTTTTTCTTTTCCTTTGTAAAAATAAACCGAATCTAACAACCAAAAAAATTATACATCGAAAACATTAAATTTTTAATAATTAAACAATTAAATTATCATTACCCTTGATTTTTACGTCTTTTTTTGCGATTACATCACATCCGACCTAACACCCTTAATCATATTACAAAAATCCATTTTCATCGTTTAAAGACCTATAAATTCGACACAAAGTTACATCTCAAAATTTGTATGATTAATCATTCAAAATTAGTATCTTTATGTGCATATTTGCAGAACAATCAACTTTTTTATCTTAGAAATTATGGAAAAAATTACTTTTTCGTTCTTAATATTGTTATTTTCAGTCACTACCGGTTTCTCCCAAGACATTACCTTGGTAGCCATTGATAATGACAATTCTAATGACCCCACCTTAACAGGTAGTGCCCTCTCTTTGTCCTCTGAGGGCTTCACAATAGGCCTTGGCATTTCTCCACAAATAGCAACTGCCGCTTTTACCGCCAACAATTGGGTTGTAAACGGGACAGAAGTAGACGCTACTGAATATTTTCAATGGTCCATAACCGCAGATACAGGTTATGACGTTGTTGTAAATGGTATCCAAATCGAGTTGAGACGAAATATTTCAGGACCCAATAATTATGTAATCCAGTATAGTACTGACAACTTTGCTACTCCAGGTACAATTGCCGGAAGCGGAACGCTTCCTGTAGATTTAACTAATTACAACCCAGATTTCACTGGACTAAACATTTCATCGGGAACAGGTGGCACCATTACCTTTCGCTTATATGCCTGGGGAGCAACCGCTAATGCTGGCTGGCTACGTGTAATGAGTGTGAATTCTTGGGACGAATTAGGCATCGATAATGCTGGTGCCCTAATTACAGGAACCGTAACGGCTAATACCCCCAACAGTACTGAATCGGATATTATAAGTACAGACTTCGATCCAGCTGACAATTTTATATATAGCAATTACAATGATACTTCTGGATTAACTACAGAGAACGCCTTAATGATTGGGGAATTTGAAATACGAGATGGAGGAGCTTCTGCACCAGATGCAGATGATCAACCCACCATTCTAACCGATCTAGGATTCACTATTTCCAATTACGAGAATATTGCAACCTTGGCACTTATGGACGCTCTTGGAACTAACGTCGCGGAAATAACCTCTGTTGGTGAAAATACACAGTTTTTGGATATCTCAGGCTTACAAACAGAAGATGACGAATCCAATACCTTTAGCTTGTATGCTACATTCAAGACAGAAGTAACAGATAATGATCAAATTCAAGTCACTATTACAGACGCTGCAGCAGATGCTATTAACGGCTCAAGTTTTGCGAGTATAGATGCAGGCGGCGCCGCAACGCCAATTGTTGGAGATGACAACCGCATAGAAGTTACCGCTGTCCAAATTGTATTTGACCAACAACCTACCGACACAAATATTTATGTTATCATGACTCCTTACCCAACCCTACAAGCGGTGGACAATAATTTAAATATAGATCTAGACTATGCAGAATCATTTACTGTATCATCTTCTGGTAGCATGGAACCTCCTGCAGGAGCATACAGTTTTGTAAACGGGATTGCTATACTTGATGAAATAATGTTTACTGCCGAAGGCTCGAACATATGGCTCACAGTAACTATTGGCACACCTCCCATACCATCTTTTACGGCCTATTCTGAGCTTTTTAACGTTAATGGTCCTTTGTTTACGATAGCCCAGCAAGATTTTGACGGAAGTACTCCCGAGTGGCCTTACACAACAGATTTGGCTTTCTTTGGTTCTACATGGGGAGAAGCTTATTACGGAATTGTCGATGCAGCTTCTGCTACACCACTAAGCAAACCCGAATTTTCCGGAAATATTTTAGGCATAAATGATTTAAGCGATGGAACCACACCAACCACTTATGCCATAATCACCTTTGAAGATGTTAACGTGAGTATTTTTGACAACATGATCTTAACCTTCGATTGGGAAGTGATTGGATTTAACAACGATAACGACGATGTTCTTTACCAACTAGTGATAGATGGCATAGGTCAAGGCTACAATTATCTATTTGACGGAAACAGTAGCAGCTCTATAACAGATGGATCTGGTTCTGAAGCCATTTCTATTCCAGATACAGCGAGCACCGTTGGCTTACAAATCCAAGTAAGCAACAACAACCTTAATGATTTTGCCGGTTTTGACAACTTTAAACTTAAAACCGCCTTTGACGGTTTAGTATATAGTAACAACAACTGGCTAAACTCTGAGGCGCCAGATGGCACTACGAATGCTGAAGACGCCCTTATCCTCAGCGGAACTTATAACGTAGGCACCAATATTGGGTTAAATCATCTTTTAATCAATGAAAATGCAGCTGTCACTATTTCCCTGGGACAATCACTTACCTTGAACGGCAACATGATCAACAATGGAACTTTAGAGCTCAATTCGGCTTCAACTTCATATTCAAGCTTAATTGTAAGCGGTACTGTTAACGGTGAGGTAATTTACAACCGACATGTTAATGAAAACCAAAGTGTAGGAGGAAATGATTTGATTGCCCCTCCATTAGTAGGTCAAACTTTTGGGGAGTTTGCAGCAAACAATTCAAACATCCTTTCAAACCCTTCCATTCCGAGTCAAAAGCTTTTTGGCCCATTTGAAAAATCATCGGGCACCTATCTTCTTTATGATTCAGTAGACAATGCAAACACTATGTTAATGACAGGTACTGGTTATCGAGCAGCATCATCTGACACAGGCGGATCTACCTTTGCTTTCGAAGGAAATGTAATTACAGAAGATATAAACATACCTATAACTAACAGCGGCCCCTCCTATTCTATTTGGAATTTAATAGGCAACCCCTATCCTTCATATGTTAAATTGTCAGAATTTTTAAGCGCCAATAACAGCAAATTCAATTCCATTAAATCAGGTGTTTATGGTTATGACGGTAACGCCCAAGATGGTTGGACCATATGGAACCAAGCTTATTCCGATGCCAACATAAATGCAAAGATAACTCCTGGTCAAGGTTTTTACGTATCCTGTGCTACTAGTTCCGCTAATATTAATTTTACTACATCAATGCGAACTACAGGTACCACAGATGATTTTATTGCAGGTAGAATGGACAATACTAGCCCACATAAGGCCTTTTTTAGCATAGAACTCTTTAATGAAAACAGTTTTTACCAAACTGAATTCTATTTAAATGACAATGCTTCTCTTAGCTTTGACCAAAATTATGATTCGGCACTTTTCGGCAATATTCCCTCATTCTCGGTTTATTCAAATTTAGTAGAAGGCAATGATAATTCCCCTTTAGGCATTCAATCACTCCCAGGAACTATTTCAGAAAGCATAACAATTCCGTTAGGAGTAGAAGCAAAACAAGGGCAACAAATCAATTTTTCTCTTTCCAATTCTACATTAGACCCAAGTGCCGAAGTATATTTGGAAGACAATGTAAAAAATACTTGGACTCTACTTAACACTTCAAACTACTCTTTGACAACAGATGCAGACCTTAGTGGTGTAGGAAGGTTTTATCTTCACCTTTCAGCTAATGCTTTAGGAATTGAACATAACCTTTTGGACAGTTTAAAAATTTATTCCAACAGCAACTCCATTAGAGTAGTTGGAGATATAATTCGGAATACTTCTCTAAAAGTTTATGATATACAAGGTAGACTGGTTTTAAGTGAAAACACACCTAAAGATACGACTTCGCATACTATCGACACATCAAACTTAAGTCACGGCACTTATGTGATACAAATTGAAAATGAAAATGGTAAAAAAACTAAAAAACTAATTCTATAATGTTAGTCATAAACAATTTGCCAACTATAAATATTTAGTACTTTTGACTCAACTCGATTGTCTTATGAAAAAAGAGAAACAACAAAATAACATAACAAGAAAAGAGGCTATGGCCAAAATGGGGAAATACGCAGCTTTAACGGCAGTGGGAACCTTTTTGATTCTCAGCCCTCAAGAATCTCAAGCCCAATCAATTACAGACCCTTCTGATCCTGGAGGAAATCCTTTTGGCGGTATAGGGGGGTAACAAACTTATTTTTATCATTTTTTTGAAAGAAAATCTACAACCTAACTATAAAAGCACGATAGGACAATCTATCGTGCTTTGGTTTTTTAACAGTAATCGATATGTTATTGTTAACAAATCTACATACAATTATATAAAATTGTATTTGAGCTGTGATTCTATTGATAATTTTCAAAAACAAATATCCAATCATAAAATCAACTCAAAAGAGCTTTATCAAGATTTAGAAACCTTCCTTATTGATTGCAAACAAAAAGACCCAACTGCTCTCGATACAACTTATTCAAATCTTGACAAAAAATCCAAAATAACCATTTCATACCAATACAATATTTTTCAAAAGCCAACACAAGTCAACTACGCCACACCAGCCCTAAAATCTTATTTACACCCAAATATTAGCCATCTTATAGCTAAAAAAAACAATAAACTTGACTGCCGGTTTGATATATTGAGTAATGAAAAACATATTCTCCTCTATAAAAACAATGACTTTCTTTATGCTTTTCCAAAAAAGAAGTATCATATGCTTCAAGGAAAATTCAACTTCTTGTTGCTATGTGAGCTTTACAACAAAGAAGAACGCGATTGGTTAGGAACTTTCCATGCATCAACATTGGGAAATGGAAAAGAGGCGATCATGCTTATAGGTGATTCTGGTAATGGAAAAAGCACTTTAAGCGCTCTTCTCATGGCTCACGGTTTGGATATAATTTCGGATGATATTACGGCTATGTTAGCCGATAATTTACATGTCTACAGAAACCCCAATGCTATTTCTATAAAACAAGGAGCCGTTAAAATACTAAAGCCATTCTTTCCAGATATGGACGACTATGATGAAGTTTTCATCAACGAGAGCAAAGGATATGTCAAGTATATTCCACCCACTAACATCAATCCTAAAAAATTTGATTTCCCTTGCAACAAAATTGTCTTGGTAAAATACGACAAAAATACTCCTAACACTGTACTAGTGGAACTAGACCCTGCAAAAGCATTAGAAACACTCATTCCTGAATCGTGGATCTCACCGGATCCCAAGCATGCTAAATTGTTTTTGAATTGGCTGGAAACGGTTGAATTTTATTCATTAACATACAATAATAATGAAGAAGCAATTTCTAAATTTAAATCATTATTTTCCAATTAATCGTATATTACTCTTCTCAATAATTTCAGTAAATGCCTTCCCTAGAATCTACATTTTTAAGGATCGCTGAGATCTTAAGCTTCGAATCTAATGATTCTCAATTACGACAATCCCTTTCTTCCCCAGAAATGGATTGGGATAATTTGGTAAGAGTTGGCAGCAGCCATCTCATACTCCCTGCAATTTACAATAGGCTGCAAGAAAAGCAATTATTGGACACACTTCCCAGAGAACTCATTGAATACCTGGAGAAAATTAACAGCTTAAATCTAGAAAGGAATACACAGATCTTCAAGGAAGTTCAATTTATTTGTCAACTTCTTACCAAACATCAAATAAACCATGTTTTCGTAAAGGGCACAGCCTTGTTGGCAAGTGGTTTGTACAAAAGCTTGTCTGAGCGGATGATTGGAGATATTGATATATTGGTTCAGGAAAACCAAATTGAACAAGCTTTTAAATTACTACAAGAGGAAGGCTATAACAAATATTACACCTTCAGTTACCAAGTCAAAAACCACAGACATTTCCCAAGACAAGTGTCGGATGGTAAATTGGCTGCTGTAGAATTACACACAGAGCTGCTACAATTTCAACACAGGAAATTAATTAACCTTGACGAAATGCTTCAAACCAAACAATTGGTTAATGGTATCTCGATTCCTAATAATTATTATCTCAATCTGCATACCATCCTAAGTTGGCAAATAAATGACCATGCCTACTTCTACAACCGTTTATCGCTTAAAAATAGTTATGACAGCCTCGTTCTTGGTCTTAATAAAGATGAAAAGCTATTGAACTCTTTACTTTCAATTAATATATGTGCCGCTTACATTTCCTTAAATACAGCTTTGTTTAAAGAATATGACCAGATTAAATTTGTTGGAAGCCTAAAGTTTAAACAAAAAAAATACCTATACACCTTAAGCCATCAACGCTATGCCAGACTTGATTACACCATAAAATATGCTTATGTAAACACAAAAGAAAGAGTGGTTACCTTTGCTACCAATAAAAGCTATAGAAGCCATATTCTCAAAAATAAATTTTTCAAGAGGAAGAAAACCTAGTAACCAGCAAAGTGGAAGTTGAGCATTTGCTTGGTCTTGGCATAGATCTCAGGAAATAGAGATTTAAACTCTTGAGGTGTTTCGATAAAAGTCTCAATAATTACAGCAATAAATTCAAATTGATTGGTATAGGCATAATTCCTAAAGTATTCTGACTCTACCAATGATTTTCTCAACTCTTCATCCTTAGATAATAAATCTATCAACTCCTTGAATGAATCGGAAAAAATTGCTGAACTAACATCCCCTTCCTTGTAGCTATTCAAATGAATGGCATGGGCAAATTCATGGATCCCTAAATTCAAATTATCATTTTGAATTTCATAACCTGCTTCAAAATCTTTCCATGACAATACCAACGCTTGCAATTTAGGGTTGAATTCTCCTTTATGGTAGGAATCATTCATTTTAGAATAAAAGGCTTCTGGATAAATAAAAATCTTATCAATGAGCCCAATGTAAAAATCCCGGAATCCAAAGGTTAACATTACAGCAGTAGCAGAAATAAGCACTTTCATTTCTTCTGTCACTTCAACCCCATCTCTTCCAATAAAATCCTTATCCGAGATAAAAGAAGCCACCCTGTGCTCAAAAAAGCGTTGTTGTTTGGGATACAACTTTTTGTAGAAACTGAATTTATTTCGAAGAATGGAACGCTGTTTCTTATTTAATGACTTCAACAAAAAAGGAACATGCACGTAAAGTGGTCTTTTATATCTAATCACATATCTAAATTCAAACATTCTCCATGCAAAGTACATAAGCATAAAAAAAAGTCCGACTAAAAAAACTCCCATTACAGTTGAATCTACTCCCGTCAAAATATTATGAAGATTTGATAATTAGTTTCACAAATAACGAGAAATACTTTGATTGATTATAAAAAATATCAACATTAACTTAACATTTTTTATACCATCGTTCAACAACAACAAAAAAGCTCAGCATTTATAATGCTGAGCCTTAATTTGTGACCGCGGAGGGATTCGAACCCCCAACCCTCAGAGCCGAAATCTGATATTCTATCCAGTTGAACTACGCAGCCAATAATACTTTATCTCTCACTAAGACAATTTAGCCTTAACTATACTTGCAATAGTCTTTCCATCAGCTTTTCCCGCCAATTCTTGGTTAACAGCTCCCATTACTTTTCCCATATCTTTCATTCCCTCTGCACCAACTTTTGCTATAGTAGCAACCACAACAGCTTCTACCTCTTCATCGCTCAATTGCTCCGGTAAAAATTGACTGATTACTTCTGCCTGAGCCAATTCTGGCTCGGCCAAATCCTCCCTATTTTGCTCCATAAAAATAGTGGCGCTATCCTTACGTTGCTTTACAAGTTTAGAAACAATTTTCAATTCCTGCTCTTCGGTTAGACCTTCTGCAGATCCTGATTCGGTTTGCGCCAACAAAATCTCAGATTTAATAGCTCTCAAAGCCGCCAAAGCTGTTTGATCTTTAGCCTTCATTGCCGTTTTCATAGCAACCATTACTTCTTCCTGTAAACTCATAATAGGGTGTTTTATTGAACTGCGAAGATAATAAAAAATTAAGATTGCATCTGTCAGTTTTGGGATTGAAAAACCACTTGTTTTACAAAAATAAAAAACCCGGAAAGCCACCATAATACCTCCCGGGTTTGACACAAGTGTGATACACTAAACTAAATTTGCTATTAATCTACGTTGTCGTGTAAAAATGAATTGTTACTCCTTAATTGAATGTCATCGTTGTCGTCAGTTCCAACAGACATTCTGGAAGCATTGGTTTCAGAAGAGTGCTGAGACTCTGCCAAATTCACACCCTGTCGTTTGTAAGCAGGTTCTTTTTCTATTTCGTCAATTTTCGCTGTATTGAATTTATAGTTGAAGTCCTTCATTTTACGACGTCTCTCATCGGCACGCTCTTTTAGAAGGTCAGAGATAGGACTATTCATAGGATCCACTTCTTCTACTTCACGTCTTTGAGGTTGCTCAGGCTCTACGACCTTACGTTCAAAAATGATATCCTCTTCAACTTTAGTTTCTCTTTTCAACTTAGCTTGACTGCTAGATGTATCATTATCCATAAAGTCGTCCAAAGCGTAACGTTTTTCACCTTGTTCATTGGCTTCTGTTACTGGAATAACTTCAATATGGTCATTTACCTTTATGTTTTTGATCTCTCTAATGCTTCGTATTTCATCATCAAGATTGAACAACATTTTAGGCTCATTTCCCATACCATGCTTAGGCTTCTCTTCCTGTTTTGGAGGTGTACTTAAAGGCAAATCGAAAGTCAAGGAAATCTGCTCTTCTTGCTCATATTCCCTTGTAATCTTCTTCTCTTCCTTAACCTCTTGAACCGGAGTGATGATAAAATCTTCTTCACTCATAGTTTTGTGGTCTAAAACCTCTTCGTAAGAAACATTGATATTCTTGATAAACTCGGTTGTTGGAATCAATTCAGAATGCGGCTTAGCTTGAGCCACTTCTTCCTCTTCTTCATCCATCAAGGTGTGAACTACCATTTTTGGAGCCTTAGGCTCTTCCTTTTCCAAAACAATATCTGGAGTAATGATCGCAGGATCTTGTTCCTTCACCTTTACTTCATCCTTATCATCTTCAAGGGCGTGAACCACTTTCTTTATTTCGGTATTGGAAATCTCGTGTTGTTGATCAATGTTAAATCCAGTAGCAATGATGGTTACAGAGATAGATTCTTGAAGCGATTCATCTTCACCTACCCCCATAATGATATTGGCACCATGACCAGCTTCGTTTTGAATGTGGTCATTGATTTCTCCAATTTCATCGATAGTAATTTCCTGAGATCCAGAAACGATAAGCAACAATACGTTTTTGGCTCCAGTAATTTTATTATCGTTCAACAATGGCGAATCCAAAGCTTTCATAATAGCTTCCTGTGCACGCGTTTTACCGGAAGCAGAAGCAGACCCCATTATAGCGGTTCCACTATTGCTTAATACGGTTTTGGCGTCACGTAAATCGATGTTTTGGGTATAGTGATGCGTAATTACTTCCGCTATACCTCTAGACGCGGTGGATAACACCTCATCAGCCTTTGAGAATCCAGCCTTAAACCCTAAGTTACCATAAACCTCACGCAGTTTGTTGTTATTGATAACGATCAAGGAATCTACATGACTTCTCAGTTTTTCAATTCCTCTTTGGGCTTGCTCGTTTCTTGTCTTTCCTTCGAATTGGAAAGGCATGGTCACAATTCCTACAGTTAAAACATCCAGTTCTTTCGATAATTTGGCGATTACAGGAGCTGCTCCAGTACCAGTTCCACCGCCCATTCCTGCAGTAATGAATACCATTTTTGTATTGGTATCCAACATGCGTTTGATATCTTCTAAACTTTCCAAAGCAGCTTGCTCCCCAACTTCTGGGTTGGCACCTGCTCCTAATCCTTCGGTTAAATTTACCCCTAATTGGATCTTGTTTGGGACACCACTATTTTGTAGTGCTTGAGAGTCTGTATTACAAATCACAAAGTCAACGCCCTTAATTCCTTGCTGGAACATGTGGTTGATGGCGTTGCTTCCTCCACCTCCAACACCAATCACCTTGATAACGTTGGATTGGTTTTTTGGTAAATCGAATGCAATATTCCCAAATTCGTTAATGTTGCTCATATAATTAGTTCTTTACTGGATTTATATTAATTATTCTGCGTTATCTAAAAAATCTTTTACTCGTTCTGTTAGTTTATCCAAGAAGGATTTTCGCTCCTTTCTTGGCGGTTCCTGAGGTTGCTCTTCCTCAACAATATCTTCAGCAGGAGTCGGCTCTACTTCAGGTTCTTCAACCACTTCCTCAACAACTTCTTCCTCAATCCGTCTGCGCTCTTGACGTTTCAAACCGTCCATCACCAAACCAACAGCTGTAGCATATAGAGGGCTAGCCACATCTTCGTCACTGTCTCCAGCCAAATGCTCGTTAGGATACCCAATTCTGGTATCCATTCCTGTGATATATTCTACCAATTGCTTTAGGTGTTTTAATTGGGCACCTCCACCCGTCAACACAATTCCTGCAATCAGTTTCTTTTTCTGCTCTTCGTGGCCATAGTTTTTGATTTCCACATAGACTTGTTCTATGATTTCAACCACACGTGCATGGATAATCTTGGACAGGTTTTTCAAAGTAATTTCCTTTGGTTCCCTTCCTCTCAATCCTGGAATGGACACAATCTCGTTATCCTTGTTTTCACCTGGCCATGCCGATCCAAACTTTATTTTCAACAATTCGGCCTGCTTTTCAATGATTGAACAGCCCTCCTTGATATCTTCTGTAATTACGTTTCCTCCAAAAGGAATTACCGCCGTATGACGGATGATTCCATCCTTGAAAACCGCTAAATCGGTAGTACCTCCCCCTATGTCGATAAGCGCGACTCCTGCTTCCTTTTCTTCTTGGCTCAAAACGGCATTAGCAGATGCTAAGGGTTCCAAGGTAATGCCTTCCAACTCCAACCCGGAACTTTTTACACATCGACCAATATTTCTGATAGAGGACACTTGCCCAACTACCACATGGAAGTTAGCTTCCAAACGTCCACCATACATTCCAATTGGCTCTTTGATTTCGGCTTGACCATCTACTTTGTACTCTTGAGGCAATACATGAATGATCTCTTCACCAGGCAACATCACCAATTTGTGCACTTGATTGATCAACATGTCAATATCATCATCATCAATTACCTTATCGGAATTTGTTCTAGTGATATAATCGCTATGTTGCAAACTACGAATGTGTTGTCCTGCGATACCTACAGTTACCCCTTCAATTTTATATCCAGATTCCGCTTCGGCTTCTTGAACCGCTTGCTGAATGGACTGAATGGTTTGGGTAATGTTGTTAACCACACCTCTGTGTACACCTAAACTTTTGGATTTTCCAATTCCAAGAATCTCAACTTTTCCGTAATCATTTTTACGACCTATCATGGCCACAATCTTTGTGGTCCCTATGTCTAATCCTACTGAAATCTTATTATTTTCCATTCCTTACTTTTTGGTGCAGATGACCTGGTTATCAAATTTTAAGTTCACCGCTCTATAACTGTCAAGTGTTTTATCTTTATAGGCCATTTGGTAAAAAGCCTTGAGATTATTTATTTTTTTGTCAAGTTGTTTTAAGGTTCCAACCTTCACTACAAAGTCGTTCAATCTAAATTTTAGTTCTATGGATTTGTCTTCGTTCTGGTGAATTTCTACAACGTGCTGTTTTAAAAATTCATCTGTATAAACCTTATTAGCAATCTTGTAAACGTTTTGCAAATCGTTTTTCACTACAGTGCCAGTAACTAAAGGCACTCTTGCGGAATAATTTGCAGACAAAGGCATGTAGGAGCCTTCGGTGTCTATATAGTAGGATGCGTTTGTATTTACTCTTGCAATAGGTTGTTTTTGCTCAATTTCTGTGGTGATCACTCCATCAACACTCATAAATACTTGAGCTTCCTTAATCAATGGGTTAGAATTCAGGGCAGTCTCTAGGTATTTCAAATCTATAATTTCTTTAGGCTTGTTTGCAATTGGCTGTTCATTTTGTATTAACAACTTACTAACAGCCTGATGCGTAATGAATAAATTATCATCTCCAACAAAGTTGATTTGCGGGGCACTTACCCTGCGTTTGGCATTTCTTACAGAGGAAAACGCAAACAGCCCACTCACCATAATGAGCAGGATCATCAGCTTTATATGTCCTTTGTTAATTCGCAACGCTCAACGCCTGTTTTATAGATTGCACTTCTTCTCCTATATCGCCAGCCCCCAATGTTAAAACCACTGTAGCTTCCGATGCTTTTATAGCCGAAATCAACTCCGATTTTTCAACCAAAGCCTTATGGCTATTTGATACTTTATCCAACAACCATTGAGAAGTTACCCCTTCAATTGGCAACTCTCTAGCTGGATAGATATCCAATAATATCAATTCATCAAATTTTGACAACTGCTCGGCAAATTCATCCACAAAATCACGCGTTCTACTGAATAAATGAGGTTGAAATACAGCCAAGACCCTTTGCCCTGGATACATTTCCCTTACAGCTTCATAAACAGCTCTAATTTCTTCCGGATGATGCGCATAGTCATCAATCAATACCTTATCATTTGTTTTGATATGATAAGTAAATCTGCGTTTAACCCCCTTATAAGACGCTAATGCTTTGGCGAGCTGCTGGTGAGGGACTCCATATTCTGCAGACATCGCCAAGGCAATTAACGCATTCGACAGATTGTGTCTACCAGGTAGGTCAAATTTGAAATCTTCAAGTATGGTTCCATTAGGTGTTTTTACATCAAACACATAGGCACCACCTTCTATTCTAATATTTTGTGCAGCATAGTCGGAATCATCCTCTATACCGTATGTTATTCCTTTTAAAGGCAAACCATTTCTAACAAACAGTTTCCCTTCTGGTTTTAATTGCTTTGTAAACTGAACAAACGATTCCTGAAGCGCTTCCTTTTCGCCATAGATATCCAAATGGTCGGCGTCCATAGAGGTGATACAAGCCATATTTGGAAACAAGGTTAAAAAGGACCTGTCAAATTCATCTGCTTCAACAACTGTGACCTCAGTTCCTTCCAAAATCAAGTTGGAATTATAGTTTTGACTGATTCCTCCCAAAAAAGCGGTTACTTCTACCCCACACTCCTTCAACAAATGCCCAAGTATACTAGTGGTTGTGGTTTTCCCGTGAGTTCCCGCCACAGCCAGACAGAAGGTTTGCTTGGTAATTTCTCCCAACACCGCCGAACGCTTCATTACCATAAAACCATTGGATTTGAAATATTCCAATTCTTTGTGATCTTTTGGCACTGCGGGTGTATACACCACTAAGGTATTTTCAGTATTTAGAAAACGCTCCTCAATTTGACCTACAGCATCTTCAAAATGAACTTTAACACCGAGTTCTTCCAAGGCAACCGTCACTTCGGTCTTGGTTTTATCATACCCAGCCACATACTTATTGTTGGCCGCAAAATATCGCGCCAAAGCACTCATGCCAATACCTCCAATTCCTATAAAATAGACGTTATGTATGTGTTTAAATTCCATTTATTTCTTCAAAAGTTTTTCAACTTCATCCACAATGTCCTTGGTAGCATTTACCAAAGCCAATGTTTTAATATGTTTACTCAACGACTCTCTTTGCTCTTTTGAACTCAATAATTTTGAGAACTCAGATTGAAAGTCGTTATCTAAATCTTGTTCCTTTATCATTACCGCGGCCTGTTTTTCAACAATGGCCATGGCATTTTTGGTTTGGTGGTCTTCGGATACATTTGGCGACGGGATAAAAATCACAGGTTTTCCAACCACACATAATTCCGACACCGAACTTGCACCTGCCCTTGAAATGATAACATCTGCAGCAGCATAAGCCATATCCATATTGTTCAAAAATGGATGCACCTGTACACCTTCCATTTCATTGTAGCGTTTATATTGTTGATAATACAACTTGCCACATTGCCAAATTATCTGGACATTTTGCTCTTGCAAATACTCCAGTTGGCTTTCCACCAATTCATTTATTCTTCTAGCCCCAAGACTTCCTCCCAAAACCAACAAGGTATGTTTACCGTGTTTTAATTTGAAGATGTCTTTGGCTTCAATTGTTTTATTGTCTATCTCTAATAAATCCTGACGGATTGGGTTGCCCGTTTTTACCAATTTCTCCTTTGGAAAAAAACGTTCCAAACCATCATAGGCCACACATACTTTATCTACCTTCTTTGCCAAAAGCTTATTGGTGATTCCTGGAAAGGAATTCTGCTCTTGGATCAAACTTGGAATATGTTTGGAAGACGCCACATACAGTAACGGCCCACTTGCAAATCCACCAGTACCAATAACGATATCCGGCTTGAAAGTTTTGATAATTTTCCGTGAACGCAACAAACTAAGCCCCAATTTGAAAGGAAACATGGCATTTTTCAAAGTCAACTTACGTTGAATTCCAGAAATCCAAAGTCCCTCGATAGAATACCCAGCTTGGGGCACCTTTTCCATCTCCATTCTATCGCTAGCACCTACAAATAAGAATTTAGCCTTCGGGTAACGGGACTTTAATTCATTTGCAATGGCAATGGCAGGATAGATATGACCTCCTGTACCGCCTCCAGACAATATGATTTTATAGTTCCCCATTATATCGCTTCACTTAAAATTTCAAGTGGATTTTCTTCAATATTTATATCTTCTTCCTGCACTTTTATTTCTTCCCTTTGAGCACTTACACTCAAAATGATTCCTACCGCCAAACAGGTCATCCAAATAGAGGTTCCCCCACTACTTATCAATGGCAACGTTTGTCCCGTAACAGGGAACAATTCTACGGCAACCGCCATATTGATCAAGGCCTGAAATACGATTGGTAAACCAACACCTAAGACCAGTAATTTTCCAAACACAGTATCCGACTTTTGGGATACAATTACCACCCTAAACAAAAACCATGAGTACATTAATAACAAAAACAAACCGCCTAAAAGACCGTACTCTTCTATGATAATTGCAAAAATGAAATCGGATGATGACTGTGGCAAAAAGTTCTTTTGAACACTTTTACCAGGACCAACCCCCTGGATACCTCCAGAAGCAATTGCTATTTTGGCTTTTTCTATCTGATAATCTTCTTCGGTGTCTTCACCATTGGAGAAATTTTCTATTCGGCTTATCCACGTATCTACCCTGTTGGGCATTAAATCGGGGAATGCTTTCGCTACCAAAACAAAGAATGCTAACCCTAAAATTCCAGAACCTACTATAACCGCCAAATGCCTTATGGGATACCCGCCAATAAAGGTGAGCACCAATACCATTGCAAACATTATGGCCGTTGTTGAAAAATTCGCCGGCAAAATTAATATTAATACGAAAAAAACAGGCATCCAAAGCGGCAAAATACTTTCCTTAAAGGCTACTTTTTTATCTTGAATTTTCGAAAGGTATCTCGCTACATACACCATCAACACCACAAAGGCCAAGGTTGAAGTTTGAAATGACATTCCCACAAGAGGAATCTGTATCCATCTACTCGCGTTAGCGCCCTCAATAGTAGTTCCTTGCAACATAGTAACCACCAACAACACCAAAACCACCGGCAACATTACCATGGACAAGCCCCTAAAATAGCGATACGGAATCTTATGCGTACCATACATGATTACAAAGCCCAGAAACAAATGCACAAAATGCTTCACAAAAAATGTAAACGTGCCTCCTCCACCTACAGAGTACGCCAAATTACTGGACGCACTGTATACAGGAAGGAATGAGAAAATTGCCAACAGGGCCACAATAGCCCATATTAAACGATCTCCTTTTATATTTTTAAACAACTTTTGCACGTTACTGCTACTTTTTATTCTTTATTCTATAAATTTCTTACTGCCTCTTTAAATTGACGCCCTCTATCTTCGTAGTTTTCGAACAAATCGAAACTAGCGCAAGCAGGCGACAACAATACATTATCTCCAGCTTCGGCCAATTTGTAGGCCATTTTAACCGCTTCGGTCATACTTTGAGTTTCTACAATAACATCAACCATCCCCGAAAAACTATCCAATAACTTTTGATTGTCAACCCCTAAACAAATGATAGCTTTTACCCTTTCGTTTACAAAACGATACAACTCATTATAATTATTCCCTTTATCTTCACCTCCAACAATCCATACCGTAGGCGCATCCATGCTTTCCAATGCAAAATAGGTAGCGTTTACATTGGTTGCTTTAGAATCGTTAATGTATTGCACCTTGTTAATCTTAAGCACATTCTCCAAACGATGTTCTACACCTTGGAAATTCTCCAAACTTTCGCGTACCGTTTGTTTTCTAATTCTTAATAAATGTGCTACTGTTGATGCCGCCATGGCATTTTTCACATTGTGTTTACCTTCCAGTGCTATACTTTTTGTAGGCATAATAATAGGGTTGTTATCAATTGTTATTATAATATTTTCATTGTCTAAATAGGCGCCATTCTCTAATGTCTTCGTCAAAGAAAACGGCAATAATCTTGATTGAACAGGATGTTTCTCCAACCATTCATTGATTACTTCATCATCGGCGTCGTAGATTAAGTAATCATCCTTAGTCTGATTCATGACAATCCTAAATTTGGATGCGATATAATTTTCAAACTTATAATCGTATCTATCCAAATGGTCAGGCGTAATGTTGGTGATCACGGCAATATGCGGTTTGAAATCCACGATATCGTCCAGTTGAAAACTACTAATCTCCAAAACATAGTTTGGATAGTCCTTTTCCAAAATCTGTTTTGCAAAACTATCACCTATGTTTCCTGCCAATCCAATTTCCAGTTCCTGTTTGAGAATGTGATGGGTTAACGACGCGGTAGTTGTTTTACCATTACTCCCTGTGATTCCGACGATAGTTGCATCCGTATATCTTGATGCAAATTCTATTTCCGAAATCACGGGAACGCTGGCTGCTATTAATCGTCCTACCAAATTCACTTTATTAGGAATACCTGGACTTTTCATTACTAGGTCTGCATTGAGAATCTTAGCCTCGGTGTGCTGCTCTTCCTCCCAATCAATCTCATGATGTATAAGAACCTGTTTATATTTTTCTTTTATTTTTCCCTTATCGGAAACAAATACTTCAAAACCTTTCGCTTTTCCTAAAAGTGCCGTTCCTACGCCACTTTCGCCGCCTCCAAGAATGACCAATCGCTTCATCTATCTAATTTTCAAGGTCACTATGGACAGAATGGCCAACAATATTCCCACAATCCAAAATCGGGTTACAATCTTACTTTCATGATATCCCGATTTCTGATAATGGTGGTGCAAAGGCGACATCTTAAAAATGCGTCGACCTTCACCAAATTTCTTCTTGGTATATTTGAAATAACTCACCTGCAATACCACAGATAAATTTTCAGCAAGGAAGATTCCACACAACACAGGAATCAACCACTCCTTTCTTACTGCAATTGCAATCACAGCTATAATTCCTCCAATGGTTAAACTACCGGTATCCCCCATAAACACTTGGGCAGGATAGGTGTTGTACCACAAGAACCCAATTAACGCTCCAACAAATGCCGTGATGTAAATGGTAATTTCCTCCACCCGTGGGATGTACATAATATTGAGATAATCGGAGAAAATAATGTTACCCGACACCCATGCAAAAATTCCCAAAGTGAGCACTATGATGGCCGAAGTTCCCGCTGCCAAACCATCAATCCCATCAGTAAGGTTAGCACCATTGGATACTGCCGTAATGATAAAAATGGCCACGATTACAAACACTATCCAGGCGTATTGCTTTAAATCTGGGTGGATCCAAGTAATCAAATCGGCATAATCAAACTCGTTACCCTTCACAAAAGGAATTGTGGTTTTTGTTGATTTCTCCTCCTCCTGAAACAACTTTGAAGGCAGCACATTTGGATCTTCCATCAAAATTTCCTGTTGTTGAGCAACCGGCAATTTCTCCTTAATAGTAACATGGTCATTAAAGTAAAGCGTGGTTCCTACAATAATCCCAAGACCCACTTGTCCCAACACTTTAAAACGGCCTTTTAACCCTTCTTTATCGTTTTTGAATTTCTTGATATAATCATCAATAAACCCTATTGTTCCCATCCAAACTGTGGTGACGATCAACAACAAAATATAAACGTTATCCAACTTAGCCAATAAGAGCACTGGAATCAAAGTCGCCATAATGATAATGATTCCCCCCATAGTTGGTGTTCCCGCCTTTTCAACCTGTCCCTCCAGACCTAGATCCCTAATAGTTTCACCTACTTGCTGTCTGCGAAGGAAATTGATGATACGCTTTCCATAGATGGTAGAAATCAACAGAGACAAAATAATCGCTATAGCTGCCCTGAATGTTAAATACCCAAAGAGTGATGCCCCAGGAAACTGGAATTCTTTTTCTAAATATTCGAATAGGTAATACAACATTGGTAACTTCTTATTTTTTCAACTGTTTTAAAAAATCCTTCACTATTTCGTAATCATCAAAATCAAAGCGCTCGCCTTTGATTTCCTGATAAGTTTCATGCCCCTTTCCAGCTACCAAGATGATATCGTTGGGCTGCGCCATTTGACATGCTGCTTTAATGGCTTGTTTTCTATCTACAATAGACAGGGTTTTTTTGAAATTTTGCGGCTCCACACCTTTTTCAATCTCCTCGATAATGGTTTCTGGCACCTCACTTCTAGGGTTGTCACTTGTAAAAATGACCTTGGTACTTAAAGCCGAAGCAATATGTCCCATTTTAGGACGCTTGGTTTTATCCCTATCGCCACCACAGCCCACAACCGTAATCAACTCTTCATTCTTGGTCCTGATACTATTGATAGTTTCCAACACATTTTTCAAGGCATCGGGCGTATGCGCATAATCTACAATAGCCGTAATTTTATCTTCGGAAACAAAATATTGGAAACGTCCACTAACACTCTCCAACTGACTCACCAACTGAAGCACCTCAACAGTTTCCAACCCCAAAAGTTTGGCAGTTCCGTAAATAGCCAAAATATTGTAGGCATTGAAATTCCCAATCAAACGCGTCCACACTTCATTGTCATCCAGTTTCAACAACAGACCTCCAAATTGGTTTTCCAATATTTTCGCCTTAAAATCAGCATACGATTTTAGAGCGTATGTATATTTTTTAGCTTGGGTATTCTGCAACATTACCAAGCCATTTTTATCGTCAATATTCACCAAAGCAAAAGCCGTTTTTGGCAACTGATCGAAGAACATTTTTTTTACATCGCGATATTCCGCAAATGTTTTATGGTAATCTAAATGATCATGCGTAAGATTTGTAAAAATCCCTCCTAGAAAATGAAGCCCTTCCGTTCTACTTTGATGAATTCCATGAGAGCTCACCTCCATAAAACAAAACTCCACACCTTCCTCATTCATCTCCTTCAAATACTTGTTGATAGTCAGAGAATCTGGCGTTGTATGGGTCGCCTTATATTCCTTATCATCCACCAAAATTTTCACTGTAGACAATAAGCCCACTTTAAAGCCTGCCTTTTTGAATAATTGATACAATAAGGTAGACACGGTAGTCTTTCCGTTAGTCCCTGTTACCCCAACCAACTTCAAATTTTCAGATGGATTACCGTAATAATTGGCCGCCATAAAAGCCAAGGCCTTATTGGCATTTTCCACTTCTATATAAGTAACACTCTCCTTCAACTCCTTTGGTAAGGCCTCACAAACAACCGCTACCGCACCATCGTTAATTGCCTTTTCAATAAACTCATGACCATCAACTACGGTTCCCTTGATAGCAATAAACACATCATTCTTCTTGATTTTACGAGAATCAAAATGAATTTCAGCCACCTCAACAGCAGTACTTCCTACCACTGCGTTTATGGTCACTTTATATAATATGTCCTTTAGCTCTATCATTAAATATTCAATACTACCGTTTGGTTAGGTGCTATTTTCACACCCTTATCAATTGACTGTTTTCTCACATCCCCAACGCCGTCAACCTTCACTTTTAATCCCATATTTTCCAAAAGGGCCATGGCATCCATAACCGGCATCCCTACCACATTTGGCATGATTGTTTTATAGGTTTTAGCTACTTCATAGTACGTTTCAAAATCCTTTTCAGCCTTTGCATCGGCAAACTCTAATTGCTCAACTTCATCTATCAAAGGCGTATCGGTAAAGATTTTCTGTGCAATCTTTTTAAACACCGGACCAGAAACATCTGCCCCATAGTACCCTACGCTTTTATCTGGCTCATGAATCACCACAATGCATGAATACTTCGGATTCTCTGCAGGAAAAAAACCAGCAAAAGAAGAGATATAATTCAGCTTCTCTTTATTTCTATAGTCCTTCTGACAAGTCCCCGTTTTTCCAGCCATGGAAAAATTTGGAGAATACAATCCATGTCCTGTACCATGTCTTTTCTCTACTACATTCTTCAACAACTGAGTCACCTTAGCCACTGTTTCTTCAGAACATATTTGAGGATTAATTACCTCCTTCTTAAAAGGAACGATGGTTTTATCAAACTCTCTCACTTCCTTCAAAAACTGAGGCCTCACCATTTCCCCTCCATTAGCAATGGCATTATAAAATGTCAATGTCTGTAAAGGCGTAAACGACACCCCATATCCATAAGCCATCCATTGCAAAGCAATTCCACTCCATCTATTCTTGTCATCCGGATGCGGAATAACAGGCTCACCTTCCCCCGAAATGGAAATGGGCAACCCTAGCTTTTGGTTCAGATTCATACTATAAAGATGCTCCACAAACTTCTTAGGATTCTTACGATAATGCTTATCAATTGCCGACACAATTCCCGTATTGGAAGAGACCTCAAATGCTTTTGCTATAGAGATTTTCCCATAGCCCCCTCTTTTAGAATCCCTCACCTTTTTCCCATAAAATGACAACACACCGTTTTGAGTATCCACCACATCACTAGTATCAATCACCTTATCTTCTAAAGCTGCCGTAACCGCCATCAATTTAAAAGTAGACCCCGGTTCATGCGATTCCCAAACCGCATAGTTCCTACGCTCATAATAATATCCCTCTGGATTTCTTCCAAGATTAGCAATAGCTTTCACCTCTCCCGTTTTAGTCTCCATCACTACAACACAACCATGATCTGCCTTATATTTTTCCAATTGCTCCAATAAGGCATGATGTGCAATATCCTGTATATTCACATCTATAGTTGTATACACATCATAACCGTCCTGAGGCTCCACCTCATTATAATCAGCAATTGGCTTCCATTGTCCGTTGCCAATTTTTTGTTTAAGTCTGTGACCGTTAACACCACTTAAATACTCTTCCCCGTACGCTCCATCTATCCCCGCTCTCGTTACGTTCCCGTCACTATCAACTTTTTCATACCCAATGGAACGATGTGCAATAGCACCCATTGGGTGCTCGCGACGTGTAGTTTGCTCTACGATCAATCCTCCTTTATAAGCTCCAAGGTTTAACATTGGAAAATTCCTAATCCTGATATAATTGGAGTAACTAATATTTCGAGCTATTAAATAGTAGCGATTTTTATTGGCTCGCGCCTTCCTTAATGAGTTTTGATACAAGGCCGAAGGTTTCCCCGAATATTTTGCCAAGGAATCACAAAGCGGAATCAAATACTTTTCAAACGTACGCGCTGAAGGTGTCAAGGCATCAAACCTAATATCGTACTTAGGAATAGAGGTTGCCAACAAACTACCATCTGCAGAATATACATTCCCCCTGTTTGCTGGAATTTCAACATTCTTAACGGTTCGCTTTTCTGCCAAATCACGGTACTTCTCCCCTTGCACAAACTGAATCACAAACAGCTTGAACACCACGGCAAGCACAAAGACAAACATGGTCCCCGCCACAAAATACAATCTGTTCAATATGTTCTTTTCCGTCACTGCCACTAGACTATTCCTGCGATTTTACTTTTATTTTTCTTGGAGGGATTTCTGAAGGCACCACTCCTTTTACTGCCATTTCCTTTACTATGGAAGATTCCATCTTCAATCTCATTAATTGCGAACGTCCATCTACAAATGCCGAACGCAACTCCTTTACCTCATTATTCAAACGTGCAATCTCATGCACTTTCTTATCGGCACTGTGTGAACTTGCAATCATAATTAGCGCCAAGACAGAAATAAAAATGATAACTCTCCAATTTTTAAAAGAATCATCACTCACCAAAAACTTCCCTTTCAGAATACTATAAACGTTGTTCTTCATAGTTTCTCCGCAATTCTTAATTTAGCACTCCTGGCCCTACTATTCTGAGCTATCTCTGCTTTCGTTGGCACAATCAACCCGCCTACCTTTTTTAATGGAACTTCAAAATTCCCAAACATATCACGCTCTGGCTCTCCTTCAAACAGTCCATTTCTTATAAATCGTTTCACCAACCTATCTTCCAAAGAATGATAGGATATAAAACTCAAACGCCCACCTTGTTTCAACAATTCAGGCATTTGCAACAACAATTCCTTCAACACTTCAATCTCTTGGTTCACCTCAATACGAATGGCCTGATAAATTTGAGCCAACATTTTATTCTCATTTTTATGCCCCAAGAAACGCTTCAACACTTCCTTTAGTTGCTCACTTGTTTTTATAGGCTCACTTTTTCTCGCCTCCACAATGACCCTCGCCATTGCAGGAGCTTGACGCAACTCCCCATACTGAAGAAGCACATTCTTTATTTCTTCCTCTTCATAATCATTCACCACATTATATGCCGAAAGCATCCCCTTTTGGTTCATGCGCATATCAAGGTCCGCTTCAAAACGTGTAGAAAAACCGCGTTCCGCCACATCAAATTGATGAGAAGACACTCCAAAATCCGCCAAAACACCATCTACTTCTTTCACGCCGTAAAACCTTAAAAAACGCTTGATAAATCTAAAATTCTCATTTATCAACGTAAACCGAGGATCGTCGATAGCATTCGCCAAAGCATCCTGATCCTGATCAAAAGCAAACAACTTCCCGTCCGGCCCCAAACGACTTAAAATCTCCCTACTATGCCCTCCACCTCCAAAGGTGACATCTACATATACACCATCAGGCTTAATATTTAAGCCATCAACAGTTTCCTTTAACAATACCGGATTATGATATTCCATACTCGTCATCTTGTCCCATTACCTCTTCAGCCAAATCCGCAAAATCATCAGCCGCTTCGTTTATAGATTGCTCATACTTATCCTTATCCCAAATTTCAATGATATTAATTGACGAAGACAGAACCACCTCTTTAGAGATACCTGAGAATACAATTAAATCCTTCGGAATAAGCAAACGGCCCGCAGCATCTACCTCCACTACTTTCACACCCGCCGTAAAACGTCTAATAAAATCGTTGGTCTTTTTCTTAAACCTGTTAAGTTTGCCTACCTTTTGCATGAGCGCCTCCCATTCTGACATTGGATACAATTCCAAGCAAGAATCGAATACCGCTCGCTTAAGCACGAAACCGTCCTGAGACAATTGAGAAAGCTGCTTTTTCAGCGCAGAAGGTAACATAAGCCTACCTTTGGCATCAACTTTACATTCGTATGTTCCTATTAATGAATTCAAAACGACCGGCTTATACTGCAAACGATAACAATTCAAATATATTGAAAAATTTACCACATTTTACCACATTCTACCACTTTTGTTAATAATTTCTATATTATGAAGCATTTAACCGTCAAAGCGCAGACAGGTAAAACAGCTAAATATTTTAGCTTCAAGCCCTTGAATTGTTCATAACATTTGACTTTCGACGACCCTAAAATGTTAACAATAAAACACCATTTTTCTCCACTTCAACCACCACACATACCTATATTCCAACCGCAAAAAAACAGAGAAAACCGTAATTGAATTTTACAGGATTTCATAATCAAAAAACAGTACGAATAATCAGATAAATACCTATATTTGCTTTTGATGAAGATGACTAACCTATATACATGAAGCACCTTTTAAAAACAGAGAAAAACTATAATTACATTGAAGTTGGAGAAGGAAAGCCTATAGTTGTTTTACACGGGTTAATGGGTGGACTTAGCAATTTTGACGCTGTTACCCGCCATTTTAGCAACAAAGGCTACAAGGTCATCATCCCCGAGCTACCAATTTACACCATGTCTTTACTTAAAACCAACGTTAAGAGTTTTGCAAAGTATCTACATGATTTTATAGCACACAAACAACTTGACGAAGTGATTTTGTTAGGCAACTCCCTAGGAGGCCATATTGGGTTATACCACACCAAACTTTTCCCTGAAAAAGTAAAAGCACTTATCATTACAGGAAGTTCTGGACTTTACGAAAGCGCCATGGGAAGTGGTTATACCAAGCGAAGTGACTACGAAGTAATCAAGAAAAAAGCACAGGATGTATTTTACGATCCAGAAGTTGCTACTAAAGAAATTGTTGATGAAGTTTACGAAACGGTAAACGACAGAAATAAGTTGGTAAAAACTTTAGCCATTGCCAAAAGTGCCATCAGACACAATATGGCTAAAGACCTACCATACATGGAAACACCTACTTGCATTATTTGGGGGAAAAACGATACAGTTACTCCTCCTGAAGTTGCTGAGGAATTCCACTCGCTCCTACCCGACTCTACCCTATATTGGATTGACAAATGTGGCCACGCAGCCATGATGGAGCATCCAACTGAATTCAATGCCATTTTAGACAAATGGCTTACTGAAAGAAATTTTTAAAAAAAAGTAATGTTAATCAAAACCGCTGAATTTATCATCAGTAATTCCGACGTTTCCAAATGTCCGAAGGACCCTATTCCAGAATACGCTTTTATTGGAAGAAGTAATGTTGGAAAATCCTCATTGATCAACATGCTTACCAACCATAAAAGTCTTGCAAAGACTTCTGGAAGGCCAGGAAAGACACAATTGATCAATCACTTTTTGATCAACAAGAATTGGTTTTTGGTCGATTTACCTGGTTACGGTTACGCTAGAGTCTCCAAAACAGCTAAGAAAAAATTTCAAAAATTCATCACCAACTATTTTGAGCAACGCCAACAATTGGTATCGGCATTTGTGTTGGTAGACATTCGTCATGAACCCCAGAAAATTGATATGGAGTTCATGGAGTACTTAGGAGAAAATGGCATTCCATTTTCTATTATCTTCACAAAAGCCGACAAGCTTAAGCCAATGGCCATTGAAAGAAACGTTGAAGCATACACTAAAGAAATGCTCAAAGTTTGGGAAGAAATGCCTCCTTATTTCATTACATCCTCCAGCAAAACCATTGGTCGTGACGAACTCTTGAATTTTATTCAAGACACCAATACCGAAATCAATAATTTAAAAAACCAATAATCTAGCTTTTTACATCCAAAGCATCACGAAGTGCATTTCCAATAAGCATAAATGCCATTACCAAGATCATGATGCACACTCCTGGGATCAAGGCCAAATATGGCTTTCCTAAAATAATATAATTGTAATGGTCCTTAATCATGCCTCCCCAACTAGGCATAGGCGGTTGCGCACCAATTCCCAAAAAACTCAAACCACTCTCAATTAATATAGCCGCTGCAAAGTTAGCTGCAGAAATCACGATAATTGGCGCCATGATATTAGGCAAAATATGTCTGGAAATGATTCTAAAATCTGTATACCCTAAAGCTCTTGCCGCTGTTACATATTGCATTTCCTTCACACCTATCACCTGTCCCCTTACCACACGAGCCACCTCCACCCACATGGTCAATCCAACCGCAATAAACACTTGCCAAAAGCCCTTTCCCAAGGTCAAGGTAATCGCGATTACTAAAAGTAACGTTGGGATAGACCAAGTAACATTTATGAGCCACATAATTACAGCGTCTATTTTCCCTCCAAAATAACCAGCAATACTTCCCATGAAAATTCCAATAATCAAAGAAATAAACACCGCTACAAAGCCTATAAAAAATGAAATACGAGAACCGATTAAAATTCTACTCAACAAATCCCTTCCATATTTATCGGTTCCGAAAAGAAAACGGCGCTCCTTTATATAAGGGAGATATTCATTGGCGGGAAATTTATTCAACGGAATTTCTTTAACGATGCCTTCAAGCCCATCCGAAGCGTATTCGGTATATACCAAACGGTCATCGACGACTTCGTAAGCTGAAATAGAGACTTCAGAATCGGCATTTTGCACTCCAAAAAACGCTTTAGAAAACCAAGACTGATTGGATTGAACTTCCGAAGGAATGGTAAGCATGGTCACCTTGAATCCAGGCTTCTTCGAATGAATAGCCAAATGCATCTGATTGGCACTTTGACTTTCATCGGGTGCCAATACATAGGCAAACACAGCAATAAGTCCTATTATAATGACCACACCCAAACTTAAAACGCCCCAAAAGTTACTTTTGAACTTTTGGAGCGCCAATTGAGATAATGAGTTATTATGTATACTCACCTATATTAATCTTTTACTGTCGCAACTTTGGTTTTAACATCGTATGTCATTTTCAAGTCATTCAAGACATGAATTGCCTCTTCAATATATACATCCTGACTTAAATTTTCATGCCAACGCTCTCTTTTCTCTTTTAATACAGTATCCTTTGCCATAAGCTCCTGCTCATAAGGAAGGGAATTAAAGGTAAGATCTGTTTTGTAATCCGAAATCTTTTCAAAACGCTTCGCCTCTTCTTCGTTAAGTTTTAATTCCGCTTTGTACTTATCGTAGTTAAGCGAATATACTTCCTGATCTCTAATTTTCTTCACCCATTGCGCATTGGCATCAATCAACTTTAATTGCTCATTGTTGGCCATACGCTCTTTACTTTGCTTGATGGTTACATCATAATCGTAATAATTCTTCCAAACATCATAATCAACCGCATCAATCTTATCCCAAGCCAAAGGATTTTCTTGATCTTTCTCTCCTATATTGATATAACTATATCTGTCCGGCACAACCACATCACTTTTAACACCTTCTAATTGCGTAGAACCTCCATTTATTCTGTAGAATTTTTGGGTGGTGAATTTCAAGGCTCCCATATCGCCACTTGAACTGTTTCTCACCATACGGTTAAGGTCCAATACATTTTGAACGGTTCCTTTACCATAGGTTTGTTTACTTCCAATAATGATGGCACGTTTGTAATCTTGCATTGCCGCCGCTAAAATCTCGGAAGCAGACGCTGAAAGCTCATTTACCAATACAACCAAAGGACCATCCCAAACAATAGATTTATCCCTATCATTAAGCACTTCTTTCTCTTCCCCTGCAGTTTTCACTTGCACAACTGGACCATCCTTAATGAACAATCCAACCATATCTACCACAGTCTGTAGAGAACCACCTCCGTTATTTCTTAAATCCAACACAAGTCCTTGTGCACCGGCATCTTTCAGTCTAATCACCTCCTTTTTAATATCAGAAGCTGCGTTTCTTTTATTGTAGTCTTCAAAATCAACATAAAACTTCGGCAAATTGATTACCCCAAAAGTTTTCCCGTCCTTTTCAACCGTAGAAGACTTAGCATAAGTTTCTTCGATTTCTACCACATCACGAGTTATGGTGATATCTTCAACGGTACCGTCAACTTTTTTAAGCGTAAGGGTTACTTTGGTTCCTTTAGGGCCTTTTATAAATTTAATCGCATCGTCTAAACGCATTCCAATAATACTAAGCGCATCCTTCTCACCTTCCTGTCTTACTTTCATGATTTGATCTCCTACTTCCAACTTATTTTGTCTCCATGCAGGTCCTCCACTGATGATTTCATTTACGATGATGGCATCCATTTTCTTTTGTAATCTCGCTCCAATACCTTCAAAATTTCCAGACATGGCCACGTCAAAACGATCCTTCTCCTCAGGCGCAAAGTAGAATGTATGAGGATCAAACTCTTCAACAATAGCATTAATGTAAACAGAGAACCAATCCTCACGTTGTCTGTCATTTATAAACTCATGAAGTTCGTCTAAAGAGCTAAGTGTTGCCTCTCTAGCCTCTTGCTCCATTTGAGCTTTGGTTTTTATTTCCTTTTTCTCGACTGAAACATCCTTATCACTTTCAGTTTCTCCTGAGAAATCTGTCTCCCATTCTTTATGAACTGCTCCACCTTCCTGTTCTGTAACCAAATTGTCATAGTTGGCAATAGTTGAGAATTTCAACAATTTTCTCCAACGCTCTTTCATTTCCTTTTTGGAAGTCACATATGGCATAGAATCGTAATCTGTAGAAATTTCCTCATCGACAGAAAAATCAAAAGGCTGCGCCAATACTTCTTTGTAAATGTCTTCAGATTCTTTGATACGTTGCAATAAACGCTCATGTGTCAAGTTGAAAAATGACACATCATACACCTTGATTTGATCATCCAATTTATCCTTGTAAAGCATAAATTCCTTGATGTCTGATTCATAAAAATAACGCTTGAAAGGATCTAGTTGTTTCAGATAATCTTCAAAGACCTGTTCTGAAAATTCATCGTTAATATCTTTAGGTTGAAAATGTCCATTTTCCAACACGTAACTAATCAACTGTACTAGCAATCTATCTTTATTCGGGTCGTCAAAAGTCTTGGTTGTAAAGCTACAAGACGCAAAGGCCAAGAGCAAAACCAACAATAAAAGCTTATAATTCCTTCTCATGATTCTATAAAATTGCATACTTTATTTTTCACTAAAGTAAAAGAAAAAACTATGCCATAGAAACCGAAGGCTACTAATTTTTTGTTAAACCAGAATTTACGGGAGTTTCCAGATGATTTTATGTAATTTAGTATTTTGAAAAAAAGTAAACCTTTCATGACAAAAAAACCGCTCATTTTAGTCACTAACGACGATGGCATTACCGCCCCAGGAATACGAACTTTAATCAGTATTATGAACGAAATTGGCGAAGTAGTTGTGGTAGCCCCAGACAGCCCACAAAGCGGCATGGGACATGCCATTACTGTAAACTCGACCATTTTTGTTGAAAAAGTCGTAGTTGACAATGGTCCCCAAGCGGAATACAGCTGTTCAGGAACTCCAGCCGATTGTGTAAAACTGGCCAACCGCCAGATTTTAAAGCGCAAACCAGACCTTTGCGTATCGGGCATCAACCACGGCTCCAATTCATCCATAAATGTGATTTATTCAGGAACTATGAGTGCTGCCATTGAAGCCGGTGTAGAGGGAATTCCCGCTATTGGGTTTTCGTTATTGGACTATAATTGGAATGCCAATTTTGAAGGTACCAAACGTTATATAAAAACCATTGTTGAGAATGTTTTGAAAGAAAAACTCCCTAAAGACGTGGTTCTCAATGTCAACCTCCCCAATTTACCAGAAAAGGAAATCAAGGGCATAAAGGTTTGTAGACAAGCCAGAGCCAATTGGGTGGAAGAATTTGACAAACGTCACAGTCCACAGGGAAGGGAGTACTATTGGTTAACGGGCAAATTTGTAAATTTGGACCATGGTGAAGACACGGATGAATGGGCACTTGAGCACGGTTATGTTTCGGTAGTTCCCGTTCAGTTTGATTTAACGGCGCACCATTGTATTCAAAATTTAAACACTTGGAATTTTAATGATTAAAAAAGAAGTTATCATTGGTCTTGTAACTGGATTTGCGGCCAATTTTTTAGGACTGTTATTGGCAGTCTACATTTTTGGAAACGGAGAAGGCTTTTCAACCACAATCAACCAAGCCATGGCTGAAGGTTTTTTTAGTAAATTAGTGAGTATAGGAGCTATCCTAAACTTAGTTGCCTTTTTTATTTTCATCAAAAAGAAACAAGATTACAGAGCAAGAGGTGTGTTACTTGCCACCATACTTGTAGCTGTATTTACATTTTTATTAAAATTTTGGTAATTCTAGGATGAAATACTACATCATTGCAGGAGAAGCCTCGGGAGATCTTCATGGATCCAACCTAATGAAAGCATTGTCTCAATTGGATGTCAATGCCGAATTCAGGTTTTGGGGAGGGGATTTAATGCAGCAAGTGAGCGGTAATTTAGTAAAGCACTACAAAGACTTGGCCTTTATGGGTTTTGCCGAAGTAGTAATGAATTTGCGCACCATTGCCAACAACCTGTCCTTTTGCAAAAAAGATATTGAAGCCTACCAGCCAGATACCATCATTTTTATTGACTACCCTGGATTCAACATGCGCATTGCCAAATGGGCCAAGGACAAAGGGATTAGAACCCAATATTACATTTCGCCACAAATTTGGGCCTGGAAAGAAAATAGAATCCATGCCATAAAACGCGATGTGGACAACATGTATGTCATCCTCCCTTTTGAAAAGGATTTTTACAAAAAACATGAATACAAAGTTGAATTTGTAGGCCATCCACTAATTGACGCCATCAATGATCGCACACAGGTGGACGAGTATATTTTTAGGGCAGAACACGGACTTACAGATAAGCCTATTATAGCCTTACTACCGGGAAGCAGAAAACAGGAAATCAAAAAAATGCTTTCGGTAATGCTTAGTGTGGTTGATGATTTTCCAGAGTACCAATTTGTAATTGCTGGCGCACCCAGCCAAGAACGTAGCTTTTATCAAGGTTTCATCAAAAAGGCCAATGTAGCCTTTGTGAGCAACGAAACCTACGATTTGCTTAGTGTGTCCTATGCCGCATTGGTAACTTCAGGTACTGCCACTTTGGAAACAGCACTGTTTAAAGTTCCGGAAGTGGTGTGCTACAAAGGAAGTTGGCTTTCCTACCAAATAGGGAAACGATTGGTAAAGCACATCAAATACATCTCTTTAGTTAACTTGATCATGGACAAGGAGGTGGTCACCGAGCTTATTCAAAACGATTTTAGTTCTACCCGATTAAAAAATGAACTGAACAGCATCCTTGATGATTATGAGCGCGTAAAATTCTTCTTGGATTATTACGATCTAGAGAAAAAATTGGGAGGAAAAGGAGCAAGTCAAAATACTGCAGAATTGATTTTTAAGGATATAACTTAAATCAGGAAATCTTTGTAATAGCAAAAAAGGAATAAGATTTAAACTAAAAAATTTCATTTGAAAAGAATTTTATGTTTCACTCTCTTTCAGTTTAGGAGAAATTGATATTTTTAAAAAATTAAAAGTCCCTGAATGAAAAAAATTGCCCTTTTATTAATTCTCCTTATCAGTTTCAGTAGTTGTAAATCTTCCAAACGCGCTAAAAACAGCGCTCCAAAAACAACCAAAACCACAAAAGCTACCGACTCAAAAACTGCCGATAAAATTGTGAAATACGCCATGCAGTTTGATGGCGTAAGATACAAATATGGAGGAACTACAAAAAAGGGAATGGACTGCTCTGGCTTGGTAACTACTGTTTTTCAAAGTGAGAACATTCAATTACCAAGGACCACCAGTTCGATGGCCACAACTGGAGATTGGATTGATCTAAAAGAAGTTCAAAAAGGAGATTTACTATTTTTTGCCACAAGTAAAAACAGCCGAAAAGTCAACCATGTTGCTTTAGTCACTGAAGCAAGGGGAGACTACGTAGAATTCATCCACGCCAGCACCAGTAAAGGGGTTATCATTTCAAATTTAGCCGAACGTTATTGGTATTATGCTTTTGTTCAAGCTCGCAGAGTCTTATAATTTGTTAAAATTTGGCAACTTTCAGTATGAAGTTACTAAATTTCATCATCATTAAACTTACAGTTTGCCTTATTTTGGGCATTGTAACTTCCTATTTCCTCCATATCCCTTTTCATATTGCTACTTGCACTACTTTTTTGGGACTTCTTCTACTTTTTATACTCTATCGAATTTCCAAATCCAAATTTCAACAAAACATATGGTTTGGCGCAACGGTACTTTTAACGACTTTCTTTTTAGGTTCTTTTACCTACCATCTTCATGACCAAAAGAATTTCAAAAGGCATTATTCCCAACACACAAAAAACACCGAAACAAAATCGTCCTTGTTATCTCTCAGGGTTAGAGAACAACTAAAAACTGGGATGTATCATGACAAATATGTTGTAGACCTTATTAAAATTGATTCCATTCCAGTTCAAGGAAAAACCTTACTGAATGTACAGATTGATTCTCTTTCCTCACCTTTCAAAGTTGATGATATTATTGTAACGCAATCAACTTTAAAAGCCATCATCCCTCCTTTAAACCCAAATCAATTTGACTATAAGGCGTATTTAGAGAAACAATCCATTTATCATCAGTTATTTACAAGCAACCAAGAGATTTTCACCCTAAACTCAAAACCATATACCTTACTTGGATATGCTGCAAGCATCAGGGAGCACATCTTAAGGAAATTAAGAAACACCCATCTTGAAAAGGACGACTTTGCCATGCTAAGCGCCCTTTTGTTGGGGCAACGACAAAACATAGACCCTATAACTTATGAGCAATTCACCAATGCGGGGGTTATTCATATTTTGGCAATTTCGGGTTTACATATAGGAATCATTCTTTTGATACTAAATTTGGTTTTAAAACCCCTTGATTACATGCCCAGAGGGCGCTTTTATAAAACCATTCTTATTTTGATCATGCTTTGGGGCTTTGTTATCATCACTGGACTCTCTGCTTCAGTAACCCGCGCTGTGACAATGTTTAGTGTTCTAGCTATAGGTATGAACCTTAAACGCCCAAGCAATATCTACAATAGTATTGCCGTTTCTGTGTTCATTCTTCTACTCTTTAAACCTTTATTCATTTTTGATGTTGGTTTTCAATTAAGTTATTTAGCCGTAATTGCTATTGTCTCCATACAACCACTGCTTTCCAAGGTTTACAAACCAAAAACTAAATTTGACAAATTGCACTGGAATATAATTACTGTAACCATAGCTGCCCAAATTGGAGTCCTGCCTTTAAGCATCTACTACTTCCATCAATTCCCTTTACTCTTCTTTGTATCAAATTTGCTTGTAATCCCTATTTTAGGACTCGTCCTAGGCCTAGGACTCCTAATAATCATTCTATCACTTTTAAACACCTCAAACAGCCTTTTTACGGAAGCATTCCATTATTTGATAACATACATGCAATCTGTGATTGCTTGGACTGCTGATAAAGAAGATTTGATCATCAGGAACATTCCCTTAAGTGCTTTTATGGTTCTTGCTTTTTACTTATTAATCATATCAACAGTCAGACTTTTCGGAAAGAGAAGTTTGCGGCGTCTTTCATGGCTAATGGCATCTGTAATTTTATTACAAATAACATTCATCTACAACAAACACAAATCACATAAGGACGCATTTATAATCTTTCATAAAAATAGAAGCAGTATTCTAGGTTTACATAAAATCAACCAAATTAGCATACACCATAACTTAGACCCGACAAATATTTCACAAGAAAAAATATTGCAAAACTATGCGGTTGAAAATTTCGTTTCCAAAATTGAAGTAGCTTCTATTAAAGACCTATACATGATCAACGACAAGCTTTTGTTGGTAATTGATAGTTTGGGAGCCTACAATGTACCCCATTTCCGGCCTCATTTTATCCTTTTAAGAAATTCACCAAAGATTAACCTTAAGCGATTGATCGATTCCATTCATCCTAAATACATCATTGCAGATGGGAGCAATTACAAATCTTACATTGAAACTTGGGAAGCGACCTGCCAAAAAGAAAAGCTCCCTTTTCACCATACAGGCAAAAAGGGAGCTTTTATAATCACAGACTAAATATTTTATCCTTTAAATTCTGGTGCAAAAGCATTGTAATATTCATTAAAATCCTCTTGAGAATTCATATTTACATGGTCATTGTTATGAAACAATTTTAAGTACAACTCCAATTGTTGCGGTTTCTGATATCCTCTAATTGGAGCCAAAATTTTCCCTTCTTCATCAAAGAACACTACAGTTGGGTAGGCACTCACTTGCAGATATAACGTTAACTCATGTACACCATTCCTACGATTTGTCAGAGCAGGGTCATAATTCTTATTGGAAAATGTTTTACCATCATAATTAACAGTTTCATTTCCCTCCGCATTAAATTTAACAGCGTAATAATTTTCATTCACATACTTAACCACATCAGAATTATGAAAGGTGTTTTTATCCAACATTTTACATGGACCACACCAATTGGTATACACATCCATCATAATCTTTTTGGGGTTCTTTTTTTGTAATTGAAGTGCTTCATCCAAGCTAATCCAATTAATTTCCTGGGCAATGCTACTTACAGAAGTCAACAGAGCCAATAGTACAATATATCCTAGTTTCTTCATAAATCCTTTGTTGTATTAATTCGTTGTAACTTACAAAAAATGCTCCTCGTAAGGAGCATTTTACAGGTAATTTAACTTTTTTATCGATTATCGCACTCCGTGCATTAGTTTTTTAAGAACTGGATTCAAAGCGAATACCAACGCCCCTGCAACCATTGGCACAATTGTAAATATCAAAAAGAACGTAGACAAGCTATATGCCTCAGTAATATTCTCAATTTGGCCACCTAGAACTGCCGCCAACTTGTTACCGATAGCAATAGCCAAATACCACATACCAAACATTAAGGCAATCATTCTTGCCGGCACCAATTTACTAACATAAGACAACCCTACTGGAGACAAGCAAAGTTCCCCCAAGGTATGGAATAGATAAGCCAAGATCAACCAAATCATACTTACTTTCATAGTACCTTCAACACCACTAGACCCCCAAGCCAAAAGTCCAAATCCTACACCCATGATTATTAAACCAAGTGCATATTTTGCAGCCGCCGAAGGGTTATATTTACTCTCCCACCATTTTGAAAAGAATGAAGCAAACACAATAATGAAGAATGAATTAAGAATACTAAACCAAGAAACAGTAATCTCTACCTCGCTTTCTTTAATTTGCGCCACTTTAGCTTTAACCACTGAAGACTCTCTGTTCATTGCTTCAGCTTGAAGCCTAACAGACTCCAATCGCTCTTCGTCTAAATACCCAAAAGCAGTTCCTTCATTGTTCTTGCTTATCATATGTATTTCATCTCCCAACATAAAATCAATTGGCTCAGCGATAGAAACGGTACGCTCAACAACCTTATCAGTATCTAAGACCTTTGTTCCTTCTCCAATAGCAATATATTCAAATTGCAATTCGCCCTTTTCATCTTTAGATTGATTTCCATTCTCATCTAAAACAGGACGTTCAATCGCCGCATATTTCACATCATAAGCTGTGGTGTTAAAATCTCTGTTCAACATCCAACCTACAATACCCCACATGAAGACAAAACATATCACCAATACAATATTGGAACCCGGAATTTTATGAAATGTCTTTTTCCAAAGTAAAACCAATACCCAAGAAATAATCAATAAAGGAACTACTGTAAGCAAGGTATTGATAATATTAAACGTTGTAGCAGCTCCACCACTTAACATTCTATCTACATTGTCTCTTGCAAAAATTACCAATGAAGAAGCTCCCTGCTCAAAAGACAACCAGAAAAATACCGTAAAGAAGGCGAAAATGATAAAGGCCAACATACGATCCCTAACTACTGGTGTATATCTCATAATACGACCAATAACCAACACCAAGAACAACGCCAAAGCAAATAAAATTGCAGTATACTGTCCTTCCAAGTTACCTATTCTGAATGCCGAGAACATATCTATTCCTGCAATTTTGGACATTGGATCGTTAATGGCATAACCTAGTCCAATAACTGTACATACTACAATCAATATTTTATCCAAAAGCGTAAATGGATTTTCTTTACCAACATTAGCTTCCTCTCCTAGTTCCTTTGCGGGATCATTAATATTTTCAACAAGCTTATCCTTTTTTGAAGGTTTCGCTCCAATTGCTCCAAAGAGTTTCCCAGACAAACCGAATTGTAAAGTACCCAATAACATGAATACTCCCGCCAATCCAAACCCATAAGACCATCCTATTTTTTCAGCTAGATAACCACAAAGCATCATTCCAAAAAAGGCACCAGCATTCACTCCCATGTAGAAGATTGTGTAGGCACCATCCTTTTTCTCAGGATTATCTTTGTACATTCCTGAAATAATGGAAGTAATATTCGGTTTAAAAAATCCAGTCCCTATTACCAATAAGGCAAGTCCTAAATAGAGAGAGAACTCAGTCTCCAAAGCCATGGAAGCATGACCAAGGGTCATAATAAGGGCTCCAATAATTACCGCCCCACGATACCCTGTAATCTTATCGGCAACAATTCCTCCAAGAATTGGAGTGATATAAAGTAACATTGCATAAGTTCCAAAAAGAGCCCCCGCATTTTCAACTGACCACTCCCAACCTGGATTGTAACCTATCAATGCCATAGTCAAGAAATTCACCAAAAGCACACGCATTCCATAGAAGGAAAAACGTTCCCACATTTCAGTAAAAAACAGTACAAACAATCCTGCTGGGTGCCCTAGCACCTTATCCTTAAAAAGGTTTTCAATATCCGTATTCATATGTAAATTTAGCTTAGTATAGTTCGGTATCGCAAGAAGACTAGGCTTCGTCGCTGTGCATCATTCTTTCATTATCTTCCGCTCCGTGCGTTAAGCGTTTTAACGGTTTTAAGATGAGGATAAACAAAGTTCCAACTATGATGGTAAATATTAAAATCCCTAAAAACACCGTGTATTCTCCAAAATCACTAGCAGATTCTCCAACAATTCCAGCTACTTTACTACCTAATCCAGTGGCTGCAAAATAAACCCCCATCATTAAAGACGCATATTTTATTGGCGTTAATTTTGTTATGAAAGACAATGCTACCGGAGATAAACATAACTCTCCAATGGTATGGAACAAATAAGCCATTACCAACCAAAGCATACTTGAACTTCCTGATTTTTCAAATTGCATAGCTGCAAATACCATAAATAAGAATCCAAATCCCATAATGATAATCCCCAATGCCATTTTAAAAAGTGAAGAAGCTTCTTTTCCTTTCAATTTACGTTTCGCCCATATAGAAGCTACAATAGTTGCAAAAATGATAATAAATCCAGCATTTAAACTTTGGAACATGATTGTTGGAATTTCCAAACCAAACAACATGCGGTCAGTCTTAGTATCAGTATATAAGTTCATCAAACCTCCTGCTTGTTCAAAGGCTCCCCAAAACACGATTACCATGATAAAAGAAAGCAACAATACCAAGAAACGGTCTTTAAAAACTTGAGAATCCAAATCTTTATAAATCATCATCAACAAAGCTGTGATAGCCGTAAGGAATACAAACAATAATCCATATCCCCAACCTAAGGCATACCATCCATAAAGAGAAACCAATAACAAAACCAAGGTAATCACCAATTGCTTAGGCGAACTTCCCAATTTCCCGTACAATTCACCATAAGAAACTTCGTCATCTCCTCCTGTACTTGGCTCATGGTTTCCTACTTGAGATAGGTACTTTTGCCCATATAAATAATTCAACAATCCTAATAACATTACTATTCCGGCCAATCCGAAACCTGCATGCCATCCATAGAATTTCACAACAATTCCCACAATAAGGGTTGCCAATAAAGACCCTAAGTTAATTCCGATATAGAAAATACTGAATCCTTTATCTCTACGGATATCCCCTTCTTTATAAAGTCCTCCAACCATTGTGGATATATTCGGTTTTAACAAACCAACCCCGAGAATCACCAAGCCGAGACCTGTGTAAAAGGCCCAAGTATCGGTAAGAACCAAAACGCCATGTCCTAGACACAGAATAATCGCTCCCCATAAAACGGCTTTCTTTTGACCTATCAATTTATCGGCAATCATCCCTCCTGGAATCGACATGACATATACCAACATAGTGTACCAACCATACAAAGCCAAAGCCTCTTGACTAGTCCAACCTAAACCGGCACCTCTTGGATCATCTCCCATAGTGGAAGCAGTCATGTACAATACCAATATGGCTCTCATCCCATAATATGAAAAACGTTCCCACATTTCTGTAAGGAACAATATGTAAAGGCCTATTGGCTGTCCAAAAAGTTCTTTTTGGTGCGGTTTTAAAGTTGTGCTCGACATAATTTTAGTATTAATTAGAAACTATTAGTTAATTCTTTGATTTTAAACAAGAAACAACACCTCCATTAGGGAGTTAGGTGTTGACCCCTAAATTTTTGACAAAATATTGCCAAGTTTACTAAAAATAAAGCAAAAAGCCATCAGTATTAACAGATAAATCAGTATTGCGGTCCGTTGACTGAATATTAACGCTTATAATAGTATCTTTGCGTGTTAAAACATGACCTGATGAGTAAAACGATTTCCGGTTTTTCTAAACTGTCCAAATCCAAAAAAATCGATTGGCTAGTAGAAACCTACTTTTCAAATAAAGAAGCTGCCAAAACAGTTTTAAAGCAATATTGGAACTCGAATGACAAGCTACAACAACTGCATGACGAGTTTATTGAAAATACCATTTCCAACTATTACCTTCCTTTGGGTGTGGCCCCTAATTTTATCATCAATGAGAAAACCTATACCATCCCAATGGCTATTGAAGAGAGCTCTGTGGTGGCAGCAGCAAGTAAAGCGGCTAAGTTTTGGGCAACCCGTGGAGGTTTTAAAACCGAAGTTATTTCTACTACAAAAATAGGTCAGGTACATTTCAATTTTTCTGGTGAATTAGACACGCTTCAAAAGTATTTTGAATGGGTGAAACCAAAACTTATAGAAACCACAAAACCTATTACCAAAAACATGGAAACCCGTGGTGGAGGTATTCTTGATATTGAGTTACGAGACAAAAGTGATACTTTGGAAGGTTATTTTCAATTGCATGCCACTTTTGAAACCTTGGACGCCATGGGCGCCAATTTCATCAATTCCTGCTTGGAGCAATTTGCCAAGACCTTTGTTTCGGAGATTGCCGATTACGAGGTTATTGCCAATACCGATTTGGACATCCAAATAATCATGAGCATTCTTTCCAATTATGTTCCAGATTGTTTGGTAAGAGCGGAAGTAAGCTGCAAAGTAGAAGACCTTCAGGAAGATCCTTCTATCCCCGCCGATGAGTTCGCCAAAAAATTCATTCAAGCCGTGAAGATAGCCGAAATCGAGCCATTTAGAGCCGTCACCCATAATAAGGGTATCATGAACGGTATCGATGCAGTGGTATTGGCAACAGGGAACGATTTTAGGGCTGTTGAAGCTTGTGTCCATGCCTATGCTTCAAGAAACGGACAATATGGAAGCCTCACCCATGCTAGTATTGAAAACGGCATCTTTAAATTTTGGATAGAAATCCCATTGGCACTAGGTACTGTTGGTGGCCTGACAAGTTTACACCCATTGGTAAAATTGGCTTTGGAGATGCTACACAAACCGTCGGCTAAAGAGCTGATGCAAATTGTAGCTGTGGCTGGTTTGGCACAGAACTTTGCAGCATTACGATCACTAACCACAACCGGTATTCAAGAAGGTCACATGAAAATGCACTTGATGAATATTTTAAATCAGTTTGAGGCAAGCAATGAAGAAAAAGCGCACTTGGTAGAACATTTTAAAACCAACGTGGTTACCCATAGTGCTGTAGTAGAAGCCTTAAATAATTTGAGACAATAAACGTGGATTCGCTCAAGTATTACAGTCACGGCAAATTATTGCTAACAGGAGAATATGTGATTTTAGATGGCGCATTGTCTTTGGCCATTCCAACTAAGTTTGGACAAGGTTTAATTGTAAAACCCATTGAAGAGCCAATCCTTCATTGGAAAAGCTTAGACCATGAAGGTAGGCTATGGTTTGGAGGCAAATTCAAAATTGAGAACAATCAAATAACATCTATTCAACATACCAATCAAAGTGTTAATGAGCGCTTAATACAGATTTTAGATTCTGCTAAAAAATTAAACCCAGAGTTCCTCAATACCTCAAATGGTTTTGAAGTAACCACCACTTTGGAATTCCCAAACAATTGGGGACTTGGCACCTCTTCTACCTTAATTAACAATATTTCAAACTGGGCAAAAGTAGATCCTTACGCCCTCTTAGAAGCAACTTTTGGAGGTAGTGGTTACGACATCGCCTGTGCTAGTCATGACACCGCTATTTTATATCAATTATCAGAAAACAATCCTAAGGAAAGAAAGATTACCCCGGTAACTTTTAATCCTGCATTTAGCTCGCATTTATACTTTGTTCACTTGAACCAAAAACAAGACAGCAGAGAAGGTATTGCGCATTACAAAGCAAACAGAGGAGGGAATTCTTCGGCCATTTCTGAGATTAGCGATATTACTAAAGGATTTTTAGAATGTAATAATTTATTTGATTTAGAAACACTTATCGAGACTCATGAAAGTATTATCTCCAAGCTTACCAAACAACCAACAGTAAAAAACCGTTTATTTCACAATTTTAACGGGGCTGTTAAGAGCTTGGGAGCATGGGGAGGGGATTTCGTCATGCTTACTTCAGAAGAGGATCCAAGACCTTATTTAAGCTCTAATGGCTTTACAACCGTCTTGCCTTTTTCCGAAATGATACTCAGGTAAAAAAACTTTATAAAACAAAAAAGCTCCACTTTTCAGTGGAGCTTTTTTTTATACCTAAGAGACTATTTCAATTAATAGAAATTAGCTCTGTTATCTTCGATGTCTGCAGCATCTTTAAGCGCATTGTAGGCTTTAGCTTGAACTGCATTCACTCTTGTAGTTGTCAATCTGTTTGCAATTGGCTGGTAGTTATCCAAACCTGCAGCTGGAGTTACCTTAGTAACTTCAACCATATACACACCTTTGTTACCGTCGATCAATTTAGAAGTTTCTCCTTCTTTCAATCCAAAGGCTACACCAATTACTTTTGGCTCCAAACCAGCACCAGACAAGGTTGGGTTTTTCATATTTACCGCAGAAGCTGTACGCGTATTTACACTTTGCTCCTTCGCTACATCGGCAACAGTAGATGCAGAAATCTTCTCACGGATCATCTTCGCTTTTTTCTCATTTCTGATTTCAGCAATTGCAGTAGCAGAAGCATTCTCAGGAGACATTAAACCTTCTGGAGTTACTTTTACCAATTCTACAACAGCATAACCTCCACCAGGAATAGAGAAACGTTTGTAATCTCCAACTTTAGTTTCAGCATCAAATGCCCAACGCACCATTGATCTTTGGCTTCCCAAACCTGGGATATTTTCATCCAATACTTTTAAGCTAACTGGCTTTACAGTATAGTTATTTTCTTTTGCTACCGCTTGGAAATCTCCTTTTTGGATAGCTACTTCAAATTTAGAAGCAGAGTTGAATACGTCATCAATAGTTTCTTCTGAAGGCTCGATTTTTTGAGCAATAGTAGCCACCTTAACCGCTCTAGATTTGTTCTTTTGATCTAAGATCTCGATGATGTGGTATCCAAAAGACGTTTTTACCACGTCGATGTCACCAATATTGTTCTCGAAAGAATATGCTTTGAATTCTGGAGCAAAAGATTGGTTGTAACCAAACTCGATAACTCCTTCTTTTTCGTTACTTACTTTATCTGAAGACAATTCCAACAAATCAACAAATTTGCTTTGCTTAGTCTTGATCAAGTTCAAGATGCTGTCAGCAGTAGCCTCAGCTTCTTCTTCTGTATCTGTGATAGAAGGATCCACTCTTGTAGCTCCAATAAAAGGTACCAAGATGTGTCTAACTTTTACTGAGTCTGGCATTTGCTTTTCAGCAACTACTTTGCTCAACTTGAAGAATCCGTTGTCTTTGTATGGACCGTAAAAACTTCCAACAGGCAAGTTATAGATACTATCTGCAGCTACCGTTGGCAACGCCGATTTAAACACAAAGTTGTCGTTGTATTTGATATCAGAATTTGCGTTTACAAAATCCTCAATATTTTTAGTGTTCTTGAATCCGTATACAGTTTCATTGGCTTTAGTTACTTTGTTGAATTCCTCGTGGTCATCCAACAACTTCACCAAATTAGCTTTGATAGCTTCCTCGTCTTGTACGGAAGCTACTTCTTCAAACTCTACAAAGGCAATATCTCTGCTCTCTTCAACTTCGTACTTACCTTTGTTCTCGCTGATGTATTTAGAAATATCAGCTTTGGTTACTTCCACCAAACTATCAGAGATAGTAGTATAAGGAATGCTAACGTATTTTAAATCTACAGTTTCATTTTCCAACAAATAATCCGTTTCAGCTTCAGCTAAAGTACTTGCCACACCAGCTTTGATCATGTTGAAATATACTTGCTCCTTGGCACGCTCTGCAATAGCAGCTTCGTTGTTTACCCACTCGTTATAGTTAATTTGGAAGTTTCCAAGAGGAGCACGGTTAGGAGTATTATTTTGAATAGCCTTTAAGTTTGCAATGAATTCGTTCAACTTGTTTTCGTCAAACATCCCAGCCTCATTGCTGAATTCTGGATAAGACGAAAAGTTTTGCTTCAACAAATCTCTCATTTGGTCCTTCTCAACAGACAATCCCAACTCTTCAAACTGTCCTTCCAACACAGCTTTTCTCACTTCCTGCTCATACACTCTGTTCATAGTTTGTGTAGATGAAGCACCTGGACCTTGCATTCTTTGTGCATTTTCCACTTTTTGCATGAACTCTACCCTATCGATATCGGTTCCGTTTACGGTTGCTACCACATCTTGGGCACTAGCCGCGGATCCATTTCTAAAAAGATCTGATAAAACGAAGGAAAATAATGCTAATGCAATGATTAGAATTAAAAAGAGTGAACGTTGTCTAATTTTACTTAAAACTGCCATTTTATTGTATACGTTAAAAAATATAAGTTCGCGAAAATAACGTTTTATATGAAATAATAAAAGATATATTAGGTTTTATTGTAGATTTTAAATATGGAGGCAATACCCAATAAAACCTACCGAAAAGCAGAAGATAAAACCTTACAGACAGGCTTTTATTTGAAGTAAAAAGAAATAGTAGATTTTTAGAAACTATTCTTCCTCCAGAACTTTTAAAGAGACCACGTCAATTTTGGTTGAAGAGACTTCCAAAATAGTAAACAGATAGTTTTCAATCATGACCTGATCATTCAATTGCGGAATCTCCTCCGTTTCATCCACAATCAAACCACCCAAAGTTTCATAATTTTCCCCTTCTGGCAGATCCAATTTATAGGTTTCGTTAATATAGTCTACTTCCAGACGTGCAGAGAATTTATAATTCCTGTCATCAATTTTTTCCTCTATCAATGCAATGGTATCGTGTTCGTCCTCAATTTCACCAAACAACTCCTCTACAATATCCTCCACAGTCATGATGCCGGCTGTTCCGCCGTATTCATCAATTACCACGGCGATACTCTTACGTTTTTTAGTGAGAATGTTCAACACATCCTTTGCCAACATAGTTTCCGGGACAAACTCTACCGGAAGAATAATGGATTTTATGGAAGTTGGCTTTTTGAACAATTCAAAGGAATGCACATAACCCAACACATCATCAATAGAATCTTTGTAAACCAAAATTTTGGAAAGCCCAGAGGCGGTAAACAGTCCACTGATGTTCTTTATAGTATCATGCACTTCAACAGCGATAATTTCGGTTCTTGGCACCATTACTTCTCTCGCCTTTACTTCGGAAAACTCTAAAGCCTTTTGGAAAATCTGGATTTCACTGTCTACTTCATCATGCTCTTCCACCGATTCCATTTGTTCACTGATGTAGTTCCCTAATTCCACTTTAGTCATAGCCAAACGTACATCATCGCCATCGGTTTTAAAAAAACGACGCAAAACACTGTCTGAAATCCACATTACAAAAGAGGAAATAAACCAAAACAACAAATAGAATAGATAGGCTGGAAAAGCGAAAATCTTTAAAAAGGAATTGGCATAAATCTGAAAAAATACCTTTGGCAAAAACTCAGCCGTGATCAAGATGACCAGGGTAGAAATCACCGTTTGGGAGAGCAAACTTAAATCGGAGAGTAGATAGTTTATAAAACCATAATTGGTGGGTAAAATGGATTGGAACCACTCCATCAACACATCCCCCATCACAAAACCGTAAATAACCAGAGCAATATTATTACCAATAAGCATGGTAGCGATATACTTGGAAGGCTTTTCGGTTAAACGCTTTAATATTTTGGCCAGGAAGTCGCCTTGCTTCTTCTCAATTTCAATATGGATTTTGTTGGCCGAAACATAGGCTATTTCCATTCCGGAGAAAAACGCCGAAAGCAATAGGGAAACTACAATGATAACTCCGTTAATGTCCATTGGGCATTACTTGTTTCTGTCTTCAAACTTCTTTCTGAAACGGCTCCTGAAGAAAAACATAAAAACCGCCAAAGCTGCCAATAGCAAAGAGGTATAGGCTCCATTACGGTTGGTGTCCCATTTTGAAATCCCATCATAGGTAAACAATACCGCAAACACAATGTAAGCGTATTGAAAAATCTTCATTAATTTCATGAATCTTGGTGTTAATTACCTCACAAAGATAGCTAATTATTTAAGTGTAGGATTTAGTTTGAAGGGGATTCTTCGGTATCATCTAGATACAATACGCCACTCATTTCGGTAATTTCGAAGTTTTCGAAATTGGAATCGGAATCTAGACCTTGCCCTTTGGTAAGTTCGGAGCCTGAACGAAGGGTAAACTCACCATTGGTAAACAACCATTCATTTTTTTGATCGTAGTACAGTTGGTCTGCATAAAGCGTGTCCTTGGAGTAGGTAGATATCACCACATTCCCTTGAAGGTCTATAAGGTCTGTGTCATTATACACAATGGCATAATCTGATACGATAACATTTTTACGGAAATCGTCATCAAAGACCGTAAGATGAATACCATCAGGAAACTCCGTAAAGGAAAACTTTCGGTTTGAAAAGTCCAACATTTTTGGACTCACCAAATTGGCTTTCATCTTTGCCGTATCACTCAATTTTTCGGTATACTTTAAATTGATATGCTCCGCTTCGCCAATAGGTTTGTTTTGGGAAATCCCAATTTTTTGGACTTCCTTTAAATTGTTTTGACACGAAAAAAACAAGGTCACAGCAATTGCTGTGACCAGTTTTATGTTAGTATATAAATGTTTCTGTTTCATTTACAAACTTGGCACCACTACGCTACCATTGATCCAACAACCAATTTTAATAGTTTGTCCAGCGTTACCTTTAGTAAAGATATCTCCTTTTGTAGGCGCATTACCTTCGTAGCTAGCAGCTGTTTGGTTAGCTACTTTAGTTAATGTAGCATCTACTTTCCCAGCTTTTCTAGCTTCTTGAGCTGCATACCAAAATACGGCTCTTTTATCAAAACTGTCTGCACCACAATCATTGGCGCTAGCTGCATACATTGCTGCAATGTTCAAATGAGGTCTTCCGTTTGAAGGGTTCAACTTCAAAGACTCTCTATAGTAGTTTCTAGCTTCGCTATAACGACCTTTTTTCTTTAAGATCCCACCAATTCTCTCGGCCAATCTTCCTTTCTTGTACTTATCAGTTTCCAAATCGAAAGCTTGCTTTAAGTAGTTTACAGCTTCGCTATCTTTATTTTGCTTAAACAAAATAGTTGCTACGAAATACTTAGTGTCTGCAGAAGGAGCTGTAGCATCATAAGCTTTTACCAATTCAATATAAAGAGGATCGTCCGTACACTCCTTGTTGTACATTCTGCTTACCGCTCTCTTCAACCAAACAGCATCGTTCTTATACGTTTCGAAATCCTTTTTGTACAATGGAATTAAGTTTTCACAATTTGCCAATTGTCCTAATTTGCTATCGATACTACCTCCGATTTTCTCATAGTTTTCAAGGTAGTTAGTATAGTATTTTCTGTATTTCTCCTCCTTAGAAGTCAACGTTTGCCCTGCCTCTTCCTTTTGAACTAATTTGTTCAACTCTTCTGTGCAGATTTCTACCTCAGTACCAATTTTATCAGATACATCATCGTATTTATCAAATACAGACTGAAGTGGTAATTTCCCTTCGTTATACAAATCTACCGCTGTAGAAAAGTACACGTACAATCCTTTAGGGTTTTTAAAATTTTTCAAATCTTCCTTATATGCTCTATCAAACATATCATAGATCTCCTGATTTGAAACGCCCAATTCCTTTTTGTTATCATACATCAATAACCCTTTATCATTAAGTACTTCTCCTTTTTCGTACTTATTTGGGAAATTAGCAAGACCTTCATCCAACAACTTCATTTTATCATTCACAAAAGCCGCTTTATCTGCTCCTGAAGAATTCTTGATTTTATGGTCTAGAATTTTCTCTCCATACCCGTAAATAGCATAATTAAACTTTGGGCATTTGTTACGCACCTTCATCCATGGCTCATATGCCTCATCGTATTTTTTGCTCTTTACATAGTCTGAAAAGATCATTAGGTTAGTCATGCACTCTTCGTCTTGTTGAGCAAACCCGATGTTAACGCTCAAAAACAGGGCAACTAATACTAAAGTTATTCTCGCTTTCATTGTTTAATTATTAATTACTGTAAATTTAGTTATATTTTAATTTCTGGAACCATCTGTCGTTTAAAGACAAACTGATTAGGATATTGGCGAAATTTTCCTGAACCAAATTTTGGTTTGTGGTTCCTCTTTTTCCGAACTCCAACCCAAGGTTTGCATTGGAAAACACACCTCCCACTGGAAACCCTGCTCCAAAAGATATGCCAAACTCCTTAATATCCTCATCACTTATTTTCAAACCTGTGTGCTCAAAGTGCATTCCAGCCCTATAGGTGATTCGTTTCCAGTATTTTGAAAAAGAATCGTACTCAGGAATAAAAAATCCTCCAAATGAGAAATTCGATCCATCTACAAAGTTAGTATTATTACTGTCCATAAATGGATTTGAGAACGCACTTATATTTTGGGTGGTATATTCCGCCCCAACAAACCATCTTCTTGGCTGCCCAATCCCTGCTCCAAAAGACAGACGTGACGGCATCGTCAAATCGGTTTCATCCAATCCCTGCGATTCCAAATCGGCCTCAAGACTTGTTCCATCTCCAGTTAATATCGTTCTGGTATTTTTCGAAGTCAAGCTCCCTTCTGGCGCATAGGTTAAAGAGGTTACCAATTCAAACTTCTCCTTAATCATAGTTTTATAGGTCACTCCAAAATTAACCGTGAACCCACTTAAATTGGAACGATTTCTCTCTAAAGTAGGATATTGGATATAATCTCCTTCATCAAAGAAATACTCCTGAACGTTATTTCTAACATTTCCAAAGTTATAACTTAAATCAACACCAACACTCAATTTTGGTGTCACGGCATATCCCAGACCAAGATAAGTTCTATTTAAACCACCTTCTCCTGTATATTTATTGGTGATATTCCCCTCTTCATCTTTAGACTGAATTTTATAACCAACCGATGTATAAGGCAACAAACCAAAGCCAAAACCAAATTTTCCCATTGGGATAGACATGGCCAAATAGTCAAAAGTGGTTGCAGATGATCTATCGCTTCCACTATCACTTTGCAAATTCAAACTTTGTTGGCTTCCGGCAAGGGCAAATTTCACTGGACGGCTTTCCTCTTTAAATGACTTTAGGTTTGGGGTAGCGTAACTTGCAGGGTTTCTTAAATTAACATGGATACTATCGGTATAAATACTCAAACCTCCCATACTTCTGTTTTCAACAGTTCCCTTGAACTTTAAACTTCCAATTCCAAAAAACGAATAGGGTGAAACTGTACCTTGTTGTGCATGTAACTGCAATGCAAAAGAAGCTATAAAAACTACTACAAGTTTTTTTATCATTTAGTACAAATTATATTCTAATATAAAGTTTAAACCTTCTAAAAGAAAATTAGAGTTGGCAAATATGCCATTTTTTAATTGTTTTGACAAGAAATCTGAGTCCCCTCCTGTTAAAATAACTGTTAAATCTCTATATTCCTGACGATAATCATCAACTACTCCATTAATTTCTTTTAAAACACCGCCCACAACCCCCGAATGTATGGAAGTAATGGTAGAATCTCCAATTAAACCTCTAGGCATCTCTGTTTCAAGTAACGGCAAATTGGCCGTTAAATTGTTAAGCGATTTATAGCGCATCCTAATCCCAGGAGAAATAGCGCCTCCTTTATAAGTACTTTCAGCATCTGTAAAATCGTAGGTAATACAAGTACCTGCATCGATTACCAAGACATTTTGCTGGGGAAAGTTTTTAACCGCGGCGCTCACCAATGCCACACGATCCACCCCTAAGGTATGTGGTGTACTGTAAGCATTTACAAAGGGAAGTTTAGTCTCCGCATCCAAAACCAAGACTGGCAATTTTGACTGAATCAATTTCAGCATGCCATTGTCCAAATCGCCCACCGAAGAAAGAATGCATTTCTGAATGCTTTCATAATTTTCAAAAAGCCCCTCAAACTCGGTTTCAAAATGAGCAAGATCGAAACTGCACTTAAAAATAATTTCCTCCTGCTGGAAAATGGCAAACTTTACAAAGGTATTGCCAACGTCGACAATTAAATTCATAGCTTTAAAAAGGGTAAAATTACAAAACAAGTATGTAACAGTTTAAAAAGGCAAAAAAAATTTATTCCTAAATCGCTAGAATTTAAGCCCTAAAAGCAACGGAAATAAAAGAATTAAATTTTTTCTAAAATTATCTTTGCGAATATCAAAATTGCCCTTATATTTGCATCCGCAATTAAGCGACTGGTGCCTTAGCTCAGTTGGTAGAGCAAAGGACTGAAAATCCTTGTGTCCCTGGTTCGATTCCTGGAGGCACCACCACCAAAAACCCGAACAACTTTGTTCGGGTTTTTTGGTTTTTAAAGGTTTTTATATTGAAAAGTGCTTAAAAACGGTATTCAATTTTTATTTGCTTTTTTAGCCTCTCGCTCCTGTTCCCGTTCCAATTTCTTGAAATAACCTCTAAAAAGCGCATTGTGCCTTAAAGCTTCCATGTTTTCATTAAACTTATCAGTCCCTTGTTTGATGTTATCAGCTGAGGCTTTTAAATCCTGCACCAGGATAGTGTCGTTTAAAATATAATTAAGGGTTCCCTCACTAGATTGAATATCCAAAACCATTTTATTGATATTACCAACAACATTTTCCATATCCACACTCAAACTTTCCATATTTTGGACTACGGTTTTTAACCTTTCCCCCGAAATGGTATCGTTCAGCAATACTCCCAATACCGATTCATCATTAGTTTTCAGAGTTTCCACCAAGCCATTTAATTTGTTCACGGTAAGAGAAGCCCCTTTACTGGCTAGATTTAAATTGGCTATGGTTTGCTTTAATTCTTTAGCCATAATGGTATCATTCAGCAAGACCCCAATGGTGCCCTCTCCATCCACAATTCTATTGGTAATCTTTAACAGATCCGAAGTAAGGATTGCTGCATTTTCATTGGTCGTGCTTAAGGTATTCAAAATATCATCGGCACTTATTTTACTATAAGACTCTAAAACATCGCCATTATCAACCACGGGAGCACTTCCCTTTCCCGGAACGATGTTCACTACCATATTCCCTACAAGACCATCCGCCCCTATGGTTGCAATGGCATTTTTCCTGATGTGGCCTATTATTTTTTCATCCAAAGCCATATCTACACGTATAATAGAGTCATTGATCATATAGACTTTTTTCACGGTACCAATATCCAAACCTGAATAACGCACATTATTTCCATTCTTTAAACCATTAACATTTCTGAATTGTGCACTTATGGTAAATGTTTTTTTGAACAGTTCCTGACGTTGCCCAATAAGATAGACCGCCGCTACAAACAAAACAGACCCTATGACTACAAGAAGCCCTAATTGTATTTTCTTTGAATCCATCGTTTTCATACTTCTTCTTTAAAAAATGCCTTCACTTTTGGATCTTTGGAACTGGACAACTCAGCAAAAGTCCCAACCGCATAATCCACGCCATCTATCAACAATACCATCCTATCGGCAATCACCCGGGCACAGTCCACATCATGAGTAATGATAAGGGACGAAGTATTGTACTGCTTCTGCACTTTTTGCATCAGGATGACAATTTCCTTGGCCGTAATAGGATCCAGACCACTGGTGGGCTCATCATAAATAATGATTTTTGGCTGCATAATTAGCGTCCTTGCTAACGCAATACGCCGTTTCATTCCTCCCGATAATTCCGAAGGCATCAACTCTATGGCCTTTTCTAAACCAACATTTTCCAAAGCTTCCATCACCAACTTTTCTTGATTCTCTTCCCCTCCAAACTTCTTGGTATGCCAACGCATAGGAAATTTAAGATTTTCCCTTACCGTCATGGAATCATAAAGAGCACTACCCTGAAACAAAAAGCCAATTTCCCGTCTTAAAATATCTAATGATTCATGGTCCAACTTTGTAATATCGTTGTGCATCACCGAAATAAAACCACTGTCGGCCTCCATCAAACCTACCAAACATTTTATCATTACGGACTTTCCCGATCCCGACTTCCCCATAATGACTAGATTTTCCCCTTGATAAAGCTGCATGTTGAACCCGTTCAGCACGTAGTTATCACCAAAACTCTTGTGAAGATCCCTCACTTCTAGGACCACATTAGGCTCTTCTATGTGATTCTGCTCCATCATAAATCATAGAAAATATCTGTCACCAAAACCGCTACAAAGTCAATAATAAACAACATTAAAGAGGTTACTACCACCGCCGAATTGGCTGCCATCCCAACACCCTCAGTTCCTTTATTACAGAAATACCCTTTATAACACCCAACAAGCCCAATGGCCAAACCAAAAAAAAAGGTTTTAATCGTCGCTGGAAAAATATCACTGAACTCCAGAGCATCAAACACCTGATTGAAATACAACATAAATGATACATTCCCTTTAACGTTCTCCACCAAATAAGAACCAAATAGCGCAACAGCATCTCCAACAATCACCAAAATAGGCAGCATTAAGGTGGCAGCCAGTACACGGGTAACCACTAAATATTTAAAAGGATTAGCTCCCGAAACTTCCATGGCATCAATCTGTTCTGTAACCCGCATAGAGCCCAACTCTGCTCCAATTCCAGAGCCTATTCTTCCGGCACAAACCAAAGCCGTAATTATAGGCCCTATTTCCCTCACTATGGAAATTCCAACCATAGAAGGCATCCAGGACACCGCACCAAATTCCATTAAGGTGGGCCGCGTTTGCAAGGTCAAAACCAAACCAATAATAAAGCCTGTAATCACCACCAACAACGAGGAGCGATTCCCAATATTGTAACATTGCCGCAAGAGCTCTTTGAACTCAAAAGGCTTATTAAACAACTCCTTAAAAAACCTAGAAGTAAAATAAGTCATATCCCCTACCTCCATCAGAAAGTCTTTCACATGCAAACTTATATTACTGGATTTAACCATATTGCCCCATAAATATCTATTAAAGATATGAAATTGAAAGCATCCGCAATATGATGTAAGTCAATTATCAACATTGACAATTCTCATTTCAAAAAACCAAATATCATTGTATATTTAAGCAATACTTTCCATTACATCTATTTTATGAACATAGGCTTAGTACTTTCTGGCGGGGGTGTTAGAGGCGCAGCCCATATAGGCGCCATAAAAGCCCTTGAAGAACACGGTATTTTCCCAACACAAATTTCAGGCACCAGTATTGGTGCTATCGTAGGCGCATTGTATGCCTATGGACATCATTGGAGTGATATCCTGCATTTTTTTAAAAAGTTTCAAATTTTCGACGTTACCAAGTACGCTAAAGGAAAACCAGGCCTTATTGATACCGAAAAGTTTTATGCTGAATTCAAGAACTACCTAAAGGAAGACAGTTTTGAAGCGCTACAAATACCACTTAGCATAACGGCCACAAACATTTTGGATGGCAACCTCGAAATATTCAACCAAGGAAAGTTAATCATGCCCATACTGGCCTCTGCCGCCTTTCCCGGAATTTTTGCCCCTGTGAAAATAAAAGACGATTATTATATTGATGGAGGGACACTCAATAATTTTCCTGCAGAATTATTAAAACCCCATTGCGACAGCATCATTGGAAGCTACGTGAATGGCATAGATACCATCAACATCACCGATGTCAAGCACATGTTCCACATCATGGAGCGCGCCATTAAACTAAAATCCTTTCAGGAAGATTACAGTAAATTCAATTTGTGCAATGTGGTTGTGTACCCAAAAGAGCTCAGCAAATATGGTACTTTCGACAAAAGACATGTTGATGAGATTTTTAATATAGGTTATCACAGAACAAAAGAAATTCTAGACAACAATGAGGCACTTCTTCAGCAAACAGCTGCCTTAGTTCTAAACAACAAACAATTGTAGCACGGACCTAAAATGAGCTATAAACTATTGGCAATTTTTATTCTCGGAATCCTGTTAAAGAGCTCTCTTTTTCAGGAGAAAAATTTCTTTTTATCACAGTTCAATACCCAACAAGACACGATTTCCACCGAAAAAGCATGGCGGACCATCAAGATTGATCGCAATATTACCATTGAAAACTATTTTCAATATGTAGATTCCCTAGTAAAGCAATACGACTCTTTAACAAAATACCCGCTTACAGAACACCTATTGATACGGGCCAATCCCTGGGTAATCGACACCTTATACAACACCGATTACTACCTAATGAAAGCACGCGATTCTTTTATCTACGACCAGAAGAAAATGATTGCCTTGCCCAAGGGAAATACGCTTAAGGTTCCAGATTCCCTAACCGCCAAGGGCCTTCTTACGGCGTTCCAAAACACCCGCATAGATGTAAACATCCCCGAATTCAAACTCCGAATTTACGAGGGAGAATCAGAGCTTTATGAATTTCCCGTAAGAGTAGGAAGACACGAAACAAAATACCTAAAGATGTCCGACAAAATTGAAGATTTACGGACCAAAACCGGGGAAGGCCATATTGTAGCCCACAACAAACATCCACGCTACGTCAACCCGGCCACCAACCACGAATATTTTGTAACAAGACGAGACGACAACAAGGTCACTAAATTGCCCTTGATTCCATTTACAGAAACCGAACTGGATGGCCAGAAATACGGACAAATGATCCACCCTACCACCAATCCGGTTACCTTAGGGAAAGCCTATTCCAATGGCTGCATTGGCACCCGAGAATCAGACGCTTGGATTGTTTATTATTACACTCCCATTGGCACACAAATACAGGTACGCTATGATTTAAAGGTAGTGAACAAGGAAGGGGACACCTTGATCTTAAAGGATATTTATAAGAAGGGAGACTAAGTAATTAATGCTCATAAGAAAAAGAGGAAAACTCCTTAATATTCGATTTCAATGGTTAAATCATAAATATAACCTTCCACTTCCTCCCAATATTTATGAACGACCTCTTCACCTTGAGAATTCTGAAACTCCTGTACTACTTGCCTGAATGAATAGGTCCCTTCATCTTTTGGAACAATTGACTTGACCGCCGCTCCATAATTATTATGCCCCGATGTACTGGAAAAATACAAAACCTTCTCGACGTTATAATGCTCATCTTCAGGATAAGCTTCTTTAGATAAGGTCTGAAATCCCACGAAAATACCATTCTTTCCAAATGCCACATTATAACTTTTATCGATGCTTACAAAAACTTCCGAAGGCCTTCCAATCTTTCTTGATGCAACAATCCACGGCAAAAGGGTATCCGAAACATTTGGATATTTAGTGTTTTTATTGGTAGAAAACAGATTTACCTTAAATGGATAATACCGCCTTTTTTTCGACCTCAGTCCAGTGGTATTAATTACAATACTTTTTATTCTAGCATTATCAGTTGACAGGTTCTCAGGAAATGGCACGAATGTCAAAACCAACTGGTCGTACCCAAAACCTCCTACATCTAGATTTAGATTAAGCATTTTTTTATGATGTTTTAAAACTTTTCTGAATCTTGACTTTAGGTATATTTCATTCAGCCCTAATGCCTCTCCTTTCAAAGGGATAATCCTTTCGTCTTTCAGACTGTTAACATGAATCTTTTTACTTTTATACCCTATACACGAAATGCGAATTGAATCCACTAAAGTTTCTAAAGGCATTGTGAACATGCCATTATCATCAGAATAGGTTCCCTTTCCATTTAAAAAATCTATATGTGCGAAAGCAACGGGAGCTTCCGTTTTCTCGTCTATAATTTCATACTTCTGTGCAAGCGACAAAGACGATACAAAACCCAAAACGCATAAAAATTTCTTCATAAGAAAATACTCTATTAAGTTTAAAGCAATCACTTCACCTCCCCAAACACCTCCATAAACTGTGGAGTATCTACTGGAGTTGGAGCATTAAACAACAACACCTCATTGTTTTCATCCAAAACTGCATAATGAGGGACAGCAACAACATTAAAAAAAGACCTTAAGATATCATGTTCATCACCAACAATCACATACTGGTTTTCAAGCATGCCATAAACTTTCAACTCTTCTCCTCTTGCCATCCATTTATCACGATCTTTATCTATGGAAACATATAGAAATTCAACGTTTTTATTCTTTGTGATTTTTTCTCTAAACAAATGACCTTCCTTGATTTCCTTTATACAAGGCACACACCAACTGGCCCAAAAATCAATCACCTTATATTTTCCTTCATGCGATTCCAAAACCTCATTAAATGTCACCTGCCTCCCTTCTCGGTCCAACAACACTGCTTTATTTACCGCTTCCGTCAATTGTTTGTCAAAACTGCCTAAACGCACTTCTATTTTCTCTAAAACACCTTTGTAGGTTTCGTCATTTATTTTTGGCAAATAGGCGGCAACCACTTCTAGCAAATCATTTATATCTTCCGGCCTTATATGACCATCATAATCAGAGATTATTTTAGTCAGCGCATACTCCTTGGTTAATCCTTGTAAGTTTTCATCAATTAGCTGCAGCTGATATTGCAAAGCTTCACTGGCATTAGCCTCACCAAATTTCTCCTCAGAAACCAAATACACATACTTGATGAGAGCCAAATAAAAATAAGGATTATCTGCTTGGTCATTTCTATTAAACGTTTCCATAGTAACGCCTTCCAAAAAGGTAGAATAATCGGTTATAGCTCCTATGGGAATCATGTTCCTATTGAACAACCAATTAATATATTCAAATCGCAACACTTCCTTTATGCTACTATAAAAGGACTGAGACGTATTTTCTTTTTTTACATACGCCTCCAAAACCTGCAACCGCTCTTGATAGATGTCTTTGGTTTGTTGTTTAAAAGCATTCAAACCAAGCTCTTCATCATAACCTGCATAAGAAAATTTGGACTCAAAAAGTGTCTTGAAGAAATTGTAGTGTGCCGCATTCCTTCCTTCAAAAACAATCATTTGGTTTTCCAATCGATAACTTAAGGAATCCCCTGGAGTTACATAGATATAAAAAGGATAGGATTGCGGGTCATAACCATAAAACCGAAACAGCTTTGGACCATCCAAATCAAAAGAAAAATTGAGGCTTTCTTGATTGGCAATTGATTTCAGAAGATATGGTGGCTTGTCTAATTCAGTAAAAGCATAATCTAGCAACACAGTTTTAAATAGCGTATCTCCTGAATATAGGTTCACCTCGTTAGATGCCCCCGTATACTTAGGCGTTTTTTTAATAGGATTACACCTAAAAAACAACAAGGCAATCAATAAAAGTAAAGGAATATTAAAAGTTCTGTTCATCAAATTTTGGTTAGTTAGATAAAAAGCAAAGCCACCTCAAGCAAAGGCGGCTTCACATAAATTTTCACTTTGTATTGGAAAGGCCTAGAGTAACTATATTGCAACTACCCTCCCTAAATTTACGCCACAACCGTTTCCAAGGTCTTCACACCTTCTAAATAGGCTAGCATACGGTCTCCAGATTTTACCAAGCCAACACCTTTGGCTGGCGTTCCTGTTAAAATAATATCTCCAGGTTCAAGGGTCATAAATGAGGACACCACTTCCACAACCTCTCCCAATGAATAAATCATCAATGACGAATGCCCGGTTTGCACTACCTCGCCATTGATTTCTAAAGTAAAATTGATATTGCCCAAGTCTTGAAAGCCTTCCATAGACACAAATTCCCCTAGTGGCGTTGCGCCATCAAAGCCTTTCGCTAAAGCCCACGGCCCTTTGCTTTCTCTACTAGCAGCCAATACATCCTTAGCCGTAAGGTCATTAGCAAGGGTAACACCATCAATATAAGCTATAGCCTCTTCAGGAGATACATTCTTACAGGTCTTACCAATTCTAAAGGCCAATTCTATTTCGTACCAAACCTCGTTGGACACTTTTGGCAACTGCAGAGTCTCCCCTGATTTTAGAATGCTGCTTTCTGGTTTTGTAAAGATGACCGGCATGCCTTTTTCCGAAGGCATTTCAGAAAGATCACTCACGTAATTCTTCCCTATTCCTATTATTTTCATATGTGGTTTACTGATTAATTTTTATTGCAAGATAAAGAATTTCCCCACACACAAAGCAATAAACCAACCGCCAAAAACCATAATCCCTCCCTGTTAATTTCCTCCTTAGAAACCAATTAATTACAAAGGAAATAGTATCTTAACACTTGGTTACATTTGTAAGAACAATCTATCAATTGAAGGAAGGACAAACAGCACACAAACCTACGCCATCCCCAAAAAAGAAATACCGAGCATTGCGCATTCTAGGTAAATTGCTTTTGGGTATCCTGTTGTTATTTTTCCTGCTCGTCCTTTTTATAAGAAGTCCATGGGGCCAAGACATTATTGTTGGCAAAGCCGTGAATTTTATCTCCAAAAAGACCCACACCAAAATTGACATTGAAAAACTATTTGTAACGTTTGATGGCGACATCCAATTGGAAAAATTCTACCTCGAAACCCCTAAGGGAGACACCTTGGTCTATTCCAAATCATTGGAAGTTAACATGCCCCTCTGGGCCTTGATTACTGGAAAAGGAGTTGGAGTCGATGACCTACAATGGGACGGACTTCGAGCCAATATTATAAGAACCGACAGTATTGAAGGCTTCAATTTTCAATTTTTAATCGATGCTTTTGCTTCGGAAGAAGACAACGAAACCGAAAAAGACACGATTTCCCAGCCCCTCAATTTAGTTCTTGGCAAACTCAATCTTAATGATTTTGACATTGTTTATAACGATGCTGTAACAGGTATTGATAGCCATTTTGTGTTCAGAGAACTCCAACTTGATATGGATGACACCAATTTGGAAAACATGATATTTAAGGCTTCGGAATTGACACTCAGCGATGCCAATATCAACTTTATTCAAACGGACTCAGCACCATCCAGCGAATCGAAAAGTACCACACTCCCCTTTCTCGCTGCCGATGAAATTACCCTGAAAAACGTCATTGCCAATTTCGAATCTTCCAAAAGTCACATCAAGGCAGAAGCCAACATTGATGAGTTTTACACAGAACTAGAGGCCATTGACCTTGCACAAAATTCCTATAAAATTGGAGACCTCAGCTTAAAACAATCCAACATTGTGGTTCATACTAACACCAACAATAGTCCACTGCCACAACCAGATTTAAACACTACAACTTCTAACGAGTTTAACTGGCCCGACCTGAATATTGACATTGGTAATATTGATTTCGAAAACAACAATTTCTCCTATTTTTCAGGAGACAACACACCTAAAAAGGACAACTTTAACCCCAAGGCCATCGCCTTAAAATATGTCAACTTAAAAGCGAACGAGATTTTCCTTAAAGATAAAACCGCGGGTCTTGAATTGGAAAACATCCAATTTCAGGAAGCCTCCGGAATCAACCTAAATGAATTTGGTCTAAAATTAAGTGCCAATGACCAACAGCTAAATATTGAGCAACTCAACGCTAGCGTCAACAACAATGAATTGAAAGGAAGTTTAACCATTGACTATGCTGAATTGTCACAGCTCATAAGTAATCCAGAACTTTCCACCATCGACTTAAACCTACCCCAAATACAACTTGACCCAAATGATATTTTTAAATTTCAACCCACTTTAAAAGACAACCCATATTTACAAACTGTAAGCCACAATACCATAAAAGGACACTTGAACGTGAATGGTACCTTAGCGTCACTAAACATTTCAGATCTTGGCATCAATTGGGGAAAAGACACACAATTAACAGCCAAAGGCAACATTCAAAATATCACTAAAACGGATAGTATCCAGTTTGACATTCCTTCTTTTTCGGCAACCACCACACGTGAGGACCTTATCAAATTTGTTGCTGAGGATTCTCTTGGCATTCAATTTCCGGACAGTATACAACTTACGGGAACCATCAAAGGCAATTTAAAGGTTATAATAGCCAAAGCTGAGCTCAACTCCTCACAAGGGCTTGCCAACATAGATGGTCATTACAACAATGAGAGCGGTTTATCTTTTGAAATTGAAGCCAATATTAACCAATACAGATTGGACGAACTTCTTAAAAATGAGGAATTGGGGCCGCTTAGCTTGAGCATTAAGGCTGATGGCTCAGGCGACAATATCAACCAACTAAATGCGAATTTCGACGCGGTTATTTCTCAGTTTGCCCTAAAACAATACAACATTGCCGACTTAAAACTCACCGGAACTATCGTAGATGGGAGCGGTACTGTGAGTTCGGTATATAAAGACGACAACCTCGATCTTGATCTCAATGCTTTGGTCACTTTAGACTCTATTGCTCCACAAGCATCAATTGACCTGAACCTAAAGGGAGCCAACCTCAATGCTTTGGGACTAATGGAACGGAACATCCGCACGGGTTTTCTGTTAAAAGCTGATTTCAAAGGCAATTCAGAAACATTTGACCTATCCTCCAACCTTACGGAAGGTGTTGTGGTTTACGACAATAAATCCTATTTAATTGGCGACCTCAATGCCATTGCACATTTAAGCATCGATACCACTTCAGTCGAAATCCATAACAAACTTCTGGATGCAGAACTAGCTTCCAACACCAACCCTCAAATATTTAGCAAGGCTCTAAAACATCATATCCAAAGTTACTTTTTTGATGACGATCGATTGGTAGACACTTTGGAGCGCCCTGTAAACTTAACATTCAAAGGAACGATTAATCCATCCTCATTGATGAACGACGTCTTTTTGGTCAACCTCAAAGACCTCGACACCATTAAAATGGCCATGGACTTCAACGAAAGTGCTAAAGTTTTAAATGCGAATATTTCGGCGCCACGAATTAACTATAGCAGTTTTGAGCTAGATAGCCTGGCTTTTTCCATAGACACCGATGTGGATAATTTTGAGTTCGACCTCAACTTTAAAGAATTTACAACCGGCCCTTTAGCCATTCCCAGAACCAGTTTTAATGGCAAGCAGCAAAACGGAGAGATGCTACTAAAGTTTTTGGCTCAAGATAATGATGAGACACTCATAAATATCGACTCCAAAATCACTTCGAATGACAATATTTTAGAATTGCAGACAATTCCCTCAAACCTTACCATCAACAAAGAAGCTTGGAACATTCCAGAATCAAACTTCATCCGTTATAGTGATAAAAAGTTAGAGTTTCAAGACTTTCAACTCAGCAATAACAACGAACTTGTCGAGCTTACTCATCAACAGCCCGATATCACTAAAGACGTCGTAGCCATTAATTTTTCCAATTTCAACCTAAATGAATTGCTCAGCTACCTCAACCCAAACAAAAGCATTGCTTCAGGATATTTAAATGGCATTCTTGTTTTGGTCACTCCTTTTGAAGAAATGGGGTTGATTGCCAATCTGGACATCACAGAACTGAACGCCCTTGACGTCGATTTGGGGAGATTAAGCCTAGAAGCCACTTCACAAGGCAACAACGCTTACAATTTCACCACTTCATTAAAGGAAGGTGATGTTGATTTGGATTTGAAAGGAGATTATATGGCTAGCTCAACAAATCCAACTATAGATTTAGACCTAACCATTAATTCATTTCAAATGAAGGCTTTGGAAGGCTTTAGTCTAGGCGAGATTTCTGAAACCAAAGGCGAGCTCTCGGGAAGCTTTACTATAAATGGCCCAACGGCAAGCCCTAATTACCAAGGGCAACTTAATTTTAAAGATGCTGGTTTTGAAATTACAAAGTTCAATGCTAGTTTTTCTATGGACAATGAAACGGTCTCCCTTCAAAACGACCTGATTTCAATGGAAAATTTCACCGTCAAGGATGCCAACAATAATATCCTTGTCGTCACTGGTGATATTGGCACCAACGATTTAGCCAATCCAACTTTCAATTTAGATATAAAGGCAGACAATTTCCAAGTATTGAATGCCTCCCGCGAGGATAACGACCTCATATACGGAACAGCCGTTTTTGATGCCGAGGCCAAGTTAACAGGCGACCTTCAAATCCCTAAATTGGACATAAACGCTACTTTGGGCAAAGAAACAGACATTAAATACATTATGCCTTCAGCTTCCGTAAATATGGAGCAGCGTGATGGCGTGGTCATTTTTGTAAATCGCGACAATCCCGATGCCATTCTAACCCAAAAAGAAGAAAAAACCGCTACTGTTAAAGGGTTCGATGTCAAAGCCCTTATCAAGGTAGACAAAGAGGCCGCCGTCACTATTATTATCAATGAAAGCACCAACGACAACTTTATGGTTTCGGGTGAAGGCGACTTTAATTTTACGATGAAACCCAACGGACAAATGAACCTTTCGGGAGTCTATGACGTCACAGATGGCCATTATGAAATGAGCCTGTATAATTTGGTGAACCGCAAGTTTGAACTTACTCCAGGAAGTCGCGTGACTTGGTCCGGAGATCCTTTTGATGCCCAACTGGACATTCGTGCCATGTACCAATTAAAAACTTCGGCAGGACCTTTAATGGCCTCCCAAACTTCCAATGCAGACCCTTCGGTGAAAAGCAAATATCGAGAAGTATTGCCTTTTGAAGTTTTTCTGAATATTGATGGCGAATTGATGAAACCTGTCATTTCCTTCGATATCGACATGCCGGAAGACGAACAAGGAGCCATTGACGGGCAGGTGTACGGACGTATCCAACAAGTAAACCGACAGGAAGAGGAACTCAACAAACAAGTCTTTTCCCTTTTGGTTTTAAACCGTTTTTACCCAGAACCCGGCAGTGACGGAAGCTCAGGTGGAATGGCCACAATCGCACGGGATAACCTTAACGATGCGGTATCCGATCAGCTAAATATGTTTTCGGACAAGCTTTTGGGAAATACCGGTTTCGAACTCAATTTTGGCTTGGACAGTTTCACCGATTACCAAGGCAGCACACCCCAAGACCGTACCCAATTGGATATCGCCGCGCAAAAAAAACTGTTCAACGACAGGCTAACAGTACAAGTAGGAAGCGAAGTTGACATACAGGGCAGCAATCCCGAAGACGAGGAAGCCCCCATCATTGGAAATGTGACGTTGGAATATATGCTCACCAAAAATGGCCGCTATAGAATAAAAGGATTTAGACGCAATGAATTTGAAAATGTGATTGATGGCCAAACCATGGTAAGCGGCATCGCCCTTATTTTCACCTTGGAATTTAATAAATTCAGTGAATTTTGGCACGCCCTTGTGCATCCACAACCTAAAGAGGACGAAAATGAAAAGAATGAGAATACAAAAACAGAAACCGACAACTAAAACATAAAGTATAGCATCCACTTGAACACGATTTCAAAATATCGCCATTATTACATCCTGCTTTTATCGATTTGGATGGTTCAATCCTGCTCTATTACAAAGCACATTCCTGAAGGTGAACACCTATACACCGGCGCCACGCTTTCAATGGAATCGGATTCTACAATTACCAACGAATCACTACTCAAGGACGAATTGAAAAAAGTGCTTTTGCCCGAGCCGAACTCTACCTTTTTAGGGATGCACCTAGGCTTATACTATTATTACAAAATGCAAAAGAAACATCCCGGATTTATCAACCGATGGCTATACAAAAAATATGGAGAGGAGCCTGTCTACCAATCGGATGTTGAAACTTCCGAAGTACGGGATCTTATCTTAAACCGATTGGAAAACCGTGGTTTCTTTTACAGTAGTGCCGATTCGGAAATAACCGAAGAAGATTACAAAAGTTCTGTTCATTATACTGCCAGAATTGCACCGCCTTATACCATGGAACGCTATGAACTGGATTCGTTCTCAGACCCCATTCATTCCGAAATTGCCCAAACCCTTAACAACACCCCTTTCAAAAAAGGCATGCGCTTTGACCTTTCCAATTTTGAATTGGAGCGCAGTAGAATTGATGCTGAATTGAAACAAAAAGGCTATTACAACTTCAACTCGCAGTTTTTAATTTTTGAAGCCGATACCAATCGCTACAAAAACAAACGCTTCGATCTTTATCTGCGACTGAAAAAGGAAGTGCCTCAAAAGGCTCAAGTTCCTTACAAAATCACTAAGGTGAACATCTACTCCAATTATGATTTGGCGAAGGACTCTTTGGTTTCAAACCCTACTAGGTTCAACAACAAAAATTTTATAGAAACGGAACCCTTTTTCAAACCAAAATACCTCGACCCATTTGTCACTCTGGAAGAAGGGCAACTTTACAACCCACAAAAGTCCAGAAATACTGCCAGACGACTCTCTACCATAGGCGCCTATAAATATGTGAACATTCAGTACAAGGAAATAGACTCGCTCACCAATGATTCCCTTGGGCATTTACAAGCCGACATTTATTTATCGCCGTTGAACAAACGAAGTTTAAGAACCGAACTGCAGGCCGTGTCCAAATCCAACAACTTTGCAGGCCCTGCTTTGGCCATTACCTATACCAACCGTAACATTTTTAGCGGCGGCGAAACCTTTAGTGTGAGTGGAAAATTAGGATTTGAAAAGCAAATTGCCAGCGGCAACAGCAATAGCCTTAACAGTACCGAGTTGGGTATTAAAAGTGAACTTGTGGTACCACGCATGCTCTTCCCCATTAAATTTGACGACAATTATTTTAAATACTCCATTCCAAAAACCAAAACCTCATTGGGCATTGATTATTTAAGCCGAAGTAATTTGTACGCCCTGCTATCGGGCAATATAAAATTCGGATATACTTGGGATGCTAATAAGTTTGTGACGCACGAAATCAATCCTGTCACTGTCAACTACACCCAACTTTTGAACACTTCCCCAGAATTTGAACAGATTCTGGATGAAAACCCTTATTTACAGGAAAGTTTTGACCAAGAGTTTATTTCGGGGCTTATGTATTCCTTTACATACAACGGCATGGTAAATAACAAAGATAAACACCAATTTTATTTTAACGCCACTTTTGACATTGCAGGAAATTCGATTAGTTTATTTGGAAAAGATCAAGGTGCCAATCAACCCAAAACCTTTTTGGGGCTCGCCTATGCACAATACGCCAAACTGGATCTGGATTTTCATTACCATTTGGACATAGGAAAACAACAGGTGATTGCCACTAGATTGTTTGGTGGCTATGGATTGGCCTATGGAAATTCAAACATCCTCCCCTTTGTGAAACAATATTATGCAGGAGGACCTTATAGCGTTAGATCTTTTAGAATACGCTCTTTGGGACCTGGAACTTTTAGTGAAGAAACCGATAATGACGACACCTACATAGATCAAGCTGGAAATATCAGGTTGGAAGCCAATATTGAATATCGCTTTCCTATTATCTCCTTCTTAAAAGGAGCCGTTTTTGTGGATGCCGGTAACATTTGGAATTCCAAAGAAAATGAAACCCTTCCCGGAGGGAAATTCAGTAGTTCGTTTATCAATGAATTGGGAATGGGAGCCGGCATTGGCGCTCGAATTGATATCCAAGGCTTTGTGGTTAGATTTGATTTGGCAGCACCATTTCACGACCCATCCCTACCCGAAGGACAGCGTTATGACTTTAGAATTGATGAGCCTATTTTCAACTTCGCCATTGGCTACCCTTTCTAACAATTACATCAATCTTTTCGCAACAGGGCATCTACTCCCATTTCGTGCTCATCTTTCACTTTCATCAATGCTTTTGTAGGCGGTTCAAGATTATAATCTGTAATCAACAGCTTCCATGAAGCTTTTAAACGCAGTCCATCCTTTTCCTTGCTAAACTCCAAGGGAATACTTACCTCCTTGGAAGTGCCCACCAATGTAAACGTACCTCGGGCAGTAATGGTTTGCGAACCTAGAGATTCCACATCTAAAGGTTGCTCCAAAGTTCCTTTAAACGTCACATAAGTATATTCCTTGCTTTTTAACAATTCAAACATGTGTTCATTTCGTTTATTGATTCCTGTATCTATGGAATTCACAGCTACATGAAACTCAAATTCCCCGGTATCAACATCCAAATGTCCTTTTAATTCTTTAGACTCTCCTGTATAGGAGTTAATGGAAATTTTCGCCCTGAAGAAAGCTGTTCCATTGGCCACATCATAGGTCTGGGATTTCATAACATAACTGCTGCACAACAAGAATCCTATCAACAGTATACGTAGTGTTTTAACACATAGTTCCATAATACGTTTTTGAAAAATTGCTTTATTAAAGTTACGCATAATTAGCTAAAAAAGAGACTGGAAAATAATTCCCAAAAAGTCCGAAATAATTTAAAATAATTACTCCAACATTTTTTAATACATCACCTTAAATACTTTTGAATTGAATAAAAATATCTCCCCATCATATACGCGTCCTTTCAATTTTCTTGATATTTTTATAGAGCGCAATAGTTTATCACAACGCTTTTTAAGCGTTTAAAGCAATCCTGCAAGGGCATTGCTATAGGTCTCAAAACAGCAACATATGGCAGTATACAAGTGTTTCCTTTCTAAGGCTAAATATTTCTTGTGCCCTTCAAAGCTATGGTTGGCAGTACTGTTTTGTTGCTTGTACGCCACTACAAACCTATATGCACAAACCGAGGAACCTCAGGTTGAGGACACCTCAGACTTCACCCGACAGCTATGGGTAGATTTCAGGCCCTATTGGAACATTGGCTCCAACCAACGCTTTACCCTGGAAGTTGGCTACCGCACCGTTTGGCCCAAACATTGGCACCGCTTTGTTACCCGGCTCCATTACCAATACACAACAGATACCCTTCTGTTTAAAGCCTTTAAACACAAAGAAACCCTGTATGCAGGAGCTGGTCTGTTTTTTCTAAGTTCCAAAAGAGATATCAACTCTTTAGAGATACGGCCCCACCAAGGGTATACCTTTGCCTTTAATTGGGCCCCGCGCTTTGAGTTTGCCCAGTCCATTCAGCTGGAAGAGCGCTTTATGTTTACAGAGTTAGACGATGACGATGTGTTTGGGATGCGTTTGCGCTACAAGGTAAAGGGTACCATTGGCTTGGAAGGTGTTGGCTTTGGAGAAGAACAGGGCTTTTATGTTCCCTTGGAAATAGAGTTCTTTTTCAATTTGATAAAGTCTACCCAGTTTAACGATGTCATTCGTATAACCCCTGGCATAGGCTACAAAATCAACAAAGGGTTTAAAATTGAAGCCAATGCCGCCTACCACTACACCAAATACGAGGTATATGAGCGCACCAACGATATCGTTTTTAGATTGAAGGTGTTTAAGAAGTTTTAAAGCATAAAGCCTTATACCTCAATATTTTTTCTTAAATTAAAACTCACGCCCCTGGTAAAGAGAAACTTAAACAATAAATATAAATTAAGTACTCATGGAAAAAACAATTAAATGCAGGGATGTTGGGTTTGACTGTGATGGTGTTATCAAAGCCAGCTCAGAGGAAGAAGCCCTAAAAATGGCGGCCGAACACGCCAAAACCGTACACGGCTTAACCGAGATTACACCCGAAGTGGTTGAAAAAATCAAATCGGTGATGACTTGACACTTAAGCAATACCCCAAGGGATTTGTCTTCTATACATTATTAAAACATAATGGAAGTATAGGGTTTCCTTTGAAACAGTAGCGTCTTGATAATCGCGCTAGCAAGTGTCTCCCTTCCTAAGCACATAATTTATTTTAGCCATAACATTCAAAGCCAGTGACCATAAAAACGTGACTGGCTTTTTAATTTGTAATACCTTCGCATAAATTGGATACCCTAACTTGAAACAACCTGTGAGCACACCACAACTTATCGCCGTTTTGGAAAACCCCAACTATATCATGAACATTGGCACCGTAATAAGAAACGTCAATGCCCTTGGGGTAGACAAGCTTTATGTTATTGACGGCCTTAACCGCCTTGAAAGCGATTTGGAACAACTCCGCCAGCGCAAATCTATTCTAAAACACTCCAAAGGCGCCGTAAAATACACCCATGTACAACGCTTTGACACTACCGATGAATGCTTTGACTTTTTGGAGAAACAAGGATTTTGCAGCATGGCAACCTCACCACATAGCCACGAAGTTCAACATTACCGCCTCCCCGAAAGCCCATTAACCCAGCCCCAATTGGCCATTTGGTTTGGCGATGAGGCCAATGGCCTAAGTGATACCGTGCTACAACGCTGCCAGTTTTGCATTAGCATTGATATGATGGGCAATGTAGAAAGTTTGAATTTGTCCACCGCAACCGGCATTGTGCTTTACGAAGCCCTTAGGCAACGCCGGAACATGCCAACTTAAAGTTCTTATAAAACAATATAGTACCCTTTAAAACACTAGCAGCCCACAACAATTGATTGTCGATAGTTTTTAGGGATTTGTAGATGACTTTTCCACAGCAGTAGATCTCTTTTTGAGGACACCTCAACATTAGGCTAATTTGTAAACAAAAAGACCTTGTTTACAAAATCACTTTATTCTTTGCTGTTAATTATTACAGCAATCTGTTCGGTAAACGCTCAACTGTGCGAGGGCAGTTTGGGGGACCCTATTGTAAATATAGATTTTGGTTCGGGAACCGCTACCCATGGTTCGCCTTTGGGCAGTGATATCACCAGTTATAGTTGGACCACGGCCGATTTTCCACAGGATGGCTACTATACCATAGAAAGCACCACCAACACCCCAAACACTTGGTGGACCACAACAGACCATACGGGAGGTGGATACATGATGGTAGTGAATGCCAGTTTTTCCATCACCGATTATTTTTATAAGAAAACCGTAACTGGACTTTGCCCTAATACTACCTATGAGTTCGCGGTATGGATCATGAACCTGCTCCGAAGTACCGACAACAGCTTGCCAAACATTACCCTGACCATTGAACAGGAAGATGGCACAATCTTGAACTCATATAATACCGGAGACATCCCTTTGCAGTCTAGCGCGGTTTGGAAACAGTATGGCTTCTACTTTACCACACCCGCCAATATTGAAACAGTCGTAATAAGAATGCGCAACAACAAGGTAGGCGCTGCACCTGGAAATGACATTGCCTTAGATGATATTACTTTTCGTCCCTGCGGGCCAACAGTCACCACAGCCGTGGAAGATGAATCGAGCGCCACCCTAACAGTCTGCGAAAACGAAACGGTAAACTATACCTTGCAGGGCACCGTGTCCTCCGGATATACCAATCCTATGTACCAATGGCAATCTAGTACCGACGAGGGAAGCACCTGGATAGATATTCCGGGAGCCACAGCTATTGACTATACGTTTACGGTAAGCTCAACACCGGGTACCTACATGTACCGATTAGCCGTTGCCGATGATGGCAATATCGAAACTGCGGCTTGTAGGATAGTTTCGGAGATCATTACCATTGAAGTATTGGAAACCCCGATGGTTTTGACCGGTGAAACAGAGCAGGAATTTTGCACAACACAACAGCCCACCGTATCAGATTTGGAAGTTAATGGATCGGCAGTTTGGTACGACAGTTTGGAAGGAGGCAACCAACTTTTGGATACCACGTCGTTGGTTAGTGGAGCTACATACTATGCTGCCCAAGAAACTGTAAACGGCTGTGAAAGTGATGAGCGTTTGGGCATAACCGTAACAATCGTTTCCCCTACCCTTGCCGTTTTTGATGTGTCGGATATTTTTTGTGACGAATTGAACAATGGGGAGGAAACCATTAACATCACCACATATGAAGCCGAAATGGCGACCTGTACCGATTGTATCTTTACGTACTTCACCTCTTTGGAAGGCGCTGAAAATGCTTCAGGAGATTCACAAATTAGCTCCCCGGAAGTCTATGAATTGACTTCAGAAGATGAAACTGTATTTGTTAGAATCGATTCTTATGATCAATGTTATCAAGTAGCCCAATTGAACTTGCAATTACAAAGTACTCCGGAGACTCCCTTAGAAGAAACTATGGTCCTTTGCGAAGATGCCACACTTACTCTGGATGCGGGTTCAGGGTTCTATGACTATCTATGGTCCACTGGAGAAACTTCTTCTTCCATAATGGTTTCCGAGATCGGCACCTATTCGGTGACCATTACCCAAGAGTTGGGTGATATATTCTGTTCGTCAACTCTAGACATTGATGTGGTACTGGGCAATGCCCCTAATATACAAAACATCGTCATCGACGATTGGAGCGATTCCCAAAATTCCATAACCATCAATCTTACGGACAGCAGTATTGGGAATTATGAATATTCTATAGATGGTTTTATATTTCAGGACAGCAATGTGTTTACAGACCTGCCAAGTGGCGAGTATACGGTATATGTACAGGAGAAAAATGGCTGCGGAAATGCTTCGGAAGTGGTATACCTGCTGTATTACAGAAAGTTTTTCACCCCCAACGGCGATACCTACAATGACACTTGGAGCATTGAGTTTACCGACGAAGAGCCCACATTAACCACTAAAATCTATGACCGATATGGTAAGCTCTTGGCACACCTAGGGGCAGACGATGCTTGGGACGGTACGTTTAATGGCCGAATGATGCCATCCAATGACTATTGGTTTGTGGTAACACGAGCAAACGGCAAAACCCACACAGGTCATTTTACCTTGAAACGATAACTCATCTATTTTTAGTTCCTCTTAAGTTAAGGGCAAATATGTATCTTTAGGACACTGCAATTAGAAACAAGAGTCCAGGATGACAAACCCACAAATAAAACAGCTATCCACCGAAGCTTCAGAATCTATATTAAACACCTTGCAACAACGCTTTGAAGCGAATAAGCATCGTCACAACAATTTGGAATGGCAACATATAGCGTCTAAACTTCAAGACAGCCCTAGCAAGTTGTGGTCTTTGTTCCAAATGGAAGAAACAGGTGGCGAACCCGATGTGATTGATTACGATTCCTCTGCAGATACCTACCTGTTTGTGGATTGCGCTCCCGAAAGTCCTAAAGGTAGACGAAGTGCCTGCTATGACAAAGCGGCCCAAGAATCGCGTAAAAAGTTCAAACCCGAATACAACGTCCAAGATCTTGCTGCGGATATGGGCATTGAATTGCTCAACGAAACCCAATACCGACACCTACAAACCTTAGGCCATTTTGATGCCAAAACCTCCAGTTGGATTGTTACACCCGAAAACATCAGAAAATTAGGTGGCGCCCTCTTTGCCGATTACAGGTACGATACCATTTTTGTATACCACAATGGTGCCGAAAGCTACTATGCCTCCCGTGGTTTTAGAGGCTGCCTTCACGTTTAGACATCTTTACATTAGCTATTCGCTTTGCTGAAAACGCTTTCAATGTTAAGAAATAGCCAATAAGTTGTTAAGTGCTTTTGTTGGCACAAACATTGAAAGAAGAAGATTACAATCTTAAAAATTTAATTATGAAAAAAGTATTGATGATCTTCACAGTATTACTCCACGGTGCTTTAAGTGCACAAGAAAGTCCACAGGACAAAGACAACTTCCAAATAGACAAGGGTATTTGGAGCATTGAAGGGGATGTTTCCTTTAATTATGGAAAAAGTGAGAACCTCCAAAATTATATAGGAGAATCCACGGGATACGGCTTTGCCATTTCTCCTAAGGTTGGATACACCCTTAACAACAATTTAATTTTGGGCTTAGGATTTGACTACGCTCACACTTCTAGAGAGACTGAAAGGGAAGACCCCGCTGATAACTCCACAAATAAAACCGACCGCTATGGTATATTTCCATATATAAAAAAATACTTCCCTCTTAGCAAAAAATTAGCATTGCATGTTCAAGCTGAAACTAGATACACGAAATACAAACCAAGTATTGAGAATGCTTCAGCCGATATAACCACTAGCATGGAAAGCCATGAGTTGTTTATAGGCCTGCGACCTGGAATTTCCTATAGTTTATCAAAAAACATTTTAATGCAAGCAAACATAGGCGCTTTAGGATATAATTCTGGTAAATCTGAAAGAGATGGCGAGGACTACGCAAAAGGTAATTCCTTTGAATTCTCACTAAAGTCATCCAATATATATTTCGGACTTGTTTGGCTTATCTAAAAAGCGTAAGGAATAAACAATTGTCAAAAATTCAGAACTTAATTTATAGTACAAAGCAACAGAAGCCACTGCAATAATACAGTGGCTTTTTTGTAACTTGTAATTACCATATAGAGCCCATAAAAAACTAAAAAAATGGTGGATATTGAACATTTTATTACCAGTTTGGAGCACACTCCTGCAATTCTCCAAAACTTGTTGAATTATATCCCTACAGACCTGTACAAACTTAGACGTTTAGAAAACAAATGGAGCATTCATGAGCAAGTTTGCCATTTGGTGGGAGCGCAAGCAATCCTGATGGCGCGTTTTAAAAAATTTGAAACAGAAGAACACCCACACATTCAAAGCTACATCCCTGACGCAAAAAGACCTCATGACTATTACCTTCAACAAAACTTGGAAGCAGCCCTCGAAGCATTCCCAAGGCTAAGAAGCCAATTGGTGACAATGCTTAAAGGTTTTGATGATAGCTATTGGCAAAAAAGTGGTACCCACGATGCCTTTACGCCTTACAATACGCAGTTGTTACTTACCCATACCTTGAATGTAGATCATGTTCATTTGTTTAGTATTGAACAATTAGGATTGACTAAACCAGGCTTGGAAGCTGAAATCATGACACTTCCCTAACAAACAAAACAACCCAAAATGATCAAAAGCAGCTACAACCCAATATTTAAAAGACAGTTTTGGCACTTGGCCTTTCTTTTAGGTCTATTGATGGTTTTATCGCTGCTTTTTAGCAATCTCCCCAAATTAAGCGAAGGCCAACTTTGGGGGATTTCAACAAAAACTTGGAGCCTTTTGGCTATTGCCGTCCCTATTGTGCATCAAGTATATGTACTCTTGTGCTGGCGTTTCGAACTATATTTTCAGAGTCTTTCCAAATGGTTTGGTTCTAAAGGGTTTCAACTTTACAAAATTGGCTTTGCGGTTCTTATCCTCTTGCGCCCCATAAGCTTGGTTCTTTTGGCCATCTCCAATGCCCATACTTTACATTTACCTAGGTGGCTTTCACTGTTAGGATCACTCGTCTTGTTTATTCCTGCAGCGTATTTATTCTACTCTGTAAAAACCTATTTCGGAATGGATAGAGCCTTTGGCATTGATCACTTCTACCCCGAGCTATACAAAAACACGCCCATTGTAAGCCAAGGTATTTTTAAATACACCAGCAATGGCATGTATGTTTTTGGCTTCTTTCTACTTTGGATTCCTGGTTTGCTTTGGGAGTCGAAGACGGCCTTATGGCTTGCCCTCTTCAATCATTTATACATTTGGGTACATTACTACACTACGGAGAAGCCAGACATGGTAAAAATCTATGGATAAAACCCGTTTAATAAAAAAAGGCCAACCCTAAGGTCAGCCTCTTTCATTCTAATTAAAGGAACTATTTATTTATAGATCAAATCAAAGCGATCCAACTTCATTACCTTATCCCAAGCTGCCACGAAGTCTTTTACAAACTTAGCTTCAGCATCGGCACTTCCGTATACTTCTGCCAAGGCTCTTAACTCAGAGTTAGAACCAAAGATAAGGTCGGCACGAGTAGCAGTATACTTCAACTCACCAGTAGCTCTGTCTCTTCCTTCGAAGGTTTCTTTGGTGTCGTCGATAGCTTTCCACTCAGTGCTCATATCCAATAGATTTACAAAGAATCCATTGTTTAATTGTTCATTGCTATCTGTGAAAATTCCGTGCTTAGAACCGTCATAGTTAGCTCCCATAGCTCTCATTCCACCAACCAATACAGTCATTTCAGGAGCTGTAAGGGTTAACAATTGTGCTTTGTCCACCAACAATTCTTCTGTTGAAATGGTGTATTGCGTTTTCAAGTAGTTACGGAATCCGTCAGCCATTGGCTCCAACAATCCGAAAGATTCTACATCTGTTTGGTCTTGAATGGCATCCATACGTCCAGGTACAAATGGTACATTTACGCTATGTCCAGCGTTAGCCGCTGCCTTCTCAACTCCTGCTGCTCCAGCCAATACAATTAAATCGGCCATAGATACTTTCTTAGCTCCAGACTTAGCATTGAATTCCGCTTGAATGTTTTCAAGAACTCCCAATACTTTAGCCAATTGCTTAGGGTTGTTTACTTCCCAATCTTTTTGAGGCGCCAATCTAATTCTCGCACCGTTGGCACCACCTCTTCTGTCTGAACCTCTATAGGTAGATGCAGAAGCCCAAGCAGTACTTACCATTTCGTTAATCGTCAATCCTGAGTTAAGGATGCTAGCTTTCAAGCTTTCAATATCTTTTTTGTTGATCAATTCGTGGTTAACCGCAGGAATTGGATCTTGCCAAATCAAATCTTCAGTTGGCGCTTCAGGACCTAAATAGGTTGTTTTTGGCCCCATATCTCTGTGGGTCAACTTAAACCATGCACGAGCAAAAGCTTCGTTGAATGATTCTGGGTTCTCATAGAATTTTCTAGAAATCTTTTCAAAACTAGGATCCATTCTTAAAGACAAATCGGTAGTGAACATAGTAGGCTTGTGCTTCTTCTCAGAATCGTAAGCATCTGGCACCATCATTTTAGGCTCACCTTTGGCTACCCATTGGTGACCTCCAGCTGGGCTTTTAGTCAATTCCCATTCGTTTTCAAACAAACTGAAGAAGAACATATGACTCCATCTTGTAGGCGTAGCAGTCCAAGTTACTTCCAAACCAGAAGTAATGGCATCGGCACCTTTTCCAGACTTATAAGAACTCTTCCATCCAAAACCTTGCTCCTCTATTCCAGCACCTTCTGGATCTGCTCCTACATGAGTTGCAGGTCCTGCTCCGTGGGCTTTCCCTAAAGTATGTCCACCAGCGATAAGTGCAACTGTTTCCTCTTCATTCATTCCCATTCTACCAAACGTAGCGCGAATGTCGTCTGCTGCCAATAATGGATCTGGCACACCGTTAGGTCCTTCTGGGTTTACATAGATCAATCCCATTTGTACTGCTGCCAAAGGATTTTCTAATTCACGTTCTCCGGAGTAACGCTTTTCGTCACTTAACCATTCTTTCTCAGCTCCCCAGTATACATCAATTTCTGGTTCCCACATATCTTCTCTACCTCCAGCAAAACCAAAAGTTTCAAAGCCCATATCTTCCAAGGCAACGTTTCCTGTCAATACCATTAAATCGGCCCAAGAAATCTTCTTACCATACTTTTGTTTGATTGGCCAAATTAAACGTCTCGCCTTATCCAAGTTGGCGTTGTCTGGCCAGCTGTTAAGCGGTGCAAAACGTTGTTGTCCCGCACGTGATCCTCCACGACCATCGGCAGAACGATAGGTCCCGGCACTATGCCAAGCCATACGGATGAACAATCCTCCATAGTGACCAAAATCTGCTGGCCACCAATCTTGAGACTCTGTCAAAACTTTTCTAATATCTCCTTTAAGAGCGTTATAGTCTAGGCTGTTGAATTCTTCAATGTAATCAAAGTCTTCCGCCATTGGGTTAGACAAGTCTGAATTTTGTCTAAGAATCCCCAAGTTCAATTGATTTGGCCACCAATCGCTGTTGCTGGTCGCCTTCATATTGGAACTACTTTTCTTAGTGGCACCAGAACTGGCATCCACTTGAGCTGTGTGCTCTGAGTTTCCCTGACAGGCCACCATAGTTACACCTATGGCTACCAATAAGGCACGTGTTAGTGTTTTTTTCATATCCTTTATGCTTAGTTAATGAGATTTTACGGTGCAAGAATACTCCATATACCAATGGCCAACACTATAAGTACCATCAATAGTTTTTATTTTACCATCATTAAAATCAATACAGATTCACCATTTTAAATAAGAACCTTAAGCCCTTATAGTTAGAAAGCCCTTACAAAGGGGTTTCTTTACGAAATACCTGCTTATTCCAAAAAAAGATTAGTTTTACAACCATCATGATTTTAAAACACATAAGTTATTTATGAAAACTTTACGATTAACCCTTGCTTCCCTAGCCATGATAAGTCTTGTGGGCTGTGGAGAAGACAAAGCGCAAAAAGATAAAACGGAGTTCACAGTAGATCTCATTAAAGAGAATTCAGATAAAGCCAATGCCTTTTTTGATAAAAGTTTCGATCTTGGCCTTGATCGCTCCCCAATGGAACAAAGTTATTTGGGCATAAAAAAAGACTACGATAAATGGGATGATATTTCTCCAGAACATTTGGATGAATCTCTGGAAATTGCCAAAACAGAATTGCAATACGCCAAAGATTCCATTGATCCCAAAGCTTTAGATACCCAAACAAAACTGAGCTATAAATTATTTGTTGAAGGCTTGGAGCATAACATTGCAGATTACAAATGGCGTTTTTACAACTATCCTGTCAACCAAATGCATGGGATGCACTCAGAAATACCATCATTCTTAATTAACATTCACACAGTAGCAGATTCCAGTGATGCAGTTGCCTACATTTCCAGACTGAAAGGGGTTGAACCCTTATTTGACCAATTGATTAAGAATTTGGAAATTCGTGAAACCAACGGTATTGTAACTCCAAAATTTGTATTCCCAAGAGTCATTGAAGACTGCAAAAATATTATCAAAGGTGCTCCTTTTGATACAGGTTCGCCTTCTACCCTTCTTAATGATTTTGAAACCAAAGTAAATGCCTTGACTATTGCTGACACCAATAAAGCAGCTTTGATCAATGATGCAGAAGAAGCATTAAAAACCAGCGTAAAACCAGGCTATGATAAACTCATCGCATTTTTGGAATCCCAAGCTACCAGAGCTACTACAGATGACGGTTGTTGGAAATTCCCTGAAGGCGAAGCATTTTACCAAAACCGTTTACAACGCATTACCACCACCAATCTAACTGCTGATGAAATCCATGAAATAGGATTGAAAGAAGTGGCTCGTATTCATGGTGAGATGAAGGAAATCATGAAAGAGGTAAACTTTGAAGGCAGCTTACAGGACTTCTTTAAATTCTTAAAAGAAGACGAGCAGTTTTACTATCCAAATACCGAAGAAGGCAAAGCGGAATATATTGCTAAAGCTACGGACATCATCAACACGATGCGCGGACGTTTGGATGATATTTTTATTACCAAACCTAAAGCTGAAATCCAAGTAAAACGCGTAGAAGCCTTTCGTGAAAACTCAGCTGGAAAAGCTTTTTACAATTCAGGAACCCCAGACGGGTCACGTCCTGGAACTTACTATGCCAATCTAGCCAACACCAAAAACATGCCTAAATTTGAAATGGAGGCCTTAGCGTATCACGAAGGTATTCCTGGTCACCATATGGACAGAAGCATTGCTCAAGAGCTAACCGGGATTCCTAAATTCAGAAAATTTGGAAGCTACACCGCTTATGTTGAAGGTTGGGGACTTTACAGTGAGTTCATCCCTAAAGAAATGGGCTTCTATGAAGATCCTTACTCTAACTATGGGCGTTTGGCCATGGAACTTTGGAGAGCCTGCCGCTTAGTTGTCGATACAGGAATCCATGCAAAAAAATGGACTAGACAAGAAGGTATCGATTATTATATGACCAATACTTCTGGTAGCGACCGCGAATGTGTGCGTATGGTAGAGCGCCATATTGTGATGCCAGGACAGGCTACGGCCTACAAAATTGGAATGCTCAAGATTTTGGAATTGCGTAAGATGGCCAAGGAAAAATTGGGAGATAAGTTCGATCTTAGAGAATTCCATGAAGTGGTATTGACCAATGGAGCCGTTCCTTTAAGCGTGTTGGAAGATTTGGTTAACGAATGGATTGCCTCCAAAGAATAATCAAAAAACAATAATCCTAGATAAAAAAAGCCGAGATGTAATTGTCTCGGCTTTTGCATTTTTATTCCTCTTTTAAAGTTTCCAAAACAGCTAGCAATAAGGGCGTACTTAACCGCACCTTATAATTAGGATTGATATATTCAAACAGAATATTGCCGGAAGTATTCAACACAAAAACAGAAGGCACGGGCAAAATATTTGTAGCGTCCAATTTGGTTTTATTGGCGATGTACATTTTTGTCATGTCAGGAGTTTCAAACCCAATACCAAGCTCTTGTATTAATTTGGCCTCAGGATCGGCATACACTTGGTAATTCATGGCATGCGTAAAAACTGTCGGCTTCAAATATTTGAAATGATCTGGGCTTATTGCAATTATTTGGTAACCCAAATCCAAAATTTCTTGTTCTGCCTCAGCCAAAGCCCCAGCTGAGTATTACAATAAGGACACCAGCCTCCTCTATAAAATACCAGAACCGTTGGCTTTTCCTTTATCAAATTTTGCAGAGACACTTCATCTCCATTAAGATCCAAAACCTTGGCTTTTGGAATGGTTTCCCCTACAAGTAAAGGACTAACATCTTCTGCTTGTTTAGGAATTTGTGACTGAAGCATTAAGGTAAAACAGCAAAATAGAATGAGTAATTTGGAAGTCATGTGTTATTTCAATTTAGTTTATAGGTGTATTATTACAATTTCTACCTTTGGTCTTGGCAATGACCTACGCCTTACATTTAGCAACAATTTAGCTATTTAATTGTTTGAAATTCGTGGTATAATGGATATTTTTGAAAGTAATAAACGTACTGCACATGATTAACTACATCACTGAAACCGTTGAGTATTTAAAGGAAAAAGGATTTGACGCTCCCGAAGTGGGTATCATCTTAGGAACTGGCTTGGGCTCCTTAGTTGACGATGTCACCATTTTAAAGGAAGTCAGCTATAACCACATCCCTAATTTTCCCACCGCCACGGTTGAATTCCATAAAGGAAAATTGATTTATGGAGAACTGGAAGGCAAAAAAGTAGTGATCATGCAGGGGCGTTTTCACTTTTACGAAGGCTATTCGTTACAGGACGTTACGTACCCGGTACGCATCATGGAGAAACTGGGCATCCACACCCTTTTAGTTTCTAATGCTTCAGGTGCCATCAATCTTGAATTTAAGAAAGGTGAATTGATGCTTATCACTGACCACATTAACTTGTTGGGAAATTCTCCATTGGCTTTTAAAGGAGTGTCTCAATTAGGAGAACGTTTTGCCGATATGAGTCAGCCCTATGATGACGAATTGAACAATACCCTTAGAGCATTGGCACAACAACATAACATTAAATTGAACGAAGGTGTTTATGCGAGTGTATTGGGACCTCAATTAGAAACCAAGGCCGAATATCGTATGTTGAAGATTTTAGGAGCCGATGCTGTTGGTATGAGTACCGTTCCTGAAATTATTGTGGCCAACCATTTAAAATTACGTGCGGTGGCTATTTCTGTCTTGACCGATGAAGGTGATCCGGACAATCTACAGCCTGTGAATATTGATGATATAATTGCCACAGCCGCTTTGGCCGAGCCCAATTTAATTGTCCTTACCAAGGCTTTTATAGCTTCTCTTTAGTTCTCTTAGATTGAAAATAAATCCAAAGAAAATACTCAGGCGATTTCTACGCATCCTTCTGGGGCTGGTAATATTATATTTTGCCACTTTGACCTTTTTATACTTTAAACAAGAACGATTTTTCTTCAATCCCAAACTTTTGGACAAGGCCTATGCCTTTCAGTTCAAACAACCTTTTGAAGAGTTCAATATTGAAGTGGAAGACCATATTTCTTTGAACGCAGTCCTGTTTAAAACCCACAATCCAAAAGGTGTTATTTTGTATCTGCACGGCAATGCCGGAGCTATCCATGATTGGGGAAAACGGGCACCACTTTACTTAGGTAATGGTTACGACATTCTCTTTGTGGATTATCGAGGCTATGGAAAAAGTGATGGGGAATACACTAACAGCGACCAACTTTTCAACGATGTGCAAAAGGTCTACGACTTTACCAAAACACATTATTCTGAAGATAACATTGTAGTATTGGGCTTTTCTTTGGGCTCTGGCCTAGCGGCTTACCTAGCCGCCAATAACCATCCAAAAATGCTCATCTTAAATGCTCCCTATTACTCTTGGCAAACCTTGATCACGGAAGAAATTGCACCACCCGTGCCAAAGTTTCTATTGAAATATGACATCCCAACCTATCAATTCATCAAGGATATTAAGTGCCCAATCTATATGTTCCATGGTACTAAAGATTTCTTGATTAAGACTGAAACGAATTCTCAAAAATTACAGCAACTCAACCCCAACAACATTGAGTTAACCCTTATACAAGAAGCCTCTCACAATAGCATTCACATTTCTAAACAGTACTACGACGCGCTAAAAAAGATCCTTTAGAGGATTAATTTGGCGATAAACAAATCAACCACTTCTATTACAATAAGAATGATGATGATCCACTCCAACCTACTGCTTTCATTGTGGTCCATGATATCTTTGAAAAGCTCCAAATTTTCTTTGATGATTTCAATGCGGTCGTGAATAAGGTTATAGCGATCCTTTAAATCGAAGGATTGTTTTAAGTCGTAGTTAAGTTTGTTGAGCTGTTCGTTTTCCCAGGTTATTATGGGTGCATCAAAAATATAGAGGTTTTCGGAAATCCTGTTTTTAATATTCAGTACCTTCCCGATAAAGCGTTTCAATTTGTTACCGGAAATATCCAATTTACCATTGGTTTCCAAATATTGGGTATGCCTATTGGTTTCAATAAGCAATTCTTCGGTAATTTCAGAATAACGGTTTAAAGCCACAGATTGTGAAGCATTGAGCATGACCAACCGAACCATTTCACTATTGATCTCTGGAAGTATTACCTGTTCAAATTCCACCTTCAAAATTCCAGATTGGATGACCACTTCAACTTCTTCAGAGATTCTATCATCCATGAAATCCCTACAGAAAGGTTTGATCTTCTCCAAAGCATCTTCAATTTCCTGTGAAGACATATTGAAAAAACTCACCATGCCATATTGGAAAATATAAAAGAATTTCGTTTCGGCAACACGATAGAATAGTTCATCGCTGTCTGAAAACAACAGTCGCCAACCCAACCTATTCCTACACTCCCTAATCTGAATAGCCGCGGCTATTTGGTAGGCAATTACAGTATACATTAGTATTTAAAAATTTCGTCTGGATTTGTAAAACATTTAAACTCTACAGTGTAATCATTGGGATCCTTTATAAAAAAGGATTGGTGCTCACCTGATTTCCCAGAGAGAAAATCTAGTTCGGATTGTAGCAGCTCCTCCTTTTGACTTAATTTTTGAAACAACACTTTCCATGATCGGCGATCTAATATCACTCCAAAATGAAACGAAGGCAATATCTGCCCTCCGAAACTGTAGTTTTTGAAATCAAAATTGAAGGGGCCACTTTTGGTAAAGGTAATTTGGTGCCCAAACAAATCGATATCTACCCAATTCTGGGAAGAACGCCCAGCTTTGGCGCCCAATACGTCTGTATAAAACGCTTTGGTTTTACTAATACTCAAACAGGGCAATGAGAGGTGAAATTGAGTTTCCATAGGCCATTGATTTATATAAATTTAGAGTATTTTTTGACACACAGTACAGTTGGCAACAAAAAATAGACCTTTGAAAACACAAAAAAAATCTGTAAAACTTGAGAGAAAAAAAGCTGCTCAAATTGAGCAGCTTTTTCTGTATTTTGAAATATTCCACCTTTTTGAAAGACATATTTCACAGATGAATTATGACGTTTTAATCCTCGTCGCTACTCTCGTCTTCTACAGGTAGCTCAGGATCTTGAACAGCTTCCGGATCGTTGCTGTCGTAATCTTCATAATCATCTTCATCATAGTTTTCCATCGTCACGGCAAGCTTGGTACTTACTTTTACCAAGTACTTGGTATCCTCTGTTGACACCTCCACACATTCTACCCATTCATTTTTGGCATTCTTGAAAGATATAATTTGGTCGTCATCATATCCATCAGGATACTTTTGTACCAAAAGGGACAAAATTTCAGGGGTTAGCTTTTTAAAGTCAACTATTACACGTTTTCTATTGTCTTTCTTATTCATAATTACATGTCTAATAAATAGGCAAAAATTAGAGGTGCAACGATGGTTGCATCACTTTCTATTATATATTTTGGTGTATCTATATCTAATTTACCCCAAGTTATTTTCTCATTAGGAACAGCGCCTGAATAAGATCCATAACTGGTGGTTGAATCACTAATTTGGCAGAAATAACTCCAGAACGGGGTATCTGTTCTTTCCATATCCTGATACAGCATCGGTACCACACAAATAGGGAAATCTCCAGCGATACCTCCTCCTATTTGGAAGAACCCAATTCCGTTTTCAGAATTCTCTGTATACCAATCTGCCAAGAAGGTCATGTATTCAATTCCAGACTTCATTGTACTGGCTTTCAACTCACCTTTAAGAACGTAGCTTGCAAAGATATTACCCATGGTACTGTCTTCCCAACCTGGTACAATAATAGGCAAATTCTTTTCCGCAGCCGCATACATCCAAGAATCTTTTAGGTCGATTTCGTAGTATTCTTCCAAGACTCCAGACAACAGCATTTTATACATAAATTCGTGTGGAAAATAACGTTCGCCATTGTCTTCTGCATCTTTCCAAATTTTATGAATATGCTTTTGAAGACGTCTGAACGCTTCTTCTTCTGGGATACAAGTATCGGTTACCCTATTCAATCCCTGCTCCAATAAATCCCATTCTTCCTGAGGCGTCAAATCTCTATAATTTGGCACTCTTTTGTAATGGGAATGTGCCACTAAATTCATGATATCCTCTTCCAAGTTGGCACCTGTACAAGAAATAATCTGTACTTTATCTTGGCGAATCATTTCGGCAAATATCTTACCTAATTCTGCCGTACTCATGGCTCCAGCCAAGGACACCAACATTTTGGCTCCCTTGTTTAATTGTTCTTCATAACCCTTTGCAGCATCTACAAGAGCAGCCGCATTGAAATGTAAATAGTACTTTTCAATGAACTGTGAAATATGTCCTTTAGTTGTCGTCGTCATTATCACTAAATTTAGAAAATTTATTTATACCTAAACTATTCTCGTTAAAATTATTATCAAAATCTTCATCAGCCTCACTTCCTAAGAATTTGTAAGACAGCATTTTATAATACAAGGTTGCACTTAAAAAGTCTGAAGCTTTGCTATTTTCATTTGGACAAAGCCCTACAATATTAAAACCAACCACGTTGCGCTCTTCAAACACCTGTTTCAAGAATTCCAAGGTTTCGTACCAAAACAAGCCTCCTGGTTGTGGTTTGCCTACACTTGGCATGATGGAAACGTCTAAAGCATCCAAATCGAAAGAAATGAATACATTATCAGTTAACTGATCGACTACGTTGTCCATCCAGGCATCATCTACAGCCATTTCGTGGGCAAAGTAGATTTTTTCTTCATCCATTACGGAAGTTTCCTTGATATCCATAGAACGAATACCAACCTGAATCAAATTTGTAGTTTGACTCGCTTCGTACATGGCACAAGCCTGATTGAATTTGGAACCATTGTATGACTTACGCAAAGAGGCATGGGCATCGATATGCAAAACCGTAAGGTTATCGAAAAGCTCGTTGAAAGCTCTAACACTTCCAATGGAAACGGAATGCTCCCCTCCAAACAAAGTTACAAATTTATTGCGCTTAATATACTTTTTTGTGGCTTCATGAACAGCCTCCACCACGGCTTCCGGAGAAGCATTTTCAGTTACGGGATTTGAAAGATAAATTCCTTGTTTGTATACTTCGGTATCGGTTTCTATGTCATAAAGTTCCATATGTTCCGAAGCATTCAAAAAGGCTTCAGGGCCTTTGTCGGCACCTGTTTGCCCAGTACTTGCACCCTCATAAGGTACAGGGATCAACACAATTTTTGAACTGTCTAACTTGGAATATTCCTCAGAAATCCCAGCATAAGATTTATTGCTCATGGTAACCTAAAATTTTAAGTAAGTCTTCACTTTTTTGTTGTTCACTAAATAATTTTGTTGTGATGTTGCCATCTTCGTCTTTGTCTATTAATATATGTTTTGGCGTCGGGATCAAACAGTGTTGCAGCCCTCCAAATCCGCCAATGGTTTCTTGATAGGCCCCTGTGTTAAAGAACCCTATATACAGTGGTTTATCTTTGTTGTACTTAGGCAGATAAATCGCATTCATGTGCTGTTCGCTATTGTAATAATCGTCACTATCGCAGGTCAAACCACCAAGTAATACGCGTTCATAAGTATCGTTCCATCTATTTACCGGCAGCATCACAAAACGCTTATTGATGGCCCAGGTATCAGGCAAGGTCGTGATGAACGAAGAGTTGATCATGTTCCATTTTTCACGATCGTTTTGTTGTTTTTGATACAACACTTCGTAAATGGCACCTCCACTTTCACCAACGGTAAAGCTTCCAAATTCAGTAAATATATTAGGAACGTCTACTTCTTCTTCTTGACAGAATAAGTTGATTTGGTTAACGATTTCATCAACCATGTATTCGTAATCAAACTCAAATCCCAATGAATTTTTAATTGGGAAACCACCACCAATGTTCAAACTGTCTAAGGTTGGACAAATTCTTTTCAAGCTTACATATACTTTCAAACATTTGGCAAGCTCGTTCCAATAGTAGGCATTATCGCGAATTCCCGTATTGATGAAGAAATGCAACATTTTTAGTTCTACCTTCTTGTTGTCCTTGATCTGTTTGTTGTAAAAAGGCACTATATTTTTGTAGCCAATTCCCAATCTAGATGTATAAAACTCAAATTTTGGCTCCTCCTCAGAGGCAATGCGTATTCCAACTTTATACTTCCCCTTGATTTCTTGGGAAAGCAAATCCAATTCCTCATAATTATCGATAATTGGAATACAGTTTTTGTGACCTTCATTGATCAATCTTGCAATATTGGTAATGTATTGCGCTCGTTTGAACCCATTACTGATCACATAGGTCTTATTGGTAATTTTCCCTTCCTTTTTTAGGGACTCCACAATATCAATATCAAATGCCGAAGAGGTTTCAATATGAATATCATTCTTCAAAGCCTCGTTCAACACATGTTTAAAGTGCGAACTCTTGGTGCAGTAACAATAGTTGTACTTGCCTTTGTAATCATGCTTTTTAATAGCAGCAGCAAACCACTGTTTGGCCTTGTTGATATTATTTGAAATTTGTGGTAAATAGGTGAATTTTAATGGAGCACCATAGGCCTCCACCAACTTCATTAAATCTATATCGTGAAACTGCAGGTTGCTTCCTTCCAGTTTAAATTCTTCTTGCGGAAAATAAAAGGACTGATTGATTAAATCAATATATTTTGTATTCATTTTTTATTTTAAAGTTTAAAGGTGTGAATTATGGTCTAATTCAATATTAAATTAAGAATAAAAAAAGAATATCAAAGCTGTAATTGAGCTTCGGTTGTAGGAATAAAGCCATAACAATGTTGGCTCACCAGAGGGTTTCGGGCGGAAGTTAGCTTTAAAATTCGGATACTCATCTTATGAGTTACTTTTGAATATGACTTCCTAATTTTCAAAAGCCCGAACATAAAAACAGTACTCATTTGTTCAGCTATAAGAAGTACAAATGAAATATAAAATTTTGAATTAAAACCCTTTTTTTAGAAAAAATTCTAAATTTTTAACTACATCATTTTCAATAGGTTAACCTCCTGTTCGGAAAGATGTTTCCAATGTCCTCTAGGAAGGTCCTTTTTGGTAAGATGCGCAATGGCCACACAGTCAATTTTAATAATATCGTAGCCCAAATGGTCAAAAATAGTTCGGATGATCGTATTACCTGTGTTCTTGATTTTTAGGCCTATTTGGTTCTTGCTCTGTCCTTCGATATAGCTTACTTCCTCAACGGCTACAAGCTTATCATCAATCTTAAGGCCTTCTTGAATTTTTTTCAAATCTTCGAACTTCAAGTTCTTGTCCAAATCGATTTGAAACAACCTTGACACCCCATTTTTGGAGTTGGTAAATTTCTTTACAACAGACTCATCGTTGGTAAACAACAACAGCCCTGTAGAGTTGCGTCCCAAACGCCCAATAGGCTTCACGCGTGAGGAAGTTGCGTTGGCTACCAAATCCATTACGGTCATTCCTTTGGAGTTACTTGTAGTAGTAGCAAACCCCTTAGGTTTATTTAAAAGTACGTAGGCCTTTTTCTCTGGATTAATGCGAGCGCCATCAAAGCGTACCTCATCCTCCAATTTCACTTTATAGCCCATTTCTGTAACCACTTTGCCATTAACAGTCACCAATCCCATGGCAATGTTCATATCGGCATCGCGTCTAGAACATATCCCTGAATTGGCAATATATTTATTGAGCCTAATCTCATCTGGATTGGAAACAGTGTTTGGTTTGGATTGCTGCTTTATTGGTGCATTGCCCCTTGCATAGCTCTTTTTGTGGCTAGTTCTTCCACCTCTTCCTGAAGGTCCACCCTTTTTATCACTCCCCTGTTTTCTGCTCATGGTTACTAAATTTTACTTTGCAAAGATAGACGATAATTGTTTGCTTAAACAATTAAAGTGATTTTATCCAAAACCAAGGAAATATCAATAAGCGGGATACTCACAACCCCAGCTAATATGATAACCTTCAAAATATTATGCAAAATCAAATATTGCAATTTGGAATGCGAGCGCCATAACAATAATTGAAAGATCATAAGCAGTGCCAAACTAAAATAAAAAAAGTAGCTCATTTTACCTATTTGAAACTTATAGATAAGCAATAATGCAGGCACCAAAGTCAAAATTCCCAAGGCCGTCAACATCAATTTGGAAGCCTTTTCACCATATACAATTGGGATGGTATGATAGTTTTGCGCCAAATCACCTTTAATGTTCTCAAGATCCTTGGTAAGTTCCCTCATGGATATGATCAAAAACAAAAACATGGCATGGACAAAGATGACATGCTCAAAGTTTTTATAATATATAAAAATCACGAAAAAAGGTGTAATGGTAAGTACAGCAGACGTTAAATTCCCAATAAAAGGCAAACGTTTCAACTTATGTGAATACAGCCAAATGGCAAAAATATACACCGAAAAGAACAACACTGCCTTAAACGAAACATAGCTAGCCAAAATCACTGCGATAAAATTGAGGACGAAGTAAAATGACAATTTGGTATTTTGACTCACCAACTTATCCAGCATAGACTTTTGCGGACGGTTAATCAAATCTTTTTCAGAATCGTAAAAGTTATTGATAATGTAGCCACCGGCAATCACCGCTGAAGAAGCCAATACCAGCATCAACAAATTCACATCGAAAATAACCTCCTTGACAGACTTGTCGTGGGCAAGAATGTAGATAGAAGCCAAGTACTGGGCTACAACCATCATCAAGATATTGTAACCTCGAACCACAGAAAACATGCTAAAAAACTTTAGCAGGATATGTTTTTGTTTTCTGGATAGCATTAAGGGCTCTGTTTAAAAGTTATAAACAACCTCCAGCTTATGTCCCTTAAGTGCCTGTTTAGCCTTTTCTAAGTCTTCCGTAAATCCAAGAATGTAGCCTCCACCACCAGAGCCACATAATTTCAGGTAGTAATCGTTGGTTTCAATCCCTTGTTTCCAAAGGTCGTGGAACTGTTTTGGGATCATAGGTTTAAAATGATGCAGAACCACCTTAGACAATTGCTTGGTGTTTTTGAACAAAGATTTAAAATCGCCTTTCAAGAAATCCTCCACACAGGCATCGGTATGCTTAATGAACTGATCTTTGATCATGTTTCTAAACCCTTCCTGCTTCATGTTTTCCATGAAAATCTGCACCATAGGCGCGGTTTCCCCAATAATACCACTATCCAATAAAAACACAGCGCCTTTTCCATCGGTTTTCTGCGACGGAATTCCAGTAGCTTCAATATTGTCTTTGGAATTGATGAGAATAGGTAAACTCAAATAACTGTTTAAAGGATCAAGCCCAGAAGATTTTCCGTGGAAAAAGGATTCCATTTCAGAAAAAATAAGTTTCAGCTTTAAGAGCTTCTCTCGGGTTAAATTTTCAAGAACCGTAATTTTATCTTGGGCATACTTATCGTAGATAGCTGCAACCAAAGCGCCACTACTCCCTACTCCATAGCCCTGAGGAATGGAAGAGTCAAAATACATCCCGGCATCAATATCCTTTTTTAACGTTTCCAAATCAAAAGTTACCAAGCCTGAAGCCAACTGCCCCAAGAACGTTACAAAGTCGCGTAGATTTTGATTGGATTTTTTAGAAGCTTCGGTTGGCACATCGGCCACTTTAAGAGCTCCGTTGTAAAAGTTATAAGGTATTGATAATCCCTTGGAATCCTTGATGATTCCATATTCTCCGAAGAGTAATATTTTAGAGTAAAATAGAGGTCCTTTCATGTATAAGAGCAATTACCTTAAACAAATATACGATTAATTATAATATTTGGTTGGCGCCAAAACCAATTTGGTCGCAAATATATTGCTCATTTTGACAATAGCCAACCAACTCGTCCTTAATAAATTCCAAAATTTGGGTTGCTTCTGCTTTTGGATACAATACATGTACATTCGCACCAGCGTCCAAGGTAAATCCTATGTGAAGGCCTGTCTTTTCCCTGAAAGCCCAAATCTTTTGGATGATTTCAAGCGTATTTGGTTTCATTAAAATGAAGTATGGCATGCTCGTCATCATCATGGCGTGAAGGGTAAGCGCCTCACTTTCTATGAGGGCAATGAATTGCTTTAAATCGCCAGTTTCTAGAATCGGCTTTAATTTTGCTAGATTCTCATGTGCTTGTTCAAAACGCTGTGCCGCAAAAGGATGACCATGCATCAAATTGTGTCCAACCGTACTGCTCACCTGTTTTTCACCTCGATCCACCAACAATATTGTATCTTGATAGTCCTTAAAATTATCGTGAACTGCATATGGATACTTTACACCAAACAAATCAGTACTACCTTCAACCGTTTCGTTTTCTCCCCAAACAATCAAATCGCCTTCTATACTTCTGCAGGCACTTCCAGATCCCAAACGTGCCAAAAAAGAGGCTTTGGCTTTAAAGTCAACCTCTGAAATTCCAGGATTCAATTCCCTCTCGATACTCATAAGGCACAATGCCAAGGCACTCATGCCGCTTGCAGAAGAAGCAATCCCAGAACTATGAGGAAATGTATTGGACGTCTCTATTTTGAATTGAAAATGCTTTAAAAATGGCAAATAGCTTTCTACTCTCTGAAAAAATGTAGCAATTTTCGGTTTAAAATCCTCCTTTTGCTTGCCATCCAAAAACACTTCAAACTCAAAATCATCATGATTATCTTTGGCTGTATATGTAAGGGTGGTAATGGTTTTACAATTGTTCAACGTAAAACTGATGGATGGATTCTCTGGAATTTGATTTTTCTTTTTCCCCCAATATTTCACCAATGCAATGTTACTTGGCGACTCCCAAGTCACCTTCCCATTTGCTACTTGATTACTGTATGGCTTTGGGATAAAATCGTTTGCTGTCATTTGCTCATTTTATGCCGACAAAGATAACAACTTTAGCATAGTTTTATAGTTTCTTGCTGTGGCAGTAACCTTTAATTTCCGTTCAAAGAAATTATTACTGTATTTGGCTCTTCCATAACCTGTAGCACAATAAAAATAGATGCAATCTCCTATTATGACAAATTCTTCATTGGGATAAGATACTTGCGAAGCTTCCGCTACCAATGTTTCATCCGGGGTTTCAAATAACAAGGTGAAATAGCTGTTTTGTTTTTTCTCTTCGGAAAAAGGGCAAGCATCAAAAACCTGTTGCAATTTCTCCGGTGACACCATCAAAACAGGGACCTCAAAACCAAACTCCGATTGAATGGCAGATTGAATTTTCTCCTGCAAATTCAAAAGATTGGCTTCTGAAGACTTAAAAACCACATTCCCGCTTTGAATATACGTTTGCACCTCTTCCAAACCGGAAACCGTTAGAAGTTCCCTCAATTGGGCCATGGGAACTTTTTTCTGTCCGCTCACGTTAATCCCTCTTAATAATGCAATGTAAGTGTTCATGATGATATCGCTTTAGATGCTAAATAAGCCCCTGTCCAAGCATTCTGAAAATTGAAACCTCCTGTAACCGCATCAATATTCAACACTTCCCCTGCAAAAAAGAGTCCCGGAAACAACTTGCTTTCAAAGGTCTTAAAATTGACTTCTTTCAAATCTACACCTCCTGCCGTTACAAACTCATCTTTAAACGTGCTTTTGCCATCTACTTCAAAAACGGCTTTGGTAAGTTGTGAAGCCAATGCTTCCAATTGTTCCTTATTCAAATCGGCCCAACGGGTATCAGGATTGATATTGGCTGCCAATACCAACTGTTGCCACAAACGTTTGGGCAATTCATATTGCGCCAATTTATAGACTGTTTTTTTTGCCAAAGATTGCTTCAAATCCTTCAACATTGCCAAGCAATCTTCAAAAGATTGTTTTATAAAATTGACTTCTATTTGAAATTGATAGTTCTTTTCTGCCAACTCAAGGGCCCCAAAAGCCGAGAGTTTTAAAATTGAAGGCGCGCTCATGCCCCAATGGGTAATTAATAAGGGGCCCTCACTCCTTAAATCGGAATCCAAAACGTTTACTTCCACATCCAAAGCGACCACTCCAGGGATGTCTGCAATGCGTTTATCTTTTATATTGAAAGTAAACAAAGAGGGTACCGGAGCAACCACAGTATGTCCTAAGCGCTCCAAAAGTTTCCAAAACTTCACGCTGCTTCCTGTGGCTATCAAAAGTTTATCGCAAACGAAGTCCATGTCCTTAGTTTGCACTTTAAAACCTTCCGTTTCACAATCAACACTCTTTTCAACATCCAAACTGGTTACGTTTTGACTGTAAAGTACTTCAATCCCGTATTTTTCGGCTTCGGATAAAAAACAATTGATTATGGTTTGTGAAGAATCGGAAACCGGAAACATCCTTCCGTCCTCTTCAATTTTAAGTTCCACACCTCGTTTTTCAAACCATTCAATGGTATCGCCTGTCATAAATTGATGAAACGGCCCCAAAAGCTCCTTTTCACCTCTAGGATAATTCAACACCAATTCCTGCGGAATGAACTCTGCATGGGTGAGGTTGCACCTCCCTCCACCAGATACTTTCACCTTTTGAAGACCTTCCTTATTCTTTTCCAGAATACAGATTTGTAGTGAAGGATTTTGCTCTGCAATATTGATGGCCGCAAAAAAACCAGCTGCACCACCTCCCACTATAATGACGTCGAAATGCCTCATTTTTTTAAAGGACGCATTAAACCTTCTTGGGCTACAGAAGCCACCAATTTCCCATCTCTGGTAAAAATATTTCCTTTGGCAAACCCTCTGGCATTGGACGCATTCGGCGACTCAATGGCATAAAGCAACCAATCGTCAAAATCAAAATCCCTAAAATACCACATGGAATGATCCAAACTAGCCGTTTGTGTATTCCCCCAATGAGCTTTACTGGCATGCCTGTTCATAGCGGCAGCCAAAATATTATAATCGGAAATATAGGTTAGAATCTGTTGTTTTTGGGACAGATCCAAGTTGGAACTGTCTCCCTTCAGCTTAAACCAAACATTGGTGGAAGGCGGCAAATCTTTTTTATTGAATGGGTCTACAACCTCAACAGGTTTAAATTCTATAGGCCGCTCAATTTGCAAAAAGCCTTTAGTCCTTGGCGGAATCGCTTCGCCAAACTGCTCCAACATATCACTCCAACTCAACAATTCCTCTGGCTGTTTAATATTCTTCGGAATTTCAATTTGATGATCGTAACCTTCCTCCCTTTTATGAAAAGAAGCCGATAAAATAAAAATAACCGTTCCGTTCTGGCTAGCTGTAACACGTCTTACCGAGAAACTTCCACCGTCCCTCATACTACCAACATCATAAGTTATGGGCAATTCCAAATTACCAGCTTCCAAAAAATAGGCGTGCATAGAATGCAATACTCGCTGATTGGTAATTGTGCGGTACGCAGCATTTATGGCCTGGGCCAACACCTGACCTCCAAACACATTGGGACTCCCAACAGTTTTACTAAGACCTTGAAATTGGTTTTCAGAATTCGAATCTAAATGGAGTAATTGTAATAAGTCGTTTACTGAAGTCATACGATTGGCTTTAAAGACACTTGGCAAAGGTCTTAAAAAATACGCAAAACCCTACAATTAAGTCTTAGACTTCAATTTAGACTGAAACATTTGTCTTAATTTGGACAATTTTGGAGCAATCACAAAACTGCAATACCCCTGATCGGGATTATTACGATAATAATTCTGATGGTAGTCCTCTGCTTTATGGAATGTTTGCAACTCAGTAATTTCAGTTACGATCGGAGATTCAAAATACTGCGCCATATCTCGCAGCACCTCTTCAGCCTTTTGTTTTTGATGATCGTCATGATAAAAAATCACCGAACGATACTGCGTCCCAACATCAGCGCCTTGTTGGTTCAAAGTTGTTGGGTTGTGAGTGGTCATGAAGACTTCCAAAAGTTCCTTAAATGAAATTTTAGAAGGATTGAATGTTACTTGCACCACTTCGGCATGCCCCGTCAAACCAGAGCAGACCTCCCGATAGGTTGGAGTTCCTGGAACGGTTCCACCCATATACCCTGAAACAACGGCCTCAACGCCATCAAGCTCCTGAAACACAGCTTCGGTACACCAAAAACATCCGCCACCCAAAGTGGCTATTTCATATTGATTATTATTCATTCTATAATTTCACATACTCCCCCACCTTTTACCTAGGCCATTTTACATTAAAGAGGTAAATTAATTAGTTTTTTTCCAATAATACAGTATCAAAATTGGAATCTACAGTTACTTTTCCAGATACAACCGTAACCTCTTGATTCGAATAAAAATCATATAAGGTTTCACCCTCTGCAAAGATATTTGACACATTCAATTCCTTTGGTCCTTTATTCAAATAAATGCCAACAACCACCTTATCTTTAAACCCATCTTTAGAATAGGTTCTGGCAAACACATAAGGTTCTTTGGATAACATTTGGTGTGTTCCGGCTCCTACTGCAGGATGATTTCTTCTGAATTGTCCCAATTTTTGCCAATGGGCTAAAATAGTTGCTGTCTTAGGGTTACTTTGTAAATCTCCCCAATTCATAAAAGACCTTAAAGTAGCATCTCCCTGGGTTCCTTCAATCACTAATGGTCTCGCCAATTCATCCCCATAATACACTTGGGAAGCTCCTGGGCACAACAGCAACCTATTGGCTGTCTCAAAAGGTTTTTCTCTCTTTGGATCGAACGGCTGAGCGTCGTCATGGGAACTCATATAATTGAGCACACTATAGCCTTTCAAAACAGAATTCAAGCTATCTGAGTACTTTTTGAACATACTCTCATAGTTCATTTGCTTGGCATTCCATTTCGCTTCAAAATTGATTAGACTATTAAAGGCCTGATCAAAGTAGTTGACTTTTTGATCTCCAAAATCGAAGTATTTTCCACCACTAATCCCGTAATTATACACCTCTCCAATTAAGTAAAACTCATTATCATCCAATACTTTTTCTGGATGGCTCATTCTCCATTGAGCAAAGGCATAATCGCATTCTTTTTTAAATTCTTGCCAAACATAAGGCTCGGTGTGCTTTACAGTATCCACCCTATAGCCATCTATCCCGAATTCGGTGATGTAATCGGTGAGCCATTTCATGATATAAAAACGAGGTGCTCTTGGATGACCTGTTCTTTCAAAAAAGGCTTCCAACTCTGCCACTTCTTCTTCATAACGCCCTTCGGCCTTCCATTTTTCTACAAGTTGCGGAGGCAACTCAACATCGTCATTACTTTCAGTTCTAATATCCGGAAGATTAGCCACCAAAGTGCATTCAACAGTAGTTCCATAATCTTTATAGGAACATTGCGGATTGGTCCGCACCCAAGTATCTGGCCAAACAGGATCCATATTTGTCACTGGCCCCGTATGGTTAATGACAGCATCCAACAAAATACGAATACCATGTTCGTGAGCCACCTTTACCAATTCATGCAAATCTTCCTTGGTTCCAAAATTAGGATCCAAAGCCGACCAATCTTTGGTCCAATAACCATGAAAAGCATAGGTAGTTCCTGTGCCTTCATTATTACTTCCATGTATCTGCTCCACTATCGGAGTCATCCAAATGGCATTAATGCCCAAATCTGTAAAATAGCCTTCTTCTATTTTTTGGATGACACCTCTCAAATCACCTCCTTCGAAACCACGAAGAAAACCGGTAACATTGTTACGACCAAAATTGACATCGTTTGAAGGGTCACCATTATTGAAACGATCGGTCAATAGGAAATAGACATTGGCCGCTTCCCATACAAATGGAGCTTCGGGCTTTACAGTTAAAGTCTCAACTTTTTTCTCTTGACAATTCATCATTAAAATTGATAGACCTAAGATACATAGAAAGTGTTTCATAAACTACTGTAATTTAAGAATAAAAGACTGCAATGGTTTCAATGGAATTCTTGTCGTGGCACTGGAATCCGAGACATGCAATGTCGTTTCAAAATCATTATAAAGTTGATCTTTCAAATTGTAATCACCCGCTTGTAATTGCCATTTTTGCCTAACAGACTCTGGTAATTTCAAATCGAATTCCGTACCGAAATAAGGATCGAAATTAGAGACAATTATCAATTTTTCATTAGCATTCCAACGCGCAAAAGAAAATTGTTTCAAGCCATAGTGCTCGGTATGATGGGTATTGTATGTATGCAATTCTTCATACGCTCCCATTAAAGCGTCACTTGAAATTGTAAAATTCAGCAAACGCTTGTAAAAATCACGCAATTCCAGCTCTTCAGGTGTCGACTTGCCTCCATCAAATTGTTTGTCGTTTACCCAACGCCTCAGGGTAGGGACACTTCCATAATCAAAAATGGAAGTTCGGGAAGGATCCCCAAAACCTAAATCTTCAGCTCCCGGTTCTCCAAATTCCTGACCAAAATAAATCAAGGTTGGAGACGTACTGATGGTTGCGGATAGCACCATCGCCGGCTTTGCCTTTTGGGCATCTCCTGCAAATTCAGGGCTCGCAATACGCTGCTCGTCGTGGTTTTCCAAAAAGTGCAACATATGGTGTTCTATGTCGGACAAGTAGTCTTGAATTGGCGGAATATTATCGGTTTTGCCATGACCCTGCATGATATGCTTCAAAGTATCATACAACTGAACCTTGTCGTACAGATAGTCCATTTTCCCTTTATGGATATAGGCTCTATATAAATCTGGATTGTAAACCTCTGCCAATAAAAAGGCATCTGGATTTTTCATTTTTATGGCTGAATTCATATAGCTCCAGAATTCCACTGGAACCATTTCCGCCATATCATATCTAAAACCATCCACTCCCTTTTCCAACCAATACAAGGCAATATCCTTGAATTTCACCCAAGAATCCGGTAGTGTTTTATCTTTCCAAAATTGATAGTGCGCTTGGTAATCCTTATTTTCAAACCCTTCTGGCAACTCAGGAAAATCCTTATGTCCATCTGGACTTACCCCATAATTTATTTTTACAGTTTCGTACCAATCGTGAAAATTGGGCTGCGCCAAACGCGATCCATTTCCAGTCCACTTGGCCGGGTTTTCATCAAACTTACCATCTGACAAAGGATTCGGCTGCCCACCCAAAGGTTGGTAATTATTTTCGGGAACCGGCACTTTAAAAGCTTCTCCCGGGATGTAATAAAAATTGTTATTGACGCTATATGCTTTTGAGGTATCATCCTTAGCTCCGAAGCTTTCCACACCCTCAGGATTTGTGATGCTTTGATAGTTTCTTGCCACGTGATTAGGCACAATATCGATGATGAGTTTTAATCCATTTTTATGGGTACGCTCAATCAAGGCTTCAAATTCTTCCAAACGTTTGGAAACGTCTTCTGCCAAATCAGGATTCACATTATAATAATCCTTCACCGCATAAGGAGAGCCTGCCCGTCCTTTCACCACATCGGGATCGTCGTTGGATATTCCATAAGCGGTATAATCTGTGATGACATCATGGTGAGGCACGCCGGTATACCAAATATAGGTCACCCCTAAACCCTTAATTTCCTGAAGGGCTTTATCTGAAAAGTCATTAAATTTTCCAACACCATTTTCTTCAATGGTTCCCCAGGGCTTGTTGGTAGCGTTGGTATTCCCAAAGAGCCGTGTAAACACTTGATAAACGACTTCTTTTTTAGGGGCATCAACTGAAATTGGTTGTGTTTCATTTGTCATAGGAGTCTCTTTTTTTTCCTTGCATCCCAAAACGAGAAGAAGCGCTACTGCAAAATAACATAAACGACTGAAAATCATAACCACAAAGTATTTTAAAATGTATTTAATGTTGATAAAAGCAGCATTCCCTTTGCAGGTAATGTTACATTTCTTCCCCAAACTATTTTTTCTTTGGAAAGAATGTTTGTCATAGATTTCCCTTCAAGTCCTAGTTCTGCAAAACGGTCCAAGCCAATAGTTTGCACCGTGTCGTTTTTATTAATGATTAAAACCACCGTTTCATCCCCCAAGATTCTAGACAGTAAGTACACCCCATTTTCGGGAGCAAAATGCATAGTACTTCCCTCGTGAATGGCTTTACTTTGCTTGCGATAATTCATTAGGGATTTTACAAACTGCTGCATGTCTTTCTTCTCAGCAGACAAACTATTTCCTGTAAAGGCATTCACTGCATCAGTATCCCAACCCCCAGGAAAATCTGTTCTAATCAGTCCATGATCATGAGGTTTGGCTGTGTTCTGCATGAGTATTTCCGTACCGTAGTACATCTGCAGCGTGCGAGGCATCAAAGCCATATAACTTAGCGCCATTTTTGTATGGGGAATGTTTTCCTTTAACTGGGTAAACACACGATCCATATCATGATTATCTGGAAACACCATTATGGATTCTGGATTTGTGTAGACGAAATCGTTAGCCAATCCTTCATACATTTTCACCAAACCTGTTCCCCAAGTTTCTTCTTCATTCAAAGCTTTCACAATGGCTTCCTGCATAGGAAAATCCATCGTAGATTTTAAATGTGATTCGTAGCCTTGCTTATTAGGTGTTCCAGTTTGCCAATATCTTACCAAGAGAGGATTGACGCTCCATTCTTCCCCAACAATATTTAAATTAGGGTATTCGGTCATGATGGCTCCGGCCCATTTCCCCATAAATTCCTTATCGGGATACGGGTAGGTATCCTGTCTGATACCTCCCAACTGAAGGGTTTCTACCCACCAGATATTGTTTTGGATAATATAATTAGCCATGAAAGGGTTGCGCTGGTTCAAATCTGGCATTGCAGGTACAAACCAACCTTCGCTCATTTCCTTTTTATCAATTTTGGAGGCGTACAAATCCTGATTGGTCGTACGTCTGTGATTGGAGTTCTTCACCTTTCCAGTAGCCTCATAAGCTTCTTGTTGGTTTACCCAATCCTTAAAAGGTAAGTCCTTCATCCACCAATGGTAACTTCCGCAATGGTTTGCTACCATGTCCATGATGAGTTTCATCCCCTTTTGAGATACTTGTTGTGAAAGTGTTTTGTAATCCTCCAAAGTCCCAAACCTTGGGTCTACCTCATAAAAATCGGTAATGGCATAACCGTGATATGAAGATTCAGGCATATCGTTGGTCAACAAGGGCGTTGGCCAAATGGCGGTAAAGCCCACGCTTTCAATATAATCCAAATGCTGAATAATCCCTTCAATATCCCCTCCATGTCGACCATAATCATTTTTACGATCTATGATTTTTTCATTCATATTGGCACGTACATCATTAGATGTGTCGCCATTGGCAAAGCGATCAGGCGTAATCAAGTAAATGGCATCACTGCTGTTGAAACCTTCAAATTGCTCCGAAGACTTGTCACGTTGTTTCAGTTCATAAGTGATGCGTTCCTTTTCCTTTCTGCCATTTTTAAAGACGATATCAAAACTCCCTGCTTTCACAGAAGGCGCTATGTTCAAATCGATAAACAAATAATTGGGGCTATCGGCTTTATGGACTTTAACAATGGAAATTCCCGAAGCTTCTACACTCGGTGTAAGCTCACCAACATCTGGTCCCTTCACCAATAATTGCACGGATGGGTTTTTAAAACCTACCCACCAATTGGGTGGTTCCACCCTTTCAATTTGAGCATTTGTAAAAAGACTCAGCCCAAGAAAAGCACCACAAATAACTGTATGCTTTAGCCTTCCAAAAAATATCCCCAACACTTGTTTCATGATTCTTATTTAATCTCTGTTATACTAATGGCAAAACCTCCTCCTGGAGCAGAATACTGCGACAATTTAGATTTACTGGTCACTTTTTTAGTCTTTATTGTGTAAGCTTGTGGGTTGGCTTTGTAATGAGCATCTTTAGCATCGGCATAAATAGTGGCCAAATATTTTTTTCCATCTTCTAGAAAATCCAATTTGATGTCGGCTGTTCTGCCGTCCACACCGTTTACATTTCCAACAAACCAACTGCTATCCCCTTTTTCTTTTCTTGCAATGGTGATGTACTCTCCAGGCTCGGCCTCCAGATACACACTTTTCTCCCAATCTATGGCCACGTCCTTTATAAATTGAAAAGCATCCATAAACTGCTTGTAATGTTCTGGTAAATCGGCAGCCATTTGCAACGGACTGTACATGGTAACGTACAAGGCCAATTGGTTAGCAATAGTACTGTTGACATGTGATTGGTTGGCAGGATTAAGCTTACTGATGTCCATTTCGAAAATACCTGGGGTATAATCCATCGGTCCACCAATTAAACGTGTGAATGGCAAAATGGTCACGTGGTTAGGTTTTGAACCTCCAAAAGCTTGGTATTCGGTTCCTCTTGCCGATTCGTTCCCAATTAAATTAGGCCATGTTCTACACACTCCTGTAGGCCTCACAGCCTCATGAGCATTGATCATGATTTTGTGTTCTGCCGCCTGCTCCAAAGCATATTGATAATGGTTAACGATCCACTGGTTATAGTGGTTTTCACCTCTTGGCAAAATATCTCCCACATAGCCACTTTTAACGGCAGTATAGCCATGGTCATTCATAAATTGATATGCCTGTTCCATATGGCGCTCGTAGTTACGAACCGATCCTGAAGTTTCATGATGCATAATCATTTCAACACCTTTGGATTTGGCATATTGATGAATGCCTTCCACATCAAAATCTGGATATGGGGTTACAAAATCGAAGACATAATCCTTGGACTTTCCAAACCAATCTTCCCAACCTTCGTTCCAACCTTCCACCAAAACGGCATCAAAACCATGTTCGGCAGCAAAATCAATATAATCTTTAACATGCTTCGTGTTGGCGGCATGAGTTCCATTAGGCGTTGCTTTGGAAAAATCGGTTACGCCCAACTGTACTGCAGGGTAATCATTAGTGTAGGACCAAGAACTTTTACCTGTAATCATTTCCCACCAAACACCAATGTATTTCACGGGCTTAATCCATGAAGTATCCTCTATTTCACAAGGGTCGTTCAAATTCAAGGTAATTCTTGACGCCAAAATATCCCTAGCATCATCGCTTACCATCACCGTACGCCAAGGCGTATTACAAGGGGCCTGCATATAGCCCTTGTCCCCATTGGCATCAGGAGTTAGCCAAGATTCAAACACCAAGTTTTTATCATCCAAGTTCAAGTGCATACAGGAATAATTGATCAAGGCAGCCTCGTGAATATTGATATACAAACCGTCATCGGTTTTCATCATCAAAGCTGTTTGAACACCTGTTTTAGAAAATTGTTCCTGCGAAGCATTCCCTGTTACAGCTGCATCAAACTTTCCTCTAATTTCAGACAATCTCGATTTGGTATAATCGTATTCCTGGGTATCATAATCTCCAGGAATCCAAAGCGCGGTATGGTCTCCCGCCATTGCGAATTGGGTGCGTTCTTCCTTGATGACGAAATACACCAAATTTGGCTGCGACGGAAATTCATACCGAAAGCCCAAGCCCTCATCAAACAAACGAAAACGGATGCGCATGGTGCGATCCGTTTCGGTTTGTTTTAGGGTTACAGCCAATTCATTATAATGGTTTCTGATAGTTTGTTCTTCACCCCAAACAGGTGTCCAATTTTCATCAAAAGTTGCTGTTTCGGTATTTACAATTTCAAAGCCATTCAACAAGGAGGTTTTATCATCCTTGAGTTCCAAGCCCAAACTACTTGGTTTTACAACAGCCTTGTTTTTGTAGGACAATTGATAGGTTGGCGTGCCGTTCTGTTTCAACGAAAATTCCATTTCCAAGGCCCCATTTGGCGATTGGACCACCTGGGCCCAAATGCCCTGAAAGGCCAAAAACAACACTAAAAATAATATACTAACTCTCTTCATCTTTTTTCCTTTAATACCGATTCTTTACTTTTTATTCCAAACTTTGGCTTATCCCAAAGTTACTGTAGTTCCTTTTGTTACTGTAATTGCTTGATCATTCACCAAAATGTCCAAAGCTTCACCTGTTTCCAATTCAAAACTTGTTTGCTTTTGGGATACATTCACTTTCAAAATATGATGTCTGAAGTTGACTTTGAAAGAATAACTGGTCCATTCCTTAGGAATTTTTGGTTCGAAGAACAACTTGTCTTCCTTCACGCGCATCCCTCCGAAACCTTCTACAATACTCATCCAAGTCCCTGCCATGGACGTAATGTGAAGTCCTTCGTGAACTTCTTTATTATAATCGTCCAAATCCAGACGCGAGGTTCTCAAGTAAAAGGTATAAGCCATTTCCATTTGATCCAATTTTGCAGCCTGAATACTATGCACACATGGCGACAAGGAACTTTCGTGAACCGTAAAAGGCTCGTAGAAATTAAAATGACGTTCTAATTCTTCTGTAGAAAAATGGTCTTCAAAAAAGTAGAACCCTTGTAAGGTGTCCGCCTGTTTGATATAAGGTGAACGCAAGATGCGGTCCCAAGACCATTTTTGGTTGATTGGACGCTCGGATTTATCCAAATCGGCAACCGTTATCAATTCCTTATCCAAAAAGCCATCCTGTTGCAAATACACTTGGTGCTCTTCGGAATATGGGAAATACATATTGCCAGACACATCTTTCCAAGCTTTTAGTTCCTCAGCTCCCAATTGGACTTTGTCCATGATTCTGGAGTAATCTTCGGCATACTCGCTTTTTACCTTTTCAATGTTTTCCAAAGCATAATTGATACACCATTGGGCAATGTAATTGGTGTAGAAATTATTGTTGACATTGTTTTCGTATTCATTCGGACCTGTTACGCCCAAGATGACATATTTATTTTTTGCTGTTGAAAAGGTCGCACGTTGATGCCAAAAACGGGCAATTCCAATCAACACTTCCAATCCTTTTTCTGGAATGTAACTGTAATCGCCAGTATACCTGTAGTAGTTAAAAATGGCAAAGGCAATGGCCCCGTTACGGTGAATTTCCTCAAAAGTGATTTCCCACTCATTATGACATTCCTCTCCATTCATGGTTACCATAGGATATAAAGCCGCTCCATTTGAAAAGCCCAATTTTTCAGCATTTTCAATGGCTTTATCCAAATGATGGTAGCGGTATTCCAACAAGCTTCTCGCTACATTTTGATCTTTGGTAGCCATATAGAACGGGATACAATAAGCTTCGGTATCCCAATAGGTACTACCTCCATATTTTTCACCGGTAAATCCTTTAGGTCCAATATTCAATCGTGCATCCTTTCCTAAATAAGTATGGTTCAATTGCAAAATATTGAAACGGATTCCCTGCTGTGCTTTTACATCGCCTTCTATGGTGATGTCGGCCATGGCCCAAATATTGGCCCAAGCCTCTTTTTGTTTTGCCAACAAACCTTCAAAACCTAAATTATAGGCCTCTTGCAAAGCACTTTTGGCTGCGGCAACTAAATGGGTTTTATCGTGATTTCTATCTACCACATAACCTCCCATTTTGTTGATAGTAAAGGTGTCATTGGCCTTTACATCTGAAGCGTATTCAAAACTGATTCTGGTATCGTTTTGAGAAATGTTTGGGGTTAAAGCAAGTGCTTTACCATTTACCAAACATTGCGATTCCATAAACGTACAGGTATGGAATTGCGTTTTCATGGTGTGAGCCTCTATGAAGGCTTGTACGCCATTGTGGGTAATGTTGGTAATGTTCCAAAATTTGTCATCCCAGTTGGAATCTTCATTGGTGATTCCTGCATCCAAATAAGGTTCAAAAACTATAGTAACATCCTTATTGAGTGGTGTCACCGAATAATTGATGGCGCCCACTTCATCTAAATCAAGACTTAAAAACCTTTTGGAGGTCACCTGTACTTCCACTCCATTTGGAAGTGTTGCCGTAAAGGATCTAGACAACCAACCTTCTTTCATGTTCAGTTCCCTAACAAAATCCTTCACTTCTGTACAAAGGTGCAAATCCAAAGCCTCACCATCCACATACACATTAATCCCTATCCAATTGGGAGCATTCAATACTTTGGCAAAATACTCTGGATAGCCATTTTTCCACCAGCCCACACGGGTTTTATCAGGATAATAAACCCCAGCGATATAGCTTCCCTGGAATGTTGGACCGGAGTACTGCTCTTCAAAGTTGGCACGTTGGCCCATGGCTCCATTTCCAATACTAAATAAACTCTCTGAGGATTTAACGCGATCTGGCTCAAACCCTTCCTCAATAATGGACCAATTGTCTGGTTTTATATAATCTTGATTCATTTTTCAATTAGTTCTTTAATAAAATCTGTTGAGATTTCTGTAAAATCATTAAATACATAATCGGCATCTCCCAATACCGTTTTATCTCCTATGCCTATGGCAATCATTTGGGCTGCCTTGGCCGCCTCGATTCCTGCCGACGCATCTTCAAACACGATGCAGTGTTTAGGTTCTATTCCCAGAGCTTCCGCCCCTTTCAAAAACACTTCTGGATTTGGTTTTCCTTTTACCACATGGTTACCATCCACAATTTGATCGAACTTTGAAAGCAAATCGACCTTTTCCAAAATAACCGTAGCATTTTTACTGGCCGAGCCCAAGGCAATTCCCTGTTTGTTCTCTATAAGGTAATTGAGAACTTTAGGAACGTCCGGTAGAATTTCTGAAGCATTCATCTGCTCGATGTAGTTCAGGTAATCGGTATTTTTGGAATCCATAAGTTCCTTGAATTCTGCTTCGGAAACCGTTTTGTTGCCCCAAGCCAATATCTTTTCCAACGATTTTACACGACTCACACCCTTCAATTGTTCGTTTTGTGTTTCGGTAAAATCCACGCCAATACTATTGGCCAACTTTTTCCAAGCCAAAAAATGGTATTTTGCAGTGTCTACAATTACACCATCTAGGTCGAAAATAAATCCTTTCTTATTCATTTGCTGTTTCTATTATTTCATCCACATCCTTTACTCTTCTCACTAAAAGTGCCGCAATTAAAAAGCTCACTCCACTAGTTACCAAAGCCAACATGGCATTTTCGTTGTAAAAATATTTTACGATAGGTCCGCCTATAAAGGCATTAATAATTTGGGGGATTACGATAAAGAAGTTGAAAATCCCCATATAAACTCCCATTTTTCTAGCAGGGATAGACCCCGCCAAAATGGCGTAAGGCATTGCCAAGATACTGGCCCAAGCAACTCCTACGGCCACCATAGATAATATCAACCAATATTCATTTGGAGAGAAATACATGGATATTAAACCAATTCCTCCAATAATTAAAGAGATTACGTGAGTTCGCTTCCTACCAATTCTTGCCGCTATAACGGGTAAAAAGAAGGCAAAAATTGCAGAAACCAAATTGTACACTCCAAATAGCACCCCTACCCAGTCACCTGCATCTTGATACGCTGCACTATGCGTATCGCTAACCGGTAATCCGTAAATATGATGTGCTAAAGCTGGGGTAGAAAACACCCACATTCCAAAAAGACCGAACCAAGAGAAGAATTGCACCCAAGCCAATTGCCTCATGGTTTGAGGCATTTTAGCAAAATCTGTAAAAATATCCATCAAACTGGATTTTTCATTTTCAGGGATTTCTGCTTCATCTGACATTAGGGCTAATTCCTCAGGAGAGTATTCTTTGGTTCTAAACACCGTAATAAGGACACTTCCAACCAAAATTGCTGCCCCTATTCCAAAGGACAGTAATAAGTGAAGTGGCACACCACCATCATTTCTGGAATTGGAAACCCCAAAAAAGTTAGTAAGCGCATAAGGCAACCATGAACCAACCACAGCTCCTATACCTATTAAAACTGTTTGAATACTGAACCCTAAGGTTCTTTGATCTGTTCGAAGATTGTCTGCAACCAGAGCGCGAAACGGCTCCATGGCTACATTAAAAGAAGCATCCATGATCATCAACATTCCAGCACCTACCCAAATGGCAGGCATAAATGCGGTGAACATATCTGCATTAGGCATTAAAACCAACCCCAGTGCAGCCAACAAAGCCCCCACTAAAAAATAAGGTCGCCTTCGACCTAATCTAGTCCAGGTTTTGTCACTATAGTGCCCAATTATGGGTTGAACAATTAATCCGGTAAGAGGTGCTACAATCCAAAACCATGACAATTCGTGAACGTCTGCTCCGAAAATTTGTAAAATTCTACTGGCATTGGCATTTTGAAGGGCAAACCCCATTTGAATTCCGAGAAACCCAAAACTCATGTTCCAGATTTCCCAAAAGCCTAATACACGCTTTTTCATTTAAATAGTACATTTTAATTGATACTATTTTGATAAGCGTTAACTTATCAAAACTTATAGGTGAGAAGTGAAAATATAAGTTTTGATCGGGTGTAAAGATAATAAAAAGATCGTTACCTAGGTGTTAACTTTTTTATTTGGTGGATTCGCGCTCTATTAATTCAGTTTCCAAAACCACGGTTTGATAGCTCTCCTCCTCGGTTTCACCTTCCAATTTATCTATCAAAAGTTCAGCAGCCTTCTCTCCTATCTGCAAGGCATGTTGGCTTACCGTAGTCAAACCTGGTGTAGCGTGTTTGGACAGAACTCCATCGGTAAACCCTATCACCTGTAAGTCTTCTGGAATATTCTTATTCAAGCGTCTTGCCACTTTCATTGCTGTAAGTGCATAAAGCTCATTCACCGCAAAAATGCCATCCAATTCTGGATTATCCTTGAAGAGATATTCTATCTCCCTTTCCAATTCCTCCAAATGATCTTCGGCATCCAATTCTTCTACAATTTTCAATATCAAACCAGATTCCGGCTCAAACTTATGTTCTTCCAGTGCTTCCAAATACCCCTGTGTTCGTAAGCGCCCAACACTAACATAGTCTTTAGTGGTAATAATGGCTATATGCCTGCAACCATTAGCTATCAATTTTTTTACGGCATTTTTAGACCCTTGAAAATCATCCACAATCACCTTATCGCAATTCACTTCATTCACCACCCTATCAAACATGACAATAGGCATTCCTTGTGCAATGGTTTCCTTAAAATGGTGATAATCCTGCTGCAGCAAAGTTTCTTTGGAAATGGAAAGAATGAATCCATCAATACTCCCATTGGCCAACATTTCCATATTGATAACTTCCTTATCAAAGGACTCGTTAGACAACCCTACAATAACATTGTAACCTCGCTTGTTGGCCACCTTTTCAATCCCCATAATGACCTTGGAAAAAAAGTGGTGCACAATCTCCGGAATGATAATCCCAATGGTCTTGGTTTTCCTGTTTTTTAAACTTAGGGCAATATTGTTTGGCTTATAGTTATAGAGTTTCGCAAACGCCTGAATTTTTTCACGCGTATCTTCACTAATTTCCTTACTGTTTCTAAGGGCTTTAGATACGGTTCCAATCGAAACATCCAACTCTTTCGCAATCTGTTTTAGCGTAACCTTTCTCTTCATAAATTTTTCTTTTCCGGCAATAAATATACTTCTAAATTGATAATCTGTTAAATTCTTGGTCCGATATTCATTTATTTCATATTTTGAGCTAAAGTTTTCAACACGAAAACGTTTGCGCAACCCCTATAAAATGGATATCATAAAAAGTGACATAAAATTTACCTAGTTTTATCATTGAGAAGTGAAAATATAACTAAATAAAGTTAACAAACTAATTCAAAAGAATTGTATGAAAACAACGCTAAATTACTTATTATTCCTGTGTTGCATGCTGCCTTCATTCCTATTTGCGCAGACCCAACTATCGGGAGTAGTAACGGAAGAATCTTCATCCTTGCCACTACCTGGAGTTAATGTCCTAATTAAGGGCACTACATCGGGAACGGCAACCGATTTTGATGGAAATTATCAATTGAATGTCAACAATGGAGACGTCATTGTATTTTCCTATGTAGGGTACATCACTCAAGAAATCACCTACACCGGGCAAAGCACCTTAAATGTTAGTATGGTTGAGGATGCTGCCAAATTGGATGAAGTTGTTATTATTGGTTATGGTGCTGTGAAAAAGGACGACCTTACAGGAACAGCAGATATGGTAACTTCTGAGGATTTCAACAAAGGTCCTATTGTATCTGCCCAACAATTAATTACCGGTAAGGTAGCCGGGGTATCCATTACTTCTGGTAGTGGGGCTCCTGGAGAAGGGCAAGATATCCGTATTAGAGGTACGGGGTCTCTATCCTTAAGCAGTAATCCATTAATAGTAATAGACGGTATTCCAATCAACAACGATGCTGTTGGAGGGGCAAGAAACCCATTGAACCTTGTCAACCCGAACGACATTGAAAGCATGGTGGTTTTAAAAGATGCTTCGGCAACAGCCATCTATGGTTCTCGAGGAGGTAACGGGGTTATCTTGATTACTACTAAAAAAGGAAAGGACAACGATTTTAAATTCAACTTAAATTCTTCTACTACACACCACACCTCTAGTGCCACTGTAGACGTTCTTTCTGCAGATCAATTTAGAGAGGTTGTCACAAACCATCCTCGTGCCAATGAAGCTACAATAGCATTACTTGGAAATGCCAACACCGATTGGCAGGATGAAATTTACAACAACGCCTTTGGTCAAGACCACAACTTTAGTGCCTTGGGAAGTGCTTGGGGAGTGCCAATGAGAGCTTCTGTAGGTTATTCAGATCATGATGGTATCCTTCGAAGAGATAACTTCAAAAGAACTACTGGAGCTTTAAGTTTGACTCCAAAGTTATTGGATGATCATTTAAAAATTGAATTGAACGCCAAAGGACAATATACTGAAAATTTCTTCGGAAATAGAGGTGCTATTGGATCGGCAAACGTTTATGATCCAACTCAACCAGTATATGATGCCAATTCTCAATACGGAGGCTACTTTGATTGGACAGATGCCAACGGCACGCACATCAGTCTTTCTCCAATCAACCCTGTGGCACAGTTAAACTTGGTAGACGATACTTCTGAAGTTAGACGTTTCTTAGGAAATGCCAAAGTAGACTACAATTTCCATTTTTTAGAAGACCTTACTGCTACGGTTAACGTAGGTTTGGACAAATCCAACAGTAACGGAAGAACAGTTACCTCTGAAGACTATCCTTCTACAGACCCAGATTGGATTGGATCTAGAAATGAATATTCCCAAGAAAGAACAGACAAATTATTGGATGCTTATCTAACCTACAACACATCTTTTAACGAAGACACCCACAACTTAAATGCGGTTGCTGGTTACTCTTACCAGTCGTTTGAGTATGATGGTTATAGCTACAGCAGTATTGACGAGCAAAATGCTATCGAAAATCCAGATGCTGATATCCAATTTGAATATATAGACAGAAGTAAAAGTGTCTTATTATCTTACTTCGGAAGAGTGAACTATGACTATAAAGGACGTTATTTATTAACTGCAACCTTTAGAGCGGATGCCTCTTCAAAACTTAACTCCAATGACCGTTGGGGGTACTTCCCATCTGCAGCCTTAGCTTGGAACATCAAAAAAGAGGAGTTTATGGAAGACAGTGGGGTTACAGAATTAAAACTTAGAGTTGGTTACGGTACCGTAGGTAACGTAAACGGATTGGGAGATTACTTGTTCCTTACCCGGTATACAGGAAGTAACTCTTTTGCAACCTATCTTTTTGGAAGCACTTACTATCCAACCTACAGACCAGATGCCATTAATAAAGACCTTAAATGGGAGGTTAGTGAAACCTTCAACGTAGGTTTAGACTATGGTTTTGCTGAAAACAGAATTAAAGGGTCTGTAAACGCTTATATGAGAAAAAGTAATGATTTGATTGCAACTTCTACCGTAGACCCTTTTACCAACTTCTCTAACAGAATTGCCGCCAACATTGGTGATATGGAGAATAAAGGGGTAGAATTTGACGTAACCGTTATCCCAGTGAGAACTGAAGATTTTGAATGGTCAGTTAACTACAACGTTTCTTTCAACGACAATGAAGTAACTCGTATGCCAGACCAACAGTATGTAGGTGGTATCTCTGGAGGTGTTGGAAACAACATCCAAACACACGTAGAAGGTGAGGCACCTTACAGCTTCTTGGTATTCCAACAAATTTACGACGAAGACGGTAAGCCAATTGAAGGTGCTTTTGTAGACCGTAACGGAGATAATGTAATCAATGACGCCGATAAGTTTATCTACAAAGATCCTTATGCCGATGTTTTGATGGGATTGAACACCAATGTATACTACAAAAATTGGGATCTCTCTGTACAAACAAGAGCTAGCCTTGGTAACTATGCTTACAACAACGTAGCTTCAGGAAACGCTTACTTAAACAACGTGGTTCCTTCAAGTAACAATTATTTGAGCAATATTCACTCAGAATATCTGAGTTCAGGATTCAGCCAAATTACAGACAACACCTTGTTGAGCAACTACTTTATTCAGGACGCGTCATTCTTTAGAATAGACAATATCACTCTAGGACACACTTTAAACCATGCTATTAAAGACACTACTATCAGACTTTACGGTTCTGTTCAAAACGTAGCGGTGTTTACAAATTACGATGGTTTGGATCCTGAAATCAATGGTGGTATCGACAACAGTTTTTACCCTAGACCAAGATCCTTTGTGTTTGGTGTTAATATTGACTTTTAAAAATTGTAACTATGAAAAATATCTTTAATAAAATATCATACGCTTTTATAGCCTTGGCAATGGTAAGCTGTCATAGCGATTTGGACCAATCTCCAATCGACCCAGATAGTTTTACCGAAGAAGACGTATATGCCAATGCCGATGAAGCTAAAAGCGCCCTTGCAAAACTGTATGCCGGTTTTGCTGTTACTGGGCAGCAAGGTCCTGCTGGAAATCCAGATTTAGATCCTAACGACATCGACGAAGGGTTTTCGCAATTCACTAGAACATTGTTCTACCTAAACGAATTGACTACAGACCACGCCGTATTAGGTTGGGGTGATGCTGGTGTTGCAGACATGCACGGAATGTACTGGACAGGCAGTAATGACTTTACAAACGCTATGTACAACCGTTTGGGACAGGAAGTATCTTTCTGTAACTCATTTATTGAAAATGCAGGACAACTAACCGATGAGGAAGTACAAACCTTCATTGCTGAAGCGCGTTTCCTTAGAGCTTATGCATACTACAACTTAATGGATTTATACGGGAATGTACCAATTCAAGTTACCGTAGCAACCACCTTACCTTCACAAAACACTCGTGAAGAAGTCTTCAATTTTGTAGAAGCTGAACTTTTGGAAGTGAAAGACTTGTTACCTGCCAGTGGTGCCAATGAATACGGTCGAGTAGACCGCGTAGCTGCTTGGGCACTATTAAGTAGATTATACCTTAATGCAGAAGTATATGTAGGTCAGAACCGTTATAACGACTGTATCACTTATTGTAATGAAGTCATGAACTCTTCGTACTCTCTTAACATGAGTGACGGTAACGGCAACGGAACTGCTTATGATGAATTGTTCTTGGCAGATAACGATAGCAACGGAGCCCAAAACGAATTCATCTTCGCTTTGAATTTTGATGGCGTACAAACCCAAACTTATGGGGGAACTACTTTCTTGGTGCATGCACAAATTGGAGGTTCTATGGTGCCTGCCGATTATGGCGTAGACAGTGGTTGGGCCGGTTTAAGAACTACCAGTAGCTTGGTAAACCAGTTTGAAGATGGCGATATGAGAGCTATGTTCTATACCGATGGTCAATCTTTGGAAATTGAAGAAATTGCTCAGTTCAGTAATGGCTATGCCGTGACCAAATTCAAAAATATCGACACCAATGGTAACCCTGGAGTTGGTTCTGGTCAAGATTTAAGAACAGACAATGATTTGCCATTGATTCGTTTGGCAGAAATCTACCTTACCTATGCCGAAGCTACCTTAAGAGGTGGTAATGGTGATATGAGTACTGCGGTTCAAAAAATCAACGAAATAAGAAGCAGAGCCTTTGGTGGAAATACAGGAAACATTACTTCCAGCAACCTTACTTTGGACTTTGTTTTGAATGAAAGATCTAGAGAATTGTATTGGGAGTTGTTAAGACGTACCGATTTGATTCGTTACAACCAGTTTACTACAGGTAGTTATTTATGGCCTTGGAAAGGGGATCAACCTAACGGAATTTCTGTGGATTCTTACAGAAACCTATTCCCTATTCCTAACAATAACTTAGCTACTAATCCTAACCTTACTCAAAACCCAGGATACTAAAAACAGATGAAAATGAAACAGCTTATAAATTATTGTTTAATCGTGGCCACCATGTTTTTCGTTGCCTGTAGCAGTGATGACGGCCACGGTGATTTCCAAATTACCGAAGGATCGTTTGGAGACATTTTAACGCCCAACGACGGGCAATCCTATACCTTAAATCCTTTTGAAAATCAAACAAACACTGCCATTACGATTACTTGGGAAAGTGCCGATTACGGTGTACCAACCCAAATAAGCTATATCGTAGAAGCGGCTCAAAGTGGTACCGATTTTGAAGAACCCGTTGTCATAGGAACTACCAGTTCCAATGTATTGTCTTTGGACATTGCAACCTTCAACGGATATGCGGTGGGAGCAGGACTGCTTCCTTTTACCGAAGGGACTTTGGACATTAGAGTGAAATCAACCATTGGAAACCAAAGTGATATGCCACTTTATTCCAATGCCATTACGGTATCCGTGACGCCTTTTACTACGGCATTGCCTAAATTGGCTGTTCCTGGAAATCACCAAGGATGGGATCCCCCAACAGCACCGCTTTTGGCTTCGTCTGCGTTTGGAGAAACCGATTACGAAGGGTATGTTTGGTTAGATGGTGGTTACAAATTCTTGGCTCCTGATGCGGCTGGTGCCTTCCAATGGGGTAACACCGACTGGGGTGATGACGGTAGCTTTACAGGAATTCTAGTAGCAGATGACGAAACCGATTGTACAGCTACAGCTGGGTATTACTTTGTACAGGCCGATACTGGAGAGCTTACTTATGCAACCACCGCCGTAAGTTGGGGTATCATTGGTGAAGCCACACCTACAGGATGGGATTCAGATACTGATATGGTATATAATAGTTCTACCAGAACTTTGGAAATAGATATTGACCTTGAACCTGGTCCATTTAAGTTTAGAGCAAACAATGCATGGTCTATTGAATTAGGATCCTTTAACGATGATGGCTTCCTTCAAGCTGGAGGAGACCTAACCTTTGATGGTACTGCTGGAAACTACCACGTAGTTTTAGACCTGTCCAACCCAAGGGAATACACATATTCTCTAACTCAAAACTAATTTAAGATGAAACATTTATTAAAAATATTTTCTGCCTTTGCACTACTGCTTGTAGCTGTAAATTGCAACAATTCCGATGACTTTACATTCATCGATCCAGCCGAAAGTTTCAAGATTGTTTCTCCAAATGAAAATGCAGCCTTGTTATTGGATGGTGCCAACACCCAAAATGTGGCACTTACCCTAGTATGGCAGGACAACATTTCAGGAGCCGACAATTACACTGTTGAAATGGCTGCCGATGAAGAATTTACAGCACCTATTGTCTTAGGAACTTCTACCTCCACCTCATTCTCAATGACAGTGGGAGAACTTAACGCTGTGTTATTGAACAACAACATTCAAGCTTTTGAAGAGTCTGATGTGTTTTTCAGAATCTTAGGAGGAAGTGACATTTCAGAAGTGCTTAAAATAAAGGTAAGTTCTTACCCTGAAAACAATCCTGTAATTACGAGTCCTGACAGTTCTTTTGAAATCGTACTTACAGACATTTCCGAAGATGAGCTTGCAACGACCATTGAATGGAATGATCCTGATTTTTCAGAGAATCCTACGGCTACCATCAACTACTATGTTGAAGGCGCCATTTCAGGAACTGATTTTGCAACTGTTGAAAACTTAGGGACTACAGAGGACACTATGTTGGAAATGACCCATGGAGAATTGAACGACGTAGCCCTTAACTTGGGAATTGAACCTGAAACAACAGGATCAATCGATATTAGAATCCGTTCGGTAATTGAGACTGCTGCTGGCGATTTAGAACGTAATTCAAATGTTATTACTATTACCGTTACAACTTATGAAACTGCACTTCTACCTGTAATCTACGGTGTTGGTGCTGGGATTACAACCGCTGGTTGGGGATGGGATTCTCCTGCAGAATTTCTTCTTCAAGGAAGTGTATACTCTGGAAACGTCATGTTATCTCCTGATAATGGCGGTAATTTTAGATTCTTTGGACAACAAGATTGGGGCCCAATTAGCTTCAACTATCCTTGGTATGAGTCAAGAGGGTTTACCATTGACGAAAACTTGGTAAATGCCAATGACGGTGATAGCAATTTCCAATTTGTAGGAACTGAAGGAGAGTATTTCCTTGAGATTGACATGGAAAACAAGACCATTACTTTAGGCCCTCCAGTAGTTGGTCCTAACTGTGAGTTCGACCAATTGTGGTTGGTAGGTGCTGGTGTTCCAGACGCAGGTTGGGGATGGGATACACCAGTTGCATTACCATGTACTGGAAACGGCGTGTATTCTGGAAATGTAAACTTCAGCAATGATGCCTTTAGATTCTTTACTGTAGAAGGAGATTGGGGATCTGGATTGAACTATCCATATTACGAAGGTGCAGGTTACACCATCGACAGCAACTTTACGAATGCTAATGATGGCGACAGCAACTTCAGTTTTACAGGAACTCCTGGAGAGTATTACTTAAGTGTAGATACCATTAATAAAACCATTACTTTGGGTGATGCGCAAATTGAATGCGAATATGAAACCCTTTGGATTGTTGGTGCAGGAGTGCCTGACGCAGGTTGGGGATGGGATACACCGGTAGCCTTCCCTTGTACGGGAGCCGGAGTATATTCTGCCGAAGTAACGTTTACAAACGATGCCTTCAGATTCTTCACGGTAAATGCCGATTGGGGGTCTGGATTGAATTATCCATATTATGAAGGAGAAGGTTACACCATCGATGCCAACTTTGCAAATGCCAATGATGGCGATAGTAATTTCAGTTTTGTAGGAACCCCTGGGACGTATACGCTCACCATGGACACCGTCAACAAAACCATAACCCTTCAATAAGAAGTTTTACAAATGGGCTATGAGAAATCATAGCCCATTTTAATATAAAATAGCTATGAAACACACATTACTCTCATTACTGTTTTTTTCATTGTATGTCTTCTCATATGGGCAAACACAAAGCGACGTAAGCTTTGACATTAGTCCATCGCCATTTGAGGAAACCGATGAAATTACGATAACTGTCTCCAATTTGGATGCCGACATATGGGGCAGTACCGATGGAGCAGACTTATACCTTTGGACCTGGTATTTCGACACCAATGGCAATCAAGCAGGAGATTCCCCTACCAATGGCGATTGGGGCAACTCCAACGAAGCTCAAAAATTCACCAACAATGGTAATGGCACCTACTCCTTCACTATGACACCAACCGAACTGTATCAAGATACCGGCATTGGTCAAATAGGAATGTTGGTTAAAAGCGACGATGGTAGCCAACAATCTCAAGATGAATTATACTATGTAGGCGCTGTAACGGTAGTTTTTAACAGTCCAAATTACGATCCTGTGATTGTGGAATCTGGAGGCAACCTATCCATTAGTGCCTATATGCAATCAGCTGGAACTACCCAAGTAGGCGCATTTGAAGTCCTTTATAACAATGTCTCTGTAGCTACAGGGCAAGGATTTCCAACCTATAGCACGACTTTGACCAATGTAACAGAATCTGGAACGGTAACAGTTATTGGAACACCTTCAGGCTCCACAGAATCCGGAGAATCCTCCTTTGAAATCATTATCGCCAGCTCGGTAGTGGAAGCGCTTCCAGAAGGCATGGAAAACGGCATCAATTACGATTCCGAAGATGCCACCAAAGCAACTTTAGTTTTAGATGCTCCAAACAAAGATTTTGTATATGTTGCAGGAAGCTTTAACGATTGGAATCCCTATTCAAGCACCTATTTAATGAAGAAGGACGCATCCTCTTCCAAATTTTGGATAGAACTGAACGGTCTAACTTCTGGTGAGACTTATACCTATCAATACTGGACCTACACCAATTCGCCGGCAACCAATTCGCCAAGTGAAGTAAAAACAGCCGATCCATTTTCAACCTTGGTATTATCACCTTGGGATGATCCGTATATTCCAGAAGACACCTACCCTAACCTTCCTGACTACCCTGCTGGGCAAAGTTATGAAGTAACGGTATTGCAAACGGCCCAACCAGTATACGATTGGCAGGTGACCAACTTCACAAAACCTAAAAAAGAAGACTTGGTAATTTATGAAGTCTTGATTCGTGATTTTGACAGCGACAGGAACTTTCAAGACATTATTGACAAGATTGACTATTTCAAGGATTTAAATGTAAATGCTATCCAGCTGATGCCTGTGATGGAATTTGAAGGCAACGAAAGCTGGGGCTATAATACATCTTTCCATATGGCCTTGGATAAGTTTTATGGAACCGAAGCTAAATTGAAAGAACTTATCGATATCTGCCACCAAAATGGCATTGCTGTAATCTTGGACATCGCATTAAACCATGCCTTTGGAAGAAACCCAATGGTGCGTATGTGGTCAGACAATTCAGGAAATATCAACGCCGACAACCCTTATTTCAACCAAACACCTGCACATTCGTATAATGTGGGATCCGATTTTAACCATCAAGAGGAACGCACTCAGTATTACTCAGAACGTGTTGTAGAACATTGGATTGAAGAATTTAAAATTGACGGTATTAGATGGGACCTTACCAAAGGATTCACTCAAAATTGCGCCAACAACGAAGGCTGTACTAATGATTATAATGCCGATCGTGTTGCCATACTTAAAGAGTATGCCGACTTCAGTTGGGATTTGGACGCCAATCACTTTGTCATCTTTGAACATTTGGGAACCGATTGGGATGCCAACAATGATGGTCAGACCTCATTGGATGAAGAAATAGAATGGGCCAACTACCGCATCGGTGAAGGAAAGGGGATCATGTTGTGGGGGAACTTGAATCACCAATACAACGAATTGACCATGGGCTACACTGCCAACATTACCTCTATGGGACATACTTCCAGAGGCTTTGACCAACCTAGATTGGTAGGCTATGCCGAAAGCCACGATGAAGAGCGTTTGATGTTTAAAAACATTCAATATGGAAACTCCAATGGCAGTTATGATGTTACTGAACTTAACACAGCCCTAGAGCGTATGTCCGCACTTGGCGCCGTAAGTTTAACCATTCCTGGACCTAAAATGATTTGGCATTTTGGAGAATTGGGCATGGAAAACTCAATCTATACATGTAATGATGGTACTGTAAATTTACCGGATAATGACAGTGATGGCACCGGGGATTGCAAACTGGACACCAAACCTCAGCCACAATGGACCAACAATTGGCTTGGCGATGCTAACCGAAGCCAAATTTATGAGGACTGGGCACGTATCAATGCTTTGAAAATTCAAGAAGATGTTTTTGAAGGCAACTACACCATTGAGTCCGGAAACTTGACTCCTAAAATTTACATTTGGGATGATACACTTCCATCAACTGAACTGAAGAACGTGGTCATCTTAGCCAATTTTGATGTGGTGGCACAAAACATGGTGCCTAACTTCCCATATACAGGAACTTGGTATGATTTAATGGATAATACAGGTAGCACAACCATGGAAGTAAGCACTACAACAGCCACGATTAATATGGCGCCTGGAACCTTTAAAATCTATGGAAACTTGGCCGCAACCTTGAGTATTGAAGATCATGTTTTATCTCAAGGAATTAAGGTATACCCTAACCCAACCAACAACAGTTTCCAAATTAATAAAGCCACAACCCAAGTTGCGATTTATGATATCACAGGAAAATTGGTAAAATCATTTTCGGGCGACTTCCAAGAAGGCCATGGATTTGATATTTCAAACCTGATGCCAAGTATTTATATGGTAAAACTAAAAAATGAAGAAGGGCAAACAGCTACTTCTAAGTTGATAAAACTATAATTTTATTTGAGTTTTTTGTTTTTAAGTTTGAGTGAAAGCTTCTCCTTGCGGGAAGCTTTTTCTATTCTAAACGCACACTTACCATTCCAATACCATGGGGCTCCTGCAATTGGTTTTCTAGGATTCCAGGACCAATAGAAAACTGAAGGCTCTCTACGTTGTTGATATCGAATTCAGTAGTGATTTTATGCTCCAAATAGTACGGCAAAAAGCTAGGATACGACCTTGGAAGCGTAACCGTTTTTACTGGTTTTAACTCTGAAAGCGACAAAGTATAGTCTCCCATTTCGGGCTCCAAAGTCAACATACCTCCATAACTAGAGCCATCTTCCATTACAAAGGCAATTTGCAAAGGCAACGGTTTATCTGTCAACGATCGCCCTTTAAAAACCAAAGTGGCTTTATCCTTCAAACCGGATTGTCTCCCATCAATTTTATCGCTGATAAAGTGTTTAAAACTGTAATCGTAAATAGGTGTTGCATTCCTGTTTTCAGAATCTTCAACAAACAATTGCTCCAAGTTCATTTGGCATTCCGATTGCCCATATTCTTCTGCTGGCACCAATTTAAAACCCTCGCGCCAAGGGCGAACCAAATCATTGGTATCCTCTTCCGCATCAAACAAATAAATAGGATTGCTTTCAGGCACTACTTTAACCACATAATCTTCGGTATCATAAAAATCCCAATCCGAAAATTTGCCTTCCATGTCGGCGGGATAGGACCTAAAAGTATCATCACTTTTCACCACAATATTGTAATGGACAAAACCTGTCTGCAGATATTCTGAAGGTAAGGTGGCTGAATAAATATACCCTTGAGTGTTTTTAAAATCTACCTGAAAACGCCCTTTTGAAGAATATCCTTGCAGTTGAATGCTTTCTGGCTTGTTTGGTGCTACATACTGCACTTGCAATGGCAATGGGGTATTTTCAGTCACTTCTCCTAATGATTCATGTATCAACCAAGGTTTATCAACCGTGGTTTTTGGGGCGTAAAAATCGTTGAGTTTATTGGTTTTAAAAGCATCATTAGCTGACCAAGTTTTTTTGCCTCCTTTTTTACTGAGGATATAAGTTCCCGGTTGAATTGAAAATACTTTACCGCTTACCTGAGACTGAAAACCATTCCCTTCATTAATAGCTTCAATCGAAAATCCTTCTCCTAAATCCTTTAAATCAATAGACATTGTATGGGTTTCCCATTTGATAATTGCCACAGTCTTCTTCGGACTGTTTTTCCCAAAAGGATTATCGACCCAAATAGCATCCGATTGTACTTCCAAACGCCAAACACCTTTGGAAATCTTATCCAAAAAATAAGCCCCCTGCCCATCATAAGCCACTACAGGTGAACTGCCATAACCGGCAATCTCCTCTAGCTTTTTTAAATTCTTAGGGTTTGATGATGTTGTATTCGTGTAAAAAAACTTCCCTTCGGAATTATACTCGGCCAAATCTGTTTTGTAATCTAACTTGAAATTGCCAAACGAGGTATTTTCTGGGTACTTTCCAAATTCGGCGTACAAAGGAATTTCATGAAACACTTCCGAGCAAATCTTTAAGGCCAAAGCCTTGGAAGGTGTATAATTCAAATTCATATAATGCGTATTATATTCGGTATTGGCATAAGCCAAATACGTCGGGTCGTACGCAAAATGGGTCCCTATTTGCATTCCGGCACTTCTAAAACTTCGTGCCATAGCAGGATATACATAGGACTTCCCAACATCCGCCGCATCGAATTCATAGACCAATTTAGCGCCGTGATGTTTTTTAATTACCTCATCAAATGGCATGTCATAATCATTCACATTAGGCAGTACATTCCCAGAAAGTTCCTTACCATAACCAAGCCCCGTAGGATACCACTGAAAGGTACCCCCCTGTGCTCCTCCTTCAAAATAGGCATCCATAAAATGTACGGCATGGCTCATATTATAGAAAATAGGTTTTTGCGTTCCTGTTTTCCGCATCGCTTCTACCATGCCCTTCACAAAGGCTGTCACCTCTGCAGCCGTACCTTGATGGTGCGGTTCATTACTCACTTCAAAAGCAATGATATTAGGCTCATCCTTATAAGCTACTCCCGTATAAGGATTCACATGATTTAAAAACTGAAAGAGGTAATTTTGCTGTGCTTTTATGGCTTCTGGATTGGTCAAGCAATCTGCTTTTCCGTATCTATGCGAAAACCCAGGAGTATCTCCATCAGGTTCTGGCCAACCATCTCCCCAAAACGCTATAGGCGTAATGACATAGTTAATGTTGTGAGACTTTAGTTGGTTCAACAAATAATCAAAAGTCTCTAAATATTCATTCTCCAAAAGATTCCCTTCAACATCGCTTATTTGTGTGTCCCAAACATGAATTCGGTACAAATCGAAACCTAAGCGGGTAAAATGGTAAATGTCACTATCGATGGCCTTTTTGGGATCAATTCCCATACGTTTGGCCGAACGATAAGCATGAGCAAAAGGCACTGTATAATTAACACCAAAACCAAACACTTCTTCCTTGGTGGATTCCCATCGCATCACCCCATTGCCATCAATAACCACATTGCTTTTTTGGGAGGTTTCCTGTGCCAAAGACCACTGAAACATACCCAAACACAATGCCATTACCAATGGAATAATTCCATTTACTTTCATATTACCAGTTTTAAAATTAGAGTCCTTCTGACAGGCCTCTCAATGTTTTAGCAGCACTTTCAGCTGTAATATCACGCTGTGGACTTGCAAACATTTCATAACCCACCATGAATTTCTTCACGGTTGCACTGCGCAACAACGGCGGATAAAAACTCATGTGCCAATGCCAATGCTCATTAGCTTCGCCATTGGTAGGCGCTTGGTGGATACCACTAGAATATGGGAAAGAGCAGTTGAACAACTTATCATAAACTTTGGTCAATACCGAAATGGCTTCGGCAAACAACAAGGTTTCTTCCTGAGCCATGTCACCAATACTCTTTTGAGGTGTTTTAGGCACAATCATTGCTTCATAAGGCCACACTGCCCAAAACGGAATCAATACAACGAAAGCTTTGTTTTCAAAAATGATACGCTCTTTAATTTCCAATTCTTGCTTTAAGTAATCTGAAAGCAAGGTCCTGTTATGCGCTTTGAAATATTCCAATTGGCGAACGTCCTTTTTCACCACTTCATTTGGCAAAGAAGACTGGCTCCAAATCTGTCCATGTGGATGTGGATTGCTACAACCCATAATGGCTCCTTTGTTCTCAAAAATCTGCACGTAGTTGATATTCGGTTCACTTCCTAAAGAGGCATATTCTGCTTGCCAAGTATGCACTACCTTTTCAATTCCTTCAACACTCATTTGCGCCAAACTTTTGGAGTGATCTGGACTGAAACAAATCACCTTACAAATACCCTGCTCACTTTGCGCCTGTAACAAACCTTCATTCACAGTGAATTCCTTAGAATCACTTTGCAAAGCAGAAAAATCGTTAGTAAAGACAAAAACGTCATTGTAAGACGGATTCACTTCACCATTGGCTCTTACATTTCCGGCACACAAATAGCAACTTTCGTCATAGCTTGGACGCACATCTGGAGTCGTTTCTTCCTGTTGCCCCTGCCAAGGTCTTTTAGCACGATGCGGAGATACCAAAACCCATTCCCCTGTTAGGATATTTAATCGTTTATGTGAATAATCATGTATATCTGAGTTCATCTTATTTTGATTTTAGTTTATTAAATGTGTTCCTTGAGACAGTTTTACAAAGTGTACACTGCAGTCAATCCCAAAGGTATTTTTATAGTTTTCGGTAACCGTTTTGGCGTAGTCTTCCAAAGCATCCTTTTTTACAATATTGATGGTACAGCCTCCAAAACCGCCTCCCATCATTCTAGCACCGGCCACACTTGGATGCGCTTTTGCCTGTTCTACCAAAAAGTCCAATTCGTCACAACTAATTTTGAATTGGTGCTGCATACCTTGGTGGGCTTCCAAAAGAAAGGCTCCCAACTGCTCCACATCGTTTTCTTCGATGGCTTTGGCAAATTTCATCACCCTGTCATTCTCTTGAACCACATACAATGCCTTTTGATAATCGGCTTCGGAAAGTTGCGATTTCACTTTCAACAAATCTTCTTCGGTAGCATCACGTAAAAAAGGAACTTCAAGTAGTTGCGCTACATGTTCGCACACTTGGCGTCTATCGTTATACTCATTTTCCACCAAATTGTGGCTCACGTTGGAATTGATAAGCATCAATTCATAATCCTTAAAATCTATAGGATAGGATGTTGCGGTTTGTGTTCTACAATCCAACAACAAGGCTTGATTTTCTTCTCCAAACATACTGGCAAACTGATCCATAATTCCACAGCGTACGCCTACATAGTTATGCTCTGCCTTTTGGGATACCAAAATCATTTCGTGCTTTGTAAGCCCCAGACCAAACAATTCATTCAATCCAAAAGCGATGCTGTTTTCCAAGGCTGCGGAAGAGGACAAACCTGCCCCATTAGGAACATCTCCCCCAAAAACAACATTGAAAGGAGGTACTTCGATGCCTTTCTTTTGCAACTCGCCAACAACACCCAAAATGTAATTTCTCCAGTTCCCTTTTGGAATAGCCTCAACCTCATCCAATGTAAACTCAAACTGCTCCTTTAAATCATAAGCTACTGCCGAGCAAGTTTCCGAATCACTTTTTCCAATGGCCGTGATAATGCCCTTATCAATGGCTGCCGGAAAAACAAATCCTTCATTATAGTCGGTGTGTTCTCCAATTAAATTTATCCTTCCCGGAGAACTTACCATTAAATAATTGTCTCCAAACTTTTCTTTAAAAGTATCCTGTATTGCCGTAATCAATTCTGTATTCATCTATCCAATCTTTTGTATAGTCCAACTTAAATTATATCGTTTTTGAGGTTGCAAAGTCTGTAAGCCCATCCCACTGTTAAAGCTATTGGCAGGCCCTGTTTGCGGTTCTATGGCCATGGCTTTTCTTCCGGGAGGCGTATATACCTGCAAATAATTTTCTTTTGAAGTGGTTGCAATTGCAATATGATAATCCGGTGTTTTAAAGCCAACGGTGGTATCTCCTAAAAGAAAGCAATCGTCAAACTGCTGCTCACCTATTTGTAATTCTGAAGGGAATTGTAATGCTTCCTTTTCCACAGGAATCATCAACGCATCCACTTTTAGCTTTCCCTTGCAATCCATTAAAAGGTGACTTTCCCCAAGATTACTGGATTCAAAGTAAGGATGCCATCCTAGAGTGAACGGAAAGGCCTGAGCCCCTATATTTTCAACATCAACAATCAATGTCAATTCGGAATTGCTTACTGCATATGTAAGCTCCACAGCATACAAAAACGGAAATCCTTCTTGTGGTTCAGTTTGCTCATACCTTAAAGTTGCCATAGCTTTTTCACTAGTAACTTCCTGATTTACTATATCAAATTCTTTATCATAAATCAAGCCATGGATGGCATTATTAGGATCTACCGCTCCCTTTTTCAATTGGTACGTTTCTCCTTCAAAAGTGTATTGCCCTTTGGCAATTCTATTAGCGAAAGGAAACAAAACGGACGATGCAAACGGCAAAGCGCCTTCGTTGGAAATAATCTTTGCGCCTTCCAATTCCAGCACATCCAAAGTTCCTCCCGTCCTTAAATTTATCAATGCCAACAAGGCTTTATCAGTATTTCTGATTTCCAAAACGCTAGCCCCATTCTCCTTTATATGGTTTATTACAAACATCTTACTACCCTTTATAATGAATTTCTTATGATTAACCTTCTGGTGTTTTCTATGTTCTCTTTTTCGTTTTTAACAATCATTTCCGCCAAACGTTTACCCATTTCCTTAAAATCGGTAGAAATGGTGGTGATACCGCCTTCCACAATTTCCTTAAGCAAGGTTTCATTATAGGAAATCACTCCAACATCTTTACCCACTTTCATTTGGAGTTCCTTGAGACTTTTAATAAGTACAATTAAATGTTGATCATCCAACACCAAATACACTTCTCCCCGTTCTATGATTTTCTTCTCAAAAGTTTGAATGACTTCACAGTCTATTTCAGCAATTTCGGCAAACTTCTGAAAGCCTTTCAACATGCCTTTCGGCTGTTTGGTTTCAGAATAAAGCAACGCCAACTTGTGATACTTTTGAAGCTGCTCTTTGATTTCCATCAAACTATCAAAAATGTCCTTTTCAAAATTCTGATGAATAGAAGGATAGCCATGTAATTCCTTCGGCAATTGATCCAAAATATAAACTTTGTCCTTTGGCAAAATATCAATTACATCCTCCGTTCCTTTCAAATTTGCAGGCATGATGACATAATAATGATAGCTGCCCAAACTATCTTGAATCAATTTTGAAAAGACCTCATAACTGAAATGGTGAAAGAAAATTTCCACCTGAATGCCTTCGTCAAGATTGTTCACAAAGGCATTGTACAAATCTTCCTTAAAAGCATTAAGCTCGTCAAACAGCAAAAACACTTTTTGGGACACGTTGATATTCTCACTCTTGATGTAATAGCCCTTCCCAGACACCGACTCTACAATACCTCTTCGCTTCAATTCATTGAAAGCCATCATCACCGTATCTCGAGAAAGATCAAACTTGTTTCGCACACTATTTATAGAGGGCAAACGGTCGCCTTTCTTCAAAAGACCAGCTGCCAAAGCATCTTCTACCGAAGACACAATTTGCTTGTACTTAGGAATTCCTATATGATCTTTAACCGATATCAAACTCATAGACCACAAAGATACAAAAACTGGTAGGTACTGGTATGGTGTTTTAAGACAAATTTTGTAATTTAGCAGAAATTCAATCACTCAATTACCAATACTACAATCACTTATCTTTAAAATTACGACAATGATAAAAAATGCCCTACACATACTCTTGACATTATCTATTGTTTTGGCAAGCTGTTCCTCAAGTGATTCCAACGATGACAATACAGACGACGGCATTATCACACCTCCAGAAAACGAGACTTTTTACTACGGTGCCGATTTATCCTATGTGAATGAAATGGAAGATTGCGGTGCGGTTTATAAAAATAGTGACGGTCAAACCCAAGACCCTTTCACGATTTTCAAAAATGCAGGAACCAATTTGGTTAGGGTTCGACTTTGGCATAATCCAACTTGGACCAATTATTCCAATTTAGAGGATGTTACAACCACTATACAACGCGCAAAATCACAGGGCATGGACGTTCTATTGGATTTCCATTATTCAGACACTTGGGCAGATCCCGAGAAACAGGAAATCCCAGCCGCTTGGTTGGACGAAATAGACAACACCACTGCTCTTGGAGAATTAGCTTATATCTACACCTACAATACACTTGAAACCTTATCCAATTTAAATTTACTCCCAGAAATTGTACAGATAGGCAATGAAATCAACCCTATGATTCTACAACATGGTGATTTGGTTTGGCCCATAGATTGGAATAGAAATTCCTATTTATTAAACAAAGGGATTGCAGCGGTAAGGGCAATTTCCGAAGCCAAGGAAAAAGAGATTGGCGTGATGCTCCACATAGCCCAACCAGAAAACGCCTTGTGGTGGTTTGAACAGGCTACACAAAATGGCGTTACCGATTTCGACTGGATTGGATTGTCATATTACCCTATTTGGTCTGAGTACACACTTAACAATGTATCAACTCCATTGAACACCCTCATCAACACTTATAACAAACGCTTGATGATTGTTGAAACCGCTTATCCATTTACTTTAACCAACGCCGATAGCGCCAACAATATTTTAGGAGAAGATGCCTTAATTTCAGGATATCCTGCCACGCCACAAGGACAATTGGATTATCTCAATCAATTAACAAGCATCATAGAAAATGCTGGTGGTGAAGGTCTCATTTATTGGGAACCAGCTTGGGTATCCACTAACTGTTCTACATTATGGGGACAAGGCTCTCATTGGGACAACGCCACACTTTTTGACCATGACAACAAAGCCACATTGGGCATGCAGTTTTACAATCATTAACACACTTTCAAAATGAAATCCAGCATCAAATATATATCGCTCATCCTGATAGCAATTATGTTTCAAACCACTCTTAACGCACAAACGAGAGAGGTTATCACCTTAAGAGATGGATGGAAATTCAGTAAAGGACATCACCCTGAAGCCGTTTCTCCTAAATACAATGACAATTCTTGGGAAGAAGTAAGCGTGCCGCATGATTGGGCCATCTACGGTCCTTTTGATAAGGAAATCGACAAACAAGTAGTCGCTATTGAACAAAATGGCGAAACCGTAGCTACTGAAAAAACAGGGCGTACAGGCTCCCTCCCCTATATTGGAGAAGCTTGGTATCGAACCTCATTTACCCTTCCAAATGCTGACCAAAACAAAAAAGTATTGATTGCCTTTGAAGGAGCCATGAGCGAACCGGAAGTCTTTATCAACGGAACCAAAGTAGGCGAATGGAAATACGGTTACGCGTATTTTTATTTTGACATTACCGAACATATTTCCAATTCAAAAACTAACACACTAGCAGTTAAATTGAGTAACAGAGGTCTATCTTCTAGATGGTATCCAGGTGCCGGCTTATACCGAAAAGTTCAAATCATTGTAAAAGAAAAGGAAAGTATTAACCATTGGGGTACATACATTACAACTCCAATGATTACAGACCAAATGGCCAAAGTAAACATCAAAACAAAAGTTTCCGGAGAACAACTGCACTTGGTTACCGATATTTTAGACGCCAACGGAACCACCGTTGCCTCAAACACTTCCGAAACTTTATATGGCAATGAATTTGACCAAAATATTGCTTTGGAACACCCCAACTTATGGAGCCCCGAAACCCCTTATTTATATACTGCCGTATCCAAATTATACGCGGGAGATATTCTTAAAGATGAAATCACCACCCGATTTGGAGTGAGAAGAATCCAATACGATCGCAATACTGGATTTAGCCTAAATGGTGAAATCACCAAATTTAAAGGCGTTTGTTTACACCATGATTTAGGGCCATTGGGAGCCGCTGTGAACACTTCTGCCTTAAGACGACAATTGCGAATTTTAAAAGATATGGGATGCAACGCCATTAGGAGTTCCCACAACATGCCATCTATGGAACAATTGGAACTTTGTGACGAAATGGGCTTTATGTTTTTAGCGGAAAGTTTTGACGAATGGAAAAAACCAAAAGTTGAAACCGGGTACAATCTCTATTTTGATGATTACGCCGAAAAAGATGTGGTGAATTTAGTAAGAGCCACCAGGAACCATCCCTCAATCATCATGTGGAGTTCTGGAAACGAAGTGCCGGACCAATGGGGTTCGGAGGGTGTAAAACGCGCCAAGTGGTTACAGGATATTTTTCATAGAGAAGACCCAACACGCCCTGTCACGGTTGGGATGGACCAAGTAAAAGCTGTTATGGAAAATGGCTTTGGAGCCATCATGGACATTCCTGGATTAAACTATCGTGTACACCTTTATGAAGAAGCTTACGAAACCTTTCCTCAAGGGTTTATTTTAGGATCTGAAACCGCTTCCACAGTGAGTTCACGTGGTATTTACAAATTCCCAGTAGAAATTGCCAGCATGAAAACCTACTCAGATTTTCAATCTTCTTCGTACGATTTGGAATATTGCAGCTGGTCCAATTTGCCTGACGACGATTTTGTACTTCAGGATGACAAGCCTTGGGTGATTGGAGAATTTGTATGGACCGGTTTTGACTATTTAGGAGAACCCACGCCCTACGATGAAGCTTGGCCTTCCCGAAGTTCCTATTTCGGTATTAATGATTTAGCCGGTTTACCCAAAGACCGTTTCTATCTTTACCGAAGCAGATGGAACACCGAAGACGAAACGCTGCACATACTCCCTCACTGGAATTGGGAAGGGCGCGAAGGAGAAATTACACCGGTATTTGTGTATACGAGTTATGACAGTGCCGAATTATTCCTTAACGGGAAAAGCCTTGGTATTCAAAAAAAGGATTCTACAACACATCAAAACCGGTACCGTTTAATGTGGAAAGATGTCAAATACCAACCAGGAACCCTAAAAGTTGTAGCTTTTGATGAACACGGAAACGCTGCCGCCGAAAAAGAAATCAAAACGGCCGGCAAGCCTCATCAATTAATTTTAGAGCCTGATGTAAAAAACATCAAAGCCAATGGTGAGGACATCGCTTTTGTAACCGTATCTGTTGTAGACAAAAATGGCATTCCATGCCCTACTGCTACCAATCAATTAGATTTTAAAGTAAAAGGCAAAGGCACCTACCGTGCTGCCTGTAATGGCGATGCCACTTCCCTTGAGCTATTTCATTTACCAACTATGAAATTATTTAGTGGAAAATTGGTTGTCTTGGTACAATCCACAACCCAAGCTGGAGACATAGAACTAACCGTAAGCGGAAAAGGCCTAAAAACAGGAAAACTAACCTTGAAAAGCGAAACGCCTTAAGAGATAATCACCCCATCACTCATAGTGATAATTCGGTCTGTCTTTTTTGCAAAATCCTCATCATGGGTAACAATCAAAAGAGAAAGACCTTGTTCATCGCAAAGCTGCTTGAACACATTGAATACATTTTCGGAATTGTGACTATCCAAATTACCTGTCGGCTCATCTCCCAAAATAATAGACGGATTATTGATTAAAGCCCTAGCTATGGCCACACGCTGCTTTTCACCCCCTGAAATTCTAGAGGCTCTTTTATCAGCCAAATGCCCTATATTGAGGATTTCCAACTTGTTTCTAGCATCGTGTTCAATTTCCTCCAAAGACTTCTCACCAAGTTTTTTGGCCGGCAACATAACATTCTCCAAAACCGAAAACTCAGACAACAAATAATGAAACTGAAACACAAAGCCAATGTGCTTATTTCTTAAGTAGGACAACTTGTTATGATGTTGTCCAGTCACCAATTCATTGTTCAAATAAAGCTCTCCTTCATATTCCGTATCCATAGTTGACAAAATATACAGCAAGGTTGACTTTCCACAGCCAGATTTCCCGATAATAGAAGTGAATTCACCCTTCTTTATAGACATATTGATATCCTTCAGCACGTGAAATAACACGGGCTTCCTAAAGTACTTATTGATATTTTTTGTCTCAAGAACTGTACTCATTACTGACCTCTAATTATTTTAACCGGATCTATCTTTTTAGCCTTTCGGGATGGCAAATAACCCGCAAAAAAGGTAGAGACTAACGCGAAAGTGATTCCGATGACATAAAACCAAGGATCGAAATTCACGGGAAAGGTCTTAATGGTTGGGAGCGCTTCAGTTTCAAACGGCAGGGTATCGATCAAACTTGTAAGCGCAAATCCAACAAGCAACCCCAACAAACCACCAACCAAACCAATAATAAGCGCCTGACACATAAAAATATATTGCACATCCTTCCCTGAAAATCCAGTTGCCTTTAAAATGGCGATGTCATTCATCTTTTCATAAATAAACATATTTAGGATATTATAAATCCCAAAACCAGCCACAATCAATAGCGCAATGGAAACCGCATAGGTAATTAAATTCCGAATGGAGGTACCCGTCTCAAACTGGGCATTAGCCGTTTTGATATCCACCGCTTTTAAACCAAATTGATTTTCCATTTCTTGAGCCATACTATAAGCCTCCTCAATATTGTAAAGCTTCACATTGATATCGGTGATATAATTTTCGGCTTCGCCTAAAATACGCTGCACCGTTTTAATGGTCGCAAAACTTTGAATGTCGTCCACCTCAGCCAAACCACTTTGATAAATCCCAACAATTTTCAAAGGGAATACATCCCCTTTGATCGTACTGACCTGAATTTTGTCTCCCAGTTTTAGAGACATCTTTTTGGCAATTCCAGATCCCAATAAAATACCATTATCTACCTTGTGCAAATCTTCGTGACTTCCCTTAACCACATAATTTTGAAAGTCGAATAAACGTGCTTCTTCCAAAGGTTCTACCCCTCTCAAATTTCCACCGAGCTCAATAGAACCTGAAATATAAAATATATTGGATTTTATTTGTGGAATAGCACCTTTCACCCGCTTGTCCTTGTTGATATAGGCCATAATCGGCAACGCGTTATGAATCTTTTTTTGGCTTTGCTTCGGTTTTATGGAATGGACTACCTTAAAACTATTCTCCAAAGTTTCATAGCCTGCGATGGGCTGTTCTTTTGAGGGTTCAATTTCACTATAGATATGGATATGTGGGGTTTGATTCAAAATCAAGCCATCCAACATTTTATTCAAACCTGTCATAAAACAAACCAGAGTAATATAGGCACCAATGCCAAAAGTCACCCCAAGTGCTGCCACGGAAGTCTGTTTGATCTTGCTCAGCAGATGCGTTTTCGCAATGGCCAATATGACCTTCCAGTTAATTGCCATCTGGTTTGTATATCGCCGTATCGGCATCTATGCCTTCCAAAATTTCAACAGATTCAAGATTTTCCAGACCGGTTTTTACAGCAACAAGACCCTTATCCGTTTTAACTTCTCCCTTATCTGTCAAATAAGATTTTGGAATGGTAAGTACCGCTTCCTTTTCCCTAATGATAATATTAGCTTCACCAGACAATCCGGAGTACAACTTCTTAGGCAGACGATCAAATTCCGCTTCAACTGTGAATGTTTGGTTCCGCAAATCCTTTTTTGGCAAAATTTTGGACACGCTAGCCTCAAAAACCTCACCTTTATAGGCATCCAGACTCACAATGACCTTTTGCCCCAATTCTATTTTTACAATATCCACCTCATCCACCAACATTTCAATCACAAAATCATTGGCACTTCCAATAGAAGCCATGGGCTCCATAGTAGTTACAATCTCCCCCTTGTTTTTATAAAGTGCGTACACCATGCCGTTTATTTCACTTTTAATGGTGAAATCCGTGGTATTGATTAGGGAAGTTTTATAATTATTTTCGGCCTGCTTTTGCGCTGTTTGCAATTCATTTTTGGTACGATCATACCTACTTTGTAACAATTGCAAGTTATTTTTTGAAAGTTGGTAATTGAGCTCCTTGGTATCATACTCCAACTTTGAACCAATATTCTGTTCCCAAAGATTTTTTTGCCTGAAAAAATTAATGGAATCATTCTTATATTTCAATTGCGCAGCCGCAATTTCCTCTTTAATCCCCAGCAATACGGCAGCACTTCCATTATAGTTATCCCTTGCCAAATCGAGGGCCAATTTCGCATTTCGAGAATTTAACTCAGGTGCATTATTGGTTATTTGAATGATTTTATCCCCCTTAGAAACTTTCTGCCCTTCTTCCACCAAATTGTCTTCCAAAATACCAGAAACAATAGCATATGCCTCATACAGGCTGTCCGGTTGAATGACCACAGAAGAGTACACTGCCTCGGTAAGATCTTGCTTTTTGGGAAGCGTTTTTTCACCATCACTCCCGCAAGACACAAGAAAACAAACACTTAAAAAGAAACATATTGCTTTCATAGCTCATAATTTCCAATTCTAAAATATACTAATTATTGGTGGGATAAAATGATTTAAATCATTAGGGAAGCGTGCAAATAAAAAAAGCTTCTCATTTCTGAGAAGCTTTTCGCTTATTGTGCGGGCGGGGAGACTCGAACTCCCACACCTCGCGGCACTAGATCCTAAGTCTAGCGTGTCTACCAATTCCACCACGCCCGCAATAAGTCTTAGTTTCGGGATGCAAATATATAAATAACTTTGAATATACAAACCTTTCTTTCAAGAAAAAATCGATCCGCTTTTTGTATTTTTGAATCAAATTCAAATTTAATTATGGAAAACATTCAATCTTACGTGAATCAGCATAAAGACCGTTTTCTAAGTGAGCTCATAGAACTCCTTAAAATTCCGTCAATTAGCGCCGATTCAGCATACAAAAAAGACGTACTGAGCACTGCCGAGGCCGTTAAAACACAATTGGAAGCAGCCGGTTGCGATTTAGTAGAAATTTGTGAGACCAATGGCTATCCTATTGTTTACGGAGAAAAAATAATTGATAAAAACTTGCCAACCGTACTTGTTTACGGTCACTACGATGTGCAACCACCGGATCCATTAGAGTTATGGACCTCCCCTCCTTTTGAACCGGTTATCAAACCTACCGAGCTTCATCCAGAAGGGGCCATTTTTGCAAGAGGTGCCTGCGACGACAAAGGCCAAATGTACATGCATGTTAAGGCTATGGAATTCATGACCAATACCAATCAGTTGCCTTGTAATGTAAAATTCATGATTGAAGGTGAAGAGGAAGTTGGAAGTGAAAACCTAGGGGATTTTGTAAAGGCTAATCACGAAAAATTGAAAAACGACGTGATTTTAATTTCCGACACAGGAATGATTGCCAAAGATGTGCCGTCCATCACAACGGGACTTCGTGGTTTAAGCTATGTTGAAGTTGAAGTTACCGGTCCAAACAGAGATTTACACTCAGGTTTATATGGTGGTGCCGTGGCCAACCCCATCAACGTACTTACCAAAATGATTGCCTCACTTCATGACGACAACAACCATATTACCATTCCTGGGTTTTATGACAAGGTTGAAGAACTAAGCAAAGAGGAACGTGCCCAAATGGCTAAAGCACCGTTTTCTTTGGAAAACTATAAAAAAGCATTGGACATCGATGCTGTTTATGGAGAAGAAGGCTACACCACCAATGAACGTAATTCCATCAGACCTACCCTAGACGTGAACGGTATTTGGGGAGGTTATATTGGTGAAGGTGCTAAAACGGTTATTGCCAGCAAGGCCTACGCTAAAATCTCCATGCGATTGGTACCAAACCAAGACTGGAAAGAAATCACAGACCTATTCAAAAGTCATTTTGAAAGCATTGCTCCTGCTGGCGTAAAAGTAAAAGTGACGCCACATCACGGTGGTCAAGGTTATGTAACGCCTATTGACAGCATTGGCTATCAAGCCGCCAGTAAAGCCTATAGCGATACCTTTGGAAAAACACCAATTCCACAACGCAGCGGCGGAAGTATTCCTATTGTTGCTTTGTTTGAACAGGAGCTGAAAAGCAAGACCATTTTGATGGGCTTTGGTTTAGACAGTGATGCCATCCACTCTCCTAACGAACATTTTGGAGTTTGGAATTACCTAAAAGGCATTGAAACCATTCCGTTGTTCTACAAATATTTTACAGAACTTTCTAAATAACACTAAAAAAGGTCTAAACTTTAAATTCAGTTTAGACCTTTTTTTTATGCAATATTATATTTTAAAAATTGGGATTAAAAAACAACTTACATTTAGCTTCATAGCTGCGCCATCTGACCAATCAACTCAAAAACAGATATTCCCGCTAAAATTCAACCTTCACTTTTGTAACATTTCTTCACTTTTCACGTTCTAATAGTCTATCAATCAAAATCAAACACGTTATGTTAAAAAAGTTTTTCATCATCTGTTCAGGCGCCGATGGCGATATTTTGGAAACCTGCTCTTCGGGGGAACAAAACAAATATGCCGGTATTGGTGCTACGGTATTTTTCACGGCAATTATGGCTTTTATTGCTTCGGCTTATGCCCTCTTCACTGTATTCGACAATCTCTTTGCCTCCATTTTCTTTGGCCTCATCTGGGGTTTGCTCATTTTTAATCTGGACCGTTTTATTGTGTCGACCATCAAAAAAAGAAACAGTGCAGTTGACGAGTTCCTTCAGGCCACCCCAAGAATAATCTTGGCCATCATTATTGCGGTAGTAATTTCAAAACCACTGGAACTAAAAATCTTTGAAAAGGAAATCAATCAAGTATTATTGGAGCAGAAGAATACCTTGACTCTCAACAACCAAAACCAAATTGCAGAACAGTACACTCCAAAAATTACGGAGCTGGAAAGTTATATCAAGAACCTGCAAGACCAAATTACCACTAAAGAAACTGAGGTGAATGCTCTTTACGACACCTACATCTCCGAAGCGGAAGGAACGGCTGGCACCAAGCTTTTGGGCAAAGGTCCTGTGTATAAAGAAAAACGTAAAAAGCACGATGCCGCTTTGGCCGAATTACAAGAACTAAAAACCGAAAATGCGCTTAAAATTTCAAATTTAGAATCGGAAATTACACAACTAAAAATCAATTACAACAGCCAAGTCAGCACTTCACAACCCATCATCGATGGCTTTGATGGCCTTATGGCAAGAGTGAATGCCTTGGGAGAACTTCCATGGCTGCCTTCCTTTTTTATCTTCTTACTGTTTTTGGCCATAGAAACGGCTCCTATTTTTGCCAAACTAATTTCCCCTAAAGGCGAATATGATTTCAAACTGGAAGATGCCGAAACTGCCATTAAATCCTGGGTAACGAAAAAGGTGAACGAGCGCTCCATGTTATTGCAAACGGACAAAGCCATTAACAATAAAGTATACAGCGACATTGCCGAAGAAGAAGAACTCTACACCTACAAGCGTAAAAAAGCTAGGGAATTGATGCAATTACAGGCCGACGCCTTTTTCAAGCATCAAAAGAAAACCCTAAGCTAACTAGGCTACCGCAGATTGTTCTGATTTAAAGTGATTGTACAAACCCTCACAGCCCATTCCTATAATGGAAAGGTTTTTCCCTTTGTCCAATGCTTCATTATGCAATTTCACCAAGGCTTGAATGCCATATTTATCAATTTCCTCAACACCCTCGATACTCAAGGTCATGGTATTGATTCTTTCAAAAATATTGTGAAATTCTGAATGGAATAAGTGAACGGTTCTTTTGGTAAGTGCTCCTTTAACTTTAAAGAAGTTGTTGCAACTAGTAATTCTTAGACTCATAACAATTAGGTTTTAAAAGGTTAAAAAATAAACTGGGGCTATTAATCAGTTGACTCACAGGTAAATATCAAAAATTAAAACCTAACCATCTATTATTTTCGACCAAATGCAACAACTTTAGACAACAGGAAAATGGCAAACCAAGGCCATTATTTTTACATTAACATATTGTAAATCAATATTTTCTATCAGGAGAAAAAGAAGTCACGGACATCGATAATTGTTTGTCAGAAATAAGCTCAGAAATCAATTTACCAGTGGCTGTCCCCATGGTCCAGCCCATCATGGCATGGCCAGTAGCTATGGTTAAATTGTGGCATTTTGAAGATTTGCCAATATAAGGTAAACCATCAGGAGTTACCGGCCTTAAACCCGAGGCGGCCTCCTGTATTTCAGTCTTGGTTAGACTAATATTAGGATAGTATTGACGAACAGCCTTAGCAATTGCATTGGCCCGAACCTCATTTACATGATTATTGATTCCCGCAATCTCCATCGTACCGGCAAAACGCGTAAACCCATTCATAGGTGTAACGGCCACTTTGGATTCTGCCAATATGCTTGGAATACCAATTCCTGTCTCCCTAGAGGTATTGATACGATAGCCTTTCCCTGCCTGAAGCAACATGTTCAGTCCTATTTTTTTAGTTAACAAGGGGCTCCATGAACCTGCAGCCAAAACAAACTCATCGCCTTTTAGACTTTGGTTTGAAGTATGAATTTGAGTAATTTTTAATCCAGACATCGTGACGTCCTCAACCTTTTCATTCAAGAAAAAGGTAACACCAACTTTACTCAAATAAGTCTTCATCTCAGTCATAAATTCATGAGGCGTACTATGCGAATCGCATTTATAGTAAGTCCCTCCAATGACATTCAACTCAACATTAGGCTCTAAAGATTTCAATTCCTCCAAACTAATTTCGGAAGCATCCAATCCTTCCTTTTTTGCCATCTGTGCCATGTGGATTTCTTCTTCCAACATCTTTTCAGTTTGGCATAACATCAACAAGCCTTTATGCTCCAATTGAAATGTAAATCCTTCGGAAGCTTTAAGCTCTTTATAAAGCTCCTGACTCAACAAAGAAATTTTCTTGATAACGGGAATTGCTTTTTGAACATGTGCTGAATTACAGCTTTTATTGAAAGCATAGGCCCACTTGAGAAAATCGAAATCCAATCGCGGTTTGATATAAAGCGGACTTGCAGGATCCAACATCCATTTTAAGCCTTGCTTCATAACACCTGGGGCAGACAACGGCACAATATGACTTGGAGACAGATAGCCCGCATTGACATATGAAGCACCTCCGTCCATATTGGATTGATCAACCACCGTGACTTGATGCCCTTCTTTATGGAGATAGTATGCAGAACACAGCCCTATAATACCACCTCCGATAACAATCACCTTTTTGCTCATTGCCTACTATTTAAATCACTTGAAACCCCAGAGCATATGGATCATCCTCTGGATCTATTACAATGGTATTATACCCAAAAACTTTTGCCCATCCCTTAATACTTGGAACTATCCCTAATTTTCCATGAAACGGAACCTCCTCTTCAATACGCCCAATAAATGTACTTCCTATAAAGCTCTCGTGAATATAATCTTCACCTACCTTCAATTTACCTTTAGCAAACAATTGGGCCATTCTAGCCGAAGTTCCAGTTCCGCAAGGGCTTCTATCAATAGCCTTATCACCATAAAACACAGCACTTCTTCCCGATGAACCAGAATCTATAGGGTTCCCAGTCCATAATACATGGCTAACATCTCTAATCGTGGTATCTTCTGGATGTACAAAATCATCAGGGTACAACTCATTAATGCGTTGTCTAACCACCTTAGAAAATTGGATAAGTTCTGCTCCTGAATAATCCTGAACTCCAGAAAAATTCTTTTGCGGATCAATAATTGCGTAGAAATTTCCGCCATAAGCCACATCAAAAATCAAGGCTCCCAATGATGGGCAATCCACTTCCAAACCTTCAGCAGCCAAATAACTCGTAACATTGGTCAACTTTACCCAATCTACTTTTTCGCCATTTTTCCCATATTCAATATGAATTACTCCTGCCGGGGCTTCCATGCTAATAACCCCTTCTGTTTTAGGCATAACCAAACCTTCCTGAACAGCTACCGTTATGGTGCCAATGGTTCCGTGGCCGCACATGGGCAAGCACCCTGAAGTTTCAATAAAAATAATTCCAAAGTCGTTAGCGGGATCATGTGGGGGATACAACAAACTACCGCTCATCATATCATGCCCGCGAGGCTCAAACATTAGGCCTTTGCGAATCCAATCAAATTCCTTCAAAAAATGTTGTCGCATTTCGCTCATGGAATTCCCTTTCAGGAGCGGCCCTCCTTCCTTAATCACCCTAACCGGATTGCCACAGGTATGGGCATCAATACACGCAAAAATATGTTTACTCATATCTCCTCAGGCGTTACTTGGAGTTTTGTTTCCCTGTTTTGGTCTTTTCTATATAATGGTTCACCCGACTTTCCAAAATAGCCAAAGTAACGGTTCCCTGCTCCAATATGACTTCATGAAAATCACGAATGTTGAACTTAGTTTCCAATCCGGCTTCAGCCTTATGTCGTAATTCTCTAATTTTAAGTTCACCAATTTTATAGGACAAGGCTTGGCCTGGCCAAGAAATGTAACGATCGGTTTCGGTGTTGATTTCATGCAACGACAATGCTGTATTAGTTGCCATAAATTCCACCACTTGTTCCCTCGTCCAACCTTTGGCATGGACCCCTGTATCGACCACCAGTCTGCAGGCACGCCACATTTCATAAGTCAATTTTCCAAATTCTTCGTAGGGTGTGGTGTAAATGCCCATTTCGTCGGCCAAGTATTCCGAATACAATCCCCAACCTTCGCCATAAGCAGACAAGTACAAATTCCTTCTGAACTTTGGAATACTATCTCCCAATTCATTGTTCAAACTGCCTTGCAAATGATGTCCAGGAACCGCTTCATGAGCCGTAAGAGCCGGAAGTGTATACAAAGTCCTACTAGGTAAATCATAAGTATTTACCCAATAATATCCAGGATCTGTGCTTTCTTTTGAGGTGCCAATATAACGTCCCGTGGTGTATTTTGGAGCAATAGCATCGGGAACTGCTGCAACCCCATATGGTTTTCTTGGTAAGGTTTTAAAATACCTCGGCAACTGCGCATCGATACGCTTGGCCATATCACGGGCAATCATCAGCAACTCTCGTGGTGTTTTGGCATAAAATTGCGAGTCGGTTCTTAAAAATTTCAAAAAGTCGGCAAAGCTTCCTTTATAATTCAAGTCTGAAATAATTTGCTCCATTTCTGCCTTAATTCTCGCCACTTCACTCAGTCCTATTTCATGAATATCCTCTGCCGTATATTCAGTGCTTGTAGTGTAATAATTGATTCTATTTTGATAAAAAGCTTGGCCGTTAGGAGTTTCGGACACTCCTAATGTGGTTCTCGTAGCAGGAAAATATTCGGTTTCAAAAAAGGTCTTGATACGTTTGAATTCGGGAATTACATTAGTTTCAATAGCCGTTTGAGCTGCCTTCAACACTGAATCCTTTTGCTGTGCTGTTAAACCATGTGGTAAATTTTTAAAAGGCGAATAATAATAACTATCCTCAAAATTCTCAACAATATTATCATCATAGGTAGACTCATATCCTTTAAAAATCACCAAAGGTTGTGATACCCCCTTTTTCAATCCTTCCCGAAGATTTTCAAAATGTTGATCTACAAATTCGGGAATCGCATTCAGCCTATTTAAGTAATCCCTTACCTGTTCGTAATTAGTCAATGGTCTTACTTCGTAGGTTAAATTGGAGTGAAATCCCGTATCGGAAAGTAAGGGATTGAGGTACTGCTCAAATTCATAATAATCTATAATATCCTGAAGTTCGAAACTCAGCAATTCTGCCGAAATGCGATCTGTTTCACTCAAACCTGAAACATCCAATGCTTTTAACTCCTCAAGTTGTGATTTGGCAAATTCAGCCTCGGCTTGATAGTACGTTTTAGTATAGAGCCCCAAGGGATAAGTTTTTTCGTCATAGCCCTTATGATCTTCGTAGTGTTTAATAATGGTATCCAGTTCTTGTTTAGCTTTTGGAACTTGAGTCACTGTACTTGATTCTTTTTGGCACCCCAAAAGAGCAAGTATTAAAATGAGGCAGATATATTTACAATTCATACTATAATTTGCTTTTGGTTTGGATATTATTGACAAATCTAGAAATATTCAAAGGGTTATCATTCTTCAATTCATCGGGCAACAATTGATCTGGCCAGTTCTGAAAGCAAAACGGACGCACCCAACGCTTGATGGAATTCACGCCCACCGCTGTAAATCGGCTATCGGTAGAGGCTGGAAAAGGTCCGCCATGCACCATAGACGGACAAACCTCAACTCCGGTTGGCACACCATTATAAATCAAACGCCCTACCCTGTTTTGTAAAGCTGAAATGATCTTTGGATATTCAGCCGCCTCTTCATCCTCTGCAATCAAAGTTGCCGTTAGCTGCCCTTCCAATTTTAGAATCAATTTTTCCAATTGCTCGATATGTTCACATTGCACAACCATTGTAAATGGGCCAAACACCTCTTGATGTAAGGTAGGGTTTTCTAAAAAAACCTTACCATTAACAGTCGTCACTGTTTGTTGCGCATAATTAACCTGGACCTCATCAGCATAATTTGCAGCCACCTTCAAACCATCTTGCCGTATTGCCGATTCTTTATTCCTGTCATAAGCTCCTTTAATATTAGGATGCAGCATACACGAAGGTTCAATTTTTAAAATTTCCTCAGAAAGGGTCTCGATGAAATGGTTCAATCCGGAACTTTTAATTCCTAAAATCAAACCTGGGTTGGTGCAAAACTGTCCTGTTCCCAAAGTCACCGAATTGGCATAGGTTTTGGCCAAACTTTCAGCTCTTTCCTCCAATGCCTGAGGCAGCAACACGACCGGATTAATACTGCCCATTTCAGCAAACACTGGGATTGGTTCGGGACGTTTGGACGCCAAATCAAACAAGGCTCGACCTCCTTTGATACTGCCTGTAAACCCGACAGCTTTTACCTTTGAATGCTCCACCAATTGCACACCAACTTCAATTCCGCTACTGTTTAAATTTGAAAATACACCATTGGGCATCCCTGTTTTTTTGGCTGCCTTAATTACTGCCGAAGCCACCAATTCCCCTGTCCCGGAATGCATAGGGTGGGATTTTACAATCACCGGACATCCTGCCGCCAAAGCTGCAGCTGTATCGCCTCCCGCTGTGGAATAGGCCAAAGGAAAATTACTGGCCCCAAATACCACCACAGGCCCTATAGGTACCAACATTTTTCGCAAATCAGGTTTCGGGTTGGGTGCTCTATCCAGGATGGCAGTATCTATGGAAGCTTCTACCCAACTGGCTTCTTTCAATAATTCGGCAAAAGAACGCAATTGCCAAATGGTTCGTGAGCGTTCTCCCTCAGCTCTACCTTTTGGCAACCCCGATTCGGAGCAATATATTTCAATGAGTTCCTCACCCAAATCCAGAATTTCATCTGCAATAGCATCTAAAAACTCAGCTTTTCTAAGACCGGAAATGTTTCTATAAGCTTTAAAAGCTTCGGAAGCCAATATTACTGCTTGGTCAATTTCTTGAGTTGTTGCTTCGGTAAATTCAACGGGATTTTCAATATTGAGCTGCGGATTGAAAGTTTTGTAATTTGTTTCACCTTCCGCCGAAAGTTGATTTCCTATATAGTTTTTTCCTGTAATCATTCTATTTGTATTCTGGTACTAGTGGCCTATGCCTTAAACTGTCTTCTATGATTTGAATCACATTTGCACGTTCTGTTCCAAACAATGGCAATCTAGGCTTTCTAACATATTCCGTTCCCAAACCTGTATAGACTTCAGCCAATTTGATATTCTGTACTAATTTAGGGTTTATATCCAATTCTAACAATGGCAAAAACCATCGATAAATATCCAAGGCTTCTTGAATGCGACCAGCCTTTTGAAGTTCGTAAATGGCCACTGTTTCCTTTGGAAACGCACACACCAAACCTGCAACCCAACCATCGGCTCCCAATAGCAAACTTTCCAAAGCCAAGGTATCCACCCCTGTCAATATTTTCAATCGGTCTCCGAAGCGGTTCTTAATTCGAGTGATATTTGTAACATCGCGTGTAGACTCCTTTACCGCCTCAATATTGGGACAGGTTTGCAATAGCTCTTCGAACATATCCAAGGTCACCTCTATTTTGTAGTCAATTGGATTATTGTAAATCATGATGGGCAGCGCAGTATTGCTGGCCACTTCCTTAAAATATTCCACCGTTTCTGTATCGCATGATTTATAACGCATGGGCGGTAACATCATTAAAGCATCGGCTCCATCTGTTTCCGCTTGTTTCGCTGCTGCTATGGCGGCTTTCGTACTTTGTTCCGAGATATTCACCAATACTGGAATTTTTCCATTAATCACCTTTATTGTATGTTGAGTCAAGGTTTGTTTTTCCTTTTCAGTTAAGGTACTTGCTTCCCCCAAAGTCCCTCCCAATACAATACCATGGATACCAGCATCCAATTGAGCTTTGAGATTATGCTCAAACATCTGCAAATCCAATTCATCATCTTGAGTAAATTTTGTTGTGATAGCAGGCATGACGCCTTTCCAATCCATTGCCATAGTAGTGTTTTTAGTTTAATGTAAAACTAGTTAAACCAAACGCTTGCAAATGATGCAACCCTATCCAAAATCGATACAATATTATCCAAATAGACCAGTCTTAATTCCAAATGGAATAATATTTATGTAATTTTAAATCCGCATGAAAGTTTTGCCATTCAAAATACCAAAGCCAGAATTTCACTCACTTGTATATCAAGTTGACATTGCTCCCGTGTTTTATGACCAGCTACATCAGCATGAAGAATTTCAACTAAGCTTTATTGTTGAGGGAAATGGCACGTTGATAGTTGGGGATAGTGTGAATCATTATTCTAAAGGAGATTTTTTGGTCATTGGCAGCAACCTTCCACATGTCTTTAGAAGTCATGTCCAAGCTGAAAAAGATTCGCATATGCTGAGCTTATTTTTCACAAAAGCATCCTTTGGAAAACACTTTTTTGAATTGGATGAACTCAAAGAACTCCATCCATTTTTCAAACGTGCAGAACATGGATTCAAGGTGACATCCAATCAAAATCAAACTAAAAATTTGTTCTTGCAATTGGAACAATGTTCCAAACTTAATCGATTCCTGATTTTATTAGAACTACTACAATTAGCATCATCTTCGGAATTTAAAAGTCTTTCCTCCTTTGTTTACGAAAAGACATATACTGATACAGAAGGAACCCGCATGCGCGATATCATGGAATTCACAGTGAACAATTACCAGAACGATATTAGTTTGGAAGAAATTTCAGAAATTGCCAAAATGACCAAAAATGCCTTTTGCAAGTATTTTAAAAAACGAACCAACAAAAGCTATTTTACGTTTCTTAATGAACTGCGAATTGAGAATGCCTGCAGATTACTACAATCCAATAAACATCACACCATTGCTGAAATAAGTTATTTGTGTGGGTACAATAACATTTCGAATTTTAACAGACAGTTCAAAAATGTGAAAACAGTATCCCCAAAACAATTTAGAAACACCTCAGAACACCTATGAAAACCAAACACCTTTATATCCTTTTGGGTATTGCCTTACTCATTACCCTCTATGGTGTGATTAGTGGAAAGTTCTTCTTTCTATTTTTAATTCTTCCTTTCGGTTTTGGATTTTTCAACCGAAAGAAAGATGACGAATGATTATATCTTTTTCACGTATTTGGTTATGATTACAATTTGCTGTCCATCTACCTTTCCTTCAATGTACTCGGCATTTTCATGATCTAATAAAATACGTCTTACAGCTGTCCCTTGTTTGGCCACCATACTAGAGCCTTTTACCTTTAAATCCTTAATTAAAACCACAGAATCCCCAGCTTGTAGAATAGTGCCATTAGCATCGCGGTGTACAATCTTGCTGCTCTCATCTTCATGCTCTCCAGTAGCCCTTGCCAATGCCAATGCTTCATCGTCCAGATACATCATATCTAACAAATCTTGCGGCCAACCTTGACTACGTAAACGCTGTAACATTCTCCAAGCCATAATTTGTACTGCAACATTTTCATTCCACATGCTATCGTTTAAACATCTCCAATGGTTGGCATCCATCTCTTCATTGCCTTCAATTTGATCTAAACAGGTCTTACAAACCAATACATCATTAGCAACATTTTCATTTAACGAAGGTGGAATGGTATACTGGCTTAAATGCTCTGTTGCCCCACACAATTCGCATGTATTATTGCTTCTTTCCTGTAATGTCTGTAATACGCTCATGGTTTCAAGTTTAGATTTCCACAAAAGTAGTGTTTAAATAAAAAAAGGAGCTTTTAAAAAAGCTCCTTTTTACAATAAAAGTTTAATCATGGTCACTTTCGTAAACCAGCAACTGCAGTATAAATAGCATCGCTATGCACAGGAGTAAAATACTTCCCTTCCAAATCTGCCATCTTCTTTCTAGCGGCTTCATCCTTCCAATAGGCATTGAAGAGTTCTTCATTTCTATCATACATCTTCTCCAAATCTGCCATAGAATCTAAATAAAAGGCCTCTACAAACACCGTTCTATCCGCCCCATATGCATGAGACTGTGGATAATATCCTTTGATGTATTCATTTTTATGGAACACATTCAACGTATAATCATCGAAAGCCTTTTTAAATTCATCCCCATTTCCATCTTTTGGATAAGCAAAATGTCCCGTTCTTACATACAAGATCTTGTCCTCAGTCATATTATCATCGTTGAATAATTTTGCATTGGGCATCGTGGCATAAATTTCATCGGAGTGGTACGGCGAATAATACTTGTTCCGCTTTTCGAAAAACGCTTTTCTAGCACTTTCAGAAGACCATGCCTCCTTAATCAACTCGTCATTGCGATTGGCTGCCAAATCAATATCGTTCCATGTTGGAAATGCTTGGACGTACAATAACTCTGTATTGTCAGGGGTCATTCTATGCAAATAAAATCCGGCGGCTACCACATGTTCATTTTTACTGGTGACTTTGTCCAAAAACTCCTTTTCAACAGCTTTCCATTCTTCCATTTTAAAGTCCTTTAAATCCATGTTCCAATGCATAGTGGTAACAGTTACGTATTGGGGCCTTTTTGAAGTTTCTTGGGCAAAAGCCATACCCATTCCTACAAATAAAAACAATGCGACAAGGAGCATCATCCGATTGGTCGTTTTCATAATTAATTAAGTTTTAAGATTACTATATTGACAACAAAAAATTCTTAAAAAACTCAATTTGGGACAACCAAACTTTTGGGGGAAGTTGTTATAAAAAGCTTAATTTCAGTATTCTTTGGGAAGAGATTTGCCTTACTAATATACAATATTTTCCTAACATTTAACATGTTAGCACCTTGGAATGATTTCATATTGTTATAAACTGTAATTTTATAACTGCTCTCTAAGTTTTTTGGGCAGGGCCTTTACAACCATGTCATAAGAGTGATCGATAAGCTCTAAAACCAAGGAAACCGGAATTTCTCCATTAAGGTAAACTGTATTCCAATGCTTGTTGTTTAAATGGAAACCAGGAACAATAATACCATCGTATTGCTCCCGAAGTTCAATGGCATATTCTGGGTTGCATTTTAAGCTTATGGCCTTCTGCCCAGCTTCCCATTTTTCAAGGGAAATCAAAGCAAACATTTTTCCTAGTACCTTAAACACCAATGTGTCCGCATCAAAAGGAAAATCCTCCGTGGCCTTGTGTTTGCCCAAGCAGTAGTTATGCAACTGTTCAATATCCATACTTACTTCAATTTTCCCAAATGGGTATTTTTAAAGTCATCAAAATATTTCAGGCCAAAGCCAAACATACGATCAAAAGATGTATGCGAAAACATAATAATGCCCACCAACTTTAGTATTTCAAGTTCGAAATATACTCCCAATAAAAATAATGCCACCGCAATAGCTTTGTGGTGGCATAAATTATAGGTTATGGCCCCAATTTTTGGATTGGCCAAATAGCCCAACATCCCAATATCCGGAAGCATCAACAACACCAAAAACCACCACCAACTATAGGATAAAGTGTGAAATGCATATATCCCCAAAAGAAACATTAGCAATTCTTCCGTTTTTAGTGACCGTTTCATACTATTCTATCTTATATAAAATAGGTTTACTTGGTGAGGCATCATTTTCAAAAGGCGCAATTTGAAGGTTTAAGAAATAGGAACCATCTTCTACGTGGTTTGGCACAAAAATAAATTCGGTGATGGTGGCATCCATTCTTAACTTTCCACTTGTGTTCCAAAATGCATTATGGGCCAAAAGCTCGCCATCGTCTTTTTCCTTATCCACACTTGGCAGATCTACCAACAAATGTTTAATGCCCTTCTTCTTTAAATAAATGGCTGTTTCCTCCAATAAATAGGTAGGGTTGGTATGCGAATATTGTTTGGACAGTTTTTCCTTTGTATTTGGAATCGTCCTAATGATAACCGCATCCCTTTTTTTATTGCCCAAAGCCGTTTGGATCTGTTTTGAAGAAATCACAAAATCATCCCCCATTTTTTCTGGAGCTACAGTAATCACCTCCGCCATGAAGAAAAACTGTTTCAGATTTTGGTTAATGGAATGTACCTTTTTGGTAATATGCCCCACACATTCCGTATGCGTACCATGGGAATGCGGGTTAAAGGAAATATTGTTGAAATTTATCACAGCGCCTTCCTCTACGCTGGCCACCCAATCATCCTCTACAACCGGCTCAATTTTTGGTGGCCCCAAATACCAAGCATTTACATTAGTTACAGACGAAATCATTGGTATTGAAATATCTATGGGCTGAGTTAAATCTATTTTATATTTTTTGGAATTATAATGTATTGTTGCAATCATTAATTATCAATTTTACTAGGTAGTCTCTTTAGTTTTTTGCTTTAGTTTCAAATATAAGCCTTTTAATTGAGGATTGTTTTTATTTCCTCAAGGCTGAAAGCATAAATTTTAGGATACGAAGAACAGATCGGAAGCAATGCCGTCTGCCAAAAATTTTCCTTTTGAAGTGGTGTGCAAGTTATTGCCTTCATCCGATGAAAATGCCAATACTCCCTGCTCCAAATGAGGTTGGGCAGCTTTTAGGATGTATTCTTTGAAGTTTGTACCAAAATCTCTTTCAATTTTATCCAATGAAACGCCCCAAATGGTTCGTAGTCCAGTCATGACATATTCATTATATTGATCTTCCACACTTAGTTCCTCAACTGTAGATGGTAACTCATTTTTTTCAATAGATTTAATATAAGCTGAATTATTGGCCACATTCCAACTTCGCTTTGTCTCGTTAAAAGAATGCGCCGAAGGACCAATCCCCAAATACGGTTTTCCCTGCCAATAGCTAGTATTGTGTTTGGAATAAAACCTAGGTTTTCCAAAATTGGAAATTTCATAATGTACAAAGCCTTCTGCTTTTGTTCGCTCCATTAAATGGTTGAAATGCCGAAGAGCCAAAGCTTCATCTACAGGTGGGTAAGTTCCTTTTTTCACAAAAAAATCCAAAGCAGTTTTGGGCTCCACAGTTAAAGCATAACTGGAAATGTGTTGTACCCCAAAATCAAAAGCCATTTGCAGGTTTTGATCCCACTTTTGAATATCCATATCTGGAATTCCGTAAATCAAATCGATAGTGATATTATCAAACAATTTAGTCGCCAATTCCAAAGCTTGTTTGGCCTCGGCAGCATTGTGGGCCCGGTTCATCCCCTTTAAATCTTCATCAAAAAAAGACTGGATTCCAATACTCAGTCGGTTGATAGGAGAAGCTGCCAGAGCTTCTATTTTTTCAGGAGTTAAATCGTCTGGATTGGCCTCCAAAGTAATTTCAGGAGTTTCCGCTACCTTGAAATTTTTATAAACGGTATTTAAAAGTAATTGGAGTTCTTCCGAAGTCAATAACGAAGGCGTCCCCCCACCAAAATAAATGGTTTCTATGGTTTCATTTTGAAATTCCTCATGACGCATTTGTAACTCCTTGACCAAGCACTGCAACAATTCATCCTTCTTCTTCAAAGAGGTTGAAAAATGAAAATCGCAATAGTAACATGCTTGCTTACAAAAAGGGATATGGAAATAAATACCTGACAATTACAATAAACAATTAACAGTAAACAATTAACCTTTATCGATTATTTGTTTAAACGGGTTTTCTTTAATATTGAAAATAAAATTTTGGATGTTTCATCTGTTTTCGAAAATAAATCATCAAAAACTTTAATGGAAATATAATCTGAGTCTTTTAAAAGCTGTAGCCAATATTTGGTCTCTAAACTTTCCTTATAAGCTATCGATATTTTTGCAGAGAAGTCAGCAGTTGAGATAGCCCCGTTAGCTTCTGCAACATTGGCTCCTATACTTGTACCACATCTCAACAACTGCTTGGAAAGCACAAACTCTTTATGGTTAGCTAAAATGTCTTTATAAACACAAACAATGGCTAAAGCCAATTGATATGATTTATCTGCCAAAGGATTTTCAACCATAACTTTTTCTGCTAATTGGTTATTGCTTATTGATCTTTGAAGAATTCTGCCTTACAAAACTGGCCCAACCAGAATAGCTTTTACCTACTTCTACGCGTCCTTGATTGTAAAAATGGCATACCGCGGCAGCCAGTCCATCGGTTGCATCCAAATTTTTAGGCAAAGTTTTTAAACCCAATAAACTTTGAAGCATTTTGGCCACCTGCTCTTTACTGGCATTTCCGTTTCCGGTAATGGCCATTTTTATTTTTTTGGGAGAATATTCGGTAATTGGCACTTCCCTACTCAAACCTGCTGCCATAGCAACCCCCTGGGCACGGCCCAACTTAAGCATACTCTGCACGTTCTTTCCAAAAAAGGGAGCCTCAATCGCTATTTCATCTGGGTGATGGGTTTCAATCAACTCTATGGTACGCTCAAAAATGAGCTTCAATTTTAAGTAATGATCCTCGTACTTCTTCAAATCGAGCTCGTTGAGCTGTAAAAAAGACATTTTATTTCCTACCACCTTAATGAGGCCAAACCCCATAATGGTAGTTCCGGGATCGATTCCCAAAATAATTTTTTCCTGCTTCATAAATTCATTAACAATAAGAACAGCCACTCAACGAGATAGAGATTCCTATGGTGACATACATCATATCTCTATGGAATGAATAACCGTCTATAACGGGGTCGTATTTATCTTCTCCCGAAAAAGAGAACACATATCCAAAATCCCCATAAACAGACAAGGTTCTAGACAAACCATAATGCACTTCCAGACCTGCCAAGGCGTTTACAAAGGTATATGTGTTATCTGCATAATTACCCAATGGCTTGGTAAAACTTACCCCAGGACCTGCATGAGCCACAATGGCAATAGGTTCTGGCCAAAACCAAATCAATCTGTTAAAGTCGTAAACGGCCTGAAGATTGATTCGTGTATAGTTCAGCTTAAACTCTTCTGAATTTTCAGCATTGGAGGCTCTGTTGAAACCACCATCCAATTTAGCTCCCCAAGTCTCCGAAAACATATGTTGTAACCCAATGTTTACCGTTGGAATATTAACATACTCCGTAAAAAAAATAGGATCTGATTCATTATCTATGGGGTTATTAAACCCCACAGCCAATTGTAATTTCCATTCACTAGTGGCATTTTGGGCATCCATAAAGGAAGATACAAACACCATACACATTAACATGAACAGGAATTTTTTGTATTTAAAATTTGAAGTCATCTGATAATATTTGGTTTTATTTGTACTATGCCAACCATAGCTTTTCCCTACAAAACTAAGCAATTCTTCATTGCGCTTCTGAAATTGGGCGTGGTTCTTGGCGTTTTTTATTTTATCTACCAGAAACTGGCAAACAGCAATTCAATTGAATTTACTGAATTTATCCTCTTTTTATCCCAGAAAAGCTTTTTTTCGTTCAACAACCTACTATTTCTGGTTGTTCTAAGCTGCTTTAACTGGTTGTTTGAAATCTACAAATGGCAAGGTTTGGCCAGTTCTATTCAACCTATATCAGCCAAAGCTTCAGCAGAACAAACCTTAGGTTCTTTGGCAGCCTCATTGCTTACTCCTAATCGCATTGGCGAATATGGTGCCAAAGCCATTTATTTCAACCCTCCATTACGTAAACGCATAATGGCCTTAAATCTTATAGGAAACTTAAGTCAAATGTGTATCACGACCATTTTTGGTGCCATTGGATTGTACTTATTTGCAATCTTATATGATTTACCTTTAGTTTCGAACAATTTAAAATGGCCACTACTTCTTATAATACTTGTTGGTTGCGTTTTAGGCTTGTTGATCGGTTTAAAAAAATTGATAACAACCAAGCAAAGCAAAACAGTACAGTTTTTAAGAGAACTTCCAAAATTAGTATTCTTAAAAACCTTAGGGCTTTCATTTCTAAGATATGCCAGCTTTTCTATTCAATGGTATGTATTACTCTCTCTTTTTGGTATTTCATTGTCATTTGAAAATGCTATGATAGTAGTATCGAGCATGTATCTACTAGCCTCCATCATTCCAAGTTTTGCCATTTTTGATGTAATAATTAAAGGTGGTGTTGCAGTTTATCTATTTGGATTATTGAGAGTGCCCGAACTACCTATTCTCATCATCACGACCTTAATGTGGATCCTTAACTTGGCAATCCCAGCAATTATCGGCAGTTATTTTGTGCTGATTTTCAAACAACCCAAAACCGAATATTCGCTATGACCTTTGTCGCTCTCTTTATTGGCGTGGTATATTTAATCATCATTGCAAAACTTATAGTAGGTTTTGACAAGGTTACCGATTTTCACCTTCAGGACAACGGTCCTAAAACACAATTTTCTATGGTCATTCCCTTCAGGAATGAAGCCCAAAACTTGCCCAAGCTTTTAAAATCACTAGGCAATCTTAATTACCCTGAATCTCTTTTTGAAATCATCTTTGTAAACGATGAATCCACAGATGATTCTGTTAGCATTATTGAAACCTATTTTTCAGGAAAACAGGTTAATTTTAAAGTGATCCCGAACCATCGTAGCTCCAATTCACCAAAAAAAGATGCTATTTCTACTGCCATTGATTCAGCAAAAAACGAATGGATTGTTACCACTGATGCGGATTGTATAGTACCAAAATATTGGTTGGATTGTTTTGACAGTTTTATCCAAACCAACAATACAAATTTTATTGTCGGACCTGTTTCCTATCATCATGTAACCTCCTTTTTGGACAGATTTCAACTTTTGGACATTTTGAGCCTTCAGGGGGCTACCATTGGTGGTTTTGGCATTGGCAAACCCTTTCTTTGTAACGGCGCCAATTTGGTCTACAAAAAAGCCCTCTTCCACACTCTTAATGGCTTTGAAGGCAACAACGGTATTGCCAGCGGCGATGATATTTTTATGCTTGAGAAAGCTACCAAAACAGGCCTGGATCATGTGCATTACTTGAAAAGCACCCGTGCTATGGTAACCACAACAGCCGAAAAAAGTTTAAAATTCTTAATATCGCAACGCATCAGGTGGGCTGCAAAAACATCGAAATATTCAAGCTACTTTTCAAAAATTACAGCATTGTCGGTTTTTGCCATGAATGCCATTTTGGTTTGTCTATTACTGTTTTGGATTATGGATATTGCCTCCTTAAGAACGCTTGGATATCTGTTCACTTTAAAATTCTGTATTGATTTCCTACTCATTTTTAAAGTCTCCCGCTTTTTTGAACAAGAACAATATTTAAGCAGCTATATCCCTTCCAGTTTTTTATATCCATTTTTCAGTGTGTATGTAGCTGTAAGTTCTATTTTTAAAGGATACAAATGGAAAGGTCGCTCCTACAAAAAATAGGGCGACTATAGTTTATTTTTACTAGCTTTACTCCAATATTAAGTATCAACCCAATGAAACAAGCACTTCTTATTATTTGTCTGTTGGTTAGCAGTCTCATTTATTCCCAAAACTCGTACACCGTTAATGGAGAAACCTTGGAACTCAAAACAGAAATTGAAGGCACACTTGATTTACTTTGGACCATAGACAATGGCACGTACCGCTATTTTATAAGAACTACGGACAACACTATTGTTGAGCTGAAAAACACCAAAAATCCAGATACCCGAAAATATCAAAACGAATACAAAACCACTCTACAGGAAGCAACGGAAGGTTCTGGTATGTCCACAAAAAATGTGAACCTCACCCTACCTAGCCTGAAAAAATTTGTAGACAGTTATAATAGCTCGTCTGATGCGTCTTACCAAACACAGGATATCAAAGCCCAACCAGAAATGCGCCTTGGTGTGTTTGGAGGTATTACCAACAGCCCTTTTATCTACAACCCAGAGAATTACACCTCTTCGGTTTTGGGTGCCGAATTGGAAGTGATTACCAATGCTGAAAAGCAGAGACATTCTGGACTTTTGCAATTCCGACATACTTTTGAAAACAAAGATTTTGAATATCGCACAACCGAAATTTCTTTGGGATATCGCTTTAGAGCGCTTAAATTTAGAAGACTTGACATCTATGCCGATGTGAAATTTGCGACTTTGAATCTTTCGGACAGGGTTTATACTTATACTGACGACAATGATAATGTTGTGAGCGCAAATGAAAAAGAAACTATTTTCGACGCTCCTTTCATTTTTGGGATTGGAGCTGATTACCGCATTTCCAACAGGAGTTACATTATGTTTGGATTCAATAATCTTGCTGCCATTAGATTGGAAAACGGCAAACATTTTTCTACCGATTTCACCCTAGGGTACAAACTTAAACTTTAGGTTATTTTTATTGAATATTCACCACAATTGGCAAGCTAAACTGCGTGGCCACCTGTTGGCTTCGCTTGATAGCGGGATATATTTTTGGCAGGGAATCAAAACTATGCCTCAATAAACTATCTAACTTTGGAATTTGTTGTCCTGTCAAAGGTTTATAACTGATGTCATCAATGGTGAATTGCCCCTTATTATCTATGGTGATTTTCAGTAGAATGGTATCCGACACATCTTGCGAAACTATAATGTGCTGTTTAGACAATTGCGTAGCTACAATGTTTTGAAGCGTTTGTTCAAAACACTGCTTTTTCACATATTTCCCCGATGAGGAATCACAGGAAGCAAATGTAGGGTACTCGTCTACATCCTTCCAATTAAACGTTTGCAACTCTTCTTCCAAAAGCTCATCCGAAGAGATCTTTTTTTGTTCAAAGTAGTTACAGGACGTTAACAAAACAACACAAAATACTAGTAATAAGTGCTTCATTTATATATTACTGAACTCGAAAAGTACAATTTTTCAGCGATTTAAAATACAATTATACTACTTCAATCGTTTCAATAATATACAAATAAAATCAGGAATATCAGCTGCTCTTAAAAACATAAGGAACACAATACTTAACCCTTTAATTATCAGACAAAAACTTTTCTTCCTTTAGTTCCTGAAGCCGCCTATCGGCAATTTTCGTAAAGGGACTATTGGGATATTTCACCTTAAAATCATTGTAAACCTTCACTTTTGCATCGTAATCCGCATAATATTTATCTTTAGAGATCACCAAGAAGAATGCTGCCGAAATATCCTCGGGATTTTCCTTTACGGCTTTTTGAAATGCTTCAATAGCCTCTTTATATTTTTCCTGTCTGTTATAGATGGTCCCTAACTTGGTATATTCCCCAACCAAAGCCACATCTTTCAAGGCTAAGAATTGAACAATATATTTTTCTGCATTGGGATAATCTTGAAGTTCTTCATAATAAGTGCCAAGTACATACATGGTTGTAGCATCATACGGGTCATACTTCAAAACTAGTTTACGATGTTCGATGGCCTTTTCATATTTATATTCTTGGGCATAGCACAAGCTTAACTTTTCATGAACAAAAGCAGAGGATTCCCCCATCTCAATTAATTTTTCAAACCAAACTATAGCCAATTCATAGTCTTGCTGATGGTAATAATTTTGCGCTTTTAAATTAACCAAACTCACATTGTTGGCATACCCCTCCAGCCCTTTATCAATTAAAATATTCGCAGCTTCAAATTTGCGCTCACTCATATGTTCTTTGGCCAATTTATAAATGGCTTTTTGATGAGCAGGGTCCAAATCATAAGTTCTCTGAAAACTATGTACAGCCATAGAATCCCTTTGTTCTTCCAACACCAAACCCAATTCATAATGATAATTGGGATTGCTCTCATCTATCGCAATCAAACCCCTGAAAACTGTTGAAGCGTCATCAAACTTTCTAGTTTTGGACAGAAGCCTAGCATACTCAAATGCAATTAACGCATCATTTGGTTTTACGCCAACACTTGTTTCATAATAAGACAAGGCTTCATCATAATTACCAATAGCCACATAGGATCTGGCAATTTTATCGGCAACTTCACCTTGAGCTTCATAGCTTTTATAATGCGCTATGGCTTTGGAATAATTGCCATTGGCAAAAAGGCTATCGGCCACATCTAAAACAGCTGTTTGGGATTGCATATTGCATACTATTCCTAAACCAACGAAAAACACTAGCGTTTTGAATTTTATCATTTCAATGACAGATTAACTGGTTAGTGCACCTCAAATGAAATAGGAAGACTGTAAGCTACATTTATAAGACGCCCATTATGTTGCCCCGGCACAAATGGAGGAAAGGTATTTACCACCCTTTTAGCTTCTTCTGCTAAGGCTGGATGCGAAGCTCTGGCATTAACATCGTATACTTTGCCATCCTTCCCAATTTTAAAAATAACATTTGCCCATTGCTTCCCCTGTAATCCTTGCTCCTTTCCAATGGCGGTTCTAAAATTGGTGTTAACATATTTGTTGACCTCATCTGTGGTACACTGCTTAATTTTGTCCTTATCCACCAAGCCTTCACAGCCCTTAAAAGCCGGCGCTTGATCAACTACAGCAAAAGGAAGTTCATTTAGAACCTCAATTTCCAGAGAAGGATTGGATTTTTCAGCTTCAGCTGCTTCACCTTGGATTTCATTTTCATTGTTTTCCGGAACCTGAAATATAATAGGCAAACTATATGGCACTGTCACTAATTTTCCCTTTTGTTTTCCTGGAACAAATTTAGGCATGGAGCTTACCACCCTAAAAGCCTCTCCTGACAAAAGTGAATCATGTGCTCTTGTCAAAACATCACGTACCGCACCATCTTTGCCAATTTTAAAAATGACATTTATTCTCTGCTGTCCTGTTAAACCAGCTTCTTTGGCAATGTCTACATTAAAGTTTTGATTCACATATTTAGAAATCTCCCTTGCAGTACATGCCTTACGTTCTTCATTACTTAAACCGGTATCACAAGAGGCATAAAAGGGAGCTTCCTCAATAACTGCGTAGGGAACCTCTATATCCAAATCTACAGGATCCTGTGCTTTTGAGTTTTTTGTTCCATATTCAAAACTGCTTGTTATTTTTCCATCAGTCATCACCAAGGTGTGATAGTAATCGTCTTCTTTTAACATTTTCATTTTTTCATCATAACGCTTTTGCTCGTCTTCAGTAAGATTCGCCATATCTTCCACAAACAATCCTAAGGTTCCCCTCGAAACTGCTTTTTCCCAACGAAGTTTGGCCTCCTTAGTCTTCTTAAATTCTAAATAGTCTTGATAAGATTTAAACTCGGATAGACTTTCGAAAAGTTTTATATCATCCTCGCTAAGTGTTATATCAGAAGGACTCTTGAGCCTTTTTGCTCCAACAAATCTTAAAAAAGCTAAATTCTTATAGTAATCATCTCTGCTCACAATATAGCTATCCGATTTAGATAAGTACAAACTATAGATATCCTTAAAACTCTTTCCATTATTATCTAATGTTATAATCTCTTGGTAATATTTCTTAAAAAGGGCTTCATCTGAAATGTTCTCTGAGGAAGCTTCAACCTTGGTTTCTTGGGCCCTATTAGGATCCTGCGAATAGGAAGAGGTATACATTAACATGCCAAATACCATAGGAATCAACAAGGCGTACTTCCATACGTTTAACAGACTTGATTTTGTTTTTGAAATCATAAAAATGCGTTTTTTAATGATGGATTGTTTAAAAAATGGATTGGTAAAGGAAAAGTGTTGCGTATCGAATATTTGAGACAACAAACTTTGATAGTATTGTTTTTTTCCTTCCAGTTTTGACGCCTTGGCATCGGCCAGAAATTCATGGATTTCAGAAATGCGACCTTGATACATGTACACCAAAGGATTGAACCAAAACGCCACGCGCAGCAGTTCAAAAAACAACAAATCCAAAGTGTGTTTTTCCTTAACATGTACCAATTCATGTTCCAGAATAGCCGGTTGGTTTTCGGGTTTTATCTGCGCCCCCAAAAACACATATTGAAAAAATGAGAATGCCGCATTGCTGTTCAACAGTTCAACAACCAACAAATCGCCTTTCCAAGATTTAGGATTTCTATGGATCATCCAAAACAACTTGGCAAATTTCACTATCAACAATATCCCTGCAATGGCCATGCCCAAATACAACAGTGTATTCCAAGACCATTCAAAAACAGGCTCTTGCACCATTTGAGGTTGATTGATTAAAACATCGATTACAGATTCCTTTTTTGCTGCCTCTCCAATAATCACCGCTGGTAATTGGATGACAAACTGCTCCGGAACTAGTTCCTTGATGCTAGTCAACTTAATAAAAGGGACAACCAATGACAATATTGGGGTGATGATTAAATAGGCTCTGTTGATTTTAAAGAAGGTTTCACGCCTTAAGAATAGGTCGTAAACCAGAAGAAAAACCAGTTGAAAGGTGATGGTTTGTAATATATAATGTAACATGATTAGTCTTTTTTATCGATTTCCTTTAACACACGCTCCAAATCCTCTAGATTCACGTCATTTTTCTTCACAAAGAAAGACACCAAACTTTTAAAGGACCCTTGAAAATAATTATCAACCAACTTATTAATGGACTGGTTGCTATATTCCTGCTTGCTAACAACAGGAAAATACACATGGCCTTTCCCCTTTTTTTCATAATCCACAAAGGCCTTGCTTTCCAAAATTCGAACAATTGTAGATACTGTATTATATGCCGGTTTTGGTTCTGGCATGGCTTCGATAATAGACTTGACATTGCCTTTGCCCAATTGCCATAATACCTGCATTATTTCTTCTTCTGCTTTGGTGAGTTGTTTCATTTCCATCGTAAATAAAGTTGTATATTATTGTTGAAATTTCGGTTACTATTTTAATTTCAATACACTAATATAACTAAAAACTTAGTTCAAACTAACTTTTTAGTTAAAAAATTTTGTAACAAAAGAATCAGCAGCTAGTCAAACTTTAAATCATTTTACTATTTAATGGACATAATTTTAACAATAATCGCAGCTCTATGTATGCTTCTCGGAATTTTGGGAAGCTTCCTCCCCATACTGCCAGGACCTCTGTTAAGCTGGATAGGTTTATTATTGATTGGAATCACCAATAGTATTCCAGTAACCCAAACCTTTTTGGTGATCACTTTTATTATCGCCGTTGGCATTATGATTTTGGATTATATCATTCCTGCAGTGGGTACCAAACGATACGGAGGCAGTAAAGCGGGAATTATTGGAACCACTATCGGATTTATAATAGGATTAATTTTTCTTGGACCATTTGGTATTATCGTCGGGCCATTTATAGGAGCCTTAATAGGAGAACTATTTAACAAAAGTTCCTTTGACACCGCCATGAAAGCGGCTTGGGGATCCTTTTTGGGCTTTTTGGCCTCTACCTTTATGAAGTTTGTAATCTCCCTTGTTTACCTAGGATTCTTCATTGCAAAACTCATTGATAATTGGGGAAACCTAATTTCCTAAAACAAATAAGCCTGACGTAGGTTGTCAGGCTTAAGTTCTTTGCTATCAATTCAACAAATTACTTAGAGGGATTAATTAATTCTGTTGACTGATACAAATATATGTTAGGGTTTCTTTTTAAAACTGCGGAAAAACCTCAAACTTGATGCGGAAAAACCGTAAAACCCAGAATGCGCAACGCCTCTCGCATTTTTTGAAACCATAAAAAAGTCAAAAAAAGTTCATTTTTATAAAAATCCTTTATCACGCGCTTCCTTTAAAAGGGTTTCGTCCTTCCCATCTTCCACCGAAAACAACAATTTCATTTGCTTTTTACGCTTTTCAATGGCACTCATGGACAAGTCGATATACTCCTTTAAACTCCTGGTCTTGATTCCTTGTGATAATAAATGCAGAATCTTTCGGTTGATATCATCTATATAGATATCACTGGTCACCGATTTTTTCAGGTAGTTATTTACCGTACTACTGTAATACGGAGGCGACACCAATATATGTTGAAAGGCCTCGGCCAATTCCATAGAAGTCAAGTCGCTTTTTATCAAAAACCCATCAGGCTCCACAGCCTTTATGATATTATGAATGCGATAGGATTCGTTAAACATGGTAAGAATGATGATCTTGGAATGCGGCATGATATCGCGAGCTATTTTTGCCAAGTCTTCACCCGAAGAAATAGCACCATCTGCCGAACTAGGTAAACTGATGTCAAAAAAACAGACGTCATAAGGACGTTCTTTTGATGCCCGTTGTAACAATTCATTGGCAGTATCACAGTTGTTTGCAGTATCAATTAAAAGTACTTGATCATCATTTTTAGTGGCCATTAAGGTGTTTTGATAGCCCTCAATAATCATTGGGTGATCGTCTACCATTAAGATATTTATCTGCTGCATCATAGTTTTAATTTATATATGGAATTTCTATTGTAATTGTTGTTCCCTGATTTAGAGCTGAATCGATGCTCAACTTTCCTTCAATTTCGGCAACTCTGGAATTAATATTTTTTAAGCCTATTCCTTTTCGGCTTTTGTTGACGTCAAAGCCCTTTCCATCATCCTTAAGTGACAACATAATGACATCATCCTTTAAATCTACGTTGATTTTCACCAATTGGGCTTGAGCATGCTTATAAATATTTTGAAGTGACTCCTGAATCACTCTGTAAATATTGATTTTGGTTTTATTGGGTACGTTTTCCCAATTAATATCGTCTGTATAATTAAAGGTATATTTCAATTGATAGGCATTGGCCTGTTTTTCCACAAGTTCCCCCACAATATCCATATACCCCGAACCCGAAACGAAATCGGTGTTTAAGTCGTGGGAAATCTTCCGAATGTCCTCTTCTATTTTCTTCAATTCTGAAATATATCCTATCCTGCTTTTGGCTGCCTCTTTCCCTTCACTAAAGCTCAAACTATCCAGACTAAGTCTGGTACCAAACAAACGCCCTAAAATACCGTCATGCAATTCTTCTGAAATACGCTTCTTTTCGTGGGCTCTAGCTTCTTCAACCTTATCCTGTTGTGACAACATGAGATTATAGATGTCCTCATTGGCCTTTTGCTGATCCTGCTTAAACCTCAACTCCTTGTTTTTGGCTCTTTGGGTAGCGATAACATACAGGAGGAAAAGCGTAAACAACAACACCAAAGACACCACAAACAACCAAAATCGCTCTCGCGAAATCCTGTGGTTTTCCTGTTCTATGAGATCGGTTTCAAATTCTATTCGCGCAAATTTGTTACGTACATTACGCTCTACATTGAGTAGACTATCGCTCAATTTAATATGTTCATTAAGATAAGCTTTACCTGAATCACCTTCCTTCAGTTGGGAAAGCACCATTAGAGCATCCAGATATATTTCGTTTGAAGAGGTTTCTTTACTCAATTTTCGCGCCTCATTAGCATAAACCAAAGCGGAGTCCTTTTGCTTTAATTCTGCATAAAACTTTGAAATATCCAAACATACTGCCTGCTTAGTAGCAGGATCCTCCAAACTATCTGAAATTCTGTATGCCTCCTTAAACATGGCTTCCATAGAATCATAATCCGTACGTCCCGCCTCTAATTTAGTATAAGCAATGTTGTCCACGATAAGCGCATAAAAAGATGGATCGTAATCTTCATACTCTTTCTTGTAAGGCATTAGACCTTCATATAATTCCAAGGCTGTTTCAAAATCTCCCTTTTTTCTATAAACAAAAGCCTTATTATTCACAGAAATACATCTTTCAACAAAACCGTCCTCCATTCCATCTGCAATATCTATAGCACGATCATAGTGTTCAATAGATTTATCATAGTGTTGCAATTTATTGGAGACTATCCCTATCAAATTGGTAAGCATCCATTGATTCCCAAGATTATATTCACTTTTAGGTTGCTTTTCCAAAAGCTTAATAGCCTTAATAGCATTCTCCTCTCCACTCATATAATCCTTCTCTCCCACTTGTAAATCAGCTATACTGGACAAAATATCAGCCTGTCCAGTCTTATCCTTCAAAGCGAGAGCATAGTCTAAAGATTTATAGAGGTAATAATAGGCGCTATCAATCTGCTTATTGTAATGATAGAAATATCCTAAATTAGAACTAGCTACTCCCATTGCAGAAGTATCCCTTAGTTTTTCAGCCAGTTTTACATTTCGTTGATTGATCTTGACATAGTCATCATATTGTTCCGTTTCAAAATACATCAAGGACAATTTCCTGTCACTGGCCAATATGGTAGAATCCACCCCAATTCGCTTGGCCATTAGCGAAGACTTTAAAGCGAAATCTAACCTTTCTTGCAAAGAGAATTCTTCATCTTGGGACATTGCCCTTAATTTAATAATACTATCCAAAACAAAAGAATTCTTACTATCCTGAGAAAAAAATGGATGAGAGAATAGAAAGACAAAAACAAAAAGAAAGGGCCTTATCAAAATACCAATTGTTACAATCTATTCTCAAATTTAGAATAATTATTAAGAAAATGAATACAGATTTTGAACTTATGTAACAACAAAAAGCCCTTTATCAACATTTGATAAAGAGCTTTTACAAACTATACAGGGAGAAATATGTTTATCCGTTGGTTTTTAGTTTTCCTAAAGACCTCTCGTGAGCCAATAAGTTTTTATTATTGTATTCTTTATAGGTAGGTGTATTATCGTTGCTAATATCGCTGCGTTGTCCAGATACAGTTAATACTAATACGGCTAACAATAATAATGTAATTTTTAGGGCTTTCATGATTCTTAATTTTTTTGGTTGAACAATAGTTAATATTTGGGTTTAGTAAATTACTATTAACAACGCATCGTTAAATGCCATTGGAGGGAGGAATGGATTAACAAATACACATTTCTGTGCAAATCGTAACTAGTTGAGGGAATAAAATTTAGTTACTCAAAATAAGATTCAATGAATTAAAATCACCTCGATAAGTGTTTGGGGCTTAAAGAAGTACAGCTAAGATATAATCAAATGATGTAACGGATAAAATATACACGATAAACGCATCAATTTATTCGACGAAATACATTTAAGTAATCTTAAGACTACAAATAAATGTTAATTATAGGAAATATCATAGCAGTCTTTGACAAAATAATACGCTCGTTTTTCGCGGAAAACCCCTAACTTGCTAATAGCATATTCAATATTATACATCCATAAAAATGACTATCAAACCTTTCACAATTATCGCACTGCTTTTCCTCACCCTAAACTTAAGTGCCAATTCCAAAATGTCTCGCATTGCAGTTAAAGGCAATAGTTTTATAACAGAAGTTGGCGACACTATCATATTCCGTGGACTAAACACTAGTGATCCTGACAAACTAAAAAAAGACGGTTATTGGAACAAAAGCTATTTTCAGGAAATCAAAAATTGGGGTGCCAATATAGTGAGATTCCCGGTGCATCCTCCACGATGGAACGAACGTGGACACGAGAACTACTTGAAACTTTTGGATGAAGGCATTAAATGGGCCGGAGACTTGGGGATGTACGTTATTATAGATTGGCATAGCATTGGCAACCTTAGAACCGAAATGTATCAATCGGATATTTATGATACATCTCCTAAAGAAACCTATGATTTTTGGAGGAAGATTGCCAAGCGTTATGGCAATAATCCAACAGTAGCCTTTTACGAGTTATTTAATGAGCCAACTACATACAACCATGAACTCGGCACTATTACTTGGGAGCAATGGTCTGAATTCAACAAAGAGATGATTACCATTATCCGTGCCAATGGCGGAAAAGGGATTCCCTTGGTAGCTGGATTTAATTGGGCCTACGACCTAACCCCTGTTAAAGATGCCCCTTTAGACGTTGAAGGTATTGCCTACGTAAGCCATCCCTATCCTCAAAAAAGAGAAAAGCCTTGGGAAAAGCAGTGGACAGCAGATTGGGGATTTGTAAAAGCCAAATATCCATTAATACTCACCGAAATCGGTTTTTGCGGCCCGGAAGATCCAGGAGCTCATCAACCTGTTATTAGCGATGAAAGTTATGGTGATGCCATAACCAATTATTGCGACGACAAAGAAATATCTTATATGATTTGGGTGTTTGACAAAGAATGGGCGCCACGCCTATTTACAGACGATAATTACACCCCATCAAGGCATGGAACCTATTTTAAAAAGAAACTTCAGAGTTACAAGTATTAAACAAGTAACCCTGAAGTTAATTTTATTTCAAAATGTTCTAAGCTAGTTTTTTGGTTGAATTTCTATGGATAATTGTAGTTTCTACCACATGATGCGTTGTCTCCGTAGTCTGACCTGTTATTTTATCAAGCAACGCTTTTACAGACTCTCTTCCAATTTGTTCGGCATGCTGGCTTACTACTGTTAAGGAAGGAATGGAATGCTCCGCCATAAGACCATTTGTAAAACCAATGACTGATATTTGATCAGGAATCTTATAATCATTCAATCTAGCAACATTCAAAGACAACACGGCAGAATATTCGTCGGCAGCTAAAATTGCGTCAACTTTATGGGTTTTCAAAAATTCCGTCAGTTCCCTTTCAATGGTATTATAATTTTCCACATTAAGAATCTTAGGTGCAATTCCCAGCTCCTCTAAAGCCTCCAAATACCCACTTTCACGAGCCTGCCCTACACTAATATCCGGAATAGGGCTTACAAAAACGATGTTTCTACAACCCGTTTCATATAGAAATTTTGCTGCATTATAAGCTCCATGAAAATCATCAACAGTTACCTTATCGCATTCAATTTCATCAGAGACCCTATCAAACATAACCATAGGCAGGTTGTAGTTCATACTCTTATAAAAATGCGAGTAATTCTTTGTTTTCTGGGTTTCTTCTGCCAATGACAGGATAATACCATCCACGCTTCCGTTAATAAAAGTATCTATACTTTCACTTTCCTTCTTCTGAAGTTCGTTCGACAAACAGATAATAATCTTGTAACCTCGCGCAGTCGCTTCCTTCTCGATACCATAAAGTACTTTACAGAAAAATTCCAGCAAGATTGCCGGAATTACCACTCCAATAGTTTTGGTCGATTTAGATTTTAAACTCTGAGCTATGTTGTTCGGGACATATCTATACGACTCCGCCAGCTCCTTAATTTTCGTCCTGGTTTCAACACTGATTTCAGGATTGTCATTTAAGGCCTTCGAAACCGTTGATACCGACACATTCAATATTTTCGCTAAATCCTTTAGCGTTATTTTTGTACCCATGGTTTAAATTTACTAAATCTTTTTATTCGTGATTATTTTTTTTCAAGTTTAATCATCAGAACATCGTGGACCCCAATTTTAGCTTTCATACTTTTTGAAGTATCTCCCAAATTCTTGTGATTAAACAAATCTCTAATGCTATAGACATTGTGTTTTGGCTCTAACATTCTACCGTGAACATCATCTCCAATATCATGTTTGGCAAAATCAAAATCAATTTCTACCTCCTCATTCTTCATATTGACAAAAACCATTGCCCAAGCATTGTTAGCCAAAGGTTTTAACCATATTTCGATACCATTTTCATTAGTGAATCGGAATCCTTGGATTCCCAACTCATCCTGGTTGATGGCAACGACCTCCTTATTGGAAAGCGTTTTTATGGTTTCCTTGGTAGCACTTCTCAAATCGTTCCCCATAATTAACGGGGAGGTCATGATGCTCCACATGGCAAAATGGCTTCTGTCTTCCGCATCGGTCATTCCGTTTCCAACCTCCATCATATCCAAATCATTCCAATGACCAGGACCTGCAGCACTGCGAATGTCCTTACGCATATCAATGATTTTCCAGATTCCCCATGAAGACCAAGAACCATGTCCTACCTCACAATCCCAACAGTTGATGATATCACCTGTAACACGCCACAAATGTCCGATATCTTTAGCCCATTTCCAAGGCTCATTATCGCCCCATTCACAAATACTGAATACAACAGGTCTGCCTGCAGCCTTTAATGCGTCACGCATAGTCATATAGGCTCCTTCGGCATTTAATTTTTCTGTGTTACACCAATCGTATTTTAGATAGTCTACATCCCATGAGGCATAACTTCTGGCATCTTGATACTCGTACCCTCTACTTCCAGGATATCCCGCACAGGTTTGTGCCCCTGCACAATTGTACAATCCAAATTTCAACCCTTTGGAATGCACATAGTCTGCAACAGCTTTCATTCCATTTGGGAATTTTACAGGGTCTGGCACCAAATTACCATTTTCATCGCGCTCTTTAGCCATCCAACCATCATCAAGCACAATATATTCGTAACCTGCATCCTTCAAACCAAGCTCTACAAACTTATCTGCAATATCCTTTACCAATTGCTCATTGATATTGGTCCCAAAGGTATTCCAACTATTCCACCCCATTGGAGGAGTTTCTGCCAAACCGTCAAACTTTTGGGCTTGGATTTGTACGGTGACAAAAAGTAAAATAAGGGCAAAAATCTTTTTCATAAGTATAAATATTTTAAAAAATATTCCCTGCAAAGGTATTTTACAGGGAATAAAAAAACTAATTCAAATAAGTGTTATTAATCAATTTACTGAGCTTCAAAACGCACATTGTCTATGGCGAAATTCAACAAGACATCGGCTCCTTCGAAAGCCATTCCAAATTCCTGATCAATCAAACTGAAATCTGGCACTCCTAGGACAGAACAAGGAATAGTGACTGTAGTCCAGCCGCCATCGGTATCAAAATCTTCTCCGGTATCGGCCCACGGCTGCCAATTATAGAAGGCATCCACTCCGTCACCATCATGAAAACGAATCCTGAACATTCCCGCCGTAAGCGGTTCAATGGTCATGATATCGAATTTCAAAACATAGTCACTGATATTGTCAGCCACAGTATTTTGTCCGTTCAATGTGGAACCGTTTCTCCAGAAAAGATCTTGCCATCCGGTACCGCCTGTTTGGAAATTGGCTCTACCGTAGCTAGATCCATCCAAACTAATGGCTGCATCATTTTCGGCATTTACATTACCCCACCAAGGACCATTGGCATCCCAATCGAAGAATACCAAATCGGTATCATCTACAGGATCGACACCACCACAACCAGCAGTATCAAAACGCACATTATCTATAGCGAAGTTCAATAAGACATCGGCACCTTCAAAGGCCATTCCAAACTCTTGATCTACTAAACTGAAATCCGGAACTCCCAAAACAGATAAAGGAATTTCAATGGTTTCCCATCCATCTGTCTCTAAAGGCTCACCTGTGTCCACCCATGGCTGCCAGTTGTAAAAGGCATCGACACCATCTCCATCATGGAAACGAATTCTGAACATTCCAGCTGAAAGTGGCTCTATGGTTCTCAAATCGAATTTCAACACGTAATCATTCACGTTACTTCCAACGACATTTTGACCATTTAAAGTAGACCCGTTTCTCCAGAATAAATCCTGCCATCCAGTGCCCCCAGTTTGGAAGTTCGCTCTACCATAGCTAGACCCATCGATGCTTAGAGAAGCATCATTTTCCGCATTTACATTACCCCACCAAGGACCATTAGCATCCCAATCGAAGAACACCAATTCCGGATCCCCAACAGGACATAGACCACTTTCTCCTGTTTCAATTCCCAGAGCACCCGTTAAAGCATCAGGAACCAAAATTCTATTTATTTCATGCACTATCCCGTTAGTAGCCCCAATATTTGTATTTACGACCAAAGAAGGGATCGCCGCCTCAAAAGTTGGCAACAATCTAGGATCATCTCCACTTAAATCAACTGAAATGACGTCTCCATAAACCGTACTAATATCCCCACCATCCACAAACTCACTGGACATTAATGTTCCTACATGCAAATGGTAATTAACAATATCTGTCAAAACTGCTAATTCTTCAGGGGTATCAAAATCATCCAAACTTTCAAAGTTACCAGCAATAGCAAACAAGGCCAAAAAGGCATCATTATTAGGCGCAAATACGGTAAATTCATCTGTAGTTAAGGTTTCTGTTAAGCCAACCATTTCAACAGCCGAAGTAAATGACGTAAATCCTCTGTCGTTGCAACGCTCTACAATATTCAAAGTTGCACTCAACACCGATTGAAATATGGAATTCGGAATCAACACTTTATTCACACCATGTACCATACCGTTTACAGCTTGCACATCGGTCAGAACGATTTCACCATTATCATAAGAAGCATCATCGATTAAATTATCATTAATAGCGAATGTTTCTCCTTGCATCGTTGTTGGCGTAGTTCCATTCACTTCTTCACCTAACATATTTTCTCCAGCAACCACATGATACAACAATATTTCCTGCAATATTTCTACAGGCACATCACTCAATGAAGTCCATCCAAAAGCACCGTTAAGTTGAGCCAACAAGCTTTCAAAGGCCTCATTAGTTGGCGCAAATACGGTAAATGGATAGTTTTCATTTTCAGGATCCGATTCTGACAACGCTTCTCCCAAACCTGCCAACTCAATAGCTTCCACCAAAGAAGAATACTCAGGGTTTGCAGCAACATGATCAACTACAGTAGGAGGCAACAACACAGCATCCACGGTATGAAGCACCCCATTAGTAGTTCCTATGTCGTAAGCACCATCAACTAGAGAAGCCACACCATTGAACATCAATTCGGCATTGGCATTCGTGAAAAAACTCAAGTTATGACCATCTGGTCCCGTTGCCATTGTGCTCCTATATCCTGTTGTCATTGTAGTGGTGAAATCTGGAGTCACTGTACTAATGACATGGTTGAGCAAAGCATTTTCCAATTCTTCCTCCGTCAATGAAGACGTATCGATATTTCCAAAGGCCGAGTTATTTGGGGCAAAAACGGTATAGGTAGATGTCGTTCCCAAGGTTTCATCCAAACCTGCTTGCGCCAAGGCGTCGTTCAATAACGATAAGTCAGGAGTTTCAGAAATTACTTCAGAAATACTCCTTGGATCATTCCCCAAACTAGGAAACTGGTCATCGTCGTCCTTACATGCCGTAAAGCATGCCAAGGCCACAAACAAGAACGTGTTATATATTTTGGATACTTTCATTATAATTCTTTTTAATTAATATGTTTTAGTTGATTATAATACCGACAATGAATTATAGGAATCCAAAATCATCGATATAGAAAATATACTCAGCCAATCCAGTGTTGGATGACTCTTGGAAATCCAATCTGAAAATTGTACTTGGCGCTCCGTTTGGATAGAAATCCGACAACGGAATCACCACTTTGTTCCACTCTCCTGGAATCAATTGGATAGGTTGGTGCGTTGCGGCGCCATCAAAATCATTGATTGCCAAGGTTACAGTGTCTCCAGGTGCTCCAGTACCATACACCGATACAGTAATGGCATCAAACTGATTGAAAGGAATATTTGGCACCCAGAAAGTAAATCCAGACCAAGCCTCTCTAATACACTTGATAGAATACTGACCGATAGCATGCTCTGTAGAATACAAATCATGGGTTCCGCCCCATTCTCCTACCGTCCAATCTGGATGCAGATCATCTATATAAATTGAATATGAAAATCCATAAGAATCCGATCTGGCCACAGCGCCTCTGGTAGTTGCCAAATAGATATAGGCCTGCTCCACTCCGTCGGGAACTTTTACAGTAACAACTTCGGGAGTAATAGACACTATTTCTGCTTCCAACTCTACAAGGTTTCCATTTTCCTCAGAACCGCTTACAAAGGTTACCGTATCTGTATCGGTGAAATCACCTCCCATTAGGTGTACCAATTTTACACCGTCTACAGTTTCCTCTGTAAAGTCTGTAATGGTTAACAGGGAAAAATCGTATTCAACAGATCCTCCCAAGGTTTCCAAACGCAAAATATTAGGTTGATTTACGTAAGGTGCTTGTTCAGGAATGGTTACAAACGCAACATTATCTGTTACCAATGCTGGATTAAATCCTGATTGATATCCATTAAAGTATACTTTGAGCAAGCTACCTAAATAGTTTCCTCTAATAATATAAGTGCCCTCCAAAACTCCTTGAGTTACGGCAACGTCTTCCGTTACTTCACTCACACTAGTAATCACTGGTGGCTTTGAAGCATCAGGCGTGGGAGCGTCTTTAAAGTCATTTTCACAAGATGTCAACTGCAATGCTGCAATTATCATTACCATAAACCATCTTGCCTTCTGTAAGTTTATATGCATTGTTTTCATAGTCTTCTTTTTATTCAAAATCGTAAGGTACCGGTGACTCCAATAGAGCTGGGTTATTCTCAATCTCGTTGTTTGGATATGGGAACAACAAATCATCCATTGTTGCTGTATAAGTTTCCGACCAAACAGAAGGTGGATCAGTATCATTGTTATAAGTACCTCTTTCGGTATTGCTTAAGAAATTCAAGGCGAAATTTGGCCCACGTCTTACTACATCGTACCAAAATTCAGACTCATAAGCCAACTCAATTCGTCTTTCATTGAACACATCATCCAAAGTTGGATTTGGCTTATCTGCCAATCCAGCTCTACGTCTCACCTTATTGAAGGACGCAATGCCATCGGCTGTAGAGCCACCTCCGCTTAAAGCCGCTTCAGCATGAATTAACAACAACTCTCCATAACGTAAAATATAGGTGTTGTTCGGATAACTTTGCGCGGCACCACCACCATTGGTAGCAGCATTACCTACTACATATTTTTTAACGCCAGCATTGGTTCCTTGGTGACTGATATTTTCAGACACTGTATATCCATCATTTAAATCTGGATAATAAGCCCCTGGCGCCATAATGGTAGCATAATATCTCTCATCCAATTCCGTATCCTCATAAGCTTGCTGCAAGTCTATTGAAGGTCCTACTGCAGACCATCCATCGGAGAATCCCGTTACACCAGCTGGCGCAAACAAGGATTGCAATCCATTCCCTTCAGCCCACACTCCTGTGTTGGTCCATTGTAAGGCAATGATAGATTCTGGATTATTGTCATTTGCCGTTAGAAAAAGGTCGTAGTAGCTTCCTGCAGGGTCCCCATCTTCGGCATCACCTCCATAAAGTTTAAATTCACCTGAATTAATCACTTCGCTCGCCAATTGATACGCCATGGTATAGTTTTGCTCATATAAATATACCTTCGCCAATAAGGCTTTAGCAGACCCGCTAGAGAGTTTGGCATTGGCATCATAGTTGGAACCTCTTACTTTTTCATAACAATTGTCAATGGCAAACTCCAGGTCTCTTTTGATGAACTCATACACATCAGATTCTGGGTTACGTGGCACCACAGGCTCCAAAACATATTCGTTATTATCCGCAATAATTGGAATTGAACCAAAAATTCTAACCAAGTAAAAATAAGCGGCAGCTCTAATTACGCGAGCTTCCCCTAAGGCATTATTAACTACATCTACCGGAACATCTGCCGCTACTTTTTCCGGCAAGGTGTTAATTACAGCATTACTTTGTGCAACCACGGCATATAAAGACTCCCAAGCTTGGGTTAAAGTTCCATGCTCTCCTGTGATGGCAAAGTTCATAAAATCCCCATTTCTAGGATCCCAAGTACGTCCGTTCCCAGAACTGATTTCTCCAATACACCAAGACACATTGGTTACAAAATTGTACCAAGGCCTTGTGTAAAGCGCATTAGTTGCTGCATTGACCTGCTCGGTAGTTTGATAAAATTCATCAACGTTATATGAATCCTCCGGTGGCCTATCCAAGAAATCTCCCGTACAGGACCACAAGCCCAACACCACCGTTAACACGGCTACAAGTTTCGTTTTAAATAGTCTGTTTGTATATGTATTCATAGCTGATGTTTTTAAAATTCTAAATTAAATCCTAGCGTGAAAATCCTTGGGGTTGGATAACGTCCGTTGTCCACACCCATAAGTAGCGCATTTTGGTTATACACCCCAACTTCTGGATCGTATCCCGAGTAGTTGGTGAAGGTGTAAAGGTTTTGGATCATTCCATAACATCTCAATCGGTTAATACCTACAGATCTTGTTACATCTACTGGCAAAGTATACCCAAGGGTCACGTTTTGAATTCTCAAATAAGACCCATCTTCGATATAGCGATCGGAAATATTAATGTTTGGCGTGTCATTTCTAGCCAGTCTTGGAGAACTTGCATTTGGATTGTCTATTGACCAATAATCCAAAACTGAAGGCGACTGGTTGGTATGTGTTGCATTACCTGCAGTTAAGTTTCTTGCCACTGCATTAAACACATCATTTCCATAAGATCCTTGCATGAAAATGGAAAGATCTAAGTTTTTATAGTTGAATGAGTTTTGGAATCCAAATGTAAAGTCTGGGTGAGGATTACCAATCACAGTTCTATCGTTGGTATCAATCACGCCATCACCATTCACATCCTTAAACTTCAAGTCTCCTAACCAAGTAGTAGAGAATAAAGCATCTTCAAAAGGACGTCCAAATTGTATTGGAGCGCCTTCCATATCTTCTACGGTTCTAAACATGCCTTCCACTTGGTACCCGTAAAACATCCCGATTGGCTCACCTACCTCGGTAATGGTTATAATCTGGTTGGAAGTGTTCATGGTAACCGTCCCGTAAATGGTCAAATCACCTAGAAGTTCGTTAACTCTGTTTTCATACTTCGAAAACGTTAAAGAGGAATTATATGAAAAATCCCCGCTTCCAATAGTTTTATAGCTTAAGGTAACATCAACCCCTTTATTTTGCATTTCCCCAAGGTTTACCCAAGGTGCCCCAATGGATCCTGGAGAATTACCACCGGTAACAAAATCAGTAACCGCCAATTGGTACAAGAAATCCTTAGATACCTTGTTGTACACCTCAACTGTTGCCCCGAAACGAGAATCAAACAAAGAGAAGTCCAAACCAAAGTTGGTTTGTTGCGAAGATTCCCATTTTAAATCTTCGTTGGCAAAATTGGCAAATTCAAAACCTGTTCCCAAGCCTGTGGATATGGTATTCAATCTTGCTCCATAAGCAAAGTTTGGAATGGCCTGATTACCTACCTCTCCGTAACCTCCATAAAGCTTAATGTTCTGTATGGCATCAAAATCGTTCATAAAGTTTTCATTGGACAATCTCCAAGATCCCGAAATAGATGGGAAATACCCCCATTTTTTGCCATCGGCAAATTTCGAAGATCCATCCGCCCTTAAAGAAGCCGTGATATTATAACGACTATCGAAGGAATAAATCACCCTTCCAAAGAAAGAAGACAAAGCGGCGCTACCTTTATATTGTTCGTTGTTGTCATTGGCATCACCAGTACCCAAGATTGGCACATCGTTACTCACGAAATCTCCATCACTTCCAATGACACCTTCCCATTTGGACTCCTGAGCTTCTTGCCCTAGTAATACTGTTAAATCATGCTTATCATTAAAACGATCATTATAGGTCACCAAGTTTTTAACAATCCAAAAATCGTTATTTTCTCTTCTTACATTCAAAGAACTCTCCCCTCCAGTAATTTCACCATATGTGAAAGTAGGCTGGAATCTGTCACTTAAATTAAAACCAAAGTCACCACCAAATTCAGCCCTATAGGTAATTTTATTTCCTAATTGGATATCAGCAAACATATTTCCGAAAAGACGGTTACGGGTCAAGGTATTCTTAAGGCTTAAGGCCTTTGCAATAGGATTCTCGTTTTTGTAGTCATCATCAGCATCAGGACCTGCAAATGACCCATCCGGATTATAGACCGCGGTAGCTGGGTTGTTCATTAAAGATAAGAAAACAATCCCGTTTGTCGCGTTGTTCAATGTTAATTTGTCATTGGTTCTACTGGCAGTCAAGTTAGCTCCAACCGTAATTTTGTCGGTTACTTTAGCCGATATGTTAGAGCGAATATTGATCCTATCAAACCCAGAACCGATCACCGTTCCTTCTTGATCCAAAAACCCTGCAGATATGAAGTAATTCATATTGTCGTTTCCTCCTGAGAAAGACAGCTCATGACTTTGCATCAAGGCATCATCAAAAATGGCACTTTGCCAATTGGTACCTTCTCCCAACAAACTAGGGTTGGCAAACTCAGGCTGAAGATTTAACCCATAAATAGTACCAATTTCATTTTGCAATCTTGCATATTGCTGCAAGTTCATTACGTCAATAAAGTTGGTAGGACGCTGGATAGCCATAAAGGTATTGTACTTAAGCGATCCCTTTTTGTTTTTTCCACTTTTAGTAGTGATGATTACTACCCCGTTAGCACCTCTAGAACCGTAGATAGCCGTTGCAGAAGCATCCTTTAAAACGTTCAACGTCTCAATATCATTTGGATTCAGTGCCGCCAATGGACTTACGTCTGTAGCACCATCTCCTTGACCAATATTGTTATCGGCAATGGAACGCCCACTGGTAGCAATATTATTGGTATCCCCAGAAATTGGCACGCCATCAATAATATACAAAGGCTCACCAGATCCAGAAATGGTATTCACCCCACGGATCCTAACGGACACCGCACTACCTGGCTGCCCAGAGTTAAGAGTAACGTTCACCCCAGAAGCACGACCTTGAATCAACTGGTCCACACTCACTTGTGGCATGTTCTGAATAGCTTCAGCATCTACAGTTGCTACGGAACCACTGAGGTCCTCCTTCAATTGTGACCCATAACCAATGACCACAACTTCCTGAAGACTCTCCAAGTTTTCTTTAAGGGTAACATTCACAACAGTCCTTCCTCCTACAGAAACTTCCTGCGTCACAAATCCTAGGTAACTAAAAACCAAAGTCGCATTTTGCTTGACATTAATTGCATAGTTCCCATCAAAATCTGTAACAGCACCAACCGTTGTGCCCTTCACCAAAATGTTCACCCCTGGCAGCGCCATCCCATTTTCATCACTGACTGTTCCAGTGACTTGAGATTGTGCAAAGGCAAATTGTCCCGCCAGAAAAAAGAACAAAAAGGCGTAACAATATTTTGTACACCTATAAATGTTTTTCAGATCAAATTTTCGCATGTTGTTAAAGTGTTAGTACAGTATATTTAAGTAATTTTAATTTTAAGCGCCTTATAATTGATATTAATACAAATAATTAATGAGTTTTTTATCATATCCAAATTTAGCTCAAATGTTAAGCTACTGTTAATATTATTTTGTCATTTACCTATAAAATATTTCACCTATAGCTAAAATAATTAAGCCACACCTGCTTTAAAGAACACAAAAAGCTAACCCACAACAGCTTAAACAGCAATAAGACACTAAAACAAAATCACACCATACACCTCCACTTTAACTTTCATCCCTTTCTTACAGAATCCGTTTAATACCTGAGAATTCGTTTTTATATTGACTTGGCGTACAATTTTTAAGCTTTTTGAACACCCTATTAAAATTCGCAATGTTGTTAAACCCTGAATTAAATGCGATTTCGGAAATACTCATTTCCTTCTCCAAAAGCCACATCGAGGCATAGCCAATCCTTACATCATTTACATAATCCACAAAGGTTTTTCCGGTTCTCTTTTTCATAAAACGGTTAAATGACACATTGCTCATATTCACCAATTCCGCCACTTCCGAAAGGGAAATTTTCTTTTCAAAATTATCCTGCACAAACTCATATACAATTTTGATCTTATCACTATTCTCAAAATTGTCTCGATTCACAGTATAGGTCGACAAAAGCCTTTGATTTCGAGAGTTGGCGAGATCGTGAAGAATAGATACCAACTCCAAAAAATAGTCCATCCCATCCAATTTAGACACCTGCCCCAGACGCTCCCCAATTTCGGCAGCCGTCTTTTTGGAAAACAGAATCCCATGGATGGATCTTTCAAACATATCCTTAATGGACTTCATTATTTTTCTGGACAACAACTCCTTGTTCAAAAGGTTTTCATGAAACTGAATAGTCACCTCATGAATGGCTTCACTTTTACAATCATGAGTCAACCAACCGTGATGCAGATTAGGCCCAACAAGTACCAACTCCACATCGTCAATCACCTCTACACTATCCCCAACAACACGTTTAACCCCTTTGCCATTACTGATAAAATTGAGCTCGTACTCTGGATGGAAATGAATGGGAAAATCAAAATCATTCTTAATTCTGTCAAACACTAAGAAGCTATCTTCTGGAGATAAGGGCGTAATCTCGCGATGCACCTTTTTAAGTATGTCCATTTAATTTGCAATTATATTGTAACATATTGATAAAATAATATCATGAATATGTTAGCTGTATGTTTAATTTTGAATACTGTAATTTTTACTTAACAAAAATAGATATTTTACAATTATACCGCATAAAAATATCAAATAACTAAATCAAGTCACAAAAAATGCAGATTATCATTAATAAAAATGCATTCACAAAGAAATTTGTAATTCTATTTTTAGCTCTCAACTTCGCTTGTGCGCAAGCCCAACATAAAGAAGCTCCAGAATTGCAACTTTCTGACAAAAAAGTATCAAAAAGTGTAAAAAATCTTTATCAAAAATTGGAAGCCACTACCAAAAAAGGCTTCGCAATAGGACACCAAGATGCTACTTCTTATGGATTAGGATGGCTTTACGAGCAAAGCCCTACAACCATAAAAAGTGACGTTTATGAGGTCTGCGGAGATTATCCAGCCGTTTATGGTTTTGACATAGGCCACCTTGAACTTGGAGATGATAGAAATCTGGATTCGGTACCTTTTAAATTAATGAGAGACCTAATCATAGATGCACACAAAAAAGGAGGCATCATCACCATAAGCTGGCATTTGGACAATCCCACTTCTGGAGGAAACTCTTGGGATAAAACATCTGCTGTTCAAGACATCATCAAAGGAGGTAAACACAGAGACACCTATGAACTTTGGGTTTCCAGAGTGGCCGATTTCATGAAATCACTCAAAACTGAAACCGAAATGGTTCCTGTCATTTTTAGACCCTTCCACGAAATGAACGGCTCTTGGTTTTGGTGGGGAGAAGGCAACTGCAGCGCTGAAGATTACAAAACGCTTTGGATAGAAACTCTTGAACTTTTAAGAGACAAACACGAAGTTCACAACCTGCTTTATGCCTATTCCCCAAACAAACTTAACCCTACAGACGATTACCTTAAATACTACCCCGGCGACAATTATGTGGACATATTGGGAATTGACATTTACGACTTTAAAAATTCGGAAGATTATATAAAATCAGTTGTGAATGATTTAAAAATCGTAAAAAATATCGCCTCCCAAAAAGGAAAACTATATGCTTTTACGGAAACTGGTTTAGAAACCTTATCCACCCCAAATTGGTTTACCGAAGTATTGTACCCAACTATTGAAAATACTGGCATAGCCTGGGTATTGTTTTGGAGGAACGCCCGAACCGACCACCATTATATGCCCTACAAGGGCCACCCTAGCGAAAATGACTTTAAAACCTTTAAAGCCCTTCCTAAAACTTTATTTTTGCAGGACATAAAAAACTAACTTATGAAATTATTGCACACCGTTGATATTGTTATCATCCTATTGTATTTGGCAACCATTGTATTTATAGGACTTTACCTTAGGAAAAGAGCACAAAAAAGTAAAGACGATTATTTATTGGGAGGAAAATCCATTCCTTGGTACATGTTGGGTCTTTCCAATGCCTCAGGAATGTTCGACATTTCAGGAACTATTTGGCTGGTAACCCTCATGTTTGTGTACGGAATTAAAAGCGCATGGATTCCATGGCTATGGCCCGTATTCAATCAAATATTCTTGATGGTCTACCTTTCCAAATGGCTCAGACGATCTAATGCCACAACCGGTGCCGAATGGATTGGGACGCGCTTTGGCTTCAAAAAAGGCGCAAAACTTTCCCATATTATTGTAGTGATTTTTGCCCTTATCATGTGTTTGGGATATCTAGCCTATGGCTTTATAGGTCTAGGAAAATTCATCGAAATTTTCATTCCTTGGGAAATGGTCAGCAACTATGTGCCATTTAATGTCACCCCAGAATACGTACCACATTTCTACGGAACCATCTTCACCCTGTTCGCCGTGTTCTATTCCCTATTGGGAGGAATGTCCGGAATTGTTTGGGCCGATGTGGTGCAATTTGCCATCATGACCATTGCCGCTTTAGTTATTGGATATCTAGGATTCCACGCCGTAGGCACCCAAGGACTCACAGTTCCAGAAGGATGGGACAGCCCGTTCTTTGGCTGGGAACTTAATTTGGACTGGAGCAATATCATCCCTGAAGTCAATCAAAAAATCAAGGAAGACGGTTTTGGACTCTTTACTATTTTCTTTATGATGATGGTCTTCAAAGGTGTTTTGGTGAGTGTTGCCGGACCTGCACCAACCTACGACATGCAAAAAATTCTATCCACAAAATCGCCTGCCGAAGCATCTAAAATGAGTGGATTTGTTTCGGTTATTTTAATGCCAATCCGCTATTTAATGATTGCTGGGTTTGCCGCTTTAGCCTTGATCTACTACGAAAAACTGAACTTGGAAAATGCCGCTGGAAATATCGATTTTGAATTGATCCTACCAACAGCCATCATGCAATTTGTACCGGTTGGCCTACTTGGACTTTTATTGGCAGGATTAATTGCCGCCTTCATGTCCACTTTCGCAGGAACTTTGAATGCCGCGCAAGCCTATTTGGTAAATGACATCTACCTAAAATACAAGGCCCCAAATGCCAGCAGCAACCAAATTAAAAACATGAACTACATCACGGGTATATTGGTAGTACTTATCAGTATTGTTTTGGGCTTCTTCGCTAAAGACGTTAATTCTGTACTGCAATGGATTGTTTCTGTACTTTACGGAAGTTATGTAGGCGCCAATATCCTAAAATGGTATTGGTGGCGCTTTAATGGAGAAGGCTTTTTCTGGGGAATGGCCGCAGGTTTGTTATCCGCCGCCATCATTCCAGAGCTGTTCCCAAATGTTTTAGGACTTTACCTATTTCCGCTCCTTTTAATCATTTCTTTGATAGGATGTATAATAGGCACCTACTCCGCACCACCAACCGACGAGGAAGTATTGAAAACTTTCTACAAAAACGTACGCCCGTGGGGATTCTGGAAACCAATTCACGATAAACTGGAAGCCGAAATTCCTGGATTCAAAAAAAATACAGACTTTGGAAGAGACATGTTCAATGTGCTTATTGGTACCATTGCCCAAACGGTTTTGGTAATTCTTCCAATGTATCTCATTTTCAGACAGACATTACCAATATACATTTCAATAGCCATTTTAATTGTTTGTGTGTTCCTATTGAAAAAATATTGGTGGAATAATTTAGAAGAAAAATTAGACTAAGATGATGCAAAACGATGTTTACCCTGTTGGCTCCAAACTTCAAAAAGTTAAGGAAGAATTTGACGCATTGATCGCTCAAAAAAACGAAGCTGTTTTCAGCTCTAACGGCATATACAACCGCTATAAAAACCCTATTGTAACAGCTGCTCATGTGCCGCTACATTGGCGATTCGATTTAAACGAAACAACCAATCCAAATGCTTTGGAACGCATTGGCTTTAATGCCACCTTTAATGCAGGCGCCATAAAATGGAAGGACAAATACGTGTTATGTGTAAGGGTTGAAGGAAACGACAGAAAGTCCTTTTTCGCTATGGCCGAAAGCGACAACGGGATTGACAACTTTCAATTTTGGGACCAACCTTGCGTGATTCCTCAAATTGAAGGCAATCCAGATACCAACGTCTACGACATGCGCTTGACCCAGCACGAGGACGGCTGGATCTACGGCATCTTTTGTACCGAACGCAAAGACCCCGATGCCCCTGCTGGAGACACCAGTGCAGCAGTAGCCAATGCAGGAATTGTTCGCACCAAAGATTTATTGACTTGGGAACGCCTGCCTGACCTTATTTCCAATACAGGACAACAGCGCAATGTAGTAATGCACCCAGAATTTGTAAATGGCAAATACGTATTTTATACCAGACCTCAGGACGGTTTCATCAGTGTTGGAAGTGGCGGAGGAATTGGTCTTGGCTTCATTGAAGACATGAATAACCCGGCGGTAGAAAATGAAACCATCATCAACAACAAAGAATACCATACCGTTTACGAATTGAAAAATGGCTTGGGGCCAGCCCCAATCAAAACCGACAAAGGATGGCTACACTTGGCTCACGGTGTTCGTAACACTGCAGCTGGACTGCGCTATACCTTGTACATGTTCATGACAGATTTAAATGACATTTCCAAAGTAACGCATCAACCCGCTGGTCATTTTATGGGACCTACCGGCAATGAGCGTGTAGGCGATGTTTCCAACGTTTTGTTTGTAAATGGATGGATTGAAGATACAGATGGAACGGTTTATATCTACTATGCTTCTTCAGACACTAGAATGCATGTGGCCACTTCTACCGTTGACAAATTGGTCGATTATGTCACCAACACTCCCGAAGACACCTTTATTTCGGCAGGATCGGTGCAAAACATCATTGACCTCATCAATAAAAATAAGGCATTATAATGCTTGAGGCATATAAAAATTTACAACAGGAGCTTGCTGCTGAACTGAAACGCATCCTTAATTATTGGGTAGATAATACGCTCGATATGGAATTTGGTGGTTTCGTTGGAACAAGAAATCATTTCAATGAGTTAGTCCCATTGGCTTCCAAAGGAATTATTTTGAACACGCGCATTTTATGGTCATTTTCAGCAGCCTACAATCATTTAAAAACAGACACTTACAAAGACATTTGCGATAGAGCCTTTACATACCTAAACGACTATTTTAGGGATACAATTCATAAAGGTTTGTTTTGGGAACTCGATTATACGGGAGCTCCCATCAACAAACGTAAACAGGTATACGCACAAGCATTTGGGATTTATGCGCTATCTGAATATTATCTATTAAGCAGTGATGAAGCTTCCAAACAATGGGCTATTGAATTGTTTCAACTTTTGGAAACCCACACCAAGGATACCGAGCGCAAGGGCTATTTAGAAGCTTTCAATGAAGATTGGAAGCCTATTGAAGATATGCGCTTGAGCGAAAAAGACATGAACGCCGCTAAAACCATGAACACCCACCTTCATGTTTTGGAAGCCTACACTTCATTACTAAAAATTCATGACCACCCAAGCTTAAGGGCTTCGCTTCAAGAGCTCATAAGATTGTTCAATGACACCTTTTTAAACAAAACCAATCACTACGATTTATTTTTTGATGAAGAGTGGAAACTCTTGAGCAACACAATCTCCTATGGGCACGATATAGAAACTGCTTGGCTGGTAATTGAAGCCGCAAAATCACTTGGAGACGACGCACTGATTAAAGAATGTGAAGCCATTGCTATTCAAGTAGCGGATGCTTTTCTTGCGGAAGGCATTGACAAGGAAGGCGCGGTTATCAATGAAAAGAACCTAACTACCAATCATATTGACCTTGATCGTCACTGGTGGCCGCAGGTAGAAGCTTTGATCGGCCTCAATTATGCCTATCATATAAGCAAAGATCAAAAGTATCTTTCAGCTTCTCTACCTATTTGGGAATTCACCAAAACCCATTTGATAGACCACAAAAATGGAGAGTGGCATTTTAGGGTTAATGACAAAGGAATACCTTATGAAAACGAGGACAAAGTTAGCATGTGGAAGGCACCATACCACACATCGCGCGCCTGCATCATGTTGAGTCCAAAACCATAACACCATGAAAACACTTGCCAAATTAGCAATACTAACCACTATCTTTTGGACCCTGTTCAATTGTTCAAGCGATAGCGACTCCGATGGAGATGGAGACATCCTTCCAAAGGTGAGTATTGCCGCTACAAACAGCACCGCAGAGGAACCAGGCACCAACAGTTCTTTCAAACTAACGCTTACAGGAGCCTCCAGTTCCGCCACCACGGTAACGTTAAACATCAACGGAAGTGCCACCAATGGAGAAGATTATCAAGCCATTTCCAACACGGCAACCATTCCTGCAAACACTACAAGTTTCACAATTCCTTTAACCATTATCGACGATCTCGAAACCGAAGGAGATGAAACCGTAGAAATTGAAATTATAGAGGTGAGCAGCAATGCAATTATTGGCAACCCAAATTCGGCTGCGATCACCATTTCGGAAATTCCAGAAGACTTTATTTTACAGGCAGAGAACACCCCAAATTACATGGTCAACCCAAATGCCACGGCCGAAACTGTAGCCTTGTTCTACAACCTAAAGACATTATCCAGAACCAAATTCATCGTTGGACAACAAGACGCTTTCAGCAGTTTTTACAATAACAATTCTGGGGATTCGGATATCAAGAAAACTACAGGAAGTGACCCCGGTTTAATTGGACTGGATTTTATGTTTATTACAGACGACCAAAACGATGGTTCCTCTGGAAATTGGTTCTACCAACAGGAACAACAAATAACTTCCCACGCCATTGAAGCTTACAACAAAGGCATGGTTGTCGGGTTTACATGGCACCTAAGAGAGCCTTATGAAGGCGAACATTTCTACACTAGTGAAATGACCGAATTCCAAAAAAACAACGCCTTTAAAAGCATCCTTCCCGGAGGCGCCAACCATGACTACTACAAGGAAAAACTCAACAAAGTAGGAGAAGTGGCCAATAATATGATTGGTTCAGACGGAAAGAAAGTCCCATTTATCTTTAGGCCTTTCCACGAATTTGACGGCAATTGGTTTTGGTGGGGAGAAGCCTATTGCACGGCCCAAGAGTTTAAAACGGCATGGCAGTTTACCGTCACTTACCTTAAGGACACTTTAAGCGTGGACAACATTTTATTTGCCTTTGCCCCAGATAATCAATTTAATTCTTCCGTAGAATATTTGTCTAGATATCCTGGCGATGCTTATGTTGACATCTTAGGAATGGACAACTATGGCGATTTCAACAATCAGGGGCAAAGTGGTGTGACCGCTGCCAACAACAAGCTTAAAATCGTTTCGGATTTGGCTAAGGAGAAAGTAAAAATTGCCGCCCTTACGGAAACCGGCTATTTTGTGACCCCTGGAGAAAACAATCCAATTTCCAACTTCTATTCTACAAATCTATACAACGCCATTTCCGAAAACAACAACCATGTTGCCTACATGATGTTTTGGAGCAATAGCGAAAATACGTATTGCACCCCTGCGCCTGGACAATCGGATGTGACGGATTTTATAGAATTTACAGACAAACCAAAATCTACGCTGGAAAATGAACTTCCAGACATGTATTCATTACCATAACCATTAAACAATGCGAATTTACCCAACTCTATTACTATCATTACTCATGGCTTTTTCGTGTAAAGAGAACGCCAAAAAACAAGCCGTTGTAGAAGACAACAATACTACCACTGAAATCACCATCAACGAAGTGTCTTTAATTCAAGTTAAGGACTCCAAATTTTACAAAGGAGACCAGCCCTACTATTTCGTAGGCGCCAACTATTGGTACGGACCGCTTATTGGCGCCAAAAATGGTGGCGACAGAGAGCGCCTTATCAAGGAGCTTGACCTCATGAAATCCATAGGAATTGACAACCTGAGAATTTTGGCTGGTGCCGAAGGTGATGGCGGGGATTCAAGAGTGCACCCCGCCCTGCAGCCTGAACAAGGTGTTTACAACGAAGATTTGTTGGATGGCCTTGATTTCCTTATGGCCGAAATGCGCAAGCGTAACATGTATGCCATTTTGTATTTGAACAATAACTGGATTTGGTCCGGAGGGATGTCCGAATACTTGAAATGGAACGGTTATGGCGAAGTTCCTAACCCATTTTTAGAACAATATACTTGGGACCAATATATGAACTACACCAAGCAGTTCCACAGTTGCAAACCATGTAAAGAAGCTTTTTACAAGCATGTGAAGTTCATCATGGGAAGAACCAACGCCTACACCGGTTTGAAATACACCGAAGATAATACCATTATGTCCTGGCAGGTTGCCAACGAACCTCGTGTATTGATGACTCCAGATCATGAAACAGCTTTTTCTGGTTGGCTTAAAGAAACTGTTGATCTTATGGAATCTTTAGATTCTGTACACCTCATCTCAACTGGGGCTGAAGGAAAAGCAAGTTACCTGCAAGATCTTGCGATGTATGAGAGATTACACGACAATCCTAATATCGATTACCTGACCATGCACATGTGGCCCAAAAACTGGGGATGGTATGATATTGACAACGAAAAAGTAACCACCCAAGAATCCATTGAAAAAGCCAATACCTATATGGATGAACATATTGCTATTGCCAAAAAACAGCAAAAACCAATCGTGATGTCGGAGTTTGGATTTCCTAGAGAAAAGGAAAGTCTCTCTCTAGACGCCTCCATCGAAAATAGAAACACCTTCTATAATGCCATTTTCAATAGAATTGCGGACAGTAAAGCAAAGCAAGGTGTATTAGCAGGATTGAATTTTTGGGGCTTTGCAGGCTACGCCAAAACCAATCCTTCAAATGGAAAATGGCAACATGGCGACGACTTTAGTGCCGACCCTCCACAAGAACCGCAAGGTTTGAATTCGGTGTTTGCTTCAGACACCTCCACCTTGGAATTGATAAAAAAAGCTAATGACAGTCTACTTAAATAGATAAAAAAATCCCCGAACTATGTTCGGGGATTTTTTTTATTCTGTAGTAAAACAAGAAGCTGGCAACTGGGCACCGTTAAACAAATTGGATTGATAGGAATTGTTCCAAGCAAACCTCACATATTTTGGCGTTTTAACTTCCTTCGATTTTAATTCCACGCTTCCATTCACCAACTTTACATTTGCCTTATAAAACACTTTATCTTCTCCTGCAATTTCAAATAAAGATTCCGAGGATGATAGATAGAGACCATCATTATTTTTGAAAGTCAAAACAGCCCTTTTTCCATCAAAATCTACACTTTCGAACAAAGGTACTTCTGCATCTTCATCAATTACATTATAATGCTTGTTTAAAGCTAAATTGGCCAACCTCAACCCAACAGACTTCTTATCTTTAGGATGAATATCATCTACTGTAGACACATCATCAATGACCACCATTCCGGTATTAGTAACACGGTCCAAAACCTTACGTTGAGCATTTCTAATTTTAACTGCTGAATAGATATCCTCCCCATAGTTATAAGGCGCTATTTGCACATAGTAAAATGGAAATTCGTCATTCCACAATTTTCTCCAAGATTGAATCATCGCTTCTAGAGACGCATCATAGGTATCCGCCCCAACGTTGGCTTCTCCTTGATACCAAAGAGCACCCGCCAATTGATAGCCTACCAAAGGCTGTATCATAGCATTAAAGATCCGTGCAGGCTCCACTGGTCCATAAGGCACAGGTGTTAATTTTTGAGCCGCATCGTTTAAAACAGGATTTTCAAGTATAGTTTCTTCGTGAGTCCACGCTTCAATAGGCGTCCCTCCCCATGCGGACACCACCAAACCAACAGGAGTATCTAGTATTTTACTTTGGAGCTGTTGCGCAAAGAAATAGGCCACGGCACTGTTGTTTTTCATAATCTCTGACGTGCACACCTCCCATTTACCAGGCAGGTTATTTTGAGGATAGATGGACGTTGTTTTGGTCACCCTAAAAAAACGTATGTTAGGCACATTGGCCTTTGCAACCTCATCGTCATTTTTAATGCCCCAAGCTGGAGACATTTCCATATTGGATTGCCCAGAACACAACCAAACTTCTCCAATCAAGACATCTTTAATTTCAATGGTATTATATCCTGAAATGGTAATGAAATACCCTTCTCCGGCTTTAGGTGTTTGAATATTCATTTCCCATTGCGCCTGCACATTGGCTTTTACCTTATAGATTTCAGAAGTCCACGATGGCCGGATCACCACTTCTTCATCTGGCGCTGCCCAACCCCAAAATTTCACATTGCTATTTTGCTGTAAGACCATATGATCTGAAAATATGGCCGGCAAACTGATATTTGCCCAAATTCCCTGAACAATCAAAAAACTTGCAATAAAAAATAGGTTACGCATTTGTATCATTTAAAATGGCTTCAATCGCTTCCAATTCGGAAATTGAAAAGGTTTTATTTTCCAAAGCCCCTAAATTATCCAACAACTGTTTTTCACTGCTGACCCCTACCAAAACAGAAGTCACTCGTTCATCTTTCAACAACCAAGCAACCGCCATTTGTGCCAAACTTTGCCCTCTATCTTCAGCAATTGCGTTCAGTTTTTGAGCCTTTGATACCTTTTCCGCTGTAACCTGATCCAACTGAAGGAACCCTGTACTTTTGGCTGCCCTGGAATCTTCTGGAATCCCTTTCAAATATTTAGAAGTCAAGATCCCCTGTTCCAACGGAGAAAAAGGAATACAACCTACTCCTTCATCCTCCAAAACCTCCAACAAACCACCCTCAACCCAACGGTCCATCATGTTATATCTTGGTTGATGGATCAAACATGGCGTTCCGAAATCCTTCAATATTTCTACCGCTTTTTTGGTATCCTCAGCACTATAAGAAGAGATTCCCACATACAAGGCTTTTCCTTGTCGTACGATTAAATCCAAAGCACCCATAGTTTCCTCTAAAGGCGTGTTTGGATCTGGCCTGTGGCTATAAAAAATATCCACATACTCCAAGCCCATTCGCTTTAAGCTTTGATCTAAACTAGCCACCAAATACTTTTTGGATCCCCATTCTCCATAAGGCCCAGGCCACATTAAATAACCTGCCTTGGTAGAAATAATCATTTCATCTCTATAAGGAGCGAAGCTTTTCTTCATGATTTTCCCAAAGTTCTCCTCGGCAGATCCCGGAGGTGGCCCATAGTTGTTAGCCAAATCAAAATGGGTAATTCCCTTATCGAAAGCTGTGTGCAAAATTTGCTTTCCATTGTCAAATTGGTCCACATGCCCAAAATTATGCCACAAACCCAGCGACAATTCAGGCAACAACAAACCACTGTTTCCACATCTTCGATACTGCATGGTATCATATCTTTTTTCGGAAGCCGTATACATGATTTTTTAGTTTTTATTCAAAATTTCTTGGTAGAATGGCACTAACTGTTTTGCCATAATTTCATTTTCTTCAACACTTGGATGATAATTACAGCCATTTACGTACAAAGTATCAAACTGAAAAACAGCGATCTCCTTTTGCATACTATCCCTGAAATAACTTTGTACTTTTTCTAGACAATTGACCAAAATTTCATTGTTTTCCCCCTGAATCATCGGACTATTGAGCAATGTAATTTTTGTATTGGGATAATGACCGTAAATCATTTTCACGAAGTTAATGTAATTGTCCGTAAACTTTTCTGAATTAAATGGCAAACGCTCTTTCACGCCATCTCCGTTAGACATATCGTTCGTCCCCAAACAAATGCTTACCAAGTCCGGTTGAAACGAAAAATCATAGGGTTTTGAAGCATCTCTATTGAGATATAAATTTTCATAGACCTGCGGCATAATAGGCTCTTCTATATTTTCATCATTCCAATTGCGATACATCCCCATACCAGACACCGAACTCAGCACAAAATAAGCATTCAAAGCTCTTGCTGCCCTTGGCCCATAAGCCAAATAGGCGTTATGTTGATCGATATATTCTCCTTTATTACAAGGAATGCCACTATTATCGGCTAAAGCCCCGCAGGTAATGGAATCCCCAATAAACTCAATGGATAAGGATGCTTTATTTTCAATAGGAAGCAATGCTTCGGCTTCAATTCCCTTAAAAATCACTTCGCCACTTGCCGCTTCAGTCGCTTTAAAAATTTCTATGTGATGACTTTCCTGCCCATCCAATTTAAGTACCAATTTGATTATACTATCGCCTTTAATAGTGTGTCTTTTTTGATACTCCCCATCAATAGTAATCACTACATAATTTCGCGGCTTAAATTGAGACTTCAAATACACCGTCACCGAATCCCCTTTAACTTTAAAGGCCACTGAAGCCGCCGAACCCACCAAGGCTCTATCACCATTGTCATGCGTAGCAACCCTTCCCTTATATTCAAATTGAGGATTGGAAGGCATAAATTTCACCTCCTTGTTTTCTTCCTGTTTACAACTCACAAACATGAGCCCTAACAGTCCTAACATATATTTTAGTTTCATGGACAAATTTTAGGTTATAAAACTATAAAAAAGCGCAAAGCTTTCCTTCCTCTAAATCTTCAAAAACCTAAAATATTGATAACCTTCCAAATCATTACATAACATTTTACAAATACGCAAATACCTAGTATTCAATATATTTACTATCTTTAGAACACTTTTAATCCATCAGTTATGAAAAAAATTACTCTTACAAGCAACATTTTAAGTCTTGCTTTTGGACTTTGCCTCTGTTTCATTTCTTTTAATGTTTCAGCCCAAACATTCACACTAAACAATTCTTCTTCCAAATTAACAGTGGAAGGAACTTCTAGCCTACATGATTGGGAAGAAGTTGCAGAAAAGCAAAAAGGCAGTATTGTGATTGACAATTCAGGCTCGGAACCTTCCATTAGTTCCCTTTCTGTTGAAATTGAAGCCGAAAGTTTAAAAAGCGGTAAGTCTGCAATGGACAAAAACACCTATACCGCTTTAAAGACCAAATCCAACAAAAACATCAGCTTTAAGCTTACCAAAGTGAAAAGTATTTCCAAGGTAAGCGATGGCAAATTTAAGGTGAGCACTACGGGAGATTTAAGTATTGCCGGAGTGACCAATTCTACGGATTTGGATTTCACCATGGAAATAAGTGGCAGCACCGTAAAACTTAATGGTGCCAAATCCTTTAAAATGTCCACTTTTAAGATTGATCCTCCTACAGCGGTTTTTGGCACCGTTAAAACGGGGGACGAAGTGACTATTAAGTTCACTTCGGTCTTAAGCCAATAATCCATCATCCAACCATTTTTCAACACTAATTTATCACATCATGAAAGCAACAATCAAATGCTTATTACTAAGCACATTATTTTTTGGATGCATAATGAGTTATGCCCAAAACCGACATCTGGACAACTTTAGGTATCCAGACCAAACAGGGGTCAACGTATTTGAAGACCCTAAGGACAGCATTTTAACTTTTGACGGTATCAAAGTTAGAGTTGGAGGCTCATTTGCTTTGCAATTCCAAGCTTTGGACCATGAAAATTCAGGAGCAGCGGAATTGGAATCCATAGGTTACAACTTCAATTTAGCAACGGCCAACCTCGATTTGGACGTAGCTTTAGCACCTGGAGTTAGAATGCACTTAAGAACCTATTTATCCTCTCGCCACCACCCAGAACCTTACGTAAAAGGTGGATACTTCCAAATTGACAATTTAAGTTTTCTAAGTGACGGCCTTATGGACGGCTTTATGAAATATACCACCATTAGAATTGGGCATATGGAAAACAACTATGGGGATGCGCACTTTAGAAGAACAGACAACGCCCAAGCCATCTATAACCCTTTTGTAGGAAACTTAATCATGGATTCCTTTACTACAGAAGTAGGAGCCGAAGTGTACCACCAAAGAAATGGTTTTATAGGAATGCTAGGTGTTGCCAACGGAAAGTTAAACCAATCTGTAGTTGAAGGCTCCAACGGCAAAACTGGCGGTATTTCCTTTTTGGCCAAATTGGGATATGACAACCAAATCACAGATCGTATCAGGCTTAGATTAACAGGATCGTTGTACAACACAGGATACGTACCAAGTCTGTATCTATATTCCGCAGACCGTGCTGGATCTAGATACTATAGTGTTTTGGAAGCCCCTGGTTCCAGCGCTTTTAGATCAGGACGTTTTTCTCCAAATTTTAAAAACAGTATTACCGCGCTTATGTTCAATCCTTTTGTTAAATTTGGGGGACTGGAATTGTTCGGAACTATTGAATATACTTCCGGATCTACCAATGCCAGCTCAAGTATTGTGGATGATGTTGTTGTAATTACTCCTAAGAAGGATGGGAAAGCTCAACAATACGCTGCCGAGTTAATTTATCGTTTTGGTCACAGAGAAAATTTCTATCTTGGCGGTCGGTATAACGTCGTAAATTCAGAATACGATGATACCGCTGACATTACCGTTGAAAGATTTCAGGCTGCCGCAGGTTGGTTTATGACCAAAAATATTTTAACAAAACTGGAATATGTGACCCAAAACTATGACGGGGCCACTGGAAGACTTGAAGACGGTAAATTTGACGGCCTTATGGTAGAGGCCGTTATAAGTTTCTAAAGCAGAAACACCCTTAAGTCTATAATTTAAAGTGAATTCTATTAATGAAAAAGTTTGTAATACCTACGCTAGTTTTTTTGTGCATGCTGCTAACTGTATCTTCCACAACCGGAACATACAAGATCAATGTAAAAATACATCCAGACAGCCAGCTGACTATCGTAGGTAACACAAACATTAATAAATTTAATTGCGGGTTCGATTCCAAAACCTTGGAAGAACCTATTCCTGTTGAATTTCGAAGAAAAGGAGACAACATTTACTTCAAAAAGGCAAAGCTAAAATTGAACACCTATCTTTTTGATTGCGGGAAAAAACTTATCAATAAAGATTTTCAGGATTTAATTAAAGCAGAAACTTATCCAGACATTTATCTTATCTTAAAAGAAGTCATTCCTTCTACAACTGACAAAAACTTGGTAAACGCCAAAGTAGATTTTAAAATCGCAGGCAAAACAAAGGAATATACCGTTCCCGTTACCTATGACGGAAAAGACGACTTATCAATTTCAGGAAAATTGCAATTGAATATTCGTGATTTTGATTTGGAAAACCCAAAAAAACTTATGGGATTGATTAAAGTTGATGATGTTATCACCATCAATTTCAATTTACACATCGACACTATTTAAGTTGCACTGAATTGCCGTTCAACATGGTCTGCACCAAATTGTCCATAGGGCATTTCACAAAACCCTTGGCCTTAAAACCATATCCAGAAAGAACTTCCTGGAGGATCTCTTGTGCATAGAACGCTATCGAGCCTACAAAGTGCAACGGACTTGTTTTCAATTCTTCCGAATACTGCATCAATTGGTTATCAACAAATACTGAAAAGCCCTGAACCAATAGCTCTCGTGCAAACTCATGAGACTTATGCCCCACCAAAAATGGAGCAAATTGCGCCAAGTATTTGTTAGGCGCATCACACTTATACAACCTATGGAGCACATCCTTCTCCTCCAGAGAAAACTGCTTTTCAAATGCCATTCTCAAATCTTCTGGCATTTGTTGATAGTAATAGCTTTTGAGCAGCTCCCTACCAAAGTAATTACCGCTGCCTTCATCCATCAAAACATACCCCAACGATGGCACTTTGGCGATAATTTCAGTACCATCAAAATAACACGCATTAGAGCCCGTCCCCAAAATGCACACAACTCCCGGCTTGCCTTTCACAGTAGCTTTTACAGCAGCCATTACATCTTCTTCCACTTCAAAAACAGCATTAGGAAACACTGCCACCAAAACATCTTTCATCATATTTTTGCTCTCAACAGTATTACAACCCGCGCCATAAAAATAAACGTGACGCACCTTTTCCCCATGCAACAAAACCTCATCAATATTCTTTAAATTATCCAACAAGGCTTTTTTGTTGGATATAGATGGATTTAATCCCTGTGTTCTAATTTTGATGGGGGCACCTCCTGACACACAAAACACCCAATCACATTTGGAAGAACCACTATCTGCAATAACGACCATGTTATTTTCTTGAGTAGTTTTGTTCAGAAAAAAGTACCAGTTTTTCTAAATCTTCCGCAATGACAAGTTCCACATCCACATAAGGCTTTTTAAGTGCTTGCATTAATGCCTTTAGTTCTCCCAACTGCTTTTGGGAAACCTGCTTATCATTAAGGATTTTAGCCAACAATGAAGCTGTTTCACTTAAAGATTCAGACAAAGGAAGAAGCGGTTGGACATTCGGCGCATTTTTAATTTGCATCAATTCTTGATGGTTTTTCTCCCAAGTATGCAACCAAACCATCAAACTTTGTTTAGACGCATCGGAAGGATTCACTACAAAGGCCTGAACACGCTGATTAAATACGAATTTATCGGCTGCATCGGCAACACAAGCATCCGCAAACAAAGTAAATGGCGAATAGGTTTTGTACTCGGTACCTCCTTCGTTTCTTGTATAAATTTCCAAAGGCTCACAAATATTTAACAATTCAATCAAGGGCTGAATATTTTGATTATTGGTCATCATTCTTAAAATGACATCACGGTTTTTGAGATGTGTGATCCCCAATTCCTCCAATCTAAAACTTACCTCATCAAGACGAGGCAACATCAAGTCAACATCATTCACTTCCTTTGGTGACCAGAATCGTTCAGCAATAGCTGCCGTTCTTGGCCAAATTCTAGAATCAATTGTCAACGGTGTTACCAATTCACTCCACATCGTTACTTCACCACCCAAAATACGTTTACGCTCTTCAGCTGTCAATTTTGCATCGCCAATGGGTTCAACCGAATAATGTTCCACCACAGACTGCATCCTATCGATATAAAATCCATCGGACAATACCGTATTGTAGCCCGACTTGGCTGCAGCAATCAGCGTTTCTCCTTTTGAAAAGCCTTCATTTTCTCCTCTCCAAGAATGAATTACTGCCGTTGTAGGCATATTCTCGGTCATGATTTCATCCCAGCCCATCAACTTTTTGCCTAATTTATTCAGAATAACCTCTAACTTAATATTGAAATAGGTTTGAAGATCATGATTCGTCTTCAAATTATGTTTTTGCTTAAACTTTTGAATTTGCTCATTCTCATCCCAATGCTTGCCCTCATTTTCATCTCCTCCAATATGAAAATAGGCATCCGGAAACAAAGGCGTCATTTCTGTAAACAAACGCTCCAAGAACATATAGGTTTTATCATTTGTTGGATCCAATGTGGGGTCAAAAACTCCAGAATAACGTTCCACTTCGTACACATACCCAGGCTTACTGCCCAATTCAGGAAAAGCCGTCAAGATTGCCGAAGCATGTCCCGGTACATCAAATTCAGGAACTACTCGAATTCCCAACTTATTGGCATATGCTACCACATCCTTGATTTGTTCTTGAGTATAAAACAAACCATCTGAAGCCAATTCCGTAAGCTCCGGAAACACCTTAGACTCTATTCGAAATCCTTGATCGTCTATCAAATGCCAATGAAACACATTCATTTTCACAGAAGCCATAGCGTCTAAATTTCGCTTTAGAACATCTACTGGCTGAAAATGTCTCGCTACATCAATCATCAAACCTCGCCAAACAAAACGCGGCTGATCATTAATAGAAAGCCCTGGAAAGTAGTATTGAGTTTCATTGGAAGTCACCATTTGTAACAAGGTTTCCAAGGCCCTCATAGCACCAACATCGGTTTTGGCTTTTATTAAGACGTAATCCTGCTTAATCTCCAAAGAATACGATTCGTCTGTTTCAATGGTTAAATTGGAAACCTTATCAAATGAAATTTGAATCGTTCCCTGAACATTTTCCACAGGAAATCCTTTATCTAGAAACACACCTGTTCTACCTGACAATCGTCTTAAAAACTTTGTAGCCGCCGTATAAACACGTCCCTTACTATTTCCGTTAATGGAAATAGTAAGTTCTGAGTCAACAACCAACCTAGTAGTATGTTCCCTAATTTCTGATGGCCAAGGCATCAGATTGTATGTTTCCATAAGGCTATTTTGGGAATATCCCACAAAGGCCATTAGGAAGAAAAAAATCCTTAATAATTGTTTCATAAACTAAAAGTGGTATCGCTTAAAAGCTTCTATAGCGGCGTATTCCGCCAAGCCCAAATCGTTATATTTTTTGGCAGTCAATCGATTTCTATCCTCTACCCTTACCCAAAATTCCCTGGAGTCATCCCCTTGAAACATCACCCCATCCTTTTGAGTTTGGTGATAGAAAATTGCATGGCGTTTTCTAAGCACTTGGTCCGGACTTAAAGGCACTGCCATCTCTATTTGATAGGTTTCCCATTCATGCCAAGCACCACGGTACAACCAAACCCAGCAGTCTTTCATGTAATCCCTTTGTTTTAAAACATCCAGAGCTTCAAACAACACATCTAAACACACTTTGTGGGTTCCATGTGGATCGGCCAAATCACCCGCCGCATAGATTTGATGCGGTTTGATGTTCTCTATAAGATTGCACATGATTTCCAAATCATCTTGGGACAAATTGTTCTTTTTAATGGTCCCAGTTTCGTAAAACGGCAAGTCCAAAAAGTGTACTTGATCATCGGGCAACCCCAAATACCTAGTTGCTGCCAAAGACTCACTTCTACGAATCATAGCCTTGAGCTTTCTCGCTTCCAATGAATCAACATCATTCTGAGTTTTCTTCTTTAAAAACTCAATGATAACATCAGCTCCGTTAGAATGTGAATTCAAGGCTTTGGAGATTTCCGCAAACTTTAAAGCTTCTTCATCAGACACTGCAATGTTTCCTGAGGTTTGATAAGCAATATGCACCTCATGTCCTTGCTCTACCAATCGATCGAAAGTACCGCCCATAGAAATGACATCATCATCAGGGTGCGGACTAAAAATTATGACTCGTTTCTTGGGAATATCAGCACGTTCTGGCCGATTGGAGTCATCAGCATTTGGTTTTCCTCCTGGCCAACCGGTTATAGTATGCTGCAACTTATTGAACATCTTAATATTCAAATCGTATGCTGTGCCCTCTTCCGTAAGCAATCCAGACATCCCATTGTCGTTATAATCCTTATCGGTTAACTTCAAAATAGGCTTCCCTGTCAACTCACTTAGCCAAACCACGGCTTTCAGTTTAAGTTCTTCGGTCCACACACAGGACGTTACCAACCATGGTGTTTTCACACGTGTTAATTCTTCCGAAGCGCCTTCATCAAGTACAAAAGTGGTATTGTCGTGCTCCTGTAAATAAGTCGCTGGAACATGGGCGGCAATTTCTCCTTCAACAGTTTTTTTAATGATTTCCGCCTTACTCACACCCCAAGCCAACAGGACGATTCTTCTGGCATTTCTGACCGTTCCCACGCCCATGGTGATGGCTTTTCTTGGCACGTTGTCTATACCTAAGAACGAATGCGCCGCATCACTTCTAGTTAAGTGATCCAAGGTAATACTTCGCGTAGCAGAGTTATAGTGAGATCCAGGCTCGTTAAAACCAATATGTCCCGTTCTTCCAATACCCAACAACTGAAAATCTATACCCCCAACGGCTTTAATTTTCAATTCATAATCAATACAATATTGATACAGTTCATCCGGACTTACTTTACCGTCTGGAATATGAACATTCTCCGGCAAAATATCGACATGATCGAACAAGTGCTGGTGCATAAAGTAATGGTAACTTTGGATATTGCTTTTATCCATAGGATAATACTCATCTAGGTTGAATGTAATCACATTGACAAAACTCAACCCCTCCTCTTTGTGCATGCGAACAAGCTCCTCATACACCTTTATGGGAGACGACCCTGTTGCCAACCCCAACACACAAGTTTGGTTTTTGGCCGCCTTCCCCCTAATCAAATCAGCAATTTCATGAGCCACCAAAATGGAGGCCTCATTGGAAGTTTTAAAGATAACGTTGTGGATTTTTTCAAAACGGGTTTCTTCAAATTTCCCTGCTTCCCTATATACGATACTGTTATAATCTGCAATATCCAGTTTCATGCTAAATTTCTTTTTAAATGATATGTTGATAAAACAAGCGGAAAATTGAACTCCCGCTTGCCTTTCTGCTAACTAAAATGAATATGAAAAAAATTTAAAAGTTAGATCCTCCGGTATCCCACCATAAACGGGTTCCCCCAGTATCGGGACCATTAAGATAGCCCACGGCAGTTTGCACATTGTCACCATTGGTATTGATTTCATTGTCCACGAAATTGATACGTCTAATTTGAATATCCGTATCTATTTCACCGCCGCTGTTATTTACCACTACAGGGAACACTCTTGGATATCCTGTACGTCTAAATTCGCTCCAGGCCTCTTGTCCATCAGGGAACATAGCAATCCATTTTTGGGTAATGATTTGCTCCAATTTTTCCTCATTAGTTCCTGCCGCATTAAATGCCACGGTCACGTCACTTGGATAGGCGTAGTCATTATCAGGATTTAAAGCATCTATAAAATCATTTGGAGTACTTGTAGCATCCGCTAAATAAGCATCAGCACCACCAACACCAAATTGTGCAAAGGAGGCCATCACACCCGCTTCATAATTAGTCTGTGCATCTCCTGCACCAGTCCAACCCCTAAGAGCCGCTTCAGCTTTTAAGAAATGAATTTCAGCTGCTGTCATCCATACTTTTGAATCACCTTCAACCGCTTCGCCAATTAAAGAGTGGCTTCCGTATTGTGCTTTCGCTTCAATTTCAATTCCCTGTCTAATGCCTTTGTAATCACCTAAGGTTTCATCCAAAGGCGCATCAAAAAACTTAGCAATTCTTGGATCATTGAATCCCTTTAGAATCGATTCCATTTCGGCACTCATACAGATATCTCCCCAAACTTTACTGATGGTATAGATTGGGTGTACAAAACCTCCCATATCAATGGTCATAGTTTCATCTAGTAGACCTGCATTACTGTTAAATGCTTTTTCACCTTCTGTTTGTGCCAAAGTTGGGTTCACTTTAGACACTCTAATTGCCAAGCGCAATCTCAAGGAATTGGCAAAAGTTCTCCATTTGGCAATATCTCCAGTAAAACTGGATTGATCGAACGCTACAAATTGAGCATCTCCTACATAAGCCTCCAAACCGTCAATAGCCTCATCCAAATCAGCAAAGAAAGCAGTATAAGCTTCCTCTTGGGAATCGTACTGTCCTGTAGTTTCGTAATCGTTGTATTTTGTATAACGAATAGGTCCAAAGACGTCGGAAATACGATGCATGGCCATTACCTTAATGATGTTTGCCAAATACACAAATTTGTATCCACTCTCATCTCCCGATAATTCTACTTGCTGCCAGATCTCACGAGCATATGGCATAACCCCATTTCCGTTAGCCGCATCATATGCATCACTCCAAATAAATCCGTTCCACCCATTTACCAAGGCGTAGGTTTGGTTATTGATGTTTCCTGCAAAAGGTGTTGGCGCCGTCATATAACCAGAAAACACATCGGCATTCAAGTTTTGTTGCAATTGGTAGTTCCAAGCTGGTTCTACACGAATGACATTTGAAAATAGCGGCGAAAAACGAGATCCAATATGGTTGTTTTGCTGCGTTAAACTGGCCTGGGAAATCCCATTTGGATCGGTATTGATTTCCTCAAAATCCCCAGTACAATTTATCAAACTCATAGCCACTAGAGAGGCTAGGGTATATTTTGTTATGTGTTTCATAGCATTTTAGAAATTTACGTTAATGTTTAACCCGATGCTTCTAGTAGAAGGTTGGTTATAGATATCCACTCCCTGAAGTCCTAAACCTGTACTGGCAGCCACATTAGGATCGAACGGTGCATCTTTATAAAAGAAGAACAGATTATTGGCGATTAAAGAGAAACTGACATCATCAATAAACTTATCCTGAAGATTTAGTTTGTACCCTAAGGACAATTCTCTTAAGCTCACATTGGTAGCATCATATACATACTCACCCAACATACCATCTCTTCCACCAATAGCATTGAAATACTCCTGTGCCGTGATTTGAGAAGCTACACCACTTTCATCAACAACATCAACCATCCCTCCGTTAGTATTTCTAACATCAGCTGAAGCTTGAGACACCCCATATTTATCATTTACAGCCTCGGTAACACTCATAACATCCCCGCCGAACTTTCCATCAATCAAAACATTTAAAGTGAAGTTCCCAAATTCAAACGTATTGTTCCAACCTAAGGTAAAATCTGGCTGTGCATGAGCTACAGTTTCAAAATCGGTTGACATTAAGGTTCCTGAAGAATTAATTACAGGTGTTCCATTTTCGTCTCTTACCAAGGAACGTGCTTTGATACTTCCAAAATCTTCTCCTTCAATTAAGGAATACTCATATCCATTCACTCCCCTAGCGGTAATAATTGCTTCACCATCCTGTAAAGATGGGTGTACAGAAATCACTTCATTATCGTTTTGGGCAAAATTCACAGAAGACTCCCAAGAAAATTTATCTGTCTGTACCGGCGTTGCATTCAACACGATCTCGAACCCTTCATTTGAAATTTCACCGGCATTTACAATGTTTTGTGAATATCCATTTGGATTTGGTTCTGCCTGGATATAAAAGATTTGATTGAAGGTATTGGTATTGTAATAAGTAAAGTCGAATCCTAAGCGATTGTTGAAAAAGCGCCACTCGGTTCCAATCTCAAAAGACTTTTGTCTTTCAGGCTCTAATGTTTCCCCTTCCAAAGGCGCAAAAGGAGCGGTTCCAATTCCCGTATTGGTTGCATTGATAGAGTTAAGAGGAATGGTAGCATACACAGGAATATCCGATCCAACTTCAGCATACGATCCGCGAAGCTTCGCAAAAGAAATACCATCTGGCATATCGAACATTTCAGATAATACAGTGGTTAAACCAATCGATGGATAAAAGAAGGAATTAGAATCCGTATTCACCAAGGTTGAAGACCAATCACTTCTTCCGGTAACATCCAAGAATATCATATCCTTGAACCCAAAGTTAGCCGATCCAAATACCGACTGAACCTCTCTTCTTCCTACAGATTGGCGAATATTGTTGGTATTGGCAAAGTTGGCTATTGTAAATACATTAGGATAAATCAAGCCAGCACCATCTCTTCCTGAATCCAAATAAACCTGGTCGCCGATCGTGTATTTTGTCAAACTAGATCCTAAAATTCCACTAAAGGTGAAATTCTCCGAAAAATCTTTATTATAGTTTAAAATGAAGTCGATGTACTGTTGTGAGTTTTCTGTTTTCTCAAGAATATAACGACCGTTATCCCCGGAGTTCACAGGATCTGTTCCCGCATATTGTCTTTTGTCAAAAGTGAAAAACGATTTATCGTAACTCCCTCTAGATTGCAAGGAAAGCGCATTTGTAATTTGATACTTAACAGACAGGTTTGCATATACACGCTGCGCAATATCCTTACTCGGACTTCTATGAATTAACCAATAAGGATTTTGTTGAATATTTTCGTCAAAAGACGTAGCATATTGATCCATTTGGTTCAAAGCCGTATTGAAATATTCATATTTGTTTTTATAAATATCTCTATCAATCCCTACAGGATGTAAATATACTCCCGTCAATGGGTTTGAATACAAACCATTGGTTGGACGGTTCCAAATACGTTGGTCTGATAAATTAATACTTGCAGACACATCAATTTTTTCATTTAAAAACTTCGCTGTTTCCCTAAGAGTAATATTATTTCTCACCAAACGGTTCTCAGGAATCACGCCTTCTCCAATAGTATTAGCATAAGAAAAATAGGTTTGGGCCTTTTGGTTCCCTGCTGTTAGCGACATGGAACTGATAGAAGTAAATCCTGTATTAAAGAAGTCTTTAGGGTCGTTAGACAAACCACCTACTTTATCTCCCCAAGATTTAGCATCTACTACCCTTCCATTTTCAGCAATAGGTTGTCCAACAGAAACACTTTGGTATTCCGATTGCAACTCAGGCAAAGACATCACATTGTCAACAGTAAAATTAGAAGTGAAGTTCACGGTTAAAGTTCCCTCCTTACCTTTTTTAGTGGTAATTAAAATCACCCCATTCGCCCCTTGACTTCCATACAAAGCCGAAGCCGAAGCTCCTTTCAAAACTGTCATGCTTTCTATATCGTCAGGGTTGATCATGGACATTACATCTCCTCCATCACGGTTTCCTGTCTGGCTACCAAAAATATCTGTACCGGGTTCATTTCCGTTAGAACCGTTTCCACTATTTAACATTGGAATACCATCAATAACATATAGGGGATCATTATCACTTGTAGAGGCATTACCTCTCAAAACCACTTTAACAGCACCACCCAAACCAGAAGAACTTCTTGAAATGGTAACCCCGGCAGACTTACCAGACAAACTATTGATAGGGTTGGTTTGTTTCACTTTGGTAAGCTCATCACCACTTACCTCTTGCGCCGAATAAGTCAAAGCTTTTTTCTCTTTGGAAATCCCCAAAGCCGTAACAATTACTTCTCCCAACATCTCCGTATCTTCCGCCAATTGCACATTTATAACATTGCTATCTGCAACTGTGACCTTTTTGGTGGTCATTCCCAAATAACTAAAAGTAAGTACGTCACCAACCGATGCCGTTAAGGTATAATTACCATCAAAATCTGTTTGCGTCCCATGGGTAGTTCCTTCAACCAACACATTGACACCTGGAATAGGCATCCCGTTGGCCTGGGAAGTAACAGTTCCGGTCACTGTTTTTTCCTGCGCAAATGTGAAGTTTACAGCAAAAAATAACAATGAACACAAAAACGTCATTTTTAAATTGTGTTTCATAAAATGAATTGTTTAGTTGTTTAATGATGTCCAAAGTAACTAGGATGAAAATTATTAAGAAAAAAAATATATAAACGACAAGAATTAACACACAGACAACATTCTATTAACGATAAACGATTTCCTACAAATAAACAATTGTCATTTTTATTGCTAATCACATAATATATTTCTAAAATTGTCATAATTATTTAAAGATTCAACAACACAAGTATTCATTTAAAATAAAAACCTCAACTCTTGCTTAACAAAAAAATAGCTAACAATATTCCTTTAAAATATCATATCCTGTTTTGGTTGCTGTACTTTTCGTTTAATGTGGTACGATGGGGAAGCTATTTTAATGACTATTGGTACTCCTTAAAATCCAACCTTGTTGAATTCCCTATCCACATTATTGTGGTGTACATCAATGTGTATTATCTCATTCCGAAATTCATTTTAAGGCGGAAATACAAAACCTATATCGCATGGTTATTCGGGATACTTATCTTGGTTTATTTGGTAAGAACGGGACTCAACTATCTTTTGGTTACTAAGGAAATTTGGCCAGAAGCGGAAGAGGCCGGAAAGTTCCTTGAGACCAACCACCTCATTGCGGTAATATTGGGAGAGCTATATGTTTTGGCCTTTGTAACCGCCATACAATTGCTTATTGATTGGCCAATAGAACTGCGACGAAATGAAGACCTCGCCAAGTTGCAATTGAGCACGGAATTGAAATTTCTGAGAACCCAAATACAGCCGCATTTCTTCTTCAACACCTTAAACAACCTTTACGCTCTCACTCTACAAAAATCGGATGACGCTCCAAGGTTAGTGATTAAACTTTCGGACATTATGCAATATGTACTGTATGAAGTGAACAGCTCCAAGGCCAATTTGCTGGAAGAAATCAACCATATCAATAATTATATCGACATAGAGCATATTCGTTTTAAGGACCGCATAGATTCTGAACTTGATATTACTGGCGACATTGAAGACGTCCAGGTACCTCCTCTACTGTTTTTATCTTTTATTGAAAACTGTTTCAAACATGGTTTAAAAGGGAATGACAATATCAAGATTAATATGAGTTTTGAAATCCTTAATAAACACTATCTGGAATTCAAATTATCCAATACGTTTAACCCAGAAGTTGTTCAAGAAAACAACCACGGTATTGGGATTGCCAACACCAAACGAAGGTTAAATTTATTATTTTCCAATGATTATGTCCTTGAAACTGATATTTTAGACGACACTTATAATATTTACTTAAAAATTCCTATCCAATGAAAATTAAGTGCGTAATCATAGATGACGAATCGTTGGCCATTGAAGTGATAGAAAGTCACCTAAAGAACTTTGACCATGTAGAAATTTTGGGCACTATCAATAATCCGCTAAAGGCTTACAGCCTCTTGGAACAGGAAAAAATAGACATTGTTTTTCTGGATATCAATATGCCACAAATGTCCGGCTTCACTTTTATCGAAAACCTAAATCACAAACCACTTATTGTCATTACCACCGCTTACCGGGAATATGCCGTAAAGAGTTTCGAACTCAATGTTTTGGATTATTTGGTAAAACCAATCCCTTTTACTCGCTTTTTAAAAACCATGAATAAGGTGTACCAACAAGTCTACCTTAACAATGTAAGCAATGATTCCAACCTTCAACAGGAACCCCATATTTTCCTTAAGGTGAATAAAAAACTGATCAAGGTGAATTTGGGAGACATTCTATATATAGAAAGCCTTAAGGATTACGTAAAAGTCATCACAACTATGGGCGATTATGTGGTTCACAAATCCCTTACAGCCATAAGCGAGGAATTGCCTCAATCCAATTTTATAAGGGTGCACAGGTCCTACACCATTTCAATCAATAAAATTGTGGCCCTTGAAGGAAATACTATTGAGATTTCCAATAAAAAAATACCTATCGGAAGAAACTACCTTAAACAAACCAAAGAACGCATCTTCAATACCACCGAAGATATAGAAACCTAACTATTACTTAAAATTTAACTTATGTCTAAAGCTATAGATATGCCCATTGCACAAAAACAAAGCAGCTTATTCCCAATCCTGGTTATTGCCGGATTGTTCTTCATATTTGGATTCATCACATGGATCAACGGCGCCTTGATTCCATTTATGAAAACCATCAACGAATTAACCGATGCCCAATCCTATTTGGTTGCCTCGGCCTCCTATATTTCCTTTGTGGTCATGGCACTTCCCGCCTCTTTTATCATTGGTAAAATTGGCTATAAAAAAAGTATGTCACTTGGACTAATCATCATGGCTTTGGGTGCCTTATTATTCATTCCTGCGGCCGAAGCCAGAACCTATTGGGTTTTTCTTACTGGAATTTTTATTCAAGGTGCAGGTATGACTTTATTGCAAACGGCCTCAAATCCTTACATCACAATTTTGGGACCTATTGAAAGTGCTGCAAAACGTATTGCTATTATGGGTATTGCCAACAAAGTTGCCGGAGCTTTGGGTTCGGTGATTTTTGGAGCACTTTTACTTTCGGGAATTGATGACATTAAGGAAAAGCTAAGTACTGTAGATGCATCTGAAAAAGCCTCATTACTCAATCAAATGGCCGATAGCGTAGTCATGCCATACATTGTTATGGCCCTCGTATTGTTCATTTTGGGAATCTTGATAAGAAAAGTAAACCTTCCACATGTTGAAGCAGAGACAGAAGATTTAAAAGATGGCGAAACAGCAAAAGTAAGCATCTTCCAATTCCCTCATTTATGGTTGGGCGTGATTGCACTTTTTGTATATGTAGGAGCCGAAGTAATTGCTGGTGACACTATCATTTCCTATGGAATTTCATTAAACCTACCCGTTGAAGAGGCTAAATTCTTTACGCTTTTCACCTTAATGGCCATGGTATTCACCTATGCATTAGGTGTCTTTTTGATTCCTAAATACATCAGTCAGGTACTTGCCTTAAAAGTCAGTGCGGTTTTGGGGATTTTGTTTTCCATCTGCATTTTATTGACTAGTGGTTTTACTTCTGTGCTATTTGTTGCAGCCCTAGGAATTGCCAATGCTTTGGTATGGCCTGCCATTTGGCCTCTAGCTTTAAAAGGCCTTGGAAAATTCACCAAAACAGGATCCGCTCTTTTAATTATGGCGATCTCTGGAGGCGCTTTAATCCCACCATTGTACGGAACTTTGGTTGACCATAAAAAGGAGGCTTTATTGGCCAGTGGTGTGGATGCCGTAAATTCAGCTGCGGAAGCTTCCACATCCAGCTATTGGATTTTAATTCCATGTTATGTTTTGATTCTTTTCTACGCCCTTTACGGACACAAAATAAGATTCAAAAACAGCTAATATTTTCTTTGATGAAAAATAGAATTGAAGCCGTTGACCTCTTAAGGGGATTCACCATTGTGGCCATGATTTTGGTCAACACGCCTGGCGATTGGAATCATGTCTACCAACCACTGTTGCATGCCGAATGGAATGGACTCACACCAACAGATTTGATATTTCCATTCTTCCTATTTATTGTGGGCATCTCTATCTATTTTTCGTATAAAAACAAACCCAACACAGTCCCAACCTATCGAAAAATAACCATTAGAAGTTTAAAACTGATTGGCTTGGGACTCTTTCTAAACCTATTTGTTCCATATCTCCCATTTATTACGAACCTAAGCACTTTTAGAATTCCGGGAGTTTTACAACGGATTGGAATTGTCTTTTTGATTTCCTCCATCTTATATCTGAATTGCAAACCAAGAACGCTGCTTTTTATCATCGTTGCCATTTTATTGTCCTATTCCATTATTTTAGGATGGATTCCTTTTACAAACGGTACATTGCCTAGCTTGGACCGAGCACCAAATAATTGGGCCAATTATATAGACCTTAAAGTTTTTGGGCAGCATATGTGGCAAGCAGATTACGACCCAGAAGGATTGCTGAGCACATTGCCTTCCATCGTAAGTTGCGTTACTGGTATTCTCATCGGGAAACTTTTGGGCGGACCAACGCCATTAAGATATTTGACCAGAGCAATTGTGACACTTTTGGCAACGGGATATTTATTGAGTATTTGGATTCCCATCAACAAAGCTTTATGGAGCAGCAGTTTTGTACTAGTCACCTGTGGTTGGGGATCACTTATCCTCACCATTATATATTATATTACCGATGTGAGGAAACTATCTTTCGGATCCATATTTAAACAGGTCGGCATGAACGCCATAGTCATTTACTTCCTATCAAGTTTGATTTCAAAGTCGTTTTACTCGATTCCTATTGGTGAATCACATAATGTACATTCATGGCTCTACCAAAAGTTCTTTACGTTTTCCTCTATTCCACAGGAACTCTCATCTTTACTTTATGCCCTATCGGTTGTTTTAAGTTATATAGCGTTGGCCCATTTACTCTATAAAAGAAAAATTTTCATCAAAGTCTAATAGCCATACATGCAAAAGCAACTTGTTTAAAAATAACAATCATGCCATTAAAGATTGTTCAACCTAAAACAACATAAACAAGAGCTATCAACATTCAAACACCAACATAAGACATAACATCCTGAAAGTGTTTTGTTAAACTTAAGCACCTATTCAATTTAATTGACGGATAAAATTTCAGCCCACACTATTTGGTAATCAAATATATAATCGTAAATTTGCAAACTCTTTTTGAGAGAGGAATGTTTAATTTAAATTAATTAGTGTGGACACATTAAGCTACAAAACTATTTCAGCAAACAAAGCTACTGTAAACAAAGAGTGGGTTTTGGTTGATGCTGAAGGTCAGACTTTAGGTCGTTTAGCTTCAAAAGTTGCAAAACTTTTAAGAGGTAAACATAAGCCTAACTTCACACCACACGTTGATTGTGGAGATAACGTAATTGTTATCAATGCAGAGAAAATCAACTTGACAGGAAACAAGTGGAACGACAAAACTTACATTCGTCACACAGGTTACCCAGGTGGTCAAAGAAGTTTAACTGCTACCGAGATGTTTGGAAAAGATCCAGCTAGGTTAGTAGAAAAATCAGTAAAAGGAATGTTGCCTAAAAACAAATTAGGAGCAAACTTATTCCGTAATCTAAATGTTGTTGTTGGTGCAGCTCATACTCATGAGGCTCAAAAACCAAAAACAATTAACTTAAACGAATTCAATTAATGGAAGTAATTCACAAAATCGGCCGTAGAAAGACGGCTGTTGCTCGTGTGTATGTAGCCCAAGGTTCTGGGAACATCACGGTTAACAAAAAAGACATGGCGGTTTATTTTCCTACTGCAACTTTACAGTACAAAGTAAACCAACCTTTGACCATGACTAACAATGATGGCAACTTTGACATTACTGTTAATGTATATGGCGGTGGTATTACCGGTCAAGCAGAAGCTATCCGTTTGGCAATTTCTCGCGCTTTGTGTGAGGTAGATGCAGAAAACAGATTGACTTTAAAGCCAGAAGGTTTATTGACAAGAGACCCAAGAATGGTAGAGCGTAAGAAATTCGGTCAGAAGAAAGCTCGTAAGAAATTCCAGTTCTCTAAACGTTAATCCCACAGTAAAAGAAACAACCCAGTTTTTGTTGTCCATAGCCTGTTAAGGCTAGGATTTAGTTTAGCATCTAAATGGACAAGGCGAACGCAACGCGTGACCACTTGCCCATTGCTAATCAACAGAACGTAAACTATTACAAAATGGAAAAAGTAGAAGTAAAAGAATTATTAGAAGCAGGTGTACATTTTGGTCACTTGACCAGAAAGTGGGATCCAAACATGGCTCCTTACATCTACATGGAGCGTAACGGCATCCATATCATCAATCTTTACAAGACAGCTGCAAAAATCGAGGAGACTGCTGAAGCTCTTCACAAAATTGCTGCTTCTGGAAAGAAAATCTTATTTGTAGCTACAAAAAAGCAAGCAAAAGACATCGTTGCTGACAAAGCAGGCGCTGTAAACATGCCATACATCACTGAAAGATGGCCAGGTGGAATGTTGACCAACTTTGTAACTATCAGAAAAGCTGTTAAGAAAATGGCTTCTATCGATAGAATGAAAAAAGATGGAACTTTCAACACTCTATCTAAAAAAGAGCGTTTACAAGTTGACCGTTTAAGAGCTAAGTTGGAGAAAAACTTAGGTTCTATTAGCGATATGACTCGTTTGCCAGGAGCTTTGTTTGTAGTGGACATCAAACGTGAGCACATTGCAATTAAAGAAGCACAAAAATTAAACATTCCAATCTTTGCAATGGTTGATACCAACTCTGACCCACGTCAAGTTGATTATTTGATTCCTTCAAATGATGATGCTTCAAAGTCTATAGATAAAGTTTTATCTCTTGTTACTTCAGCAATCGCTGACGGTTTATCTGAAAGAAAATCAGACAAAGCTGTAAAAGAAGAAGGTAAAACTTCAGCAAAGAAATCAGCAAAAGCTAAAGTTGCTGGTGACGAAGAAGAATAAGATAACATTTACAAAACACAAATAAGTCGTTTAATTCTTTTCTTTGTTGAAAATTAATTGAACGACTTTTTTTTAAAAAATTCAAATACTTATGGAAGGTACAGTAAAAATTACAGCTGCTGAAGTAAACAAGTTGAGACAGGCTACTGGAGCCGGTATGATGGACTGTAAAAAAGCTTTGGTTGAGGCTGAAGGTGATTTTGACAAAGCCATTGAGGTTTTACGTAAGAAAGGTCAAAAAGTAGCAGAAAAGAGAGCTGACAGAGATTCTTCTGAAGGTGCTGCTGTTGCTAAAGTAAACGACGACAACACTACTGGTGTTGCTATCGTTTTAGGATGTGAAACTGACTTCGTTGGTAAAAACGAAAACTTTGTGGCCCTTGCCAACCAATTGGCTGACTTGGCCCTTACCGTAGATTCTAAAGACGCTTTATTGGCTGCTACAATCGACGGAATGACTGTTGCTGACAAATTAACTGAGCAAACTGGTGTAATTGGTGAAAAACTAGACATCACTGGATTTGAGAAATTGGAAGCTCCATACGTTGGTTCTTACGTACACATCAACAAAATTGCTGCTTTAGTTGGATTGTCTGCTAAAGTTGACAACGCTGATGTATTGGTTAAGGATGTTGCTATGCAAGTAGCTTCTATGGGTGCAACTACGTTATCTTACAAAGATTTTGATCCTGCTTACATCGCTTCTGAAACTGAAGCTAGAATTGCAGTAATCGAAAAAGATAATGAAGAGTTGGCTCGTTTGGGTAAAACCCTTAAAAACGTACCTAAATTCATCTCTATGGCTCAATTGACTCCAGAAGCATTGGCTGAAGCTGAAGAAGAAGCTAAAGCGCAATTGAAAGCTGAAGGTAAGCCAGAACAAATTTGGGACAAAATTTTACCAGGTAAAATGGAGCGTTTCATTTCAGACAACACTACTCTAGACCAAGAGAAATGTTTGTTGGATCAAAACTTCATCAAAGATGAAAAAATGAACGTTGCCAAATATGTGGAATCTTACGGTGACGTAGTAATCACAGATTTCAAACGTGTAAGCGTAGGATAATCCAGTACTGTTCAAAATATTTAAAAAAGCTTCTCCTTACGAGAAGCTTTTTTTATAACCCAAAAACAAAAAAATTACGTAGTTTTGCTAAACTTAAAAAAGTACTGTAAATAAGCTGCTCTTAACTTGTTTTCTACTGAACAAAAGACACTTAAAGTTTGCAGCTTCTTTAAAACAAATCGTCTCAAACTAATGAAATACAACAGAATACTTCTAAAATTATCTGGAGAAGCACTAATGGGGAGCCGCCAATACGGCATTGACCCTGTAAGATTGGCCGAATATGCCGAAGACATTAAATCCATAACAGACAAAGGCGTTGAAGTTGCCATTGTTATTGGAGGAGGAAATATTTTTAGAGGTGTGGCTGGTGCCAGCAATGGCATGGATCGTGTACAGGGAGACCACATGGGGATGTTGGCAACCGTTATCAACGGATTGGCATTACAAAGTGCCCTGGAAAATTCTGGTATTCCTACACGCTTGCAAACAGCTATCAAAATAAATGAAGTGGCCGAACCATTCATTCGTCGCAAAGCCATCCGTCATTTGGAAAAAGGTCGTGTGGTAATTTTTGGTGGTGGAACAGGAAACCCATATTTCACTACAGATTCTGCAGCTGTATTGCGCGCCATTGAAATAGAAGCCGATGTCATCCTAAAAGGAACACGTGTTGACGGAATTTATAATGCCGATCCAGAAAAAGATGAGACCGCAGTAAAATTCGACCATATTACTTTTGACGACGTTTTACAAAGAGGTTTGAAAGTCATGGACACAACAGCCTTTACCCTTAGCCAAGAAAACCAATTGCCAATTATTGTATTCGATATGAATACCAAAGGCAATTTGCTAAAAGTGATTTCTGGCGAAAACATTGGAACCAAAGTAAACCTATAGCCCCTTACCACGAAGCTTATTTTTTGTAATCACATTAAATTTCAAAGAACATGAACGAAGAGATTCAATTTATATTAGATGCTACCAAAGAAGCCATGGATGGTGCCATTAGGCACTTGGAAAAGCAATTCGTTAACATTAGAGCAGGAAAGGCAAGCCCTGCAATGCTTGGTAGCGTTATGGTAGATTATTATGGTTCTCAAACACCCTTAAACCAAGTTGCCAACGTAAACACTCCGGACGGAAGAACGATTACGGTACAACCTTGGGAGAAGAACATGCTCCAGGAAATTGAGCGTGGCATCATGTTGGCCAACATTGGCTTCAACCCTATGAATAACGGTGACACTATTATCATCAATGTACCGCCTTTAACCGAAGAGCGTCGTAAAGAATTGGTAAAACAAGCCAAAACTGAAGCTGAAGACGCCAAAATTGGGGTAAGAAGCGCGAGAAAAGATGCCAATAATGACATCAAAAAACTTACTGAAGTATCTGAAGACCTTCAAAAAAATGGTGAAATTGATGTACAAGGAATGACCGATAAGTACGTTAAGAAAATAGATGAGCTTTTGGCTGTAAAAGAAAAAGAGATCATGACGGTATAAAAAAAAGCGACATCAATTGTCGCTTTTTTTAGATGCCTTTTAATAACCATTTCGATATTCTACATGCGTAAGCACTGCATTTTCTTATTTATTGTTCTATGCTCTATCGCTGTACAGTCGCAAACCGCACCAACAGACTCCTTAAATAGCACCAAACAAGATTCCATAAAAAGGAAGGCTTTTATAACCAATATTGGCAACGGTTATTTCCCTACCAAATATTTCAATTTTGATTTGAGATATTTAGTAAAATTCAACCAATACGAAGGCTTTCGCACAGGTATGGGAGCAGTTACCAATGACGCCTTTTCAAGCAGATACCGTGCCACCGGATATCTGTCTTACGGATTTAGAGACGACCGATGGAAATACAGCATTGGTGGAGGAACAAGGGTAAGACCGCGTTCCAACACTTGGATCAACGTGGCCTACACAGACGATCTTCAGGAAACGGGAAGTTCCACCTTTTTAACGGACAAACGCTTTTTTCAACTGTTCCAACCGCGATTGCTTAACATTGATCTGTTTCACCGATTGATCAATAGGACTATTTCCTTGGAACACCGCATTTCGCCTCGCTTGTTGACAGAAATTCAATTGGCCAGCACCGATGTTTTGCCAACCTATGGCTATTCCTTTGTGGTGGATGACAAGGCCTATCATGATTTCGATTTGACCACTTCAATTGTATCCTTGCAATGGAGTCCATTTAGTAGATACGAATATGTTGACGATAAATTGAGGGAACTTAAAAAGGGATTTCCACAGTTTACGTTACAATACACCCAGAGTTACAAGAACATTTTTGATGGCAACTTCAATTTCTTAAAATTAGATTTCAGAAGTATCTATCAAATTGTATATCCAAATACCTCTGAGACAAAATTCACATTGCGTGCGGGAATTGCAAAAGGAAAAGCACCGCTAACGCATTTGTACCACACCTACCCTAACAACATCACCAAGGAAACCATTTTACAACGTTTCTCTGTAGCGGGATTGAACAGTTTTGAGACCATGTACTTCAACGAGTTTTTCTCAGATAGATTTACAACCTTTCAAATCAAACATTTCTTTAAGCCATTTAAAATCACTGAACGCTATCAACCTCAATTGGTATTGATTACGCGTTACGCCCTTGGTGATATGGACCATATTGAACGACACCAAAATGTTACTTTTGGAACTTTGGATAAAGGCTATACCGAATCTGGTCTTGAAATCAACAAACTATTGTTTGGCTTTGGGCTAAGTTTTGCCTATCGCTATGGCGCTTATCACTTACCAAGGGAAGAAGACAACATTGCCGTAAAGTTCACTTTCAACCTCACCCTTTAACAGAATTAAATACCCTATTTTGCAACCAGTTCCTTAGGTTTTTCCTACCTTTGTCGACTGTTTTTATCAAGCTATGCTCAAACTATTTACAACAGGCTTTTGGGAAGTCATTGCAAGACTTATTTTACGTAACAAAGTTGCCATTTTAATTGGTATCGTAGCAGTTACGTTGTTTTTCAGTTATCAATGGAAATACATGCGCTTCACCTATACCGAAGCCAATTTATTGCCAGATGACCACGAAGTAAATATTACCTACAACAATTTTCTTGACATCTTCGGAGAAGAAGGAAACCTGATTGTAATTGGAGTGAAAGATTCCACCTTGTTCACCGTGGAAAAACTCAACGCTTGGAACAAACTCTCCGAAAGTTTTAAGCCGTATGAAGAAGTAGAAACCGTAGTGTCCATAAAAGATCTTCAAAAGCTTGTCAAAAACACCGATGAGCAAAAATTTGATTTGGAACCTTTCATCAAGGATTCCATTCATTCCATGTCGCAGATTGACACCCTAGAGCAAGAGCTCTTTGAACAATATCCTTTTTATGACAATTTCCTTTTCAATAAGGAAACCAAAACGGTGAGATCGGCCATTTACATGAAAAAGGACATTGTAAATACGTCTCTTAGAAAAGATTTTATAGAGCAAATTCTGGAACCAAAAATTGCAGAATTTGAAGCTACCAACAACCTCGATGTAAGGGTCTCTGGGATGCCTTACATCAGAACGTTGAATGCCAAAAGTATCATTGATGAAATTGGATTGTTTATTGGGGCTGCCCTTTTGGTAACGTCCGTAATCTTCTTTTTCTTTTTTAGGTCCTTTAGAGCCACCTTTATTTCCTTAATCGTAGTGTGTATTGGAGTAATGTGGACCTTTGGACTCTTAGGTTTGTTGAAATATGAAATCACGGTTTTAACGGCCTTAATTCCACCATTAATTATCGTTATCGGGATTCCTAACTGTATATTCCTCATCAACAAATTTCAGCATGAGGTGAAATTGCACGGAAACAAGGTAAAATCGCTTCAACGTGTCATTACAAAAATTGGAAATGCCACCTTGATGACCAACATTACCACGGCTTCCGGTTTTGCTACCTTTATCCTTACAGAAAGTAAGCTTTTAAAGGAATTTGGTATTGTAGCCTCCTTAAGCATTTTGGGCATTTTCGTGCTGTGTTTATTGATCATTCCAATTATTTACACCTTCTTACCACATCCAAAAGACCGCCACCTAGAGCACTTAAACAAACGTTGGATAGGCACTTTCGTAGAATGGATGGTCCGTATGGTAAAAGAGCACAACATTGCTATTTATTCCATTTCGTTGATTTTGATCATGGCCAGCATTATTGGGATTTACCAAATTAAAATCTCAGGAAGCTTAATTGAAGACATGCCAAAGGACACCGAATTCTTTGACGACATCAGATTCTTTGAAAGTGAATTTGATGGTATCATGCCTTTGGAAATCATGGTGGACACCAAACGCAAAAAAGGGGTGATGAAGCTGAGCACCCTGAAACGTATGAGCGATTTGGAGGAAGTCATCAATGAAACGCCAGAACTGTCCAAACCTATTTCTGTAGTGAGTTTGTTGAAATATTCCAAGCAAGCTTATTACAATGGCAACCCAAAATACTATCAATTGCCAACCAGTCAGGAAAATAATTTCATTCTATCCTATGCAAAAAACTCATCTTCGGATGTGGATTTAATGAAAAACTTTGTGGACAGCACAGGTCAATATGCCCGTATCACCACGTTCATGAAGGATATTGGCACCGACAGAATGGAGCGTATTGAAGAAGATTTACAAACTAGAATTGACAAGGTATTTCCAAAAGAACAATACACCATTACCCTAACAGGTAAAGCCTTAGTATTCCAAAAAGGAACCAAGTATTTGGTGAAAAACTTGATCATTTCATTGTCCTTGGCCATTTTCTTAATATCACTGTTTATGGCCTATATGTTCCGTTCGTTCAAGATGATTATAGTGTCATTAATCCCTAACCTATTGCCGTTGTTGGTAACCGCTGGATTGATGGGATTCTTGGGAGTTCCAATCAAGCCTTCAACCATCTTGGTATTTAGTATTGCCTTTGGAATTTCGGTAGATGATACCATTCACTTTTTGGCAAAATACAGACAGGAATTGCAAGCCAACCACTGGAAAATCAGAAAATCGGTATTTGGAGCATTGCGCGAAACTGGAGTGAGTATGTTCTATACCTCCATTGTATTGTTCTTTGGATTCTCGGTGTTTACCATTTCAAGTTTTGGAGGAACGGTAGCATTGGGAGCATTGGTGTCCACCACTTTGTTGTTCGCCATGTTATCCAATTTATTGCTGCTCCCATCTTTATTGCTATCCTTGGAAAGAAGTATTGCCAACAAGGAAGTTTTAAGAGAACCTTCTATCAACATTATTCCAGAGGAAGACGAGGAAGACCAGCTTTAAGGAAATTGTTAACCATTGGAATTTGGCTTTTCAGAAAGACAGGTTCTACTTGACAAACCTAGAAGTATTTAAATAGCAATTATCGATAAAAATGCCGTTTGGCTTTTTTATCTTTGCAGTTCAAAATTTAAAACCAATAACCTATTTGCAATTGAAGCCGACTTGTTTACAACTGCTTCCATGCAAATAAGCTTTAAAATAATATTGATTTAGAAATGAAATCACATACAATTGCCGACTTATTATCGCAGGATATCACATTTCATGACATAGAAATAAAAGGTTGGGTACGTACCTTTAGAGCCAACAGGTTTATCGCCTTAAACGATGGTTCTACCATTCACAACATTCAATGTGTTGTGGATTTTGAAAACATCGATCCTTCTACCCTAAAACGCATTACCACTGGAGCTGCGGTTCACATTGTTGGGGAATTGGTAGAAAGCCAGGGAAAAGGACAACGTGTGGAAATCCAGGTGAAGACCATTGAAATCTTAGGAGATTCCGATCCAGAAACCTATCCTATTCAACCTAAAAAGCATTCCTTCGAATTCTTACGTGAGAATGCACACTTACGCACCAGAACCAATACGTTCAGTGCCGTGATGCGTTTGCGTTCATCATTGTCTTTTGCTATTCACAAGTACTTTAACGAGAATGGTTTTTACTATATGCATGCACCTATTATTACAGGTAGTGACGCTGAAGGAGCCGGAGAAATGTTTAGAGTAACCAATTTGGACTCTAAAAAACCTCCTTTAAATGAAACTGGAGAAGTAGATTACAGCAAAGATTTCTTTGGAAAGGAAACCAACCTGACAGTATCCGGTCAATTGGAGGCCGAAACCTACGCTATGTCCTTAGGGAAAGTGTACACTTTTGGACCTACCTTTAGAGCAGAAAACTCCAATACTTCAAGACACTTGGCAGAATTCTGGATGATTGAACCAGAAGTAGCCTTTATGGACTTGGCAGGCAACATGGACCTTGCTGAAGATTTCATGAAATATGTTATCAACTACGTGTTAGAAAACAACATAGACGACCTTCAATTCTTGGAGCAACGTTTGTTGGACGAGGAGAAAACCAAGCCTCAAGCCGAGCGTAGCGAAATGAGCCTTATTGAAAAATTGAAGTTTGTTGTAGACAACAATTTCAAGCGTGTAAGTTATACCGAGGCCATCGATATTCTTAGAAATTCGAAACCAAACAAAAAGAAGAAATTCAACTATATCATTGACGAATGGGGTGCAGACCTTCAAAGTGAGCACGAGCGCTTCCTTGTTGAAAAGCACTTCAAGTGCCCTGTTATCTTGTTCGATTATCCAGCCAACATCAAGGCATTCTACATGCGCTTGAACGACGACGGTAAAACCGTTCGAGCTATGGATATTTTATTCCCTGGAATTGGAGAAATTGTTGGTGGTGCACAACGTGAAGAGCGTCTGGATGTATTAAAACAAAAAATGGCTGCCATTGGCATTCCAGAAGAAGAGCTTTGGTGGTATTTAGATTTACGCAAGTACGGAACTGCGGTTCACTCTGGCTTTGGACTTGGCTTTGAGCGTTTAGTAATGTTCGCCACAGGAATGACCAATATTAGAGACGTCATCCCTTATCCAAGAACGCCTCAAAACGCCGAGTTTTAATAAAAAATTAGCATAAATATTCCCAAAACAACCTATGTTTACATTTTAATATAGGTTGTTTTTTTTACCTTTATCCGAAAGCAAATTTACCTTATGCTCAAGCAGTATTTACAGTTTAAATTATCGCAAAAACTATCGCCGCAACAAATTCAATTAATGAAATTGATCCAATTGCCTACACAGGCATTTGAGCAGCGTTTGAAGCAAGAACTGGAAGAAAATCCTGCCTTGGAAAGCGGAAAGGAAAAACACGAAGATTACGAGGATACCTTTGAGGAATTTGACAATTCTGCCGATGAGATCAATGATAATGAAACCATCACCGCAGAAGACATTAATGTAGACGATTACCTGAGCGATGATGACATCCCTGACTACCGTACACAAAGCAACAACTACAGTAGTGACGACGAAGAAAAAAGTGTGCCCTATGCGGCTGGGACATCCTTTACGCAACATTTGACCAACCAGCTCAATACCTTCAGGCTTTTGGATGAAGAAATGGACATTGCCGAATTCTTGGTTGGAAGCATTGATGAAAGTGGTTATATACGACGTTCTTTAAACGATATTGTAGATGACCTAGCCTTTACTCAAAATATCTTTACAGAGGTAGAAACCGTAGAAAAAGTGCTTCATACGGTCCATTTATTAGATCCCGCAGGTGTTGGCGCCAGAAATTTACAGGAATGTTTGAGCATTCAACTTCATCGCAAAGAAAAAACTCCAGATGTAGAATTGGCCATTGATATTATAGACAATGCTTTTGAGCAATTCACCAAAAAGCACTACAAAAAGCTGCTTCAAAAATTCGATGTTACCGAGATACAACTTAGGGATGCTATAGAGGAAATAGAACACCTCAATCCAAAACCGGGAGGCTCTTACTCTGGGGGCAACAAAATGGTGGAACATGTGGTGCCAGATTTTGCTATTAGAATTGTGGATGGCGAATTGGAATTGACACTTAATGGAAGAAACGCCCCTGAATTACATGTTTCCAGAGAATACAGCAACATGATGAAGGGCTATAAAGAAAGTAAGGACAAGTCCAAACAACAAAAGGATGCCGTGCTATTCATTAAGCAAAAACTGGATGCTGCCAAATGGTTTATAGAAGCCATAAAACAACGTCAGCAAACCCTTTTTGTAACCATGAGTGCCATTATGGATTATCAAGAAGAATACTTCCTTACAGGGGATGAACGTAAGTTGAAACCGATGATTCTTAAAGACATTGCCGACAATATTGGCATGGATGTCTCTACCGTATCACGTGTGGCCAACAGTAAATATGTCGATACCCCTTATGGAACCAAGCTCATCAAAGAATTCTTTTCAGAATCCATGACTAATGACCAAGGAGAGGAAGTTTCAACCAAGGAAATAAAAAAAATCCTAGAAACGGTTATAGAAGAAGAAGACAAACGCAAACCACTTACTGACGAAAAATTGGCATCTATTCTAAAGGAAAAAGGCTATCCCATCGCCCGAAGAACCGTCGCGAAGTACAGAGAACAATTGGATTTTCCAGTGGCGAGGTTACGAAAAAAAATATAGTTCTAAGGGTTTACATTCCCTCTTTCCAAAAATCAAACTAATTGAATTAATTATAATTGCCAAGAGTTCTTATAAATCAATAAGGAATGCTATCTTGTAACCATAATTGAAATTCCAAACCCAAAGACTGCTTCCTTGCATGCTAAGAGCCATTTCATTTATATTTCACCCCGTTCTAATGCCTCTTTTAGGGGTACTTTTTTACTTTTCCAGAACGCCAAGGTACATCCCGGAACCAATTGTAAAAGCGAAGTTGTTTTCCGTTACCATACTAACCATTGTACTTCCTATTCTATTATTTTATTTATTAAAAACACTTAAGAAAATAGATTCGTTTCATTTGGAAACTACCAAGGAACGAGTGCTTCCGTTGGTATTACAGTGTGCTATTGTTATTTTAATTTTCACTAGGGTATTACCCCAAAACGAAATCCCAGAGCTTTACTTTTTCTTTATTGGCATTCTATGCTCAACCCTAACTTGCTTGATTTTGGCCCTTATGGACATCAAGGCTAGTATTCATATGATTGCTGCAGCCGGGTTCTTTATGTTTGCCGTTGCCATTGGCATCCATTTTCAGATAAATATTAATGGAAGTATTGCCCTTATGTGCATCGTTTTAGGAGCTATAGCTTCATCCAGGCTTCACATGAAAGCCCACACACCTATTGAATTGGTAATTGGATTTTTTATAGGCTTTTTACCGCAGTTGATAATGCTTAATTATTGGCTATAGAAAATAGAACATTAAGCCTATTTTCAATGTGGTCATGTCTAAGGCTTCATTGTCCACCCGAACATCGCCAAAAATAGAATTTAAGCCATAATAAAGATGAAGGTTGAAATCGTCATAGCCAGCACTTAAAGTAACCCCATACTGGAAGGCATTAAAATCATCATTGTTTTTATATTTAAACGTCCCTAGACTTCCTTCGTATCTAGAAGTATCGTAAAACACGTAACCTAGCTTAAATCCCGTATAAATACGCCAAAAACTATAAGATTGGGCTGTTGATGTACGCCAACGAATTTCAAAAGGAACTTCGATGACATAAGTAGAAAATTTATTTTTTGAATATGGGTTTTCGCTATCATCAATAATGCTATAATTAAAACCACGGTTAGGTTCATTAATTATAGCCATATTTTGACGGTAATTATTAAATGCAAATCCAAGTCCTAAACCAAAGGCTACGTTACGTCTTTTATTGATAGGCATATCGCGAACAAAGCCCAAATGTAAGCCATAAGAAAAGCCTGTTTGTGACAAACCGGAAGGCTCCTTGACCAACCAATTATAGGTTACCCCAGCATAAAACTGATCTTCTCTGTACTTGGTATCAACCACAACAGAATCGGGAAGGACTTGAGAAAATCCAAAACCAGAAAAGCAAACTATAAAAAAGGCAGTTAGCAAGTGTTTCATTGTAACAAATATAGAAGAATAAACTTTTGGGGCTTAAGATGAGAATATAAAAAAACATCCTGATGCAAGCAGCAGGATGTTCTCCATATTTTTAACAAATAAAATTATTTAATCTTTATTTTGGGAAATATCACCATTTCTGGTTGTGTAGTTGATCTTCAAGGCATTCACCTTTCTAAGTTCTGTCTTGATATCACCAACAATTCCCATGTTTACGTCCTTATCGACTTTTAACGCTGTAGTTAAATAAGGCACTAACTCTTCACGCTTAGAAGCGCGTTCAGCTTCAATAAAAGCTTGGATATCGCTTACATCCGCAAACTTATCGTTTAACTGGATGCGGGCTTCTTTACCAAACGTGCTTTGAAATCTATCAGATGGTTTACCTGCGTAGATATACATAATCAAGTCTTTTTTGTCAAGTTTCTCAACTTGGTCTGCAAATGGCAGATCGTTTTTCACTTTTAATGTAGTATCACGCATTACGGTAGCAACCATAAAGAAGAACAAAAGCATAAATACAATATCGGGTAGAGATGCTGTTGAGATCGCCGGTAAATCGCCTGATTTTTTCTTTTTAAATTTAGACATAAAATTGTGTTTTCTAAATTACTATTGAACTTCAGATAATTTTTGAGGATACTCAAGTTTTATCTTCTCGATCTTTTCCTTTAACTTCTCACTCTTAAATTCCGGTGAACGGGAGTCATCGTAAGCAAGTTCCATTTCGTGGAATGGTCTTCCAAACAATTCCTGAGCACGACGATTTCTCAATTCGTTATAGGCAGCCACCAATTCGTTTTGTACAGAAATATACATTGCGTATGATGTTTCTCTCTCATTTTTAAGGGAGATGATTGCCTTATCAGGGTTATCAGAAGATTTAGGATCTTTCTTTCCTTTACAGTAGCCACAAGCATCTTCGCCTGCTCCACCACCATTATCTAAAAATTCAACAGCTGCCTTTCTTAAATCCTTCAACTCCATCAATTCGTCCTCTACCAACAATTGATCATTTTTATTGATTAACACCGTAAAAATGTTTTTTTGCTTAATTACTGGTGGCTCAACTTGACTATCATCTATTGGCGGTAACTTTCTACTCAAACCTGTATCGGTTTCAATAGTGGTTGTTACCAAGAAGAAAATAAGAAGTAAGAACGCAATATCAGCCATCGATCCTGCATTTACTTCGGGTGCCGCTCTTTTTGCCATAATTACTTAATCATTTTTTTAACACCTGCCAACAACATAGATGCTGCTGCAGCGATAATTAGAATGTAGAACGCAATTAATCCAGCGCCCGCCATGTGCGACTCAGTTTCTGTAGCCACTTGGTTGTTGTATTTGTATACTGTAGTATCTCCTCCAGAAACGGCGTAAGCTACAATCAGTATAGCAGCAAAAAGTCCAACTCCTATCAAAGTTCCTTTAAGGGAAGCAGTGTGTGTTACTAAGTTTTTCAATACGAAGAACACTACAAACGCTAAGATAATCCCTAAAACAACGTAAGCAATATATGCGATAGGGTCAACAATTGCTGTATCTCCTTCCAAAGCAGCTGCCTTAATAGCATCATCTCCTTCACCTATAATACGGCCCAAGAAAATAACACCTAAAACGCTTAAGATAGCTACTAGTATTCTTAAAATTTTGTGTAAACCCATAGTTAATAAAAATTATTGCGGATTATTTTTTGTATCTGATCAACATATCCATTAAAGTAATAGATGCATCTTCCATATCGTTAACGATGCTATCAATTTTAGCAATAATGTAGTTGTAGAAAATTTGAAGGATGATAGCTACGATAAGTCCAAATACCGTTGTTAAAAGTGCTACTTTAATACCTCCCGCTACCAAAGATGGTTGCATATCACCAGCTGCTTCAATTTTATCGAATGCTTGAATCATCCCGATTACAGTTCCCATGAACCCTAACATCGGTGCCAAAGCGATAAATAATGAAATCCAAGAAACGTTCTTCTCTAATTGTCCCATTTGAACACCACCGTAAGCTACTACAGCTTTTTCAGCAGCATCGATACCTTCATCGTGTCTATCCAAACCTTGGTAGAAGATAGAGGCAACAGGCCCTTTAGTGTTTCTACAAACTTCCTTAGCAGCTTCAATACCTCCAGATTGTAAAGCATCCTCTACATTCTTGGTTAATTTTTTAGTATTCGTAGTAGATAAGTTCAAAAAGATAATTCTTTCGATTGCAATAGCCAATCCTAAGATCAAACAAAGCAATACAATCCCCATAAATCCAGGACCACCTTCAATAAAACGCTTCTTAAGCTCTTGGTGGAATCCAAGAGTCTCTTCAGCAGGAGCAGCAGATTCGTCCTCTTGGGTTACAGTGGCAACAGTTGCAGTAGCTGCGCTAGTAGTAGTGTATGCATTAGCATTAACAGTTCCGAAAGCCATGGTTCCTGCTATGGCTAGGATAGAAAATAGTCTTTTCATTGTTCTTAATCTTAATTTTATTAGTTAAAGTGTTAAAGATATAAAAAATTTGTAATTAAAAATAAAATAAGAGCAGAGAGGAAGGGATTCGAACCCTCGATACGCTTTTGGCGTATACACACTTTCCAGGCGTGCGCCTTCGACCACTCGGCCACCTCTCTGTTTATTGCTTTTTAATAAAGTTTAGCAAATAACCAAAAAACTTTTGAAAGCTGAAAATTTTACGAGTTAATTTTAAGACAATTCTCCACGCAGTGCGGTTTCAAATATGGTTTTGAATGTTTTCACGGCAACTTTTTCACCCAGCAAATACATTAATTTGACAATGGCGGCCTCGGTAGTAATATCCTTACCTGAAATCACGCCAATATTCTGAAGATGAGAACTTGTTTCATACTGCCCCATAGCGACACTTCCTCCAGAACATTGCGTCACATTCACCACATGAACCCCATTTTTCACCAATTGTTTAATAAAATCCACAAACCATGGCGCTGTTGTTGCATTTCCTGCCCCATAAGTTTCCAAAATCACACCTTTGATATTAGGGTTATGACTCATACACTCCAAAGTAGCCTTCGAAATTCCGGGGAACAACTTAATCAATGCTACATTAGTGTCGAAAGATTTGTGCACCACCAGTTTCTTTCTAGCATTTGGTTTAAACAAATAATCGTGATTGATTTTAAGGTGCACTCCAGATTCCGCCAAATGCGGATAATTCAAAGATTCAAATGCCTCAAAATGTTCTGCATTTATTTTTGTGGTACGGTTACCTCTATATAACTTGTATTCAAAATACAACCCTACTTCCCTTATGACAGGACGGTTTCTATGTTGCAAGGAAGCCATTTGAATAGAAGTGATCAAATTCTCCTTGGCGTCGGTTCTTAAATCCCCAATTGGCAATTGTGACCCAGTTAAAATAACAGGCTTCGCCAAATTCTCCAACATAAAGCTCAACGCCGAAGCAGTATAACTCATGGTATCACTACCATGAAGTACCACAAATCCGTCAAACTCGTGATAATGGTCTTCAATAATCTCTGCCAATTGCACCCAATATTCGGGACTCATATTGGAAGAGTCGATGGGTTCTTTAAAAGAGACCGTATTAATGTCACAATCCAAAAGTTTCAATTCGGGAATCTGTTTCAGTAGATTATTGAAGTCGAAAGCTTTTAATGCACCGGTATTGGGATCCTTGATCATCCCTATGGTTCCTCCTGTATAAATCAAAAGAATATTTGGGTGGCCTTGTTCCATATTATATACTAAAAATGTCTTTTGAATTTTGCGTGGTGATGTTTGCTATTTCTTCCTGAGTAACACCATAAAGTTCCGATAGTTTTTCTACCACTTTAATTATATAGGCACTTTCATTACGTTTACCTCGGAAAGGTTTCGGGGCCAAATATGGCGAATCTGTTTCCAAAACAATATGTTTCAAATCTATTTCGGAAATAAATTTATCCAATCCTCCATTTTTAAAAGTGACTACACCACCAATTCCCAATTTCATATTAAAACCAATAGCCCTTTGTGCTTGTTCCAAATTTCCGGTAAAGCAATGGAATATCCCAAAGAGACCTTCTCCTCTTTCTGTTTCCAACACTTCAAAAATCTCATCAAAAGCATCCCTGCAATGAATGACGATAGGCAGTTGGTACTTTTTGGCCAATTGAATTTGATGACGAAACGCTTCCTTTTGAATTTCAAGCGTGGAGGTATCCCAATACAAATCGATACCAATTTCCCCAATACCGCAAAACGAACGTTTAGCCAGAAGCTCTTCCACGTGGGCCAACTCCTCTTTGTAATTCTCCTTCACCGAAGTTGGATGCAATCCTGCCATTAAATAAACATAATCAGGAAACTTAGCTTCAAGATCCAACATAGCCTCTGTATACGAAGAATCAATGGCGGGAATAAAGAATCTCGACACACCAGTTTCTAGTGCTCTAATCATCATTTCTGCCCTGTCTTCATCAAAAGCCTCACTATATAAATGGGTATGGGTATCTGTTATCATCATGCTGCAAAAATATATGTTTTACATCATTATCTTTGCACCAAAGAGATACTAATGGAAAGATTACAGGATTTTTTACTGGAAAAAGGATACACCAAAATTAAATTACACTTAACGCATACCAACCATTTTGAAATAAAAGCCACTATTAATGGTGTTAAAGGATTGTTTATTTTGGATACCGGCGCTTCCAGTACCTGTGTAGGCTTTGACACGGTTGAACGCTTCAATTTAAAAGTAAAGGATTCTGAAATCAAAGCGGCTGGAGCAGGTGCGGTAGACATGCTCACGCAGATTTCCAAAAAGAATAAAATGAAAATAGGCAAATGGAAAAAAGATAAAGTGCCAATCATTCTATTCAACCTCACCCATGTCAACACGGCCTTGACCAGTCACAATTCAAAACCAGTAGACGGCATCATTGGTGCGGATATTCTAAAAAAAGGAAAAGCCATTATTGATTATGAAAAAAAATATCTCTATTTAAAATTGCCATAGCTCCAATAGTTTTTAAGGTTTTTAAAAAACTTGTATCTTTATACCTATCCCTTTTTACTAAACCAATGAAAGCTTCAATAATTACAGCCGACGACCATCCGTTAATCCTCAAAGGCCTTAATGACTTTTTAACTGAAAAAAAATACAACATTATTGGCAGTGCCACAGATGGGGAAAAAGCTTTTCGTTTAATTACCGAACTTAATCCACAAATTGCAATCCTAGACATACAAATGCCAGGCTTAACAGGACTAGAAATTGCAGCCAAGTGCAAAGAAACCAGTCTTCCCACAAAAATCATCTTAATTACTTTTGAAAAAGATATGGCTATCTACAAAAAAGCGAAGAACCTAAACATTTATGGTTACGTGCTAAAAGAACTTGCCTTGGAAGAAATAGAAAATTGCATAACATCTGTTAAAAAAGGAAAATCATACTTCAGTCCAGAACTTATTTCTCATTTAGAAGAAACTGTTCCGAAAGAACTGTTTACCCTAACTCCAACCGAAAAAGAAGTACTCAAGCAAATAGCCCTGAACAAAACAGCCAAGGAGATTGGTGAAGTACTTTTCAGCTCAAGCAGGACTATTGAAAAACATAAAAGTCATATAATTCAGAAACTGAACTTGGAGTCTAAACCTCGAAGCCTTTTTCTTTTTGCAAAGGAGCACGAATCATTTCTATCCTAAAATACGTAGTTCTACGTATTGTTTTACATTACATTTTTAAAGACTTTTACGGAGCTATTAATCAATTTATTTAGGAAGTCATAAAACCTTGATTGAGTTCAAGGTTTTATTCCTAATAATTTCCTTTTAGGAATAAACACCTGTAAAAATGAAATCAAAATTCACCTTTGTTAACCTTGCGTTAATCATTGCCCTAATTTTGAGCTCTGTCTTGATTATTTCTATGAACATCTTTGTATGTTTTCATTGAACTTAACCTAACGTTCATCAATCAAAAAATAATCAAATCAACCAAAAACCAAACCAACCCAGAAAAGCGCAAATGTAAAGTTTGCGCTTTTTTAGTTCAAAAAATACGTAGAACTACGTATTGTTTCGCATCTAGATAATGGCGAAATTTACATTGCTATTAATTAGTTCTTAGGGAGAATTATAAAAGCTCTGGGTTTATTGTTGACTCGGAGCTTTTATTTCACCACTCCTAACAAGTAATGATTTAAACATTGTCCCAATGAAAAATTCTTATGAACACCAACATAAAATTGTGGTCATTAGCTTAGTTAGCTGTGCCATTTTAATAATAATCATAAATATTCTTGTTAATTTTTTTTAGTTATTAGTTAGTTATTTATTTATCAAGAAAAAAAGGCGCCATTTTCAATGGCGCCTTTTTAAATATTATCAGGAATGTTTTTAAAGCTCTAAAGCCTTTTTAACATCATTGTTCATTAACAATTCAGTTGGGTTTTCAAGTGCTTCTTTAATGGCTACCAAGAACCCTACAGACTCTCTTCCGTCAATAATTCTGTGATCATAAGACAATGCCAAATACATCATTGGGTGAATTTCAACCTTACCATTTACAGCAATAGGACGCTCGATAATATTGTGCATTCCTAAAATTCCACTTTGTGGAGGGTTGATAATTGGCGTAGACAACATACTACCAAATACACCTCCATTGGAAATTGTAAAGGTACCCCCTGTCATTTCATCTACGGTAATTTGTCCGTCACGAGCACGTAAAGCCAAACGTTTTACTTCCGCTTCCACACCTCTAAAGGTTAGGTTTTCCGCATTGCGAATTACAGGAACCATCAATCCTTTGGGTCCAGATACAGCGATACTGATATCACAGAAGTCGTAAGTGATCATTTCCTTACCATCAATCATCGAGTTCACTGCAGGAAACTCTTTTAAAGCTCTTACAGTTGCCAAAGTAAAGAAACTCATGAAACCTAAACCAACACCGTGCTTAGCTTTAAACTCCTCTTTATATTGGTTACGCAATTCAAAAATTGGCGTCATGTTCACCTCGTTAAAAGTGGTCAACATCGCGGTTTCGTTTTTAGCAGACACTAAGCGCTCTGCTACTTTACGACGCAACATAGACAATTTAGAACGAGTCTCTCCTCTACTTCCTCCTGTTGGTGTTCCCATAGAAGGTTTAGCATTCACAGCATCTTCTTTAGTTACGCGACCATCTTTTCCTGTACCGGCAACTTCAGAGGCTTCCATTCCTTTTTCTGCTAAGATTTTCTTAGCCGCTGGACTTGCAGAACCCGTTGCATAGGTTTTGGTTTCAGGAGCTGCAACTGGTTTTGGAGCCTCTTGCTTCGGCGTTTCTTCCTTTACAGCTTCTTTTGCTGGTGCGTCACCTTCCGGCTTTGCCGCACTGGTATCTATTAAACAAACCACTTCACCTACAGCAACAGCATCACCTTCTTCCGCCTTTAGCGTGATAATTCCGCTGGCTTCAGCTGGAAGTTCCAAGGTTGCTTTATCACTATCAACCTCAGCGATGGCTTGGTCTTTTTCAACATAATCTCCATCTGCAACTAACCATTCTGCAATTTCTACTTCCGTGATGGATTCCCCTGGTGAAGGGACTTTCATTTCTAAAATCATTGTGTTATAATTTTATCGTTGGATTTTATTATCTCTGGTTATTTTTTGTTTTATCAAATACGAAGTTAATGACTTCTTGGTGACGTTTTTTGGAACGAACGCTACTTCCCGCTGCCGGTGCCCCATAAGGCCTACGTGTTGCAGCCCTGAAAGTTCTAGCTTCATCAAGATGCATTAGCATGTGGCTGTAAGCTCCCATATTTCTAGGCTCTTCCTGAGCCCAAACAACGTCCTCTACACCTTCATATTTAGCCAATACTTCTCTAATTTCCTTATCTGGCAATGGGAACAACTGCTCTATTCTTACTAGTGCAACGTCATTTCTATTTAAGTTCTCACGCTCTTCCAATAGGTCGTAGTAAAACTTACCTGTTACGAACACCAATGTTTTTACATTTTCAACTGCTACATCGGCATCGTCAATCAACATTTGGAAACTTCCATTAGCAAACTCTTCTACCGTTGAAACACATTTTGGATGACGCAATAAACTCTTTGGAGTAAACACGATTAAAGGCTTTCTGTAATTGGCCTTCATTTGCTTTCTTAACAAGTGGAACATGTTGGCTGGTGTTGTACAGTCGGCCACAAACATGTTGTCCTTAGCACATAACTGAAGGTAACGCTCCATACGTGCTGAAGAGTGCTCTGCTCCTTGACCCTCATATCCGTGAGGCAATAACATTACCAAACCGTTCTGTAATTTCCACTTATCTTCTGCTGCAGAAATGTATTGATCGATCATAATTTGGGCTCCGTTACTGAAATCCCCAAATTGTGCTTCCCAAATAGTTAAGGTTTTTGGGCTCGCCATAGCATAACCATAATCAAATCCCACTACACCATACTCAGAAAGCAATGAGTTGAACACAAAGAAACGTCCTTGCTTATCACTAATGGTATTCAATAATACGATTTCTTCTTCACTGTCTTCCACTTTCACAACAGCATGACGGTGAGAAAAAGTTCCACGCTCCACATCCTGTCCTGAAATACGCACATCGTGCCCTTCCTCTAACAAAGTTCCGTAAGCCAAGTGTTCAGCCATAGCCCAATCCAGCTTGTCTTCTTCAAACATTGTTTTACGAGACTCCACTAAACGCTCAATCTTGCGAATGAACTTTTTATCTTTTGGCAAAGAAGAAATGACATTGGTTATTTTTTCAAGACCTTCTCTAGTATAGGTGGTATCCACCTTCTTCATCATTTCGTCTTCCTTAACCGAAACATAGTCTTCCCATTCATTTTGCATGAACGGCGTGATTACCGTTTTATCTTCTTTTCTTGAGTCTTCAAGTTTCTCTTCCAAAGATGCTTTATACTGCTCCTCTAATTCGGTTACATAATCTTGGGTAATAATTCCCTCACCAATTAATTTTTCAGCATAAATATCTCTAGGATTTTTATGTTTTGCAATGGCTTTATATAGTAAAGGCTGCGTAAACTTAGGTTCATCACCTTCGTTGTGTCCATATTTTCTATACCCCAACAAATCGATGAACACATCGCGCTTAAACTGCATTCTAAAGTCCAATGCAAACAACATTGCGTGCACCACGGCTTCGGCATCATCGGCGTTAACATGCAACACTGGAGATAAAGTTACTTTACCAACATCTGTACAGTAAGTACTGGAACGCGCATCTAGGTAATTTGTGGTGAAACCAATTTGGTTGTTCACTACAATGTGAATGGTTCCGCTAGTTCCATAACCATCCAATTGTGCCATTTGAACTACTTCATACACCAAACCTTGACCTGCAATAGCAGCATCTCCATGCACCACGATTGGCAATACCAAAGATGGCTCATCAGCATACTTATCGTCTTGTTTTGCACGGGTAATCCCTTCAACAACGGCTCCAACAGTTTCCAAGTGCGAAGGGTTAGGTGCTATATTTAAATTGATTTTCTTTCCGGTATCCGTTACACGGTCACTAGTCCAACCTAAGTGGTACTTAACGTCCCCATCAAAAATTTCTTCTTCATAATCCTTTCCATCAAACTCACTGAAGATATCCTTTGCAGATTTCCCAAAAATATTGGTCAAGGTACTCAAACGTCCACGGTGGGCCATCCCCATCACAAATTCTTTAACACCATACTCAGCGGCACGTTCGATAACGGCATCCAAAGCTGGGATTAAAGATTCTCCTCCTTCCAATGAAAAACGCTTTTGCCCTACATATTTAGTATGCAAAAAGTTCTCAAAAGAAACGGCCTCATTCAATTTTTTAAGAATGTGCTTCTTCTGTTCTACAGAAAATTTCGGGTGATTGTCATTAATGTTCAATCGCTCCTGAATCCATTGCTTACGCTCTGGGTTTCTTATATACATATACTCAACACCAATAGCATCGCAATAAATGGCTTCTAGGTGTCTTATGATTTCGTGTAATGGCTGTGCACCAATTCCAAGAATCTCTCCTGCATTGAAAACGGTATTCAAATCGGCTTTGGATAGACCGAAGTTTTCTATTGCCAAGGTAGGCTCATACTGACGGCGCTCGCGTACAGGATTGGTCTTGGTAAACAAGTGCCCACGAGAGCGGTAGCCATCAATAAGACTTACTACCTGAAACTCTTTTTGTAAATGTTCTGGAATTTGGGCCGAAACCCCTTCAACGATTTCACCCTCCATTCCGTAGCTTTCACTACCAAAATCATAACCTTGAAAAAAGGCTCTCCAACTTGGCTCAACTGAATCTGGGTTTTGTAAATATTGATCGTATAAGTCAGCAAAGTATGCTGTATGTGCTGCGTTTAAAAAGGAATATTTATCCATTATGTGTACTAACTGCTTTTTCGCTTTTGCAAAATTTGTCCAAAAATACAATTTTTATAAAAATTAGATATGCTTTTATTATATTTATAACACATAACCTCATCAATTTAAAATATGACGGATTTAACCTCAATTTCATTGAAGAAAATTCTATTGCCCATACTTTTCCTTTGTCTTTTTTCAGTCCCAGGATTCTCTCAGCAAACCCCTCCTAAACAGAAAAGTGAGTTTTGGCGCCATGTAAGATTTGGTGGCGGCATAGGCCTTGGATTTGGAGATGGGTTCTTCAGCGGAACATTAGCTCCAAGTGCCATTTATGAATTTAATTGGCAATTTGCTCTTGGTGTAGGACTTAATTTTTCCTACAATACTCAAAAAGATTTTTATAAATCTACCATTGTGGGAGGTAGCCTAATTGGACTTTTTAGGCCTATTGAAGAAATACAACTTTCGGCAGAGTTTGAAGAAATGAACATTAGCCGAAACTATGACAGCCGTTTAATTTACAAAGATGACAACTATTGGTATCCCGCCCTTTATTTGGGAACCGGTTACAGCACACACAATGTCACCATTGGGATTAGATATGACGTATTATACGATAGAGACAAAAGTATTTATGCTGACCCTTGGGCACCGTTTGTGAGGGTTTATTTTTAAGAATATTTGTTTCTGAACCACACCTTTTGCCATTCGCGCTTCAAAATCAAAAAGGTAACATCTTCAGAAAGCTTTAAGGTATCACTACCATCAAGTTGCTTTATTTTCTCCTCGGAAACATCTATAATATAAAGAAGGTTTAAATAGTCGGCGAATTTTTCATGGATCAGTTTATAGACCGTTTCCTGTAAAAGCAACTTTAAACTGGACGGCAACACCTGCTCATCAAAATCCAAATCGATATTGGCGTACAAAAAGTCCTTATTTAACTGCCTTATCAACTTTTTGTAAAGGTCTTGCTCATTAGCTTGAGCAATCAAATCATCATATGTTGATGGTAATTGCATTATACCTCTCTATCCATTAACTGTTCTCCAAATACTCGCAACACATCTTTTCGATCTGCAGGAATATTCAATTCCTCCAACACGGCAAACGCCAAATTAGTATAATGTTTTATAGCCTCCTTAGTAGCCTGCGCAGCGCCAGTTGATTCAAAAAACTGTTTAACAGTTTTAATTTTTTCAGAAGCATCCGTAGGTTGGATACCATATAAATGCTGTAGTTGCAAACGATCACTTTCCGAAGAAAACTCTAAAGCCTTAAGATATAAATAGGTCTTTTTGTTCTCGATAATATCCCCTCCTACTTGTTTTCCAAAACTTTTAGGATCCCCAAAAGCATCCAAATAATCATCCTGTAATTGGAAAGCAATCCCAAGATTTTTCCCAAACTCATAAACACCAGTCTGATCTTCCAAAGAAACCTCAGCAACAATCGCCCCCATCTGCATTGCAGCGCCAACCAAAACCGCAGTTTTATACTCAATCATTTTTAGATAGTCAGGAATGGACACATTATCCATTAACTCAAAGTCCATGTCGTATTGCTGTCCTTCACAAACTTCCAAAGCCGTTTTGCTGAACAACTTTGCCAGGGCTTGAAACACATGTGGCTCATAGTTTTCAAACAACTGATAAGCCAAAATCAACATGGCATCTCCAGACAAAATTCCGGTATTCAAATCCCATTTTTCATGGACGGTCTCATTCCCTCTTCTTAGCGGCGCATCATCCATAATATCATCATGAACCAAAGAAAAATTATGAAACACCTCAATACTCAAAGCCGCATGCAAGGCCTTCTCCACTTCACAACCAAACATTTCTGCCGTCATCAATGTAAGCACAGGTCGCAATCGCTTGCCGCCCAAATTGAGAATGTAATTAATAGGATTGTATAAAGAAACAGGCTCTCTTTGAACCGTAAAAGTCTGTAAATACTTGCTAAAAGTATCTTGGTAGTATTCCACGTTTTGCATCGGACAAAAATAAGGCAATTGACTCAATAGACACAAATGTTTCCTTTTATTATTATCATTATGTTAAAACCAAGGAAACTTTTTTTGTTTTTAAAGTTTCCATAGTATATTTGCCGCTTCTTATGAAAGATGATATTTTAAAAACCGCCTCCGAACTCTTTCTAACCTATGGTTTTAAGAGTGTTACAATGGACGAAATTGCCAACGCACTTGGCATGTCCAAAAAAACCATCTATCAATACTTTGAAAACAAAAACGTATTGGTAGAGGCTACGACCCTTTATATGTTCAATCTCATTTCTAACGGTATTAATGAGATACGAGCACAAAAACTCAACCCTATTGAGGAAATTTTCGAAATTAAAAGGTTCAGTATGCAACATCTTAAGGACGAAAAGTCTTCCCCTCAATATCAGTTGCAGAAGTATTACCCAAAGATTTTCGAATCACTGAAGAACAACCAATTTTGCGTTATGGAAGATTGCGTTGCCTGCAATTTAACCGCAGGGGTTGAGCAAGGACTATACCGAGACACCATTAACATACAGTTTGTCACCAAAATCTATTTTAACTGTATGATGGCCCTAAAGGACAAAGAACTGTTCCCGTTGAACCATTTCTCCATGCACGAGTTGATGAACCATTATTTGGAATATCACCTTAGAGGCATCTGTACCGAAAAGGGCTTGGAAATATTAAAAAAGTACACAAACACAAATCCATCATAATGAAACACAAACTGATCTTAACTTTTAGCCTGCTGTGCTCCTTGACCTTTTTTGGCCAGGAAGAGACACACGTCTTCAGCCTACAGGAAGCTATAGACTATGCTTTGGAGCATAACCGCTCCTCGATAAATGCCACGCGAGATATTGAAGCTGCCGAAAAACAAAAATGGGAAACCACAGCTACTGGACTCCCACAAATTGATGCTGGAGTAGATTACCAAAACTTTTTGAAACAGCAGGTGTCCTTGTTGCCTGCCTCGGCCTTTGATCCTTATGGAGGGCTTCGTCAATTAGAAGATTATTATGACCTTGATGGTTTACAGACGCAGCCAATTCCAGACGCACCCGAAGGATTTGTTCCTGTAACATTTGGAACAAAACATTCCATAACTGCGGCCGCCACCTTAAACCAAAAAATCTTTGATGGCTCGTATTTAGTGGGATTGCAATCGGCTAAAGTATTTTTGGAAATCTCTAAAAATGCGAAAGTGAAGACAGATCTTGAAGTGAGACAAGCCGTAATAAATGCCTATGTCAATGTGCTATTTTCAGAAGAAGCTTTGGAGATTTTGAACAAAAACTTAGCGGTTCTTCAAAAGAATTTGGAAGAAACCACCAAAATCTTTGAGAATGGTTTGGAAGAAGAAGAAAGTGTAGAGCAATTACAAATCACCCTTTCTGGCATTGAAAGCCAATTAAACAATACCAAACGTTTAAAAACCTTGGCTTACCAAATGTTCAACATCACATTGGGGATCGACTTAAATTCCAATACGACATTAACAGACGATTTGGCCATTCTAACAGAAGAAAACATGGACCTGGGCATTTTACAAGCCGATGAAAACATAGAAAATACCATAGACTTTAAAATTGCCAAAAACGATATGGTTTCAAAAGAACTATTATTGAAGTTGGAAAAAAGCAAATTCCTTCCTACACTAAATGCCTTTATCAACGCAGGATATGCAGGGTATAACGATGAATTTGGCTTTTTAAGAGGTGATCAACAATGGTTTGGTTCTTCACTGTTCGGTCTAAGTTTAAAAGTCCCTATTTTCAGTTCGGGAATGCGAATGGCTTCTACTCAAAGAGCCCGTATCAACTACGAAAAAGCACAAACCGACCTTACAGAAATAGAACAACAGCTGAAACTTCAAATTGCCTCTGCAAAAAGCGACTATCAATTGGCAATGGAAGAATACGAAAACAAAAAGAAAAATCTTAACCTCGCCGAACGTATCGAAACCAAAAACGAGACCAAATTCTTTGAGGGAGTTGGATCGAGCTTTGAGTTGAGACAGGCACAAACGCAACTTTACACGGCACAAGAAGAATATCTTCAAGCCATGATGCAGGTTATCAACACAAAAGCAGAATTGGAAACAGCACTTAACACAGTCCTTATAAACTAGTCAATCACAAAACACAGAACATTCAAATCATGAAAAACATATTTTCCATCATAACACTAGCATTTCTTTTGGTTTCTTGCGGAGGCGAGAAGAAAAAGAATTCCGTAGAAAATGTTTTAAGCTCAAACAACCTAGAATTAATTAGAACCAAAAGAGCCGAGGTTGTTGCCGAACAACAGGTCATTGCTGGCAAACTAAAACAATTGGATGAGGCTATTGCCAAATTGGATACTGTAAAGCACATGCCACTGATTACCTCATTTACGGCAAAAGAACAAGAGTTCAAACACATGTTGGACATACAGGGTAACGTGACTACCAAAAACCTATTGGTCATCACTCCAGAATTCAACGGAATCTTAACAGATATCTATGTTAAGGAAGGACAACAAGTAACCAAAGGTCAAATTTTAGCTAAAATTGACGACGGTGGATTGAGTCAACAGTTGGCGCAATTGGAAATTCAAGCTGAATTGGCCAAAACCACTTTTGACCGTCAAAAACGTCTCTGGGATGCCAATATTGGTAGTGAATTGCAGTACTTACAGGCAAAATCTTCGTACGAAGCACAAACCAAAGCCATCAACCAATTGCAACAACAAATTGCTAAAACAAGAGTAACGGCTCCTTTTAGTGGAACTATTGACGACATCATCACTGAAAAAGGAAGTGTGGTAGCAGCAGGACAATCGCAATTAATACGTTTGGTAAACCTTAAGGACATGTACATAGAAACGGATGTCCCAGAACGCTACATCACCGATGTTTCCAAAGGCAAAGAAGTAATTGTTGAATTCCCGTTATTGAACAAAACAATCAATACAGAGATTCGCCAGGCAGGAGATTATATCAACCCTGCCAACAGAACGTTTAAAGTACAGGTTGACATTCCAAACAAAGATGAATCTATCAAACCTAACTTGACAGCGCGATTAAAAATCAACGATTACACCAATGAGAAAGCCCTATTGATCCCGCAAAGTATCATTTCTGAAAATGCCAACGGCGAGCAATACATCTACGTCATCAATAACAAAAATGGTAATGGTGAAGGACAGGCCAACCGAGTGATCATCAAAACCGGAAGAACCCAAGGAGACGTCATTGAAGTCTTGGAAGGTATTGAAAACGGTGCTGAAATTATTGAAGAAGGTGCCCGTAGTGTGAAAGACGGACAAACTGTTAAAGTAATCACTTACTAATCCAACGACAATGACAGAAAAAAACAAAAAAATAGTGGACAAAGAATTCCGTTGGTCTTCTTGGGCCATCGACAACAAAACCACGATGTACGTCCTTATTGTGGTGATTTTCTACCTTGGAGTTGGCGCTTTTTTCGACATGCCTCGAGAAAGCTTCCCCGAGGTTAACGAAACCAAAATATATGTAAGCTCTGTATTCCCAGGGAATACTGCTGAAGATATCGAGAAACTCATCATCGATCCCCTTGAGGACAGGCTTAAAACGGTAAGCAACCTAGTTGAGCTCACTTCTACCTCTCAAGAAGATTACGGGATGGTAATTGTTGAGTTTGATGAAAACATAACTGTTGAAGAAGCCAAACAAAAGGTGAAAGACGAAATCGATCAGGAAACCTCAAGTGAAGATTGGCCAACCTTTAATGGTGCCAAAGTAGAACCAGATGTGTTCGAATTGAGCCTTTCAGAAGAAATGCCCATCCTGAACATTAACATTTCAGGAGATTACCCAATTGAAAAATTAAAGGAATACGGAGAATACCTTCAAGATGAAATTGAAGATTTATTGGAGATTAAAAAGGTAGACATCCGTGGTGCCCAGGAAAAGGAAGTAGAAGTTGCCGTAGACATCTATAAAATGATGGCCGCCGATGTTACTTTCAGCGACATTATCAATGCCATCAATAACGGAAACGTCACCATTTCTGCAGGAAATTTAAAAGCCAGTGGACAGCGTCGAACCATCCGTGTGTTGGGAGAAATTGAGTCTCCAAACGACTTGAAAAATTTCGTTGTAAAATCTGAAAATGGAAATGCCATCTACCTTAAAGATGTAGCTACTGTAAGTTTTAAGGAAGAAGACAGGACTACTTATGCTCGCGAATTTGGACAACCTGTAGTCATGCTGGATGTTAAAAAACGTGCAGGAAAGAACATGGTGGACGCTGCCAATCAAATTAATGTCATCGTAGACCACGCCATCAAGGATGTGTTTCCTCAAGATTTACAAGTTACCATCGCCAACGATCAATCTTCCGTAACCATTGGAAAAGTAGACGACTTGGTGAACAACATCATCTTTGGGGTAATCTTGGTAGTAATGGTATTGATGTTCTTCCTCGGATTTAAGAATGCCATTTTCGTAGGATTTGCCATCCCGATGTCTATGTTCATGTCCTTGATGATCCTAAATTTCTTCGGAATTTCATTAAACACCATGGTACTGTTTGGTCTTATCATGGGGCTAGGGATGTTGGTAGACAACGGTATTGTAGTGGTAGAAAACGTATACCGACTGATGGATGAAGAAGGTATGAGCCGTTTGGAAGCAGCCAAAAAAGGAATTGGAGAAATTGCCTTTCCTATTATCATTTCTACCGCCACCACTGTAGCTGCATTTATTCCATTAGGATTATGGCCAGGTTTAATGGGAGAATTCATGATGATTTTACCACAGACCCTATCCATTGTATTAGGTTCTTCATTATTTGTAGCCATCTTCTTCAATTCTGTTTTGGTATCACAATTTATGACCACCGAAGACAAAGATATGCCGCTGAACAAGATCATAAAACTCACGGCAATAATGGCCGTAATAGGTATTTTGGTCTTTATTTTTGGAGGTTCATACAAATCTTTAGGAACCCTTATGGTATTTACAGCCATCATGCTTTGGGTGTACCGATTATTCCTAAGAAAGTGGGCCAACAGTTTCCAAACAAAAACGTTGGTAAAATTGGAACGTTGGTATGAAGGACAATTACGTTGGGCACTCTCTGGCAAGAAACCAGTTTTGATAACCATTGCTACTTTTTCTGCATTGATAGCTTCGTTTATAGCCTTCGGAATATCATTGAAGGAACAACGTACCAAAGTAGAATTTTTCCCAGACAACAAACCAAACCAGATTATTGTCTACATAGAATATCCACAGGGTACCGCCATTGAAAAAACCAATGCCATCACCAAAGAGATTGAAAAGCGCGTTTATCAAGTACTAGATAATACTCAATATAAAGACGGCGACTATAATTTTATGGTAGAAAGTGCCGTGTCTCAAGTAGGTGAAGGTGCTGGAAATCCTCAAACCGATGGAGGTTCTTCGGCCGAAATGCCTCACAAGGCAAAAATTACCGCTTCCATGAGGGAGTTTAAATTCCGTAGAGGGGAAGATAGTGAGCTATTGCGCCAAAAAGTTCAGGAAGCACTGGTAGGCATCTATCCTGGAGTTTTGATTTCCGTAGAAAAAGATTCCAACGGACCACCAGCAGGTTCTCCTATCAACATTGAAATTGAAGGTGACGACTATGACGAACTGATCGCCACTGCCGAAAATATGAGAGAGTTTATCAACTCAAAAAATATCCAAGGTATTGACGAACTTAAAATAGACGTAAACAAAAACAAGCCTTCCATGAAGGTGGTAATCGACAGGGAAAAAGCGGGAGAACTTGGCGTAAGCGCTGCCCAAGTAGGACAACAATTGCGCAACTCCATCTTTGGTACCAAAGCCGGAATTTATAAAGAAGGTGGTGACGATTACGACATCTATGTGCGTTTCAATGAGGAAAACAGATACAATACAAGTGCTCTTTTCAACCAGAATATCACTTTTAGGGATAATACTGGAAAAATCAAGAGCATTCCCGTATCAGCGGTTACCAAACATGAAAACAACTCTGGATTTAGTGCCATAAAACACAAAGATACCAGACGTGTGGTAACAGTTCACTCGGCTCTGTCCCCAGGTTTTACGGATGCTGGAGCCATTGTAGCGCAAATTCAAAATGAAATGAAAACCTATGAAGGCTTGCCTGAAAACATCAAAATTGATTATACAGGACAAATTGAAGAACAGCAAAAACAAATGAAGTTTTTGGTGGGCGCCTTTTTTACTGGACTGGGATTGATTTTCTTCATCTTGATTTTCCAGTTCAACTCCATCTCAAAACCAGCCATCATCATGTTGGCCATATTCCTAAGTTTCATTGGGGTATTTGGTGGACTTGTAATTACTGGATGGGCTTTCGTAATCATGATGACCATGGTAGGAATCATCTCCCTTGCTGGTATTGTGGTTAACAACGGGGTGGTTCTACTGGATTATGCCCAACTTTTAATTGATAGAAAGAAAATTGATAGAGGATTGGATGATGATGAATACCTTACTGTTGAGGATCTATTTGAAAGTATCGTGAGAGCGGGTAAAGCGCGTTTACGCCCTGTATTGCTTACGGCAATTACCACCATTTTAGGATTGATTCCATTGGCAATAGGACTAAACATTGACTTTTTTAGCCTGTTCAGCGAATTCAACCCACACATTTATATAGGTGGAGATAACGTGCGCTTCTGGGGGCCATTGGCATGGACCGTAATCTTCGGACTTTTCGTTGCCACCTTCTTGACATTGATTGTGGTTCCGGTACTGTTTTTCCTATCGATGAAGTTAAAAATGTGGATTAGAAGTAAAATCTCACCTACTAAGCCCGAAATCGAAGAATCATTTTCGTTACAAGAGAAAGTTGAAGCTCACCCGAGCATTGATTAATAGCGGAGAAGGCCCTGACAAATGTTAGGGCTTTTTTATTTTTTAATCAGTTATCTTCATTAAATTTGCACTTCAAAATTTAAGGTATGTACAGAAGTCATAATTGTGGTGAATTGAATGCATCACACATCAATAGTGAAGTTACTCTTGCTGGTTGGGTACAAAAAGTGAGAGACAAAGGTTTTATGGTATGGGTAGATTTACGTGATCGTTACGGGATTACCCAACTTATTTTTGATGAAGAACGCACGCCAAAGGCCATTATGGAACAAGCCCAAAAGTTAGGTCGTGAGTTTGTGATTCAGGTAAAAGGAACCGTTATAGAACGTGCTTCCAAAAACCCAAATATGGCTACTGGTGATATTGAAATTTTGGTTTCGGAACTTACCCTGTTGAACGGTGCCAAACTACCACCTTTCACCATTGAAGATGAAACAGACGGTGGAGAAGAGTTGCGTATGAAATATCGTTACCTTGATATCAGACGTAATCCTGTTAAAAACAGTTTGATTTTCCGTCATAAAGTAACCCAAGAGGTTAGAAATTACCTTTCACAAGAAGGGTTTATTGAAGTTGAGACACCTTATTTAATAAAATCTACACCAGAAGGTGCCCGCGATTTCGTAGTACCAAGTAGAATGAACCCTGGACAGTTTTATGCCCTTCCACAATCGCCACAAACCTTTAAGCAATTGCTTATGGTAGGTGGTATGGATAAGTACTTCCAAATTGTAAAATGTTTTAGGGATGAAGATTTACGTGCCGACAGACAACCGGAGTTTACACAAATAGACTGCGAGATGGCTTTTGTTGAGCAAGAGGACATCCTTAACACCTTTGAAGGCCTTACCAGACACTTATTGAAAGAAGTCAATGGCGTTGAAATTGACCAGTTCCCAAGAATGCTTTATGATGATGCCATGCGTTTGTATGGAAACGATAAACCAGACATCCGTTTTGGAATGCAGTTTGGAGAACTTAACGAAGTAACCCAACATAAAGATTTCCAAGTATTCAATGCTGCTGAATTGGTAGTAGGTATTGCTGTGCCAGGAGGAAATGCCTTCACCAGAAAAGAAATCGATAAACTTATCGATTGGGTAAAGCGTCCACAAATTGGTGCCTTGGGAATGGTGTACTGTCGTTACAATGAAGATGGGTCTTTCAAATCTTCCGTAGATAAATTCTACGATCAGGAAGACCTTGCCAAATGGGCTGAAGTTACGGGAGCAAAACCAGGAGACCTAATCTGTATTTTATCTGGAAACACCCATAAAGTAAGAACACAGTTAAGTGCCTTAAGAATGGAATTGGCCGAGCAACTAGGCTTACGCAAACCAGACGAGTTCGCACCACTTTGGGTAATGGACTTCCCTCTTTTGGAATGGGACGAAGAAACAGAGCGTTACCACGCGATGCACCACCCGTTTACCTCTCCTAAACCAGGCCAATTGGAATTATTGGAAACCAATCCTGGCGAAGTAAAAGCAAATGCTTACGACTTGGTATTGAATGGAAATGAAATTGGTGGAGGTTCCATAAGAATTCACGATAAAAAAACTCAGTCCTTAATGTTTGACTATTTAGGGTTTACTCCTGAAGAAGCTAAAGCACAGTTTGGATTCTTGATGAATGCCTTTGAATATGGTGCCCCTCCACACGGTGGTTTGGCCTTTGGTCTTGACCGATTGGTTGCTATTTTGGGTGGTCAGGAAACCATTAGAGATTTTATAGCATTCCCTAAAAACAATTCCGGAAGAGACGTCATGATTGATGCACCTGCACCAGTAGACAATGCCCAACTGGATGAGTTAAGCTTAAAACTAAATCTAAATTCATAAAAAATTAAATCCTGCAAATTGCAGGATTTTTTAGTAGTTTTAGGTTATGCCTGCAAAATCGTTGTACAAAAGCTTGTTGATCTGGAGAGCCAAGCACATCTCCCATAAGCAATTTGTTTATTTCCTTAGTATATTGGTTGGTTTCACCTCCGGAGTTGGAGCAGTAGTGCTGAAAAACTTGACGCACTTTATCCAACATTTACTGGAAGGGCGTTTGGTGCAATCCATCCACCATGCTTTTTACTTTTTATTCCCCATCATCGGGTTTACTTTGGTATATCTGATCATTAAATATGTAATCAGAAACAAGGTGAGCCACGGTATTCCATCAACCCTATTTGCTATTGCGAAACGCAAAGGGATCATGAAACAATACCAAATGTTTGGGTCCATATTAACCGCGCCTATTACGGTTGGTTTTGGAGGATCGGTAGGACTAGAGGGACCAACTGTGGCTACCGGAGCTGCCATAAGTTCCAACATCGCACGCATGTTCCACATGAACCAAAAAACAAAAAACTTGTTGATTGGTTGTGCTGCTGCCGGAGCCTTATCGTCCATTTTCAAAGCGCCCATCGCCGCTATCGTATTTGCCATTGAAGTATTTAGTCTGGACTTGACCATCGCGTCCATGCTTCCATTATTATTGGCATCGCTTTCGGCAATCATGACCTCTTACTTTTTCTTTGGAAGCGACATTTTGTTGCCTTTTAGAATTGAAGATCATTTCAAAGCTTCCGATGTCCCCTTTTACGCCATTTTAGGTGTTTTTGCTGCGTTTACCTCCATTTATTTCACAGAAGCATATGAACGTATTCAAAAACTGTTCAAAAAGATAGACTCGCCAGTTAAAAGACTTTTGGTTGGAGGTGCCGCCATTGGAGTACTTATTTATTTCATCCCACCTCTTTACGGGGAAGGATTCGATGTTATGAACAACCTCATTGCTGGAAAACCAGAAAAAGCCTTGGTAAATAACTTCCTCCATTTGGACCTAAGCAATGTTTGGATTGTAATTGGGCTTTTGGCCGGATTAGTATTTTTCAAAATTATTGCCAGTTCCATCACTTTTGGCGCTGGAGGTGTTGGTGGTATTTTCGCCCCTACCCTTTTTATGGGAAGCATCATGGGAAATTGTATTGCAAAAGTCTTAAACCACACCATCCTAATCAACAATCCAGTTTCCGAAAGTAATTTTACACTTGTGGGAATGGCCGGATTAATGGCAGGAGTACTGCATGCTCCATTAACAGCTATTTTCTTGATTGCCGAATTAACAGGAGGTTATGAACTTTTCATTCCCTTGATGCTTACGGCCACTATTTCTTTCGCCATTACCAAATATTTCTACCCACATTCCGTTTATAGTATGGAGCTTGGCAGAAAGGGAGAACTTATTACGCATGATAAGGACCATGCGGTGTTAACACTCATGGACATCAATAAGGTAATTGAAACCAATTTCATCCCTGTGAATCCAGAAATGAACCTAGGTGACATTGTCCACAAAGCAGTAGTAAAATCTAGCAGAAACATTTTCCCCGTTGTGCGAAGTAAAGACCAAACCCTTAAAGGGATTATCTTATTGGACGATATTAGACAGGTAATGTTTGACCAAAGCCTTTACAATGAAATAAAAGCTGAAGAAGTCATGCAAAACCCTCCGGAAATCATCGATATTGAAAAGGACAAGATGACCGATATTATGAAGAAGTTTCAGGACAGTAACGCTTGGAACCTACCAGTTGTTAGGAATAATGTGTATGTTGGCTTTATTTCTAAATCCAAATTATTGACAGCCTACCGCCGCAAATTGATCAATATTACTCACTAAAACATGAAATACATTATTGCCATATCCTTTATACTTTCTCTAATTAGCATAGCATGTGGTTTTCTCTTGGAAGTTGACTATTCACAAAAACTCATTGGTTTTGGGGTAGTTGGACTTTTCTTTGTAGTGTTTCCTTTGTTTTCATACCACCGTTGGAAAGACAAAGACATGAAAGACTATATGATTAATAAAGAGAATCTAGAAAAAATGAGAAATCACAAAAAAAAATACTGATAATCAATTTTTTAAATAAAAATACAATTACTTAACACATTGTAAGATTATTAATCATACATTTATGTTTTAATAATAATTTTTTTTACCATGACTGGAACAGTTAAATTTTTCAATGATTCAAAAGGATTTGGATTCATTACCAACAACGAAACAGGAAAAGACATTTTCGTTCACGTATCAAACTTGAACGGTATTGAGCTACGTGAAGGCGATAGCGTACAGTACACAGAAGAAGAAGGAAGAAAAGGACCAGTTGCAGCAAACGTGCAAGTGGTTTAACGAGCATATATCTTTAAGCACAGTTTCAACGCTTAACAAATTTGTTAAGCGTTTTTTTATGTTTTTAATTCAAATTACGTTTTTCAATAAAAAAGCGTTTCATCAAACGTGAGGCTTCTTCCTCCAACACGCCACCTACCATTTTGGTTTTTGGATGCAGTTTTGTTTTTAAATTGATACACCCACGCTCTTCATCCCTGGCTCCATACACTATTTTTCCAATTTGACTCCAATACAAAGCACCTGCACACATTTGGCAAGGCTCCAAGGTCACATAAAGCGTGCATTTGTTCAAATATTTTCCTCCCAAAAAATTAGCAGCCGAGGTAATGGCTTGCATTTCCGCATGAGCAGTAACATCATTGAGCATTTCCGTTAAGTTATGTGCTCGGGCAATAATCCTATCATCCACCACAATTACGGCACCTACCGGAATTTCCCCTTTCTCAAAAGCATCTTCAGCCTCCTGCAAGGCTTTCTTCATAAAATACACGTCATCAAAAGGATTTTCCATAGGTATAAAATTGAATTCTGTATCCCAAAAATACGATTTCAAATGGTACATTTGTAATTATGTCCAAGTTATTAAATCACATACAATCTCCAAAGGATTTAAGGGAGTTAGATCCACATCAACTTCCCCAATTAGCGAAGGAATTAAGAGACTTTATCATTCATATTGTCGCTACCAAAGAAGGGCATTTAGGAGCCAGTTTGGGAGTGGTTGAACTTACCATTGCGCTACATTATGTGTTCAACACCCCTGAAGATTTATTGATTTGGGATGTTGGCCACCAAGCCTACGGACATAAAATATTGACAGGCAGAAGAGAGGTCTTTGATACCAACCGACAATTTGGAGGCCTCAGTGGATTTCCAAAGCGAAGCGAAAGCTCCTACGACACATTTGGCGTTGGGCATTCTTCAACATCCATTTCAGCAGCCTTGGGAATGGCCATTGTGTCCAAATTGAAAGGAGACACAACCAAACAGCATATAGCAGTGATTGGTGATGCTTCCATAGCTAGTGGGATGGCCTTTGAAGGCCTTAACCATGCAGGCGTAACCAATGCCAATTTATTGGTGATATTAAACGATAATGCCATTGGAATTGATCCTAGCGTAGGCGCACTGAAACAATATTTAACTAATGTTAAAAAAGGTACACAGAAACACGAAAATGTATTTGAAGCCTTAAATTTTAATTATTCAGGTCCTATTGATGGACATGATTTTTCCGCTTTGATTTCAGAGATGGAGCGATTAAAAACCATAGAAGGCCCTAAACTACTCCATGTCATTACCACCAAAGGAAAAGGATTAAAACAAGCCGAAAAGGATCAGGTGAAATACCATGCGCCTGGTAAATTTGATGCCAAAACCGGGGAGCTCTTCCCTAAACCAGATACCGTGCAACCTCCAAAATTCCAAGATGTTTTTGGACACACCATTGTAGAACTAGCAGAAAAAAACGAAGCCATTATTGGCATTACCCCTGCCATGCCAACAGGCAGCTCCTTAAAATATATGATGGAGCAGTTTCCTGATCGAGCCATTGATGTAGGGATAGCAGAACAACACGCCGTGACCTTGGCGGCAGGAATGGCCACCCAAGGCGCCGTGGTATTTTGCAATATCTATTCTACGTTTTTACAGCGAGCCTACGATCAGGTAATTCACGATGTGGCCATTCAAAACCTTCCCGTGATTTTTTGTTTGGACAGAGCAGGTTTGGTTGGCGAAGATGGTGCTACACACCACGGTTTGTATGATTTAGCATATTTAAGATGTGTCCCTAACCTCATTATTTTTGCACCTCGTAACGAAGTAGAATTACGCAACATTATGTATACCGCCCAATTAGGACTTGAACATCCTATAGCTATACGCTATCCTCGCGGAAGGGGCAATACCTTGGATTGGAAACAAGCTTTTGAACCTATTGAAATTGGCAAAGCCATAGAATTAAAACAAGGGAACAACATCGCTGTTCTAAGTCTTGGTTTTATTGCCGATAATGTCACGAAGGCCATTGAAAAACTGGAAATGAAAGACGATGTAGCCCATATTGACATGCGCTTTTTAAAACCTTTGGACGAAAGCATGTTACACCAAGCTTTCAATTCCTATTCTGAAATAATTACAATTGAGGACGGTTGTGAAAAAGGAGGTTTTGGAAGTGCTATTTTAGAATTTGCAGCTCGGTACAACTACAAAAACAATATAAGCGTTATGGCCGTTCCCGACATTGTTGTGGAACACGGTAGTATTGAAACCTTACAGCACCTTACTAAAATTGACGTAGATGCAATTGTAGAAAAACTAGAAACGATTATTCAGCGTCACTGTCTGTAGTAGCCATGTTAGGCTGCTCTGTAGCATTATAAATATCTACACTTTCATTCAATTGCGAATTCTTGCTAGATCGCATATCATCAAGCATCAATAAAAAGGCCACAGTAACAAAGAAAATAACAAGAGCTCCTAAAAGGTTCTTTTTCATCATTGTAGGATTAAAAAATAAACGACAGGACAAATATAATATTTAATCGATAAAAAACAAATTTCCTCGACAAAATACATTTTTATGTAAAAAAATCTCTGATTATCAGATTCTAAAACAGCACAAATGTAAGTGAAAATTACACAGATTTTCGCTTAAGCCCAGAAGTTATAAACAGCTTATTAACAATCCTTAAATATAATCCCCTCTTAGCTTTCTGTAAGTCAATATAGCATTGCTATCCGATAACTTTGAAATATAATTGGACACCGCCATAAGACTGTCGTAAGTTGAAACTTGAGAAGACTGTATCGTTTCAGGAAGCATTTTCAAAATCAATTTATTGTAATTAGAAGCAGTGCCATTGGCTGTATTACAGACTGCATCTGTAAACGCTGTTAACAGCCCATTGATTACTTCATAACCGGACACTTCTTTATCAATCACTTCGGAAGATTCGTAAATATTTTGAATGCTAATTTTTATAATATCACTAATCTGTGCCTCAAAACGACTTTTATCAAGAAGTGCCTGAGGAAATTCATCGTTTAAAATAGCTTCTTCATTGACCATAAACAACTCCACAGCTTCATTGATCAATGTATTAATAGCAAGCGCTCTTAGGTAACTAATGCGGTCCTGAGTATTCTGAAGGGCATTGTATTTTTCAGTGTTAATGGAATATCTAACCAAATTGATCAGGTATTCCAAAGCAAATTCTTCCTGTATTAAACCTAAGTTAATCCCATCTTCAAAGTCTATAATGGTGTAACAAATATCATCCGCCGCTTCTACCAAAAATGCCAACGGATGTCTAGAAAACCGAACCTCTCCTTTGTTTCCACGGGTAAGCAAGCCTAAATCGGTAGCAACATCCATAAAAACATCCTTTTCCGATTGGAAAAAGCCATACTTTTTGTCCACTATATGCTTGGTAGGTTTTTTGGGTAATGATTCCTTGGGATATTTCATGAATGCTCCCAAAGTGGCATAACTCAATCTAAGTCCTCCTTCTCTCCCACTTCTACTTTCTGTTAAGATTTTGAAGCCATTGGCATTCCCTTCAAAATCACACAAGTCCTGATATTCCTTGTCCGTTAATTGGGCTTTATACTTGGCACCGTTACCATTTCTAAAGAATTCACCAATAGCCTTTTCACCAGAATGACCAAATGGAGGGTTTCCAATATCATGAGCTAAAGCTGCCGCAGCCACAATAGCCCCAAAATCGTTGGCTTGATAACCGTGCACGGTTTGCAAATAAGGATATTTCTCCAGAAGCTTTTGACCTACTTTTCTACCCAAGGAACGTCCCACCACACTCACTTCCAAACTATGGGTAAGTCGTGTGTGAACAAAATCGGTTTTGGATAAGGGAATTACCTGGGTTTTATCCTGTAAGCTTCTAAATTCAGCCGAAAAAATTACGCGGTCATAATCCACTTCAAAACCCAAACGTGTTTCATCTTGTTCCTTGCGCAAACGTTTATGGGTATCGCCATAACGCTTTAAGGATAGTAAGTCCTCCCAATTCATTTTAAAAATTTTAGTCGTCGCAAGATACTCTTTTCAATGTTAAATTAATGTTTCCAAAAGTCAAAAATAGCCTCATCTCTTAACATTTGCCTAACCTTTTTATTACCTAGTTTTAATTATGTGTTAACATTGACTTTACAGTATGAAGGTTTCTTTGCACCGAATTACAACAACTATAATATGAGACAATTACTATTAGTATTTTCGGTGCTTTTCACCACCGTTTTTTTCGCCCAAAACACTGGTTCTGTGGCGGGAAAATTAACAGACAAAGACTTTAATAATGAACCGTTGGCCTTTGCCAACATTTTAATCAAAGGTACAACTACTGGTACTACTTCGGATTTTGATGGTCTTTATGCCATTGACAATCTAGAACCGGGCAGTTATACCTTAATATTTAGCTTCGTAGGGTACGAAACCCAAGAATTAACAGTTGAAGTTGTTGCAGGCAAAGTAACCCAGGTAGATGTACCTATGGGTGCGAGTGCCGCTTCTTTGGATGAGGTCATCATTACGACCACCACAAGAAAAGAAACTGAAGCAGCTCTATTATTGGACCAGAAAAAAGCCACTGGAATCAAAACCTCCATCGGTGCACAGGAACTTTCTAGAAAAGGCGTTGGTGACGTGGCAACTGCAGTTACCAAAGTTTCTGGAATCTCTCAACAAGAAGGTTCAGGAAGTGTATTCGTAAGAGGTTTAGGAGACCGTTACAACATCACAACCCTAAATGGTTTGCCATTGCCTTCAAACAATCCTGCAAACAAAAATATCGATTTGGATATCTTCAGCACCAACATTGTAGAGTTTATTGGTATCGACAAAACTTACAATGCGGCTAACTACGGGGATTTTGCAGGTGCAAATATCAACATTATCTCAAAAGACTATACAGGATCCGGATTCTTGCAATTAGGATTAAGCACTGGTGCAAACACAGAAGCTATTGGAACAGATGACTTCTATTTACATGAAGGTCCGAACTATAGCGGATTTTACACGACAGACTATCCTGATTACCCACTTAACAACTACAATTTCACCACAAGTTGGGATAGAGAAAAAGGGCCTATGCCTGTAAACTCAGGAATCTCTTTGGTTGGAGGAGAGACCTTAAGATTAGGAGACGAAACTAAATTGAGCTTCTTTGGAGTAGGTAACTACAGTAATGGCTTCACCTATAAAGAAGGTGTTTCCAGAGGAGGCGTGAACGCATCTGCAGTACCATTGAGTAATTTCGACTTCGAAAACTACGAGTATAAAACCAACACAACCTTAATGGGAAATATTGGTTTGAAGCACAAACAGCAATCCATCAAGTACAATGTACTTTACCTAAACTCTACAAGTCAAAAGCAATTGGAATACGATGGTGTAATCAACATTTATGATGACGCACCAGAAGGCGGAGGGATCATTCAGCGTTCAGTATTTGACAGAACAGAGTTGTTTGTAAACCAATTATTGGGAGACCATGCTATTGGTGAACAATTTGACATCAACTGGGGGGTATCCTATAACATGCTTTACAACAATGTGCCTAACAGAAGACAAACTACATTGCTACCTGTAAACCCTAACGACCCTGACGGACCAAAATCTATGCAATTGGTATCTTCTGCTTCCGACAACCACAGATTCTACCAAGATTTGAATGAAGATGAATTAGCCGCAAACATTGCCACTACATTCAAATTCAGCAAAAATGAAGATGACGTATATGCAGGAAAAGTGACTTTAGGTTACAACGGGAGAATGAAAAAAGTAAATTTTGAAGCAACACAATTCAACTTTAGAATTTCCCTAAGAGATGCCAACAACAACCTTATCACACAACCTGAAGTAGATCCTTATAACATAGACGCCTACTTTACTCAAGAAAATTTGAATGCCGGCCTATTTAGAATTGAGACCTTCCGCGGAAATGTAAATACACCAAACGCGTTAGATCCTCAGTTCTACAAAGGAGACCAAAACATTCATGCAGGATTTGTGAATTTTGAATATACTTTTTCTCCAAAATTCAGTGTAATTGCAGGACTTCGAGGAGAGCACATCACTCAAACTATTGGATGGGATACTTCCATAAGCTCGAGTCCAGAACCTGAGGACAACAAATTTGATACTTTTGAAATCCTTCCAGCTTTATCTTTAAAGTACGCAGTAAACGAAAAGCATAACTTAAAATTTGCAGCAAGTAAAACCTATACCTTGCCACAGTTTAAAGAACGTGCCCCTTTCCTTTACCAGGAAGTAAACCAGGATTACATAGGAAATCCAGACCTGTATGCTTCTACAGATTACAATGCCGATATTATTTGGGAATTCTTCCCAGAATCAGACGAGATTTTCTCTCTTGGAGCCTTTGGAAAGTATATTGAAAATCCAATAAACCAAGTAACAATCGCCTCTGCATCCAACGATATCAGCTGGGTAAACTCTGGAGATTATGCCATGGCTATTGGAGCTGAACTTGAAGTACGCAAAAACTTATTCAAAAGTGAAGTTGAAACAGACGATAGCACTTTAGCTACTGTTTTCTCTGCTGGTTTGAATGCAGCGTACATGTACACAGACCAAGAATTGAACGATGATAAAGTAGCGGAAGAAAATACAACAATAACCACAGTGTTCACTAACGAAAATGATCGTCTATCTGGAGCTTCAGACTTTTTAATGAATGCCGACATTAGCTTCAACAAAGACTTTTCAGAAGATAGAAACTTCATGACCACTTTAGCATTCAACTACTTTTCTGATCGTATTTATGCCTTGGGAGTTCAAGGAAGAGGAAACATGGTTGACAAAGGTTACGGCACTTTGGATTTTATTACCAAATACCAAATAAATGAGCACATCACTTTAGGAGCTTCTTTCAAGAACCTGTTGAACCCTTCTGTAGAACGTTATCAAGACACTCAAGATGTTAACGTCCTTACCTATAAAAAAGGTAGAGACTTTAAATTATCCTTGTCTTACCAATTTTAAGTAATTGTTAACAAACCAAATATTTATCAGTATATATTCATATTAAGTTAACCATTCTGTAATCTTCAATTTAAAGCTGTTACCGTATTTCGCTTTAAATTTTTAAAACAACAAAAAACACAATGAGAAAAAATTTATTTACCTTAATTCTTACAGTGGCGACTTTGATTTCTGTTGTATCCTGTTCTAGTGATGACGACAATGGGGGTTCACAAGCTACATGTAATGACGGGATCCAAAACGGAAATGAAACAGGTATCGATTGTGGAGGTGATTGTGAACCTTGCGAAACCTTAAGCATTTTGGAAGGAAATATCACTGACGATGTGACGTTGGATGCTTCTATAGAGTACCAATTAACCGGAGCATTAAAAGTTCTTAGCGGGTCTTTGACCATTCCCGCTGGAACTGTAATCAAGGCTACAGGTGGAACTTCAGCTTATATCGCTGTTGCTCAAGGAGCAAAAATATACGTAAACGGAGAGCCTAATAACCCAGTTATTATGACTTCTGCTGCAAATTCTCCTGCTGCCGGTGATTGGGGTGGATTGGTAATCTGTGGTAACGCTCCTACTAACAAAGGAACTTCTGTAACTTCTGAAGTTGGTGATTTAACTTATGGTGGAGATGTATCAAACGACAATTCTGGTTCTATCCGTTATTTAAGAGTTGAGTACACTGGTGCAACATACTCCAATTCAAAAGAATTTAACGGGGTATCTTTATTTGGAGTAGGTTCTGATACTACTTTTGAATATGTACAGTCTTACAACGGTGGTGACGACGGTATCGAGTTCTTCGGAGGAACTGTAGAAGGGAACTACTTAGTTTCTATTAACAGTGGAGATGACTCTATCGATTTTGCTGATGGTTGGAATGGAACTGGATCTAACTGGTACATCGCTGGTGGTGCTAAAGCTGGTATTGAAGGGTCTAACAACGGAGATAACGGAAATGCAACGCCTACAACTACTACCACATTGTCCAACATTACTGTAGTAGGACCTGTATCTGAAGGTGCACTTTACTACAAAGAAGGTGGTGGACACTTTACTATCAACAACTTTTACGTAAGCAATGTTAACCTAGGAGTTAAAGTTGTGGATACTGATGCTGAAGCAGCGGTTAGAATTGAAAATGGAGACTTAACCATCACTAACCTTCAATTTGCAGATACTGCTGAAGGCTTTATGACAACTGATTATACTGGAGACAACCAATCTTTCTATTCTGAAGGAATTGCCACTGGAGCCGGAAACGGTGCAGCTGCTCCTGATTGGGCTGCAGGATGGACTATTGGTTTAAGCAACAGTGGATCTGCTACTGAAAACTTAGCTGGTGAAATTACAGGAACTGTAACTCTTAGTGCTAATACTGAATACTTATTGACTAGTAGCTTAAAAGTAAAAGCTAACGGAACATTAAATATCCCTGCCGGAACTGTTATTAAAGCTACTGGAGGTGTTGCTTCTTTTATTGGAGTTGAACAAGGTGGAACTATCAACATTAACGGTGAGCCTAACAACCCAGTAGTAATGACTTCTGGAGCAGAGTCTCCTGCTGCTGGTGACTGGGGTGGATTGGTAATCTGTGGTAATGCACCTACCAACAAAGGGGTTTCTGTTACTTCTGAAGTAGGAGATATGACTTACGGAGGAAACGATACTAACGATAGCTCAGGATCTATCCAATACCTAAGAGTTGAATATACAGGTGCAACTTACTCGAACGCTAAAGAGTTTAACGGTGTGTCTTTATTCGGTGTTGGAGCTGGTACTACTTTTGAATATGTACAGTCTTACAACGGTGGTGACGACGGTATCGAGTTCTTCGGAGGATCTGTAGTAGGTAACTACTTAGTATCTATCAACAGTGGTGACGATTCTATCGACTTTGCTGATGGTTGGACTGGAAATGGATCTAACTGGTACATTAAAGGTGGCGCTAAAGCTGGTATTGAAGGGTCTAACAATGGAGATAACGGAAATGCTACTCCTACAACTACAACTACTTTGTCTAACATCACTATTGTAGGACCTGTTGGAGAAGGGGCACTTTACTTCAAAGAAGGAGGAGGAAACTTTACTATTGATAACTTCTACACTACTGGTGTAAACTTAGGTATCAAAGTTGTAGGTTCAGACGCTGAAGCTGCTGTAAGAATTGAGAACGGTGACTTAAGCATGACCAACGTAATGTTCGATAACACTGCTGAAGGGTTTATCGCAACTGACTATACTGGTGCTAACCAAGCGTTCTACACTGAAGGAACTGCTACTGGTGCTGGTAACGGTGCTGACGCTCCTGAGTGGGCTGCAGGTTGGACTACTGGATTATAATAACCATATCCATACAAATAAAAAAGCATCCTAACTAGGATGCTTTTTTTGTTATTAATTAACTATATAACGATTATTTGGAGGCCAAAGTACTTTTGGTAGCCCATTCATTAACACTAGCTACTCTATTGTTCAAATAATCAACTTCTTTTAATGTATCTTCTTCCCAAAAGAACCATTTTCCGGTCTTAACACCATTGTCATACTTTGCTGCAGCTATCTTCTTTCCATTCACATCATAACTATACCAATCACCCTGAAGTTTGCCGTCAAAGGTATAACTACCCGTTTGGCTAATGGTTCCGTTGTCATGATAATACACTACATCAATGACATTGGTTTCTTTATTTAACGTTAAAGTTCTTTCACTCTGTGCAAATCCAAGACTTACAAAAAGCAATGCTGCAAGTACGACTATCTTTCTCATGTTGCTTTGGGTTTAAGGTTCATATATATTCAAAGTTACAAAAAATTTACATTGAATAAACATTTACGTAACATTAAATTAACATTGAAACGTAATAACACTGTTTTTCTGACAGTTAAGACTTTGAGAATATTAAATGATATTAATAATTAGTTAATATTATCATTACATTAAAGTCATTTTATAATGGCAGATTTGCAGAGTCTTATGACAAACAATGAGAGATTCATATAATCTATTAGTTTTTGTCGACTATATTATAGTGAATTCTAGAGGCTACTTTTAACTAAGTAGCCTCTTTTGTTTAATGTTATAAACTTAATCTTCACATAACATTAAGTTAACATAGAGTTCAGTTCTTTGCCGCCGACAAAAACTAATACCCCTGATATGAAACTTAAACTTACTGCCCTAGCAGTTATGCTATGTTGTGCGCTTACTACTCACGCACAACAAACTGAAACAAACAGCCCAAAATTTGGTAAAGGTCTTTTCAACCTTGTAGGTAAAGATAGTACCTGGTCTATGAAGATTGGTGCCAGAATGCAATTCTTAGGCTCTGCGGTTTGGAATGAAGATGACGGAGATTTAGGAAATCCACAATCCAACATGTTGCTACGACGTGCCCGTTTAAAGTTTGACGGATATGCTTTGACCCCAAAACTTAAGTATAAAATAGAATTGGGTCTATCAAACCGTGATATGTCTGGCGCCTCTTACTACACCCACAATACCCCTCGTGTTGTTATGGACGCTGTAATGAAATGGAACTTCCACGAAAACTTCGTGCTTTGGTTTGGACAAACCAAACTTCCAGGAAACCGCGAGCGCGTTATTTCCTCTTCTAGCTTACAATTTGTTGACAGATCTATCCTTAACGCTGGTTTTAACATCGATCGTGATATGGGAATCCAATTACACCATCAAATAGCCATTACAGAGAAATTCGTTATTACCGAAGCATTGGCTGTATCCCAAGGAGAAGGAAGAAACGTTACTACCGGTAATTTAGGAGGTCATCAATATACAGGTCGTGTAGAGTTATATCCTTTTGGTAAATTTGAAGGAAAAGAAGACTATGTAGGAAGCGACCTAAAGCGCACAGCAACCCCTAAATTAGCCCTTGGAGTATCTTACGACTTTAACGACAATGCCGTAAGAATCCGAAGCAACAGCGGCTCTTACATGGAAACAGACACTGGTTTATTTGAAACCGACATCACAACCCTATTTGTAGATGCTATGTTCAAATACCGCGGTTTATCCATTATGGCAGAATATGCCGATAGAGAGGCCGATTCGCCTGTTGCTGTTAACAGCGATGGAACACCTACTGGAGACATTGTACAAATTGGATCTGGATACAATTTTTCTGCTGGATACCTATTCAAGAACAATTGGGAGCTTGCAGGACGTTTTTCCAACACCGATTTTAAAGAAATTACAGGAAGAGACACCACAAATGAGTATACTCTTGGACTTTCTAAGTATATTGTAGGTCATAAACTTAAGGTTCAAACGGATATCACTTATGCAGACAATGCAATTAAATCAGACAAGCTTGCTTGCCGACTGCAATTTGAGCTCCAATTTTAAGCAATTAAAATGATAACAATTAGGTAACGCACCTAATAAAAACACTATAGATATTTGCAAATTATTTGAAGTTAAATTATGGATAACATTTATTTATTAATGATAGTTGCCCTAGGCGTATTGGCCATAGCCGATTTGATTGTTGGGGTAAGTAACGACGCAGTAAACTTTTTGAACTCAGCCATTGGGTCCAAGGCGTTCTCCTTTAAAACCATCATGATTGTTGCCAGTCTTGGGGTAGCCGTTGGAGCCATATTTTCCAGTGGTATGATGGAAGTTGCCAGAAAGGGAATTTTCAACCCTGGAGAGTTCATGTTCAATGAAATCATGATCATTTTCATGGCCGTTATGATAACGGACATCCTGCTTCTAGACTTTTTCAATTCGGTCGGGATGCCAACATCAACCACGGTTTCCATTGTATTTGAATTACTTGGAGCTTCTGTTGCCATGGCACTGATTAAAATTGCCCACGATGGCGGAACCTTTACAGATGTTGTTAACTACATCAACACTTCCAAGGCAACCGAAATTATATTTGGTATTCTGCTCTCGGTAGTCGTAGCTTTCTCTATTGGAGCTTTGGTACAATGGGTTTCTAGACTTTTATTGTCTTACGATTTTGAAAAGAAAGCATCCTGGGTAGGTGGATTGTTCGGAGGATTTGCCCTAACAGCCATTACTTATTTCATCTTCATGAAGGGTATCAAAGGTACCAACTATGCCAAAGAAAGTTTTGACGTTTTAGGAGGCGAAACCATTAGCCACTTTTTAGAGCACCAAGTATTACTTATTGTAGCAATCAGCTTGGTATTTTGGTCTCTATTCTCTTTAGCTTTGATCAAATTTGCTAAAACCAACATCTATAAATTAGTAATCCTAGTAGGAACTTTTGCTCTAGCCTTAGCTTTTGCAGGAAACGATTTGGTAAACTTTATTGGTGTACCAATTGCAGGATGGCAGTCATTCCAAGCTTGGACGGCTTCAGGAGCAGCACCAGATGCCTTTGCAATGGCCAGCTTAGCTTCCAAAGTACCAACTCCAACATTCCTATTAGTAATCGCAGGTTTAGTAATGGTAGTAACACTTTGGTTCTCTAGCAAAGCTAAAGACGTTGTAAAAACATCTTTGGACCTTTCAAGTCAAGAAGCCACCAAAGAGCGTTTTCAACCTAATTTCTTATCCAGAATCTTTGTTAGAACTACTATCGTAGCATCTCAAGTTTCCTCTTATATATTGCCGAAATCATGGCAAGAGAAAATTGACAAGCAATTTGAAAAACCAGTTATCACCCTAAAAAAGGACAAAACTTACGAATTGCCTGCATTCGACTTAGTAAGAGCTGCCGTGAACTTAATGGTTGCCGCTGTATTGATTTCTATTGCGACATCCATGAAATTACCACTTTCCACTACCTATGTAACCTTTATGGTTGCCATGGGTACATCCTTGGCCGATAAAGCTTGGGGAGCAGAAAGTGCCGTATATCGTGTAGCAGGAGTATTAAATGTTATTGGAGGATGGTTCTTTACAGCACTTATCGCCTTTGTATCAGCTGCAGTTATTGCATACTTCCTAAACTGGAATGTAAAGGTAATGGTACCTGTATTGTTGTTATTAGCTACTATCATCTTGGTACGTAACTACCTAAAACATAACAAAAAATCCAAAGAACTTAAAGCTGAAGACCGTCTATTAAAAGCAGAAAGCAGTTCTGTACAAGGAGTTATCCATGAGAGCGCCAACAATATTGCCAATGTTGTGGAGAGAGGTAACAGAATCTACACCAACGCTATCAACGGTTTGGCAAGACAAGATTTGGCAATGCTTAAAAAGAATAGAAAGCAGGTAGTTAAATTATCTGAAGAAATTGATGAATTACGTGATAACATCTTCTATTTCATCAAAAACTTGGACGAATCCAGTGTTAGCGCAAGTAATTTTTACATCAATATTTTAGGCTACCTTCAAGATATGACCCAGTCTTTGGATTATATCTCGAAAGCGAGCCATAAGCACATCAACAATAATCACAAGAAATTAAAATTCAGCCAGATTAAAGAGTTGAAGGAAGTTGATGAGCGTTTTGAGCGTTTCTTCAAGAACACCAAAAATGCTTTTGAATCTCACTCATTTGCTGAAATTGGAAAAATCTTGAACAGAAAAGAAGAGATTGTTTCTTTGGTAACAGATAAAATCCAAAAACAAGTAGAACGTACTAGAACTGAAGAATCGAGCCCGAAAAACACGACGCTTTATTTCAGTATGCTATTGGAAACAAAAGACCTTCTTAATGCCACCATGAACTTATTGGAAGAGTATCACAATGCTCATGACAGTTCTGTGAAACCAGCAACCTTAGGAAAACTATTTGCCGGAAACGAAGAAGAATAAATTATACACCCTAAACAAAAAAAGCCATCTCAATGAGATGGCTTTTTTTGTTTAACCATAAAACACACACTATTAAGATCCGCACATAAGGCAATCATCTCCTTCGTTTGCTTTGGCAGCCTCAATCAAGGCTTTCATTTCCTCAGGACTCATTGGCTCCACTTTAACTTCCGTAGTTTCCTTTACAAATTTAGCTGCTGTTTTAGCAGCTTGTTCCTGCTGTTGTTCTACTATCAAGGTTTCCGTTTCTGTTTTAGGAGCAACAATTTCTTCCTTCTTTTTACTATTATCTAAGGTGAATTTAATGGCATCTACGGCACTTTTGGTACGCAAGTAGTACATGCCAGTCTTTAGTCCGCTTTTCCATGCATAAAAGTGCATAGAGGTCAATTTAGCCATAGTGGCCCCCTCCATAAAAAGATTCAATGATTGGGATTGGTCAATGAAATAACCACGATGACGCGCCATGTCGATGATATCCTTCATACTCAATTCCCAAACCGTTTTGTACAATTCTTTAATATCCTCTGGAATACCATCAATATCCTGAATGGAGCCATTCGCTCTCATAATTTCCTGCTTCAAGGTTTCGTTCCACAACCCAAGATCTACCAAGTCTTCCAATAAATGTTTGTTCACGACAATAAATTCACCAGACAACACTCTTCTGGTGTAGATATTCGAAGTATACGGTTCAAAACACTCATTGTTTCCTAAAATTTGGGAGGTTGAGGCCGTAGGCATTGGCGCCACCAACAACGAATTGCGAACCCCGTGTTTCACCACATCCTTTCTAAGTTTCGCCCAGTCCCAACGACCGCTTAATTCCTCATCATTGATACCCCAAAGGTTATGCTGGAATTCCCCTTTACTAATAGGTGATCCCTCATAACTTTGGTAAGGACCATCCGCAATAGCCTCTTCCATACTAGCGGTAATAGCAGCAAAATAAAGGGTTTCAAAGATTTCTTGATTCAGTTTTTTAGCTTCATCGCTTGTAAACGGCATACGCAATTTAATGAACGTATCTGCCAAACCTTGAACTCCCAAACCTACCGGACGATGTCTAAAATTGGAGTTCTGAGCTTCTATAACCGGGTAATAATTTCTATCGATAACCCTGTTAAGATTTTTGGTAACCCGCTTGGTAATTTTAAACAGTTCCTTATGATCGAACTCTCCATTTTTGATAAACATCGGCAAGGCAATGGATGCCAAATTACACACAGCCACTTCATCTGGCGCAGTATATTCCAAAATCTCAGTACATAAATTTGAAGAACGGATAGTTCCCAAATTTTGCTGATTAGACTTACGGTTTGCCGCATCCTTATACAACATATAAGGCGTACCTGTTTCAATTTGGGATTCCAAGATTTTCTCCCACAATTCACGAGCCTTAATGGTTTTACGCCCTCTTCCTTCAGCTTCATATTTCAAATACAATTCTTCAAAAGCTTCACTGTGCGTTTCATCCAATCCAGGACATTCATTAGGACACATTAAAGTCCATTGACCATCCTCCTGCACACGTTTCATAAACAAATCGGAAATCCACATGGCGTAAAATAAATCACGTGCACGCATTTCCTCTTTTCCGTGGTTCTTCTTCAAATCAAGGAAATCAAAAATATCGGCATGCCATGTTTCCACATAAATAGCAAAACTTCCTTTGCGCTTCCCTCCTCCTTGATCTACATAACGCGCTGTATCATTGAACACACGCAGCATAGGCACAATACCATTGGAAGTTCCATTGGTTCCAGAAATATAACTTCCCGTAGCTCTTACATTATGGATTGCCAATCCAATACCACCCGCAGATTGTGAAATTTTCGCTGTTTGTTTCAACGTATCATAAATTCCATCAATACTGTCCTCCTTCATGGTCAATAGGAAACAAGAAGACATCTGTGGTTTGGGTGTCCCAGAATTAAAAAGTGTTGGTGTAGCGTGTGTAAAGTATTTTTTAGACATCAACTCATAGGTTTCAACTACAGCATCCATATCATTAAGATGAATCCCAACTGCCACCCTCATCAACATATGCTGTGGACGTTCAGCAATATTACCATTGAGCTTCAACAAATAAGAACGTTCTAAAGTTTTGAACCCAAAATAATCATAACCGAAATCCCGATTGTAAATGATTGTGGAATCCAAAATGTCACGGTTTTCCATAACAACATTATACACTTCCTCTGAAAGCAATGGCGCCTTTTTTCCAGTACGAGGATTGACATAGGTATATAGGTCGTGCATGACTTCACTGAAGGTCTTCTTTGTATTTTTATGTAAATTCGATACCGAAATTCTTGCCGCCAATCGAGCGTAATCAGGGTGAGCAGTCGTCAAGGTTGCAGCAATCTCGGCCGCCAAATTATCCAACTCACTGGTAGTAACCCCATCATACAACCCTTCAATTACGCGCATTGCGACTTTTACCGGATCGACCAATTCGTTCAATCCGTAGCACAGTTTTCTAACTCTGGCGGTGATTTTGTCGAACATCACCGGTTCCTTTCGGCCATCTCTTTTTACTACATACATATGTTTTTTAAGTTTTTAGCTTTCTGAATCACTTCAGAAAATGGGTTAATTAGTTAGCCCGAACCCTGAGGCTTTCAAAATTCGGTAAGATAGGCCCTATAGTTTTCAAGAAAATACACCTTAAAAACTGCAGAGCTTAATTTTTTATAATAAGTTTTGATTCCCTTAAAACAGGGTTATTCTTTTAGATTTGAGAAACCACCAAATATTAAAAATCGGCGTCAAATTTGAATTTATCTTCTTCCTCCTCTTTGTTAAGCACACCTGCCTTTTGGTATTCTGACACACGCTTTTCAAAGAAATTGGTTTTCCCCTGTAGGGAAATCATATCCATAAAATCAAAAGGATTGGCAGTATTATAGACTTTTTCACAACCCAATTCACTCAACAAACGGTCTGTAACAAACTCCAAGTATTGAGTCATCAATTTAGAATTCATCCCAATTAAACTAACAGGAAGTGACTCTGTGATAAATTCTCTTTCAATATCAAGGGCATCCACCAAAATTTCGGTGATACGTGCCTTTGGCACCTTATTGACAAGGTGATGATTGTGCAGGTGAACCGCAAAGTCACAGTGTACACCTTCGTCTCTTGAAATAAGCTCATTTGAGAAAGTAAGCCCTGGCATCAAACCACGCTTTTTAAGCCAGAAAATGGAACAGAACGCTCCAGAAAAGAAAATCCCTTCCACTGCTGCGAAAGCAATCAATCGTTCCGCAAAACTTGGTGATTCTATCCATTTTAAAGCCCACTCGGCCTTTTTCTTAATAGCAGGAAATGTTTCAATAGCATTAAAGAGCATGCTCTTTTCCTTTTCGTCTTTAACATAAGTATCAATCAACAACGAATAGGTTTCACTATGGATGTTTTCCATCATGATTTGAAACCCATAAAAGAATTTGGCTTCACTGTATTGCACTTCGTTCACAAAATTTTCGGCAAGATTTTCATTTACAATTCCATCACTGGCAGCAAAAAATGCCAAGATGTGCTTTATGAAGTAGCGCTCGTCGTCATTCAATTTACTTTGCCAATCTGTAAGATCTTGATGCAAATCTATTTCTTCGGCCGTCCAGAAACTGGCTTCAGATTTTTTATACCACTCCCAAATATCGTGGTGTTGAATTGGAAAAATTACGAATCGATCTTTGTTTTCTTGTAAAATTGGTTCAGTAGTTTGAGACATTAGCGTTTTGGTTTTTTGATGATTTAAATGAACATTTTTGTCGATTTGGGTTTAACAAATATTCAAAATTGAAGCTGAAAAAGAAAGCTAATTTTATGAACATTGTCAACAAGTTTTTAACAAGTTCGAAATCACCTAAAACTCAAAAGTTTACAAAAAATATACACCAAACCCTTATACAGCAAGACTTTAGACGATTTACAACCAACCAATTATTTACAAATTTCACAAACAATTGACAATAACAAAACATTAAATTTTGATCAATAAAAAGAGAAGAAACCAATCTACCATTGGCACAAATAAAAAGAGAGCCTGACCAGCTCTCTTTTCCCCAATAATTAACTAAACTAACTAAAACTATACTTTAAAGAAATAGTTACCTTAAATTTTGTGATGACGAAACTAGATTGCTCTAACTTCAATTGATTAATAGCGTATAATCAAAAAAGTGAATCACAAAAATCACTTTTACTTTACAAAAAATTTATCCCTTTAACACTTCAAATATCTTCAATTCAATTCAACTATATTACCCTACTTGTATAGTTGGTTAAAAAAACTGTATAATTGGAACACTCTTTAAATTAGACAAAATAGTGTAAAATCCACACTATTCTTCACAATTTATTTTAACTAATTTCAAATTATTAACAGCATGTACTTCTATACTAGAATATTACTATATTTGAAGCTATGATAAAAGCCGTTATAGTTGACGATGAACCAAAAGCCATACAAAGTTTGTCCTGGGAACTAACAAACTTTAGCGATGATATAGAAATCGTCAACACATTCACCTCTCCGGAGGCCGCCCTAGACTATCTTGAAACCAATCCGCCAGACTGTTTGTTTTTAGACATACAGATGCCTACAATGGACGGGTTTCAGTTTTTAGACAAACTTCCAAACAAGGATTTTGCCATTGTAATTACCACAGCTTATAACGAATATGCTATAAAGGCCCTAAAACATGAGGCCATAGATTACTTGCTGAAACCTATAGATTCGGACGATCTTGAGGACACCATCAAACGCATTAAAAAATTCAACTACAGATTACTCAATTCTTCCAAGATTGAAGAAGTATTGATTAATTTTCACACCAAATTCGACCAGAAAAAAATCACCATCAATACCGATGGAAAACTAATGTTCGTCCCTGTGGATGATATCCTTTTCATTGAATCTGATGGAAATTACAGTACCATCGTTATGGCCGATGGCCAGAAAACCGTTATCACAAAAAAACTGAAAGAGGTAAACAGCATTCTACCAAAACAGTATTTTTTCAGAATCCATAACTCTTTTATCATCAACCTCAACCGAATTAAGGAATACATCAAAAACGATGGATATGTTGTCATGCAATCCAACCATAAAATTCCTGTAGCAAGGCAACGTAAATCAAATTTTTTAGAGAAATTTTAAAATGTCAATTTCATTTTCTTCTGGATTTTCAAGCCCCCTCTTGCTGTCTAAAAACTGTACTTTAGTACTTTTTGGATTGCTAATGCTTGCTAGTATAAAAACCTATTCCCAGTCCTCGGGAGACTTTTACGATACAGCAACAGCTCTCATGAAAACAACTCCAAAGAATTATGAGGAGATTAATGAGGCCTTTAAAAGTTTCAGAAGAGACAGCATTAAAATGAAAACTTTGGCCACCATGGCTGAAGCCTCCAATTATTTGGAAGCCGAATGTTACGCCTATAACTCTTTGGGTGTTATATACCGCAACATTTCTCATTACGAAATAGCCATTGAAAACCACAAGAAAGCCTACGAACTATCGGAATCCGCTAACAATATCGAATTACAGGTAATATGCCTTAATATGCTGGGAGTGGTTTACAGAAGGATGGACTTAGTAAAACCGGCCCTAGACTACCACAAAAAAGCTTTAGATCTAGCCAATTCGCAACAACCACTTACAACCGAATTAAAACACAGTATTGCGGTTTCCCAAAACAGTATGGGAAACATTTACCTAGCCCTGAACCAATATGACATGGCCCTTAAACAGTTCACCAAATCCTTGGTCATAGAAAAGGAACAGGATAATATTTTAGGTCTAGCCATCAATTACCAAAACATAGGGTATGCCAACGAGGCCAAAGGCCTTTTGGACGAGGCACTAATAGACTATAAAACCTCACTGGAATACAACAATCAAATTAATTCAGACATTGGCCGTGTCATCTGCAACAATAGCATCGCACAGATTTACATTAAACAAGGAAAACCCCAAGAGGCAAAAGAAATCATAGAAGACGCTTTGAAAATGGCCCTTATGGAAGGCGACCAACTTTACATTGCCTCCTCTTATATCAACTTAGGCTGGGCACAAAACGAATTGGGACTTCATAAAGAAGCCGAAAACAACTTAAAAACTGCCCTCGATATTGGCACTAAATACGGTTTGAAAGGATCCAAAGTGGAAGCCAACAAACACCTTTCAGAACTCTACCAAGAACTAGGCAACTACAAAGCTGCCCTGGAGAAGTATAAAGACTACATTGCCGAAGAAGAAACCATATTAAACGAACGCAACCTACAATATGTAAACGACATCATTATACAATACGAAAGTGAAATCAAAAACAATCAAATACGAGTTCTTGCCAGTGAAAACGAACTTGTAAAATCAAAATTACTGCGCAACCAAAAAATATTTTGGTACTCACTTATTGCCTTGATTCTTATTGCGGGCGGAATTATTACCGTCAACAGACACCGCCAGTTAAAACAGGAAAAACAGATTCTTACCTTGGAGCAAGACATGCTTAGAAGTCAGATGAACCCGCACTTCATCTTCAACTCCTTAAACTCCATCAAGCTATACATTATCAATAATGAAAAGGAAAATGCAGTGTATTATCTCAACAAATTTTCCAAACTCATCAGAAAGATCTTGATTGCCTCCACCGAGAAAGAAATCTCTTTGGAAGACGAATTGGACACCATGAAACTCTATATGAACATAGAGAATATCCGGTTTTCAAATGAAATAGATTTTCAGGTTAAAATTGACGACAACATCAACACTGCTAACGTAAAGCTTCCTTCTTTGATTTTACAACCCTTTTTGGAAAATGCGCTTTGGCATGGGCTTTCCTCCAAAAAAGAAGACAAGAAAATTGTGCTGCACGCCTCAAAAACCACCGATGACTACGTAACCATTTCTATCAAAGACAACGGTATTGGAAGAATAGAATCTGAAAAGATCAACAAGAACAAACTGCTGAAAAGAAAGTCGGTTGGGATTGCCTTAACGAAGGCAAGATTATCCAATTTTTACAAAACCTATACAAGTCCGTATAAAATTGAAGTTGAAGATTTGTACGACACCAACCATAAGCCAACAGGCACCAAGGTCATCATACATATCCCAACACGATCCAATGTCCTTAGAACCGCCTAACTATTTAGATTTCTGAAGTTTTTCGGCAACTTTTTCCAATTCGGCGTACCAATCTTCACCAAACTTACGGATAAGCGCCTGCTTCACAAATTTGTAGACAGGCACCTGCAGTTCCTTTCCCAAACTACAGGCATCATCACAAATATGCCACCTGTGGTAATTTACTGCCGAAAACTCACTATAATCCTGCACCCTTACAGGATACAAATGACAGGACACCGGTTTTTTCCAAGAAATATCGCCTTGATTATAGGCTTCCTCAATAGCACAAAGGGCCGTTCCTTTTTTATCAAAAATAACGTAGGCACAATCAGCACCATCTATTAAAGGGGTCTCCAATTCGTCATCTTCCGTGGTAATATAAGTACCCTGCGCCTCTATAGCCGCAATTCCTTCCTTACGCAAATAAGGTTTAACTTTTGGATAAATCTCCTTCAAAATCGCAGCTTCCTCTTCATCTAAAGGCGCTCCTGCATCTCCATCGATACAACAAGCTCCTTTACAGGCAGAAAGATTGCACACAAAATCATTCTCTATGATTTCCTCCGAAACTATGGTTTTTCCTAACTGAAACATGCCGCAAAGATAAGTCAATAATCCGTCAAAAGTAACCCCTTTAAAAGCAATTAAATTTTATAGCCTTTATAAAGCCCATTAATTTGTAAATGCCGAAATTTGCCAAAAATTTCCATCATAACATGATACAATTCAACATAAAAGAAATCATCACCACCTTTATGGTATTGTTTGCCGTAATAGACATTATTGGCAGCATTCCAATCATCATAGACCTTCGAAAAAAAGCAGGCCACATCCAAAGCGAAAAAGCTTCAATCATCGCTGGAATTATCATGATTTTGTTCTTGTTTTTAGGAAAAAGCATTTTGTCCATGATTGGCATTGGAGTGAACTCCTTTGCCGTAGCAGGCGCCTTTGTACTATTCTTTATTGCTTTGGAAATGATTTTAGGAATCACCCTTTACAAAGAGGAAGAAAGCAATGCTATGAACGCGAGTGTATTCCCTTTAGCATTTCCATTGATTGCCGGCCCCGGAAGTTTAACAACACTTTTATCCCTAAGAGCAGAATACCGTATCGAGAATATTATCATAGCCGTAATACTGAACGTTTTATTGATTTTTATTGTACTAAAAACCTCTTCAAGGATTGAACGAATGATTGGCCAAAACGGTATTGCAGTTATTAGAAAAATATTTGGTGTGATTTTGCTGGCCATAGCCGTAAAACTATTTGCCCATAACATTAAAGCCCTTTTTGAACTCGCTTAAACACTTATATCATGAAACTATTTACCATCATTTTTACAGTCATTGCCGCGGCACTTATCATATTCAACATTACCCAAATTGATTTTAGCGCACCATTTCAAGGACAAAGTATCATTGCACTAATTACCATTCTAGCCGCCCTTTGCGGAATTGTTTTGCTACAAATTTTGCGCATTTCCAAGCGCATTGAGAAACAATTGAAAAACAAAAAGTAATGTTTGACGCCCTAATTATTGGAGGAGGCGCTTCAGGAATGTCCTGCGCCTTGGTTTTAGGTTCCGCGGTTAATAAAGAATACGCCAAAGACAAACATATTGGTATCATAATGCACCAAAAGGCTTCCCATCTGCAAACCGCTTTATTCAATAATGCTTTGGGGCTCCTGGCAGGTACTACCGGGCAATCTGTTCTAGAATTAGGAAAGGAACAACTCGCCACGCAATATCCGCATGTAGCGCAAATTGAAAGCGAAAAAGTTTTGGAAATAAAACCTCTTCCTGAAGGATTTGAGGTTATCACCAACAAACACAGCTATACTTCCAAACTAGTCGTAATCGCAGTTGGCTACACCAATCTTTTGAACATAAAAGGCCTTGAAACATTTGTAGGCCCTCATCCTCGTGCCGCCGCTGAAAAAGAGCGCATTTGGCTAAAAAATGAAGACCACCTCATCACAAATGGACTTTATGTTGCTGGAACTTTAGCAGGCTGGAGAAGTCAATTCAATATTGCGGCAGGAAGTGGCGCACAAGTAGCTACAGATATTTTAACACTTTGGAACAACGGCCAAGATAGCCACGTGCACGATAAATTATAAGAAGCTATTGACCTTCGCTTAATTCAACGACTTCCAAGATCATTTCATCGGCGGCATTTATGATACGTTCGTAAGTATTGCCGCCATATAGTTGGTCTGCTAAATCTGCTTTGATCATTCTTTTAATGGCATCATGATAAGCCACAAAGGTCATCTTGGTACTTTCTTTAAGATTTAAATAATTCTGAAATTTGACTACGATATCGTCACTCACCTCAAAGTTTTTGATAAAATCCTCTTTGTCTACATCTCCATAAACACTTCTATCTCGATCCAATTCTTCAAATACAAAATTACTGATGTAACCTCTGCGTTTGATATAACTTAAAGTTTCATTTTGAAAACTAGTATCCAATGGCACAAAAATATCAGGAATGATGCCTCCGCCTCCATACACAATTTTCCCTTTAGGCGTCACAAACCTCAACGAATCGGCCACTTCAATATTCTGTTCTTCATTAAGCTCTCCATTACGCAAACGCTTATAATAATCGTTGTAATACTCATCATTACCACCATTATGGTACGGCCTCTGTATAGAGCGCCCGGTAGGCGTATAGTATCTGGAGACCGTCAAGCGAACGGCACTACCATCACCCAAAGCCATTTCGCGTTGCACCAAACCTTTACCATAAGAACGCCTTCCCACAATAATCCCCTTATCATTATCCTGAAGTGCTCCAGCCACTATTTCGCTCGCAGAAGCCGAGTTTTCATTAATAAGAATATAGACTTCGCCTTCTTCAAAATCGCCATTGCGTGTAGCATAGCTTCGTTCAATTTTACCCGCTTTGTTTTTGGTGAACAGAATCAGCTTATCATCTTCCAAAAATTCGTCTACAATCTGCTCTGCAATTCCTAAAAATCCCCCTGGATTGTCACGAAGATCCAAAACAAGTTGAGTAGCTCCTTGATCCTGAAGTCTATCCAAGGATACTTTAAACTCTCGATAGGTAGATTCTGCAAATCGGTTGATTTTGATATAGCCCAATTTGGAAGTCAGCATATACGCGGCATCCACACTTTTAATAGGAATTACGGTACGCTTCACATCAAAGTCAAGCAGTTCGTCCTCCCCTTTTCTATAAACGGTTAGATGCACTTTGGTATTCTTCTCTCCTTTCAGCTTTTGAATGATATCATCGTTAGACCATTGCCTTCCGAAAATAGAATCCCCATCGGCCACAATAATACGATCACCTCCCTTGATACCCGCCTTTTCACTAGGACCGCCTTCCACAGGTCTGATGACCGTTACCGTATCCTTATAAGTATAGAAGCTCACGCCAATCCCTACAAAATCCCCCTTCATATTCTCCGTAACACGTTCCATTTCCCCTTGGGGAATATAGGTGGAATGCGGATCTAGATTATCCAAAATACCATTCACGGTAACGTCTACAATGCTGTCTGTATTAACGTCATCTACATATTCGTATTCAATATAATCTATCAAACGGTTGAGCTTGTCCTTTTTGCTATTGGACGTAAACAGCCTATCGGAGGTATCTGCAAAATTCAGTTTTCCTCCAATTAATACGCCAATAGCCACGGCTATTCCCATAAGAAGCGGTATGTACTTTTTCTTAAAACTCAAATCCCTTCTCGAGGTTTCAATTCATTTTTAGCTCAACAATTTATGAATCTTCCAAAGCTTCTATCAGCACCAATTCAATCCCTGCTTTTTCCAAAAATTTAATTCCGGAATCATCTTTATAAGGCTGTTGGTAAACCACCCTAACAATTCCTGCTTGATGGATCAATTTACTACATTCTTTACACGGTGACAAAGTAATATATAATGTCGCCCCTTTACAGGACTGCGTGGAAGAGGCAACTTTTAAAATAGCATTGGCTTCAGCATGCAACACATACCATTTGGTATATCCTTCGTCATCTTCGCAATAATTTTCAAAACCAGTGGGAGTTCCATTGTACCCATCGGAAATGATCATTCTATCTTTTACTATTAGGGCTCCAACTTGTTTGCGTTTACAATGTGATAATTTCCCCCATTCCTTAGCAATTCTTAAATACGCCTTGTCATAGCGTAACTGTTTCTTTTTCGGCATTTAGTTTAGTTTCAATATCAGGGTGTGCCTGCTCCCGTACCTATCTAAAAAAGTACAGGATATTTGCACAAATTTTATTCTATTATGGTTTTCCCCATTAATCTTTAAGGGGTAAAAAGGGATATCGCCTACATGACTGCAAACGGTATAACGAAGATAACGGGTTCATATTTTAATTGCAATGCGTTTAGAGTTAAAGTTTTATCAAAACCCTAAATTTCATGCATTATTTAAGAAAGGTAACCGCTGCGCATGAGCATAGGAAGCATGGCTCCCAAAACCATTGCCGAAATGACCATGACCCAATCACGTTTAGAGAACCTAAAAATAGTCTCGCACAGAAATCCTAAAAACAATACTATAAAGGCAATGATGAGCTGACCTATTTCCAAGCCCAAGGAAATTTCCAAAAGCGTCACCAGCTTCATATCCGATGCATGTACAAATTTACCAAAAGTCCCAACATAGCCCATTCCATGGACCAATCCTAGAAACAAGGTTGCAAAAAACAAAATCCCTATTTTTTCATTCGGAGCCTTTTTACCAGAGGTAAACACATTGTACAATGCAACAATTAAGATGGTAATGGGAATTAAAAATTCCACGAGTGAAGCATTCACCCTAACCACATTATAGGAAGCCAAGGCCAAAGACAATGAATGTCCCAATGTAAATACCGTAATGAGAAGCAGGATGCGTTTCCAATCTTTAAACGCATATGGCACCATTAAAACAATTAAAAACAAAATGTGATCGTAGGCTTTAATATTCAGTACGTGGTACATGCCTTGCTGCAGGTGAGTCAAAAAATCGGCTAGCATAATTAATTACAATTTGGGATAAGTCAAAGTTACGATTAATGGGGAACTGGCAAAACAAATTTTAACATAAGAAGCTCTTTAAAATTTCTAGATATTTATACTTTTTAATGTAATTTTAAAACCTTGTGTAACGTGATTCCGTTTACTCAACAAAACACTAACAGCCAAAACTAAGCCAAATGTCCTTAAAGTTTTTAACCCCTAAAAACAGCCTAGAGTTTTTTACTCCAGACACTGAAAGTTCTCTTGAAATTACACTAGCACAAACTGGAATTTCGGCAGGGTATCCTTCTCCAGCAGAGGACTACAACGACTCTAAAATAAGCCTGGACAAAACCTTGGTTCGCAACAAGGAAACGACTTTTTATGCAAAAGTTAGCGGTCAATCCATGATAGGCGCTGGATTGGACGACGGCGATCTATTGGTGGTTGATAGAGGAATAAACCCGAAGCACAATAAAATAGCTGTGTGTTTTATTGACGGTGAATTTACCGTCAAACGCCTTAACGTCACTTCGGAGGGCATCTTTTTAATGCCCGAAAACCCAGCCTATGACCCTATAAAAGTTTCTAGCGAAAGTAACTTCCAAATATGGGGTATTGTAACCCATGTGATCAAAAAAATTTAATCTTTAACATTTTCACATATCATACCCCAACCACTTTTAAGGCTTTTTCCTTAAAGTTAGTCTTGCCAAACCATGGATTCCTTTACCCTATCAACCTCTGAGTAAATAGCATTTTTTCAGTTTTATTTTACAGAACACAACCATTTTCTTAACTTTCTCATAAAATATTGATATTTTGACACTTTAATCTAATTAGATTAAACTTTAACCTTAATTCAATTGTTATGAAAAAATCACTTCTTTTGGCGATTCTTACGCTAGGGTTTTCTTGGATACTTACAAGTTGCTCCTCTGATGATGACAACAATAATTCAAACAACGATGCAATTATTGAAGAGGTTGAAAATATTGCTGAATCTGGAGATTGGATTATAACTTCATTCATAGATTCGGGAGAGGATGAAACCAGTGATTTCACTGGGTACACCTTCACTTTTGGAAGTAATGGCACACTTACCGCAACCAACGGCACAACCACCCATACAGGTATCTGGACTATAACCGACAGTAGCAATAGCACAGACGATGACAACAACAGTGATGACGATCTTGATTTCAATATCTTTTTTAATGTACCGGACACTAATGATTTTGAAGACCTAAATGACGACTGGGATATAGACACCTATAGCAGTACAACAATTAAACTTATCGATGTTAGTGGAGGCAATGGAGGCACCGATACGTTAACTTTCCAAAAAATATAACCTCCATTATATGAAATCAACTCGCAACTGGCTTTTGATTATCGCCATAATTGCCATCGTGGCCATTTTGGGATACAACTACATTTATCAAGACCATAGGAATATAGAAAAAGAGGCTCCAACCTTTACAATGGAAGCCCAAGATTTAGTCTCAGAATTCTCTTCAGACCCAACTGCTGCTGAAACAAAATACCTAAACAACACGATTGCAGTATCTGGGATAGTTACCGAAAGTTCAACACAAAGTATCACACTTAACGACAAGATATTTTGCCAACTCTCACAACCTGCTGAAACAACTTTAGTACAAGGGCAATCCATCACCATCAAAGGACGCGTTATTGGCTATGATGATCTTTTGGAAGAACTGAAATTAGACCAATGCAACCCAATCAACAACTAACTCACAACAACCCTTTATTGAATTATTATCTCATATGAAGCACCTCTATTTTTTACTTTTTCTGTTTTGCACTCCATTATTCTCCTTCTCTCAAGAAGATTTATTAAGCGAAATAGACACAGACACTATTGTAGACCCTTATGTTTCTGCCGTATTTAAAGGTCTTAAAATCGTCAATTTTGAATCTACCAAACTCGTCGCCAAAAACGAATTCACCTTTGTAGTGGCTCACCGTTTCGGCAGTATCGAAAATGGTTTTGACACCTTCTTTGGGCTTGACGATGCCGTAACCCGACTTAATTTCATCTATGGAATTAGCGACGGATTCAATATTAGTGTTTCTAGAAGTTCCTACCAGAAGATTTATGAAAGCGCCATTAAGTATCGCCTTTTCAGACAGGAAACCAATGGGTTTCCCCTAACTATTGTGGGTTACAATTCGCTATTAATAAATACCGCTTTAGACAAAGACAATCTTCCAAAATTAGAATTCAAACATAGATTGGGATACACAGCGCAATTGCTTATCTCCAGAAAAGTCACTAAAAATCTATCCCTGGAATTGGCTCCAACATTTTTCCATGACAATTATGTGCAGTTTGATGACCAAGATAACTCGCAATTTGCCCTTGGATTTGGTGGGAGATACAAATTATCAACCAGATGGTCCCTTAATATGGACTACGGATGGCATCTTAACCGTGCTTCAAATTCACCATTCAAAAACCCATTATCAATTGGGGTAGATTTGGAAACGGGAGGCCATGTATTCCAAATGCATTTTACCAATGCACAACCCATGAACACCAACGGATTCTTAGGACAAAGCACTGGCGACTGGGCCGATGGAGACGTTTATTTCGGATTTAACTTAAGCAGAGTATTTTAACAACAAAAAAACAACTATGAAATTAACTTACACCTCAATTTTAGCCTTATTGCTATTGTTTAACTGTTCCAACGATAGCGAAGACGACTTAACCGACGATACCCCTATTACAGAAACAATTACCTACACCGGACATATAAAATCCATCATGGATAATAATTGCATCAACTGCCACAGTAATCCTCCCGTAAATGGAGCTCCAATGGCATTGACAACTTATGAAACTGTAAAAGAATCTATGTTGAACAGAAATCTTTTTGGACGTATCACGACAGATAACACAGCATTATTAATGCCTGTTGGAGGTCCTAAATTGCCACAAAACCTCATTGACCAAGTTGAGCAATGGGAAACAGATGGCCTACTTGAAGAATAAATACCATTATTATGAAAACACTTGTCTACCTCCTGCTATGCCTCAGCCTTACAGGCTTTGCCCAGGAAAAGTATCTCACGAAAACAGGAACCCTAGAGTTTGAAGCTTCAGTGCCCTCCTTTGAGGAAGTGGCCGCCAAAAACACTTCGGTAACCGCTATTTTAAATGCTGACAATGGTGAATTTGCCTCATTGGCATTGGTAAAAGGATTTCGGTTTAAAAATGCCCTCATGGAGGAACATTTCAATGAAAACTATGCGGAATCTTCAGAATTCCCGAAAGCGACCTTTAAAGGCACTTTCAAAGATTTTGAAGGGAATAGCCTTTCAGGGAAACAGCAATTCACCATAGATGGTGAGCTGACCTTTCACGGAGTTACCAATACCTTAAAGGACATTCCTGTAATTATCGAAAAACAAGGAGATCAACTCATCCTAACAGGAAGTTTTGTGGTGCTCATTTCTGATTACAACATCAAAATACCAAGTATTGTTGAGAATAAAATTTCCAAAGACGTTAAAGTGAGTTTCAACTTCACATTAGACAAGAAATAACAAAAACAAACCCCCATTGTACCTTTCAGTACACATGGGGGTTCTCATCAACCAACCATAATTCCTATACCAAGGAATCAATTCCATCCGCCCCCGAGGGCTTTATACATTGTTACAAAAGCAGTCATTTGCTCTTTTTTGGTTTCAACCAATTCCATCTTCGACTCCAACGCATCCCTTTGGGTCAACAACACTTCCATATAGTCTGCTCTCGCCGACCTGAAGAGTTTATTAGTAATATCGATAGACTTTGTTAAAGCTTCAACCTGTTGCTCTTTTAAGTGGTAACTTTCTCTTAGATTATCAATCTTGGAAACCCCATTGACCACTTCGATGTAGGCGCCCAAAATAGACTTCTCGTATTCAAAAATGGCCTGCACCTGCCTGTCATTGGCATTAAAATATTCCGCTTTAATAGCATTTCTATTGATAAGCGGTGCCACCATATCTCCTGCCAAAGTGTACAGCAATGAGGTTGGCGTATTGAATAGGTATTTCAAACTGAAAGCCTCCAAGCCAACACCAGCCCTAATAGTAAAGGAAGGGTAAAAATTAGCCTTGGCCACTTTGACATCCAATTTGGCAGCTGCCAATTCATATTCCGCTTGACGGATATCAGGCCTGTTGGCTAACAATTGCGATGGGACCCCTACAAAAATCGTGTCCATTTCGGTATCGATAAACCCTTCAGATTGGCGATTGATATGTTGAGACGATCTTCCTATCAAGAAATTGATTCGATTTTCGGCCTCTACCACTTCCTGTTTTACTGAATACAGTTCACTCTTGTTCTTGAAAACCTCAGCTTCCAAACGCTGAACCCCCAATTCAGTGGCCTTGGCTGCTTGCTTTTGAAGACGAATGGTCTTTAAAGCATCTTGCTGCAGTTGTAAGTTTTGAGTGATAATGGCCAATTTATTATCTAAAGCCTGAAGCTCATAATAGGATTCCGCCACTTCAGAAATAAGATTGGTCACCATAAAGTTCTTCCCTTCCACCGAAGACAAGTACTCCATGACTGCTGCTTTTTTGGAATTGCGTAACTTTTTCCACACATCCACTTCCCAAGAAGCAACAGCTGCCACTTGAAAGTTAGGCAACGGCTCCGGAAACTCCTCCCCAGGCCTGATATCCGTATTGGCATCGTTGGCACCTTGACTGGTATAACGTCCCACTTTTTCTACTTCACCAGCGGCTTGAATATCGACATAAGGTAAATACTCTCCTTTTCGAGCACGAATTTCATTCTTGGCCATATCCACTTGCATCAACATGATATTGAGCTCTTGGTTGTTCACCAAAGCCGTATCGATCAAAGCCGTTAAATAGTCATCTTTGAAGAATTCCTTCCAATTGATCTTGGCAGAATTGCTCGTATCTACCACAACCTGCTCTGAGAAAGTTTCTGGCAATGCAGTGTTCTCATCCCTAACTTCCTTTGCGGGCACACAACTGCTAATAACGAACAGCACAAATCCCACAAGTGCTCCAATTTTGAAATTGAAGGTTTTAAAAACTGATTTATTTCTCATTGTTTCCTTTCATTAGTTTTTTGATTTGTTTGTTCATCTCTTTCAGTCGCTGTCTTAAAGCACTTTCTTCTTCACCACGTCTTACAAATTCTTCAGAAATTGGCTCTTCGTACTCGTCCTTGATCAAGCTTCTTCCTTCTGCCATTTTTCCAAAAATGTAATACAGCCCCGGAATGACAACTACTCCAAAAAGAGTTCCTATCAACATACCTCCCAAAGAGGAGCCTCCAATAGTTCTGTTTCCGATAGCTCCTGCACCAGTAGCGATTACCAAGGGCACCAATCCAGCTATAAAGGCAAACGATGTCATCAAAATAGGTCGAAACCTCATTTTGGCTCCTTCAATAGCCGCTTCCAAAACGGTAGCACCCTGCCTGTGCTTTTGCACCGCAAACTCCACAATAAGCACGGCGTTTTTACTGAGCAATCCAACTAGCATGATCATCCCAATTTGTGCATATACATCGTTGGAAAGCCCCATGGCCTTCAACATTAAAAACGATCCAAATACTCCAATTGGCAATGACAACAACACTGCCAACGGCAATAGGAAACTCTCATATTGAGCTGCCAATACAAAGTACACAAAGATCAACACCACGATGAAAACATAAAGAGCATCGTTACCGCGTTGCGCTTCGTCGTACGAAAGACCTTCCCAAGCAATATCATACCCACGAGGCAAGGTTTGCTGCGCTACTTCTTGAATGGCCTTAATGGCATCATTACTAGTATAGCCTTTTGAAGGCAACCCACGTATGGCAGCAGAATTGTACAAATTGTATCGGGTAATCTCATTAGGTCCCAATTTCTTTTCCAACGTCATGAAAGAAGAATAGGGCACCATTTCGCCTTCTTCGTTTTTCACAAAAAGTTTTTCCAAATCGGTTGGCAAGCTACGGTACTCCGGAGCCGCTTGAGTATACACTTTGAAGAAGCGCCCAAACTTGATAAACCCTTGCTCGTAGGTACTACCAATTAGAATATTGAGGTTTTCCATCGCATTTCCAATGGAAACCCCTTTTTGCATGGCTGCCTTATTATTGATTTTCAACTCATATTGTGGATAATTGGCCGCAAAGAAGGTAAACAAACCGCTCAACTCCTTACGCTCTCCCAGCGCTTCCAAAAACTCGTTGTTGATTCTTTCAAATTCATGATAATCGGTACCGTTGGTTTTATCTAATAATCTTAAGGAAAACCCTCCCGAGGACCCGAATCCTGGTACCGCAGGTGGTTCGAAGTATTCAATGACCGCTCCAAGATCCTTGCTTTCCTCTTCCAGTTCTTCCATGATCTCGTGTACCGAATGCTTACGATCCGACCAGGGCTTAAGGTTGATCAAACAGGTTCCTGCGTTGGAACCACGACCTTCGGTCATAATTTCATAACCTGCCAAAGAAGAAACCGATTCCACGCCTTCAATCTCTTCACACATCGCCTGAAGTTTTCTAGCGACATCATTAGTACGCTCCAAAGTAGCTCCTGGTGGCGTTTGAATGATGGCATAAATCATCCCTTGGTCTTCACTAGGAATAAACCCTGAAGGCACCACTTTATTCACCAATCCAGTTCCGATACAGAAAGCTATCAGAACTCCAAACGTAATCACCCTTCTATGAACAATAAGCTTAAGGAATCCTACATAGCGTCCCGTCAATCTTTCAAAAAGACGGTTAAAACTATCAATGAAACGGTTCATCAATGATTTCTTTCTAGGCTGTCCATGATTGTTCTTTAAAATCATGGCGCACAATACAGGCGTTAATGTCAAGGCCACTACAGCTGAAATTACAATAGCACCTGCCATGGTAATGGAGAACTGTCTGTAGAACACTCCTACTGGCCCAGTCAAAAATGAAATAGGGATGAAAACCGAAACCATTACCAAGGTAATCGCAATAATAGCCCCTCCAATTTCACCCAATACTTTACTGGACGCTTGATAAGGTGTGAGATGCTCTTCTTCCATCTTGATATGGACGGCCTCTACAACCACAATGGCATCATCCACCACAATACCAATGGCCAATACCAAGGCGAAAAGGGTAATAAGATTAATGGACAAGCCGAATATTTGCATCACAAAAAAGGCCCCCACCAAGGATACCGGAACGGCAATAATGGGGATTAATGTCGAACGCCAGTCTCCCAAGAATATGAACACCACAATAGCCACCAAGATGAAAGCATCTCGAAGCGTGTGCAATACCTGTTCTATGGAAGCATCCAAGAAATTGGAAACGTCATAACTGATTTTATAATCCACCCCTGGAGGCAAATCTTCCTTAAGTTCCTTTAATTTTTCCTTTACGGCCTTGATAACATCACTTCCGTTACTTCCGAAAGTTTGTTTTAACACGATAGAAGCCGAAGGCTCCCCATCGAGATTGGAATAGATATCGAAGAATTCACTTCCCAGTTCCACATCGGCAATGTCGCCAAGGGTAATCATTTCCCCTTCGGAATTGGCTCTAACAATGATCTCCTTATACTCTTCAGGTTCGTTGTATCGGTCACGATAGGTCAATACATATTCCAAGGATTGGGATTTTTTCCCCGAACTCCTACCAATACGTCCTGGACGTGCAAGAATACTTTGGTCCTCCATCGCCTCAAGCACTTCTTCCGCCGAAATATTATAGGCACGCATACGGTCTGGTTTCAACCAAACCCTCATGGCAAATTTACGGCTCCCTAAAATTTGGGCACTCGCAATCCCATTGATCCTTTGAATCTCTGGAACTATTCGGGTGTATGCATAATTGTAAAGAAACTTTTCATCTGTATTGTCCTTCTTGCTATAAAGGTTCACATACATCAACATACTAGGCTGAACCGGCGTAATAATCACCCCTTCCCTTTGCACCAATTCTGGCAAAAGCGGCATTACTTGGTCCACTCTGGTCTTAACCCGGACGACGGCATCGTTGGGATCGGTACCTGGATCGAAAATAATTCTTACCGTTCCTTCACCAGCACTGGTGGCATCGGAAGCAATATATCGCATTCCTTGCACTCCATTAATGGCGGTTTCCAAAGGAATCAAGGTTGACTTTACCAAAACGTCGGCACTCGACCCTGGATAGGCAATAAATATGTTAACGGTGGTTGGGGCAATTTGGGGAAATTGCGAAATAGGCAGTTGCTTTATCGCCAATAACCCCACAAAAACTATCATTACCGAAATGACAATAGCCAATACCGGTCTATGAATAAACTTTTTAAACATGATCTAAAATTTTTGGGATTATTATTCAGCGTAAACATCCAAATGGGCCAAAACCTCATCTGGTTGCTCTAGCTCATAGGCAATTTTCTGACTGTCCTTAACCAAACGGATGCCTTCCAAAAGAATGATATCCTTTTCATCAAGACCACTTTCAACTACAAACAAATGCGAAAGCTCTGCGCCTACCTTGATTTCCTTTTGCCTTACAATATGGTCTTGATCTACCACAAATACGTAACGTTTATCCAAAACCTCAAAAGTAGCCTTCTGCGGAATCAACATGGCATGTTTTAAAGGCGTCGTCATCAAGACCGTTCCTGTTTCACCATGACGCAAAATGCCATCAGGATTTTGAAAGGTCGCCCTAAAGGCAATATTTCCTGTTTCGTTATTGAATTCTCCTTCAATGGTTTCAACAACACCTTTTTGGTTGAATGTTTTATTGTTGGCCATCAACAGACGAACCTCTTTTTTATCGTCTTTGTTTTGACTCATGACATAATCCAAATACTCGGCTTCAGGCACATTAAAATATACCCACATCTGGCTGTTATCTGAAAGTGTTGTCAACAACTCGCCTTCTTCCAGCATACTGCCCTCACGCACATGAAGGTGGTCCAATATTCCATCAAAAGGCGCTTTAATATTGGTAAATCCTAGATGGGTTTCTGCCAAAGCCACTTCAGCCTTAGACTTTTCGTAATTGGCCTTTGCCAAGGCCAATTCGTTTGGAGACACAACATCATTGTCTGCCAACAATTTGGTATTCTGGTATTCAATAGTAGCAGCCTCACTTTCGGCCTTGGCCTTTTGAAGCTCTGCTTGATAGATATTCGGCATGATTTGGAACATCATCTGTCCCTTTTTCACCTTTTGACCTTCATCTACTCTGATGTCTTGCAGGTAGCCCTTTTCCATGGCTCTGATCTCGATATTTCGGATAGAATGCACCTGACAGACATATTCCTTGGTAATGGAAGTGTCCCTATACACAGGATTGGTTACCTGAAAGGTCCGTTCTTCGTGCTTTTCTTCCTTGTGCGAGTTACAACCTACACTACATACCATGGCCAATAGGCCAACGTAAATTGGAAATCTCTTCATAATAATTTTTGTTTGTATAAAGCTCCTTGGCTTTATGTTTGAATAGTTTGAAAAAAGTATGAATGGAAATAAGCAATATGTCCGCTAAAAGGTCTAGATCCTTAGGACACATTACAGAAGTTAGGCAATACTAAATTGCCTTAATACGTAAAAATCAAATCCTGAAAACTTGGTACAGGACGGATATTTTTTGGGATGGTAAATGCACATGGCACTTACTAAGAGGTAGGTGTTTCTTCTTTTCCAGAAGAATGAAGCCAGTGGCTATGGCAAAACAAATAGCCGCAAAGTAGTAGCCTTGGCTTTGGAGAAGTTTATCAAAATCGTAAAGGTGAGCACTTTCTTCTTCAGGTTCCGCAATGGAAACTTCCAATAGTGGAGTTTCCTTTTCGGAATTGGACCATCCCTTGGTAACGAATGCTCCTTCCTGATGTTGTTGCTCAATAGTTTGAGATTGATTAGCAACAATTTCTCCTTGCCCATTCACCGTAAGATTGGCATAGGCTTGGCCGTACCCAAACACGAGTACCGCACATACAAATAAAAGATATTTGAGGAATGTTCTAATCATTTGGGAGGCAAAACTAAAAGAAGCGAAGAACCCAAACAAATTTTAAACATTAAATATTTGCAAAAAAGTATTGCTTTTATGAATTCCCTGATTTTAGATGATTGAATTTATAAATACTGAAAAAAGGACCATCCCTAAAACAATAAATCGCAATTACCTATCTACCAAAGACCAAACACAAGCAACAAACGCACGAAGAAATCAGGAAGCCTCTCCTTCCAATTCTGCCATTTTCTTACCAACATGGGTAATTACTTCATTGTATTCCTTAGTAGGACTAAAATCAATGAATTTGACATTTTCCTGAACTATGGCCGTATGACCTGCAGGCAAATAAAATACATCACCTTCTTGCAACAGGTCTTCTTTCCCATCGTCATAAAGCACCAAAAGTGCCCCTTCAATAATGTATCCCCAATGCGGGCAATGGCAACTGTTGTTGTCCAAGCCATCTAAAAGCGGCGTAAAGTCGGTTCCGGCTGGTAACTCATTATAACAAGCGGTCATTGCTCCAAAATCGGCCTGAGCACGCATAATCGCATCTGGAGACTGCATGGTAGTGGGGATGTTTTCCTTGTTGATTTTCATGACCCTATGATTTAATTATCAGAAAGTTACGAAAAAATATACTCATTTTAACAGCGGAAATACGACAGTTATCCACAGGCAAATTTTCAAGACACCAAAAACCATCTCTTAACACTTAACCCCTAAAGTTAAGCATTCCTTAACCCAAGAAACCCTTGGATTCGCTCATGAATAAGTTTCTTTGCGACTCTTTAACTGGATAACTATCGATGGAGCCTGCGTTTTGTATAGCTCCTTAAAACATCGATGAACTTGAGATGAAAGGCGTGGTTTCAGCTCCCACGCCTTTTTTTATTCCAACTAATTAAGAATTTGATTTAATCACCTGAATAATATCTTCCTTCTGAAGAACTCCAGATTGTCGCCAAACCTGTTGCCCATTTTTAAAAAGCAACATTGTAGGCACACCCCTAACCTGATACTTAGCTGCCAAGGCATTATTTTTATCCACATCTATTTTTACAATTTTAACGGAGTCTCCCAGACTCTCCTTAACCTGTTTTAAAACAGGCGCCAACATTTTACATGGCCCACACCAATCGGCAAAAAAATCTACCAACACAGGGGTATCGGCATTGACAATATCATTAAAACTACGCTTCATTGTTAAGGTTTTTAATCACATTTTCTAATTTGGAACTCACTTCTTGCGCAACATCCTTCAAGGTTTCGTTACCCACCGCCTGCATAGACACCATGGGGTTGATACATGACACCTCAATTTGGTTAGGCTCAAGCTCCTGAACAATAAAGTTACAGGGCAACATGGTTCCTATTTTATTCTCTGCCTGAAGTGCCTTATAGGCAAATGGCGGATTACAAGCGCCCAAAATTTTATATTTCTTGATATCCACATCCAACTTATTTTTCAAAGTTTGCTTCATATCTATTTCCGTTAATATACCAAAACCTTCCTGTTTCAATAAAGCAGTTACTTTATCTATGGTTTCATCAAAAGTTCCTTTTGTGTTTGTTGAAAAATAATAACTCATGTTTTTATCGATTGATTTACAGTTATTTAAAATACAAAGTTAAGAAAACCCAACTTTTTTATCGTGACCTAGGTTACAGTATTTGAACAGAAAATTACACTAAGTCAAACCCAATTTTTTATATTTTTAAAAACCAAAAGGCAACATTCTCATAAGCATGACTCCCTTAGAAAAAGATTATTTATTTGTTTATGGCACTTTATTAAAAGATACAGGACACGAGATGTCCCGCTTTTTACTTGAACATGCGCAATGGATAGGCGATGGTTATTTTTACGGCAAACTCTTTATTGTAAACAGTTTTCCTGGAGCAATTTTAAGTGATCAACACACAGAAAAAGTGTATGGCAGCATTTACCAACTTAGCAATACCATTCGTGTTTTTGAAGTTTTGGATAGTTACGAAGGCATGGATCCTCATTCCACAGAACCTGATCTCTACAAACGTATAAAAGTTGACACTTATTTAAAAGATGGCAGCACACTGCTATCCTGGGTGTATATTTACAATTTAGACACAGAGCATCTGGAACAGATCCACTCAGGAAACTACTTGGCACCCTAAAAATCACACTTGCAAGCCTTAGCCTCCCTTAACGACAAAGCTAACATTCATTATTATTTCGTTTCTTTGCGGCACTTTTTCAGAAGCTATGCAACATTTTGGCGACACATTGATACATCCTTTAAAGGCGGATTCGGGAGTAGACTTACCGGAAAAATTTACATTTCCATTTTACTACCAACCCCATCCCTTATGCATTCAGGCAGCACAGGATTTACAGGCCTATTTGGAAAACCAAACCGATTTTGAGCATAATTTTGGTTTAGCTCCAGAAATGCAAGGCTTGGTTATTGGAAAAATGTTTGGAGTGATGGTGGTTAAAAATCAACAGGACGAATTGGCTTATCTAGCAGCCTTTTCCGGAAAATTAGCTGAAAGCAATCACCTTAAAGGCTTTGTTCCAACCGTATACGACACCTTAAACAAAGAAGGTTTTTACAAAAAAGGAGAAGCCCAGCTTAATGAACTCAACAGAACCATTGAAACCCTTGAAAGTGCCAACGAATTACGAATGGCCAAAGAACAGCTAGCTGATAGTAAAAGAAACGCAGAAAAAGAACTTTCAGACTTTAAGGCCATGATGAAGGCCAAAAAGAAAGAACGCAACAAACAACGGGATGAAGCCAAAGAAGTTTTAAGCGACAGTGAATTTCAAACCCTTTTTGAAAGGTTGAAAACAGAAAGTATCGGGTATCAAATCCAGTTGAAACAACTAAAACAACATTTGGAAACCGCCATAAGAGATACCGAACTTAACTTAACCAAAGTCACAGCTCCCATTACCGAGCTAAAAGAACAGCGCGCATCACAATCGGCTTATCTACAAAAGCGACTTCATGAACAGTACCGCTTTTTAAATGCCGAAGGCCTTTCAAAAGATTTATTGGACATTTTTAAAAACACATCATCCCCTGTTCCCCCAGCAGGATCGGGAGAATGTGCCGCTCCAAAGTTGTTTCAATACGCCTATCAAAACCAATTGCAACCTATTGCCATGGCAGAATTTTGGTGGGGTGCGTCACCAAAATCTGAAGTGCGCAAACACAAACAGTTCTACCCCTCTTGCCGCAGTAAGTGCGAACCCATTTTAGGCCACATGATGCAAGGCTTAAACGTGGAAGACAATCCCATTGAACAATCCATAACCTATGACAAGGAATTGGACATTGTATTCGAAGACGAGCATCTTTTATTAGTGAACAAGCCACACGAATTTTTGTCGGTTCCAGGGAAGACCCAAAACGAATCGGTATTGACAAAAATGAAACAATACCTCCCAAAAGCAAAAGGTCCGCTGTTAGTACATCGTTTAGATATGTCTACGTCTGGCTTACTATTGGTAGCTAAAAACAAGCGCACCCACAAATTGCTTCAAAGACAGTTTATAGAACGTACCGTAAAAAAACGCTATGTCGCCCTTTTGGACGGCGAATTGGCAACCACCGAGGGCACCATAGATTTACCATTACGCGTTGATTTGGACAACAGGCCTCAGCAATTGGTGTGCTATGACCACGGAAAGCCTGCCAAAACACAGTATGAAGTAGTGTCTGTAGAAAACGGGAAAACCCGTATTCACTTCTACCCAATTACAGGACGCACCCACCAACTACGGGTCCATGCAGCGCACAGCAAAGGGCTGCAAATTCCAATAGTAGGCGATGATTTATATGGCACCAAAACCGATAGATTACACCTTCATGCCGAACGTTTAACGTTTACGCACCCTGTTTCCAAAGAGGTCATGACCATCATTTGCGAAGCGCCTTTTTAAAGTAAGGCATTACTTACTTTTTGAAAAAATTGTATTTTAGACAAAAAAGTTTCAGATGCCAGTAGACAATCCTTTATTTCTAATTCCGGCCAGCTCAGGAACCATTTTTATGTTACTTGGCTTGGTCATGCTTAAGTTTCCTCCCAAAACCATCAACCCTATTTACTGTTACAAGACGGGCAGTTCCATGAAAAATCAGGAACGTTGGGATTTTGCCCAAGTTTACGCCGCAAAAATATTAATGATAGCTGGAGCCCTTCTTATAGTATTTAGTTTACTGGGATTTGCGTTCGAACCAACACATAAAACGGCTTATGCCTTAGGCAGCGCTGCACTAATTGGCTCAATAATTGGCATTCTTCTGAAAGTAGAACATGCTATCAAGCAAAAGTTTGGGAAAAGTTAAAAAAGGAATTCCCAAACTGCTCAATAAAAATAACACAAAACAAAAAACCACCTTAAATAGGTGGTTCTTAAAAAATATCAACAACTCTTATTTTGTTTCTATTAAAGGCATGGCTGTCTGTAGTTCATTATCTATAGACGTTTGAACGTAGAGTTCAAATTGGACAAACTTAGCCGCCGTTTTTGCTCCAAATTCCTTCTCATACTTTTTATAATATTTCCACAGGATTTTATCGCTCTGGTCTCTAATGGAAAATGTTTCCTTGACAATGTCTGCTGCCTGCTCATCGGTAAAGGTTCCATATTGGTAAGCATATTTTTTCAACAGGGCAATTCGTCTATTGGCCAAATCCTTTCGTTCTTCGGTATAATCATTATAGATTTCCCAAAACTTGGCACTTTGTGATGTTTCCAAATCCAAAAATTCGCCAAGAGCCATTTTCTTTTCAGAATTGAACAAATCCTTAAAGGCTTCCATTTCTGCATTCTGAGCAAAACTCTGGAAACCAAACAAAAGCATTACAATTAAAATAATCTTTTTCATCGCTTGTTATGTTTTTAGTTATCTCGATTAGTCTCACGAAGTTATTGCTTTCTTATTAAAAAAACAAAGAAACCAAACACGTAACACAATGAATACCAATTGATAACAAACAACATAATAGAAACCAATACAGCTTACATTTATATATTCATTCAATTTATGTCCCTCTTTAGCCTTCAAACTGCATTTTGTCGATGAAATTTAATCTTCATCTATAATAATTGTTGCAACTAGCATATCTCAATAATTTAAATACACCCAGTAAGCTAAAACAATTTAAATGAAATGGAAACCAACAACCAACCAGCCACCATTATAAACTTTTGGAAAGAAAATTACACCAAAAACATCGCAATTGATGATACCTTCCGAAATTCGGAGCAACTCATTAAAATTGCCAATATTTTTACTCCCGGAGCCAGCTACTATTACATACTCAACCTTAAAACCTTAACCATAGAATACATTTCCCCCAGTGTTGAGAAAATTTTAGGCATCCCACCTGAAGAAGTCACCATGGAAAAAATGCTTGAAAAAGTTCAAGAAGACGAATTCCAAAAAATCCTCAAAAAAGAGCAGACCATACAGGACTTCTTCTTCCGGTTTTTACCAAAAGGGGACATTCTTTCTTATAAAATTATTTTTACTTACAATCGGGTTGATCAATCAGAGCAAATAAAAACCATGATGGTCCAAACTTCAATCATAGCTCTAAGCGAAGAAATACTCCCGAAACATATTATTAGTATCCATACCGACATTAGTCACCTAAAAGTAAAATCGACAAATGAAGTTTCCTTCATCCATTTGGATGGGGAAAAGTCCTATTATAATATTTGTAGCCAATCGGGGTGCTTTTGCCCCAACAACTCTATTGACAAGAAAAAGGATTGGATAGAATGCATCACCAAACGCGAAAAGGAAATCATACAGCATTTGGCAAAAGGAGAAAGCACCAAAACCATTGCCAATTTGTTACACATCTCTGCCGAAACTGTAAAAACCCACAGAAGGAATATTGCCTTAAAGTCTGGCGCAAGTAATACTGTAGAATTGATTAGCCAGTGCATAAATGCCGGGATGATAGTTTAATTGAATATAAAGATGCTGTGTTTCATTAAAAAAGTTAAAGTACGGAAATGGTGAAATTCTATAGAAAAATTAGACAACAACTACTATCGGATGGTAAAACTGGAAAGTATTTCAAATATGCTATTGGAGAAATAATATTAGTTGTAATTGGTATTTTGATTGCTGTAAAAGTTAATGGATGGGTCAATACCTCAAAATTAAAAAAGGCCAACAGAGAGTACTTGGAAAAGATGATAAACGAACTTGAGCTTAATAAAAAACGTATGTCAATGCTATCCAATCACGAACCTACGGAAGAAAGCCCTTATGTTGGTTTGGAGGAGGCTATCAAAAACTGTGATTCTTTACTAAAAAAAACCTATAACGGACTAGCAGAAGATGATATACTCTTTTATATTAATAATCCAATTTCAGCTGGGGGCTCATATTTAAACTTGTATAGAAGTGTTTATGATGAACTATTAAATACTGGAAAGCTGTACACCATAGGTTCGGAATCTATTGAAACAGCTATTAAGGATTATTATTTACGTTGCGAACGGGAAGATTTATATAACAAAGCCAATACTGAATCCATTAAAGAGGGATTTCGTTTAATGGAAAACTCTTTAACCAAGTTAATTCAAGATTACATTCGGGATAACCAAAATTTTAATATCTCCAACTACCCATGGTATTTTGACAAAAAAAGCAATGAATACCAAAATCTTCAAATTGCTTTAGGAAAAATTCTAAGAGGACAAAAAACCAACCTAATTAAAATTCAACAAATACACCAATTTTCAGATTCATTAATTGTGAATATCAATAAAGAACTGTAGTAAATACTATTTTCGAAAGAACAGACACGCTACAACACCATGTATAATTCATGACTTCAAATTTTCCTCACGTAAAACCCTCGCAATTTTTCCGTTTTGTTTTCTTAACCTGATCACCAACTAAAATCAACTAACTATTTACCAACAATATATAATCGCTCTAAACCAAAATTAAAGTAAATTTATCCTATAACTATCTCTTATAAAACGGCTCTCCGCCTTTGCAAAAAAAACGACCCAAGAGCATTGATATTTTAATTATGCCAAAGCTACATATTGAAATAAAAGAAATTAGACATGCTAGGAAGGCTCGTAGAATTGAGGAAATTTTAAGAAAGAAAATTGATGTCAATTTTGTGTCTGTTTCAGCTTCGGGAATTGTCCAATTAGAATGGGATAACAAAAATAGCCAGACCAATCAATCCTCCATCATTCAATCCATAGAGAAATTAGGGTTTAAAATCGGGCAGATTCATAGTGACTTCATAAAAAATGAATCGACTGAGCATCACGAAATTTCATCAAAACTGCTATTTTTTGGCGAAAACACCGAATTATATTTTGCTATAATCAGTGGTGTACTCTGGCTATTAGGGTTGGTCATTTCCCTGTTTTTTAACACTGTCCAAAGTATACCCACCACCCTTTTTGTTATCAGTTGTTTTTGGGGTGGTTTTTTCACCTTCATCACGGCCGGAAGAGATTTGTTGAAAGGACATTTTGAAATAGATTTTCTCATGCTTTTTGCTGCAATAGGCGCAGCGGCCTTAGGCAAATGGGGCGAAGGGGCGCTACTGCTATTTTTATTCAGTTTGGGCCATGCCTTGGAACACTATGCCATGAAGAAAGCTAGAAAATCTATCCAAGCCCTCTCCGATTTAACACCCCCCGTAGCTTTGGTCAAAAGAGATAATAATGTGGTAGAAGTAAGGGTTGAACAATTAATGATAGGAGATATTATCGTGGTCAAGCCCAACACCAAAATTGCAGCCGATGGTGTAATAACAAAAGGAACAAGTGCCGTCAACCAAGCACCAATTACAGGGGAAAGTCTTCCTATTGACAAACGTCCCAGCCTACAATGGATAAATGAAAATGACATAAATAAGTTAACGCCTGAAAATCGCGTATTTGCAGGTACAATAAATGGCAGTGGCGTCTTGGAAGTGAAAGTTTTAAAGCAAGCAAAAGACAGTACCCTATCCAGATTGATCACTTTAGTAAAAGAGGCCGAAACTCAAAAATCCCCAACACAGCATTTAACAGACAAGTTTGAAAAATATTATGTACCCATAGTTTTAATAGTGGTGATTTTACTATTGCTTGCATTTTTAATCATTGACGAAACCTTTCAGCAAAGTTTTTACAGGGCCATGTCAGTATTAATTGCCGCTTCGCCATGTGCGCTAGCCATCTCCACACCAAGTGCAGTTTTGGCTGGAATAGCAAGAGCCGCTCGACAAGGCGTTTTGATAAAAGGTGGGCGACCATTAGAAGACTTAGGCGCACTGAGTGCCATTGCTTTTGATAAAACAGGAACTTTGACGGAAGGCAAACCTAAACTGACCAACGCGCTTCCTTATGGAAAAACTACCAAAGAACACCTATTGAAGGCTGCCATTGCCGTAGAGGCATTGAGCGACCATCCATTGGCAGCAGCTATTGTGGAAGGTGGAAAGAAAGAATTAGGAGCAACAGACATTTCCGAAGCTGAAAATCTACAAGCCTTGGTAGCAAGAGGCATTAAAGCCTTTTGGCTAGGTTCCGTTATTCATATAGGAAATAGGCGGCTCTTAACAGAAATCACAGGTGAAAAAATTCCATCTGAAATTGACAGAAACATGTCAAAGTTCGAGTCCGAGGGGCATACCGCCATGATTGTTCATCAAGACAAAGACTATTTAGGGATCATATCAGTGATGGACGTGGCCCGCCCAGAAGCCATAGAGACGCTTTCAGCCTTAAAAGAACTTGGCATTAAAAGAATGATAATGTTAACAGGAGACAATCAAAAGGTTGCGGATGCCATTGCCAAAAACATAGGTATTACGGATCCTTTAGGTAGCCTGCTCCCAGAAGATAAAGTAACGGCCATTGAAAAATTAAAAGAGGAAGAAAAAGGCAGTGTCGCTATGGTGGGAGACGGTGTCAACGACGCTCCTGCCATGGCAAAAAGCACGGTAGGAATCGCAATGGGAGCAGCTGGTTCAGACGTGGCTTTGGAAACTGCAGACATCGCTTTAATGGCAGATAAACTGAACAACCTCCCTTTTGCCATTGGACTTAGTCGAAAAGCGAAGAAAATTATAAAGCAAAACCTGATTATAAGCCTAGGAATGGTTGCGATACTTGTACCATTAACGATATTGGGCATGGTGGACCTTGGTCCTGCCGTTATAGGTCATGAAGGTTCAACATTAGTGGTCGTTCTAAATGCCTTACGGTTGTTGAAGTATGAAATTTAAATCGTATTACACAAAAAAAGGAAGACAGCGTATAACAAAGACTAAAAAACAAAACCCGATTAATCTAAGATTAACCGGGTCTTTGTACCTTGGGTGGGAATCGAACCCACACTTCCGAAGAAACTGGATTTTGAATCCAGCGCGTCTACCAATTCCGCCACCAAGGCTTGAAATCGGATTGCAAAATTATAAATTATTTTCATTCTCACAAGAAAAATTTGCAACTTTTATTCTTTTAGACTTAAAATAAATTCCTAAATTTGCACCTCATTTAACAAACCGAATTTTAATTCGTTACAAAACAAACATTTACCAATGCCTAATGTAGCTACAGAAGCCAAAATTTTTACCTGCACACAAAGCAGGGAGCTCGCTGAAAAAATTGCAGAGAACTTTGGTGTTAAATTGGGGAACGTGATTACCTCAACTTATAGCGACGGAGAGTTCCAGCCTTCATATGAAGAGTCTATTAGAGGAACTCGCATTTTCATTATTGGATCTACTCACCCGGGACCTCAAAACCTAATGGAAATGTTATTGATGATTGATGCTGCCAAGCGTGCTTCTGCAAGACACATTACAGCGGTATTGCCTTATTTTGGATGGGCTAGACAGGACCGTAAGGACAAACCTAGAGTGCCGATTGCTGCAAAATTGGTCGCAAAAATGTTGGAAGCAGCAGGGGCAACCCGTATCATCACTATGGATTTGCACGCTGATCAAATACAAGGGTTCTTCGAAAAACCGGTAGACCATTTGTTTGCATCCACAATCTTTTTACCTTATTTGGAAAGCTTAAACTTAGATAACTTAACTATTGCATCTCCTGACATGGGAGGTTCTAAAAGAGCTTACGCCTATTCCAAAGCATTAGGTAGCGATGTGGTTATCTGTTACAAGCAACGTGCAAAAGCCAACCTCATTTCACACATGGAACTTATTGGCGACGTAACTGGTAAAAATGTGGTTTTGGTAGATGATATGGTGGATACTGCAGGAACTTTGACCAAAGCAGCCGATTTGATGATAGAGAGAGGTGCATTGAGCGTTCGTGCTATCTGTACACACCCTATCTTATCTGGTAGCGCTTACGAGCGTTTGGAAAATTCCAAATTGGAAGAGTTGATCGTTACAGACTCTATTCCTTTAAAACAAGAAAGCAAAAAGATTCGCGTATTGACTTGCGCCGAACTATTTGCCGATGTAATGCACAACGTGCACTACAACAAATCAATTAGTAATAAATTTTTAATTTAATATAAACAACAAATGAAATCAATTACAATCAATGGATCTCAAAGAGAAAGCGTGGGCAAAAAGGCAACGAAAGCCCTACGTAATGCTGGACAGGTTCCTTGCGTATTATACGGAGGAGACAAGCCAGTTCATTTCTCAGCACCTGAATTAGCATTCTCTAAACTGGTTTATACGCCTGATGCGCATACCGTTGTGATTGCTTTGGAAAATGGCGACACTTTCAACGCCGTAATGCAGGACATCCAATTTCACCCTGTAACCGATAAAATCCTTCACATCGATTTCTATCAGTTATTCGAGGACAAAGAAATCACTATGGATATTCCAGTACACATTATCGGTACTTCTAGAGGGGTATTGAATGGTGGTGTATTACGTAAAAACAAGCGTAAACTTAGAGTTAAGGCTCTTCCTGCTAACTTGCCAGATTTCGTAGAGGCAGACATTACTCCTTTGAGAATTGGAAGCAAGCTTTACATTACAGCTTTAGAAAACGAAGCTTACAAATTCTTACACCCAGACAACACTGTAGTATGTCAAGTAAGACGTTCTAGAGCAGCAATGAATGTATCTGACGATGATGAAGATCTAGATGAAGACGATGCAGCAGAAGCACAAGAATAGATTTTAAATCTTATATTCAAAAAGCATCTCCATTTGTGGGATGCTTTTTTATTTTTACACAAACAATCAGGTATGTGTAAGAAGTTTTTTAATTTCTTTAAAAGAACCCCTTCGGTTAAAAACAAAGACATTCACCCCATGAAAAAATTTCTTATTGTAGGCTTAGGAAACATAGGAGAAAAATACGCCGAAACCCGGCACAATATCGGCTTTAAGGTATTGGATTTTTTAGCTAAAAAGGAAGCCCTAACATTCGAAACCCAAAAATTGGGAGATATCGCTATTTACAAATTAAAAGGAAGACAATTTATTTTGCTAAAGCCGAATACCTACATGAACCTAAGCGGAAAAGCAGTTCAGTATTGGCTTTCCAAGGAAAACATTCCATTGGAAAACCTTTTGGTAATAACAGATGATTTGAATCTTCCTTTTGGCTCTATTCGCTTAAAAACCAAAGGAAGCGATGGCGGCCACAATGGATTAAAGGACATTCAAGACAAATTGCAAACTACCAATTACAACCGCTTTAGGTTCGGTATAAGCGATGCTTTCGCCAAAGGGAGACAAGTAGACTATGTTTTGGGAGAATGGACTCCCGAGGAAACCGAAAAGCTTCCGGAACGCTTAGAAAAATCCACAGAATTGATCACCTCTTTTGGATTGGCAGGCGTAAACAACACCATGAACACCTTCAACGGGAAATAAAAAAGGATCGACTTAAGTCGCTCCTTTTTTACATAAATATTTTCTCTTAAATTATTCTACGATAATTTTTTTGGTAGCGCTACGCTCACCATCATTTACCGTTACCAAATACATTCCAGATTGGACATTGTTCAAACCAATAGTCTGAATAAAATCTGATGAATTGGTAAATGACTTTTTGTAGATCAAACGTCCTCTTACATCATAAACATCCACCTTGATGTCATTACCCGATAAGGAATTCAACTTAATAGTAAACTCTCCTTTATTAGGGTTAGGGAAAATAGTGAATTTGTTGGCAGCAAATTTGTCAACACCCAATGATGTTGGCGTTGCTGTACATATTTCAATATACCAAGAATTCAAAGTTCCATAATCCATAGGTGAGAAATCGGAAATTTCCAACTTCCATTCCCCATTAGAGCCCAATCCAGAAAACTCATTTAAAGGAGTCTGTGGGGAAAAAGTTCCACTTACTGGATTTGCACAGGTAATTGCACCTCCTTCATCATTAAAAACCACATCCAAATCATCTTGTCCATTATTACAGTTCCTATTGTAAAGTGTCGCTTTAACTTCCCCGTTTGGATGTTTTAACTCCACAAAAAGATCGCCCACCCATGTATGCGTTATATCTGTATATACAACCGTCGATTCAATTGTTTCAGAATCTGATATATTCAAAGAACTTGATAAAACAACTCCTTGTTGTCCATTAGTAACAGCATCCTGAATCGCTAAACCAAGATTGCCAGAATCATATTGTACACAAACAATTTCATAATCCAATGCAAAAGGATGTGAATTCACAGCATAATAAATGTTCCCTACTGGTTGAACCATAATTCTACATGAAAGGGCAGGAGTATCTGGCACTACAATTTCTTGTGCACCATCATTAGGGGTATTTTCTGCCAAAACTACATCAAAAGTCTCTCCCCCATTTGTAGATAACAAAATATTTACACGGGATGTGTTGATATTATTTGCTGTGGTACCAGCAACATTCCACGTGATAATTTCTGTATCACCATGGCTCCAAAAAATTCCCTCTTCATTTTGCGAAGTCACTGTAAATGGTCCCGCGGCAGCATTAACAGTAACTTTCATTAAATCGGCATCAGTTTGTCCAATCCCATTACCTATGCCACTCCCGTTATCTCTAACCAAAAAAGCGAAGTTCAAATCTCTAGTAACTGAAGGTGTGACTTCCCAAGTAGGCGTTAAATTACCATTTAATACATCCTCGATTTTTGGCAAATATCGTTTCGGTGAATCTGAAGGCAGTAATGAACGATATAAAGGACCTGTATCCCATGTAGACTGAGGCTTCCCAACTTTACCTGATGGTGCTGCGTCATTTTGATACCAACTATAAGTCAAGGTTTCAACCCCATCGACATCTGTAGCAGAGCCAGTTAACACAAATGCCGTACTTGCAGGTATGGTATAATCTCCACCTGCGTTTGCAATTGGCGCTTGATTAACTAAAACGGATTCTTGAGCACATTCGTTACCCAAACCATTTTTTACATAATTGAGTATTTGCTTAACACTTATATAATTAAAATGAGCGTCGCTATGATATTGTACATTTGGATCACAAATACCTGCATACCCCATAATAGAACTACCACTTCCCGGCTCAACCTCACTTTCACCATTTCCACTAAAACATTCAATACTAGATTGTATATGATAAGCTCCAAACTGATGTCCCATTTCATGAGCTACATAGTCAATATAGAATGCATCACCAACTGGATTTGAACTTCCCGTATACGCCATCCCTTTATGATTACTATATTTAGAAGTAGATACACACACGCATCCTATACATCCCGCATGCCCTCCCCCTGAAGTATTAAAATTATGACCTATGTCATAATTAGCAACTCCTATAACATCATCTAAAGTTTCTGCAGTTTTAGTATTATATTCACCCATCCAAGGATCTGTTGCCGAATCTAAATAAATGACATCATCGTTATTCGCAACAAACTGCATAGTAATAGCTAGGTCTCTCTCGTATATTTCATTAACCCGGTTCATTGTTATTACCATTTGCGAAAGAACATTAGCCTTACGTACAGTTACACTTCCCGATCCAGCAAAAAGAGCAGCGTATTCACCTGTACATGAAAGTGCCAATCTATATGTCCTTAGTTTTTGATCGTTAGCAGCAAATCTTTGAGATGATTTATCGACCTCAATAGACTCCAACAACACTCCTTCATCCTGAAGGCATGAAAAATCTTGAGAAGCCCCTTCTAAAGCTTCTTTCTCATAAACCATATACGATTTTAGATCGGAAGTATAAGGATCTATATATACTGCACCTTGCTTTCCAGAAAGCATCATGGCATGTATACCAAACTGCGTAACACTAAAACGCATGGAAGCCGTTGGATCATTAATTCCAAATGCTTTGTACGTTTTAATCATTGGATATTTATTTGCCAATACAGGATCCATAATTGAAGACTCCAAAACTTGGAACGACTGTAACTCTCCATTGGCATTTGGAAACTGAACAATGGCATTAGACTTTTTTGAATCTTCTTCTCTTGATGGAGCTTTTCGAAGGACACTTTTAAACTTTTCAAGATCCAACTCAAAAACTTTAAAAACATTTGGTTCCACCCTTCTTTGCTCCTTTCTTGCCTTTCTTACAGAATTCGTCTCCACCCTTTTCCAATAAGATTGTGAAAACAAAACTGACACATTCAAACAAAACACTAAAAGAATTAAAACTTTAGTACAATTTAACTTCATTGTTAATTAAATTTTAAGAGCTTACACGAATATATCATATAATAATGAACCAAAAAAAATAACATACTTTACAGTTAATAATTTAACATTCCAAAATTTATTCATACTTCCAAATAGCAGTATGTATTTCATCAGAATTTCAAAAAAATCCAAGAACATTACATTGCCATTTGTTAAAAAATAAAGGCCATGCCTACACTAAAAAGGGAGGATAGATTTTTTCAATCCTCCTTTTTTATTTTCATGGCTTTAATACCTATTTTTACACAAAAAAGCAGGCTTGAAACTTCACAATTCTTCAACAACATATATAGACAAACCTTCCGTAATTACCATAGGCACCTTTGACGGCGTACATATTGGCCATCAAAAAATTATTGAGCGTCTCATTGCAACGGCCAAAGGCAAAGGACTGGAATCTGTCATTCTCACTTTTTTCCCTCACCCCAGAATGGTACTTCAAAAAGATGCCAACATCAAGCTTCTGAACACCATTACCGAACGCCGAGAAATCTTGGAGCAAACTGGATTGGACCATTTAATCGTAAAAAGGTTTACAAAGGATTTTGCCAATTTATCAGCCCATGATTATGTAAAAAAAATACTTGTAGATGAATTGCATGCCAAACACATTATAATTGGTTACGACCATCGGTTTGGAAAAAACAGAAGTGCCAACATTGAAGACCTTAAGGTATTTGGAGAACAGTTTGGGTTTGAAGTCGAGGAAATTTCGGCAGAAGACATTGAAAATGTTGCCGTAAGTTCTACAAAAATAAGAACAGCCCTCAACAATGGAGATATCGCCACGACCAATGCTTATTTAGGCTATCCTTACTTTTTGACGGGAACCATCACACAAGGCAAAGGGCTAGGCAAGCAAATTGGCTTTCCAACGGCTAACATTCATATTGAAGAAGACTATAAACTCATTCCAAAAAACGGAGTTTATGTTGTTAGGTCACAATGGAACGACCAACCAGTATACGGCATGATGAACATTGGTACCAATCCCACTGTTGATGGCAAAACACAAACCATAGAAGTTCATCTATTTGGAACCAATGAAGATCTTTACGGAAAAACCATTCGGGTTGAATTATTACACCGTCTTCGAGATGAACAAAAATTTGCATCAGTAGCCTTATTGCAAGAACAGTTGAAATTGGATCAAGAAAATTCCTTGAAATTCATTGCCAATATCGATGAATAAAATCCTCTTCAAACATATAGACAACAGTGCCCTTGTTGTATTTAGGGCCATTTTTGGGTTGTTATTAATTTTTGAAAGCATAGGAGCCATCTTTACAGGCTGGATCAAGCGCACCTTGATAGAACCAAAATTCACTTTTTCGTTTATAGGTTTTGAATGGTTGCAGCCCTTACCAGGAAACGGCATGTATGTTTATTATGCCATAATGGGACTTCTAGGATTGTTTATCATGTTGGGATATAAATACAGATGGAGCATGCTTGCCTTCACCATCATGTGGACAGGAACGTATTTCATGCAGAAGTCATCTTACAATAATCATTATTATTTATTGATGCTCCTAAGCGCTATGATGGTTATTCAACCTGCCAACAGATATTTTTCTTTGGACGCTAAATTACATCCCGAAATCAAAAGCAATTCCATGCCGCAATGGTGTAAATATCTTTTTGTGCTACAACTTTTTATTGTTTACACTTATGCGTCCATAGCTAAAATGTACCCCGATTGGTTAAATGCATCTGCCATAGGACTGATTTTAAAATCCAAACAACACTATTTTTTAGTTGGTGAACTTTTACAAGAAAAATGGGTACACTACTGCTTGGCTTATGGAGGCATTTTGTTTGATGGATTGGTAATTCCATTAATGCTATGGAAACGCACTAGAAAATACGCTTTCATTGCTTCCATTTTCTTCCACCTGTTCAATTCATTTGTATTTCAGGTAGGCATTTTCCCTTATTTATCCTTAGCCTTCAACCTATTTTTCTTTGAACCAAAAACCATTCAAAAGCTATTCTTAAAAAAGAAACAATTTTATAACGAAGGAGAGATTTTCATTCCGAAGTATCATAAAGTTATGATCGGGGTCTTTTCTGTATACTTTCTATTCCAAATTGCGCTTCCGTTGCGCCATCATTTTATTCAGGATGATGTACTTTGGACAGAAGAAGGCCATCGTCTCTCTTGGCGTATGATGCTGAGAGCCAAAAATGGCATGGCCACCTACAAAGTAATTGACAAGGCAACAGGCAAAGAATTACCCATACGACTTAGTGATTATCTCACCAGAAAGCAAATAAGGGGAGCCATGGTAAAACCCGACGTCATCTGGCAGTTTTCCCAACATTTAAAAAAGGATTTTGCAGAGAAGGGATTTGACGTAGAAGTCCATGTTACCTGCCATATAAGCGTCAATGGTAAACCGAGACAAGAGCTTATAGATTCCAGCGTAGATTTGGCCAGTGTGCCTTGGGAACCTTACAAACACAGTTCTTGGATTTTGCCTTCAAAACAAGATTGATTTTATAGCTAATTCCTTAAATTTGTTCCTTAAATTTTAAAGCACATGCTACAAGTACCTTTTATTAGAGAGCACAAAGCCGATATCATTACTCGTTTGTCAAAACGAAATATCGATGCCACCGAAATGATAGAAACCGTCCTTAAATTAGACGAGGACAGAAGAGGTTTCCAAACACAATTGGACAACATTTTAGCTGAGTCCAATAGTATTTCCAAGGAAATTGGAATGTTGTTCAAATCAGGGAAAGTAGCCGAAGCCAATGACTTAAAGGAAAAAACAGGCCAGCTGAAAGAAGATTCAAAAACCCTTTCAGATCAGCTTAATGAAACTACAGAAGCTTTAAATCAGCTTTTATATAAAATACCGAATGTTCCTAACGCAATTGTTCCTGCAGGGAATACCGATGAGGACAACGAAGAAGTATACCGTGAAGGAGATGTTCCTGTACTTCCGGAAGGCGCATTGCCTCACTGGGAATTGGCTAAAAAATATGACATTATAGATTTTGAACTAGGTAATAAAATTACGGGGGCTGGGTTTCCTGTGTACAAAGGAAAAGGGGCCCGATTACAGCGCGCCTTGATTGCCTATTTCCTGGATAAAAACACCCAAGCAGGCTACACCGAGTACCAATTGCCTCATTTGGTAAATGAAGCTTCAGGATTTGGTACAGGCCAATTGCCAGACAAAGAAGGACAAATGTACCATGTTACCGAAGACAATTTGTACTTGATCCCTACTGCCGAGGTACCTGCAACAAACATCTTTAGAGATGAAATGTTGAATGAAAGCGATTTACCTATCGCCTTAACAGGATATACGCCTTGTTTCAGAAGAGAAGCAGGAAGTTATGGCGCACACGTTAGAGGTCTTAACCGTTTGCATCAATTTGACAAAGTTGAAATTCTGCGTGTGGAACACCCAGAAAGATCTTACCAGGCTTTGGATGAAATGGTAGAACACGTTAAAGGTATTCTTCAAGAACTAAAATTGCCCTACCGTATTTTAAGACTATGTGGTGGCGATTTAGGATTCACCTCAGCCCTTACTTATGATTTTGAGGTGTTCTCAACGGCGCAAGATCGTTGGTTGGAAATTTCATCCGTTTCAAACTTTGAAACTTTCCAAGCCAATCGCCTTAAATTAAGATTTAAAAACGCGGAAGGCAAAAAGCAGTTATGCCATACACTTAACGGTAGTTCCCTGGCCTTACCAAGAGTGCTTGCAGGGATACTGGAAAACTACCAAACCGAAGATGGCATCAACATCCCAGAAGCGCTTATTCCTTATACAGGTTTCGACAAAATATAATTTAGCAGGAAAATACTTAAAAAAATCGACGAAAGGCAAAAAAAACATGTCATTCGTCGATTTTTTGTAGTTTTATTTTGATTTTTTGTAAATAAGTATGAAGTTAGTACAGCGATTAAATTAACCTACTTATGAAAAATCTTAAGCGCATCATTATACTTGTGTCACTTATTGTGTTAGTGAGTAAAATTTTCTTTTAAAAAGAATTACAACAAGCCCACATATAGCATTAAAAATTGCCACAGCAGAATAATTGAATCATTTTAAAAAATAATGATTAATAGCACATTTATTTTGGCTGGTAATGCCCGAACCTAGGTTCGGGCATTTTTTTTATCAAAACATTCACAGCAAGTAGCAGCCGCATTCCTTATATTTACATAAATTAGCCTTATGAAAAAGATAGTTTTACTTGTTATTGCGCTATGGAATACTTTGGTTTTTTCCCAAAGCGAACAACTTGCAGACAACTATTTTAAACAAGGTGATTTTGAAAAAGCCCTGATCATCTACCAGCAATTGGACGAAGAAAAACCAGGCTCTACCAAATACCTCTACAAAATCGTAGAAACCTATCAGCAGCTGGAACAGCACGACAAAGCTGGCCAAATGCTCTCTGAACGTATCAGTAGAAGTTCTTTCCCTACCCTACTAATTGAAATGGGCTACAATTACCAATTGCAGGACAGCATGGCCTTGGCGAATAATTATTACAATCAAGCCATTCAAAAAATAGAAGAACGCCCTATTTATGTTAGCAGTATAGCCCGCCAGTTTGAAGAACATTCCCTTTTGGACAAAGCTATCATTGTTTACAAACGCGGCATCGAGCTCAATCCAGACCAGAATTACAATATCCAATTGGCAAGAATTTATGGTGAACAAGGAGATGTCGAGCAAATGTTCTCCAATTACATCGACTACATAGAAGACAAACCAGAATTCCTCAACAACGCCAAAAGAGCTTTCAGCGATTTTGTTTCGGAAAACAAAGAGAATGAAAACAATGTTTACCTTAAAAAATTACTGCTGAAGAAAATCCAATCGCAACCGGACGTGTATTGGTATGAACTCTTGAGTTGGCTCTATGTTCAGGAAAAAGATTATTCAAAATCCTTCACCCAAGAAAAGGCACTTTACAAAAGAAATCCAGAAAGTTTGGACCGCATCATGGAACTGGCCATGGTAGCCACCTCCGAAAAGGACTATGAAACAGCCACTGAAATTTTAGAATTTATCCTTCAAAATTCACAGGACATTTCCAGTATTTTGAAAGCTCATCAATTGTTACTGGACATCAAAACAGCCAATGCTTCCCCAAAGGAATACAATAGCATCGATGTCCAATACCAAGCCGTTTTTAAAGAATATGGCACTTTTGAACAAACAGTTCCCCTTCAGATTGCCTATGGTAACTTTTTGGCCTTTTACAAACATGAGCCTGAAGAGGCTAGCAAATTCTTAAAGCAGTCCCTACAATTGGAGCTTTCCGATTTTCAGGAAGCCACAGTTAAGTTGAAATTGGCTGACATTTTGGTCTACCAAGAAAAGTTTAACGAAGCCTTGATTTTCTATTCACAAATTCAGGCCAATCTAAAAAACAGTACCATTTCACAGGAAGCCCGTTTTAAAGTTGCAAAGACCAGCTATTACAAAGGAGATTTTGAATGGGCCGAATCCCAACTGAAAATTCTAAAGGCCTCCACGTCCCAACTTATCGCCAACGATGCTTTGGACTTGAAGCTACTGATTTCGGACAACAAATATGAAGACTCACTTCATGTGGCTTTAAAACTGTACGCCAAAGCCGATTTAATGGCCTTTCAAAACAAAAACGACGAAGCCATTGGCCTATTGGATAAAATCCTGACAGAGCACAAAGGAGAAAGCATAGAAGACCAAGCGTTCTTTAAACAAGCCCAATTGTTTGAAAAGAAAAAGCAATATGAAAAGGCAGCCAATAACTATCAATTAATCATTGCCAACTACCGCGATGATATTCTGGCCGATGACGCCTATTATTATTTGGCAGAACTCTATAGCAACCATTTAGCGCAACCCGAAAAAGCTAAAGAACTTTACGAAAAAATAATTTTCAATCACGAAGACAGTATTTACTTTGTCGATGCCAGAAAAAAGTTTAGGATGCTACGTGGCGATGCCATCAATTAAACACGTTTTTTCAGCCGCAACATTCCCCCCTACAACACTACTTTTTGTAATTGAACAATTCTCTGATCCCTTGGTTAGAATTACAAAAAATAGGCTTATCTTATGAAAAAAGAATAAAACCTTTTGAAGATGGCGGGGAACTCCTGTTATTTGCAAAAAATTACCGAAATCATGATTATTTACAACGTCACCACGCATATTGAAGACACCATCAAAGAAGAATGGTTGCATTGGATGAAAACGGAGCACATCCCTCAAGTATTGGCCACAGGTAAGTTTAAGGAAGCAAAACTTACTAGGGTTTTGGTAGAAGAAGAAAAAGGCGGGTTGACCTTTTCGGTTCAATATAGAGCCCTTTCAAAAGAAGCCTTGAACGAATATTACGAAGTATTTGCCACGCAATTGAGAAATGAAGGGCTTAAAAAATTTGCAGATAAGATGCTGTCCTTTAGAACCGAATTGGAAATTATCGATGAATACACGGTAGATTTCAACTAAAACGCAGTTCACTCAGTTCTTACATAAATTCCTATTAAAACCATTTCGATTATGGCACATCAACATCAGGTAAAAGCAAAAAAACATCTAGGACAACACTTTTTAACCGACGAATCCATAGCCGAAAGAATTGCCGATTCCCTTTCCTTGGAAGGCTACAAGCACGTGTTGGAAATTGGCCCTGGTATGGGAGTTCTCACCAAATACCTTCTCAAAAAGAACATCACTACACTTGTTATTGAAATTGACACCGAATCTGTGGAGTATCTTAAAAGCCACTACCTCAATCTAGCAGATCGCGTTATTGAAAAGGACTTTTTAAAATACGACCTTACCGAAGTTTTCGGGAACGAACCTTTTGCCATCATTGGTAATTATCCCTATAATATTTCATCCCAAATCGTCTTTAAGGCTTTGGATATGCGAGACCAGATCCCTGAGTTTTCGGGAATGTTCCAAAAGGAAGTCGCCCAACGTATTTGTTCCAAAGAAGGCAGCAAAGTCTACGGCATCCTTTCGGTATTAACCCAAGCTTTTTATGATGCCGAATACCTATTCACCGTGCCACCAACAGTCTTCAACCCTCCACCAAAAGTAGATTCTGGAGTACTGCTTTTAAAACGCAAAGAAAACTATATACTTCCTGTAGACGAAGCCCTTTTCTTTAAGGTGGTAAAAACCGCGTTTCAACAACGTAGAAAAACCATGCGCAACAGTTTAAAAACACTCATTTCTTCAGAAAATTTAAAAGCAAATGTTATATTTGACAAGCGCCCCGAACAAATCAACGTTCAAGAGTTTATCGAACTCACATCCCTAATTGAAAACCAATAACATATACCACGTTGCCTGAAGAAAGAGAGCACATACAATTTGAACTGACAGATGGACTGATAGAGCAGGTTGAGCAACTCATTGAAGAACAAAACAACAAAGAGCTGCGCAAACTCCTTCATGACTTCCATTATGCCGATATTGCCGAGATTCTGGATGAATTAGATCTGGAAGACGCCATCTATATCATCAAATTGCTCGATTCTGAAACCACTTCGGATGTGTTGATGGAGCTGGATGAGGACAACCGGGAGAAAGTCCTAAAAAACCTTTCTGCTAAGGAAATTGCAGAAGAAATTGAGGAGCTTGACACCGATGACGCTGCCGATATCCTTGCGGAGCTTTCCGAAGAACGTCAATTGGAGGTTATTTCCAATATTGAGGACGAAGACCATAAAGCAGAAATCACAGAGCTTTTAGCCTACGACGAAGACACTGCCGGTGGATTGATGGCCAAAGAGCTTGTGAAGGTCTATGCTACTTGGACCGTTGCAGGCTGTTTACGCCGTATTAGAGGACAGGCAGAAAATGTTACCAGAGTGCATTCCATTTACGTGGTTGACAAACAGGAAAAACTCATCGGACGACTTTCCCTTAAAGATTTAATCACAGCCAAAAGTGACCAAAAAATAGCCGATATCTACATTAAAAATGTGGATTTTGTACATGTGGATGAAGACGTGGAAGAAGTAGCTAAAGTGATGCAGAAGTATGACTTGGAAGCCATTCCTGTTGTGGACGAAAACCAGATATTGCTCGGTCGTATTACCATTGACGACATTGTAGACGTTATCCGTGAAGAAGCTGATAAAGACTACCAGTTGGCAGCCGGTATCTCGCAAGACGTTGAAGCCGATGATACCATCTTTGAATTGACCAAAGCGCGGTTGCCTTGGCTATTGATTGGAATGTTTGGAGGCTTGGGAGCGGCTACAATTATCTCTGGATTCCAAACAGCCATGGAAAAATATACCATCCTGTTATCTTTTGTTCCCCTTATTCAAGCAACTGCAGGAAATGTGGGAGTACAATCGTCTGCGATTGTCGTGCAAGGTTTGGCAAATGATACGGTTAAAGGAAAAATAGTGAGACGCCTTTTCAAAGAATTCCTTTTAGGATTGGTAAATGGTATTGGCATTGCCTTAATCGTACTACCCATAAGCCATTTCTTTTTTGGAACTCCTTATTTAGTTTCCATTACAATCTGCGTAGCCTTGATTACCGTAATTGTAATTGCCGCTCTTGTAGGTACTTTTATCCCTATATTTTTAGATAAACGCGGGGTAGACCCTGCCGTTGCTACAGGACCATTTATTACAACCAGTAACGATATTTTTGGAATCTTAATTTACTTCCTAATCGCCAAAATGATTTTAGGTTTTTAATACCCATTATGAACATTCTTCACCTCGATACCAATCACCCTTTGTTAATTCAGCAACTCAATGATTTGGGGTTCACCAATCATGAAGATTACTCCTCTTCGAAAACCGAGATTGAATCCAAAATCAAGGACTATGAAGGTATCGTCATAAGAAGTAGATTCACCATTGACAAACAGTTTTTGGATGCCGCAACAAACTTAAAATTCATAGGTCGTGTTGGTGCAGGATTGGAAAATATAGATTGTGATTATGCTGAGCAAAAAGGCATTTCATTGATTGCTGCACCTGAAGGCAACCGAAACGCTGTAGGTGAACAGGCCTTAGGCATGCTCCTTTCGCTATTCAACAACCTTAATAAAGCCGATGCTGAAGTGCGACAAGGCAAATGGCTTCGCGAAGCCAATAGAGGCTTGGAACTCGACGGAAAAACCGTGGGCATTATTGGTTATGGCAATATGGGCAAAGCCTTCGCCAAAAAACTGAAAGGTTTTGAAGTAGATGTCTTGTGCTACGATATACAAGATGGTGTAGGCGACAACAATGCAGAACAAGTTCCTTTTGAAGTGTTCTGCAAACAAGTGGATGTGGTAAGCCTTCACACACCCCAAACACCTCTCACTCTAGGCATGATTGACCAAGCATTCATTAAAAAATTCAAAAAGCCATTTTGGTTTATCAACACTGCCCGTGGCAAGAGTGTGGTAACCGAAGATTTGGTAGATGCCCTAAAAACAGGAAATATATTGGGTGCAGGTTTAGATGTTTTGGAATATGAAAAGGCCTCCTTTGAAAATCTGTTTTTAGAAGAAATGCCCGAGGCTTTTAAATACTTGATACAGGCCCAAAACGTATTGCTTACGCCGCACATTGCCGGTTGGACAGTAGAAAGTAAAGAGAAGTTGGCACAAACCATTGTTGACAAAATCAAAGCTGAATTTTACTAAACCGCATTTCAGTTCCCTAGCAGAATTACTACTTTTTATACTATCTTTAGTTGCATATAACACGACAGAATTCCAATATGCAATATAAAGCCACCTCTCCAGAGGATTATATCAGTCAGGTTCCAGAAGAACGTCAAAACGTTTTAAAAACACTCAGACAGACTATCAAAGACAACCTTCCAAAGGGATTCGAGGAAGGCATCCAATATGGCATGATAGGCTATTATGTGCCACATAGCCTCTATCCAAACGGTTATCATTGCACTCCAGAGGAGCCCTTGCCATTTATGAGTTTCGCTTCACAGAAAAATTCCATCAATCTCTACCATAGCGGTATTTATGCCGTCCCGGAAATCCACGAATGGTTTGTAAAGGAATATCCCAAATACAGTAAGTACAAATTAGACATGGGTAAAAGCTGTATTCGCTTTAAGAGAATTGATGACATCCCAATGAAGCTTATTGCTGAATTATGCCGTAAAATGACGCCCAACGCATGGATTTCGGTATATGAAAATGCCTTAAAGAAAAAATAATCACACAATCACATCAAATGAAAAAAAGAGTAACAGGTATTGGCGGTTTGTTTTTTAAAAGCAACGATCCAAACGCTACCAAAGAATGGTACAACAAGCATTTAGGATTTAATACAGACGATTACGGCTGTACCTTTTGGTGGAAAGACAAAGAAGGTAACGATTGCTCCACCCAATGGAGTCCCTTTCCAAAAGACACCAAGTATTACGAACCTTCTCAAAAAGACTTTATGTTCAACTATCGCGTTGAGGATTTGGAAGCTTTGCTGAATGCTTTAAAGGAAGAAGGGGTTACCATTGTTGGAGATATGGAAACCTATGATTACGGAAAATTTGCTTGGATTTTGGATAATGAAGGCAACAAAATTGAACTTTGGGAACCTATCGATCAAGCATTCCAATAACAAAACCTCATTCTCCTTTAAAACTCAAATCACACATAATCAACTAAAACGATAGTATTTTTTAGTATTTTTAAAGTTCTAACCATTAATACACAGAGCTATGTCTGATGAAAAAAGCCTAGGAGACGACCTTAACGACATGTTGGGCGACGCCAAAAAAACAGCCAAAAAAGCGGCTGGCAAAGCCGAACAATTTGGTAAAGAAGCCAAGGACAGTGCTAAAGAATTTGGCAAGGAAGCCGAAGAAGCTACTAGGGAATTTAGAGAAAGTGCCAAAGAAGCCTTCGAAAAAACTACGGGGACTAATAAAAAAGTACTCGCTGGCGTAACTGCCATTTTATTGGGCGGCTTTGGTATTCATAAATTTGTTTTGGGATACAACAAAGAAGGGCTCATCCTATTGATAGCAACCATCGTGCTATCCGTGCTTAGTTTTGGGTTCTTGGGCTTTTTGGTCTGGGTATTTACCGTTATAGAAGGTATCATATACCTTACCAAAACCGACGGAGAATTCTATAAAACCTACCAATTAGGGAAAAAACCTTGGTTTTAATTGCCTAGCCAAGTTCACAAGGCTATCACCCTTCACTCTCCACGTCGTTTTGTTCAGAGAGTTTTTGTTCCAATTCGGCTTGGAACTCTTCCATAACAGGACGTACAGTACTTTCGGGTAAGTCGGCAATTTTAATGTACATCAAGCCATCCACAGCATTGTTGAACAGAGGATCCACATTAAAAGCCACCAACTTGGCATTTTGCTTGATATATTTTTTCAGCAATACCGGCAAGCGCAAAGCTCCTGGCTCCACTTCGTCAATAATCTTGTCAAACTTGTTTAAATCGGCTTCGGTTTCGTCAAATACAAAATCTTTATCGGCATCCTTCAACTTCACCTTAAACTCCTTTTTAGGACGCACATATTGCGCCACATAAGGATCGTAGTAATGCGATTTCATAAACTCGATCATCAAAGACTTCGAGAAATTTGAAAACTGGTTACTAATGCTTACCCCTCCTATTAAATATTTATGCTCTGGATATCTCAAAGTGGTATGCACAATCCCCTTCCAAAGAAGAAACAAAGGCATCGGTTTTTGCTGGTATTCCTTAATGATGAAGGCACGCCCCATTTCAATGGACTGGCTCATCATTTTATAAAGTTCTGGCTCAAAACGGAACAAATCCTGCAGATAGAACCCATCAATTCCATACTTTTCGAATATGGCAGCTCCCAATCCCATACGATAGGCTCCAGCAATTAACTGGCGCTCATTATCCCAAAGGAACATATGGTGGTAATAGGTATCAAAAGTATCCAAATCGATAGCCTCGTTGGTGCCCTCTCCTACTTCCCTAAAGGTTATTTCACGCAGCCTTCCAATCTCCCTTAAAATATTAGGGATGGCATTGGCCGGTGCCAAAAACACTTCATAATTCTTGCTTTGCAGCAACCTCATATCATTTTCTCGCAAGGCATCCACTTCCGTCACCATCACATCTGTGGCAATAGGCGTCACAATGCGTTTTGGCGGTTTGGTTGCTTTAAGCGTTGTAGAAATATTGCTGAGGAACTTCCCTTTTTCATCAAACGAATTGGAAAGGATATAGGTTTTACGGCGTACAAATTCTGAATAACTTTCCAGGGTTGAATGTTCCCTTTGTTCACTAACAGGAATAGGTCGACCAATACGCACCTTAATCACACGACGTTTCTGCGTCAGCAATTCCGATGGTAATTTTGCGGTCCTAAACGTATCGTTAATTTTGGACAATTCGTAAAACAACTTGCTGTTTTTGGCATGGAAATAAATAGGAACCACGGGAACTTCCGCTTTCTTTACCAATTTCATGGCGGCCGATTCCCAAGGCTTATCTACTACCAATTTGCCATCTCTATACGTAGACACCTCCCCTGCAGGGAAAATCCCTAGCGGATGGCCTTCTTTTAAATGTTTAATGGCTGTTTTAAACCCTGCCAAACTTGATTTTACGTCCTTGCGATCCTCAAAAGGATTCACTGGTAAAATATACTTTTTAAGAGGTTCGATCCTATGTAAAAGAAAATTGGCGATGATCTTAAAATCCTGGCGCTGCTCCAACATCAACTTCAACAGCAAAATACCGTCAATGCCCCCCAGCGGATGATTGGACACTGTGATATAGGCCCCATCCTTTGGCAAACGTTTTAAATCTTCCTCTGGAATTTCAAATTTAATTTGAAATTCCTCCAAGATTTTATCCAAAAATTCAAGGTCGGAAAAATGCTTATTACGATTATAAATCTTGTTTAACTTAGATATTTTCAGCAACTTCATCAATACCCATCCCGAGAAAGTCCCTACAAACCCGTACTTATCCATTTGTATGGCTTTGGCTACTTCCTTAGCACTTACCAAACCAGCATTTTGTTGTTTACTCATAATAGCAAATGTACTAAATTGTTCAATTGGTTACCATCTGCACCGTATCCTGCGTTAACTGTTTCAAGAGCAAAGTTTTACCGTCTTCCAAAGCCTCAATCGCCGTATTATTGTAATGCCGAATGGTATACAAAGAGACGTTTTTGTAACAAGTGACCTTGAAATTTGCTTTCAAGTCCTGTAATAACTTATCCAAATTATCATACAAATTATCAACACACACAGAAAAACTAATGGCCGAGTTTTGGATAACGTCCACCTTCATTTTGTAAGTATGTAAAAGGTTGAAAATAGCACTGATATTATCTTCCACGATGTATGAAAAATCCAAAGAAGACAGGGAAATCAACACTTGATTTTTCTTTACGATAAAGCAAGGCACCTTTGGCTCAATATCAACTCCCTTACAAACCGTAGTTCCTTTACTTTTGGGTTCCAAAAAGGACTTTACATGTAATGGAATTTCCTTTTTCTGCAGGGGCTGAAGGGTCTTTGGATGAATCACCGAAGCCCCATAAAAAGCCAATTCTATAGCTTCGCTGTAAGAAATTCGATTCAACAATTGGGCATGGTCAAAATATCGTGGATCGGCATTTAAAACCCCAGCCACATCTTTCCAAATGGTCACGCTTTCGGCATTTAGGCAATAAGCAAAAATAGCAGCCGTATAATCACTCCCTTCACGCCCCAAAGTGGTCGTAAAATTATTGGCATCACTCCCCAAAAATCCTTGAGTGATATTCAAAACATCTGGTTTCACCTGTGCCGTGATATTCGCCTGCGTCTCTTCCCAATTCACATTGGCTTTCCGATAGTAATTATCGGTTTTGATACAGTTTCGAACATCCAACCAGTTATTATTAATTCCTACATGATTAAGATATTCACTAACAATGGTAGTGGATACCAACTCACCATACCCGATGGATTGATCATACACATAGTTGTAATCTGGTGATTTATTCCTATCGAAAAATCCGGAGAGTTCATTAAAAAGTGCCGTTACTTTTTGAAAAACAGGATGCTGTTCCTGCTCAAACAGTTCCAATAAAATTTCGTTGTGATATTTCTTGACGTCCTGAAGTGAACTTTGCAGCTCATTAGGTTTGTTAAAGTAATTGTGAATCACCGTTTCCAGAGCGTTTGTGGTTTTACCCATGGCAGACACCACAATCAAGGTATCTTTCATTCCAACATGTTTCAAAACCGACACAAGGTTTTTAACGCCTTTGGCATCCTTTACCGATGCACCTCCAAATTTAAATACCTGCATGTTACAATCTTGAAATGTAGTTAGCGATTCCTTGTTCATCCAAATGCACTACGTCCCAATCACGTTTTACATCGGCGCCTTTACTTTCATAAAAATCGATGGCAGGCGTGTTCCAATCCAATACTTCCCAACAAATTCGTTTTACTCCCAAGGCATTGCCATACCTAATCACCTCATCCAAAAGTTTAGTCCCCAAACCATGACCGCGCATACTTTGCCTTACAATAAGATCTTCCAAATGCAATACGACACCTTTCCAAGTGGAGAATCTCGTATACACCAAAGCAATCCCCTCTACCACATCATTAACCTCGGCTACAAAACAATGAAAATTGGGGTTTTCTCCAAATCCCTTTTGCTCCAATTCTTCAACGGTTACTTCCACGGCATCAGGTTCTTTCTCAAAAATTGCCAGTTCATGGATGAGCTCCAGCACTTTGGGCATATCGGATTTAAGTGCCTCCCTTATTGTACAATTCATAATATTAGATATCTAATTTCAAATATAATTTAAACTTAAAAATATGCCGTGATAATTGTTTACGAAAACGTTGTAGTTGTGTAAAATTCTCCGATATTTGCACAAACCAAAGGATTCACTTTCATGTCTCATAAACATCAAACTCTAGGTGAGTTTATCATAGAAAATCAAGCTGCATTTAAATATTCAACAGGAGAACTTTCCCGACTTATCAACTCCATAAGGTTAGCTGCCAAAGTGGTTAACCATGAGGTGAACAAAGCCGGATTGGTAGACATTATCGGTGCTGTTGGCGACACCAATGTACAGGGTGAAGACCAACAAAAACTGGATGTCCTAGCCAATGAAAAATTCATACAAACTCTTACCAAACGAAATATTGTTTGCGGTATTGCCAGTGAAGAGGAAGAAGATTTTATTTCTATCAACTCGCAGGACAAAAACAACCAAAACAAATATGTTGTACTTATTGACCCTCTGGACGGCTCTTCCAATATCGATGTAAATGTGTCTGTAGGAACCATTTTTTCGGTTTACAGACGTGTTACCCCTGTGGGTACTCCGGTAACTATGGAAGATTTTCTTCAAAAGGGAAACCAACAGGTTGCCGCCGGTTATGTGGTTTACGGAACCTCTACCATGTTGGTATATTCTACCGGAGCAGGAGTGAATGGATTCACTTTAAACCCCGCCATTGGAACGTTTTACCTATCGCATCCCAACATGCAATTCCCATTGGACGGGAGTATTTACTCGGTAAATGAAGGAAACTATATTCACTTTCCTCAAGGAATTAAGGACTACATTAAATATTGCCAAAAGGAAGAAGGAGATAGACCTTACACCTCAAGATACATTGGTTCTTTAGTATCCGATTTCCACAGAAATATGATTAAGGGCGGCATTTATATGTACCCGAAATGTTCACCAAAAACCAACGGAAAATTGCGCTTGTTATACGAATGCAACCCAATGGCCTTTATTGCTGAACAAGCCAACGGAAAAGCTAGTGATGGTTACACCAGAATATTGGACATCCAGCCTACCGAATTGCACCAACGGGTGCCTTTTATTTGTGGAAGCAAACACATGGTAGAAAAAGCAGAAGAATTTGTTCAACTAGCCGACCCGAAATAAAAAAAGCGAACCAAATGGTTCGCTTTTCTTTTTAATTTATTTGTAGGCAATTATTTGTTCATTGCTTTCATTTCATCTTTGAAGATTTCAATGTCTACACCTTCCTGTACCAAATGTAAAGCCTTATCGGTAATGTATTTGGCGTTGTCTGGTCTAAAACCAAGACCTACACAAAATTTCTCCAACATGTTCACTTGGTCAGCAGATTGGATGTGATCTACCCATACCATTCTAGCCAAATCAAACAAACGCTCCAAACGCAATTCGTAAGAGGTTGGAGGGTTAATTGGATGTGTTTTATAATCCTTAAGTATGGTTGCATATTCATGGTCATCAATACCTAAGTTTCTTGCCAATCTATCTAAAAACGCGCGTTCTTCCTCATTGATAATTCCATCACTCATGGCAACCCTTACAATTGCAGCAAAATGATCTTCATTACGTTTTTTAAATCCACTGTCAAATAAATCTGAAATCGACATATATTCTCTTTTTTAAAAGTCGTGCAAATATAGTTAAACTTGTAGGCTTTTAAAACATAAATTTCGCTTTTTTAAAATCACTTCACGAAAGCCTCTAAAACACACATAAAACCCTGTAATACAACCCTATAAAAACGCCCCATTTTCACAATAGACAATACAATCATTAGCCTGCCACTCCTTAAAAAAGCAAATCCTCCTATTCCTTCCACAGAATTTTTTGCACCAAAAACACACCGAAAAATGATGATTTTCATCTTCATTTAAGGCCCTTGAAGATTGAGGTTTAATTCAATTCTAACCTTTATATTTGCATAAAATATACTGCCTTGAGTAAAACCGTTCTCTCGCAAACCTATGCACAGATGTTGCAAACGCAAAATCTGCAGACTGCTATTGCCCAAAATCAAAATTCAGACAAACAAAACAGTTCATCCAAAACCTATTTAAAAGGGTTGGTGGGCTCCTCACTATCGTTTGTAATTGCCGAAACCTTTCAACAAACAGACCTTCCCTTTTTGCTGGTTTTTAATGATAAGGAAGAAGCCGCTTTTTACCTCAACGACTTGGAATTACTGTTGGGAGATAAGGATGTTTTGTTCTACCCAGGAAGTTATAGGCGCCCCTACCAAATAGAAGAAACAGACAATGCCAATGTATTGTTGAGGGCCGAAGTTTTAAACCGAATCAATTCCCGAAAGAAACCGGCTGTGATTGTCACCTATCCGGATGCCTTGTTTGAAAAGGTGGTGACCAGAAAGGAGCTTGAGAAAAACACGCTTAAGATTTCGGTAAACGATAAACTTTCCATTGATTTTGTAAACGAAATCCTGTTTGAATATAAATTCAAACGTGTCGATTTTGTTACCGAACCAGGAGAGTTTTCGGTGCGAGGGGGAATTGTAGACGTGTTTTCATTTTCGCATGACGAACCTTACCGTATCGAGTTTTTTGGAGATGAAGTAGACAGTATCCGAACGTTTGATGTAGAAAGTCAATTGTCGACAGAACAGATCAAGAAAATAACCATCATCCCGAACGTTGCCAACAAGCTTTTGGAAGAAAGTCGCCAGAGTTTTTTCAACTATATCTCGAAAAAATCGGTGGTATTTATCAAAAATGCCGACATGCTCTTTGGCCGTATCGATGAGTTTTTCAAAAAGGCGGAAGAGGCCTTTGAGAAGTTAAACACAGAAATCAAGCATTCCGAACCTGAAGAATTGTTTTGCCATTCAGAACTGTTTAAAAAGCAACTTTTAGACTTTTCAATTGTTGAATTTGGTACGACTTCTTATTTCAATTCGGGTTACAACGGTAAAGAAATTGTTTACAACACCACGCCACAGCCATCCTTCAACAAGCAATTTGATGTCCTGATAGACAACCTCAACACCAACTATAACAAAGGCTACACCAATTATATTGCCTGCGTGAGTGAGCAACAGGCCAAACGGTTCCATGACATTTTTGACGACATGGATCAGGAGGTACATTACGAAACCATCGTACTGTCCTTGTATCAAGGTTTCGTAGACCACGACAATAAAATTACCTGCTACACCGATCATCAAATTTTTGAACGTTACCACAAATTCCAACTTAAAAATGGTTACGCCAAAAAACAGGCCATTACCTTAAAGGAACTCACCAATTTGGAAATTGGCGACTATGTAACCCACATTGACCACGGTATTGGAAAATTTGGTGGACTTCAAAAAATTGAGGTGGAAGGCAAAAAACAGGAAGCCATTAAACTCATTTATGGTGAAAGAGATGTACTATACTTGAGTATCCACTCCCTTCATAAAATTACCAAGTTCAACGGCAAGGATGGCAAGCCACCAAAGGTTCACAAACTGGGTAGTAAAGCTTGGAAAACTCTAAAACAAAAGACAAAGTCCAGAGTAAAGGAAATTGCATTTAATCTAATTCAGCTTTACGCCAAAAGAAAACTGGAAAAAGGATTCCAATACAATCCAGACAGTTACCTACAGCATGAGTTGGAGGCCTCTTTCCTCTACGAAGACACTCCAGATCAAAGTACTGCTACGGCTGATATTAAATCGGACATGGAAAGTGAGCGACCAATGGACCGCTTAGTTTGTGGAGACGTTGGTTTTGGAAAAACCGAAGTAGCCATTCGTGCCGCCTTTAAAGCGGTAGATAATGGAAAACAAGTAGCCGTTTTGGTGCCAACTACCATTTTGGCTTACCAACACTTCCGCACCTTTAGGGAACGCTTAAAGGATTTTCCAGTAACCGTAGATTATGTGAACCGTTTTAGAACCGCCAAAGAAAAGCGCACGACCCTAGAAAGTCTAGAAAGTGGTGGTGTTGACATCATCATTGGAACACATCAATTGGCCAACAAAACGGTGAAGTTCAAAAATCTTGGCTTGCTAATTGTTGATGAGGAGCAAAAATTTGGAGTGGCTGTTAAAGAGCGCCTTAAAACCCTTAAGGACAACGTAGACGTGCTAACGCTTACGGCAACGCCTATTCCTAGAACCTTGCAGTTTAGTTTAATGGCTGCTAGGGATCTTTCGGTGATTACCACGCCGCCACCAAATAGATACCCTATTGAAAGTCACGTTATTCGTTTTAGCGAGGAAACCATCCGAGATGCGGTGAGCTATGAGATTGAACGAGGCGGGCAGATTTTCTTCATCCATAACCGTATTGAAAACATTAAGGAAGTTGCAGGATTGATCCAGCGCTTGGTACCCGATGCGAAGGTTGCTATTGGCCACGGACAAATGGACGGTAAAAAATTGGAAGAACTTATGTTGTCTTTCATCAATGGGGAATTTGACGTGCTCGTGAGTACTACCATTATTGAAAGTGGTTTGGATGTGCCAAATGCCAATACCATTTTCATCAATAATGCCAATAATTTTGGGTTGAGTGACCTGCACCAAATGCGTGGTCGTGTAGGCCGAAGCAACAAAAAAGCATTTTGCTACTTCATTACCCCTGAATATTCCGCCATGACCCCTGATGCTCGAAAGCGTATTACAGCATTGGAACAGTTTTCTGAATTGGGTAGTGGCTTCAACATTGCAATGAAAGATTTGGAAATCCGTGGTGCTGGAGATTTGTTGGGTGGTGAACAAAGTGGATTTATCAACGATATTGGTTTTGATACATATCAAAAGATATTACATGAAGCCATTGAGGAGCTTAAGGAAAATGAATTCAAGGACCTTTACCCGGACGATGGCAAGGAAAAAGAATATGTAAAGGACATTACCATCGACACAGATTTTGAATTGCTTTTCCCTGATGATTATATCAATAACATTACGGAGCGCCTCAACCTGTACACCCAACTTAACGAGATAAAAACCGAAGAAGCGCTTCAAAAGTTTGAAACCGAATTGGTAGATCGTTTTGGTGAATTGCCATTTCAGGTGGTAGATCTTTTAAACAGTGTTCGCATTAAATGGATTGCAGCCAAAATGGGACTTGAAAAGGTAGTGATGAAAAAAGGCAAACTTATTGGTTACTTCATCAGTGACCAACAAAGCAACTTCTACCAAAGTCTTGGATTTACAAAAGTATTGCAATATGTACAGTCCAATCCACAGGCCTGCAAAATGAAAGAAAAAGAAACACGTGCTGGATTAAGATTGTTGTTAACCTTCGACCATATAAAAACCGTGAAACAAGCCCTAAGCATGCTACAAAACATATGAAAGGAAGCCATGTAACGCATATCTTTTGGCTAACCCTTGCTACTATTTTTATTAGCACCTCAGGAGCTTTGGGCAAGTACATTGACATGCCCACCACGGTCATCATTTGGTGGCGCTCTATTTTGGCTGCAGTGTTCTTATTTCTCTATTGTTATTTCAAGAAGATTCCTTTGGGAGTTCATTCCAAGGACCGGTTTACTTTTTTGCTAAGTGGATTACTCATGGGAGGACATTGGATTACGTATTTCTATGCCCTAAAGCTTTCCAATGTTGCCATTGGAATGTTATCCCTATTCACTTTTCCCGTGATTACGGCCTTATTGGAACCCTTATTTTCCAAAGTAAAATTTGACCCCATACATCTATTGTTAGGTGGACTTGTGGGTTTTGGCATTTATATGCTAGCCCCAGAATTCAGTTTGGAAAGTGGTCAGTTTAAAGGCGCCCTGTTTGGTATAGCTTCGGCTGTTTGCTACTCCATTCGCATCTTGATTTTAAAACAACATGTGGTACGTTATAATGGCATCATGCTCATGTTTTATCAAGTAGCTATCTTATCCATTGCATTGCTTCCGTTTATAGGGTTGTTTGGTTTTGGAAACGTTTCCAAACAATTTCCCTATGTATTGATGCTTGCCTTGGTAACCACAGCTATTGGCCATACTTTATTCATCCAAAGTTTGCGCTTTTTTAAGGCTAGTACCGCCAGCATCATTAGCAGTACCCAACCTATTTTCGGGATATTGATTGCCTTTTTATTTTTAAATGAAAGGCCTACTTGGAATACCTTTATTGGAGGAACATTAATTATATTTACCGTTATGATCGAGAGTTTTCGATCTTATAAAAAACAAGCTTAAGCCTATTTTGGCGCAATTATTGAACCGAAGTTGCCATACCAACTTTCAATGCTTAATTAAAAAAATCACATGAAAACAATCGCTCAGCTTTTATTGCTTTTACCTACCCTACTTTTGGCCCAACATAAAGTTTCTGGAAAATTCACCCCAGCGAAAGACTATACCTATGCCCTACTTTATGAAGCGACTCCAACAGGCACTAATTTCATAGATAAAAGTGAAATTGAGAAGGATGGTAGTTTTCATATCCAACTGGACAGTTCTGTAAAACCCGGCATTTATAAGATTGTGTACGCCCTTCCTCCAGAAGAATACAATTTTGACTTAATTTATAATGGCAAGGAAGATGTAGCTCTCAATTTCAGTATTGAAACAGGTTTGGAATTCACAACTTCCAATGAAAACAAACTATGGTCTTCATACACCAAGAGTATGGAGTTGGTAAACATGGCCATCAGCAATTTTTATTCACAAGAAAGCACCGATCAAACAGCCTATAAGGATATTTTCAAAACTTTGGAAGATACCCAAAAAGGGTTTGAAGATGCTTCAAAAGGCACTATGGCTAATACCTTTATTAAAGCCAACGCCCCATACATTCCCTCAAGTTTTGAAGATCTGCCTACCTACTCACAAAATTTAAAGCGCACCTATTTCGAAAACGTAAATTTCTCCAATCCCCTTTTACTAAGCTCCGATTTCCTTAATGATAGAGTACTTGCATATGTCTTTGGAATGGCCGCAAGTACCGACAACAATGTCTATATGGCTAATGTAGATTCCTTGATGTCTAAAATGAAAGGAACAGATGCTGAAGTGCAGACCACATTGTTAAACACCGTTTGGCAACGCTTTGTAATGATGGAAAATGCCGAAGTTTCCAATTACATCATTGACACTTATTTGGAAGATCTAGCAGAGCAAACCAACAATGGGGAACTAAGCCGGGAAATTATCAATTACAAGAAAAACGCCGTTGGTAACAAAGCCCAAAACTTTGACATCACACTTACAAAAAGGAATAAAGAAATAAGCAGCACTTTGTATGATTTAGACACTTCCGATCGTTACCTAATCATCTTTTGGAGCAGTACTTGCTCACATTGTTTAGCCGAATTGCCTGAAGTAAAAACCATTATTCCTAAAGACGTACAGGTTATTGCCATTGGCTTGGAAAATGATGACAAAACTTGGTCGTCTGAAAAATTGAACTACCCTAATTTTATCCATGTATTGGCATTGGGCAAATGGGACAACAAATTAGCCGATGATTATAATGTTACCGGAACACCTTCGTATTTCTTATTGAACAAAGACAAGACCATCATCGCTAAGCCTTATGACTTGAAAGAACTTAAAGAGGATCTAAAATAAAAGCCCAATTTACATTGGGCTTTTGCTCTATAAAGGCTTTTATCAATTCAAATGCGGAATGCGCAATACCTGCCCCGGATAAATTTTATCAGGATCTTCGAGCATGGGCTTATTGGCATCAAAAATAAGGGGGTACTTCATGGCATTACCGTAGTATTGTTTGGCAACCTTTCCTAAAGTATCTCCACTTTTTACTGTATAAAACTGGGCTTCGGGTTCCTTATGTTCTACTGTCATTTGGTCGTCCACCGCAGCAATCCCCGCAGTGTTACCTACTACCAAAACCACTTTTTCCTTAGTTGCTTGATCGTAGGCCATTCCAGTAACTGTGGCCATATCACCAGAAATACCCACTTTTAAACCACTCACCTTCAAGTCAAGGTCGGTAATAGTTTCCTCTAAACTTTTAGCTGCTGCAGCTTCCGCTTCCAACTTAGCTGCTGTAGCTTCGGCTGCTTCTTCTGCCTCCGTTTTTCCAATGCCAAAAACACTGGCACCCGCATCTTTAATGAATGAAAATAACCCCATAACTATTTGATTTTTAATTGTTAACAAATGATTAATGTAAAATTCAAAAAATAAAAAGTCAATTCCAATAAAAGTTACTAACTAAAAAAGTAAGAAAAGAAGAAACGCTCACTCGAAGAAATCGAAGTGAGCGTTTTAGGAAACTAAATAACCAACCAAAATTTAGTTTCTATCGTTATGTTTTTTTTCTAATGAGCTTAGAAATGTTGTTTCAATCTATTTTGAAAAGTGCCAGTTCAACAATTATATTTTGAGTAGCACTCTCAATCTTAAGAACGCCCAAAGAAACAAAATAGTTATTTAACAAATCATAATCTAATGTTAAAGTTTTAAGTTACGAATTATCGACCACATTCACAACACTTTAACCCTAAAATAATGAGCTAAATATAGTAAAGTTTGCCCCAATATAACCTAATTTTTTTATAAAAAAAGTAAGGAAATTTCCTAAATATTCCTGAAACCTCATATAAATTCAAAAAAATGTCTGGTTATAAACCACTTTAGCTCCTCCTTTTAAGCTTAGAATCACACCAAAACCAGTTTTATCAGGAATGGACTTCAGGCTTTGGTAACATTTAAGACTTATATTTTATGTATTTTTGGCCTACAAATTTGTGATGACATGAGCAAACCATTAAAATATGCCGTTTTTGGAGCGGGAAGCTGGGCCACTGCCATAGTAAAAATGCTATGCGAAAACCTAGATGAAGTGGGCTGGTATATGCGCAGTGTTTACATTAAGGGACATCTTGAAAAAGAACAACATAACCCTAGTTACCTTAGCTCGGTTGAGTTTCATTTGAACCAATTGAAATTGAGCAACGACATCAATGAAATAGCCGAGTATGCCGATGTATTGATCTTTGCCATTCCTTCGGCGTTCATGCATTCGGAACTTGAAAAACTAACTACCGATATTTCTGAAAAAATTGTGGTTTCCGCCGTAAAAGGAATCATTCCTGAATCTGGCTTATTGGTTGGCGAGCATTTCCACGATATTTACAATATTCCTTTTGAAAATATAGCGGTGATTGCAGGGCCTTGTCATGCCGAAGAAGTTGCTTTGGAGCGCTTGTCCTACCTGACCATTTCCTGTGCCGATTCCAGCAAGGCTAAAACCATTGCCAAAACCTTATCCAGCGATTATATCCGCACCAAAATAAGCGATGATATCATTGGTGTTGAATATGCTGTTATGTTAAAGAACATCTATGCTATTGCAGCGGGTATTGCCCATGGATTGGGATATGGGGACAATTTCCAAAGTGTTTTGATGAGCAACGCCATTCGTGAGATGAAACGCTTTATCAAGAAAATGCACAAAATGAAACGCAACATCAACAATTCGGCTTATTTGGGCGATTTGCTGGTGACTGGTTATTCCGTTTTTTCCCGTAACCGAATGTTTGGAAACATGATTGGTAAAGGCTATACAGTAAAGTCTGCACAAATGGAAATGAGTATGGTTGCGGAAGGTTATTACGCCACCAAAAGTGCTCATTTACTTAACGAGAAAAACAACAAAAAGACTAATCTCCCCATTATAAATGCCGTATATGGTATTTTATACGAAGGAAAAGAGCCTAAAAAGGTCTTTAAAAAGTTGACGGAAAAGCTAGACTAATCCAACTTATTTTACCAAAACACCTCTTTCCTGCATCAGTGGGATGGTTTGCAATGCATTTTTGTTGATGGTATTTTTTCTGAACAAATAGGTTTTGTCAAACATGGTATTGCCTTCAAAAAAGGTAATCTTAAACTCGTTGTTAAGTGCCAACAGTTCATCGGGCATAAACTCAATTTTCGCAAAACTTCTAGCAGGAAGCATTTTTAAGGTATGTCTCATTACCGGAGTTTCCTTGCTCTCGCTATACCCTTTGGAAACAATCAACACCGTATCCAAATCCACATCTTTATTATTGATGATGTAGGCATTCCAATCTTGGGTTTGGTGTACTTTGTTGAATTCATTCACCACCGCTACATAAACCTCTTCTACTTTTGGTATCTGGATATCTTTTTTCATGAGATTGTTTCTTCTTTTAGGCTTGATAATTTTTGCAAAATTAGTCAAAAACAAGCTATTCAAAATAAGGATTTGAATAATTTGGCTCCGTAAACCCTCGAAGGTTGTAAACAATTAAATGGTTTAGGATTTCTCTTTTGTTATAGATTTCGAAGAGATTGTTATTTCTAAAGGCAATGGCATCAATTCTTAAAAAGTACAGTTCGCATACCAACTTTAAATTTACACCTGGCTTGATATATCCCTTTTCTTTAGCCGACTGAAGTAATTTGTAGACGATTTCGAACACAAACATTTCTGAAAAATCAGCAAACACCTGGTCTGCCTTTGGATAGTACTTTTTGATACCAAATAAAAAAGAGGGCTTGAAATACCTCAAGTACTCAAACCCTCTTTCATAAATTAAAATAATGCACAAAATGGGATCATCAATATTACCCTGAATCACATCGTTAATTTCTGCTTTGTAATTCTCAACCAAAACCGATAAGCTCTCAGCTACCAGTTCTTCCTTATTCTTAAAGTGCTTATAAATGGTTTTTTTGGAAATGCCCATAACCTCTGCCAGATCATCCAATGTAAAACGCTTGCTTCCAAATTTGGTGAAATTTGTAATAGAGCATTCTAAAATGTCGCTTTTCATGGTCATAGATTCTTATTTAAAGTTTATTTCCAGCCACCACCTAAAGATTCATAAAGAGTCACTACTGTTTGTAACTGCTGCAACTTGCTATTGATAACATTCAGCTCCGCACTAAGCGCGCTTTCTCTGGCGGTCAATAAATCCAAATAGGTTCCAAAACCGTTGTTCAACAACTCCTCTGAATTACTCTCCGCTTGTCGTAAAGCTTCTACTTCATTCTGTCTGAATTCATATTTCTTGGTTTCTGCTTCATAGGCATAAAGTGCATTGGACACTTCTCCTCCAGCAACCAACAGGGTCTTTTTAAAACTCAACAAAGCCTGTTCCTGTTGTGCCAAAGCCACTTCCTGTTGAGTCCTAATTTTACGTTGATTGAAAATAGGCTGGGTCAACCCTCCTACTAGATTCGCAAATAATGACCCCGTATCAAACCAGTTATTAAACTCAAGACTTTGAAATCCTCCAGTAGCTGTTAAGGTTAAGGATGGGTAGAAATTGGTTCTAGCTACATTGGTCATTTCAAAGGCTTGGACCAAGCTATACTCTGCCGCCATAACGTCTGGTCTGTTTCTCAACAACAAAGAAGGCACTCCTGATTTCATTTCTGTATCAATGCTTTGACCTTCCAATTGGCTTCTCTCAAACTGTTGAGGTTGTTTGCCCAATAAAAGAGCCATGGTATTTTCTGTAGTGAAAATAGCCGTTTCAATATCTACTTGCAAAGCCTTGGCATTGTTCAGCTGTGCGATGTTCTGGTCTACGGCCACTTGAGTGACTTGGCCAGCATCCTTCAAGGCTTTGATGGTTTCTACACTATGCTCTCTATTTTCAATGGTAGCTTTAGTAACTTCCAACTGGGCATCCAAGGCCAGAAGTTGGTAATAGGTACTGGCGATACTAGATACCAATCTTGTTTTTACGGCTTGGTGTGCCGCTACACTTTGCAAGAAACTAGCTTGTGAGGCTCTTTTTTGACTTCTAATTTTCCCCCAAATATCGGCTTCCCATGAAAGGTTAGTCGATAATTGATACTGTTGCAAAGAACCGTTAAAAAACGCTCCAAACTGACTATTCTTTGCTAACTCTTGATGCGTTAAGGAAGCGTCTGCCCCAACACTAGGCCAAAAACTAGCCCTTGCTTGTTTGACATATGATTCTGCCGCAGCCATTTGCTGAATGGCAATTCTTATGTCCAAATTGTTGTTCAGTCCCTCTTCGATATACTGATTCAAATAAGTATCTGTAAACAACTCCTTCCAGGACACATCAGCCATAGATAAACTATCTGTAGGCAAATTATCTGTTCTGTATAAGTGCTCCGTTTCCTCTAACTCTGGACGTTCATAATTTTTCGTAACGAAACAACTTTGCAGTGTTGCAGAAGCGAATACGATCAGCGCAACCTTGGTTAGGGTTTTATGTTTTATAATGGATGTCATATAATTAATCTTCTTTAGTTTGTTCTATTACTGCTGGCTTACTGGATACTTTTTCTTGTAGCCATTGAAATAAAATAAAGAGAATTGGTATTACAAAAATCCCCAATATTGTTCCTATAAACATTCCTCCTGCAGCTCCACTACCAATAGAATTGTTCCCTTCGGCACCAACCCCTTTGGCCAACACCAATGGCATTAAGCCTAAAATAAAGGCAAACGAGGTCATTAAAATAGGTCTTAAACGCGCTTGGGCACCATGTATAGCGGCATCAGGAATACTTTCACCATTACGTCGGCGCTGTACCGCAAACTCCACAATTAAAATAGCATTCTTGGCCAATAACCCAACCAACATGATTAAGGCAATCTGGAAGTAGATATTGTTCTGTAAGCCCATCATTTTTGTAGTAAAGAAGGCTCCAAACACACCTAAAGGCAGCGATAAAATAACCGCTAATGGCAACAAATAACTTTCGTATTGAGCGGCCAACAAGAAGTATACAAATACCACACACAATATGAAAATAAGTACGGTTTGGTTTCCTGCATTTACTTCTTCACGTGTTAAACCTGAATAAGCCACATCGTACTGCGTTGGCAAACTTTTAAGTTCTTCTTCAATAATACTAATAGCATCCCCTGTACTAAATCCAGGATTTGAAGCTCCCGAAATTTTGGTAGAATTATAAAGGTTGAAACGAGTTACCGATTGTGGTCCATACACTCGCTTCAGTTTTACAAATTGGGTAATTGGCGTCATTTCTCCGCTACCCGTTTTTATGTACAGTTCGTTTAGAGACTCTTTTTGCGAACGACTTTCCGGCGGCGCTTGAACATATACACGGTACTGCTTTCCAAATCTGGAAAAATCGGCGGCATAAACTCCACCAATATACCCTTGCATGGTAGCAAAAATCGAACTGATCGGCACATCATACTTTTTGGCCAAGGGTACGTTAATCTCCATTTCGTACTGAGGATATTTGGTATTGAATGACGACTGTCCGTATTGAATAGCCGGATGCTGCATTAAACGCCCAATAAAATCTTGGGTTGCAGCTTCCAGTTCAGCAAAACTACCTCCGGATTTATCCAATAAATTCATTTCGAAACCAGAAGACAATCCAAAACCAGGAATACTCGGTGGGGCAAAGAAGATAATTTGAGCTTCCGGTATGCCTGCTGCAATCCCAAACAATTTACCTACAATGGCAGCAGATGATTCGTCTTCGTTTTCACGCTCATCCCACTTTTCCAGTTTTATAAATCCTAAACCATAGTTAGAACCAGTTCCACTAATCAAACTTCTACCGTTGATAACGGTCACTCCTTTTACTCCCGGCACCTCTTTAGCTCTACGGTACATATCCTGCATTACCATATTGGTACGGTCCATAGACGATCCTGCAGGCAATTCAACATTCATAAAGATGATTCCCCTATCTTCATCTGGGACAAATCCTGTTGGTGTGGTATTGGCAGTCCACCAAATACCTACCGCTGCAAGAATTAAAAGAACAGCAGAGATCCATTTATTTTTATACAAGAATCGTAAAGACTTACCGTAACGCGCTGTGGTGGCATTGAAACCTTTGTTGAAACGGTCGTAAAACCCTTGCAGAAAACTTTTCTTTTCATGTTCGTTTTCATCGTGACCTTTCAAAAACAGGGCACATAAGGCAGGACTCAAAGTCAAGGCGTTAACAGCAGAAATCAAAATGGCGACAATAAGGGTTACCCCAAACTGCTCGTAAAACACACCTGTTGGTCCTTGCACAAAGGTTACCGGAATAAATACCGCTGCCATCACCAAAGTAATGGAAATAATGGCTCCAGATATTTCGTGCATAGCGTTTAAAGTTGCCTGTTTGGCACTAGGCTCACCTTCATCCAATTTGGCATGAACCGCTTCTACCACCACAATGGCATCATCCACCACGATACCAATAGCTAGTACCAAAGCGAATAAGGTTAATAAGTTAATTGAGTAACCAAAAACCCCTAAAAAGAAGAACGTACCAATAATAGCCACGGGTACTGCAATGGCAGGAATTAAGGTGGATCTAAAATCCTGAAGGAAGATAAATACCACAATAAACACCAAGATAAACGCTTCAATAAGGGTATGTTTTACCTTGTTCATTGAAGCTGTCAGAAATTCGTTGGTGTCGTAATTGATCACATAATTCACCCCTTCCGGGAAATCTTGGGACAAGCGCTTCAGTTCCGATTGAATTTCCTTAATGATCTCTTGGGCATTAGACCCAGCGGTTTGGTAAATTCCCATGTTGATACTAGGATAGCCATCCGTAAACCCATACGAATCGTAAGACTGTGCATCTAATTGAATTTCGGCGACATCCTTTAATCGTAAATATTCACCATTGTCCAATGCCTTAATGACGATATTATTATATTGATCTTCAGACTTAAATCGGCCACTATATGTAATGGTATAGGTAAACGATTGTCCTGAGTTTTGCCCTAAAGCACCAGCCGAAGCTTCCAAACTCTGTTCCTTTAAAGCCGCTGTGACATCTGAAGGCAACAGATTAAAGGCGGCCAATTTTTCTGGTTTCAACCAAATACGCATGGCGTAATCTTGGCTACCAAACACGTTTACATTACCAACACCCTTCACCCTTTGCAGGGACGGAATCACATTAATTTTTAAATAATTCTGAAGAAAGGTGGCATTATAATTTTCATTTTCTGAATAAACAGACATGAACATCAAGGCACTGGTTTGTTGTTTTTGTGTTAACACCCCTGTTTGAATAACCTCCTGCGGCAATAACGGATTGGCTCTCGCCACGCGGTTTTGAACGTTAACCGCTGCAATATCCGGATCGGTTTCCTGATCGAAATATACGGTTATGGAAGCTGTACCAGCATTCGAGGCCGTAGAGGTTATATAGGTCATTCCTTCAACCCCGTTAATCTGTTCCTCAATAGGAATGATCACACTTTCCATAATGGTTTCGGCACTCGCACCTGGATAGGTAGTATTTACCGTAATGGTTGGTGGGGCGATATCAGGATATTGCTCTACGGGCAGTGTAAAAAAGCCCAACACCCCTAAAATGACTATGATGATGGAGATTACGGTAGACAATACCGGTCTCTCTATAAATGTTTTTAACATATGTCCTTCTCTAAAAGATTATTGAAATAAAGGGGTAATAGGTTTTGCAACGCTATCGAAAGCAACTTCCTGTGGCTGTATGACTGTATTGTTTCTTAATTTTCCTGTACCACTAGCTACAATTCTGTCCCCTTTTGAAACACCCGAACCAACTAGGTACAGATAATTGTTTTTATCCTTAATACTAATTGGAGTTGCCACAGTTTTGTTTTCGGCATTTACAGTATATACAAATGTTTGTCCCTGTTGCTCAAATGTAGCCGATTGCGGTATCACCACTACATTTTCGTATTCGTTGGGAATGCTAATTGTTCCACTGTTACCGTTAGTAATCAATCCCGTAGGATTGTCAAAAATGGCTCTAAAACTAACGGTCCCCGTGCTAACATCGATTTGACCGGTTACGGTTTGTATGGTTCCTTCCTTTTTGTACTCAAATCCGTTGGCCAATGTCAGTTTCACCTTTGGAAAATTAGCGACTTTCTCTTTAAGCGTATTACCCGGAGTATTTTGTAAAAAGTCAAGATATTCCGTTTCATTCATAGAAAAGAAAGCGTAGATTTGGTTGATATCAGACACAGTGGTCAAGGGCTTTTGACTAGTCGCACTCACCAAGGAACCTTCCCTAAATTGTATGGCACCAACCACCCCATTCACTGGGCTTTTTACCGTAGCATAACCAATATTGGCATTAATGCTATTGTATGTACTTTGAGCCTGTGCCAATTGCGCTTTGGCAGTTTCCAATTGTACATTGCTTATAATCCCTTTCTCTACAAGAGGCTTTATTTTTTCAACCTCAACCCTTGCCACATTAACCGCAGCTTTGGCAGCATCGGCATCCTGACTTAGAGATTGTGTTTCCAGTTTAAACAAAGGTTGCCCCTTTTTTACGGTTTGCCCCTCGTCAACCAAAACCTCCTGAATATAACCACTCACTTTGGCCCTTACCTCACTACTAATGATTCCTTCTATACTGGTAGGATATGTTACAAAAGTAGTGACCGTTTTTTGAGGTACAACGGTTACCGGAAATGGCTTTGGCTGCTGTTGCTGCGGTGCCACCTGCTTATTATCGTTACCACACCCCATAAAAAATATAGCCGCCACTGTAAACGACAGTATAGTAATTCTTCCTTTTCTCATATTTGTATTTAATTGTTTAGTGCTACTCTTCTGATTGTTTATCTATGATTTTATTTTTTAAACCTGTTACCGCTCCAATAATCTCATCTAGAAACATGATATAATTATTGTGAAATTCCAGATCGAACTTTTTTTGTTCCTCTTCTGAAACAGCGTTGACATTTTCTTTATAGGTTTTTATTTCAAGGTGTAAGTCACGGATGGATGACCACATATCTATAAGTCCATTGATATGCTGAAAAATACTGTCACTACTAACGATATAGTATTTTTTGCGGTCTCCAACCTTTGTAAAGTAGGTGAGTTTCTTTAAATCCAACAAATGGTTTAAATGTGTAGAAATGGTGCTCTTACTAGCACATAAATCGGTTACGAGATCATCAAAGGTCAAACCCGATTTCCCAGTAAGTATGGCATAGGAAACTATGCGCGCCGCTACAGGAGCCAACTTATCATTATTCTCAATAAGCACCCCTAATTTTTCGACCAGCCTTTGCTTCTCTTTGAGTAAATCTGCTTCCATAACCAAAAGATTTACACAAAAATAAGTTTAGTTCGGTAAAAACCGAACCAACTAGTCGTTAAAAAATTGTTAAATAAAAAAAGCCGGTACTAACCGGCTTCCTACATATATAAGTGATTTCTTAAAATGCTGATTTGAACTGCTCTAAAAAGCGCACATCGTTCTCACTCAACAATCTAATATCATTGATTTGATGCAATAACATTGCGATACGATCGATCCCAACTCCAAAGGCAAACCCAGAATACACTTTTGGATCGATGTTGCAGTTTGTTAAAACATTAGGATCTACCATCCCGCAGCCTCCAATTTCCAACCAACCGGTCCCTTTAGTGATGCGGTAATCAGATTCTGTTTCCAATCCCCAGTACACATCAATTTCTGCACTTGGCTCGGTAAATGGAAAGTAGGATGGTCTTAATCTAATTTTAGATTTCCCGAACATCTCCGTAGTGAAATATTGTAAAGTCTGTTTTAAGTCGGCAAAACTTACATCCTTATCAATATACAATCCCTCTACTTGGTGGAAGAAACAGTGAGAACGTGCCGAAATAGCTTCATTTCTATACACTCTTCCTGGAGAAATTGTTCTGATAGGCGGTTTGTGTTCTTCCATGTAACGCACCTGTACAGAACTGGTGTGGGTACGCAACAGAATATCAGGATTCGTTTGAATAAAAAAGGTATCCTGCATATCTCGTGCCGGATGATATTCCGGAAGATTCAATGCTGTAAAGTTGTGCCAGTCGTCTTCAATTTCTGGTCCTTCACTTACATTAAAACCAATGCGCGAAAAAATATCGATAATTTGATTTTTCACAATCGACACCGGATGTCTTGCTCCCAATTCAATGGGCTCTCCCGGACGGGACAAATCGCCATAAACACCTTTTACCTCTTCCTTAGCTTCCAGCTCCTCCTTTAAAGCATTCACCTTCTCCTCGGCTGTCTTTTTAAGGGCATTGATTACCTGACCAAATTCTTTCTTTTGGTCGTTGGCAACATTTTTAAACTCTGCAAAATACTCCTTCAATAAGCCTTTAGACCCCAAATATTTAATTCGGAATGCCTCAACTTCTTCTTTGGATTGCGCCTTAAATTCTTCTGCTTCAGCAATTAATTCTTTAATCTTTTCTATCATGATATCCTTTGAAATGACTGCAAATTTAATAAATCTTATTCTATATATTCGGCTTCCACAAAATAGTTAACAATGGCTTCCTTCATCAACACCGACTGCTCGCCTGCCTTTAAAAAAGGTAAGGCTTCCTTCACCTTGTAATGTGGCCATTTATCGTCATCGTAATAATCAAATTCGTAGTAACCATAAGGTTCCAACAAACGGCAAATGGCAATGTGCATTAAATCCACTTTATGGTCCTTTTTAAAACGGCGCCCCAATTGGCCCAGTTCCTGCACTCCAATAAGATAAATTATAGCATCAAGGTCCAACGTATCCCCTTCGGCAAATTGTTTGGACAGCTTTTCAACCACCAAATCCCATCGTTGTTTTAATTGTTCGTCTCTTGACATAGCTTTTAAAAAGGGCAAAGTTACTAAACATCGTGCTACCTAAGGACATCTCTTCCAAAAAAAGAAGATAAGTGCCCCAAATGTGTATATTTGTTTAAATTGTTGACCCCATGAGTGTAATTGACATTGTTTTAGGAGCCTTACTGCTTTTTGGAATTATTAGAGGTTTTCTAAAAGGGCTTTTTGTAGAAGTAGCCTCTTTGATCGCCTTGGTTGCTGGTGTTTTCGGCGCCATGCATTTTAGCAACTATGCCGCCAATTTTTTGAAAAGTAAAGTAGATTGGGATGAAAACACCATAACCATTACAGCCTTTGCCATTACGTTTGTGGTGATTGTATTGCTAATTGCCCTTGCAGGGAAAGCGCTTACCAAATTAGCCGATTTTGCGGCTTTGGGAATTATCAATAAATTGTTAGGCGCCCTATTTGGAGGTTTAAAGATAGGCTTAATCTTAAGTGTTATTCTGATTGTTTACGAACGCATGAACAACTCCATGCCCTTCTCCAATGAAAAACAATTTGAAGATTCCATACTTTACAGCCCTGTAAAGTCTTTAGCACCCATGATATTTCCCGCCTTTTTAAATCCCGACCAAATGGAAGGCCTACTTGAAGGGGATTCTAAAACCGAAGAAGACAGTAACGATTAGTAACAATCCATTTTCAGTTGCCCTTGTGCCTGATAAAAACTTAAGGTTTTATGGGTAAACTCTACACAAATAGATTCCAAAACTCCCAAGACTCCTTTTTGCATCGCCAAAGACCCACAGATCATAATGACACCACCACTATAAAGGGTTTGAGCTATTTCACTAGCATTGTCATCAAGTTTGTCCTGCACATAGCATTGCTCAGCTTCACGGGAAAGCACCAACTCAAAGTCATTTAATTTTTTCTCAATCAACAAGGCTTCTATTTCAGGTTTATATAAATTGAAAGAGGCATGAGTTCGTAAACCTAAATAGAGTTTGGTTTCCCTATGCTTTTTATTTTGATGGAGCATTCCCAAAAAGGGCGCCACTCCCGTACCATTGGCTATAAGGATGACCTTTGGGGCCTTTACCGGAAAATGAAACGACGTATTTTTTATGATTTTTGCCTTGAATTTATCTCCTACCACCAAATCATTTAGGTAATTGGAGCCCAAACCGTGCTCATAGAATTTAATGCTCAATTGAATGTTCCCATCAACCTTTCCTATGGAATACAAACGTTCTCTATAATCATTCTTTGGATAGATGGCCAACAAATCCCCTGAGGTAAATTGTTGAGTTCTTTTTGGTTTTAATTTAAGCAAAAAGGTATTGTCAGGACTCTCAGCAACCTCAGTTTTCCCGACAACATTAAATGTTTTGGTCTGCTTTTTATTCTGAACTAAGGCTTCCTGCGGAAGTTCCATAGTCACGCCAATTTTAGAACTCCATAAACTCACAAACTGATGGAACGCTTCTATCGACTTATCATGAATGCTAGTAGGTTCCAGCATTTTTTCGAAATCCAATTCCATAGCCTTATCCACATCGAAAGCGAATTGACAAAAATCGGGATAGGCCAAAGACCCAAAACCAACTACCGCATATCTACAAGGATTGGGTTGTTTAGTACTTTGCAAACGATCCAAAAACTTATTGGCATTGGTAGGCGCTTCCCCCTGTCCGTAAGTAGCCGTAAAGACAATAAGATGTTTCGCTTTTGGAAATTGAGTATAATTGTTCAGTTCCGTAATAAATACCTTCTCACCTGCTTCCAACAATTGTTTGTAAAAAGCATTGGCAAATTGCATAGTCGAACCATTTTCGGAGCCTACCAAAATGATGTATTGACATTCCTCCCTTCTATATTCATTCTTTAATCCCGACGCACGACGCTTCAAGGTCATATCAAACCCGGAATAAATAAAAAACAAGATATTGATACTAGCCAAGCCCAAAATAAAAGCCCAAACTGTATTGCCTTTTCCTGTATGCAACACCATACTAAAATTGGAAACCACTTCCACCACGGGTGCTTTCAAGCTACTTAACACTTCTCCTGTGTATTGGTTCACTACCAACTCTTCCTGTTTTAGCTTTAAGGTGAAATAATCCTCCACATCGTCTGAAAAGGGAAATTCCAATGTTTCAACTTCAGAAAGTGGTGTGTTTTGGAACAATTCAAATTCAGAAACATCACGTTTTGGAGTCTCTGAAATCATTTCAAAATCAATCTTGTGCTGTTCCTTGCTTTCTGGCAACAGATTGAATTTCTCCAAAGACAGATATACCCCAGTAAGGGTAATGATAATGATAGGAATTAAAGACAAACGTCCCAGTACCACATGCCAATACTGACTAAAATTCTCGTTAACAATCTTAGCAAAAAACTGTTGGATGCCTCTTTGCCGTTTCACTATTAGAATGGTCCCGGTAATAGCAATCACAAACAGTAAAAAAGAGCACAGTCCCACAAAAAAACGGCCGACACTCTTTAAAAATAAAGACCTATGAAAATTAGTTACCCATTGAAAAAATTTGGAAGGCTCCGATTTCTGTCCTAAAAACTCAGCCGAAATTGGGTTAAAATACCCTTCTAAGTTTTCACCTTCTTCTGTAAATACCGAAGCCATTACAAAATGGTTGGCATCTACCTTGATTTCGATAACTTCAGGATAGGTTTCCTTAAATACCTCAACGGTTTTGGCCAAGGACACCTCATCCAAATCGGCAACCTTGTAAGGTGCCATTTGTTCAGAAATAGGCTGAAATGCCAAAATGGCCCCAGTAATGGAAGCCAAAAGGATAAAAACAACAGAAGATACAGCCAATGCAAGGTGACTGTATCTCCAAATTGAAATGGTCATATTACGAGTGTTTAATTGGGCATCATGCGGACATAGCGAATAAACCCTGTGCCTTCCATTTTACCTTTTACGGTTTCGGATGTTAATGGAAATTCAACATCCTGAGTGTAATATTCATGGTCTTCTACAGCGGTTTCAAAACGAATGCTATAACCGGCATCAATTTTGGAATCTTCGATTTCGATGACATTAATACTACGCTCTCCCCCAGAGATTGTAGCCCCCGTAATAGCATCGATATTGTTTCTTTTTTTACCGTAAAATTTCCACCAAGATTCCAAGGTATTGTACCACTCATTATCATCTCCCTGCACGAACAATGTTTGCTCATAGTCTCCTGCTGGATTGATCAATGAAATGGCTACATAAGCACCTTCCCCTGTATAATTGGTCAATTGGATCATGCATTTATATTTGGTAGATGGCCCTTGATTGGTGAAGGACACCAACCCAAAAAACGTTACCAATACTACTGCTATCAAACGTATATTCTTCATTCTGCAAATGTCTTATTTTAAAAATTCTATTGAAATGTTATTGCTTTTCAACAATTCATTTTCCTGGGCCAAATCATAAGCCGTCTCTTCAAATTCAGTCATAAGGGTTTTGCTGGCTCCTTGGGCCACCAAGAATTTCATAATGCCATCATCGGAAGCTTTCATTGCGGCCAAATGCAAAGCAGTGTTACCTTCTCCGTTTTTGGCATTCACATCTATTTTCATTTCCGAAGCCATTTTCAAAAGGTCCAAATTCCCTTTTTCAACAGCCATATGATACCATGTATTTCCATTTTTTTGGGTTTGTCCCAACAGTAATCCATGTTTTTCTAGGCTCCTTAATTTTTCTGAAAACTCCTTAGGGTTTCTAGTTGAATAGGAATTTACCAAAGCGTAGACCAAACTATTTCCCTCGTTATCTACAACATCTATTTTCGCTCCTCTTTTCATCATGAAATTAACCACTTCAACAGAGTTTCCATCCACAGCATAAAACAAAGCCGTTTGTCCCTTTTTATTGGCATGATTGATATCCTTAAGGTTTTTGGACAGCAGTTGCACCATGTCCAAATTATTTCGGTAAGCGGCATTCATAAAAGGTGTATTTCCATTATGATCTCCTATATTCACATCCAAACCTTTCTCCAAGAGATAGCGTATCAATTCTTCATCCTTACTTCTTGAAGCCAAAATATGTAAAGGTGTCTGCCCTTCTCTATTGATAACATTAGGATTAAGACCTTGTTCTTCTAAAAACTTATAGACTTCAATACCATTGGTCTTTCCTCTAGTTCCATAAGCCGCAAACATAAAAGCTTGGTTATTTCCTTTTATGCCTCTACTCTGTAAAGCTTCCAAAGCTTCCAAATTGCCTATTCTGGCAACATAATTAAAAATTCCATTGCCATCTCTATCCACGCTATTGATATCCAATCCCTTTTTTTGAAAATATTCAACCAATTGAAAATCTTGATCATTAGGAGCCACCAACAACAAAGCATTGGCACCATTTGGAGTTACATCCTTTTTTAGGTTAGCACCATTGGCCAAACAAAAATCATACACCTCTATATTTTTTTGACCTGAAGATGCCGCAAAATTTAAAATGGTATTCCCCTTATCATCTTTGATATCTGTTTTGGCGCCATGTTGCAACAGGTATTCCATGACTTCGGTATTCCCTTTATAAGCCGCCCAGAAAATATAGGTACGGCCATCGTGGGTCAATTTATTTACACCATTGCCTTCCTGTTCCACCAAATAGGTTATTGTAGTAAATGGTGCGTCTTCCAAAATGGCGTATACAATCCCATCAAAATTATTTGCATTGGCCTGGGCAGGATCATTCCCTTCAGCAATTTTTGCCTTTACCAATGATACATCCGGTTGCGATTTCCAGAAGTCACGACTTAAAAAAGCATTATCCTGTGAAAACGACTGTATCCCCATTAGCAACATAGCACCGAGGATACAGGATTTAAAACAACTATTCATAAGTTTATTTTACAAAAGATTCAATTAACGGATTGATCTCCTCCGCTGTTTGGTATTTTTCAGCATCAAACAAATATTTAAACAATACTTTGTTGTCAACTTTTTCCTCCAAATATAAGTCTTTATGTCTAGCAAACACTTCATCCCACTTAGCTCTTACCAAAGCCCATTTAGCCTGATTGGTATTCCAGTAATCTTGAGCCGCTTTACACATGCTATCGTCTACTTTTACATAAGTATTGTACCCCTTTTCCTGAGCCAAGACCTTATCTTCTTTTCCTTCCTCACGTACTAACTTGTCGTTGTCTTGGTTGTGGATCCAACCGTTATCTGTGATTTCGTGACGATTTCTTCTTACAGTCACATTATAATCACTACGTTGGGTATACTCACGTCTTGGAAGTGGCGCCGTAGTTGTATTTTCCCAATAGCTTTTGCCATCTACGTGTACCCAAGTCGCAGTCCCTTCATATCTTGGGCTGTCATCGACTTGAAATACTTTTTGAGTCCATTGTCCTTTTACATCATTTTTTGGCAAACTAAGGTAGCTCCACTTATTATTGTGGTCGTACACATACAAATCGGTGTTTTCGAATTCCCAATCCTGTCTCCAGTGCTTTACAATATGAGGCGCGTCTGACGGCCCTACAATCAATAAATGCTGCATGGAAATTTTATCCTTGCTGTCCTCTACCAACTGTACCCACTCCAAACCTCTATCGTGTTTTGTTTTGGAAGGCACATAAGTTGAATCGCCAGAATACTCAAAAGTTTCGGCAAAATTGAAATTTACCTTATAACAGCCACACATATCTTTAATGGCTTGTTGATCTTGCTTCTTCTTGTTTTGGGCATTTAGGTTCACACTAAGGAATAATGCCGCTGCAACTAATGGAAAAATACGTTTCATTGAGAAAATTTTATTCTTATTTAGATTGATTTAAAATAACATTGATATATTTGCATCGCAAAACTAATCAAGAATGAGTCTAAATAAAAATAAAATTGTCGTTTATTTTTTACTTTTTTTAAGCCGCTTCGCCTTTTCACAGGAAGTAACACAAGACTCTACCCAAGTTGAAGCTCTATCCGAAGTAGTGGTTACAGGGCAGTACAATCCCCAGTCTATTAAAAAATCGGTGCACAATGTTATAGTTATAAAAAGGGAACAAATAGACAATCAGGCAGCCAATAATCTAGCCGATTTGCTCAATTTCAACCTGAACCTTACCATCCTACCAAGCTCACAGACTGGAAAATCAACCATTTCATTTTTTGGTTTGGATGCTCAATACTTTAATATTCTCGTTGATAACATTCCTTTGGTAAGCGATAACGGACTTGGTAACAATATTGATTTAACGCAAATCAACCTAGATGATATTGAGCGCATCGAAATTGTGGAAGGTGCAATGGGTGTAGAATACGGTGCCAATGCTGTTTCTGGTGTCATTAACATCATTACCAAAAAATCCATTGATAGCAATTGGAAATTGGAAGCTTTAGTCCAAGAGGAAACCGTAAGCGATGAATATGCTTGGTTTGATGAGGGAAGACATATACAAGGCCTAAACCTAGCTCACAATTTCTCTGATAAATGGTTCGCTAAAATAGGCTGTAACCGTAACCAATTTGCAGGTTTTTTGAACGATAGACAAGGAAAAGATCATTACTTAAATGATAGCTTACGTGGTTACGCATGGTTGCCAAAAACCCAACTTACTAGTGGCGCTATGGTCAATTATAAAACAGATCATTTCAACCTTAATTACAAGTTTGAATATTTTAGTGAGACCCTAAATTTTTACGACCAAGCCGTAAGATCCAATTACGACGTTCCTTCGCAAACCATAAACCCTTCGTCTACAGATAAAATATATACCACCAAACGATTAGTCAACAATATAAACCTTAATGGCACATTAAAATCTGGAGAAAATTACCAAGCTTCCCTTTCCTATCAACAACAGGAACGTGACCTAAATCAATTCACCTATTTCATCCTTAGCGAAACAAAAACAGATGAAGCTGACACTACCTACCAATCCAGCAAAGTATTCTTTTCTAAAGGTACCATGAGCAACTTGCTAAAAAGCAAAGCATTCAATTTTCAGTTGGGCTATGAGTCCCGTTATATTGAAGGATTTGACACCAAAGCTTCAGGAGACTACACCCAAAATGACAAAACTCAGACTCAAGGGAATTATGCTTTGTTTGGCTCATCAGAATTCCAACTGAACAATTCCATTTCATTCAGACCAGGATTACGCTACGAGTACAATACAAAGTACCACTCCAAAACAACAGCTAGTTTAAGTGCTCGCTATTTAATGCTTTATGGCTTTGAATTTAGAGCCAATGTAGGAACTTCTTATAGAACTCCAAATTTTGAAGAGCTCTATTACTATTTTGTGGATTCCAACCATGACGTTAGGGGAAATGAAAACTTAGACCCTGAAAACGGAATTACCACTTTTATAAACTTAAAAAAACGCAGTTACATCAACAACACTTCTTTACTAAACTCAATAAAATTGAGCTATATAGATGTTCAGGATAAAATTGATTTAGCTGTGGTAAACACTCTTCCACTTCAATATCAATACATCAATATAGATAGGTATACACTATGGGGACTCACCTCAGACAATGCCATAAACACAGACCGTTGGACACTTAAATTGGGGGCTACCCTACAAGGCATTTCACGTGTCTACAACAATGAAATCAATGGCAATGACAATTTTCTATATGCCTATCAAATCAATGCAAGCAGTACTTATCACCTAAAAGAATGGAACACCTTTATCACCATGCTTTTTAAGTACCAAGGCCCCACTCAAAGATATGTCCAATCAGATGAAGATGAAGATGGGAATGCATTATTCACCCAACAAACCACCCATGGTTATGGTTGGCTGGACGCTTCTGCTAAAAAATCATTTTTTAAAGAAAGACTAACAGCCACTTTAGGAGCTAGAAACCTATTGGACATCACCAGTGTGAATATTAGCAATTCCAGTTCTGGAGGCACACACTCCTCAGGTAGTCAATCCCTACTGTTGGGTTACGGACGCTCATTTTATTTAAAACTATTATATAATCTGAATTTTTAAAATTAATACCATTATGATCAACAAACTTTTTACTGTATTATGCGTAGCTGCTACCTTGGGTTTTACAAGCTGTAGTAGTGATGACGATTCACCTTCTGGCCCAATTTCCATTGTAATTGAGGGCGCAAGTGTAAGTCCAGAAGTAGGAGGCCCAAACCAACAAAACCAAGTGTATGTAGATTTGAGCACCAACACCAGCACTAGTGTACAACGCGATTCTTGGGATCTTGGATTTTATTCTGGTGATGAATTCAAAGTGACCATCAACGGATCTATCTATATGGCTACTGCGGCTTTAACTTTAACCGATATTGATGCGGTAAGCTCTAGCGACCAAGAGGTACAGGAATTACAACCTCAAGTTGCGGTTGGAACCTTTCAAGCGGCGAGTGCAGCCTTTGTAGACGCGCCATCAGGAAACATTTCTCAAACAGCTATCTCAACAATTTCAGATAACGATGCCGACAACAAGGTATACTTATTGAACTTGGGATATGAAGTTGGTACAGAAACTCCAGAAACTGGAACCATTGCCGTAACCGGTGAATCAAGAGGATGGATGAAAATTCGTATTTTAAAAGACGGTAATGACTATGTATTGCAATATGCCAATTTAGATGACACCACTCATGAAGAAGTTGTGATTTCAAAAAACAACGAGCACAATTTCACCTTCTTTAGTTTCAATACCAACAGTGAAGTTAATGTTGAACCAGCCTCAGTTAATTGGGATTTAAACTTCACGGTATTCACAAACTTAATCGAAGGTTACGGTGCTTATGGATATTCCGATTTTGTGGTGAATAACACAAAGGCCAACGTTGGAATCTATATGATCGATTCTGAAGTCGAGACCGAATTAACCTATAATGATTTCACTTTGGCTAACCTTGTTGACGCCAATTTTGTATACAATGACCAAAGAACTATTGGAAGTAGCTGGAGAAATGGCGGAGGTCCTAGTGCTTCCCCTTCTGTAAAAGAAAATGTATTCTACATCATCAGTGATACCGCTGGGAATCTTTACAAACTAAAATTCTTGGCAATGTCCACCGCATCTGGTGAACGTGGAAACCCTGAGTTTGTATACTCACTATTGCAATAACACTTTTCATCATTTGAATAGTTAGTTTTTAGATTAAAACAAAAAAAAGCCACTCAACTTGAGTGGCTTTTTTTTGTTTTAATCTAAATGATAAATCTTCCTAATGTTTTCCAATATAGCTGCAAAATCAATTTTCAAGTCAATGAGTTTCCCTGAATGCACATCAAACACCCAACCATGAACTTTTAAGCCACGCTCCCTAACTGCCTTTTGAATGGCTGCCGTTTTAATTAAATTGACACATTGCTCCTGCACGTTCAACTCAATTAAGCGATCATAGCGTTTATTTTCGTCTTCAATGGTATTGAGTTCTTCGGCGTGTAATCGATACACGTCCCTAATGCTACGCAACCAAGGGTTTAGCAATCCCAAATCTTCCGATAACATAGCTGCCTTAACCCCTCCGCAGGCATAATGTCCACATACCACCACATCTGCAACCTTCAAATGGTTCACTGCATACTCCACCACAGACATCGCGTTTAAATCGGTAGCAATAACCATGTTTGCAATGTTACGGTGCACAAAAGCTTCTCCTGGTTCTAGGCCCATAAGACCTTCCACATCTACACGGCTATCGGAACAGCCGATATACAAAAACTGGGGGCTTTGCCCCTTTCCCAACTTATGAAAATAAGCGTTATCCTTGGCCAATTTCTCTTGAATCCACTTTTCGTTATTTTCAAAAACTCTGTTTAAATCCATTTTCCACTCTAATAAATCACGTTATTTTTTATCCAATTTGTTCCCTCCTTGAAAGTACCAAAAATACGATCTTCCGATATCAATTCCGGTATAATTCCAATGCGTTCCATCATGTAACGAGGTTGCCTTAATAGACCAACCAATAAAACGGTTACTCCGTTTTTACTCAATTCCTGTAAAACATCTTCAAAGGCATATAAACCCGATTGATCCATATACTGCATACGTCCCAACCTAATTACAATTGTTTTGGCATTTGATGGGATTTGGGCCGCCAACCTTTGAAAGTCGCTAGTTGAACCGAAAAACAATGGTCCCTTTACATGTTTTACAAATACCTCGTCTTTTAATTTTTCAGGAAAATTGGGAGCGTCATCCCAGGCGGTTTCTTTGGCCAAAGGTTTCACATCCGAACGTTCGGCTGTGAGATCCCCAATCTTTTTCATAAACATCAACGAGGCAATGATAAGTCCAATTCCAACGGCATAGACCAAATTCCAAAGAGATGACAGCACTAGTACAACGATCATGATCAACACTTCCGAACTCACCCAAAATGGACCAATACGTGTATCTCTTGGAAGACTTGGGATGGCCTTTAAACCTTTGTAATCCATAACCCCTATTCCTACGGTTATCAGAATTCCTGCTAAAACCGCTGCAGGAATTTTAGAAGCAATTGGACCTAATACCAATAAAATGATGAGTAATACCAAACCTGCAATCATTCCAGACAACCGAGTCTTACCACCGGATTGAATATTTACAACGGTTCTAATAGTTGCTCCGGCGCCAGGAATGCCTCCAAAAACCGCCCCAATGCTGTTGCCTATGCCCTGCCCTATCAACTCTTTGTTTGGACGGTGTTTGGTTTTGGTCATATTATCGGCCACGATACTAGTCAACAAGGAGTCAATGGCACCTAAAAGAGATAAGGTTAATGCCGTGAAAATATAGGGTGTTAACTGTGTAACACTAAAATTGGCAAACATGCTAATATTGGGCGCAGGAAAACCACTGGGGATTTGTTGTATCGGCTTGTAATCCAATCCAAAAACAATCGCTATGGTGGACATTACCAATAATGCCACCAAGGTGCTTGGCACTGCCCTAGTAATTCGCTTAAATCCATAAATGATAAAAATGGTGCCCAAAGCCAAGACAAGCTCCAACCAATTAATATTCATGAGTGCTCTTGGAAATACTTTAATGGCCCCCAAAACCCCCGAAGCATCATTGGCAGCCAAGGTTTCTGATTCTTTAAGAATATCGGCTTCATCGATAAGTTCTGCCCGATTGATGGTTTCCTTAAAATCTTCCAAAACCAAAATACCTTCACCCGCTTCCTCCTTCAAAATATTTTCAAGAATGACCTCTTCGGCCACGGGCTTAAATTGATTTACATAAGCAGCATCCTCTTTTGGGTAATATCCGAGAGAAGGTAAAATTTGAGTCACAATAATAATCACCCCAATTGCCGACATAAATCCCGAAACTACAGGATATGGTATGTAACGGATGTACTTTCCCAACCCCAAAACTCCCAAACCAATTTGCATGAGCCCAGAAAGCAAAAACACAATTAAAATAGTAGGAAGCGCCTTTTGAACATCTCCATCGTTGGCAGCTACAATACCAGCAATAACCACCATACTCACCGCCGTCATAGGAGCGGTAGGCCCCGAAATTTGCGTATTGGTTCCTCCAAATAAGGCCGCAAAGAAACTTAAAAAGATAGCTCCATAAAGTCCGGCACTGGGTCCTAAACCAGAACTCACCCCAAAGGCAAGGGCCAATGGCAATGCCACAATCCCTGCTGTAACACCTCCAAAAGCATCACCTTTAAAATTGGAGAACAATTTGTTCAATTTCTATCTATTTATAAATGCTACACTAAATTTACCTCTAATATTTTAAAGAAAAAAGAGCATTCAAAAACACTTTGAAACAAATTGTATTTTAAATACTAAAGAATAAAAAAAGCAGCGCCAACTAAGTGATGGCGCTGCCCAAATAAAAATTTAACGTATGTTGTATGCTAAGTTTTATTCATAGAAAGTTACGGCTCCTGTATTGATATCATACATGGCGCCAATAATCTTAATTTCTCCATTCTTTTCCATTTCATCAAGAATTGGACTTTCTGCATGGATTCTTTCAATGGTTAAATGCACGTTTTTCTCTGAAACGGCATCTACAAACTCTAAATTTTTAGAATTTCTCAAGCTTTCATCTGAAGGTTCTGCCACACTGTCTACTGCAGGTGTAATTTTTTGAATCAGCTTGGTTAGATTACCCATTTCGGCATGGTCGCAAGCGCCTTTTACAGCGCCACAACTGGTATGCCCCAACACCACAATAAGTTTGGTTCCTGCCAATTTACAAGCAAACTCCATGCTTCCAAGGATGTCTTCATTTACAAAATTTCCTGCAATACGAACACTAAAAATGTCTCCTAATCCTTGGTCGAATACCAACTCGGCAGAAACTCTGGAATCGATACAGCTTAAAATGGTGGCAAAAGGAAACTGCCCCTCGCTGGTGTCATTCACCTGTTCCAATAAATTCCTGTTTGCCTTAAGGTTATTTTGAAATCTTTGGTTTCCTTCTTTCAAAAATGCCAATGACTTTTCTGGGGTCATGGTTGCTTGTGTTTCCTTAGTATGTGCTTTCATAATTTTATTTTGATTTTATATCCTGGTTTAGCATCAAATTATTGAGCTGATATTAAAAGGGATATATTAAAATTGTTTACAATATTAGTAATATCTGAATGTTTTGTTTTTACTTCTTGTCCCGTTTTTGTCCTTCCACGGTCTACGCAAAATAGATTTACGTTACTTTTGGAAAGGTAACTGGACATATTTTTTATGCTTTGGTCTCCTGACTCAAACACATATTCTACCGTTTCGTAAGCATCTGTTTGTTCTTCCTTAGCTACATCCCCATTCGCAATCTTAAAGGATTTTAATGGCTGCTCGGTATAGGCCAACAACCTTCCTGCAAAACTTGGAAAGTTACCATTAAACACTCCCAATGACAAGGGTTGTTTAGGCTCCAAACTGTTCTCAGAACCTACAATCATCAAGATAACCTTGAACTCCTCCATTACAAATTGGGTAAGACCATCACTGCCCAGACCCAATAATTTGGATTCCTTTTTGCCTATAACGATAATATCTGGACGACTTTCCTTGATATGCGAAGCTATCTCGTTCTTCACATTGCCAAAAGCGAAGTTGAAAGGAATCTCAATTCCATAAGCTTCCGAAATGGGCTGGATCAATTCTTGAATTCTTTTCTTGGTACTGCTCTTTTCTTCGTTAATGCTACGCATGGCAGACAACTGATTTTCCTTGTGCACAATATCTCCAGCCCTTTTTACATGAAACAACTCAATATTGCCTTGAATCATGTTGGCCAAACTTATTGCACTTTTCACGGTCGCTTCCGTTGCAACTCCCAAATCTGAAAGTACCAATATGTGATGTGCCTTGGATTCCATAACCGTTTAGCTTAAACTTAGTTTTGATTTTGGACGCTCCTTAAAAAACTTCACAAAACTTGGAGGGTTTTCAACCACACCACGTTTTGAAACTAGTTTTACATCAATATTTCGCTCTTTTGCTTTATGCGTAAAGTCCTCAAGGATCTCAATAATATCATGATCCAAATAACGGGTCTTCATTAAATCGAGTTCTAAATAGGTATCGCGAGGCAAGCTATCCAATTCCTTCAAAATGGCACCTTTGTTAAAGAAGGTTACTTCTTCTGCCAGGGTCATCTTAATTTGGTGCTTACCATTGCTCTTATCTTCAATATGCAAAAAGTGTGAGTTTTGGTAGCTTTTTAGAAGAATGACAACAATTCCTACCAAAAGTCCCATACTGATTCCCACCAATAGATCGGTAAATACAATCCCTACTACGGTAACAATAAAAGGCAACCACTGTTTCCAACCCAACTTATACATCTCGATGAACAATTTTGGTTTTGCCAATTTATATCCTACAACTAACAGGATAGCGGCCAAAACAGAAAGTGGAATCATGTTCAATAACCTTGGGATAAGAACTACCGATACCAATAACAGCAATCCATGAATGATGGTAGCCAATTTAGTACGCCCTCCAGATTGAATGTTGGCGGAACTTCTTACAATTACCTGGGTAATTGGCAAACCTCCAATTAAACCCGAGAAGATGTTTCCTGTTCCTTGAGCCAATAATTCTCTATTAGTTGGTGTTACATTTTTGTGAGGATCTATTTTATCTGTGGCCTCTACACACAATAGAGTTTCCAAACTTGCCACTAACGCAATTGTAAAGGCTGTTACCCAAACTTCGTGATTGGTAATGGCTGCGAAATTAGGAAAGGTAAACTGACCCAAAAAGGAACTAAAATCATCAGGAATTGGCACACTTACCAAATGGGTTTCCGAAATGTTTAAAGCACTGTTGGATTGTGTTAAAACATAAAACACAATACCTAATACCACGGCTACCAAAGGCCCTTGAATGATCTTAAAGAATTTTGCCTTTTTAGCCAATACATTGTCCCAAAAGAGAATTACTCCAAGTCCAACGATACCAATGACCATGGAGCCAATGATTAAATGATCGAAAATATGAAAGATGGAAGAAAAGGTATTTTCTCCCGAAAGTTCGAGGAAACTATCCGCTCCTTCCGGTTCGGCATCATAACCAAAAAAGTGAGGAATTTGCTTGAGGATGATGATAATTCCAATTCCAGTCAACATTCCTTTAATCACCGAAGACGGAAAATAGTACCCGATTACTCCCGCTCTCAAAAAGCCAAGAGCTAATTGGATGACTCCTCCCAAAACTACTGCAACCAGAAAATTTTCATAACCTCCCAAAGTTCCAATAGCTGTCAAAACAATAGCAGCCAAACCGGCGGCTGGCCCACTAACACCAATATTGGATCCACTTAAAGACCCTACTACAATTCCTCCAATAATACCGGCAATGACCCCAGAAAACAATGGAGCTCCACTTGCCAAGGCAATACCCAAACATAGGGGTAAAGCCACAAAAAACACGACTATACTAGCCGGAAAATCTTGCTTAATAAACTTAAACATACGCTAATTTTTTTCACCTTTAAAAAGGCTATAGTTAAACATAAAATGTGGGCCTAGATGAGTATATCCAGACCAAACTGGGTTTAAACTATTGTATGTTCTGGTGGGGGAGAAATGATTTTAAAAAACTTCTTGGAGTAATGTTTTACAGGTAATACCGTTATCCTTTTTTCCTTGGAAACATCAAATACCAATTCGTTTTTATCAAATTCAAAAAACTTGATTTCGTTATCCTTAATTTTTTCTACAGACTTTTCCTCCTCTTCATTGACACTGAAAAAGGCTGCCATATCAAAATCGTTATCGAGAACGGCCACAACAGTAGGTGCTGCAATAAACGCAACAAATACTGATAAAAAGAAAATTGTAATGGCCTTTTGAAACATTAGAATTCGTAAAGTAACAAATATAACACTCGTTACTAAGAAATTCGTTAAATAATTTAAAAAGTCTTCAACAAGCGTATGTCATTTCCGCTTATCCAGCCCGTTTTTCCGTCGGAGAGTTTAATTTTTTTCCAATCGTTAAGTGTATCCAAAACTTGAACCTTGGTACCTTCATGCAACCTAAAGGCTTCTTCACTTCTTAAATTAGGTTCACTTTTCACTTGGCTTTCTTGTGCAAACACAATGGCAGGTTGGTCCCTGCGCTCCAATTCATACCTATGGAACGCAAATGTTAAAGCTATTAGGCTAATTCCTAGGAAAGCAAAACTGGATACAAATGTGACACGTTTGGTTACAGTGGAATAACTGAAATAATAATAAAGATACAGCACCACAAAAATAAATAACCCAGCCACTGCTGCATAGGCCCAACCATCAAATCCCAATGATCTAGTGGCACCATTTACTATTTTTGAAAGACCAACTTCTGGAATTACATCAATGGCATCTATGGTCATATTTTTTGCAAATGCCATGTTGTTTTGGATTTCCCTGTCGTTTGGTGCCAATTGCAGTGCCTTTTCATAATAGAAAATACTCGGCGCAATATTGTTGAGCTTATAGTTGGCATTTCCCAAATTGAAATACACCTCGGCAGAATGCTTACCATTATTCAAAATAGCTTCATATTTCTCAATGGCTTCGGCATAATCACCATCATTGTAAAGCTTATTGGCCTGCTCAAACAATGAATCGTTTTGGGCAAAGCCTAAAGTAGAGATCAGTACAAAAAGGATAAGGAATAACTTTTTCATCTTAACTAATTTGCTTATCAATTAATGAAATTGTCTTGGCAGATTTCTCATAATCCTGCTGCATTTCTACATTGGTAATTGGGGTGTATCGCGCCAATTCGCAATTCTTTAAAATCCCAACAAACTCATCCACCACAGTAGTTTCTACATTTTTGGACGTGAGGAGTTCTCTAATTTTATCCTTACTGAACTCGCTGGTTTCAATATGCAAAGTCGCTTTTAAATAATTGTGAAGGGCCTTTTCAAGGGCCACATAAAAGGCTTCCTTTTGTCCCAAATTGCGCTTGGCTTCTCCAAGGTACTTTTTCGCCAACCTATCGGCCTTACGGATTTTATTTCCAAAGACATCTGCGGCACGTTTGTCACGTTCCTTTCTGTAAACCATCGCCAATGGAATAGCCAACAATGGTAGCAATAAAGAACTCCAAAACCATGTAGACTTAAAGAAGTACTGAGGTTTGATAGGCTTTAAATTAGCATCGGTTTTTATGAAGGCAAATTGGTCGTTACTTAGAATAACCTTTTGCTTATTGCCCGCCGCTGTAGTAAGACTATTATCTTGTGTGGCATTGTTGTTTGGACCTTCCAAAACATCAATGATAATTTCATCTGAAGTGATGCGCTTATAGCTTTCTGTTTTTAAATCGAAATAGGAAAAGGACACCTTCGGGATTGGATATTTCCCCTTAAACTGAGGCACCACAGTATAGCTATCTGATATACTTCCCTGCATTCCTCCAAGCGTTGTTCTAACATTCTCAGTATATTCTGGCTCGTAAATCTCTAAAGAACTAGGCACGGTCAATTTAGGAAGCTTGAACAGTTTTAAATTTCCATTTCCAATTACTTCTGCCTTTAATTGCAAGGATTCCGTAGCATTCAATTCGTTTTTGGAAGCTTTCAACTTAAAGTCAAAATTCCCCACAGCACCAGTAAAATCAGAAGGTTTATTTTCTTCCGGTAAGGGTTTTACATTAATGGTTTTAGCGCCTGCTGAAACTGTACGGTGCACCTTGGTCATTAAGCGCCCACCAAAAATATCGCGGCGGTTGGTAGGTACATCAACCGTTACATCTAAACTTAAAGGTTCTATGTCCAATTTTCCGGTTTTCTGTGGATATAGCACGGTTTTACGCAACACCACATAACGGTATTCTTCGCCTTTGTAGGTGCCATTTTCTACCTTCAGCCCTTTGATATCGATATTCTGACTCCAGAAATCACTAAACTTAGGATTGTCAATTTCCCTCCAATTACTCACCCCTGTATTGGCAGACACATAAAGTTTGTATTCCACCGAAATAGCCTCGTTGAGATAGGGGTTGGTTTTAGAAACCTCAGCCACTAAGTGAATATTATCTTCTGCTATATTATCGGCATTGTAAGGATCGTTGGGACGCTTTACGGCTGCCGTAACCTCAACCGCTACGGTTTGGGTTTTATAAATTTCTCCATCAATTTCTATGGTCGCCTGATTGATGGTAATTTTTCCTCGCTTTTTAGGAGCCAGAAAATAACTGTAGGTTTTAGAAAATGAGCGCTTTCCGTTAAGCCACGAATTGCTCACCGAAGTATTGGGACCACCTACAACATTGAAACCTGCAAAGTCCGGAGGAGTAAAATTGTCCCCGTCCTTATTCATCTCAAAATCGATGCGCAAACGCTCGTTAATCCCAAGTTTGGTCTTGCTCACTTTGGCCTCAAACTTAACTTGGGCAGCCGTTATTGCGGTGCTTAAAACAAATAACAATATTGTGATATGTTTGATCAATTTCATGTGTCTATCTGCAACTATAAATCTTGAAAATTTGTTCTACCAGTCCTTTTCTGCTTTTACGGGAGTGCCTTTTTGCTTTTCGGCATTCATCTTCTCCTGAACTTTTTGTTCTTGATTGTTCATGGCCTCCAATAAATTCTTTATCTGTTGTGGCGACAATTGTCCAGGCTGTGGATGCGGCTTTTGCTGCTCCTTGTCCTTCTCGTCACCTCCCTGATTGTCTTTCTTGTCGTCCTTAGGCTTTCCTTTGTCATCCTCTTGATCATCGCCATCTTTTTCATCTTGATCACCTTGATCCTTTTGATCTTGGTTTTGCTGATCCTGATTTTGTTGATCTTCTTTCTCCTGATCCTGGTTATCCTCCTTATTCTCGTCTTCGTCCTTCTTGTCCTTATTGTTTTCCTGCTGACGCTCTGCACACTCTTTGGCCATGGCTAAATTATACCTTGTTTCATCATCTGATGGATCATTGCGTAAGGCATTCTTAAAAGCTTCCACAGCTTCTTGACACTTTTCATTTTTCATCAGGATATTTCCAATGTTGTGGAAAGCTTTGTGTTTTTCCGCTCTGTCTGTAGCATTTTTGGCTGCCTGTTGGTGACGATAAAGCGCTTCATCATAATTGCCCTTTTCGTAATAGGAATTTCCTAAATTATAGGTTCCGGATACAGTAGTAGGCTGTTCGGAAATGGCTTTTCGGTATTCCATTTCAGCACCTGTATAATCCTCCTGCTCTACCAGTTCGTTGGCATCATACACATATGAATTGGCTTTTTGGATCGCCTTTAATTGCTCTTTTTCCTTGTCTTTGTCCTGCGCAAAGGAAAATCCAGTGGTGACCATTAAGAGTACTAAAACCAATTGTTTCATTTGTGACTTCATTATTAAACTAAAAGGCCAAAACCTTTGTTTTAAACCATTTGACATACCAAGATATAAAACCCTGTTTTTTATGTCCGTTAAAAAATTTATAAAATTGCCGTTCTGCCGACAAGCTACTTAAATAGTAGGGAATCTACAGGTTTTCGTTAAATAAATTCAACTTCTTCAACCATGCAGTCTTGCGTTCCAACAAGAAAATATCGATGAACAAAAAGAAAATCCCAAAGCCCAAAAACCATTGAAACTGGTCTTTGAAATCGGCAAATTCCTTAGATTCAAACTCTGTTTTATCCATCTTGTTCAAAATCTCATGGATGGTCTCCACAACTGTAGCCGTATTACTTCCATTTATATATTCCCCGTTCGCTTCTTCAGCAATACTTTTCAAGGTTTCCTCAAGTAACTTCGTAATTACCGTTTCACCGTTGTTATCCTTTTTATAGTTGAGCACTACCCCGTTTTTCTTAATAGGAATAGGGCCTCCTTTCACATCTCCAACCCCAATGGTAAAAATACGAATGCCTTGTTTATTGGCTTCTTCTGCAACACGTGAAGACATTTCGCTGTGGTCTTCCCCATCTGAAATGATGATCAACACCCTATTGGTTTGTTCTTCATCATCAAAATAGGTTTTGGCCAATTCAATGGCTTCATCGATAGCCGTTCCCTGTGAAGACAACATGTCTGTATTCATATTTTGAAGGAACATCTTTGCCGAAGCATAGTCTGTGGTAATTGGCAATTGCGGAAAGGCCTTCCCTGCGTAGGCAATGATCCCTACACGATCACTGGCCAAATTATTGATGATTTGGGTAACCAACTGCTTAGCCTTTTCCAAACGGTTAGGCGCAATATCCTCGGCCAACATACTTTTGGACACGTCCACAGCAAACACCACATCCACCCCTTCACGTTTTACCGTTTCAAGTTTGGTACCAATCTTAGGGTTCACCATCGCCAAAGCCAAACAGGCAAAGGCCAAACACAATACCACGATTTTCAAGATGGATTTAAACAAGGATTGGTTAGGGCTCAAACGCTGTAACAGTTCCTTATTGGCAAATTTCTTTTGGGCTCGGTATTTCCAAACCTGGAGCATCAAAAAGAGTAGGATGATTATTGGAATGACCAATAATCCCCAGAACCATATTTTTTCGTCTAATTGATACATAATCTATTCTTGTTGATAACCGTTATCAGGTTATCCATTTAATTATTATTACACAAAACTTCTAAAAACAGTAGACCTCAGCAGCACTTCAACCAGCAACAAAATACTAGCCAACAATACCAATGGGCGGAATTTCTCTTCGTAATTATAGAATTTGAATTCCTCTATTTCCGTTTTTTCGAGTTTGTTGATTTCTGCATAAATCTCTTCCAACTTTTTATTGTTGGTTGCCCTAAAGTATTTTCCTCCAGTAACCTCAGCGATTTCTTTCAACAGAGCCTCATCAATTTCTACTTGTACACGACCATACTGAAACTTACCGTTAGGCATAATGGCAATTGGAGACAGGGCCATTCCATTAGTTCCCAAACCAATGGTATATACTTTAATACCGTATTCCAATGCTAATTCACTAGCTATTTTAGGATCGATGAATCCAGAATTGTTCACCCCATCGGTCAACAAAATGATGATTTTACTTTTAGCCTTACTGTCTTTTAATCGGTTTACAGAAGTCGCCAATCCCATACCAATGGCCGTACCACCTTCAATGATGGTGTTGTACTTAATATCGTCCAAAGAACGTAATACAATGGCCTTATCGCTGGTAATTGGTGTTTTGGTGTAGCTTTCTCCCGCATACTCTACTAAACCAATTCTATCATTTGGACGCCCTTTGATAAACTCTGCTGCCACATCCTTTAAGGCTTCCAAACGGTTAGGCTGTAAATCTTTTGCCAACATACTGGCCGAGACATCTATAGCCATGACAATGTCAATACCTCGGGTAGTCTTGGTTTTAGTGGAAACATCCACGGTTCTAGGTCTGGCTAGAGCTGTAATAAGTAATCCCAAAGCCAAAAGTCGCAAAACGAATAATAAATGCTTCAATTTCGGCAACCAAGTATTGGTAAGTTTAAAACCTTTTAAGCTGGAAATCTTTAGTTCGGCTGTTTGCTTTTTGTGTTTCAACACATACCATAGCAAAGCCAAGGGCAACACCAACAGCAGCCAAAAAAATTCTTTATTTAAAAACTCTATACCTTCCAACATTTAGCTCTTGTTTATTTCTCTTGTTCGGCTTCTTGTTCTTTTTTAACCAATTCCACAGAATTGATAATGCGATCTATCATTTCATCAGCATACACGTCATTATCTGGCCAGGTAACCATCACCTGCTGTAACACATTTTCTGATGTAAATTGCAATATGGTATATTTTGCAGGCACCAAAGTTTCTGTATTCAGCAATGGAATGCTCAAACTTCCGTACGTTTTTAAACCTTCGGCCGCATTGGGCGTGATAAACTGTTCTCTTTTCACCAGAATATCCTTAGCACCTTTTTGTTCCATACCTGCAATAGCCATTTCTGAGGCTTGGGCCAAGTCAATCTTTGGAGCACTTTGATCGGCTCCCTGAGCTTGTTGCCCTTGTGGTGGTTGCTGTAGGACGGTGGTACTTACCATTACGCTGAACATATCCAAAAGGGTTCCGTAACTAAATGCTGTCACTTTTACAGAGCCTTGAGCTTCCTTTGGAAGCGGCAGCTCAACGCGCTTTAATACTCTAGGAGTTGAAATGCTTATTGGCGGCACCCCATAATCGCTACTCACCCATTCGCCCTCTAAAAGTTCTTTACTTTCATGACCAATAACCGTATCCTTTACATAGGCAAAGCCATATTTAATTCCAAGCCCTACAACCGTAGCCATCATCAAGAAGAAGGCAATGACAACCGTAATGATTACTTTTTTGCGTTTCTTTTTGCGTTCCTGTTCCTCCTTGTATTGTTGATCCAGTAATTTCTCTTCTTCCGTTGGTTCAGGAAGGGATTCCTTCACGTGATCGATCTCCAAATCAATCGTATTTCTATCCATTTCGGCCAAGGCCACATCTGGAGCAGACTTGGCAAATTTCACCAAATCGGCACGCTTCAAGATGCTTTCTAAGTTTTGGATGTCTTCTTTGCTTATGGAAATTTGGTTTCCTTCTCTAAGCAAATACAAACGTTCGATAAGCTCATCGGTAGTACTTTCCAAAGCGCGGTCATAGACCTTTTCATCCAGATACCTTCTAATGATGAAAGTCAATTCAGAATAGTATTCTTTCAATTCTGACTTTTGCAAATAATCGCTTTCATCCAAGCTTTTCAAGGCCATTTTTGCGCGATCGTAAGGCGGCAACAACGCTATTTTTTCTTCTTCGGTCAATGGCTTTTTTCGCCATAAGAACCAATATAGCAAACCGCCTACCAAAGCAAATATGCCCAAAACAGCCAAGAGGATTTTCCACCAATTGCTAGATGGTTCTTTCACTTCCATAAAGGGTTTTATATCGTACAAGCCTTGTTTGGTGGTATCCACCACGACTGTATTCACCTCAACTCTTAAAGAATCTGTGAAAAAGATTTTGTCGCCAATAAGAATTTTTTGATTTGGAATGATATAGCTCCCAGAATCAAACTGGGTCAAACCATATTTCTTGATTAGGTTGAATTTGGCCTCCTGTTTTGTCGTGTCTATTTCATAAGATTGGATGACTTCCAAAGGCGAAAAGGTTTGCCCTTCTGGAAACACAACCAAATCTGTTGAATCCGCTTCCACGGCAATTTTATAGGTAATCTGTTCTCCAATTTTAATTTTGGTAGAATCTACGGTTGAAGTTACTTGACCATATGAAACCTTTGTAAAACCGAATACCAAAAACAAAACACCCAAAACTTGCAGTTGTTTTTTGAGATTCAATTTTATAATTCCGAGGCTGTTTTTCATAGGTTATTATCTTTTTTAAGCGCGTCTTTTAAAATATCCCAACAATTTTTTCACATAGCTTTCATCTACGCGGCAGTCAATAGTTCCTGCTCCAGATTTTGTAAAGCTGTCCCTAAAATAATCTACCTTATCATGATAGAATTTAGAGTAATTGCGGCGTACCGTTTTAGATTGAGTGTTGACCAACATCAGTTCGCCCGTTTCCTCATCCTGCATTTGCACCATACCAATATTTGGGATTTCCTCTTCGCGTTGATCATACACCCTAATTCCGGTAACATCGTGCTTACCACATACTATTTTTAGGGTCTGTTTATAATCGTCTGCAATAAAATCGGAAAGCATAAATACAATCGCCTTTTTCTTCATGACGTTGGTCAAGAACTTTAAGGCTTCCACCACATTGGTTTGTCTACTTTTAGGTTGAAATTCAATAAGCTCACGAATGATGCGCAGTACATGCGATCTTCCTTTTTTAGGCGGAATGAAAAGCTCAATTTCATCTGAGAACAAAATCAAGCCAATCTTGTCATTATTCTGTGTGGCAGAAAAGGCCAAAGTAGCGGCAATTTCGGTAACCACTTCGTTTTTGAATTGCTGTTCCGTACCAAACAACTCAGAACCCGAAACATCTACTATCAACATCATAGTAAGCTCGCGTTCTTCCTCAAAAACCTTTATATAAGGTTCGTTGTAACGTGCCGTTACATTCCAGTCAATATTCCTTACATCATCCCCAAATTGGTACTGCCGTACTTCACTAAAAGTCATACCACGTCCCTTGAAGGTAGAATGGTATTCACCCCCAAAAATATGATCGGACAAACGCCTTGTCTTAATCTCTATTTTTCGAACTTTCTTTAATAACTCTTTAGTATCCATATTGGCTTACAGTATTTAGCAATCAGCAAATAAAGTATTGGTCACAGTTTGGCTAAGGCCTTGCTGCGAAACAAAATCAATTTCGTAAAGGCACCGATTAAGGCACTTCAATTTCGTTTACAATTTTATTGATGATATCTACGGAAGTAATATTTTCTGCTTCGGCTTCGTAAGTAATTCCAATTCTGTGGCGCAATACATCATAAACCACCGCACGAACATCTTCAGGAATTACATACCCACGGCGTTTGATAAATGCATAACATTTGGCGGCAGTGGCAAGGTTGATACTTCCACGAGGAGAAGCTCCAAAGGAAATCAACGGTTTCAAATCGGCCAATCTATATTTCTCTGGATAACGGGTCGCAAAAATGATGTCGAGGATGTATTTCTCAATCTTCTCATCCATATACACCTCCCGAACCGCCTTTTGGGCACTCAAGATCTGCTCGATAGACACCACAGGATTCACTTTTTCAAAAGCACCTTTTAGGTTGGCACGAACAATTAATTGCTCTTCCTCCAACTTAGGATAATCAATCACGGTTTTCAACATGAAACGATCAACCTGCGCTTCCGGTAACGGATAGGTCCCTTCCTGCTCTACAGGGTTTTGAGTGGCCATTACCAAGAACGGTTTGTCCAACACAAAGGTCTCATCACCAATAGTTACCTGCTTTTCCTGCATGGCCTCCAACAAAGCCGACTGTACTTTGGCAGGTGCCCTGTTGATCTCATCTGCCAACACGAAATTGGCAAAAATTGGTCCTTTTTTGATGGAGAAATCATTCTCCTTGATGTTATAAATAAGGGTTCCCACCACATCGGCAGGCAACAGGTCTGGAGTAAACTGAATTCTGCTAAAGCTCCCGTGTACAGCTTTGGACAGCGTATTAATGGCAAGGGTTTTTGCCAGTCCAGGCACCCCTTCCAATAAAATGTGTCCCTGCCCCAACAAACCAATAAGCAATCGCTCCACCATATGTTTCTGGCCTACAATTACTTTATTCATTTCTAGGGTAAGCAAATCAACAAAAGCACTCTCTTTTTCAATTTTCTCATTGATGGTCTTGATATCAATTGTACCTGTTTGTTCCATTCTATTTATTTTTAAACTCGAATATAGTATCCTTAATTGAGGCTTGCAAATTGTTGAAATTTTTCCTGCCAAACTGTTAATTGTAGGTTAAAAAACAAAGAGCAGCACGGATTGTGCTGCTCTTTAACAATTTTTTATTAGGCTCCTAACATTTTATAACATAATGTCCCCTAAGTTGGTTGTTTCACCTGAAATTACTTCTATCTCTATAAATTCTGAAGTTTCCAAACCAGAACCCTCTTCTGGCGCCACATAAACATTATATATTCCAGCTGGAATCCCTTCCAACAAAAAGGTTCCAAGTTCATCAGTTGAAGCAGAAACCATTTCACCTTCCACCATTACTGAGGCAGTAGCGGAAAGTCCTTCGTTAAGAACCGTTCCCGCGATACTTCCAGGCATTAACGGCAAATTGATAACACCTACATCTGTATATTGGCCATTGATAACTTCAACACCTTCAACCACTGTATACGTATATCCAGAACCTTCTGCAGGGTTAATGGTAACGTCATAAGTTCCTTGAGGCACGCCATTTAAATTGAAAACGCCTTCTTCATCTGTATAAGCCGAAATAATATTTCCATCTACTTCAATAGAAGCGACCGCTTGAATATTGGATGGAGAAACCATCCCTTCAATGATTCCAGAAGCATATTCTGCACTGGCATAGATAACTGGCTTTAAATTGATATTTCCAGAATCGCCAGCAATTACAATAGACTCATCAACAGTGAAGTCCAATAAGAATTCGTAGGTAAATCCGGGATCCAAGGTTTCATTCACCTTAATCTTCAAACCAGATTGTTGTGCACTTGGGGTTTGTAAGTCATGTGTCACTCCGTCAATAACAACAGTGTTATCGTTGCCCAACACCAATCTAATTTGATTCAACATGCCAGAAGGCACTTCAAAATTGTCTACCAACAATACACTGATACCTCCGGTAAGTTCCAAAAGGTCGTAAACACCAGCATTGATAGGACCTAAACTCTGCCAACCGCTTTCGCCGTCGCTGTTATCATTCACCTTCACCATAACATCTTGAACATCTATAAAGACGTTATCAAAATCGCCAGGTTCATCGGATAATCTAACAGAAATAAAAGAGGTGCCTTCCACGCCATTTCCGGTAGAGGAATCGCTACTACAATTTGAAAGGGTAAAAAATATGACAGCACTAAATAATAAAAAGGATGTTTTTAAAATCTTCATAAATAATTTGGGGTTTTGTCTATATATACGCAACATATCCTTCTTTTAGATTATTCAACTCAAAAATCCGACCATACATTTCTAAAAAACAATCGATTACAGAAATATTTTAACATAAACAGTCAAAACTTCACAAATAAGCTTTCTTCAGCTTACTTTATTCCTTTACATTTCTGTAACTTTAGTTTGTTTTTAAAGGCCTGTACCGCCAAAAAAGTTTGCAAATTTATGCCATTTCTAAATTTAGGAAAGGCATTTTTGCAATAATCTAAAATCATAAACGCTAAAATTACCTAGTTAATATAAAATCAATGAAAAAAACTGCTTTAATCACCGGAGCAACCAGCGGAATTGGACGCGCCACCGCCCATATTTTTGCCAAAAACGGCATTCAATTGGTATTATGCGGCAGACGACAAGAACGTTTGGACACTATTGAAGAAGCCCTTAAGAAAGAGACCAATGTGATTACTTTAAACTTTGACGTAAGAGACAAAGAAGCCACTTTAAATGCCATTGCTTCCTTGCCCGAAGATTTCAAAAATATCGATATTTTAATCAATAATGCGGGTAATGCCCATGGATTGGACCCTATACAAACTGGATCTTTAGACGATTGGGACGCTATGATGGACATTAACGTGAAAGGACTGTTGTATGTGAGCAAAGCGGTAATTCCTGGAATGACAGAACGCAAATCTGGTCATATTATCAACATTGGCTCTTCTGCGGGAAAAGAAGTATACCCCAAAGGAAATGTTTACTGCGGAAGCAAACATGCCGTATTGGCAATAACGGAAGGAATGCGCATTGACCTCAACCAATTTGGTATTAAGGTAAGTGCCGTGAATCCCGGGATGGTAGAAACCGAATTCTCTCAAGTGCGTTTTAAAGGAGACCCTGTAGCGGATACCGTTTACAAAGGATTTGAAGCGCTTCAGGCCGAAGACATTGCCGACATCATTTATTTTGTAGTATCACGCCCTTCACACGTCAACGTTGCAGACTTATTGGTGTTTCCAACTGCACAAGCCTCCTCAACCATCGTTAAAAAAGAGCTATAACCTTTAAGAAACAGCTATATGATTAATAAGCGCCTACTCATTAAAAACCTACTCGCACATAACGACGAGAACAGTTTTTATGATAAAAAGCGTAAAATCGATATTAGCCAAAAGGAAGGAAAGGCCAAATTTTTAAAGCACATCTGTGCACTTTCCAATAGCAACCCCAAAAACAACTCGTATATCGTTATTGGTGTTGATGATGAAGATAATAAAATTTGGGGAGTGGATTTCTTTGATGACAGTAAGATTCAAAACCTGATCAACGCCTATTTAACCAACCCACCAATTGTGCAATATGAGAATATTCCCTTTCCGCATTTGCCAGACAACAAGGTGGTGGGTTTGGTAACCATCAGGCCCATTGGAAAGATTACTTCCCTTAGGAAAAACATTTGGAAATACTACGGAGGTTCTGTGTTTTTTAGGGAAGGCAGTATGAGCATGCCCAAAGTTTTCGATGTTGAAATCAAAGACGTCAACTCTAAAATTGTGGAGGCCATCGAGCACCATTCCCAAAACAATATTGAATATACTTTGGATGGCGTGTTCGACTTCATGAACAAGCGCAAGGATTACAACCCGCAGTACAAAGTTTTTAAGGAATACTTCGTATTGTGTTGGTCTGGAAAGAAAAAGACGGTTAAAGAGGAAATATTCTTTTCCAGAGTAGATATTGAATTGGTAAATGAACAAGTTCGAATTTTCTTTTCCAATCTAGACGAGGTTTCCATTAGTTACGACGATAGCAGTTTCAAAATCATTGAATACGTTAGATTAGGGCTTCAAAACTCCTACAGATACTACCCTTTGGAAGAAACGCTTATCAGTTTTGAGGACAACGCCAATTACAATATAGACGCCAAATTATTGTTCCAACCCCCTCAATTCGATAAAAAGGTTTTGCACCACATTTACAACACCAACAACACTTTATTGGCAAAACTGAAAAAAGGACTCACCTTAACACCCAATGAACTTGCCGACCTAAGAAACCTTCCTGAAACCTATTTAATCTGCTATCTCAACTTGTTTCACAATGCCATTGACAAATTGAACGAGGCCAAACCTTACTTAAGACAATACAGCGAAAGCATCTATGATTCCTACAAAGATGCCATGCGGATTTTAAGAAAAGTGAAGTACAGTTAAATGGTCTTTTAGACCTTTACCGATTATACATTTTTTGATACCAATTATAGATTTCCGTCAATTCATCAACTTCTTTTTCACGAATTTAGCCTAGCTATTAATCAATTAAATACATACCCTATTTCTCCCGATAAAAGTTCGGCATTGAAATAGGGTTTTGTTTTTTAAACCAATACTTTATTAAAATAAAAAAGCCGCTTCGAAAATCGAAACGGCTTTTATCATACAGCCCCACCACTCTAATTTATTTAAAGGCCTCCATCAAGTTCTTGTTGCCAATCAAAAAGTTCCTTCCATTTGCCTTCATAGGCCAATAAAGCCTGTTTTGGCCAAGTTTTTGGATTATGGATTTTATAGGCTTCACCACCATCATCCAACACTTCTTGACATTTCGGCACACTACATTCCGATAGTGCTTTCCAAGTATGCACGCCATGTTTATGAAACAACTCTTGAATTTTAGGACCAATACCTTCTACAATAGTCAAGTCATTTTCTTTGACAACTTTGCCAAAGATTGCCTTGGCTTCCGCAGCATTAAAAGGCATAGCAGCATGCGCCATGGCAGCCGCCATACGACTATCCTGCATTTGGATGGCTCCAAGTTTATCTTTACAGGATTTCAGGTTGCCCTCTAACTCGGCAATCTTGTTTTTCAACGCTTGAATTTCTGCGGTATTGTCAGGTCCTTTTCCTAGCATTTTGCCTAACAGATACCCTAACAGGGCACAAATGGCCCCGACTATGATTGGAATTAAACTACACATATTCATAATTTATCTTTTTGGTTTATGGTTTGTTAACAGTTACAATGGTTCTTCGGTTAGCAGCACGCCCTCCGGTAGTGCTATTGTCTGCAATAGGTTCTGAAGACCCCTTGGATTCAGTCATGACTTTAGCCTCCGGAATGTGATGTCTAACCAAATAGGTTTTGGCAAAATCGGCACGTTCTTTACCCAATACCATATTGTGATCTTCTGGACCCGTGGTGTCGGTATGCCCAACAATGGTACAAGTGGCACCATCCACCTTGTCAAGGTATCTTGAGATTTTGGCAAACTTTTCACGCTGTTCCTCGGTTAGCTTAATGACGAACTCATCAATTCCAAAGTTCAGCACCAAAGGGTTACTGTTGATCTCATCTGCCAAAGCATCCAAATCACCATGATCCCCAGTAGTTGCCACAGCAAACTCCACAGGACCGTAATAAATGTTGTCTGCATCAGGAACCATGGCATCATATAGCTTGCCATGAGTATCAATAACTCGTGAAGAAATTCCTTTGGATACAAAATAGTTCTTGACGGCTCCAGCCCTGGCCAATCCTAAATTGGGGTAAGCCGTGTGGTTGACCTCATCACTTTTGTAATACCCTGTAATACTAACAGACTTGTCTGGGTTTTCAGTCAAATAGGCCGACAATTGCATTACCCCTTCTGTAACTTTTCCGGAAAGTGGCTCTAAAATGGTCATTTCCGATGTCTTAAAGTTAAAATTGTCATTAACCTTGACATCCAAATTGCCATTGGCATCTTGAACCAAAAATGGATTTTTGGTTGGTTCAATTACTGGTTCTGAAACAATCTCTTCCACCACAATTTCCTCCACCTTATCACAGCAGTAATAATAGTTTAAAAATGCGCCAAGAAGGATTGTAATCAGAATACCGAGTTGGTACGTTAATTTACTCATCTAGCTAAGGATTAATTAATTAACCTTGAAATTACTAAATTTTGGGCAACTTTTAACATAAATGGACAAGGAAAATTTTTCTGACTTAAAATAAGGTAACAGATGAAATTATTTACAAGTAAATCTAATCCGCTTTAAACAAAAAAAGCCCCATTTTTCAATGGAGCTTTTCTAACTATGGTTCGTCTTCTACAAGTCGAATTTAATCCCTTGTGCCAATGGCAGCTCAGTAGTATAGTTAATGGTATTGGTTTGACGACGCATATACACTTTCCAGGCATCACTACCAGACTCGCGTCCGCCACCGGTTTCTTTTTCACCTCCAAAAGCACCTCCAATTTCGGCACCTGAAGTTCCAATATTTACATTGGCAATTCCACAATCAGACCCTGCAACCGACAAAAAGCGTTCTGCTTCACGTAAATTATTGGTCATAATTGCAGAGCTCAACCCTTGGGCAACACCATTTTGAATCTCAATGGCATTTTCAACATCTCCAGAATATTTCAACAAGTACAGTACTGGCGCAAAAGTCTCGTGCTGCACAATTTCAAATTCTGGCTGTGCTTCCGCAATGGCAGGTTTTACATAGCATCCACTTTCATAACCCTCTCCAGAAAGAACACCGCCTTCAACCAAAATTTTACCCCCTTCAGCAACCACTTTTTCCAAAGCTGCTTCATACATGGCCACAGCATCCTTATCAATTAACGGCCCAACATGATTGTGTTGATCTAATGGATTTCCTATTCGCAATTGCTTGTAAGCATCCACTATGGCCTGCTTCACTTTATCATAAATACTATCGTGAATAATCAATCGACGAGTAGATGTGCAGCGTTGTCCACAAGTTCCCACAGCCCCGAACACAGCGCCAATCACAGTCATTTTAATATCTGCATCTGGCGTTACAATAATCGCATTGTTTCCTCCCAGTTCCAATAAAGATTTTCCTAAACGAGCAGCCACTTCCTGTGCTACAATTTTTCCCATTCGGGTGGAGCCTGTTGCCGATATTAAAGGCACTCGAGTATCCTTGGTCATAAATTCCCCTACACGATAATCACCATTGATCAAGCAGGAAATTCCTTCAGGCAAATTGTTTGCGGCAAAAACTTCAGCAGCCAAATTCTGGCAAGCCACTCCACAAAGCGGCGCCTTTTCACTTGGTTTCCATACGCACACATCACCACAAACCCAAGCCAATGCCGTATTCCAAGACCAAACTGCTACCGGAAAATTAAAGGCCGAAATAATACCAACAACTCCTAAAGGATGGTACTGTTCGTACATTCTATGCCCAGGGCGTTCCGAATGCATAGTCAAACCATGCAATTGACGTGACAAACCAACCGCAAAATCGCAGATGTCTATCATTTCCTGAACTTCACCCAAACCTTCTTGATAAGATTTTCCCATCTCGTAAGACACCAATTTTCCTAGCGCTTCCTTTTTCTCTCTCAATTTTTCCCCAAACTGCCTTACAATTTCCCCTCTTTGAGGAGCAGGAGTACTGCGCCAAATTTTGAAGGCAGAAGTTGCCGCTTCCATAACCCTTTCATAATCTTCCTTTCTAGTAGATTTTACCTTGGCAATAAGTTGTCCATCTACTGGAGAAAAACTTTCAATAATATCACCATTTGAAAAACTTTGAGATCCTGTAGAAGTCCCTTCATTTATATTTTTCACCCCTAATTCCTCTAGCGCTTTTTCTATCCCGAAATCTATTGCAACTGCCTGCATAATTTAAAATTTTTGAATTATTTGTTTGCTTTTTTGCGAATATACTAATAATAAGTCGCTTTTATAAAACACAACTAACTCAACCTATCAAGATTCTTGACTTTTCACTACAACCCCAAGACACTCATAATCAACTAAAATCTCATAAATATGTACAAGCTGAAAACAAATAAATCCGTATTTTTAAGGAAGCCTATTTGGAACCAATATCCTCCTTGAAAATACACCAAAATGAAAGCGACAGAGCTATTACAACACACAAAACACCGCTCGTTTAACATACCAAAAAGGCCTTGGAAATTTTATCAAGAATGGAACAAGGCCCTTTTTTTTCATTGGGAACTAGAGCCAAAAGAATTGGAGCCACTACTCCCTCAAGGATTGGAATTAGATACCATAAATGGAAAAGGATGGATAAGTTTGGTGGCCTTCGACATGAACAATATTGGCGTACGTAGCGTTCCCAAATTGCCCCATATTTCGGATTTTCATGAAATCAACCTTCGTACTTATGTCAAAAGACATGGAAAACCTAGCGTTTATTTTTTGAGTATGGAAGGTAGCAAAAGGTCCTCTTGCAGCATCTTGAAAATGATTTCAAAATTCCCTTACCAACATGCCAATATCAAGCGCAACGATTATAGCTATCACTCGCAAAACACCAAACAAAACAATAGTCTTGATGTGGAATATCGGCTTGGAGAGTATTTGATTTATAAAGATGATACCGATATTTGGCTTACCGAACGTTATGCCGTTTTTCAGGATTATCGCGACAACCTAATTGCCTATGATGTCCATCATTTGGAATGGCCCATTCAAACTATCAATGTCAAAAAATTGGAGGTCCACTACCCTAAGTTCGATATGTTTTTAAAGACCCCTCCTAATCGAAGCCACTACTCCAAAGGTGTACAGGTATTAACTTGGGGAAAACGTAAATTGCCCATTGCCCACTCTTAACACACAACCAATGAATATAGAGTTTCAACCCTATTATGCGGTTATTTTCACCTCAAAACACAGCAACACACTTGAAGGCTACACTGAAATGGCCCAACAAATGGAAGATCTAGCCCAGAAACAACCAGGCTTTTTGGGAATAGATAGTGCCCGAAATGACATAGGCATCACCGTTAGCTATTGGAAAAGTTTAGAAAGCATCCAACAATGGAAACAACACAGTGAACATTTGGTATCTCAACACAAAGGGAGAACCCATTGGTACAGCTGGTACAATGTAAAAATCTGCAAGGTAGAGCGCGAATACGAATTCTAAAACATGTTGATTATCGCTTCAAGGTAAAATGTCCTTGAAAAACCTGTCCTTCAATCTTGATCAAATACCAATAATCGCTTGTAGGCATTAAGGCATCATTATAGGTGCCATCCCAAGCAAAAGAGGTATTCCTTGAACTCACCAACAATTTCCCGAAACGATCAAACACATAAACTTCTGAAGATGAAAAGGACTCGATTCCTACCAAATCGAAACGGTCATTGTGTCCATCGAAATTAGGGGTCATCAACTTTGGAATCATAAAATGTAGATATTCCATCACTGCTTCTTCACAACCATTAATTTCTTGTACATGGATGGTATAATACCCGCCGGGCACATTATTGAACACATTACTGGATTGATAATCTATGCCATCCAAAGAATACATATAATCTCCTTCATTTTGCATGTTAATGATAATAGTAGCGCCATCTGAAACCACACTTTGAATCACCGGTGGCCCAATTTCGATCAAGGTTATGGTTTTGGTGGCTTTACACCCTTCCGGACTGGTCACTTCCACTGTGTAAACTCCAGGTTCGTTTACATTGATACCTTCTGTTGTTTGTCCGGTATTCCATAGATAACTCACATCCATAATATCGGTGTGAAGCATTATGTATTCCCCCTCACAAAAATATAAGGTTTCGTCCCAAACATCTGGGGTTTCGAAAAGATTCAGGCTTACAGGAACACTTCCTTGTGAAGGACAGCCGGTATCTTCAAAAACAGCCACAGCATAATAAGTTCCCAATTCAGAAACCTCTAAAGAAGTACTATCTTCCACTAACAAATTCCCTCCTGTCTCGGCATCATACCAATTCACGGTCACTCCAGCGGGTACAGTAACACTCAATTCAGCCGCTCCTTCTTCACACACATATACATCACCTGCGTTTAAAGGCAATTCTGGATAGATAATAGTCGTTGAAACTGGCGTTCGTGTTTCCGAAGTACAACCGGTATCAGGAAATACTGCTTCTGCATAATACGTGCCTTCTTGAAGTGCTTCATAGATAGGACTATTGGCTAGCAACAAAGTGCCGTCTGTTTCGGCATCATACCAATTTACCTGAACACCGTCTGGCACTGAAACGGAAAGCAAAGCCGCCCCATCATAACAATTAAAATCTACATCCCCATTGCTCAAAGGCGCCTCGGGAATAACACCAATTGCCGATATTTCCGTTCGAGAAACCGACACACAACCCGTTACAGGATCTACCGTCTCCACATAAAAACTGCCGACCATTGTCGCTTCATAACTAAGGCTATTTTCTGCCAACAAATTCCCATCTGCAGGCGCATCATACCAATTTACAATAAGACCATTTTCCGCAGTAACGGATAATAAAGCCTGACCTGTATCACAATTAAAATCTATATCCCCGTCACTTATTGCTAGTGCTGGATCTGGATTAATATCAATGAAAAATACTTCGGAATAAGTAATACATTGATCGTTGCTTAGATTAACAGCTGCTTCCGCCACTTTGGTCCTGAAATATGTTGGACCATCTACAGTTACAGTAACATTTTGAGTCGTAACTCCAGGTATATCCGTCCAATTTACGCCATCAACACTCTCTTGCCATTGAAAAGCATGAGTAGTATACACAGCATAATCAGGTGTAGCAATAAGATCCAAGTCATTAGGAATGGCACTATTACAAATACTTGTTTCGGTATTACCTAATTCATCGGTCACCACTGTCGTATCTCCACAAGCTTTAAAGACAATATCATCAATTGCTAAATCATTTCCACAACCTCCTGGTGCATTATTGATCATTTTCAAAATCACCGAGGTTTGCCCCGCTTCCGTTTGAAATACCAAACCATATTGATTCCAAGTAATCTCAGAAGACTCATAAACATTGCCTGTATCTCCAGATGCAATAAGTACGCTATTGGTCTCATCCCAAATCTGAAAGGTCACATTGATAGGAATTGCAGGATTACAAGAGGTAGTCGCCGGGTTAATTAAATTTAAAACAAAAGCAGAAAATTCATAAGTTGTGAATTCACACAATTCTTCAACTTGTATTTGATAAAACACTCCAGTTGAAAAACTGCCATTTACCACCATACATTTCCCATTAACATCGCCAAGTGTATGGTCACTGGTTTTATACCATTTGTGATAATCGGTAGTATTGGAAATGGTATACTCCCCTCCTGCAAAACTACCATAACCAGTAACATAATTATATGTTGTAACAGTACTTGGCAATGGTGGCCCATTACTTGTACCCGTTCCAAAATCCTCAACAAAAATGGGCTCTCCAGAAGTTCCTGTACAAAATCCCAATTGGGCATAGCCTGGAAAAGTTCCCAATATCAAAGCCAATAGCAGCTGGTTGATTAATCTCATTTAAAAAATTGACTTGAATTAGCATTGTAATCTAAATCTATAGATCTTTATTTTAAAATTGATACTCTCTTTTAACCTTCAATTAACCTTCAGTTAACATTCAAATAAAAAATATCCCCAGGTCTGGATTTTATATTAATTAGGGTTCATCCTCCAAATAGCACATTCCAAACAGGACGCAACAGTATTTTGGTATTTGGACCAAACCTTTATTGGACAAACCGAAACCCTTCATGAAATGGCCATTTTACCTGAAACCGGAGAACACCTTATTACCGTTATGGATGAATTCGGCAATCAAACCCAACGAAAAATCACAATTTCAAATTAAACCATAATCTCCTCCCATTTATAAATTGCTTACATTTGTTGAACCAATTATTTAAATATATACAATGTACAGTACAATCAAATTTCTGCATTCATATTGGGCCTATCTGGTTCTCATTATTTTAATTTTAGCAACCTTTAATGCGTTGATGAAATTTTTCAGCGATAAAGAATTCTCTGCAAAAGATTTCAGAATCTCGTTATTCACGCTTATTGTGACTCATATTCAATTATTGTTAGGGCTTATTTTATACTTTGTATCTCCCAACGGATTGCAAACCATAAGAATGAATGGCATGGGAGGCTTAAACAGCCTATCCAGACTTATGGCCGTTGAACATCCATTTGTAGCCATTTTGGCGGTAACCTTTATCACCATTGGTTACTCGAAACACAAAAAGAAATTGACATCGAAACCAAAATTCAAGTCTTTAGCTATTTTTTATTCTTTAGGATTGATATTAATTCTCTCTAGAATCCCTTGGAGCAACTGGTTATAAAAATTAAAAAGGCGTCAATTTTCATTGGCGCCTTTTTTTTATTCAGCTACTTCTTTGATCAAATAGATATATACAGGAAAGTGATCGCTAAATCCATCGGTAAAACCTCCATCCGCAAAACTCCGCAATGGATAACCTTTATACCGACCATATTTATTGGTCAAATAGTTTTTATTGAAAATTCCCGCTTTGTAAAACCTAAACGACGAATAATCCTTTTCAATTAAAGGCTTGGTCATCAATATTTGATCGAACAAACTCCAGGCATCACGGTACGCAGTGGTTCCCAATCCCTCCTTTTTGAACAGGTCTTCATACGGATTATAAATACCTTTCAACTGCACATCCTCACGATTGGCTTTGGCATTCAACACCTTTTTCACACTGGCATTGGTAGGATCGTCATTCAAATCGCCCATGGTAATGATCTTAGCATAGGGATCTATAGACTGTAAAGAATCAATCATATGCTTATTCAATTTGGCCGCGGCAATTCTTTTTGGCCTACTTTTAGCCTCCCCTCCACGTCTGGAAGGCCAGTGATTTACAATAATATGAATCAGTTCCCCTTCCAATTCCCCGGACACCAGCAATTGGTCTCGGGTATAAATCCGCTTCTGACTCTCATCATCATAAATTTTCAATTCATAAGAAGCATCATGAAGCGGCCTAAATAAATCCTTTTGATAAAGTAGAGCCACGTCAATACCCCGTGCATCGGGCGAATCAAAATGTACAATTCCGTAGTCCTTACCTATAAGCAAGGAATCGTTTACCAAATCCTCCAAAACTTGACGGTTCTCCACTTCGGAAACCCCAATTATCACAGGAGAATTATTGGAAATATTTGTCCCGATTTCAGAAATCACTCTAGCCATATTATGAACCTTTTTCATATATACCTCCTTGATATCCGTTTTCATTTCCAAAATTGGGCTGGCCTCATCAAACTTTACCGGGTCATTGATAGTATCGAAGAGATTTTCCAGATTGTAAAAGGCAACCGTGTGGATTTTAAATTTCTTCTTTTCCTGGGCAGTTATGACCAATGATGCACTTAAAAACAGCAAAAACAACCAGTAATTTAAACTTTTCATTTAGTGAACGTTATATTTTGATTAATATCTAACAGTTTCAAATTCAAATTTATTTATTTCTTATAAATAATGTATTTTAGTTAGCTTTAAATAACTGTTACTTAACAAACAAGAGCATTTTAACACTAACCATAAGTATGAAAAGAAAACTACTTGCCCTCATAGTTACCATTTGTTCTCCTATTTTATTGATTGCCCAACAAACCCTCGTTAAAGGAAGCGTAAAAGACGCAGCCACATTTGAACCCATCCCCGGCGTAATAGTTACCATTGAATCCAGCCAGCAAACTACACTAACCGATGCTTTTGGAAGCTTTACTTTTTCGGAAAACCTTCCTTTGGGAGAACAGGTCCTTAAAATTGAAAAGACAGGGTATATTGCCAAACGCTATCCCATTGTTATCCAAACCGGCAAAACAGTAGACATCTCTGATATGACAATGGCGATTGATGTCTCCGATTCTGCCGATCTATTTACTATCACACTTTCTGATGACGAATTAAATGATGACACCAGTGCTTCCGACAATATTTCTGGCCTGCTACAGTCTTCACAGGATGTATTTCAACGTACAGCTGCTTTTGAGTTCAGTTCCTCTTTTTTTAAGGTAAGAGGCTTGGATTCGGAGAATGGCTCGGTGTTGATTAACGGGATCGAAATGAACAAACTTTTCAACGGCAGGCCACAATGGAGTAATTGGGGCGGACTAAATGACGTGGTCCGCAACCAAGAACTCACAACAGGCCTAGCACCTTCCAACTATACATTTGGAGGAATTTTAGGAACTAACAATATTAATACAAGAGCCTCGAGCTATAGAAGAGGTGGCCGTGTGACCTATTCTTCTTCCAACAGAAGTTACACCCATCGTGTGATGGGTACATACGCCTCAGGATTGGTAAAAGGCGATTGGGCCTATGCCATATCTGTGGGCAGACGCTGGGGAAATGAAGGCTATCAGGATGCCACATTTTACGATGCCAATTCCATCTTCGCGTCTGTTGAAAAGAAAATCAACGACAAGCACAGTCTTAATTTCACTTCCATTTATGCCCCAAATAGAAGAGGCAAATCATCACCAAACACACAGGAGGTTTATGATTTAAAAGACATCAGATACAACGAGTATTGGGGCTATCACGATGGAGAAAAACGCAACTCGCGGATCAAGGAAGTGGTAGAGCCCATCCTTATGTTGAATCATTATTGGGACATTAGCGACAAAACCAAATTGAATACCAACATTGCTTACCAATTTGGAAAGTTAGGAAATAGTAGATTGGATTATTCGGGTGGCGCCAATCCAAGTCCCACCTATTACCAGCTCTTACCAAGTTATGCCTTGGCAGACCCTGACGGACCAGACTACGACACCGCCTACCAATTGGAACAAAATTTCTTGAATAATGGACAAATAGATTGGAACCGGATTTACGATGCCAACCTTACCAACAATATCACGGGCAACCCAAACGCTTATGTGCTGTATGAAGACCGAAGCGACGACCAGCAACTTACGGTGAACTCTATTTTCTCTTCCGAGATTTCAGAGAACATTTTACTGAATGCCCGTATGGACTACAAAAATTTAAATTCGGAAAACTTTGCAGAAATTATGGATCTCTTGGGAGGTTCGGGATATTTAAACTTGGACAGTTTTGACAACTTTCAGTATGACCTTCAAAACCCCGATAGAATTGTGGGTGAAGGCGGAAAAATTCGCTACAACTACAACCTTTTGGCCTCTGTGGTTTCAGGATATGCCCAGGCACTGTTCAAATACAATAAAATAGATTTCTACCTTTCGGGAAGTTTAAGCACCACTACATACCAACGTGAAGGCCTTTGGCAGCATGAACGCTATCAGGACAACTCGCTTGGGAAAGGCGAAAAGCTCACCTTTAATGGCTTTGGAGCCAAAGGTGGATTCACCTATAAAATTACAGGAAAGCATTTATTGGATGTTAACGCTGGTTTCATTACCAAAGCGCCTTCATTGAGAAACACCTACTCCAACGCCCGTGAAAACGATGCCGTTGTAAGAGGTATTGAAGAAGAAAAACTAACTTCTGTAGATGCTAGCTACATTTTTAGATCTCCAATTATTAAGGCTCGCATCACTGCTTTCTACACCAAAATTGAAGACGCCAACGAAATCTCGTTTTATTACGCAGACGGCATCAGCAGTTTTGAAATTGAAGACAATGACTCTTCTGCCTTTGTTCAGGAAATCCTACAGGGAATTGACAAAAAACACCTAGGCACCGAAATTGGAATCGAAGCCCAAGTCACCCCAACCATCAAGCTTAAGGGAGTCGCATCTATAGGGCAATACACCTACGACAACAACCCTAATTTATATCTAACATCATCAAGTTTTACCAATGAAAATGGCATTGATTTTGGTCAATCCAACCTAAAAAACTACAAAATAGCAGGAGGTCCACAAAAAGCCTATTCCATAGGATTTGAATATCGAGATCCAGATTATTGGTGGGTAGGAGCCACTTCCAACTTTTTTACAAACACCTATGTAGATATTAGCCCGTTGACTAGAACCCGAAACTTCTATTTGGACAGCGACGGCCTTCCTTTCAATGATTACGACCCCGAAATTGCCAAACAACTGTTGAAACAAGAACGATTTGACGACTATATGGTAGTAAACCTTATTGGAGGTAAATCGTGGAAAATCAATGATTATTACATAGGCTTTTTTGCTAGCATCAACAACCTTTTGAACAAGACCTATAAAACCGGTGGTTTTGAACAAGGAAGAAACGCCAATTACCAAGAGCTAAAAGAGGACGCCAGTAACGACATACCCGTATTTTCACCAAAATATTGGTATGGTAGAGGCACAACCTACTTTGTAAATGTTTACTTCAAATTTTAAAAAAAACAACTATGAAAAATAAATTAGTAATCCGTACACAAATGAAAAGATACATTAGGCTTTTAACGGTTTTCACCTTCATAACCACAATAACTTCCTGCGTTCAAGATGACGATTTTTCAGTACCAACAACTCTTGGCAATGAAGAGAATCAAAATCTACAAACTTTATTGGAAAATGGCACCGAAGTTTCCATGGAAACTGTAAAGGCCATGTACCAAGAAGGAGAAGTCATCGAACAAATTACTTCCGATATTTATGTAAAAGGCTATGTAACCTCGTCCGACTTTACCGGAAACTTTTATAAAGAATTCTTTTTTCAAAACGCTCCAGAAAACCCTACCAATGCCTTAAAAGTAATCTTGAACAGGGTAGATTCCTATAATCAATTCAATCCTGGAAGAGAAGTTTACATCAATCTAAAAGGACTATACGTAGGAGAAGAGCGCGTTGGTAACGGTGTCACAACCATTGGAGGCAAAACAGAAACCGATCAATACGGGACCACTGTGGTAGCCCTTACTGAAAACCAAATCAAGACTAATTTATTGCGCTCCCAAAACACCACTACCATTAGCCCTAAAGCAATGACCTTTTCCCAAATATCCGATGACAATATTGGAATGCTCATTAGTGTTGACAATGTAGAATTTGAAGACAACCTAGAAGGAGCCACCTATTTTGACCCTATCGAAGATTACGATACACAAAGAACCCTTCAAACCTGTGATGGTTTTGGTTACGCCACCTTTCCTCTAGAGACTAGTTCATTTGCCAATTTCAAAGACGACCTATTACCCACAGGAAACGGTTTAATAACAGCAATTGTAAACAAAACTTTTGACGGAAGTACCTTGGTATTGACCTTAAACAATACTGAAGATGTTAACCTTAACAATACGCGTTGTTCTCTTCTGGACCCTTCGGATTTTACAGTAATTTTTGAAGAAGACTTTCAAACAGCTATCAACAATACCAACTTTGATTTTGAAGGATGGACCAATTTCAACGAAGAAGGCAATTATAAATGGAGAGAAAAAACCTATTCAGGAAATGGCTATATTGAATTTAGCACCTACAATTCCGGAAGCCCTGTCAATATTGCTTGGGTTGTCACTCCAGCATTCGACATGGATGCCCAGGACAATGAATTTTTAAACTTTAAAACGGCACAACACCATTTGGATTCTCCTGAAAACACTATAGAACTATTTGTTTCTACCAACTACAATGGCACCGATGTGCTTGCTGCAACTTGGGAACCTATAAGTGCCAATTTTGCCTCGCAATCAGATGACTGGTATGATTTTGTGGATTCCGGGCTAATTGATCTTTCTTCCTATTCAGGAACCTTACATGCAGCCTTTAAAGTGGTAGGTTCAGGAACAGATACCACCTTGGATGGCGCCTATCAAATTGATGATTTATCCATCATTGCGTCAAACTAAACAAAACTATATCTATCTTTCGGCCGACTTTTAAGTCGGCTTTTTTTTGTTTAAAACCTAACGCATATGACTTTCTTTGACGCACTATTTTTTAGCGCCTTTAACCTCTTAAAAACAAAATACAAAACCAAGGCAACCCGCATAAGCACCATCTATCTAACTATCGTGCAATGCTCCTTTCTACTATTCTTGGGAGTTTTCTTTTCAGAATTTTTAAATCAAATGCGAGTAAATACCATGTCATCTTCTAAAGCTTGGACATTGTTTGGTATTTTGGCCATCATTCTTTATTTCAAAAATTGGATCCAATACAGCGGAAAGAAAAGACGCGTAAAAAATGCTAAAGTGATTCATAACAAAATACCGCAATACAGCATCTGGATACTTTGTTTACTCCCTATTGGTGTTCTATTTGTATCTATACTTTTACTAAAGATTTTATAAAAAAAAGCCCCATCATTTCTGACGGGGCTCAATTAACACTTAGTTATTCAGTTAGGTTAGTTTGCTGTTTTAGGTCCACCGCTCACGATGATGAACTCCGATCTACGGTTCAGCTGGTGCTGCTCCTCGGTGCAGTTTCCACCACAATCAACCTTAGGCTCGGTCTCTCCCTTACCTTCTCCAGTGATGCGGCTCTTGTCGATGCCCTTGGAGATCACGTACTGTGCAGTAGACTTTGCACGTCTGTCCGATAGTGACATGTTGTACTCGTCAGATCCGCGGCTGTCCGTATGTGAAGTGGCCAAGATCACCATATCCGGGTACTTGGTCATCACCTGAACCAGCTTGTCAAGCTCAAATGCTGCCTGTGCCGTGATGTTAGATTTGTCAAAGTCGAAATAGATAGGGTTAAGCACCACTTGGTCCGCTACAATAAGATCCTCAATAGGTGCCAATTGAACAGACTCTCTAACTTCCTTCTCAAGGCTTCCCTCGATCGACACTCTCTTTCCTATATAATTTGTAGCGGTTACACCCAATTCGGTATCTGCTTCACAAAGAACACTAAAAGATACCATTCCTTCTTCATCCGATGTCATACTTCCCATTTCTGCACCGTTAACACCATACAAAGTAGCCAAGGCACCAACTATGACATCACCTGTCTTCTCATCAGTAATCTTTACAATCAATTGTGTATCGCAAGGCTCTTCCACTTTTCTTACCTGGTAAACATCATCATTCCCTTTTCCTCCAGCACGGTTAGAGGATACAAACCCCATACTCGTCTCATCATTTATGGTAAATGAAAAGTCATCCCCACTACTGTTTACTGGAACTCCAAGATTACGCACCGAAGCCAAGGCAGCTCCATCATATTTTGTATAGAACACATCAAGACCTCCAAGTCCCAAATGACCATTCGATGCAAAATAAAGATCTCCCCCACTGCTCATAAATGGGAAGACTTCATGTCCTTCCGTGTTAACAGTACTACCTAAGTTTTCCGGTTCACCCAAGGTACCGTCCTCTTCTATCACAGCACGGTAAAGATCAAAACCACCCATACCACCAGGCATGTTAGAGGCAAAATACAAAGTCTTGCCATCCGGGCTCAACGCTGGATCCTTTACCGAATAGCTATCGCTATTAATAGGAAATCCTTCAGCTTGAGACCATCCTGATTCCGTCTTATTGGAACGGAACAAATGGATCACACTAATCTTAGTACGATCTTCCTTTTCATATACTTTCTCAAAAAAGCTCTCCCTTGAAAAGTACATAATATTCCCATCAGGGGAAAAAGATACAGTTCCCTCATGGTATTTAGTATTGATTTCCTTACCCAACAATTCTCCTTCACTATAAGTTCCGTCTTCAGCCTTTGCAAACCTATAAACATCCAAAAACGGCTCTCCGTTCCAGCCATAAATCTTACGCTTTGTATTTCTGGCAGAAACAAGATAAAGATCCTCTCCATGCTGAACCGCTCCAAATTCTGAATACTTTGTATTCAAATCCATATCCTGTACCTCAAAACTTTTGCGTGTGGATTTGATCTCAGATATGTAATCTGGCGTAGATTGATAAGCCTTAGCACGTTCATCTCCTGGAGCCAAAGAGGCAAACTTAGCCATTTGAGCATTGGATTCAGTATATTTACCGTTGGCTTTTAGCATTTGTGAATATTTGTAGATTGTTTCAGGATCTTGATTCCCTGCCTCAATTGCCATCGCATACCAACGCTCTGCCTGCTCTGTGTTATAGATGTTATAATTAGCTTCTGCCAACTGAGAGTATACATAAGCATCTCCTTTGCCCTTTTCTACCAATTTTCCGTAAGCATCTGCCGCTTCTATGTATTCAAACCTCGCATAAAGGTCATCTGCTTTTTTAGTATCATTGTTCTGGGCGCTCATACTAAGCCCTCCCATCATCAATATTGTTATATATGTATGTATGTTATTCATTTTTTTTGGCTTATCCAGTTTTAGAAATATCTAGGTGATCTTGAAACTTTCTTCACGAAGTTTATGTCCCACAGCAACATAAACTCAGAAGAGTATTTCGCATAATGTTTGATATCAGACGTTACAAAGTCATGCGCATATCCAATCCTAAGATTTGGAGTAATCGCAAAATTTACTAATGCTGCAAAAGAATCATCCAATCTGTAAGAACCACCAACCTCAAATCGCTCGAAGAACAATGCGTTTAAATTAACATCAAAGGATGTCGGTGCAGAAAAGGCCGACTTCACCATAAAAGAAGGCTTCAGTTTTGTATTCTCCGAAAGTTGGAACACATATCCCCCCGTTAAGAAATAGTGACTTACTTCCGATCCAAGCTCGTAACCATCACTATCAAGATGCACAGAATTCAACATGTTAGGAACAGAAAAACCTAAATAGTAGTGATCTGTATAATAAAAGAATCCAGCCCCTATATTTGGTGTAACGCTGTTGATATTTTCATTAAAGAAAGGGTCATTAGCATCGGTCAATTCCAAATCTGCCAAACCTATATCATGGAAGGTTGCCCCTGCTTTGATTCCAAATGCCAATCGATGTTCACCACCCAATCTTAAGGTATAAGAAAAGTCAGCGTAAACATTATTCTCTTTCACAGGTCCAATCTGATCGTTAATAAACGATATCCCAAGGCCCATATTCCCCCCAATTGGGGCGTTTGCGAAAAATGTTCCTGTACGGGGTGAATCGTCCACACCTGTCCATTGAGATCTGTAAAGTAACCCCAAGCTTAAAGTTTCAGCTTTGGATCCTGCATAAGCAGGGTTTACCACACTCATGTTATACATGTACTGTGTATATTGTGGGTCCTGTTGCCCATAGAGCTGTACTCCTATCAACAGAAGCATTGCTACATATATTCTCTTCATCTGTTTCGTTTTGTTGTTTCTAGGTTAGTTAAATTATTTGTTAAGGTATACCCAACCACAGTGTGTCTCTCCCTCTCCAAACTCCATAGTATAGAAATAGGTCCCTACTGGCAGATCCTCACCATCATTGGTTTGCCCACGCCATTCATTTGTGTAATTGTGTTTTGAATATACCAAAGTGCCATATCTATTAAAGATCTCAATCTTTTTCACTCCAAAACTACTCAACTCAAAGTAATCATTAGCCAAATCTCCATTAGGCGAAATTCCTTCTGGGATTTTGCACACTTCAGCAACTACATTTGTTGACACCTCATAGGAACACCCTAACCCTTGATTAGAAGTAATTACAGCAGTATAAGTATCTGCCCTATTGGTGGACAGACTTAAACCAGACTCTCCCGAAATAAGTCCCTCATCATCAGAATACCATTCTATAGTTACATCAGATTCCGAAAATCCGTCTAGCTCCAAAGACATTACTACCGGCTCTTCATCACCTGCACAAAACTTATATTCTGTTTCTTCAGTATCAAATGAAGCATAAGGAACATCTTCTACCTTCAGTTCAATCTCAGCCAAATAATAACAGTCAGTATCAAAATTACTTTCAACCCTCACATAAATTGTTTGAGGGTTTGCAACATTTTCATAAGGGAAGGTAATACTAGCATCTCCAGAATTAGCATCATCCAAAGATGTATGATAAGACACTGCAAACATTGAAGCATCCACATTACTCAAAATATCAGATTCTAGGTAAGTTAAATCAAAGCTCTCAACACCATCTCTAGACTCGTCATCACAAACATAATCTGTTAAAAATATGTCTGAGTCTAACTGTAAAAGCGAAATCGTTTCTGAAGCCGATAAATCTCCCACACAACTTGGCGGTATAAAAGTATATTCAACTCCATCTATCCAATAATACCCACTTACTCCTACAAATGTAAGTGTATTTGTATCCTTCCCTGTAATGAATGAAACAAGATGAAGTTCATGCACCGTTCCAGAATCAATTATTTGAGAATTCACCCCATCGGTTACTTCCATTTGCGCAGTACCATTCCTCTTCGCGCTACTTATGAATATTTCTGAACCTTCTGGAACTATATCGTCCAACACCATTACCAACTCATTGGTAGTACCAGTAGTTGAAATATATGCAGAATTGGCGTTGGTCGCCAAAGTGCCAACAGTTTCAACAGCCCCTACTGTATTATCAGGATTTACTCCCCCAGAAGCAGACAGTCCATTCCCTGAAACTGGTGGATTTGGCGAGTCTATAGACACAAGTGTCAACGTTTGTGCTGTTGTTGGGGCTGGAACTACAATTGTAGCAGCTCCTGTATCATCCAGCATTACTGTCTGTTCAACTCCTCCATTTAACGTGTAGGTTACCTCATTATTAATTACACCAGTAATAAAAAACTCAGCATCATTACCATCACAAATAATATTACCAGAAACTGTAAGATCAGCCGTTGGCAAAGGAAGTACAACTACATCAAAACTATCTGATAAAGTATCCCCACAATTATCTGTAATTGCCAAGGTATAAGTTGTATTTTCTGTTGGAGTAAATACCGGGTTAGGAATTGTTACATCGCTCACCCCTTCCGCAGGAGACCAAGCATAAGCTGTAGCTCCACTGTAAGTAGCATCAATATTATCTATACTTTCACCTGAACAAATTTCTCTGTCCACTAATCCCCATGTATTTGAAAAGGATACATATTTAAAACAAATTTCCTGTACGTTATAGGATGCTCCTGTAGAACCTGTATATCCAAAATACACATTGGAAACACCTCCAAAAGCTTGTGTAACTATATCCCCCTCAAAAGTAATACGTTCTTCGCAATCAAAAAACACTCTAAATGTTTGAGTGGCAGCATTCCATGATATTTTAACTTCATGATACATACCATCTTCTATATTGCCAGATGTAGCCGAAGCAACTACAGGCCCAATAAGATTATTAGAGCTGGTGTGATAAGTATCACCATTCATCATAAGAGCCAAGTGATCTTCATCTATATCATCTCGATTCCCATTTCTCCAAGTATCAAACTCAACAGCTAAAGTGCCGGTAAGACCTTCATAACCTAATCCCCCACCTGGCGTTCCGTACTCAACATCGGCAGTGGTTTTCATTACAAAAGCCATCCCATCGGCTCCATCGGCATCTCTATCACCAAAATTTGCATCAAAGATGATTTCAAAATCCCCAGTAAGATCTATTACATTATTATACCACACCGCACCTCTTTGAGTTGTAGTATTATTTGTAATCCTGTAGCATTCTCCTCCCAAAGATGAAGCTGATCCATGAAAGGATGGCACCAACTGTGCCGATATTTTTAATGAAAAAAACAAAAAAATAGATAAGTATATAAACTTCCTCATAAATATAAGTATATAGTTGAAGGTTAATTTTGCCGCTAAAATAACATAATTAGATTTTAATTAACAACTCATCATCCTTAATGTGAAATTTTTACAAAATAGGCCGTAAAAAACAAATAAACACTAAGATTTCTTCTCCTCGCCACCACATTATTCTTCTCTTTAAAAATCAACAAGTTGTTACAAAAAAATCGAATATTTTACATCAAAAGAACTTAAACCCAACCAGCAAAATACTGATTAGAAATACATTACAATAGAATCTATAAATGAATTAATAGCAATTAAATTTCAAAAAATTGACTAAGTCTGAAATTGAGATTCCGAATATAGAAAAAATGTTCTTTAACATACCATTAACACTAGCATAATAGATTAAATGCGCTAATCTTCGACAAAGTGAGTTAACGGAATTTTTAACGTAATCAAAGGATTTTTTTAACAAGAATATACACTGGAAAATGATCGCTAAAACCGCCCATATATTTTTTCCCTACATAAGTTCTGTAAGGTTGCCCACTGTATTTTCCTTTATATTGAGACAAGAACTTGTCATTGAATATTTTGGCATAGTCAAACTTATGGTTTCCAGGTATTGTTTCCAAAAAATTAATGGAACATAAAATCTGGTCGAACAGGTTCCAATGGAACTCAAAATTGATACTTCCATGGTCGAGATCCACCAAAGTTTCCATAGGGTTAAAAAGCAGTTCGTGTTTCACCAAATGACGGATACTCTCATTATCTGGATTATCATTAAAATCACCAAAAATAATAACCTTAGGATCTTCGTAATTTAACTTTAGAGTCTCCAAAATTTCCATAACCATATTGGCTGCCGCCATCCGCTTGTAAGCCGATTTTGTTTCTCCTTCCCTACGCGAAGGCCAATGGTTCACAATAAAGTGCATTTCCTCTCCTTCCAAAAGCCCCGTTACCAACAAAATATCCCTAGTATAATCCCGAACGCCATTGTCATCCTCAATAAAAACCGTAAAACGTTCGGAAGACAAAAGCTCAAAAACTTTTTTGTTATACAAAAGGGCGACATCAATTCCTCGCGTATCTGGAGAATCATAATGCACATAACCATAGTCATACCGCCTTAAATCGGGACTGTGAATCAAGTCTTCCAAAACACCATCATTTTCAATTTCAGCCAATCCCACAATGGCTGGTGGATGTTTGGTTTCCTGCTTTCCTATTTTGGCAATTGCCGAGCCTATTTTGTAGATTTTCTTTTCATAGCGTCGCTTGGTCCAATGCCTATCAGAAGCAGGCAAAAAATCGTCATCGTTGGTATAAGGATTGTCTTCAACGTCAAATAAATTCTCAATATTGTAAAACGCTATGGTCTGTTGCATGATAAAACGAAATGATTTATAAAATATCAAGAAGTATTCCCAAAGATAACCTTTAAATTATAAAAAGTAAAATGCTCGCAATTGCGTAAATTTGCACTTTATTTACATCTATGTTAGAAAAGAAAGACATTTCGCTTGAAAAAGCGGTTTTGGTAGGAATCATTACTAAAGATCAAGATGAAGCAAAGTCTAAAGAATATTTGGACGAGCTGGAATTTTTGACATATACAGCTGGAGGCGAAGTTGCAGCAAGGTTTACCCAAAAAATGGACATGCCCAATCCACGTACTTTTATAGGTACTGGAAAAATGGAAGAAGTCCAAGAGTATATTAATGAACATAACATTGGTACGGCCATATTTGACGACGAGCTCTCCCCTGCCCAAGAACGCAATATCAGCAAACTTCTGAACTGCAAAGTTCTGGATAGAACCAATCTTATTTTGGACATTTTTGCACAAAGGGCACAAACAAGTTATGCCAGAACCCAAGTGGAATTGGCCCAATGTGAATACTTGCTCCCTCGACTTAAAGGAATGTGGACCCACTTGGAACGACAAAAGGGGGGTATTGGAATGCGTGGTCCTGGGGAAACCGAAATTGAAACTGACCGTAGGATTGTTAGGGATAAAATAGCACTTTTAAAAGCCAAGATCAAAACCATCGACAAGCAAATGGCCGTACAACGAGGCAATCGTGGCCAAATGGTCCGGGTTGCTCTTGTTGGGTATACCAATGTTGGAAAGTCTACCTTAATGAATGTCATCAGTAAAAGTGAAGTATTTGCCGAAAACAAACTCTTTGCCACCCTTGATACTACTGTTAGAAAAGTGGTGATTAAAAATTTACCATTTTTGATGAGTGACACCGTAGGATTCATACGAAAATTGCCCACTCAACTTGTAGAAAGTTTTAAAAGTACCTTGGATGAAGTTAGGGAAGCTGATTTACTGTTACATGTAGTAGATATTTCCCATCCAAATTTTGAAGAGCACATTGAATCGGTAAATAAAATTTTGGATGAAATAGATAGTGCCGACAAACCAACCATTATGGTCTTCAACAAAATTGACGCCTACGAAGCGGAACCTTTTGATGACAATGATTTAGTTGCTGAACGCACCAAAGTAAACTATACTCTAGACGAGTGGAAAACCACTTGGATGAGCAAAATTGGAGACAATGCTTTATTCATTTCTGCCACTAACAAAGAGAATTTGGAAGATTTCAGGAAACGTGTGTATAATGAAGTAAGAAAGATCCACATTACCAGATTTCCTTACAACCATTTTCTTTATCCAGATTACGACGAAAATTACGAGGACACCACAGAATAAAAAAAGAGCGCTTATAAAAATAAGCGCTCTTTTCATTTTATATTGATCTCCCTTAGAATTTATAAGACAAGCCTAAAGTATAATAGCTTTGTAACTCATTATCTACATTATCAAAAGTAGGCTCAGCATCCACAAGTGGATCATATTGCTGTAACGCATAATTTAAGGCTTCCTGTTTGTTACCTCTTAACCCAAAGTCAAAGCCAATTCCAATATTCTTCCATAAAGTATAGGTGAAGGAATTGGTCCATGTCCAATTGGACAAATCCGAACTTTTATAACTCAAAAAAGCTGAAAAGTTAGTTTTAAAATCTACAGGCCCAAGTTTTCTAGTATAATCAGCCACAATTTTAGAACCAAAAGACGATTCGAAAACCGTGTCCTCTTTACTGAACACAATATTGTAGTTTAAAGGATGAACAACCACAATCAAATCTGTAATCGGTGTCCAAGTGGCTCCAACCCCAAGATCCAAATATCCAGGATCATTAAAATTGTCCAAAATGGTAGTTCGATACTCCATCAAGGCAGAAGCTGCCAAATTTTTTGCAATCTTATATCCATATAAAGACGTCACATTAAAAACATCCGTCGTAGGCTGAAAACTGTCATCATCTGTTGGATCATCTTTGTCATCAAGTTTTACCCATTTCAAATTAAGGTTTAAGGCATTTTTCCAAAAGTATTTCTCCCTATCTAAATTGGCATAAGCATTGACTGTACCTCCAAAATTTCCTGAAGAGTTATTGGGCGTCCCTTGGGAATACCAGTTTTCAAAACTGGAAAGGCTTCCTCCTACAACACCAAACGCACCAATTTTCCAACCTGGAAAGGCATCAATTTGGGACTGCAATGCATCCACTCGCTTTTGAATATCGCTTATAGAATCTTTCTTAGCCTTTTGTTCCGCTTTCAATTCATCCAAGGTCTGGGCATTGGTAACCATAGCACAGGTTAACAATGCTAAAGAACACAGTAATTTCTTCATTTTGATTGTTTTATAAAAGGGTTTATACCCTACAAAAATAGGTTTTTTCTGAAACCCTCCTAGAATAAAAGCGCAGGAAGTCTATTTTTTATAAAGAGGAACTGTAGAACAAGCCTCGCCAAACATGATGGATTTGGCCACCCCATTCAACCTGGAAACCAATAAGGTATAAGCAGTTTCTGGAATAGGCTTATTGGAACAGCCTTTAATGATAACAGGTTTATCGCGAAATTCTTCTACATTCATTTGAGAAACGATCTCTTGAAAAATAGAGGTTTCCAAATCCTGAAGATTTCCAACAACCACCTTTTTAGCATATGAAGAAGCTTGCGTTGCAATCAACAAATAGGCCCAAGACGGAATAATGGCATCCACAGAACAATGCAAAGCCAAATAACCATCTTGATATTGGCTCCAATCGTGTTGCTTTACATGCTCGCGGAAGTCCTTTTCCTTTAAAATCAACTCTTGGAATAACCAATCTTTGATATCAAAAAGCACACGAGCACCTTTAGGATAAAAGTCTTCCAAATCTATAGTTACCAATTTACTATTGGCTACACGGTTAATTATTTCATCTGCCATAACGCAAAATTACATTTTTATTGATAGCCCTCTGCCTGAAGTGTAAACAATTCGGCATACAATTTTGGATGTGCCATGAGCTCTTCATGCGTGCCTATTTCCAACACACGACCTTCTTCCAACACCAAAATCCTATCGGCTTGTCGTACCGTACTAAACCTATGGGAAATCAAAATGCTCGTCTTTCCTTTGGTCAACCCAATAAAGCGCTCAAATACTTCACTTTCGGCCTTAGCATCAAGTGCTGACGTCGGCTCATCCAAAATCATCACCTCAGCATTTTTCATATAAGCCCTTGCCAAAGCTACTTTTTGCCATTGTCCGCCCGAAAGCTCTTGACCGCTCACAAAGCGTTTTCCCAACTGTTGGTCGTAACCTTTGCTCAAAGCGTCCACCACTTCGTTTGCCAAACTTAAACGCGCTGCATTTTCAATCTTTTCTTGATTACCTAATTCTTTAATATCTCCTATGGCGATATTCTCTTTAACCGTGAATTCATATCTAAAGAAATCCTGAAAAATCACTCCAAAAAATTGCTGATAATCTGCCTTCTTAAACCTGTTGATATTCACACCATCTAACAGAATCTCGCCCGAGGTTGGCTCATAAAAGCGTAATAACAATTTCGTAAGCGTCGTTTTTCCTGCCCCATTTTGCCCAACAAAAGCTAGTTTTTCTCCTGCCTTTAAAGTGAAACTTACACCTTTTAAAATCTCATGTTCTGAATCTGGATAGAAAAAATAGACATTCTTAAATTCAAAACCTTGTTGAATATGTTTGGGAAGCGGTACATATTCTTGAGTATTGGCATCTACTGAAATATCAATAAAATCGAAATAGTCCTTTAAATACAAAGCACTCTCCGAAATACGGGTAAATCTTGAAAAGAACTCCTGAAGATTCTTCATCAACCTATTAAAAGAGCCCGATAAAAAGGTTAATTCACCCAAAGTAATCACACCTGACAACACACGATAGATAATAAACACATAGGCCGCATAATAACTTATGGAGCCCAAAACATTGAACAAAAACCCTAAAGCCGAACGTTTCACGGCCAAGGTTTTGTTGAGCTGATAGTACTCTTCAGAAAGATTCCGAAATCGATCTACTATAAAATCGGTAAGCCCAAACAATTTAATTTCTTTGGCTGTTTTATCATTAGCCCCTATAAACCGTAGATAGTCCAATTCACGACGCTCGGAAGTCCAACTTCTAGCCAAAGAATACTGCTGTTGGCTAAACCTCACTTCATTGATAAAAGAAGGAATGATACTCAACACCAATAAAATGATAAGATAAGGCTCAAAATAGATAAGCCCTGCTACCAAAGTGGCAATGGAAATGGCGCTTTGTGCTTGACCCAACACATTAGACATCAATCCTACCCTACCCGTAGTTTGGGTACGCGCGCGTTCCAGTTTATCATAAAACTCCGAGTCCTCAAGCAGGCTAATGGTTACCTGATTAGTCTTTTGAATGATTGTAACAGACGTTGCAATATTGTATTCATCCCCCAACAAACCGTCCGTAAGGGAAATGGCCCTACTGATGAAATCCGATAGGATTACCAAGCCAAATTCAATAGCGACATATGTCCACAATTGAGTATAATCGGTAGTTTCAATAGAAGTTTGGGAGATAATCTCATCAATAATCAATTTGCCCACCCATAAAATGACCACGGGAAGTAAGGCTCCTATCAAACGGCAAACAGCCGACAAGACAAAAAGCTTTTTGTTGACATTCCAAATTTCCCTAAAAAAACGCGGAATATACACCAAAGCATTAAAGGAAGACCTTATGCTGGTTTTGTCCTCATCCTTAATTGATTTGGGTCTATGTCTTGCCATTTGTGTAAATCTTGTTACAAAATAGAAAAGGACTTAATTAAGTCCTTTTTAGTTATATAAATATTGAAATGCTACAGCATTCCCAATTCCAATTTTGCTTCTTCACTCATTAACTCTTGAGACCAAGGTGGGTCAAAAGTAATCTCTACCTCTGCAGACTTCACGTCGTTAAGAGATTTCACCTTTTCCTCAACTTCCAGAGGCAAGGTTTCTGCCACAGGACAGTTAGGAGTGGTAAGTGTCATTAGGATTTTCACATCGTAATCCTCGTTCACAAAAACATCATAAATCAACCCCAATTCGTAGATATCTACAGGAATTTCAGGGTCGAAAATAGTTTTTAAAACCCTTACAATTTTTTCTCCCAGGGCATTAGTATCTATAGTGGTATCGCTCATCTTAGTTTAACTGTGTTTGGTATGCTATGGCATACATTTTTAATTGTTTAATCATACTCACCAAACCATTAGCACGGGTTGGAGATAAGTGTTCCTTTAAACCAATTTCATCTATAAAATCGGTATTGGCAGCAATAATGTCCGAAGGACTTTGGTTTGAAAACACCCTAATAAGAATGGCTATGATTCCTTTGGTGATGATAGCATCACTATCGGCGGTAAACACCACCTTTTCATCTTCCAATTGGGCATGTACCCAAACCTTACTTTGACAACCTTTGATAATATTGTCATCCGTTTTGTATTGCTCATCGATTAATGGCAAGGTCTTGCCCAAATCGATCATATATTGATAACGCTCTTCCCAATCGTCAAACATTGAGAACTCGTCGATAATGTCATTTTGAATATCCTGTATACTCACGTCGTTTATTTTCATACAAAAATACAAAAGTTAGCCGTTATTCAACTTTTTCCCCCAAGGATAGTAATTGAAGAACAAGCGGTTCGATTTCTTTTGGAGGATTGCCGTGATCAAAAGAAGGACTATGGAACAAGGTTCCTTGATCGGTGATTTTCAGTACCGCAATCAACGCTCCGTCATACTGATGTGCCTTGGAGGGCACCTCCAAATTTTTAAGTTCGTTTAAGTCTATTGTATCTACTAAAGCATAGATTGAAGACAGCTCTTGTGCCGTACACTGCACAACTTTTGGCTCTTGGGCTCTATCCAATTGCACAGTCAAAGAATCACCTTCCAATACAATTCGTTTGTAAGCGCCTCGCGTCAACGCCGAATATTCTACAATGTACTGGTGCTTCTCTTGCTCTTGCAATTTGACTTCTTCATTTGCTTGCGCTTTGGTACCACAGCAGCTGTACAACACAAAAAGATTTAAAACTAACAATAGCTTATTCACAGATAACTAATTTTAAATTATGATCGCATGGTTACAAAAAGAAGCCAAACTTTGGTTATGATAACATCATTTTAGCCTTTTTAACCCCCGCTACCAAGGCATCGATTTCCTCCTTGGTATTATAAAAAGCGAAGGAAGCCCTCACTGTTCCAGGAATTTTAAAGTAATCCATAATCGGTTGTGCGCAATGATGTCCTGTACGGACTGCAATGCCCATTTTGTCCAAAATAGTTCCCACATCATATGGGTGGATACCTTCCAAATTAAAGGAAATCACTGAAGTTTTCTCTTCGGAAGTTCCGTAGATTTTTAGGCCTTCAATGTCCAGCAATTTTTCAGTGGCGTACTCCAACAACTCATGTTCATAAGTGGCAATGTCATCAAAACCTATCGCGTTTAAATAGTCTATGGCCGCTCCAAAGGCAATCCCTCCACAAATATTTGGCGTCCCCGCTTCAAATTTATGAGGCAAATCCGCATAAGTTGTTTTTTCAAAGGTCACCTCTGCAATCATTTCACCGCCTCCTTGATAAGGGGGTAATTTTTTTAGCCATTCCTCCTTTCCATACAGCATGCCCACTCCCGTTGGTCCACACATTTTATGCCCTGAAGCCACATAAAAATCCACATCCAATTTCTGAACATCCGGTTTTATATGTGGACATGCCTGAGCACCATCAATCAAAACTGCTGCACCTACCGCATGGGCCTTTTCAATAATGCTTTCAATAGGATTGATAGTCCCCAAAGCATTAGAAATATGGTTCACAAACACCAATTTGGTGTTCGCACTTAAAAGTTCTTCAAAAGCACTCATTACTAAAGCGCCTTCATCATTCATAGGAATCACTTTTAAATTAGCTCCCGTGCGCTCACACAACATCTGCCAAGGCACAATATTACTGTGGTGCTCAAGGGCCGATACAATAATTTCGTCTCCTTGTTTCAACAAAGCAGAAAATCCATTGGCCACCAAATTAATACCATGCGTGGTCCCTGAAGTAAAAATGATTTCACAGGGATGTTTGGCATTAAAATGTGTTTGAATGGTATGTCTCGCCTGCTCATATTTATCTGTTGCCTCTTGGCTTAAACTATGCACCCCTCTGTGGATATTGGCATTATAATGACTGTAATAATCAACAATAACATCAATGACCTGTTGGGGTGTTTGGGATGTGGCAGCATTATCAAAATACACCAAAGGTTTTCCATTCACCTGACGGTTAAGAATGGGAAAATCTTGTCTGATGGCTTCTACTTTAAACATGGTAATGATCTCTCTTTTTATAATAGCCCATAGGCTAACATCGACCCAGTGCAACAAAAAAGGGAAGGATTTTACATATTGGCCCTTCCCTTAATTTTTGTTTTATAAGTCAAATCCAATATTGACACCCAGTTTTTTGGCAATCAATTTTGTAATACGTTTTTTAATTTCAGGGATTTTAACGGAATCCAATACATTGTTACTGAAAGCGTACATCAACAGTGCTCTTGCCTCCTTTTCTGGAATTCCTCGGGAACGCAGATAGAACATCGCGCTCTCGTCCAATGCTCCAATGGTACATCCATGCGAACACTTCACGTCATCTGCAAAAATCTCCAACTGTGGTTTGGTGTTGATAGTGGCCTTATCGCTCACCAAAATATTGTTGTTAGCCTGAAAAGCATTGGTTTTTTGCGCTTCTTTTTCAACAATCACCTTACCGTTGAACACCCCTGTAGCATTGTCGCCATAGATACCTTTATAATCTTGGTGGCTTTCACAGTTTGGTTCGATATGGTGTACCAAAGTACTATGGTCTACATGTTGCTTGTCACCAATAATAGTCACACCTTTTAGGGTAGAATCGATACGCTCACCATGTTGGAAGAAATTCAGATTGTTTCTCGTCAATTTCCCTCCAAATGAAAAGGTATGTACCGAGGCATGACTCTCCTGCTTTTGCTTGATAAACGTATTATCAATCAAAGACGCATTTTCATTGTCATTTTGTAGTTTGTAATAATCTACAATTGCTCTTTTATTGGCAAAAATTTCGGTAACACTATTGGTCAACACAGGGTTATCCGTCAAACTTTGGTGACGCTCGATAATTTGAACATGTGAATTTTCATCCACAACAATCAAGTTACGAGGTTGCAACATTAAAGCCGCCTCATTACCAGTTGAAAAATGCACAATTTGAATTGGCTTTTCAACAATTTTATTCTTTGGAATATGAATATAGGCTCCTTCATTTGAAAAGGCCGTATTCAAGGACGTCATGCTATCATCCTTTGCTGCCTTGTTGAAATAATTTTCAATTACCAAGCGGTATTTTGGCTTGGTAATGGCAGACGACATCAAGCATACATCCACACCTTCATGGGTAGTTTGCGACAAATGCGAAGAATACTTTCCATCGATAAAAATGATTTTATACGAATCGATATCATGAATCAAATAGGGTTTGATATCCTTGTATTCTATCGCTTTTTCCCCTTTGGAAAACAGGCTGTAATCATGCTTTAAAACCGTGTTTAAAGACGTGTATTTCCAAGCCTCATCCTTTTTGGAAGGAAAGCCATTTTCCTCAAATATTTTTATAGCATTGTTTCTTATGGCATGCAAAGGCGAGTGATCCTCTAGGTTATCCTCGAATGCAAAGTAAGAAGCAACTAATTTTTCTTTTAAATCCATAGGTTCAATCTTCAATAATCAGTAAGAAAACAACGGTTTTCCAAGTTTAGGCGTTTACTTCTTCCTTGATCCAGTCGTACCCCTTTTCCTCTAATTCATGAGCCAATTCCTTGCCTCCTGATTTTACAATTCTACCTTTATATAACACATGCACATAATCTGGCACGATATAGTCCAACAAACGTTGGTAGTGGGTAATAACTACCACAGCGTTGTCCTTGTTTTTTAATTTATTCACCCCATTGGCAACAATACGAAGGGCGTCGATATCCAACCCTGAATCCGTTTCGTCAAGGATGGCCAATTTTGGCTCCAACATAGCCATTTGGAAAATTTCGTTACGTTTCTTCTCTCCTCCAGAAAACCCTTCGTTTAAGGAACGTGACAAGAATTTTCTATCGATTTCCAATAATTCGGATTTCTCACGAATCAATTTCAGCATTTCATTGGCCGGCATTTCTTCCAAGCCTTTCGCCTTTCGGGTTTCGTTGATGGCCGTTTTCATAAAGTTGGTCACCGAAACACCAGGAATTTCAACAGGATATTGAAATGACAAAAAGATTCCCTTATGGGCACGCTCTTCCGCCGAAAGCTCATCGATAGCTTCTCCTTCCAAAAGGATTTCGCCTTCTTCTACTTCATAATCTTCCTTCCCTGCAATAACCGAAGCCAAGGTACTTTTTCCAGAACCGTTAGGCCCCATGATGGCATGAACTTCACCAGGTTTTACTTCTAGGTTAATTCCTCTAAGAATTCCTTTATCCTCAACACTTGCGTGTAAATTGGTAATCTTTAACATACTTATTCTGCTCCTAATTTAATAACATCCTTTTCCTTGTTAGATGCCATAACTTTAATAATTTCTTTTATATCAAAACGGTTGTCCCAACCTTCTTCCCCTTCCGGTTTTGGAGTAATCACCCCTCTCACCTGAACAGTTACATAATCGGTTGGTTCTACCTTATAGGCCTTTGCCATATCATCCAACTCATGCATCTTCTCATTAATCACAACCGCATAAACCTCAGACGGTGTGTGCAACACAGCGGCATCGGCATAGTACACAAACTCTCCGGTCATTTCTACATACCCATCATTTTTTTGGGCAGTTTCAGTAACGGCATCTCCAGTTGCCTCCATAGGTTTTGATTCGTTTTTACAGCTTAAAGCCAATCCGGCTATACATAATAATGTGAAGATGTTTTTCATATATGAATTCACTTTTTGGATGTTACACTTTTAATTTATAGTCTCATCTAATGTTTATCCTACGGAACCTTCCAAACTAATTTCCAATAGTTTTTGGGCCTCAACCGCAAACTCCATTGGCAATTTGTTCAACACCTCCTTACTGAATCCGTTTACGATAAGTGCAATCGCTTTTTCAGTGTCGATACCACGTTGGTTACAGTAAAAAATCTGGTCTTCACCAATTTTACTGGTCGTGGCCTCGTGCTCAATTTGAGCCGTTTTATTTTTAGCTTCGATGTATGGGAAGGTATGGGCGCCACACTCATTACCCATCAACAAACTATCACATTGCGAAAAGTTTCTCGCGTTTTCTGCTCTTGAATGTACCTGAACCAAACCTCTATAGGAGTTTTGGGATTTTCCTGCAGAAATACCTTTGGAAATAATGGTCGACTTAGTATTCTTACCTAAGTGAATCATTTTCGTTCCAGTATCTGCCTGTTGAAAGTTATTGGTAACAGCAATAGAATAAAATTCTCCTACCGAATTATCCCCTTTCAATACACAGCTTGGATATTTCCAAGTCACGGCACTACCCGTTTCTACCTGCGTCCAAGAAATCTTGGCATTGGTTTCACACAATCCACGTTTGGTCACAAAATTGAAAACCCCTCCTTTTCCTTCGGAGTTTCCTGGATACCAGTTTTGCACTGTGGAATATTTGATTTCGGCATCGTCCATAGCAATCAATTCCACCACCGCAGCATGCAATTGGTTTTCGTCCCTACTTGGAGCGGTACATCCTTCCAAATAACTTACATAACTACCTTCATCGGCGATGACCAAGGTACGCTCAAACTGTCCTGTTCCTGCTTGGTTAATTCTAAAATAGGTAGACAATTCCATTGGACATTTTACCCCTTTTGGAATATAACAGAAACTACCATCACTAAACACAGCACTGTTCAATGCCGCATAAAAGTTATCCTTTTGTGGCACTACAGTCCCAATGTATTTTTTCACCAATTCTGGATGCTCTTGAATAGCTTCGGAAATGGAACAGAAGATAATTCCCTTTTCAGCCAAGGTCTTTTTAAAAGTAGTGGCAACCGAAACGGAATCCACAACCACATCCATAGCAACACCAGCCAATTTCTTTTGCTCATCCAAAGAAATTCCCAACTTCTCAAACGTAGCCAACAGCTCAGGATCTACTTCATCCAAGCTATTGTATTTCGCCTTTTTGTTAGGGGCTGAATAATAGGAAATCGCCTGAAAATCAGGTTTTTCATAGTGAACATTGGCCCACTCTGGCTCTACCATGTCTTCCCAAGCTCTAAACGCTTCCAACCGCCAATCGGTCATCCATTCTGGCTCTTCTTTCTTTTTGGAAATAGCCCTAATAATCTCCTCGTTCAATCCAACGGGAAAGGTTTCGGACTCTATGTCTGTATAAAAACCGTACTCGTATTCTTTGGTTTTTAACTCTTCTCTTAAATCGTCTTCAGTATACTTACTCATTCTCTTTACGCTTCAATTTATAGTGAAAACGACTCACCACAACCACAAGTTCTGTTAGCATTTGGGTTGTTGAATACAAAACCGCTTCCATTTAAACCTCCGGAATACTCCAAGGTGGTACCTATCAGGTATAAAAAACTCTTTTTGTCTACGATGATTCTAACACCATTGTCCTCAAACACCTTATCATCGCCTTGCTGTTCCTTGTCAAACTTTAAGTCGTAAGACAGACCAGAACACCCTCCGCTTTTCACACCTACTCGAACAAAATCAGTGGCAGAATTATAGCCATCTTCGGCCATTAATTCCACAACTTTCTTTTTAGCCGCTTCTGATACTTTTATCATAATAATGTAGATTACATCTAAATAGACTGCAAATATACAATATAAGTAGGCTTAATCAAGCGAACCTAACATTATATTAGCAAATAGGTCTATAGAAAGTATTGATGCCCTAGGACGCTGTCCATTATCTTAAAAATGATTCCTCAAATCATCCAATTATCCTTAAATTTGCAGCATGATAGAAGACAAGAATCAAGCCCGTACCCCACTTAGTGAACTTGGAGAATTTGGACTTATAGACCATTTAACCAAGAACTTTAAAATCACTCATGAATCTACCATCAAAGGCATTGGTGACGACGCCGCTGTTTGCGATTTTGGCAACCAGCAAGTGGTCATCACCACCGATTTATTGGTGGAAAATGTGCATTTCGACTTGAGCTATATGCCATTGAAACATTTGGGATACAAATCCGTTATGGTAAATCTTTCCGATGTATACGCCATGAATGCCATGGCCAGCCAGATTACCGTTTCCATTGCTGTTTCCAACCGATTTCCTTTGGAAGCTTTGGAAGAATTATATGCCGGTATTGAAACGGCTGCCAAGATTTACGGGATTGATGTTGTGGGCGGAGATACGACGTCATCTACCAAAGGCCTGCTTATTTCAGTAACTGCTTTTGGAACTGCCAACAAAGAAGATATTGTGTACCGCAGTGGCGCCAAACCAAACGACCTATTGGTAGTAACCGGAGATTTGGGAGGTGCCTATATGGGACTTCAAGTTTTGGAACGCGAAAAGAAAGTGTTTGAGGTGAACCCAAACAACCAACCAGATTTGGACGCTTACACTTATATTATCGAGCGACAACTGAAACCAGAAGCTAGAAAAGATATTGTTACCTTATTGAAGGACTTGGATGTTAAACCAACTTCCATGATTGATATCAGCGATGGTTTGTCTTCAGAAATTATGCACTTATGCAAAAACAGTAAAGTGGGCGTAGAACTTTACGAAAACAAAATACCTTTAGATCCGCAGGTTATTTCTACTTGTGAGGAATTTGAAATTGACAGTACAACCATTGCCTTAAATGGCGGTGAGGATTATGAATTGTTGATGACGATTTCGCAAGAGGACTTTCCTAAAATTAAGGCCAATCCTAACCTGTCAGTTATTGGCTATATAACCGAAGAAAGCCGTGGCATGCATTTAATCACGCGTGGAGAAGAAGCAATTCCTATTATTGCAAAGGGGTGGAATGCTCTAAACAGTTAAGAACAGTGATGCTCTAATTTTCGTTTGGTCCTTTTTTCATAAAGTTGACCAAGCAATTCATTGATTTCCTTTCGGGTATCGGTCAATGGTGTCAAGGCACCAGTATCACTTGTTGTTACTTGTTTTTTACAGAACTTACACTCATACTCTTTCACATAGAGCGTAACCTCTTTTTTCATCACAAAATGATGATCGAAAAGTTTACAAATTAAAGTTTTCAAAGCGCTATTCAATTAATTATTAGGGACTCCTAACTTAGTAAAAAAAATGAATTGAGCAAGCACTTTAACGTTAATAAATTAACAGGTTTTTTCTTTCAAAAGAAGAAGATGAAATATCCAGCAAAAAACCACTGAATATCAGCAAAATAAAAGTTTAAATCGTTTTTCGAAAGAAGATTGAAAAACAACTAAAAGTTAAAAAGCAAAGAAAGAGTTTTCCTTAGTAAGCAGCAGATCCCAAAGTTTTAGACTGCATACGCATCATGCGTCTGGTATAAACTTGCTCCAATAAGCTATTTATTTCTTGATACTTAGGAGTGAGCTCTCTTAAATGCCCATCGCTATCGGTAGTGAGTTGTCTTTTGCAGCATTTACATGTATATTCCTTTACATGCATAGTTACCTTTTTGGTCACTTCATAATTATGGCCAAAAACACCACAATATAATTTAGCTGCTGAATTAGGGTTAGTTGTTTTTTTCATAATCGCTTAATTTGAGACAGTTAAACTTAATGAAAAAAACAAATTAAATTCGCTGAAATAACCTATTTTTCGATAAACTGCAATATTTTGTAATCCAATTCCTCTTTATCTTCAATATAGCTCATATGCCCATCCGGAAATTCAACCACTTCAATGTTTGAATTTGCCACATAGGCCATAACACTTTCATAATCCAAAACAGGATCCTTCAAACCAATTACCAACAACTTTTTATAAGAACCATTTACAAATTGCTCCCTCCTATCCTTCCTCACTTTCATACCTTCCAAAGCTGCCACTATTCCTTGCAACGGTGTTTTTAGCGCTTCGGAACGTACCTGAGCTATAGATTCAGACAAACGCTCTCTATTATCTTCCGCAAACAAATTGGCAATGGCCATGCTCACAAAAGCCTTGTAGTTTTGCTTGACAGCTTTTACCGCCCTATCCCTATTCAACTGTCGTTCTTCACTATCTGCTTCAGCAGTTGAGTTCAGCAAGCACAATGCAGATATTTTATCAGGATACAACTCTGCCAAAGCCAAGGCTACATAACCTCCCATGGAATGCCCAATGACCGTAGCCTCTGAAACACCCAGGTGATCCAGAACCACACATACCATTTCTGCCATATCTTCCATAGTATGGATATAGCCCAAACATTCCGTTTCACCGTGCCCCAACAAATCAATAGCAATTACCTTACAAGTGGCATTTAAGGTTTTTGTGAGATGCTGCCACATCTTGGAGTTCTCCAAAAACCCATGCAACAATACCACTGGCTTCCCTTCACCAGAAACTTCAAAATGCACAGAAATCTCCTTATATTGAATCGTCATATCTACAATAATTTAAATGCAAAGATAACCTTATTTCAAGTTGACCTACCAACACAATCACCCCTTCAACCTCTTAATTACAGAAAATGCCTTATCTATTAAATGATCCTCAATAAGCACCGTGAACTCGTTGGTAGTAGAAACCACCTCGTACAAGGCAATCCCTTCCCAAGCCAACCTCTTAAAAATTTGATAGTACAAACCAGTCACCCTAGAGTTGTCCTGAGGCAAGCTGATGCTGATTGCCGACAATTGATCAACCATTCCTATTTGTTGTTCTTCACTAAAATACTCCACCACGTTAGATGCCTCAGAACTGGAAATGATGATATTACTTTCATGAATCCCCCTAGTGAAGGCATAAAAAATACTACTATTCAATCCAACATGCTCCAAAATCCTAGAGTGACTATGAATAAGCGTTTTGGAATTCTGAAAGGTAAAGTCCGTTAAATTAGAACGTACGGTAATATCTCCCAAACCTTCCAGCACCCTCTTCAACTTCACAGAATTACTCAAATTTTGTGGCGGACTATAGCGTCTCAACGCCATCATGATAGCGCCTGACTTCACCGGCTTTTTCAGCATATCACTTACAGATGGCACCAATTCTTCAGCCAGGGCACTATAATTAATAATATTCCTTGCTAAGGCCTCTTCCAAAAAAGGTTGAGACACCAACAATTCACTGACACAGGAAGCTATAGTTTTCATTTTGTTAATTATTTAACGTCATGTGCAAATTTAGCATAATATTTTTATTTTCATTCTACAACAGCACTTTATAAATACCTTTGCCCCATCAAAAAAAGTATAAGACTATGTTAGTATTAAAGTTTGGAGGGACTTCAGTTGGTTCTGTAACCAACATGACCAATGTTAAAAATATCATTAACGATGGCAACAAAAAAGTTGTAGTGCTATCGGCCATGTCTGGAACAACCAATGCTTTGGTGGAAATTTCAGAAACTATAAAAGCCAACAACATCAGTGAAGCGAAGCAATTAATTGCTGCGCTAAATGACAAGTACCAAGATGTTATTGCCGAATTACTTCAAAACGACACCCTAGCCTCTGAAGCACAAGCTTACATACTTAGCGTCATAGAACTGCTTTTGTCTTGCACCGAAAAGAAACATAGCGAACTTCTATACAATATTATTGTATCTCAAGGTGAACTGCTATCGACTTTCCTGTTCACACAATTCCTAAGACAAGAAGGCATCAACGCACAATTGATTCCAGCTTTGGAATTCATGCGAATTGACAAAGCACACGAGCCAGATAACTTCTACATCAAACAAAACCTAAATAGAATTATAGGAGAACTTCCAGAAGCCGACATTTATATCACCCAAGGGTTTATTTGTCTAGATGCCGAAGGAGAAGTTGCCAACCTACAACGCGGCGGAAGCGATTATACCGCTACCATTATTGGTGCTGCCGTAAGAGCTGAAGAAGTTCAAATTTGGACTGATATCGATGGCTTCCACAACAACGACCCTCGATTTGTTCAGGACACCCACGCTATCTCAAACCTTTCTTTTGATGAAGCTGCGGAATTAGCATATTTTGGAGCAAAAATCCTGCATCCACAAACCGTAATGCCAGTACGCGATTTGGATATTCCGGTTAGATTAAAAAACACCATGGCACCTGCTGCTTACGGAACTTTAATTACCAATAAAATCCACGGTGAAGGCATCAAAGCCATCGCTGCTAAAGACGGCATTACCGCCATTAAAATCAAATCAGGAAGAATGTTGTTGGCGCACGGCTTCTTGAAAAAAGTATTCGAGATTTTCGAGAAATACGAAACGTCCATCGACATGATCACCACTTCAGAGATTGCCGTATCTCTAACCATTGACGATACCACAAACCTATCTCATATTGTAGAAGAATTGGAAAAATTCTCTTCTGTAGAAGTAGACGAATACAGAACGATTGTATGTGCTGTTGGAAACAATATCGTTTACCATCCGGACACACCTAAATTGTTCCAAATCCTTCAGGATGTCAACATCAGAATGATTGCCTATGGTGGCAGTAACAACAACATTTCGTTGCTGATCAACACCAGCGACAAGATAGAAACCCTAAGAAAACTAAACCGCTATATTTTTGAGACTGAAATGGTCGACTAACCAAATCTCAAAACAAAAAAGGACGTTTTTCAACGTCCTTTTTTTTATTTCAAATCATGAGTAATTATTGGTTCATCAAGTCTTCGATTTCCTCAGCTTTTATCGGAATATTTGCCATTAGGTTAAATGGCTCTCCACTTGGCTGCACCACCACATCATCTTCCAAACGTATTCCAAATCCTTCATCCGGAATATAAATTCCCGGCTCCACAGTAAACACCATATTTGGCTGCATAGACTCAGTTAAAATACCATAATCATGCGTATCCAAACCAATATGATGGCTGGTACCGTGCATAAAGTATTTCTTATAAGCTGGCCATTCTGGGTTTTCATTTTGCACATCGGCTTTATCCAAAAGCCCAAGCCCTAAAAGTTCTGAAGTCATCAATTTTCCAACCTCCACATGGTATTCCGCCCAAAGCGTTCCAGGCACCAATAATTTGGTCGCCTCATCCTTCACCTTCAAAACAGCATTGTAGACTTCCTTTTGTCTTTTGGTAAATTTCCCAGAAACAGGAATTGTTCTACTCAAGTCACTGGAATAATTAGCATATTCAGCAGCTACGTCAAACAAAATTAAATCCCCAGCTTTACACTCTTGGTTATTCTCAACGTAGTGCAACACATTCGCATTGTTCCCCGAAGCAATGATAGGCGTATACGCAAAGCCTTTAGAACGGTTACGCAAAAACTCATGCATAAACTCAGCTTCAATTTCAAATTCCCAAACACCCGGTTTCACAAAATCCAAAACGCGACGGAATCCCTTTTCAGTAATATCGCAAGCCTTTTGCATCAAGGCAATTTCAATAGGATCTTTTACGGAACGTAAACGCTGCAAAATAGGATTGCTCTTGGCAACGCGGTGCGCTGGATATTTATCTTTAAGCCATTTGGCAAATCTAGCTTCGCGTGTTTCAGTTTCTACATTGGCTCTGTAATGTTCATTGGTGTTGATATACACCGTATCGCACTGGGTCATCAATTCAAACAACACTTTTTCCATGTCCTTCAACCAATACACCGTCTTAATTCCTGAAGTTTCAAACGCCTTTTCCTTGGTCAACTTCTCCCCTTCCCAAACAGCAATATGCTCATTGGTTTCTTTCAAAAACAACACTTCTCTGTTCTTAGGGTTTGGACAATTTGGAAAGATTACCAAAACACTCTCCTCTTGATCAACCCCACTTAAGTAAAAAATATCTCGGTGCTGCTCAAAAGGCATGGTGCTATCGGCACTAATTGGGTAAATATCATTGGAATTAAAAATCGCCAAACTTTTAGGCTCCATTTGAGCGGCAAAGTTTTTACGGTTTTTAATAAACAATTCGCGATCTATAGGTAAGTATTTCATAAAATAAAAATTTAGACAACAAAAGTAAATAGATTCTATCAGGATATCAACTTAATAAGCATTTGTTACAAATAGCAGTCTCTTAAGTCAACTCTCAAAAATTATACTATTTTTAAAGCTTTCGAGTTATATACAAAAACCCCAATCTTATGAAATTTTTAAAACTTAGCATACTAGCTGTAATCACAATGATGCTATCCTGCAGCGAAGACCAAGACGACAACATCCACACTACTGAACCCAACCTGATTATTAAGTTGAAATTCGATCCTACCCAGGAACGTCTCAACAATTTAGGACAACCGTCAAGCATTCCAGAAGGCAATGCAGCCCAATCTCCCTCCATCAACCGCATGAGTGCCAACTACATTGAATTTGCCCCAGACCCTTATACGCCATTAGGAGAAGGAGAAGTCATTTTTATGGGTCCGGAAACCACAACTGGAGGCGCCAACGCTATCGATTTTCAAAATGCCACATTTGGTGGCGATGGCGATGTATTTTTGAGCATCCCCCTAAGCCAAGTTACTTCAGGATCTTACGAATGGGTGCGCGTATCACTAGCCTACCAAGAAGGAGAAATTGATTTACTTGTAAATGGCATTGATTACACAGGAACCTTGGCAAGTTTTGTAGGCTACAACACCTACATCACTTCCTTCGATTTGAACGGCAGTACTTTTGATGTAAACGATAACCGTTCGCAAGGATTTTGGGCTTTTGAAGTAGAAGGCTACACCTCGGAAGGGCAAGCTCCAGAAGGCGCCACTACAGTACCAAATCCACTGTTCGATTCCTCTCCTATTCCACAGGGATCTTGTGTGGTAACCGGTGAGTTTGAAGAAGGCTTCTCCATAACCGGAAACGAAACACAAGATATGGAAATCACCCTATCATTTTCAATCAACAACAGTTTTGAGTGGACCGAAGTAAATTTTGACGGAAAATATGAACCCGCAGCTGGCGAACAAGTGGTCGATATGGGCCTAAGAGGCTTAATCCCAACGGTATCAAATTAAGGGACTTTTCAATCTGTTTAAAATCATTCTAAATACTTAATTTAAACTACAGCCCTTTGCCTAAATCTCTTTTGAAGTGTATCTTTGTTCGATAAAAATTAACTTCAAAAAAATGAGCGGATTTCTTAAATCTTCGATAGGAAGAAAAGTGGCCATGGCACTTTCGGCCTTCTTCCTAATGTTTTTCTTAATAATTCATTTAGCGGTAAACATCACATCACTTTTTAGTCCTGATTTATTCAATGAATTATCACATTTCATGGGAACAAATCCTTTGGTGCAATTGGCCTTACAACCGGTATTGATATTTGGTGTTGTATTCCACTTTGTGATGGGATTTGTATTGGAATTAAAAAACAGAAAAGCCATTGGCGTAAAATATGCACAAAACAATGGTGCGGCCAATTCTACTTGGATGAGCCGAAACATGATCATCAGTGGTGTTGTCGTGTTGGCATTTATTTTGCTTCACTTCATCGACTTCTGGATTCCTGAACTTAACGTAAAATACATCCATGGCGATATGTCTGGATTATTGCCAGATGGTGAAAGCTACCGTTATTTTGAAGAACTGCAACACAAATTTGTATCTCCTATCCGTGTAGGAGCCTATGTAATTGCTTTCGTGCTTTTAGGCTTACACTTGGCACATGGATTTACATCGGCCTTCCAATCTATGGGAGCGACTGCAGGACGTAAAAAAACGATGCAACAAATAGGGAAAGCGTACTCTGTAATTATCCCCCTAGGATTTATCATTATCGCTTTATTCCACCACTTTAACCATTAATCTTAAATACACAAATGGCTTTAGATTCAAAAGTACCAAAGGGTCCAATTAAAGATAAATGGACAGACTATAAAAATAAAATCAACTTGGTTAATCCTGCCAACAAACGTCACATTGATGTTATCGTGGTAGGAACAGGTTTAGCAGGAGGTTCTGCTGCAGCAACCTTAGCCGAATTAGGATATAACGTAAAGGCTTTTGCCTACCAAGATTCACCACGTCGTGCGCATTCCATTGCCGCACAAGGGGGGATTAATGCCGCCAAAAACTATCAAGGTGATGGTGACTCTACTTATAGATTATTTTACGACACCGTAAAAGGTGGCGATTACCGTTCTCGTGAAGCGAACGTATACCGTTTGGCTGAAGTATCTGCCAACATCATCGACCAGTGTGTGGCGCAAGGGGTTCCTTTCGCTAGAGATTATGGTGGATTGTTGGACAACCGTTCGTTTGGTGGTGTTTTGGTATCCAGAACGTTTTATGCCAAAGGACAAACAGGACAACAGTTATTGCTTGGGGCTTACTCTGCCATGAACAGACAGATTGCTCGTGGTAAGATTGAAATGTTTAACAGACACGAAATGTTAGACGTTGTAGTGGTTGACGGTAAGGCCAGAGGAATTATTGCTAGAAACCTTATTACTGGTGAAATAGAGCGTCACTCTGCACACGCGGTTGTAATTGCTTCTGGTGGATACGGAAACGTGTATTTCTTATCAACCAACGCAATGGGATCCAACGCTACGGCTGCTTGGAAAATCCACAAAAAAGGAGCGTATTTCGCTAACCCTTGTTTTACGCAAATTCACCCAACATGTATCCCTCGTTCCGGTGATTACCAATCTAAGTTGACCTTGATGTCGGAATCTTTACGTAACGACGGACGTATCTGGGTACCTAAAAACATGGAGGATGTCATGGCCATTCGTGAAGGTCGTAAGAAGCCTACCGATTTATCGGAAGACGAAAGAGATTACTACTTAGAGCGTCGTTATCCAGCTTTCGGAAACTTGGTGCCACGTGACGTAGCATCTCGTGCCGCAAAAGAGCGTTGTGATGCTGGTTACGGTGTAAATGCCACTGGAGAAGCGGTGTACTTGGATTTTGCTTCGGCGATAGAACGCTATGGTAAGGAGCAGGCCAAAATTCACAATATTGACAACCCAACAGAGGCTAAAATATATGAGTTAGGAAAAGGAATCGTAGAAGCTAAGTACGGTAACTTATTCCAAATGTACGAAAAGATCGTTGACGAAGACCCGTACAAAACTCCAATGATGATTTACCCTGCAACCCACTATACCATGGGTGGTGTTTGGGTAGACTACAACTTGATGACCACCATTCCTGGATGTTACTGTATTGGGGAAGCCAACTTCTCAGATCACGGAGCAAACAGACTTGGAGCTTCAGCCTTAATGCAAGGTTTGGCAGATGGTTACTTCGTATTACCATACACGATTGGAGATTATCTGGCTGACGATATTCGTACAGGAAAAATTCCAACAAACTCTAAAGAGTTTGAAGAAGCTGAAAAAGCTGTTACAGACAGAATCAACTTCTTTATCAATAATAACGGAACGAAATCTGTAGACCACTTCCACAAACGTCTTGGTAAAGTGATGTGGGACAAAGTAGGAATGGCGCGTAACGAACAAGGTTTAAAAGAAGCCATGGCTGAAATTAAACAAATTCGTGAGGAATTCTGGAAAGACGTAAAAGTACCAGGAAACGCTAACGAAATGAACCCTGAGTTGGAAAAAGCAGGTCGTGTGGCCGATTTCTTGGAATTGGGTGAGTTGTTCGCTAAAGATGCCTTAATGAGAGAAGAGTCTTGTGGAGGTCACTTTAGAGAAGAATCTGTTGAAGAAAGCGGTGAGCAAAAAGGAGAAGCAAAACGTAACGATAAAGACTTCGCCTTTGTTGCAGCATGGGAATACAAAGGAGAACCAGCAGATGCGGTGCTACATAAAGAAGAACTAGAATTTAAAGATATTGAACTAAAACAACGTTCATACAAATAAGATTGACATTATGAATTTAACACTTAAAATTTGGAGACAGAAAGACTCGAATGCAAAGGGTCAAATGGTCGATTATAAAGTTACTGATATTTCAGAGCATATGTCTTTTCTTGAAATGATGGATGTTTTGAACGAACAATTGGTAAACACCGGAGAAGAGCCAGTAGCCTTCGATCACGATTGTCGTGAGGGTATTTGCGGAATGTGTTCGCTCTACATTAATGGAGAAGCGCACGGTCCAGACCGTGGGGTTACTACCTGTCAATTGCACATGCGTATGTTCAAAGACGGTGACACCATTACCATCGAACCTTGGAGAGCTGCGGCATTCCCTGTAATTAAGGATTTAGTTGTAGACAGAACCTCTTTTGAGCGTATTCAACAAGCTGGAGGATATATCTCGGTAAACACGTCTGGAAATACGCAAGATGCCAACGCTATTCCTATTTCCAAGCATGCTGCCGATGAAGCCATGGACGCCGCCACCTGTATCGGGTGTGGTGCCTGTGTAGCCACCTGTAAAAACTCTTCTGCTATGTTATTCGTAGGGGCCAAGGTATCGCAATATGCCTTATTGCCACAAGGACAGGTAGAAGCTACAGACCGTGTAATGAACATGGTAAAACAAATGGATTTAGAAGGATTCGGTAACTGTACCAACACAGGAGCTTGTGAGATTGAATGTCCTAAAGGCATTTCATTAGAGAACATTGCTCGTATGAACAGAGAATTCTTAAAAGCTACTATAAAAGGATAAACCTTTAATAGCGATTGATATTAAAAATCCTAAGCAACACTGCTTAGGATTTTTTTTGTTTCTTTAGCATTCATTTACAACCCATGGAACAACCTACAACCTTCTATAGTACCCAATTAGAAAATCATCAAAATCGCTTAAAGCAATTCAATAAAAAATTAGTGGTTTTAAGCTCTTTACGCCTTACGGTCTTTTTGGTTGCCGCCATCGGCATTTACTCTACTTTCAGCACATGGCACATTGCTTTGGCAATAGGAGTTATAGGAACCATTCTGTTTGTATTCCTGCTCTCAAAATACACCGATCTAAAACGTCAGCGTGCCTTAACCAAAGCCTTGATCAATATCAATGAAGCAGAATTACAAATGCTCCCAGGCAACTATGATAAACAGCCAACTGGAGAAAAATTCCTAGACCCTCATCATGCCTATAGTTTAGACATTGACCTCTTCGGAAAAGGTTCTTTCTTCCAAACCATAAACCGCACTAAAACTAAAGAAGGCAAACAGTATTTGGCAAAAACCATAACCGCCAATAACATAGTCAACATTACCGAACGTCAAGACGCCATTAAGGAACTCACCAAGCTCCCCCAATGGCGCCAAAACTTTGCGGCATTGGCATCTTTAATACACGTGGAAACACCAAACAAGGACATCATTAATTGGTTACAACAATACAAACCCTTTGCAAACCAACTATTAAAATACCTTCCCTTAGGGTTTAGCATTGCATCTTTAGCGCTATTGGCATTAACGGTATTCCAGCTCATCCCAATGTCCATCAGTGGCTATTGGTTGTTATTAGGACTCATGATCACGGGGCGTCATTTAAAGAAAATAAACGTACTTGCCGCTCATACCGATAAAGTAAAAGATACGTTTCGTCAGTATGCACAATTATTACAACAGATTGAAGCGCAAACGTTCCAATCGAAACTCCTAACCGAGAAACAAGAACAGATTCAATCCCATCATAAAAAGGCGTCGGAAATATTTGGACAATTGTCCGGCTACCTCGATGCTCTGGATAACCGCAATAACCTGATCTCCGCCGTTTTTGGAAATGGCCTGTTCCTAACCGACCTAAAACATAGTTACCATATCGAACATTGGATTGCAACTTATAAGGAAGTGACCAAAGAATGGTTTGACGTTGTTTCCTTTTTTGAAGCTTATAACTCTTTGGCCAATTACGCCTTTAATCAACCTGAGTTTGTGTACCCTAAAATTGTGAAGGACCAATCCTTGATCCACGCCAAAGAATTGGGCCACCCTTTGTTGGATGCCAACAAACGCATTACTAGTGACCTTATCATCGACAACCAACAGTTTTTTATTGTCACTGGCGCCAACATGGCGGGGAAAAGCACTTTTCTACGTACCGTCTCCCTGCACATCGTGATGGCCAATGTTGGGCTTCCGGTATGCGCCCAAGAAAGCAGCTATCACCCTATCAAATTGATTACAAGCATGCGCACCACCGATTCCTTGACCGATGACAGCAGTTATTTCTTTTCAGAATTGACCAGATTGAAATATATCGTCGACGCTATCCAAGACGAACCTTATTTCATCATCTTGGACGAAATCCTAAAAGGCACCAACAGTACCGATAAAGCCATTGGCTCCCGTAAGTTTGTAGAAAAACTAGTCGCTACCCATGCTACGGGCATCATTGCCACCCACGATTTGAGTTTATGTGAAATTGAAAAAGAATTACCACCAGTTGCCAACTACTTTTTTGACGCCCAAATAGTGAATGACGAACTGTTTTTCGATTATAAGCTCAAAAAAGGCATCTGCCAAAACATGAATGCCAGCTTCCTACTTCAGAAAATGGGGATTGTGTAAACGTATAATACCATCACAAACACATCACGTTTGTCCCGTTCGAATTTAAGACTTCGCGCCCCAATTCTTGAGCCAACAAATTCCCCCTTCGAAGGGGGATTAAGGGGGATGTCAACTTACTGTCAACAATTGAGTTTACCACATTTTTCAACGAGCAAAAAATGAACACCCCGCTAGTGCGCGATTGCATCGCGTTCTCCAAAAACAAACAAAGCAAAACCCCTTTCAACCTACCCCAAGATTTTGTACTTTTAAAGGATGACCCATGAATTCAAAAACATCCTAGAACAGGCTCATAGCAACCAAAAAAGACATTTAAAACACGTCTTGGCAACTGTGGTGGCTCTAGACGGCTCCTCCTACAGGAAACCAGGGGTACAGATGCTCATTGATGAAAACGGCCATATCACAGGTGCCGTCAGTGGCGGCTGTGTGGAAAAGGAAGTCGTACTGCAATCGCTATCGGTGTTTAAGAAGGGAATGCCCAAAGTGATGACCTACGACGGCCGCTACCGATTGGGTTGTGAAGGCACTCTTTTCATTCTATTGGAACCCTTTAGTATCTCAGAACCAGCTTTTAAAACCATACAAAAAGAACTATCGGCACGTAGGCCAATGCAATGGACTTCCTATTTTCAAAAAGAAGACAAAACAGATGCCACGTTTGGTTCGGTGTTAAGGGTAGAAGATGGTAAGCACATAGCATTTAGGCCAGACGTGGATGAAGTGAATTCTGAAATTGATAACCTAAGTTTTCAACAGGAGTTTACCCCACTCTCTCGTTTGATTATTATAGGGGCCGAACACGATGCTGTACAGCTCTGCAAATCGGCTGCCCAATTGGGTTGGGAAGTGCTTTTAATAGCCTCCCCAAACGACCCCAAGAACGACATAGATTTTCCAGGCGTTTCCACCATATACCACCTCAACCCAGAGCAGGAATGGCCCTTGCATATAGATACGCATACGGCCATCGTGCTCATGACCCACAACTATGCCCGCGACCTGTACTTTGTGTTACAGCTGACCCAAACCCAGCCTTTTTACATGGGCATTTTGGGCTCCTATCACCGAAGGGAAAAGCTACTCAATGAACTAATAGAGCACCAACCCGATATTGCTTCGGAATTTTTAGATGGTATCTTTAGTCCTGCAGGTATAGCCATTGGCGCCATTACCCCGCAGGAAATTGCCCTTTCCATCCTTAGTGAAATCATTGCGGTAAAGCGCCATCGGGAAGTGCCCTCCCTTCGGTCCTATCTCCGGAATATCCATCCTTAACACTACAAGATCTATGTCACACAGTGCCATCATCGTTTTAGCTGCAGGAGAAGGAAGTCGCATGCAGCAAATCAAACAATTGTTGCCCTACAAAAGCACAACGCTTTTAGAACATGCCCTTACAACCGCGCTTAGCACTCAAACCAATCACACCCTTTGTGTATTGGGCGCCCATAGCCCAGAGATCTTAGAGCATGGGCTTCCGAATAACGTCATACCTATAGAAAACATACATTGGAAAGAAGGTATGGGAAGCAGCATTGCAGTAGCTATACAGTATCTAAATGAAGAGCTTCCAACGGTGAACACAGTACTCTTCACTTTGGCAGACCAACCATTGGTGACTACCGACTATTTAAACCGAATGCTGAAAACGTCACAAGAGCATCCTTCCTCCCTTATAGCTACCAACTACGGAACTTCCATAGGCGTTCCGGCCCAATTTCCGAAGCGCTATTTTGAAATTCTAAAGTCATTACTGGGAGAAATGGGCGCCAAAAGCATTTTGAAGGAACACCAATCGGAAGTGATTGCATTGACACCCAACTTCGAGAACTTGGATGTTGACACCCCCGAAGCCTATCAAAAGATTTTAAAACTGTAAACTAGCCCACAAATTTAGGCTGTTGTGGCACCACCATATAGGGTTGTCTGTAGTAACGTGTGCCCGTAGCTTTATAGAGCGCATTGGCCAAAGCTCCCGCCACAGGAGGCAACGAAGGCTCCCCAAGGCCTGTAGGTGCAATACCATTGTCCACAAAAAACACGGCTATTTCCAAAGGCGCCTCATTGTTCCTAATAAGATGATACCCATCAAAATTTTGCTGTTGAGTGGCCCCTTTTTCAAAAGTCAACTGGCTATACATACAATGGCCTATACCGTCAATGATACCTCCCTCAACCTGGTTAATGGCCCCTTCCTTGTTCACCACAATCCCACAATCTACTGCGCACCACACTTTTTTAATGCGAATATTGGCATCATCCACCTTTTCCAAATCGAATACTTGGGCCACATAGGAATTATGCGAATAATAGGCCGCTACCCCACGGTACACATTGGGCATTTTATTTCCCCAATTGCTTTTGTCGCGTACCAATTTCAAGACTCCTGCATAGCGTTCAGGATCGTAATCATTACCTTCACCCACTGGATTTTTAATGGCTCTATCAAATAGCTGCAACCTAAAATCGATAGGATCTTTACCCGCAGCTTCCGCTACTTCATCCAAAAAGGACTGTTCGGCGCCCGCCACAAAGTTGGACCTTGGTGCTCGCCATGCCCCTGTAGAAATATTGGTATCAATACCATAATGCGTGGCCTTGTAATGCTCTACCGTACCTGCCGGAAACCTATCCGGAAACAAGGGACTCGAAGGTATCCCAGATCCCTTCACTTCAAAAGCGGTAAGGTTTCCCTTCTTGTCCAAAGCGGCTCGGTATTTTATGTGGTAGGAGGGACGATACGTCCCCTGCGTCATATCATCTTCTCGGGTGTAGATTAATTTTATGGGCCCACCATAAGCTTTAGAAATAGCGGCCGCCTCCAAACCAAAGTTCCCATAGAGGCGTCTTCCAAAGCCGCCACCCATACGGGTCATATCTACAAAAATCTTGGATTCGGGCATGTTCAGCAAGCTTGCAGCCGATTGCCGCAACTGTTCTGGGGTTTGTATCGGGCCAATCAATCGTGCCTTATCTGCGGAAACATCTGCAAAAAAGTTCATAGGTTCCATAGTATTATGGGCTAAAAAGGCACCGGTATAACCGCTTTCCACCACCTTATCTGCCGAGGCAAATACCCCATCGGGGTCGCCATCCTTTCGGCCTAACTCTCCTTCACTCTTATCAAATACACTGCTAAAACTGTCCAAATGTGCCGTAGTGGCTTCCAAAGTCCCTAAGGTTTTCCAACGTACCTCGAGGACTTCTTTGGCTTTCATCACCTGCCAGGTGCTGTCGCCTACCACCACCAAGAGCTCATTAAAGGCATTCACATCAGACCACTGTGGCTTGTCTAAAGCCGTATTCACAGTAAAAATCTTTTTAATTCCCGGCATGTTCTTAGCCTTGTCGGCATTATAGCCATCCAACTGCATTCCAAAAGCGGGCGGATGCACAATCATGGCAATGGCCGTACCCTTTTCCATATAATCCAAACCAAACAGCGGCTTCCCAGTAACAATGCCCTTGCCGTCTACATTTTTCACAAAAGTCCCAATCAACTTAAAATCTTTTGGGTCTTTTAGCGGCACCTCTTCGGGTACTTCAATGGTGGCTGCTTCCTGCAACAAATCTTGATAAGCAATACTTTTTCCGCTAGGCAAATGTTTTACCATGCCCTTATCGGTCACCAATTCATCGGGAGACATGCTCCATAATTTGGCCGCCGAAGCCAGCATTAAATAGCGTGCCGTAGCCCCCGCCATACGCAGGCTGTCCCAACCTTGGCGGATGGATTGGCTCCCTCCCGCCAATTGGCGTGTGTATTTTTCGGTGTCCAAAGGCGCCTGTTCTACCTGAACTTGGTCCCAGTCCACATCCAGTTCCTCGGCCACAATAAGCGGCATCGAGGTTTTTACGTTCTGTCCTATTTCGGGGTTGGGCGACATGATGGTCACCGTCCCATCTTCATTCATCCTGATAAACGCATTGATATTGAAGAGGCCCTCAACCGCTTCGGCATTGCTGCTACTGTGCGCCAAGCCCGAAAGCCAACTAAACTGCAGCATCAAACCGGCCCCGCCCACCGCGGAAACCTTTAAAAACGAACGTCTATTGAAATGGGTTTTAATATGTGTCATGGCTGCTTACAGGTCTTTGGCGGCCATGGCAACGGCCTTATTGATTCTGGTATAGGTGCCGCAACGGCACAGATTGCCCGTCATGGCATTGCGAATATCTTCTTCGGAAGGATTGGGATTGCGCTCCAATAGGGCGGCTGCACTCATAATCTGCCCTGCTTGGCAGTAGCCGCATTGGACCACATCTATTTCCAACCAAGCCTTTTGTACCGGGTGGGTACCATCTTTGGAAAGTCCTTCGATGGTGGTAAGTTTCATCTCTGCATTGACCACAGCACTTACCGGCAAAGAGCAAGAGCGTATAGCATTGCCGTTTAAGTGAATGGTACAGGCCCCGCACTGCCCAATGCCGCAGCCGTACTTGGTACCCACCAATTGTAAATGGTCCCTCAGGACCCAAAGTACGGGGGTGTCGGCGTCCACATCAACCTGATGTATGGCCCCATTTATGTGCAAGCTGTATTGTGGCATAGTGGGCAGTTTAGTGATTGCTAAAGAATTAAAGTTATAAAAATTTTAACGGTTTTTGGGAACCCTTAGCAGAACTTTAACGAATGGTAACAATGCTGCGCACTGTGGATTTATTTTGGGGAATGAAGGTTTTGAGATCAATCATTATAATCAAGAAATCACTTTTCATATTACCTTATAGTACATTTGTACACCAAGACTAATTACGCTTCCCAGTTTTATCTCTTAAACGTATCACATTTAAGGCCAATAACCATTTTGATTTTTTGCCTTTTTCAAAAGAATTAGATCCATATAACCTCAAATTAGATAATGGTCTTTCTATTAGTAGAAAACTTAAGCTAGAAAATACTATAGTTAAAAAGAAGAATACATAAATCTTTAAATTATTGGGTATTGCCATTTCCCTGACCATATTTAGAAATATCATATGGAGAAGATAAACACTGAAGCTAATGGAACCAATAAACCTTAACAATTTTAGTTCGAATAGCTTCTTTATTATACCCCCACCATATTTAGCAGCCAACAAAATAACTCCCCATATTAAAGCATAGGGAAAGAAAAATAAAGCTGAATGGAAATTTAATCCAAACCCAAAAATACTTTTAAAATAATAAGGAATTGTAATTATAATAATTACAATTCCTAGAACCCCTCCAACTTCAAATATTAAAGATTTCATACTTTGAAGCTTCTTTTCACCATAAATCAACTCAACAATGGATATAAAAGTACCAACAATAAAAACAGGAAAATACCTAAAAGTTGAAATTAACGATAAATGAAAAATACGTTCTATTACAATTGCAGTAACTATTAATCCGAGAAACATAAAAAAAAGCTTCCAATGATTCCATTTTAAATACTTATGACAAACCCACATGAGCAAAGGAGAAATAAGGTAATATTTAAATTCTACTGGAATTGACCAAAAAACACTTTCCCCACTTAATAACAACAAATGTTTTGGTATATCCCATATTTGATCAATAACCGTTCTAAATCCAATAATAGTCAACAACCCATAAAGAAGTAATGCCACAAAAAACAAAGGGTAAATCCTCAAAAATCTCCTAAAACAATAGTTTTTCCAATAATTACTTGAAACCTTATTCTTCATGAAGGCCAATGCTATCTGTCTATCCAGCAAATAAGCTGATAATACGAAGAACAAATAGACTCCCACTTTTCCAATCCTTTGGAAATTAAGAAAATCAAAAAAGAATAAATTTGCATTACTAGAATGTGAAAGCAATACGAACAAAACCGCAATCCCTCTTAATCCATCTAAAGCTTTAAGATGCCCCACCTTTTCATCATTCGAAAAAAATAGAGCATTAAATTTTTCTTTTACCATACCTATTTATAAATGCACAAATATTTTACCCCTTTCCTTTTTATCCGGGTAAAACCCAATATTTACTTTTCATCTCCTGGAAACCATTTCATAGATAACCCGAATATTTTGTCAAATATAGTATTTTCCATATAAGAAGAGTCCTAGCCTCTCTTTCACATAATAACTACATAACCAAATATCCACCAACCCTATACAAACTAAAGACTTGTTAAGGCTTGGTTCGTGTTTCCTTGGAGGATTCTTCGTAAAAGCCTTGTTTTACAAGTAAAACTCGAAGAATCCTCCAAGGAAACCCCTAGAAAGGTATGCTGAGGAGTGGTTCTGTGGAATGGTTTGGTTGGAAATATGGTTGGTGCTTCAGGGATGGCAGGATTATTATGGCAATAATTTTGACATTTGCACACATTCGTTTCATAGTATGTTCATTTTCTTTGATCGTCCAAAGAAAACGAACCAAAAGAAAAGACGCCCTGTCGATAGGCATTTTTGCGGTTCTGTAAGAACCTCAAAAATGCCTATCGACAGGTTCTTCCGCCTGGGGCGGAATAAGGTTAAATAACTTTTAAAAAACCACTTCCGCCATGGGCGGAACACGGCGGTCTGCAGAAATAGTGAACGAAGAGCGGAAGTGCAACGCGCAGCGTTTAGCATGAAGCTTCGGGAGTGAACGGTAACTGTCAAAGACAGTTAATTTCCTCAGACCGTCTTGATTTTTTTGGTTCGTTTTGCATCAAGGCAAAATGAACGCATCAAGTAACGGCCAACCCCGTAAAAACAAAAAAGCCGAACATAAGTTCGGCTTTTTATTGGTCGGGATGACTGGACAAAATATTAGTTATTTCTAACAAAACTGCCAACGTAAATTCTGTCGTAGGTACTGTGTCTATATAATTGTTCTATTTTCAAATTATCACTATCCAACTGCACAATTTTTGAATACACCAATTCTTCTCCAGAATTGAGAGTCTGTGTTGCACTAATACCCTCAATTATAACCTCAACCAACTCCTCATTAAATTCAATATACTTTCCTCTTATAATATATGCACCTGAGAATTGAAATGTATCACTTTCATTAAATTCACAATTGTTACCCGAGTATTTGTGGACATAGTTTGTTTCCCCAAACCATAAACTATTCTGTTCTGGACATAAATTGCCATAATACCAATATCCTTCCAACAAGGATTTTTCTATAATGTCCTCATCTGAAGAGGAACATGTAGTACACAATAACAGTCCAACCCCTATACACATTAGCTTTAAAATTCCATATCCATATTTCAAAATAAAGCATCGCCTTCTTTTTAAAATACTCATTATCGATTCCATATATCTCATTTTGTATTCCACAATTACCTTGCCTAAGCGGCAAATCATTACTTTAAAAATTAAACATTATTTAAAAACTACTTTCACCCTTTTATTTAAAAGACCTTTCTTATTCTTAATAAAGAATTTCCCTATTGCCTCTTTCGTATTTAAAAACAAGGTGTCCGACTGAGAAATAAGCTCAATTCTAGAAATATTTTGAGCGTATTCCTGTATTTGCTCTTTTGTCCAAAACCATCCAAACCCATAGATAAATTTCCCTTTACCTGTTGGTGCTACTTCCATAAAAATAGTATCAATGGTATTTGCCTCATTCCTCTCATAATATTTAAATGTCACACTGCTATTGGTTCTATTAACAATTTCCAATCTTCCTTGAATATCACAACCTAACAAAACTATGGCAGCTAATACTATAAAAATGAACATTCTCATATCATCGCTTATTTTATAAAACATTTAAGAACCAATTACCTCTACACCTCATAAAAAAAAGCCGAACATATGTTCGGCTTTCACTTAGTCGGGATGACTGGATTCGAACCAGCGACCCCTAGCACCCCATGCTAGTACGCTACCAGGCTGCGCTACATCCCGTTGTGACCTGTTGATTTTGAAATCAGCGACCAAAAATAATCAACTGCCCCTTCTCTTCAAAACATAAAATCATCAAAATTTATTACATTTAATAGCGAAACCCTTGTAACCAATCCTTTGCGGCATATGAAAACCCTTTATGCAAGCCTCTTTTATTGCCTTTTCCTTACTTGCCATGCCCTATGGGCGCAGGACTATCCCACCAACAACGACATCCACAAGCGCCTTCAGGACATTGCCAAATCCAGCAAAAATGCTAACCTAAGTTCCTTGGGAACAACCGAAGGCAACCAAGATATCTGGCTGTTGACATTGGGAAGCGATAACCAAGACCAAAAACCGGGCATTGTCATAGTAGGTGGTACCGAAGGCCCTCATGTGCTTGGGGTCGAATTGGCCCTTCAGTTTGCCGAACGCTTATTGGCAGACCATCCAAACGTTTTGGAGCACACCACCTTTTATGTGTTCCCCAACATGTCGCCAGATGCCTATGCACAGTACCACGCTTCCCTAAAATATGAGCGCTTGGGCAATGCCATAACATCAGACCACGACCGCGATGGCAGCAAGGGCGAAGACCCTTATGAAGATTTGAATGGGGACGGCCTCATCACCCAAATGCGTGTAAAAAGCGCCTTGGGCACTTACATTCCCGCTGCGGAAGACAACCGCATGTTGGTAAAGGCCGACCGCGCCAAGGGTGAAGCGGGAACCTATTTGGTCTACACTGAAGGGATTGACAACGACAAGGACCACCAATGGAACGAAGACCCTGCCGAGGGCATTGCCTTCAACAAAACCTTCACCTATAAATTCCCCATATTTGAACCCTTTGCAGGTGATTACGCCGTTTCGCAAAAGGAAACCCGCTACTTTATAGACTACCTCTTTACCCAGCCCAACATTTATGCCTTTATCTGTTTTGGGCCCGAAAACAACCTGTCTACCCCGCTAGCTTACAACAAGCAGGGCAATGACAAAAAAATTATAAGCTCCATTTTGGAAGAAGATGCTACCGTGAATAAAATGATATCCGACCTATACAATGCCAATGTGAAGGCGAAGCCTTATAAACAGACCAATCAAGGCACCGGAGGCGATCTGTTTCAGTGGGCCTATTTTCACTTCGGAAGGTTTAGTTTTAGCACTCCGGCATGGTGGATTCCAGAAATAAAAACCGAAGCTAAAGAGGGCGGGGATTCCAAAGAGAAAAAAGATAAAGAAGACGTACTACCTTATGAAGTGAACGTCATGAAGTGGGCCGAACAAGAAGGACTCCAGGAACTGTTTGTGCCCTGGCAACCCATTGCCCACCCCGACTTCCCTAACCAAACTGTGGAAGTAGGCGGATTAAAACCCTTTGCAACCACAACACCCCCTTTTAGAATGGTGGATAGCATAGCCATAAGCCATACCAATTTTATTGTAGAATTTACCAAACTTCAGCCCAAACTGGAATGGCACAATGTACGCACCCAAAAACTGGATGGTGGTTTGGTACGCATCACAGCCGACATCTATAACAATGCGCCACTGCCCACCCACTCACAATTGGGTTCAAAATCCAGATGGCTACAAAAGCTAAAGGTAAGCATCAGCAAACCCCAAGAACAACTGGTAGCGGGCAATCCTACACAGCTTATAGACCATCTTAAGGCCTATGAAAAGAAGACCCTAACCTGGATTGTTAAGGGCTCAGGAAATGTCACCCTTACAGCGGGGGCCCCACATACAGCATATGCAACCAATGCCTTAAAACTTTAAAAGATGAAGACCATAATTCGTAACACCCTTTGCATTGTTTTATGTCTGGCAGCCCTGCAGTATGGGCAAGCACAGGAAAAGTTTTTTAGGGCCATTGGCACGCCCCATAAGCCCAAAGTACAGGTAAGCTGGAACCGTTACTATACCTATGAGGGCCTTAGGGACATTATGCAGCAGATAGCACAGGCCTATCCAGATTTGGCAAAACTGCACAGTATTGGCAAGTCCTACCAAGGCAGGGACATGTTGATGTTGACCATTTCGGATTTTAAAACAGGTGACCCCGATACAAAACCGGCCATGTATATTGACGGGAACATTCATTCCAACGAAATACAAGGCGCCGAATTTTCACTCTATACCGCTTGGTACCTCACCGAAATGTTTGGCGAATTGGACTTTATCAACCAACTGCTCAAGGACAAAACCTTTTACATCATCCCAACCATCAACCCCGACGCAAGGAATAACTTCATGAATGAACCCAACACACCACATTCGCCCCGCTCAGGAATGATTGTGTTGGACAATGATTTGGACGGACAAGCGGGAGAGGATGGTTATGACGATCTCAATGGCGACAACCACATTACTATTATGATTCGCAAATCGCCCGATGGCAATTATATTAAAGACCCTCTCAATCCAAAACACCTGATAAAGGTAGCACCCGAGCAACGCGGGGAATACGAATTTCTAGGCTATGAGGGCCTAGATAACGACGGCGATGGCGATGTTAACGAAGATGGCATTGGCTATTACGACCCGAACAGGGATTGGGGCTGGAACTGGCAACCAGACTATATACAACGGGGTGCCTACAAGTATCCTTTCAGCCTTCCTGAAAGCCGCAGTATTATGGAATTTGTCATGGCCCATCCCAATATTGCCGGGGCACAGACCTACCACAACTATGGTGGTATGATTTTAAGGGGCCCAGGAGCCGAAGAAGATTTGGATACCTATAAAAAATCGGACGTAAAAATATACGATGCCATAGCCCATAAAGGCGAGGAAATCATTACCGGTTATAAATATCTAGTGGTATACAAAGACCTTTACTCTGTATTTGGAGGTGAGTTAGATTGGTTTTACGGTGGCAGGGGGATCTTCTGCTATTCCAACGAGCTTATGAACTCTTACTTATATTTCCATAAAAACGAAGGTCGCGGTAACCGAGAGGAAGAATTAAAAGTGGACCAATATTTAACTTTCGGGGATGCCTTTGTAGAGTGGAAAGAATACCAACACCCCCAATATGGCACCATAGAAATTGGCGGTTTTAAAAAGAACTTTGGCAGGGCACACCCAGGTTTCCTAATGGAACAGGATGCCCATAGGAATATGGCCTTCACCATTTACCATGCTTATCACACCCCTAAATTAAGTGTGACGGACGTGGCTGAAAAAAGTTTAGGCAATGGTTTAAGGGAAATTACCGCCACTATATATAACGAGCGCCTCATCCCTACCCACTCTAGCCAAGACTTAAAATATAATATTGAACGCCCAGATTGGGTAAGTATTGATAAGGTAAACGTGGTGGCCGGTATGGTTGTGGACGACCAAGATTTCAACAAGGTCACCGAGCAAGTAGAGCATCCGGAAAAAATCAAGGTAAGCAACATCCCAGGAATGGAAACCGTTAAAGTACGTTGGATTGTTTCCGGCAACGGCAACTACCGTATTAATGTTAATTCTGCCAAAGGAGGCCTTGCTGAGTGGGTCCCGTAGTCCCATTCCAAAGTGCCTTCGACAACCTCAGCTACAAAGCACATTACACGTCATAAAAAAAGCCACTGCAAGGGTGGCTTTTCAATATGATAAGGTTTACATAGCGCCTTCTGAAGCGATATACATACGCCCCAACTTATCCTGCGACTTTCTTGAAGAATAGATAATATATTCTGTTGGGCTCTTTCTATAGAACACCCCTGGTCTAAAGATCAATTGGTCCTTTTGGTATTCAGCTGAATCGATACGCGTAATCTCTCCTGTTTCACGATCGAACTTAAAGGCTGTAGGGATGGCTTTGTTATAGTTCCCCAAAGCTTTGATTTCGTCAATATCGGTTACCCCAATATTTTTTTCATTGTCGTTAAATACAAGGGTCAACTCATCGTTTTCATAGATTGGCATAGCCCCCAAATATTCTGGGCCTTTCCCCAAAACCGTCAATGGAATTTCTATGGAAACAGTTACCGATAAATTTCCTGTTGAGATAACGGCAAATGGATTAAATGAAAGCTCACTAACACTTACCTTCTGTTTTTTGGCCGCTACATTGGTCCAAGCTACAGAACCATCGGGATTGATAGAGGTCACGATAATCTCGTTTTGGATATAGGTAATAGGCTGTACCGCCAAAGGGCCGATACCAGATTTTTCGTGAAAAATCATTAAACGGTATTCTGAAAGCATGATCAAACCACCATCTTCCTTTTCCATAAACCCGTAAGGCAAATATAAAGGTTGCACATCCTTGTCCTTTTTGGCCTTGCGTTCCCCAAGAAGCTTTACTTTGGTTTCGTAATCAAACTCGGTAAATTTTGTACCGGTCACGGCATCGGTATTTCCGTCAACATTTACGGCATATACCCCCTCCAACTCTCTTTCGGCTTTTCCTTTCTTATCCACATTAGAATAAAAACCAACCATATGGATTTGGTTCTTGTTATTGGCCATCATTTGGCAGTTGATAATTTCCTTGTTTGGCAGGTCGATGTTTACCACTTCCTTTTGGTAGCCGTTGGCACTTTTAAAAGTATGCAATTGCAATTTCTCAATATTCGTCTTCGCCTTTTTATCTCTATAACTCTCGTTGATCACTAAGAATACATCGTTGTACACGTTCACATCCCAAGAAGCCAAGGTAAATTCCAAATCCTTTCTATCTGTAAAAGGCACTTTTTCAAGATTAGACATGACAATATTCATGTTTTCGTCTACAAATTTTACCTCATATTGGATCACTTCTTCCTTGTCGAACAACGAAGCGTGCATCATCAAATAGTGATCTCCATTTGGCGTAGAAGAAAAATAGAAAGCCCCGCGCTCTTTGTTTTTGGTTACTTGGGTGTTGAAAAGTTTGACTCTCTTGTCGCTCAACGTTCCGTCTTCATTCACTTGAACCGCCAACAGGTTGGCCTCTTTGTTCTTTTTGTCGTACACGCTACCAATGATGTAGATCTTGTCATTCATCACCACCATTTGCTCAAATTGAGGCTCCTTATCGATAAAATCGGGCATCTCGATTTCATTAACAGAAATCAAGGACATATCCTCTGATTTGAACACTTTAATGAAGTAGTTTTTGCCTTTAGTAGCCAAGGTGTAAATCTTGTTGTTGGTTTCGCCTGCAATCTTTACAATCTTTTCCTTGTCTTGCTCAATCTCTTGGCCATGGGTAATACTAATAGGTCCAAAAGTGCCTTGAGCACTCATTACCAATGATGCAAACATCACTAGTAAAAATGTTAATTTGTTGGTCATTTAGTTTGAAATTGGTTAAAATAATTTTTAAAAAAGTGCCAAATATAGAACAATCCCCTTTTCTCACAAATTGTAAGACAAGAGCCAAGAACTGTGAAAAAAGCGCCTATTTTGAAACTTAAAAAGCAGATTGAACCATATAGCTGACTGACAACTAGAATCCTACAAATCCATAACACGTACAGACATTCCCTTTCAAAAGAACATCCCAAAAACCAACTGTTGCTATTTTTTTCCGAGTAATTTCAGGACATACTGTCCTCATAACCAAAATCTAACTATGAAGGCACACTACTTAATTTGCCAAAAACCTATAAAAAATGATTTTTATTAAAATCCAAAGGAATAAAACGACAAGTAAAAGGTATCTCAAGCCACCCCCGCCCAAGAATCCATAGCGCTAATTTGCGCCTTATAAGCTTTAGGGAGCAATACACTCTTGATAAGCCCATCTAGATGTAGATGTCTACTGAGTTGGTATATAGGCACTGCAGGTCTTAACCAAGCAATATCCCTGAAGCCTAATAACTGTTTCACCTGAGTAGGCACTACCAACTTTTGGGCTTCCAACAAAACTTGATATCTGAAATTGCCCAAGTGTTTGCGGTACTGCATAAACAGATCCTTAGTGTAGCTACTTTGTTGTAGATCGTTTTTTAAATGTTCTTCCCGCACGGGCAACCAAGCCTTATAATTGGGCGGCAGTTCCTTAAGCCCCATACACAGGCCTACCCTATAAAATACGTTATACACCTCTTCCTGTTCCTCGGGTGTTAAGGGCCGCTCCAACAGCTCATAGGCCGCAATAGAATAATAGATGAGCATAAACAGCACATCCCGATAGGCCCAATCTGGAATAGTATCGCCACGGCTTTGCTCCACCGCTGTGTGGATGTTCCTCATGGTATCAATAGCACGGTGTGCCTCAGGCGTTGAAGAAAACACAATGTTACGGGCATAGGCCACCGTAGAAAACAACCGCCCCAAAGGGTCCTGTGGCAACTTCCCCGTAAAGTACAGCCAATCCACCGCCTTGTTCAAGGCAAACTCAGCAGAGGCTCCCGCAAAAATAAATAGTATGGTATCGCTCTTGCCCCAGATACGCCGCACCACCGATGCTTTTGAAACGAAATAGTCCATAGCCTTGTGTTGAGACTCTAAGGTACGGAATATTGGAAAGAGAATTGGATAACAAGCAAGTCCAAAAAGTAAGAAACCCCATCTAAACAGCTCACTTAAATTCCATCAGAAGCCAAAAATTAAGAAATAGCGCCTCAGGATGCCAATGATTTCAAACACCTCAAAAGAGCTTTCAGTCTTAAACCCTGCAGCGCTATGATACTTCCGGAATCTTCTCCACCACCAATAGAGAACCTTTGGTATCAAAATAGCTAACGTTCATCTCTATCATATGGGTCGTCCACTTGTAAACTCCCGCAGCGGCCGCCTGCTCGCAAAAGGTAGGATAATCTGTTTGCCCCTGCTGATGGATCTTCAGTGCTTGTTTCAAAGCTTCTGAAGAACTTGCCTCACTCACCGGTAGCTCAGGATATTTGGAACCCGCATCAAGCGTAAACTCCTGTAACCCGTAATATATGGTACGCCCATCTGTCACAAAATTATCGTAGTGCGTCACCCCAATGGCCTTGAGGGCCTGTACAAATTGCGGAAAGTCGGCCCCACTTTTAACCTTTCCAAAGGCTTCATGAATTTGTTCTATTGTAAACATTTCAGTATCTCATTAAATATTATTAAGGAAACTTATTCTATCCCAAACAATCAGGCGCGGTTCAAATACTCCTATAAAATATTTGGGAAACGAAACAGTCTGTGAACCTTACACTAATTTAAGAAATTTGAATTGAAGAAATTTAAGAAGGGAGGAGTCTTTATAAACGAATCTAAAAACAAAAAAGCCATCATTTCTGATGGCTTTCTCTAAGCTTGCTCCCCCTCTTGGGCTCGAACCAAGGACCCTTTGATTAACAGTCAAATGCTCTAACCAACTGAGCTAAGGAGGAGTGTCATTCGCTTTGCGAGTGCAAATATAAGAGGTTTTTTTTGATTCGCGCAAACTTTTTTTAAAAAAATTTTTATTTAAATATCGCTTTAAAAAGATCGTTCCCATTCGCGAATAAAACCAGCGCTATAAGTATAAAGAAACCAACCATTTGCGCGCGCTCCAAGAATTTTTCGCTTGGCGCTCTCCCTGAAACCATTTCGTACAACAAAAACATAACATGCCCTCCATCCAAGGCTGGAATTGGTAATAAATTCAAAACACCAAGCATAATGGATAGGAATGCGGTCAAGGCCCAAAAGTCCTGCCAGCTCCAAGTATCCGGGAATACATCATAAATAGCCTTAAAGCCTCCCACTCCTTTATAGGCACCTGTTTTAGGATTGAAAATCTTTTTCAATTGCTCGCCATAGCCAGAGATTTGGTCCTTGAACTTTGTAAACCCTACACCAAAGCTCTCTCCAAAACCATATTCTTTTTTAATGATATGGTAATAACCTGCCGCTTCAATATCACTTAAATCCCCTCCTGCCAAGATTTCCATCTTACCTTCAGGACTAATTTGTAATTGCTTCTGGATGCTTTTCCCATCACGCAACACATCGGCAGTAACGGTTTGTCCTTTAAACTGACCTGCCACACTTTCTATCTGGTCATAATACTTTAATGGTACCCCATTCAATTCGGTAATGATATCCTTTGGCAATAATCCAGCTCCCTTATTAATGGAAGTATCCGGCAATTTCCCTACCACAAAAGGAAAACGCAACCCAAAGAAGCTCTTGCTTTCCCCATCGCTAAGTTTTCCTAAAAAATCCTCTGGCAAGGCCACTACTTTAGTTTGCCCATCTCTTTCAATAGTCAAAGTTTCTGCGGAAATCACTTTACGCCGTATTTCAGATACATATTGTATAGGCTCCCCATTTATAGCGACTACCTTATCTCCTGTCTCTATTCCTAAATCCGTCAAGATTGGATTGGTCACCACATAGCCGTCCTGTACACTCTTGGCATCGATATCTATATCACCAAAGGCAAAAGACAAGAACACATAGATGACATAGGCCAGTATAAAGTTCACGGTCACACCGCCCAACATGATGATCAATCGCTGCCAAGCTGGTTTGCTTCGGAATTCCCATGGCTGTGGTTCCTGTGCCATTTGCTCAGTATCCATACTTTCGTCTATCATACCAGCAATCTTTACATAACCACCCAAAGGCAGCCAGCCAATACCATAGACGGTTTCGCCTATTTTCTTTTTAAACAGTGAAAATTTTATATCGAAGAAGAGGTAGAATTTCTCTACGCGGGTCTTAAATAATTTAGCTGGGATAAAATGCCCTAACTCATGAAGTACGATAAGTAGGGATAAACTCAATAAAAATTGAGAGATCTTGATAACAAATTCCATGTATGTCTATAAAAATTTAAGGAACAAAAATAGTCTTTTAGTGCTATTTAGAAAATTCAGTAGGGGTTTCACTAGTTTTTTAACACCGATTTATTAATGATGCCTTTATTAGTCGTGAGTTTCACAAAAAACATACCAATACTATAAGGTGTCAGGTCAATGCTGGATGTTTCAGTACTCTTTAAAACCAATTGCCCTAACGGATTGTATACATCCACCTGCTCAACAACAACATTATCAGGTTTTTCAATATACAAAACCGCATTGGTTGGATTAGGATATAAACGCAATTGCGATGCCAATGCCAAATCGGCAACACCCAGGGTGACATTATCATTTTTACTGATCAAGTCCGATTCCGGATCAAACAGCACTTCGCTTACGGTAAAGTCAACCAATTCCGTAAATACTTGCCCATTACTAGTATTATCCAACACCAAATCCAAGACCTCTCCTTCTGTACCAATCAATCGGACGGGTACTGGCGCTTCAAAAAAGGACACACTAGGGTCGCTTTGAATTTGATTGACTTCTATTTCGAATGTTGTCTCAGTCGGTTGCGAACAATTTAATGTATAGGTAGGATACCCTTCATTATACACCCAGTCGTTAAAAAACTCCGTAAGGTCTTCTCCTGTGGCTGTTTCCATAATCTCAATAAAGTCTACAGTTTTGGCATAAGCATAGGCATGGTCTTCATCGGCCAAATAATTGGTCAAACCTTGATAAAAATCGGTATCTCCCACCTTTTTACGAAGCATATGCAACACCATCGCTCCTTTATTATAAGAAAGACGGCTGCTAAAAATTCGATTCACATTCAAGGTATCTGCATCCGAAAGGTATACTGCACCGTCCGGCAACGAGGTAATGGAGTTGACGCGTTGGGCCTTCCAGGTCACAAAATCGGCTGGTTCATCCATATCTTCAATCACCAAGCCCGACAAATAGGTAGCAAAGCCTTCATTCAGCCAAATATCCTTCCAACTGCCACAGGTAATCTTGTCTCCAAACCATTGGTGGGCCAACTCATGTGCTATCAAATTCCTTCCAAAACTCCCCATAAAGGAAACGGTTGTATGTTCCATACCACCACTCCAACCAAATTGGGCATGTCCATATTTTTCAATGGCAAAAGGATATTCTTCAAACAACTCTGTAAACAGCTCCATGATATCTACCGTAATCTCTGTATTCACTTGCGCCGAAGCCAAATTTTCAGGGTACACATAATTTACAATATCAAAAGGAGCGCCGTTATTTTCAACAGTATGGTTATACACTTCATAATTGGTCACGGCCATAGCCACCAAATAAGCTGGAATTGGGTAACGGTGTTTAAAGTGGGTCGTCTTGGTCTCAGTATCCAGCACTTGACTTTGTTCCACTCCATTGGCCACAGCAATATAAGCTTCATTATTGGGGTTGAATTTTGGCGTTGTAATAAACACATCCAAAGAATCGGCTTTATCATTTAAATCCTGCTTGCAGGGCCACCAGCCCTTGGCCCCATAGGGTTCAGATAGCGTCCATATAATGGGATCTCCATTATGGCTGGACTGTTCAAATGCTCCTAAACCAGTATTCTCCGGATTACCAGAATAGCTAATGGTTAATGAATCCAATACCCCTGCATTGATAGTTTCCGATAAGGTGATTACCAATTCGTCATTGGCGTCTTGGGTAAAAGTCTGCGACACCCCATTCTTCAATACCTCAGTTACAACCATATCATCCACTAAATCGAAATAAATTTGCGTCAAGGTTTCCTTGGCCTCAAAATAAGTCGTCACTTCTCCTTCTATAAACGCCACTTGGGGATCAACCGTAAATTCCAACCGATGGTATTTCAAATCGTAATTGCCCGTATTAACACTGGAAACCGACATGAGTTGGGTAAGGGCTGCCTTAGCCTCCATGGTACTAATCTCTTTCAAGGTGGCATCAAAATCTTGGGCAAAACACATGATGGAACCTAAAAAAAAGTACAAGGGTAAAAATCGTTTCATTGGCAATAAAATTTATAGCACTATAACTGATTGGACGCATAGTCTAACTCAGCGTCTTAACGGGCTAATATTGCTGTTAAAAATAGTATTTTCTTATGATTGTGTCGTATTTTTGCTCTCAAATCTTACGGTAACGCCCAAATACGACTTATTGATGTTATCCTTTTTAAAAGCCTATAAAAACTTTGGAATCGCCCTCTTGGTACTTTCCATTATCATCATTTCCATTTTTTATTCCATTCTGAAACCTAAAAAAGTACTGCCTGTATTTCAACCCGCCATGGTCAATTATGAAATGGTCGACAGTTCCATTCAGCACCAAAGGAAATACCATACAATTGCCGATTTTAGCCTGATCAACCAAAACGGGCAAACAATTACCCAAGACGACTATAAGGACAAAATTTATGTGGCGGATTTCTTTTTTACCACCTGCCAAACCATATGCCCCATCATGACAGACCATATGGCGCAAATCCAAGAAGCCACAAAAAATGACAACGACGTAATGTTGTTATCCCATTCGGTAACGCCGCAAATAGATAGTGTGGAACAGTTGAAACGCTATGCCCTTAAAAAAGGTGTAAATGATGCCAAATGGAATTTGGTTACAGGAGATAAAAAACAAATCTATGAACTGGCACGCAAAAGTTACCTTGCCGTAAAAACCGATGGCAATGGGGATGCCTACGACATGATCCATACCGAGAATTTTATGCTCATCGACAAAAAGCGTCAGATTCGTGGTTTTTATGATGGTACCAAACAGGAAGACATCCAGCGCTTGCTGGAAGACATCCAAACCCTTAAACAAGAATACCATTAGTTTTATAGGGCACAATTTTTCTACCCTGAATATTTGCCCTATTTTTGCTTCTTTAAAATAAATCTAAATAAGCTTGCAGGTTACTTTAGCACAATTAAAACGAGGACAAAGCGCCATCATCACCGATGTCTCTTCCATACACATTCCCCTAAAACTCCTTGAAATGGGATGTTTACCAGGAAATATGGTAGAACTGGTACAGGTTGCCCCTTTTTCCGACCCCTTATATCTAAATATCAACGGATCGCATTTGGCCATTAGAAAAGAAACCGCAACACACATATTAATTGAGATCACCAATGGGTAAGCAGATCAATGTCGCTTTAATAGGAAACCCCAACACCGGTAAAACCTCCGTATTCAATGCCCTTACAGGGCTTAACCAAAAGGTTGGAAACTACCCAGGAATTACCGTTGAAAAGAAAGAAGGCGTCTGCAAATTACCACGCGGTGTCAAAGCCCATATCATCGATTTACCGGGAACCTACAGTTTGAATGCCTCTTCTTTGGATGAGAATGTGGTAATTGAACTCCTGTTGAACAAAAACGACAAGGATTTTCCGGATGTCGCCGTGGTGGTAAGCGATGTGGAAAACCTAAAGCGTAACCTGCTTTTGTTCACCCAAATCAAAGACCTAGAAATCCCTACCATTTTGGTCATCAATATGGCCGATAGAATGGCTTACAAGGGCATTTCTTTGGATATCGATGTTTTGGAGAAAGAACTGAATACCAAGATTGCCCTAGTAAGCACTCGTAAAAAAACTGGGATCGATGATCTTAAAAACCTCATCACCAATTTCAGAGATTTACCCACACAACCTTGCCTGAACGCCAGGGAAATTGACCCCGATTATTTCACAAGACTTCAATCGGCATTCCCAAACCAATTGCTGTACAAACTTTGGTTGGTGATTACCCAAGATGTCAATTTTGGAAACGTTAGCAGAAAGGAAGTTGACGCGCTTGACGATTTTAAAACCAAAAGTAAAAGCGACCTTAAACGGCTTCAACAAAAGGAAACCATCAAACGCTATCAATTCATAAACAATACCCTTAAAAAAGGGCAAACCATAGACTTGGCCGCCGCCAAAGATTTACGCATCAAGCTAGACCGTATCCTTACTCACAAAGTTTGGGGCTATGTGGTGTTCTTTATGATTCTACTATTGATGTTCCAAGCCATCTACGATTGGTCCAGCATCCCAATGGACTTTATCGATGGCCTCTTCGCCTCAATGAGCGAATGGACCAAAGACCATTTACCACAGGGACAATTCACCAATTTGATTGCGGAAGGCATTATTCCGGGACTGGGTGGAATTGTCATCTTTATTCCACAAATTGCCTTTTTGTTCCTTTTTATTTCCATTTTAGAAGAAACGGGTTATATGAGCCGCGTGGTATTCCTTATGGACCGCATCATGCGCCGTTTTGGGTTAAGCGGAAAAAGTGTGGTCCCTCTTATTTCAGGAACTGCCTGCGCCATCCCTGCCGTTATGGCGACTCGCAATATTGAAAGTTGGAAAGAACGCCTGATTACCATCCTGGTAACACCCTTTACCACCTGTTCAGCAAGGCTACCGGTATACCTCATCATCATCTCTTTGGTCATTCCAAAAGGCCGCTTTTTAGGATTGGGATATCAAGCCATGACCTTAATGCTGTTATACCTGATTGGTTTTGGAGCTGCCATTGGTGCCGCCTACATTTTAAATAAGGTCCTAAAAATTAAAAACCGCTCCTTTTTTGTAGTGGAAATGCCCAATTACAAATTGCCGCTGTTTAAAAACGTAGCCCTAACGGTGATTGAAAAAACCAAGAGCTTTGTATTTGGTGCCGGTAAAATCATTCTGGCCATCTCCATCATTTTATGGTTCTTGGCCTCCTATGGTCCAGGTGACGACTTTAACAATGCTGAAGCCATCGTGACCTCCCAATATTCAAAAGAAAATTTAGATACCGAAACCCTGCAACAACATATTGCTTCTTATAAATTAGAACACAGTTTTATCGGTCTTACTGGGCGAGCCATCGAACCTTTAATACAACCTTTGGGTTATGATTGGAAGATTGGCATTGCCATTGTAAGTTCCTTTGCTGCCCGTGAAGTATTTGTAGGCACCTTGGCCACCATCTACAGTGTAGGAAGCGACGAGGAAGACACTATAAAAAACCGAATGGCTGGCGAGGTCAACCCTATTTTGGGCACGCCATTGTTCAATTTTGCCTCAGGAATTTCCCTATTACTGTTTTACGCTTTCGCTATGCAATGTATGAGTACCTTGGCCGTGGTAAAACGCGAAACGAATAGTTGGAAATGGCCCACGTTACAATTGGCAGCAATGAGTAGTTTTGCCTATATAGTAGCCCTAATCGCTTTCCAAGTACTCAAGTAAGGGAGCCACTAAAATAAAGACTAAACAACCATGAATACCATCATTCAAAACATATTAGTTGTTACCGCTTTGGTTTTGGCGGTTGCTTTCTTGGTCAAAAAATTCTTTTGGACCAAAAAGGCGTCTACTAAAAGTTGTGGCAAGGATGATTGTGGATGTCATTAACTTAAAATAGTCGCCAAACCTGAGCCACCAAAAAGGTCACTACAAATCCCATAATTAAAGGCATCAAGGTGGCCACTGCCGTCCATTTTGCACTTTTGGTTTCTCTATAAATAGTATAAATAGTCGTGCTACAAGGATTGTGCAACAAACTGAATAACATTAAATTTACGGCCGTCAATAAGGTCCAACCTCCTGCCTTTAAAATTTCCCCAGTAGCATTGGCCGAGTCCAATTCAAACATGACACCAGCCCCCTCGCCTCCAGACATTCCAGTTACCAAAACCGTTAACATTAAAACCGTAGGAATGACAATTTCATTGGCTGGAATCGCCACAATATAAGCTACCAAAATCACCCCATTCAAACCAATCAACCATCCAAAACCATCCAAGGAATTGATCATCCAATAGGCAATACTATGATCCCCAATCATAATATTGGAAATCAACCAAATTACCGCACCTGCTGGAGCCGCAAATACAATGGCTCGCCATAATACGATCAAGGTCCTATCAATTAGAGATGTATAAAGAGTTTTCCAAAATCGAGGTGGTCGGTAGGGAGGCAATTCCAAATTAAAGGTAGACACCTGCCCTTTTAAGACTGTTTTGGACAATAACCAAGAACTCGTGAACATAAAAGCCATTCCCAATACCGCAATCCCAATTACAGAAAGGACCGCTGCAGTACCCGACAAGGCTTTAGGCACCACTGCCCCAACAAAAATGGTGGCAATTAAAATCTGTGTAGGCCATCTACCATTACACAAGGAGAAGTTGTTGGTGATAATCGCAATCAATCGTTCACGTGGACTATCTATAATTCTTGTAGCTACAACTCCAGCCGCATTACAACCAAATCCCATACTCATCGTCAAGGCCTGTTTACCATGAGCCCCTGCTTTTTTAAAGAGATTATCCAAATTGAAGGCAACCCTTGGCAAATACCCAAAATCTTCCAACAACGTAAACAAGGGAAAGAAAATAGCCATAGGTGGCAGCATTACCGCAATAACCCACGCCAAAGCTAGGTAGACCCCGTCAATTAAAAAACCGCTTAGCCACCATGGGAAATGCAAACTGGCAGCCCCACTTTTCAAGGCAGGATGAATGGAATCCAATAACAATTCCGCCAATAATCCTGATGGGTAATTAGCCCCAATGATGGTCAGCCAAAGCACCACCCCCAACACCAAAAACATGATTGGAAACCCCCATTTTCTGCTGGTCACAATCCTGTCTATAGTCACATCTACAGCGTTACGCCCCTTTCTGCTATCGGTGGTCACCGTAGCCTCCACAATTTCCGAGGCATCGGCATAAATACTTTCGGTAATATGGTCGTGAAAATCACCACCCATTTTCCAACGCAAATCGTTGGAAAGTTCTATAATATCTTCTACGCTATCTTTCATCAATTATTACAATTCAAATTCGCCTTCACGTAAGGCCTCAATGATTCTTTGGTCACCGTCCAACAACCTAAAAGCAATCCAACGACTATTGGGAACATTCGGGAACCGTTGCTTGATTTGATCACTCAATTTTTTAACGGCATCATTGATATGTTTAGGGACATTGGTAATACGATGCGGCTTACAGGCAATCTTCCCTGTGGCCACTTGGGAAATCACATCAATCAATTCTGGAATGCCTTTGTTGAATCTGGCACTGGCTGCCACCACGGGAACACCCAAACGTTTGGCCAAAGCCCTTTCATTCACTTCTACATGGTTGCGTTTGGCCTCATCCATTAAGTTCAGACACAAAACCGCCTTATCCGTAATTTCAAGAATTTGCAACACCAAATTAAGGTTGCGCTCTAAACGTCCTGCATCTACAACAATCACCGTCACGTCAGGCTTCCCAAACAGAATAAAATTCCTAGCTACCTCTTCATCCTCTGAAGTAGACAATAAAGAATAGGTTCCCGGCAGATCCACCAACTTATAGGTTTTGTCATTATATCCAAAAGCGCCTTCTGCCCTCGTTACCGTTTTGCCAGGCCAATTCCCTGTATGCTGACGCAAACCTGTTAAGGCATTAAACACGGTACTCTTTCCCGTATTGGGATTCCCTGCCAAAGCCACCACATAATCGGTATTTTCGACATTAACACCCAACTTTTTCAAACCATCTGGATTGTATTGTGGACATACTTCACAAGCACTCGATACTACATTCTTTTCCATCCTTACATCTTTTTAATTAGAATTTTGGCTGCCTGATCATCCCTTAGGGCAATTGTTGTGCCCTTCACTAAATAGGCCTTTGGGTTCTGCAGTGGACTCACCAAATCTATCTGAATGGGGGTTCCTTTTACAAACCCCAAATCCAACAAACGCCTTCTGCTATCCCCCCTACATTCTTTTGAAATGCCCAAGATCTCAGCTTTTTCTCCAGTTCCTAAAGCAGATAACCTTACAGCCAATTCCTCAAGTTCTTCTTGGGTTTCCAACACTTCTATGGTTAAATTACGTGCCACTTCGGGCGCAAGGATAAACTCTTCCCCTTCCGCATAAAACAACACACGTCTATCAGTATTTTCTACCACACGGATGACAGAACCAATATGAATATTCTCTGCCAATATTTGTCGGTAATACACCTCTGGCTCATCTTCTATATGAACAATTTTACCAACGGTATCCACAGGCAAATCATTTAAATGCGCTCCATCAATATCTGCATATTCCCCAGAATGTGAAGGGATAGGATCCCCATGCGGATCGTAGATTGGATTTCCCAACTCCGTAGCCAAAACATTGGTTTCCTCATGACTCAATTGGTGCTCCATCTTTTCGGCTCTGGCATGCCATTCAGTTTTATCAAACCCTGTCTTCTCGGCCAAATATTTTTCCCAAAGACGGTGCACTCTCACAATCTTAAGGGCATAGTCCCGTCCTAAAGCAGTCAGCCTAATTTCTCCTTGACCTAGCTCTTCTACCAGACCATTTTCCTCCATGGTAGCGATGACACGTTCCAAAGTGCCATCATTGTAATGCAAACTATTAACAACCTCCTTCTTTAAAATATGCTCTCCTTGGTTTTCCAAGGTATAGAGCTGTTTTAAAACATCTTCAGTAATGACTTTATGGTTCGTTTTTACACTGTTGGCAACCAACCAAAACCAGCCTTTGGTCGGCCTAAAAAGCACATATGCCAAGACCAACACTCCTAAAAACACTAATAGATTAAATAATGGCCCGCTTACATTCATCGCCTATTTCTTTACAAATAAGTTATTGGAAACCACTTTGGAAATACTTAATGGTTTTTGATGCACTTCCAAAATCATGGACTCATCAAAAGACTCTTTGGACAGCACCTTCAATTCGGTGCCCAAGGCAATTTTATGTTTATCCAAGTATTTCAAAAATTCACTGGAAGAATCTTTTACTCCCACACACATACAAGACTCGGCCTCATCAATTTGTGACAACAACACCTTGTCTGTTTTTTGTATTTGTCCATTTTTATCGGGGATAGGATCACCATGAGGATCATGGGTTGGAAACTCCAAAAAGGCATCCAATTGATTGATCAATTTTTCGGATTTAATATGCTCCAATTGCTCCGCCACCTCATGCACCTCGTCCCAAGAAAAACTGAGATGCTCCACCAAGAACACTTCCCAAAGCCTATGCTTTCTCACTACAGAAGCTGCTATTTTATTACCAGCAGAAGTCAGCTTGGCGCCTTGGTAACGCTTGTAAATAACCAGATCCTTTTCAGCCAATTTTTTAATCATATCCGTCACCGATGAGGCTTTGGTTTGCATCTGTTCGGCAATGGCATTGGTACTGACAGAAATAGTTCCAAACTTCCCTAAATGATAAATAGCTTTTAAATAATTCTCCTCTGCAAGGCTTAACATGTTATTAATTTTTTACAAAGATAAGGATTTTGTCTATATAAATTAATTTTTAGTCTTATCTAAATTTATGTTTACCTTTGCAAAAATCAACAACATGAGACTCTCAATCATCCTTTTATATCTTCTCACTGTAACGGCAGTTGCCCAAAACACCCATAACATCAAGGGAGTGATTACTTCAAATGGAGTCCAATTACCCTTTGCCAACATCTATCTAAAAAATACTTCAAAAGGAACTACCAGCAATGACAACGGGACGTACCAATTGAACAATATCCCTTCCGGGGCCTATACAATGGTTGTTTCCTTTACCGGATATAAAACCCTACAAAGACAAATTGAATTAAAGGACAGAGACCTTCATCTTTCATTTGAATTGGAAGAAGCCGAATCATTGGACGAAATAGTCATAACCGGCACCCTAAAACCAGTTAACCGATTGGAGAGTCCTGTGCCAGTAGAAGTTTATTCCACCACTTTTCTCAAGAAAAACCCAACTCCCAACATCTTTGAAGCCTTACAAAATGTAAATGGTGTACGACCTCAACTCAATTGCAATGTTTGCAATACCGGAGATATTCACATTAATGGCCTAGAAGGCCCTTACACTTTGGTGCTTATCGACGGGATGCCTATTGTAAGTGGTTTGTCTACCGTGTATGGCCTATCCGGAATTCCAAATTCCTTGATTGAACAGGTTGAAATCATTAAAGGCCCCGCTTCATCCCTTTACGGAAGTGAAGCGGTTGGCGGACTTATCAATATTATCACCAAACATCCAAGCTCAGCCTCAACCATTGCCACCGATGGTTTTGTAACCAGTTGGGGAGAGTCTAATTTGGATTTGGGATTGAAATTAAATCTCGGCAAAAAAATATCGCTACTCACTGGAGCGAACTATTACAATTACAGTAACCCTATTGACAACAACCACGATAATTTTACCGATGTCACTTTGCAAGATCGGATTTCCGTTTTTCAAAAATGGCATTTTAAACGCAATAGCAATAAACAATTGTCTATTGCAGGACGTTTTTTTTATGAAGACCGTTGGGGCGGTGAAATGCAATGGAATAAAAGTTACCGAGGAGGTAATGAAGTCTACGGAGAAAGCATCTATACCACGCGTTTTGAACTTTTAGGAAATTATCAATTGCCAACCACCGAATTGCTCAACCTACAGTTTTCCTATGCCGATCACGATCAAAATTCAGTGTATGGAAACTCGCCCTACCTTGCGCAGCAACGCATAGGTTTCTCCCAATTGGTTTGGGACAAACCGCTCAACAAGCATAACTTATTATTTGGTGTAGCGGCCCGTTATAATTTTTACAACGACAACACGCCCGCCACCATTACAGCAGACGAAGTGTTGATTCCTTCTGTATTTGCCCAAGATGAAATTCAAATTACCACAAAACAAAAACTATTGTTGGGCCTACGCTACGATTATGACCATCGACACGGCTCCATTCTTACGCCTAGATTAGCCTACAAATTCAATCCTACAGACACTGATATCCTTCGCTTAAATGCAGGCACAGGCTTTAGGGTAGTCAACTTATTTACTGAGGAACACGCAGCCCTTACGGGATCTCGAGATGTTATTATTGAAGAAACGCTCAAACCCGAACGCTCCTTCAATATCAATTTGAATTATCTCAAAAAACTCTACACCAATAACGGTATGATGTTCAACTTCGACACCTCTATTTGGTACACTTATTTTACCAATGCCATTATACCAGATTACGACAGTAATCCCAATCAGATCATTTATAAAAACCTAGACGGCTATGCCACTTCAAAAGGAATTAGCATAAATATAGATGCCACTTTCGGCAGTGGCTTAAAAGCGCTTTTAGGAGCCACCTTTCAAGATGTTTCCCAACAGCGAGACGGTCAAAAAATCGAACAAATCCTATCCGAAAAATTCTCAGGCACCTGGGCACTTACCTACAAAAATCACCCAACCAATCTCAGTTTGGATTATACCGGAAACCTCTATGGCCCCATGCGGCTTCCATTATTGGGAGACCTGGACCCGAGAAGTACATATTCTCCAGTATGGAGCATTCAAAATATTCAACTTACCTATGACGGGTTGACTAATTTTGAATTTTACACTGGTATTAAAAACCTTCTCAATTGGACCCCAAACAAAGGCAATCCGTTTATTGTCGCTAGAGCCCATGATCCGTTTGATGAAAACGTAGCATTTGATAATGACGGGAATGTTGTCCCAACTGCAGACAACCCATATGCTTTAACTTTTGATCCCTCCTATGTCTTTGCACCTAATCAAGGCAGACGTTTCTTTTTAGGCATTAGATTTAATGTGAAATAAAACCAATACGATTAAAATGCCATAGAAATATCCTCAAAATAGGCTTTAAGTTCCGCAATACTCACCTCTTTAAAGTCCAATATAATGTTGTTCATTTCAGAGGTATTGGTTTCTATCGCATCAAAATAGAGTTTCCCTCCGTCTCGTTTAATCGCCACAATAGTAATATCCTCGTTTTTGGACACGGTACCAAAGTCAATTTCCTCATTAACTTTCCAACCTGGCAACACCGAATTATAATCCCTAAAAACCATATTGACATTGGTGCCTTCAGAATTTTTGATCTTAAGTTTAAATTTGACTTTTGCACCTCGACTCTTTACAAACCTATCGCAATTGATCCAACCCAAATTAGCAGTCCTCAACACATAATAACTCACATCTTTAGAAGTCACTTTATCATCTGTACTATCGTCAACTCTCTTTTCAAACGCTTCGGCACTTACCTTATCCCCGCCAATATACCCAATGGCTTTGGGCACTAATTCCATTTCTACAGTTTGTGATGGCACCTCCGAACTATCCAAAGGAATCCTAATAACATGCCCTCCACGCGTAATGGAATCATCCTCAAGAATCTTAAATCGGCTTCCCTGCATTTCAAACAATGGTTTTCTCAACATAACTTTTCTGGTACTTGCCCAACCAAACTCACGAATCAATTTCTCCTCTTCATATCTTCGCCATTCTTTCACAAAAGCAGAATCCACCACAAAATCCTTGTCCTTCATGATCTCCCTAATCTTCTCGGTAACCCCTCTTACTTTTGTATAAATGGTATCCGCAGGAAACAAACCTCTACTTAACATCTCGGTAGTCACCAATGCTGTGTCCCTAACCCCAAATCCTTCAACCTTTTCATTATCCACACTGAATAATATTGGAAACGAATAGGGTACCGCAACCGCTTTTCCTCTCTGCTTGCCTGGGATCATTTTAGGCAAAAGCCCAATTACCCTATTGGCTTCTTCCTCCAATGCTGGATTGGATGTCCTAGATTGAACAAACTGCACCTCCCCATGCTTGCTAATTTTAAATATGCTCATGATTCGTTGTCTCCCGGTAATACCAATACCAGCAGCAATATCAGTGTTAAAATACCTTTGAACATGTTTATTTATTGCCGCATTAAAACATTCCCGACGCAACTGCTCGTCACCCTTATTTTCACAACCAGGAAATATGGGCACCTGTTCTATTACCGCAAATGGCACTTCAATATCAACTTCCTCCTCTTCTTCAACAGATACTATTTCCTCTATTACAGGCTGAGCTTCCCAATTGACATAATCACCTTGCACTTTCCCGGAAAACAACTGCATGCCGTCCTTTTGACCCTTTTTAGGAAACCCTATTTCAATGGCAACTCCATTTTTTAACTCTAGAGCTTTGCCATTTTGAGAAGCTTCCAGATGTAACATCCCTCCTGTTTCTAACTGCTCATCATGACTTCGAGTGGTTAAATTTGCCAACAACATATCTGCAAGCTCATAATATTCAGATACTTTTAAATTGACATTTCCACTGACTTTACGTCCTGAATTTTTATAAACAAATGAATTGGCTTTGATCCGCAACCTTGTGCCTTCCCTGCAAACTATCACCGTATCTTTGGCCGTATTCACGACTATGATTTCAGCCTCTTTCAAAATTGGCTTAAACGTCTGCTTTGAAGTTTTAGTGAATGTCTGAACCTGCACAGAATCTTTCACCAAACCTACATTGGAAGCTTTTTCCACTTGGATGGAATCCAAAGCAATTACAACTTTCTCTTTAGGATATTCTTCCTCAGTAATTGGATCAATGATGGACTTTGTTGTATCAGACTCGGGAGTTTCTTCTCCCTCACCAGACTTTGATAATACTACAAACAAGACTGCAGAAACAATTGCTACAAATACCGAAACCGTAACCACCTTAAACCATTTACCCAGCTTATAGGCTTGGTACCCCTTAGCCATTTCGGCCTTTAAAGCCACACGATCCATGCCACCCAGCATCACCAAATGCTCTTGGTACAAACTATTAAAATCTCCATCGTATTGCAATCGCTCTTCAAAGCTAGACACCGCTTCACCAGACAGCAAACCGTTTACATATTGGTCGATTAATTCTATGTTATTTATATAGTTTTCCATGAGGTTTTGAATTAGGATTGAACAGATTGAAAGGTGTTTTGAAAAATGTCTTTGGCCTTGGCCAAGCATTTATACTTTTGGTTTTTCGCAATTTTTTCAGACTTAAACTGCATCACTTTGGCAATGTCCCTAAAGGACATTTTTTTGTGATAAAACATAAGCAACAATTGCTGACATCGTTCTCCTAATTCAGAAAAAGCACGCTCTGCAAAGCGGTACTTTTTTTCCTCCTGAACTTGATTGGAAATATCTTCTAAATTCTCATTAAGATCACTTTTAGAAAGTTTGTTGAGATTATTTTGGGTATCACTCCAAATATACCGTGACACGGCATATAGATAGGTGTAAATTGAAGAAGTAAGTTGAAAATTGGGCTTTTGAAGATTGCGGTACAGCACAATCAAAGCCTCTTGGAACACGTCCTTGGCATCTTGTTTTTTCCCACCTTTAGAAAGTATCATTCTTTCAATTTTTGGGTACAGCTTATACAGTTGCCTGAACGCTTTTTCTCGATGACCAGATTTGAAAAGTGCCACTATTTTTTGATCGCTCATAAATTGTCTTTATTACTTTATGGTCATTTTCAAAAAAGGCCTCCTATAGTTTTAAAATTATTTTTTTTATTGAACAATATCTATCGCACCGACTTACATTAAAACCCCTTCTCCTTTTGAAGTTGTTCATAGGCTTCCTGCACCTGTCGGAACTTTTCTTCTGCCCCCTTTCGATGCTCTTCCCCCAGGTGAATCACTCTATCCGGGTGGTACTTTTTGGCCATTTTACGATACGCAGCCTTAATCTCTTCTACTGAAGCCGACTGCTCAATCTCCAAGATTTTATAGGCATTATCGGTGCTATTATAGAACATAGCCTTGATGCTTTCAAAGTCTCGGGCACTAATACCCAAATACCCCGAAATGGTATAAATTTGCGTGACTTCAGCTTCGGTAACATGCCCATCGGCCTTGGCGATTCCGAAGAGAAAATGCAACAACTGCAAACGTGATGGATGGTCCATCATTCTATAAATCTGCCCGCAGACCTGTCGTGTAGAAATATTCTGTTTGCTAATGCCTTTAAAAAGTTTGAAAGCATGATTGGCACGCTCTTTTCCATACATATTGGCAAACTGTTGGCGCACAAAATCCAATTCTCGTTGGTCTTGTTTGCCATCAGCCTTGATGACTACGGAAGCCAACACCAGCAAACTCACTTCAAAATCCCCCGATTGCGTTTGTGGTCTCGTATGTGTTTCTGTTGAATATTGAGGCCTTTTTCGTCCCTTGCCTTCCCCCAATAAGGTATCTCTATTTTCATTAACCGCAGCATCCACCATACTGCCAAGTGCCAAACCAATAATAGCTCCTATTGGGCCACCAATAGACCACCCTAAGGAAGCCCCAATCCATTTTGAAAAACTCATCTGTTTCGTTTTGAATTCCAAAGATACTATTTTGCAATTTTTCATTGATGTATTTTACTTTGGAATACGCAACCTTTAGACATTTTCATCATCTATAAATCACAGCACACAACTACGCTTTATGAAAACCAAACTTTTAATTGCATTCTTATTCTTCAGCAGTTTATACTCCTGTTGCAATTCTGACGATGATCATACCAACACCAATACTTTAGAAGGCTCTTGGAACCTAGTGAGAGTTACAGGTGGCTTTGCCGGTGTTGATGACGAATTTGAACCAGGCCTCATTGTTTGGGATTTCAATACATCCAGCACCACCATAACTGTTACCAACAACAATACAGGGAACACTATTTATGACGGCCTACCCACCGGTACATACAGTTATAACCTAAGCACCACTGAAGAAGGAGAATATATTACTGTTGAAAACATGCTGAATGGACAGCTCAACATCTCTGGTAACCAAATGACTCTAGATGACAATGTTGCCGCCGATGGCTTTCTCCTCACCTTTAACAAAGATTAACACGAACATATATTAGCCAAGCCTTTTTTGCCCTATTTTTGATTAACTTTGCATTGAATGAATTTTTAACAAAAAAACTTAAACATATGTATCCAGCAGAATTAGTAAAACCAATGCGCGAAGATTTAACCAAAGTTGGTTTTGAAGAACTACACACCGTAGAAGCTGTAGACGCTGCAATAGCAAAAGAAGGAACCACCCTTGTGGTAGTTAATTCTGTATGCGGATGTGCCGCAGCCAATGCAAGACCTGGAGCAAGACAAAGTTTGCAAAATGCAAAACGCCCAGACCACTTGGTAACTGTTTTTGCAGGTGTAGATAAAGAAGCAACGGACAAAGCCCGTTCATATATGATTCCTTTTCCTCCAAGCTCCCCTTCTATGGCGCTATTTAAAAATGGAGAATTGGTACACATGCTAGAGCGTCACCACATTGAAGGACGTCCGGCCGAAATGATTGCCGAAAACCTTGTGGACGCCTACAACGAGTTTTGCTAAACAACTTTTTCCAAATATTGCAAACCACGCTTTTTGCGTGGTTTTTTTATGTGTAATTTTGGACCTTAATTTAAAACCTATTAGCTACTAAATGAAAATCCTAGCATACCCTCTAACGGTTCTTTACTTTATTGCCTTTGGATTGACACTCTTGATATTCCACCCCATCCTATGGATCAGTCACCGTGTTTTTGGTTACCACACCCTTGAAAAAACCGTCAACATCCTTCAATTTTGTTTGTTACGCTGTTTGAACATTCTTGGCACCCGCTTTACCTATAACAACCCTCACAATATCGATACTGATGCTCCCGTTATCATTGTGGCCAACCATCAGAGCATGTATGATATTTCGCCAATAATGTGGTTTATGAGAAAGCATCACCCTAAGTTTATCAGTAAGATTGAATTGGGAAAAGGCATTCCTAGTGTCTCTTACAATTTACGACACGGAGGTTCGGCTTTGATTGATCGTAAAAACCCTAGACAGTCCATTAAAGCCATTAGTGACTTTTCAAAATTCATCAACGAAACTAACTATGCTGCGGTTATTTTCCCTGAAGGGACACGCAGTAAAAATGGGCATCCAAAGCCATTTCAAAGACGTGGATTACAAACTTTGATCAAAAATATTCCTACAGCTACAGTAGTGCCGCTAACCATAAATAACTCTTGGAAGACTTTACGTTACGGTAAATTCCCTATGGGATTGGGAGCAAATATTACCTTGACGGTGCATAAGCCTCTTAAAATCGCTACCTTTGCAAATACCGATGAGCTGATTGATAGCGTAGAACACACAATTACCTCACACGTTCAACCTTAACACCAAACAATTAACACATATTATTATGTCTTTAAAAAATGTACGATTGGAAGTCATGAAGTTTTTGGAAAAAGACGTTGATTCCTTGATAGATAAGTACCTTCTCCCTATAGAAACCATCTGGCAACCAACAGACTTTTTGCCAGATTCGGAATCCGACACCTTTTTCTCAGAAGTAGAAGAAATCCGTGAATTATCCAAAGAACTTCCTTATGATTTTTGGGTAGTTTTAGTAGGTGACATGATTACTGAAGAAGCCTTACCAACTTACGAATCTTGGTTAATGGACGTAGAAGGAGTAGACCAAGTGGGGCGTAATGGCTGGGGAAAATGGGTGCGCCATTGGACGGCCGAAGAGAACCGCCACGGAGATGTGCTTAACAAATACCTTTACCTTTCTGGCCGTGTAAACATGAAAGAAATTGAAAAAACCACACAATACTTAATTGCCGATGGTTTTGATATTGGAACCGATAGAGATCCTTACAAGAACTTCTTGTATACCAGTTTCCAGGAATTGGCAACTTATATTTCGCATAACCGCGTAGCGAAGATTGCCAAAGACAAAGGCAACAAGCAATTGGCCAAAATGTGTAAAATCATTTCTGGAGACGAAATGCGTCACCACCACGCTTACTGTGATTTTGTGGATCGCATTTTTAAGGTAGATCCCAGCCAAATGATGATGGCCTTCCAATACATGATGAAGAAAAAAATCACCATGCCAGCACATTTCCTAAGAGAATCTGGAGATAAAATTTCTACGGCTTTTGAAGAATTTTCCAATACAGCACAACGTATTGGGGTTTACACCTCTACAGATTATGTAGAAATACTAGAAAAGCTTATAAAACGTTGGGAAATTGACAAGATTACCAATCTTAATGATGAAGCAGAAAAAGCAAGAGATTATTTAATGAAGCTACCTGCAAGGTTAACACGTTTATCAGAGCGTATGAGAGTTCCAGAAAACTCATACCAATTTAAATGGGTTGAGCCAGCAGCATTGAAATAATAAACCAATCTAACTCCATATAAATTCCTTTTAGTTTTTCTAGAAGGAATTTTTAGTTTTACAGCATATGAATACAGAACAGATTATTGCCAACACCAAAACCTTTGTCCAAGAACAACTTTCCAAAGCCGAAGGCGGACACGATTGGTTTCATATTTTAAGAGTTTACAACAATGCCGTGCATATAGGCAAAAACGAAACTGTCGATTTGTTTACAGTACAACTAGGTGCTTTACTGCACGATATTGCAGACAGCAAGTTTCACCACGGTGATGAAACTTTAGGACCAAAAGTTGCCAGAGAATTTCTGCTCAATCAAGATGTTGAATCGGATGTTATTGAACATGTAGCAAATATCATTTCCAACATTTCCTTTAAAGGTGGCAATGAAGCACAGGCCTTCAAATCCCCCGAACTGGATGTTGTACAAGATGCCGACAGACTAGATGCAATTGGCGCCATTGGGATCGCCCGATGCTTTAATTATGGAGGTTTCAAAAACCGTAAGCTGTTCGATCCTGAAATTCAGCCGAACCTCAACATGAGTAAGAAAGAGTACAAAGCTTCCACAGCGCCTTCCATCAATCATTTTTATGAAAAGCTATTACTGCTAAAAGATCGCATGAACACCCAAACAGGCAGGCAAATTGCGGAGCAACGCCATGCTTTTATGGAAACATACCTAGAGCAATTCTATGCGGAATGGGATGGTGAAAAGTAAGTCTAATATTGAATAACGTGCTTGATTTCGGCACGGTATTTTGAAGCACTTTTACCAGTTATCTCCTTAAAGGTCTTATTGAAATGTGAGAAGTTGTTGAAACCACTTTCAAAACAGATATCGGCAATACTCAACTGACTTTCGTTCAATAATTTTGTTGCGTGCACCACTCGGTATTCATTTACCAATCTGGTAAAGGTCTTTCCCGTGGCCTTTTTTAAATACCTACAGAAGGCAGGTACCGTCATACTCACCCGATCTGCGATATCCTCCAAGGGAATAGGCGCCATAAAGTGGTTATTGATATATTTAAAAATAATATTGAGCTTGTCACTGTCTTTAGGCTCCGTTTCAAAAGCAAACCCATCTACGTTTAATAAGGTATAGTCTTTAGACAGACCCAAATCATTTAAGATCTCCAAAAGCTTCATTATTCTATTGAAACCTTCATATTCAATCAAGCTTTCAATTTTCGGCCCCACAATCTTTTTAGTATCCGGTTTAAACAGAATGCCACTTTTGGCACGTTCCAACAATTGATTGATAGCAGCCATTTCTGGTTTCTGAAAAAACAAATCTCCCAAAAAATCGGGCATAAAATGAATAATAGTTTCAGAACCCTTACTGGTTAAACGATCGGTAAAGCCATAATGAGGCAGATTGGACCCCAACAAAATCAACTGACTATTGTTAAAATAGGATAGGTGATTGCCAATATGGCGTTTTCCTCTCCCTTGATTTACATATACCAATTCAATTTCTGGATGAAAATGCCACTTCCCATTATTATTGGTCGCGGCTTCAGTATGTTGGCTAACAAGTATAGAGTTACCAAAACTAGGGCTTACCTTCTCATATGTAGGCTTAATTTTCATTGGAACAGCAATTTAAATACAAAATTAATATTAATGGAAACCTAACGTATATGCCATTTTAACTATTATCTATGCTAAATTAACTTAATAATTTCTTAACACACGCATTAATGTTAATTAAACATATAAATTGGAAAAAATTGATGTTTTTCTCCCCTGAAATTGCGCCTACTTTTGGAATATCAAATAACTTAAAAAATATGTGTCATGAAAAGAGCAATTAAAAACAGTATCCTTATGGTAGCATTAATTGCAGCCATGAGCGGTTATGCGAACACAAACATTTCTTCCTTAGAAATGAAGGCGGCAAAAAAAACAATGTTGACTTTGGAAGACGTAAAACAGGGACAAAAATTAATGATCAGAGATTTAAGCGGATTGGTACTTTATAAAGAAACCATTACAAGCTCTGGAACTTATACCAACTTGTTCGACCTTACAGAACTTCCAAACGGAAATTATTTCTTTGAAATAGACAAGGACGTAGCCATTGAGATCATTCCATTTAAAGTACAATCCCACGAAGTGGAATTCAACAAACAAAAAGAGACCAAATTCTACAAGCCTATTTTTAGAGTAGAAGGCAACAAAATCATGTTCTCTAAATTAGATTTGGAATTAACTCCTGTTGAAGTAGACATTTACTATGAAGATTCTTACGACCACGATGACGAGTTTGAATCTATCCACTCTGAAACCATTAAAAACGAAAAAGTGGTAGAGCGTATTTACAAATTGGATAAAAGCAGAAAAGGGGATTATAGAATTGTTGTGACTACTGAAGGTAGAGAATTTACACACTCCATGAAAATATAACCCATTTTACAAGTTTGATTATTAGATAATGTTAGAATGTTAGTTAGTAAGGGAGCAGCTTTAGGGCTGCTCTTTTCGTTTTAAAACAATTTTAATTGCCCATCCTTATATTGCTCGTGAAGATCATGATTTAAACCAGGCATTTTTTTACCCTTGAAGTATTTATTTCGAGCCAGCTTAATCAAGTCATTTATTGGTTCCGCAATTTTCCCTTCACCTCTCATTCGCGTACCATATCTACTATCATTAAGAGAACCACCATGACAATCTTCAATTTGATGCAATACTTTATCAGCCCTATCTGGCAAAGTTTTCTTAATCCAATCAGTAAAAATTTCCCCAATAGCACCGTTTAATCGTACAATGGTATGCCCAATAGACAAAGCTCCCGCATCTGCCGCCGCTTTGGCCAAAGGGAGTATTTCGTGACTATTAATGGATGGAATAATTGGAGCGATCATCACATTAACAGGAATACCATGCTCACTCAGTACTTTTACTGTCTCCAACCGCTTCTTAATAGTGGTCGTTCTTGGTTCCAAAATACGTCTAGTTTCTTCCGAAAGGGAAGTAATGGAAATATTTACTGCTACCAGATTATCTTTGGCCAATTCCTGCAATACATCCAGATCCCGTAGTATCAAAGCATTTTTAGTAATAATGCCCACTGGATGCTTATATTTTAAGAAAATCTCCAGACACCTCCTTGTAATTTGAAATTGCTGTTCAGCAGGCTGATAACAATCTGTATTGCCAGACAACACAATGGTATGGGCCTTCCAACTTTTCTTTTTTATGAAGGCTTCCAATAATTTAGGCGCTTCCATTTTCACCAAAATCTGTCGCTCAAAATCCAACCCTGCACTATAGCCCCAATACTCGTGACTGTTGCGTGCATAACAATAAATACATCCATGCTCGCAGCCTTGGTACATATTCATGGAATAGCCCATGCCTACATCTGGGCTATCCACCTTGTTGACAATGGTTTTAGGGAACACCTCCAAATATCTTGTTTTATTTGGATCAACGGCCTCTCCCTCCTGTGCACAATACTCCAAAAAATCATCACGAAGTTCATGGCTTAGCTCAAAAAAGCGATTGGACACATTTACTTGCGCCCCTCTTCCTTTGATGATAGCCTTTGAATCCATGAGTAATCATTTACCTAGTTATAAAAACGAGTGTTTTAAATTTACGAAGATTGCCTCTCTGAAACTGTTAAATAAAAAATGGGTTTTCAACAAACCCATTTTCTATAACTTATTTTATATCTATTTTATTTTCCAGGAAACTCGGCCTTACGTTTTTCTAAAAACGCCGTAGTACCTTCGTTGAAATCCTCCGTACCGAAAGCCTCACCAAATTTTTGAATTTCCTGCTCAAAACCATTCACACCATCTTCATAATTGGCATTAACGGCAGCAATGGCAGCACTAATAGCCACAGAAGAATTCTTTATAATTTTTGCTGCAAGACTTTCAGCTAAATCCATCAATTCTTCCTGAGCCGTTACATGATTCACCAATCCATATGATAAGGCAGTTTGCGCATCAATCATTCCCGCAGTCATGATCATTTCCATAGCACGTCCTTTCCCTACCAATTGTGGCAATCTTTGCGTTCCACCATATCCTGGAATTACTCCCAAAGACACCTCTGGCAATCCCATTTTAGCATTGCTACTGGCAATTCTAAAGTGTGCCGCCATGGCCAACTCCAATCCGCCACCAAGTGCAAAACCATTCACTGCGGCAATAACCGGAGTTGATAAATTTGCCACAAAATCGAACAATAATTCATGTCCTTTTGCTGCCAATTCCTTTCCCTGAGCTACGCTAAAATCAGCAAATTCGCTAATATCGGCTCCAGCTACAAAGGCTTTTTCTCCTGAGCCCGTAACGATAATAACCTTAACTCCATTGTCTTCATCTGCATCCTTAAAAGCATCGTGTAGTTCTTGTATGGTAGCTTTGTTTAAAGCATTCAACTTATTTGGTCGGTTTATGGTAATAGTGGCAATGCCATTATTTACTTCAGAAATAATATTATCGTAATTCATCGTAAAGAAGATTAAAAGGCCTAACATTAAAAAAACTCAACAGGCCTAGAGAGGTTATACTTTAGGGAAAATCACCTTAAAAACGGTCCCTTTTCCTTTTTCAGAGGTAAAGGTAATACTTCCATAATAAGTTTCCACAATATTTTTTACCATGGCAAGCCCAAGTCCCATACCACTTGATTTTGTAGTAAACTTAGGTTCGAAGATTTTTTGCTTGTTTGCCTCAGTGATACCCTGACCATTGTCGGCCACTGTAATAATCACATTCGAATGATCGTCTAAAACAGCTACTACAATCTTCTTTTCTTCCTGTTCATCCGGGATGGCCTGAATCCCATTTTTCACCAAATTGGTAATTACCCTGATGAGTTGGGTCCTATCAAACTTAGCCATGATTTCTTCTTTTTCGGAAGTAAATATGATATAGTCCTCACTAAAGATATCCAAACCAAGTTTCACGATTTTCACCACATTAAGTGTTTCCTTTTCCTGCGCCGGCATTTTGGCAAAGTTTGAAAATGCAGAAGCAATGGAACTCATGGTATCGATTTGCTGAATCAAGGTTTTGGAATATTCATTCACCTTTTTATAGATATCAGGATCCTGCGGGTCGAACTTTCTTTGGAAATTCTGAACGGTCAAACGCATAGGTGTTAACGGGTTTTTAATCTCATGCGCCACCTGTTTCGCCATTTCCCTCCAAGCCTGCTCACGCTCGCTAGTAGCCAACTTTACAGCACTTTCCTCCAATTGGTCAATCATTGTATTATAAGAGTGGACCAAGGTCACAATCTCTTCACTCGAAGACTCTATGTCAATTTTCTTATTGCGCTTTTCAAGTCGGGTTTCGTTAATCTTGTCACTAATGGTTTTGAGTGATTTCGTGATGTATTTTGACAACAAATAAGCCAAGGCCACCGCAATCAACATCATGAAAATATAGGCATAAGCCAAACGCTCCAGAAAGTCGTACAGCTCTTTATCCATAAACTTGTCGTCTTCCATATATGGCAAATTCAGGATACCCAAAGGCTTAAACTTTTGGTCCGTTATATAGGTATAGGAAGACTGAATGATCTTCCCATTTTCCACGTATTTTGTCACATGCCGGTGTTCTGCTGTATTGGCCAATGTGTTTAAAATTTCAGCATTGATACATTTGGCAATAGTATCGTTGGAAATACTCTGACGGGAACTTTTAAGCAAACCTCCTTCCAAATCATACAAGTTTACCTGCAGCTTGTGAATAGCGGCAATTTCATAAATCTTGTCCTTAAAAATTTTGGGAATATTTTCGGTTGTAACGGGATAGGTAGTTTCCTTGATGGTGAAATCAATACTACTTTTAATGTTTTCCTCCTTTTTATCCAAGCGATCCCTATGGTAGTCCAACGCCTCTTCGTTGTATTGATACACGGTAACTGCCACAATAAGAATGGAAGCAATCAACACCAATAAAATCATGGCCAAGAAAATGCGGACGCGAAGTGAAAGCTTTTTTAATTTCATTTGAAATTTTCTAGTGCGATAAATATAGCAATAATCACACCAAAACAGATTTGTTTACGCGTTTGGATTTTTAGCCCTGATGTTCTTGTAGATTTTGTAGCCCAACATAATCAAGATGCCTAACACCACTATACCAACAACTCCAAAAATCCAATTCATGGCATTTTTCAGGATTACCAAAAATACCACCGCAAACAAAATAAAGGTCGCTCCTTCATTCCATAAACGCATGTAGCTGGATGTTTTTTTCACCTCATCACGTTGCAACTGTTTGAAATATTGATGTGTTTTTAAGTGATAGATAATCAATAATACCACGAAAGCCAATTTCACGTGCATCCAACCCTGCTGCAACCAACTTGGCATTAAAACAATCAACCAAATTGCGAATACCGTTGCCAAAATAGCCGAAGGCCAAGTAATGATATTCCAAAGTCGTTTGGCCATAAGCTTCAATTGTTCTCCCAAAATTTCCTTATCTGGCGAGGGTTTATGAAAAGCCTCTATTTGATACACAAACAATCTCGGGATATAGAACAACCCTGCAAACCAAGTAATCACGAAAATAAGGTGCAGCGCCTTGATATAATTGTAGTATTCCATAACAGCTATTTAAGTTTCACTAATGAGTGTTTTTTTGACTTCTATATGTAAAAAATAAGCGGTCACAATGGTTGCCAAAACATCCGAAATTGGAAAGGACATCCATACCCCAAGTTCGCCAAAAAATTTAGGCAAGATCAAAATAAGGGGAATAAAAAAGAAGCCTTGCCTCGTCAATGTCAATAGCAAGGCTGGTGTTGCTTTACCAATGGCCTGAAAATATGCAGCTCCAATCAACTGAATGGCAATAATTGGTGTGGCGGCAAATACCCAGCGCATATCACTTGGCGTTTCTTTGAGTACCTCAGCATCATCTGTAAACAATCTTGTAATCGCCTCAGGGAACACCATTAATGCAATAAATATAATCGTCGCCAACAGAATGGCATATTTAATGGCGGTATTGATTGTTTCTCTAACCCTATCAAATTGGGATGCTCCATAATTAAAACCTGCAATGGGCAGAAACCCTTGGGTAATTCCAAAAACAGGAAACAAAGCAAACATGAGCATCCTCCCAACAATGGCATAAGCTGTGACGGAAACTTCCCCTCCCAGGTTATATAGAATATTGTTCATGAACAGATAGGTGATACTTACTACAGCTTGTCTAGCCAAAGTCACGAAGCCCAAAGACCCTATTTCGGATACAATTTTTGAATTCAAGCCAAAATGGGACAACCCTATCTTTAGCTCGGAATTTTTGGACATAAAAAACCAAATAATGAATACAAAACAAAGCATGTAAGAGCCCGTGGTAGCCCAAGCGGCACCTTCCATGCCCAAATCCATTAGGTTGATAAAAATATAGTCGAAAATCAAATTCCCAACCGAAGGGATCATCATGGCATACATAGCGAATTTTGGCTTTCCTTCCGCCCTAATCACCGTATTTCCCATCATGCACAAGGCCAAAAACGGCACTCCATACAATACGATGATATAGTACACTTTCGCCGGATCAAAAATGGCTCCTTTCCCTCCAAAAGCAGGAATAATACCATCCACAAATGTCAGCCCTAAGGTAACGAGCGTAACAGTAAATAATAAGGTAAGCGTAATTTGATTTCCGAATGTTTTCAGTGCCTTTTCATGATCGTTGGCACCAAGAGCTCGAGAAATAATGGAGGAACCACCTACACCAATACTCATTCCCAGAGCCGCAATGAAAAAGGATACCGGCAATACCACGTTAATGGCGGCAATGGCCGTTGGCCCAATCCAATTCCCAACAAAAATGGTATCTACAAGAATGTTCAAGGACATTACCAAAATACCAATAGACGCAGGAACCGCCTGTTTAATTAACAATTTCCCAATAGGCTGCGAACCTAATTCTTGGGCAGAAATTTTCGCCATTACGCCTTAACCGTTTCTGCTGTTAGCCATTCATTCATCCATTTAGACAACAAGTCAATCCACTCTTTGTCATCATTCAAACAAGGCACGGTTGTAAAATGCTCACCTCCCATCTCTTCAAAAATCTCCTTTCCTTCCATGGCGATTTCTTCCAAAGTCTCCAAGCAATCACTCACAAAGGCAGGTGTTACAATGGCCATACTTTTTAATCCTTTTTTACCTAATGCCTCAATAGTTCTATCAGTATAAGGCAATAACCACGGATCAAAACCTAATCTTGATTGAAACGAAGTAGAATAGGTTCCTTCTGCCAGCTGCAATTTTTCAGCAACCAATCGCGTCACTTCCAAACATTGGTGTCTATAGCAAAATTCATGCGCTTTGGAAGGTGTAGCACAACAGCTTCCATCAATTTTACAATGAGATTTGGTAACATCTCTTTTTCTAATATGGCGCTCAGGAACCCCGTGGTATGAAAACAATAAATGCTCAAATGGTTTTCCTTCCAAATGTCTTGCAACACTATTGGAAAGCACCTCAATATAATCGGGACGGTTATAGAACGCCTTTAAATCGGAGAATTTCAAATTCGGGAAGTGCTCTTTTCTTATCTCTTCAGCCAATACCAAAATGGTTTCTGTAGTTGCCATGGCAAATTGCGGATATAATGGCACAATAAACACTTCTTCCACTCCTTGATCCACCAATTCCTGCAAGCCTTTTTTAATGGTCATGCTTCCGTAACGCATCGCTAAAGCTACTGGAGCATCTACTTGCTTTTGAATTCCTGCCTTTACGCGTTCAGAAATCACAATTAACGGCGAACCTTCTTCCCACCAGATTTTTCCATATGCCTCGGCAGAAGCTTTAGGACGAGTATTTAAAATAATGCCCTTTACCAACAAGTTTCTTGCCCAAAGCGGAACGTCGATCACGCGTTCATCCATTAAAAATTCACCAAGATATTTTTTCACATCTTTTGGGTCTGGACTGTCTGGCGACCCTAAATTAACAAGTAAAATTCCCTTTTTCATAAATCCTATAAAGCCGTTATTAACCTATTTTAGTTTTGTTTTGTCAATTCATTTCTTACTTCCGCAGGAATGATCCCATTCACAACCGTTGCCATATTTGGATCGTTGGCCAAAAATTTCCAACCACCAAACTCAACATTGTTAACCGCGTAAATATTACTTTCCACATGAATTATCAGGGAAGCAGTTTCCACATCTTCCTTCACATTGCCCTCTCCAAACTGCTCTTCTATCGTAGGCGTCATAAAATCCATGAAGGTCTGTTTCTCTTCCAAGGTCTTATCTGCTACGGAAAGAAATGTCATTCTCATATCGTTGGAATAATCAATAAGGCTGTATTGACTATCCCCAAGCGTTATAATTTTGGAAATATTGGTGATTTCCGTACTCAAAAACTCGATTTTCATCTGTTCATTCTGCAGCATCTGATCCATTCCCGCTTTCATCTGCTCTTTGGAAATGGTTTCAAATACTTTAGGATGCATGTAACCAATCACCCCATCGGAATTATTGGCTTCCACATAGTCAAAGTACTTCAGCAACTCAACTTTTACACCTTCTGTATCCGATTGCGCCTGAGCAACGCTACTTATAAATAAAATGGCTATCCGCAATAAGTGTTTCATGTTCATAATATTGATTGTATGTATTTTTTGGGGGTTGTTCCGTATTTCTTTTTAAAGGCAGATATGAAATGACTCGCCGTACTGTACCCCACCCTTAGACCAACTTCATTGACATTGTGGTTACCAGACTCCAATAGCTTTCTAGCGACTTCCATTTTATAATCAAACAGAAAACTATAGACAGAATCTCCGTAAATCTCTTTAAAGCCTTCCTTTAATTTCTTTAAACTCAACTGAATTTCCTCTGAAAGTTCCTGTAAGGTTGGCGGTTCGGTCATTCGGGAAATGATGATATCCTTAGCCTTTCTAATTTTGATGACATTGGATTCGTCTACCAAAAACGGGCATTGCTCCACATTGGCATCTTCACTTCGGTTAAAATACAAGCTCAAAAGCTCGTAAGCCTTTCCTTTGAAGTAGAGATTTTTAATGGAATTATTAAGATTGAAATTAATCAACTGGGTAAGCACAATGGCCATTGACGGTGTAATCTTCCCGTCATCATAGTACTTCTTATCCTTATTGTCTTCACTCAGAAACGTGATATAATCCGCCTCCTGCGAAAACAATCCGTGAAATTTTTTAATAGAAATAATCACCGAAACCAACCAAGATTGTGGTTGACAATCCATATGAAGAGGCAAATCCTGTTGTGGATTATAAAGAAGCAATGAATTTTCATCTTCGATATTCAGAGCATAACGACCATTATTGAAAATAAACTTACAAATGCCCTTTAAACAAAAGTGAAATTGAATAAAACTACTATCAATTTCCCTTTCAAGAGTCACCACTTTATCGGTTTCGTTTTGGTAGGTCAGCACATAAAAATCCTTTTCTATCTCTACTTCATTAAAAGAATCTATGGCCGTATTTAAAGAACCTATGGCGATATTTTTTTCTGTGTCAAAACTCGAATCCATCTCAAAACTATTTAGACCTGTTCTAAACAAACTTCGTCAAACACGTTGTTTCAACTGCAAAAGTATGATATTATTTACATTAATTCGAAAAACAAGCCAAAAAAACCACCAGCGATACTTATTGTTCCTTTAGCGTTATTTTTTTAATTTGCATAAATATATTTTTGTTGCCGAATTTCCAACGTTATTTAATGGAATACAACACTAAGTCGAAAACAACATATTTTTACGCCATTGGCTTAAGCTACAAAAAAGCCGATGCAGATATAAGAGGCCACTTTAGCTTGGATAATGATGGTAAGCAATTGCTATATACCCAAGCCAAGGCAAATGGCATTGACAGCCTTATTGTAACCTCTACCTGTAACCGTACTGAACTTTACGGTTTTGCCGAGCATCCTTACCAGCTTATCAAGTTACTTTGCGAGAACACCAAAGGAACCGTTGAAGAGTTTCAGGAAGTTGCCTATATCTATAAAAACAAAGAAGCTATTGCCCACATGTTTAAGGTAGGTTCTGGTTTGGACAGTCAAATTCTTGGTGACTTTGAAATTATAAGTCAATTAAAGTCTAGCGCCAAGGATTCTAAAAAAGCAGGTTTATTGAATTCCTACTTGGAGCGTTTGATCAATGCCGTAATCCAAGCCAGCAAACGCATCAAAACAGAAACCGACATTTCCTCAGGAGCGGCTTCGGTGTCTTTTGCTTCGGTGCATTACATCTTGAACAATATTGAAGATATTTCCAACCGAAATATTCTACTCTTCGGAACTGGAAAAATAGGACGTAACACTTGTGAAAATTTAGTGAAGCACACTAAAAATGAGCACATCACCCTTATCAACAGAACCAAAACCAAGGCACAGGAAATTGCAGGAAAGTTCAACTTGTTGGTAAAGGACTATGCCAATTTACAGGAAGAAATCAATGCATCTGACGTGATGATTGTAGCCACTGGTGCTCAAAATCCAACAGTCGACAAATTTTTGATTCAAACCAAAAAACCGTTGTTGATTTTGGATTTGTCCATTCCAAGAAACGTGAACCACAACGTCACCGAATTGGACAATGTCACTTTAATTCACCTGGACGATCTTTCTCAGATTACGGATGAAACTTTAGAAAAGAGAAAGGCGCACATCCCAATAGCAGAGGCCATTCTTGAAGAAGTAAAAGCGGAATTCAATACTTGGTTGGAAACCCGAAAATTTGCTCCTACCATCAAGGCCCTAAAACTAAAACTGACCGATTTTAAAAATGCAGAATTGGACACGCAACGTAAAAAGCTGTCTAATTTCAATGAAGAGCAGGCCGAATTGATCAGTAACAATATCATTCAAAAGATTACCAATCACTTTGCGCATCATTTAAGAGAGGATGGCATTTCTACTGATGAAAGCCTGGAATTAATTAAGAAGGTGTTTCAATTAGAAGAATCCACAAAACATGTCTAAAATTATTCGCATTGGTACCCGCGATAGCCAATTGGCGCTATGGCAAGCCAAAACTGTACAACGCCAACTGGAACACTTGGGCCACAAAACTGTCCTTGTTCCTGTAAAATCAACTGGAGATTTAGTCTTAGACAAACCTCTCTATGAATTGGGAATTACTGGAGTTTTCACCAAAACATTGGACATTGCCATGCTCAATGGTGATATCGATATTGCAGTACATTCCTTAAAAGATGTCCCTACAGCTTTACCTAATGGGATTGTTCAAGCCGCGGTTTTAAAGCGTGGCAACAACAAGGACATGTTGGTTTTTAAACATAACGAAGAATTCCTTTCGCATAGAGAAGGTATTATTGCCACCGGAAGTTTACGTCGAAGAGCACAATGGCTCAACCGCTACCCAACACACACTGTAGTTGGGTTACGAGGCAATGTAAATTTACGCCTTCAAAAACTGGAAGACAACGAAGATTGGAACGGTGCCATTTTTGCGGCGGCAGGTTTAGGCCGTTTGCAAATTCGCCCTGAAAACGCCCTCAATTTAGATTGGATGATTCCTGCCCCTGCTCAAGGAGCTGTGATGGTAACTGCTTTGGAAAAAGATGAGGACATTCTGGAAATCTGCCGTGAGATCAACCACGAAGAAACAGAAATCTGCACCTCTATAGAACGTAATTTCTTGAGAGTTTTAGAAGGAGGTTGCTCTGCCCCAATTGGTGCCTTGGCAACTATCAAAAATGAAGAAATCAGTTTTACTGGAGTTTTATTAAGTCCTGACGGAACCAAAAAAATTGAAGTTTCCCGTTCCGTAAAATTAGGAAGACATCAAGATTTAGCGCAGCAATGTGCCGAAAATGTTATTGAACGTGGTGGCAAACGCTTGATGGATGGCATTAAACATTCAGGGAAGCAAACCAATATCTATTCCACCAAATCCCTAACCGAAGATCAACAGTTTCTGTTAAACGACAGTTTGGTTGTAAAGAGCAACGATGCCATCAAAACCAACCCCAACAGAATTCCGCTAAGCAAACTCAAAACACCATTTAAAAATGTGGTAATTACGAGTCAAAATGCCGTAGATGCCATTCTTACCAATTGCCCTTCGGAAGACTTAAATTTTAAAAATATTTATTGTGTAGGTCGCCGCACCAAACGCCTTATCGAACAAAAAATAGGCCCTGTGACTCACGCTGCCAAAAATGCAAAAACCTTGGCCGAATATTTAGTTGATTATATTGACGGTACAGAGGTTACTTATTTCTGCAGCAATTTGAGATTGGACGATTTGCCTACCATTTTAAAGGACAACCACATCAAGGTAGAGGAAATTGAAGCCTACCAAACCCGTTACGATTCGGAAAAAGTGGAGGACAATATTGAAGGTATTATGTTTTACAGTCCTTCAACAGTCGAAAGTTTTATCCTACAAAATAAACCCAACGGCATTGCTTTCTGTATAGGAGAAACCACTGCCAAGGAAGCCCAAAAATATTTCAAGGATGTTCGTATTGCTAAAGTTCCAACAGTGGAAAGTGTGATAGAACTGGTAAACGAACATTACGCCTAATCTTTAGGTTTGAATTAAAAAGTTGAATTAAATAGAGTCGCTTTTCAGCGGAATAAACATGATAAAAAACGATTTATTTTTAAGAGCCCTAAAAGGAGAAACTGTTGAACGCCCACCAGTGTGGATGATGCGTCAAGCAGGTCGCTATTTACCAGAATTTATGGCAATTCGCGAAAAATACGATTTCTTTACACGTTGCCGTACTCCTGAATTGGCAAGTGAAATTACCGTTCAACCTATTCGTCGCTATGGTATGGATGCCGCCATCTTGTTTTCTGACATCTTGGTGATTCCACAAGCTATGAACATCGAGGTACAAATGAAACCAAATTTTGGTCCATACTTACCTAACCCTGTTCGAAGCCAAAAAGATGTGGACAATGTAGTTGTGCCAGATGTAACGGTAGAATTGGATTATGTTTACCAAGCTATAAAAGCCACCAAAGAATTGTTGAATGACGAAATTCCTCTTATTGGATTTGCTGGCTCTCCTTGGACCATTTTGTGCTATTGCGTACAAGGCCAAGGCAGCAAAACCTTTGACAAAGCCAAGGAATTTTGTTTTACCAATCCTATTGCAGCCCACCAATTATTGCAAAAAATCACCGATACCACTATTGCTTACCTAAAGGAAAAAGTTAAAGCTGGTGTTAACGCAGTTCAGGTGTTTGATTCTTGGGGAGGTATGTTATCTCCAACCGATTACCATGAATTTTCATGGCAGTATATCAATCAAATTATTGAAGCCTTGAAAGATGATGCCCCAGTAATTGCTTTCGGAAAAGGTTGTTGGTTTGCCCTTAATGAAATGGCACAATCCAATGCCTCTGCCCTTGGAGTTGATTGGACCTGTTCTCCTAAAAATGCGCGTTATTTAACTGGTGGACAAATCACCCTTCAAGGTAATTTTGATCCAGCAAGACTATTATCGCCTCCAGACGTCATCAAAAAGATGGTTCACCAAATGATTGATGAATTTGGAAAAGATAAATACATTGTCAACCTAGGACACGGTATTTTGCCAAATATTCCATTAGATAATGCCAAGGCATTTATTGATGCTGTAAAGGAATACAAAGCATAGATCTTTAAAAACCTTGCCAATTCAATTGGCACAGGAACCAACTTATAGATGCTAAAAAATATTTTCAAAGCCATACAAGCCTATTTTGGAGCCTTTGCTCTAATCTCAAAACTTGGGCTTTGGAAATATTTTGCAATCCCAATTGTCATCAGTCTTTTTACTGCCATTAGCGTTGGTTTGACCGCCTATGGTTTATCGGATAATATTTTCGACTACATCCTGAGCATTTTCCCTAGTTGGAATTCAACTTCATGGTTAAGAAATCTATCTGAAATCTTCATTGGCTTGGCGATTGTTGCCATCGGCCTATTGCTCTACAAACATATTGTCATGGCCCTTTCGGCCCCCTTTATGAGCCCAGTTTCCGAACGGATTGAAGCCCATTTAGCCAATAGCCCCTTACCAAAAAACAACAAAAGTTCTTTCAGTTCGCAATTGTGGCGAGGTATTAAAATCAACTTGCGTAACCTTTTTAAAGAACTTACACTTACCATCCCAGTGCTCTTAATAGGTTTTATTCCTGTTATTGGCATTGCATCCTCTGTGTTACTCTTTTTAATTCAAGCCTATTATGCCGGTTTTGGAAATATGGACTACACTTTGGAGCGTCATTTCAATTACAGAGAAAGCATTCAATTTGTAAAGAAGAACAAAGGCACCGCAATTGGAAACGGAATTGTGTTTTTACTTTGCCTTTTAATTCCTATTTTAGGCTTAATGATCGTGTTACCACTTTCAGTAACAGCAGCTTCCAAAGAAACCGTTAGACTTTTAGAGCTGAATAATTCAAAAGAAAACGTACAATAAATGGTTTTGGTAAAAGACACATTTGAATTGGCTACTTTGAAACCCGAAGACGCTTCTAGCTTAAGCAAGCTGATGATTACCAATGGGAGGCGCTTTCAGTTGTATCTACCCAAAACCTTAGCGCAGAATATTTCGGAAGACGCTTCCAAAGACTATATCTCCCAACAAAGGCAAGCCATAGAAAATCAAACAGAATACACCTTTGCCATTAAAGACTTGGAAACCTCTAACGTTGCAGGTTTAATCATTCTTAAAAACCTCAACTGGAACCAAAAGGAAGGGGAATTTGCCTATTGCCTTGGGAGCCATTATACGGGCAACGGATGGATGGCCAAAGCCCTAAAAGCCTGTATGGAATTTGCCTTTGATACACTTGGCCTTCAAACCTTAAACATCTTGGTTCACAATAGCAACACACCTAGTGTTAATGTCGCCAAAAGATGTGGGTTTTCATGGGCAAAAACATTAGAAAACGATTATATATCCACCGCAAAAGGACCGCTGGATATGGAACTTTACCAAATACATAATGAAAAATAAATTTTACACATACATACAAAACCTTCAAGACAGCATCACCTCAACTTTGGAAACCATTGATGGCAAGGCCAAGTTTCGTCAAGATCTTTGGAAACGCCCTGAAGGCGGTGGTGGAAGAACCAGAGTCATTGAAAACGGTAATGTGTTTGAAAAAGGCGGCGTGAATATTTCAGCGGTTCACGGCAAACTTCCGGAGAGCATGCAAAACTATTTTGGTGTAAAGGATGCCAACTTTTTTGCCTGTGGCCTTAGTTTGGTATTACATCCAAAAAGTCCAATGGTGCCAACCGTGCATGCCAATTGGCGCTACTTTGAAATGTACAATGAACAAGGTGAAATAGTAGATCAATGGTTTGGAGGCGGACAGGATTTAACGCCGTATTACTTATTTGAAGAAGATGCAATCCATTTTCATAACACTTGTAAGACAGCCTGTGACAAACACCATCCAGACTTCTACCAAGAATATAAAACGAAATGCGATAAGTATTTCTGGAACAGCCACCGCAATGAAGCCAGAGGCGTTGGCGGTTTGTTCTTTGACTACTGTAAAGCCACAGAAGAAATGAGCATGGAAAATTGGTATAATTTTGTCACCGAAGTGGGCAATAGTTTTTTGGAAGCCTATGTACCAATTGTTGAAAAACGTAAGGATCTTCCTTATACGGAAGCCAATAGAACATGGCAAGAAATACGTCGCGGGCGTTACGTAGAATTTAATTTAGTCCATGATAAGGGTACTTTGTTTGGATTACGAACCAACGGTCGTATAGAAAGTATTTTGATGAGTTTACCTCCTCATGTACAATGGGTATATGATCACCATCCAGAAGAGGGCAGCCCGGAAGCAGCATTGCTCTCCGTTTTAAAACAACCAAAAGCATGGGTTTAAAATTAGGCACACTCAACCTATTAATAGGTCTTACAGGAGCCTCTGTTTGGGCCCAAATTACTCCTGAAGAAATTGTTCAGGACACCACGGTCACAAACATTATTTACAAAGAGGCTTCTGAATACAAGGCCTCCTACCCCAATAGGATTACGGCACGTGCGTTTTATGTAAACACCTCCAACGACTTAAAAATCAAAGATCGCAACTCGGATGATTTCTTCAATCTCGAACCCAATAAACAAAACAGGATTGGAGCTTCAATTTCATTTCGAGGTATTTCAGGCTCTTACTCTTTTGCGCCCGATTTTATGGGAACCAATAAGGACAATGAAGACTCCAAACTGTTCACTTTAGGCTTTAGAACCTTCTTTGGAAACCATTTCATGCAAACCTTCGAACTGTTTAAAGAGAAAGGGTTCTACCTGAAGTTTAATAATAGTGACGATATATCCGTCTATTTACCACATTCCAAAAACTTTAAAATTGGAGGGGCCACATCCTATATATGGAATGAGAATTTTTCGTTTAGAGCCATCACTTCACAGGACGAAAAACAATTGAAAAGTACCGGGAGTTTCATTCCTAGAATTATCTACTATTATTCAAAATTCAATTTGGAAGGCAACAGCACTGAAACAGGGGACTATATCGATTTCAGCTACTATTCCTTTGATATTGCTTTTGCCCCTTCCTATTATTACAATTATGTTCCCACAAACAACCTTCTTCTGTCTGGTGGTATTTCGGCTGGAATTGGGTTAAACCACTCAAAATCGGAAGGAGAAGATGCCCTCAACTCTTTATTGACCGAATTGAATTTTAGAGCCGCCGCCACCTACGACATCGACAACCTATACCTAGGAGCCCATTACAGCTACCTAATTTTGAACCATTCTGCCGATAGCTCATCCCGTGCGGCAGACAACATTCCCTATTTTCAAATATTTGTAGGTTATCGCTTTAAAGCGCCCAAATCTTTAGTAGGATTTGCAGATGATATGCAGAATAAGATGAATAAAAAATTGAAAATTTAATACACAAATCATAATGTACCCATTAAGACGAAATAGAAGACTACGCACCAATGAAGCCATACGCTCTTTGGTTCGCGAAACCATAATCACCCCCAACGATTTTCTAGTGCCATTGTTTGTCGTGGAAGGCAAAAATGTGAAGGAAGAAATCCCTTCCATGCCCAACTATTTTAGATACAGCTTGGACCTTTTGGAAAAAGAAGTGAAAGAATTGTGGAAACTTGGATTGAAATCGGTGTTATTGTTTGTAAAAGTGCCTGACAATCTAAAAGACAATAAAGGTACGGAAGCCATCAACCCAAACGGTTTGATGCAACGCGCCGTAAAAACTGTAAAAAATGCCTGTCCGGACATGTTGGTGATGACCGATGTAGCTTTAGATCCTTATTCTTCATACGGGCATGATGGCATTATAGAAAATGGTTTGATTCTGAATGATGACACAGTAGAGATTCTAACAGAAATGAGCCTTTCGCATGCCGAAGCCGGTGCCAACTTTGTGGCACCAAGTGATATGATGGACGGTCGGATCCTTTCCATCAGGGAAGCTTTGGAAGACGAAGGCTATTTCAATACAGGTATTATGAGCTATTCTGCTAAATATGCTTCCGCTTTCTACGGACCTTTTAGAGATGCCTTAGACTCCGCTCCAGTGGACATGATAGATATTCCAAAGGACAAAAAATCTTACCAAATGGATTACGCCAACCGCTTTGAAGCCATTCGAGAAACCGAAATGGACATCGATGAAGGTGCCGACATCGTGATGGTAAAACCAGGCTTGTGCTATTTGGACATTGTTCGCGAAATCAAAAATGAAGTGGATGTGCCTGTGGCTGTATACCAAGTTTCTGGAGAATACGCCATGGTAAAGGCCGCTGCCGAAAAAGGCTGGTTGGACCACGACGCCGTGATGATGGAACAGGTTACTGCCATCAAGCGTGCTGGCGCCGACATTATCGCTTCCTATTTTGCAAAGGATGTGGTAAAGATTTTAAATCGATAAACTACTTCAATTTATAAAGGCCCTGGTCAACTTTAGAAATGACCAGGGCTTTTCTTTTGAAAGTATTAAAATCACACAAATTCATATTTTATGTGCTTAACTCGTTGGATTTCGTAAATTAGTGAACTACCTCGCGGGTCACCACGAGGTAGTAATTCAAAAATTCGAGTTCCAAACAAATGAATTCGAGAATCGAGTAAAACGAAAGCCATTTTATGAGCGCATTAATTTTTTGGGCTACCATATCCATTTTCTTCTCTTTTTTATGTTCCATTCTGGAAGCTGTCTTGTTGAGTGTTACGCCAACCTTTATCAACATTAAAAAACAGGAAGGGAAGCACTACGCTGAAACCTTGGAAAACTTAAAAAAGGACGTCGACAAACCTCTCATTTCCATTTTGACACTCAACACCATTGCTCATACTTTGGGAGCTATGATGGTAGGGATTCAAGCTGAAAAATTACCCTTTAAAATTGAAGTTTTTGGAATAAATACGGTAGGCGTAGTGTCTGCTATCATGACATTTTTAATTTTAGTGGTTTCTGAGATTATCCCTAAAACCATTGGTGCCACCTATTGGAAACAACTGGCCAATTTTACAGCCAAAGCCCTAACAATCCTCATCTTTCCTTTAAAATGGACTGGCCTTTTATGGCTACTGCAACTCACCACCAAACTTATTGGAGGCAAAGGACATCATGGCAGCGTTTTAAGTCGTGAAGATTTTCATGCCATGACCAATTTAGCAGAGGAAGAAGGTGTCTTTTTGGAATCAGAAAGTAAAGTAATTAAAAACCTTTTGACCTTTAAGGACGTTCAGGCCAAAGATATCATGACGCCAAGAACCGTCATGAAAATTGAAAATGAAAGTGAAACCGTCGCAGAATTCTTTGAAAGAAACTCAAACATCAGATTTTCTAGAATCCCTGTCTATTCCAATGAAGCAGATAATATTACAGGCTTGGTGCTAAAAGACGAAGCTTTTAGAGAAATGGCCTTTGGCCATGGAGACAAAATTCTTTCGGATATCAAGCGTGACATCATCATCATCAATAGGAACATGCCTATCCCTAAACTCTTTGAACTCTTAGTTGAAAGCAAAAACCATATGGCTTTGGTAGTTGACGAATACGGCTCTATAAGTGGTTTGGTAACTATGGAAGATGTGATTGAAACCCTTTTGGGCCTTGAAATCATGGACGAAAGCGACAACATTGCCGATTTACAATTATTAGCCAGAAAAAGTTGGGAAGATAGAGCCAAACGCCTTGGACTTATTGAAGATTAAAGTTTATGGAAACCTGCATCATCAATACCCCTTTGGGCTTTGCAAAAATTTCTGGCGACCAAGATGGCATTACTTCGGTTACAGTTTTAGACAGTGACGAAACGCTTACGGATATTATTCCCGAAGCTTTGGAAGATTGCGTATATCAACTACAAGAATATTTTGATGGCAAACGTCAACAATTTAATCTTTCACTAAACCCAGAAGGCACCGAATTCCAAAAAACAGTCTGGAATACATTGGCAACAATTCCCTTTGGAAAAACAACTTCCTATTTAGAACTCTCCAAACAATTGGGAGACATCAAGGCTATAAGAGCCGTGGCCAATGCCAATGGCAAAAACCCCATTTGGATCATTATTCCCTGTCATAGGGTTATTGGAAGTGATGGCAGCCTCACTGGTTATGCAGGAGGATTACACCGGAAACAATGGCTTTTGGAACACGAAAGCCCATATAAACAACAGCGCCTTTTTTAAAAAATTCTCCTATATTTAGTTATTAAATTAGCTCTCATGAAATTCCTCAAAAATCTCATTAAATGGACAGCGGTCCTATGCGGTATCCTTATAATTGCATTGTATGCCACAGATACCGATTATTTAATTAAAGCGTTTCGCACCATTTATTTAAATGGGCATACTACCGCCTACTTGAACGATTATAAAGAATTCGATAACAAGGTCATTGATCAAGGCCTACCTCAACCTTGGCCAAATCACAAAGATTACAACACAGCAAAGGCCACAGAGCTTTTAAGCACCATCCATAAAGAAAATGGTAGCGTAGCCTATGTGATTATAAAAAATGATAGCATTTGGTTTGAAGATTACTTTGATGGATTTAACAGCAAGTCCCAAAGTAATTCCTTCTCAATGGCCAAAAGTTATGTGTCGGCTATGTTGGGAAAGGCTATCATGGATGGTTATATTAAGAGTTTGGATCAACCTGTCTGCGATTTTGTTCCAGAATTTTGTGATGGTTTAGCAGCAAAAATGACTGTTGGAGACCTATCAAGTATGGCATCCGGCACCAATTGGGACGAAGCTTACTATTCCCCTTTCTCCATTACCACTCGCGCCTATTTTGATGATAATTTGGAAAAAGTAATTACAGGCTTAAAAGTTGTAGACGAACCTGGAAAAGCTTATAAATATGCTAGTGGCGATACCCAATTGTTGGCAATGGTAATTGAAAGAGCCACCAATAAGAAACTGTACGACTATCTCACCGAAAGTTTTTGGCAACCTTTGGGTTGCGAAAACCAAGCCCTATGGCAAGTAGACAGCGAAGACCATAATTTAGTTAAGGCCTATTGCTGTATCGCCTCCAATGCAAAGGATTTTGCCCGAATGGGAAAACTCTATAAAGACCATGGTAAATGGAATGGCCAACAAGTGTTGGACTCCGCTTTTATTGCAAAGTCTATCACTCCAAGATTTGCTGCAAGCCCTGAATACGGCTATGGCTGGTGGCTAAAAGATGTTGGGGACAAGCACTTTTTTATGATGCGAGGTCACCTTGGGCAATACGTGATTGTAGAACCCAACGACAATATCATTATTGTGCGCTTAGGACACTCAAAAGGGGATGGATCGGCTGTAGCCACTTTTACTGATGATATTTCAATTTACATAGAAGAAGCCTATAACATGTTAGGATATGATCTCTAAACTGCCACTGGAAAACATATTATTTTTAGACATTGAAACCGTTCCGGAAACAGAACATTTTTCAGATTTGGACACCACCAAACAATATTTATGGGATGCCAAATCGCAATACCAAAGACGGGACGAATATACCGCTGAAGAATTCTATGAACGTGCAGGTATTTGGGCCGAATTCGGGAAAATTGTCTGTATTTCCGTTGGCTACTTTAGTTTTCAGGGCGATATGAGACAGTTTCGGGTCACCTCATTTTTTGGTGATGAAATTAAAATTCTTCAGGACTTTAAAAACCTATTGACCACTCATTTTGGACAACCCAAACATGTATTGTGCGCTCATAACGGGAAGGAATTCGATTTTCCATACATTGCACGACGAATGATCATCCACAACATCGAATTGCCATACAAACTCAATCTTTTTGGCAAAAAGCCTTGGGAAGTACCCCATTTAGACACTTTGGAACTATGGAAATTTGGAGATTACAAACACTTCACCTCTCTTAAGCTCCTTACCAATGTTCTCGGTATTCCATCGCCAAAAGACGATATTGATGGTAGCGAAGTAAGAAGAGTGTATTACGAAGAAAATGATATTGACAGAATTGTCATCTATTGCGAAAAAGATACAGTGGCCGTAGCCCAAATATTTTTAAGACTGCGAGGCGACGAACTGTTACAAGACAATGAAATTATTAGTGTTTAGCACATGGCCACACCACCCCTTTTATCTGTAAAAGAGCTTAGCATTTCCTTTATATCCAATAAATCCGAAAAGGAAATCATACATCATATCAGCTATGATTTGTTTGAGAATGAAATTTTAGGAATCGTAGGAGAATCGGGATCTGGAAAGTCCGTTTCCTCATTGGCCCTTATGGGATTATTGCCTCCGAAGATTTCAAAAATAACTAATGGACACATTTTATTCGAAGATAAAGATCTTACAACCCTCCCTGCAAAACAGTTTCAAGACATCAGGGGAAATGAGATTGCGATGATTTTCCAGGAACCCATGAGTTCATTGAATCCATCCATGAAATGCGGCAAACAGGTTCAGGAAATTTTATTACAGCACATATCACTTTCCAAAACGGAAGCCAAAACTGAAACCTTATCTCTTTTTGAGAAAGTGAAATTACCGCTCCCAGAACGCATTTATGATGCCTATCCTCATGAAATCTCAGGTGGACAAAAGCAACGTGTAATGATTGCCATGGCCATTGCCTGCAAACCCAAAATATTAATTGCGGACGAGCCTACAACCGCCTTGGATGTAACCGTTCAAAAGGAAATCATTCTCTTGTTGAAACAACTTCAGCAGGAAGAGAAAATGAGCATTATTTTCATTTCCCACGACTTGTCCTTAGTTTCCGAAATTGCAGATAGACTTTTGGTGATGTACCAAGGAAATATTGTAGAACAAGGTATTGCCCACAAAGTATTCACAGCACCTAAAGACACCTACACTAAAGCCCTGTTACAATCCAAGCCATCTTTGGATGTTCGCCTTAAAAGGTTGCCAACTATTAAGGATGTCATCAATGATTCGGTAGATAGCACCATCATTTCTGCAGAAGACCGAAAAGCATTTCATAAAGAGCTTTACTCCAAAACGCCCTTATTGGAAGTGAAGAATCTCAACAAAACCTATGTTTCAAAATCGGGATGGTTTTCAAAACCTGAAGCCTTTAAAGCTGTTAACAATGTTAGCTTTCAACTTTACGAAGGTGAAACCCTAGGTCTAGTTGGAGAATCCGGCTGCGGAAAATCGACTTTGAGCAATGCCATTTTATTATTGGACAAAGCCTCTTCGGGTGAAATTTTCTACAGAGGAACGGACATCAACAAACTATCTAAGACACAGGTTAGAGCCCTTAGAAAAGACATACAGATTATTTTTCAGGATCCATTTGCTTCACTCAATCCCAGAATGCCTATTGGAAAGGCCATCATGGAACCCATGACAGTACATAACATTGGTAATTCCGACAAGGAAAGAAAGCAATTGGTTTTAGAGATTTTGGAAAAAGTAGGCCTTACAGAAGAATCCTTTTATAAATACCCGCATGAATTTTCTGGCGGTCAGCGTCAACGTGTGGGGATTGCCAGAGCCATTGCTTTACAACCCAAATTGATTGTTTGTGACGAATCGGTTTCTGCCTTGGATATTTCTGTGCAAGCACAAGTACTGAATTTACTTAACGAACTTAAGTCCAATTATAACTTTACCTATATTTTCATTTCTCATGATCTTGCTGTGGTAAAATATATGTCGGATCAATTATTGGTGATGAACAAAGGACAAATTGAAGAATTGGATGATGCCGATATAATTTACAACAATCCAAAAAAGGAATACACCAAAAAATTAATTCATGCCATCCCGAAGGGGTTATAGCATGAATAATTTTTTAATTAGGGCAAAAATATTCTTAAGTAGGCTTAAAGTATTTTGAATTACAGTAAGTATCCTGTTTTCAAAATAAGTAGGTCTTGGTAGATTTGGGGCAACATTTTCCATAAGCATAAATTCATGATAAATTTGGGGCAAATCATAAATTAAGTTTATGATAGACTTGGTAAATTACCTTGTCTCGATTTGGTTTAGCTAATATGAAACATTTTTTTGAAAAATCAGTTTAAATACATTAAAAATCGATAAAACGCATTATTTTTTAACATTTAGATCTAAAACAAAATACTTTTCCTACAAATTTAATGTATCTATCAAAAAAAGCTACTTTAAAAAGTAGCTTCTCTAAACATCTATAAATGCTATAATTGCATTTCTGGAATCTCTCCTTCCACAATTAAATGCCCTTCGGTTGCATTTTGAATTTCTTCAACTGAAACTCCCGGTGCACGTTCCAAAAGTTTAAAACCTTTATCGGTAACTTCTATCACCGCTAGATTAGTCACGATCTTCTTAACACAACCTACACCCGTAAGCGGCAAAGTACACTCCTTAAGCAATTTGGATTCACCTGCTTTATTGGTATGCATCATTGCAACAATAATATTTTCGGCACTGGCTACCAAGTCCATAGCACCTCCCATACCTTTCACCATTTTACCTGGAATTTTCCAATTGGCAATATCACCATTTTCAGAGACTTCCATGGCTCCCAAAATGGTCAGATCTACGTGTTGCCCACGAATCATGGAAAAACTCATAGAGGACTCAAAAAAACTAGCTCCCGGCAAGGTTGTGATTGTTTGCTTACCCGCATTGATAATATCGGCATCTTCTTCCCCTTCATAAGGAAAAGGCCCCATACCCAACACACCGTTTTCACTTTGGAATTCTACTTGGATATCATGTCGTACATAATTAGCCACCAACGTTGGAATTCCTATTCCAAGATTCACGTAATAGCCATCTTTTACTTCTTTGGCAATTCGTTTTGCTATTCCTGTTTTATCTAACATAATTAATCTCTTTGTCTAACGGTTCGTTGTTCAATTCTCTTTTCATATACTTCCCCTTGGAAAATTCGCTGTACAAAAATCCCTGGAATATGTATTTCATTAGGATCTAAAGTGCCAACCGGCACCAATTCTTCCACCTCAGCCACTGTAATATTTGCAGCACCACACATGGCAGGATTAAAATTACGCGCTGTTCCCTTAAATATTAAGTTACCAGCCTCGTCACCCTTCCATGCCTTAACAAACGAGAAATCTGCTTTAAAGGCATTTTCCAACACATGCATCTTACCATTGAATTCACGGGTTTCCTTTCCTTCGGCGACTTCAGTACCATATCCTGCAGGTGTAAAAAAAGCAGGAATCCCAGCTTGGGCAGCTCTGCAACGCTCGGCAAGCGTTCCTTGAGGAATTAACTCCACTTCCAATTCTCCACTCAACATCTGACGCTCGAACTCGTCATTTTCACCCACATAAGAGGACACCATTTTTTTGATTTGTTTTTTTTGAAGAAGAAGCCCAAGGCCAAAATCGTCAACCCCGGCATTATTAGAAATACACGTCAGCCCTTTAACTCCAAGATCCACCAACTTTGCAATAGCATTCTCAGGGATACCACAAAGCCCAAAGCCTCCAAGCATAAAGGTCATATCATCCGAAACACCCTCAAGTGCTTCCGACACATTTGCTACTTTTTTATTAATCATTTGCTAAGAATTTTATAGGGGTAAAATACAAAAAACCGCAGCGATTCTAAAAAGAATAACTTCGGTTTTTTTTGATAAGAGTAATATTTTTTAGCTAATATTTTGCAATCAACAATAATTCAAGCGTTTTAATGTCAATATTCCAAAATATTAAAATCCGAGACCAAGGTCCTCATCTTCTTCCAAAAGCATCTCAGCTTCTTCACCTTCTTCACTAGCATTACAATCTACACGGATGGACAACTCTTCAGGTCTTACAAAATCTTCTTTTGAAATTCCAAGGTCCTCATCGGCATAACAGCTCTTCATATACAGCCCCCAAATAGGTAAGGCCATAGCCGCTCCCTGACCATAAGTAATGGTTTTAAAGTGCGCCGCTCTATCTTCGGCACCAACCCAAACACCAGTTACCAAGTTAGGCACCATCCCCATAAACCATCCATCACTTTGGTTTTGGGTTGTCCCAGTTTTTCCTGCAATAGGATTGGTAAACTCGTAAGGGTAGCCCGTAATAATTTCGCGATAAGCTGCACTGTATTTATCGGCTCCTGTAGTTCTCAAACGGGTTCCAGAACCACCATGTGTTACCCCTTCCAATAAATTTACAGTTACATAAGCTACCTCTTCACTCAACACATCACGAGACTCTGGCGTAAACTGATACAATACTGTGCCATTCTTATCCTCAATACGCGTTACCATAACAGGCTTATTATAAACACCTTTATTAGCAAACGTTGAGTACGCTGCAACCATTTCATATACACTTAAATCTGGCGTCCCCAAGGCAATGGCTGGAACTGGCAAAATATCTTCCTCTACTCCCAAATTTTTAGCCATATCGATTACTGGTTGCGGTCCAATTTTGTCCATCAATCTAGCTGTAATGGTATTTATGGAATTTGCCAAAGCATTCTTTAATGTCATAAAACCACTGTATTTACCATCAGAGTTTTTGGCCGTCCAAGGTTCTGGATTCCCAAACTTATTGGCCTCAATGGTAATTGGTGTATTTGGTAAAGTATCGCAAGGAGACAAATGTAATTGGTCTATAGCCGAAGCATATACAAATGGCTTAAAGGTAGACCCTACTTGGCGTTTCCCTTGTTTTACGTGATCGTATTGAAAATGCCTGTAATTGATACCACCAACCCAAGCTTTAACGTGACCTGTTTGTGGATCCATGGACATCATCCCTGTATGTAAGAATGACTTATAGTATCTCATGGAATCAATAGGTTTCAAAATAGTATCGATTTCACCACTCCATGAGAAAATTTTCATATCTGTAGGGACATCGAAAGAAGCTATAATTTCATCATTCGATTTTTTAAGATCATACTTCATGTGCCTCCAACGCTCACTTTGTCTCATGGAACGTTTCATTAGGGCGTCTATCTCACTATTATTCAAATCCAAGAAAGGTGCCGTAGGGTTACGATCTGGTGTATTTTGATGATCAAATTCCGCCTGTAGCCTTGCCATGTGTTTTTGCACAGCATCCTCCGCATATTGTTGCATTCGAGAATCTATCGTAGTATATATTTTCAACCCATCATTATAAAGGTGGTATTTTTCGCCATCTGCCTTAGGATTTTCAGCAATCCATTCTTTCATGAATTGCTTCAAATACTCTCTAAAATAAGTAGCAATTCCCTCTCTGTGCGATTCTGGTGAATAGTTTAAGTCCAAACCTGTTTTCTGAAGGGAATCCGAAACTTGTTCATCAAGATATCCATATTTCACCATTTGTCCCAAAACAGTGTTACGTCTATTGGTTACCCCTTCCTCATTCCTTCTTGGGTTGTATAGGGAAGAATTTTTAAACATCCCCACCAACATAGCCGATTCCTTAGTTTCCAAATCGATAGGCTCCTTACCGAAGTAAATACGGGAAGCACTGCGGATACCATCGGCATTGTTACCAAAGTCATAGATATTAAAATACATAGCCATGATTTCTTCTTTGGTATACTGACGCTCCAAACGAATAGCAATAATCCACTCCCTTATCTTCTGTGATAGTTTCTCAACGATATTGGCATTTTCCCTTTTATGAAACAACTGCTTGGCCAACTGCTGGGAAATGGTACTTGCTCCTCCCTTAGTTCCAAGAAAAACAGCGGCTCTTAACGTACCTATTGCATCGATTCCTGAATGCTCTTTATATCTGGCATCTTCCGTAGCGATTAAGGCATCTACCAAATTCTGAGGCAACTCACTGTAATCTACAGGTGTTCTATTATCATTGTAGTAGAATTTACCCAACGTTTTCCCATCCGAAGAAATGATTTCTGTGGCCAAATTGGTTTTAGGATTTTCCAACACGGTGTGGTCCGGCATTTCACCAAACACCCCAAAAGATGCCAATAAAAATAACAGCACTACAAAAAGCAAACCGCCCGTGAAAGTAATCCAAAACCAACGGATATACTTAGAAAAATCAGGTGCTGCGTTTTTCTTATTTGTTGCCTTTTTAGCCATAATAATTATTTAGTGTTTGCGTTTTCTATTCTAAAACCAATATCGGTAATACCTTCCAGCTCTTCTACTCCTTCTACATGACCATTTTCTCTCATGGCCTGTTGGATGTTGATGGTATATTCCCCTGACTCATCAAAGACAAAAGGACTCTCGTAACCTTTGTACCACAACTTATTTTCCTTAACATCCGAAAATCCAGTTCCCAAAAACTCTCCGTTAGGCTTCGCCATGGCATACTCCAAAGTGTCTTTGGTTATCTTACCATTTGGATATTCCATTCCTACAATCAAAAACAAATTACTGTACTTGTAGGCACTAGTATTTCGAAGGTTTACAAACAGGTTGTAGTTGTTCAACGAATCTGGAGGCGTTACCTTAAAAGAAATGACAGCATCTTTATGCCACTTGTTGGGTACAGTTTGGTATTCATCATAAACTTGATTGGAATCGCATGACATATATAGTATGCCCATTAAAAGAACTAACCAATAACTATTTTTTGGCATTATTTTGAGACTTATTGTTGTTTCTTCTAGGTTTCCTCTTATTATTTTTACGTTTTCTTTTGCCTTTTGGACTATCAAACCTTGTTAAACTATCTTGTCCTACAACATTTTCAAACTCGGTTTTAGTGTCTTCCACTAGTTCTGCCGCGTATTCTTCGAGGCTGGCAACCTTTTGTTTTTTCTTGTTTTTTTCGATAATTTCATTAGCCTGTTCAACGGTTAGTTTATGCCAATGCATCCATTCGCCTTCATAAGCATACCACATCACACCTTTAAAAATATCCGTTTTTTGACACAAGGCAACACCCTTTTCGGTATACAACTTGATTTCAGTTTTTGGAAAATCCTTTAAAGCATCCAAATAGGCATCCAATTCATAATTAAGACAACACTTCAGTTTTCCACATTGTCCCGCAAGCTTAAGCGGATTCAATGACAACTGTTGGTATCTTGCCGCGGAAGTACTTACAGACCTAAAATCTGTCAACCAAGTGGAACAGCACAATTCGCGTCCACAAGACCCGATACCTCCAAGTCTGGCAGCTTCCTGACGGAACCCAACCTGCTTCATTTCGATACGGGTTCTAAACTCTTTGGCAAACAACTTAATAAGTTCCCTAAAGTCTACACGCTCTTCGGCCGTATAATAGAAGGTCGCCTTACTGGCATCTCCCTGATATTCGATATCGGAGATTTTCATTTTCAGTTTCAAATCAATGGCAAACTGCCTTGCCTTGACCTTCATAGGCTCTTCCTTATCCCTAGCCTTAGACCACACATCGATATCTCGCTGATTGGCCTTTCGGTAAACTTTCAGAACCTCATCTTGGTTATTGACATCTATTTTTTTACGCTTCATTTGAATTCTAACCAATTCTCCTGTAAGCGTTACCATACCAATATCGTGCCCAGACTGAGCTTGTGTAGCGATAATATCGCCTATATTCAATGATAATTTTTCTGTATTTCTGTAGTACTGTTTTCTTCCGTTCTTAAAACGTACTTCCACCCCATCAAAAGGTTCCTGTCCCTGAGGAAGGGACATGTTGGACAACCAATCAAAAACCGTTAGCTTGTTACAGCTATCAGTTCCACAAGTTCCATTGTTCTTGCATCCTTTTGGTTGACCATCCTTACCAGTTGAGCAACTGTTACAACCCATAAATTTTATATATAATTTGCTAATCTAGACTAGCAAATGGAGATTAATAATTTGTTTTCTAAAATGTAAAGATAAGATTATTCTAATGACATAAAAACATCACTGTTTTTATTGGGAATTAATTAAATCTCGATCTCATAATTCAGTCTGTTGGAGAGGGATTTTAACGTTTTTTTCGACTTAAAAACATTGGACAACAACGTTGAGCTCCATCCTATTTCACGGGAAAAGTCATTAAAACTCACTTCACGCCAATTAAACCCCTCTTTCCAAAATTGCTTCGGAGAAATATAGCAAAATGTATAGTCGAAAATAAAACTAGATTGGTTCTCACCTGCCAATACAGATAATTCATCAGGAGCCAAAAGTGTAATCTCGTTAGACTTGCAGGTTTCTTTAATTCCCTTAATAATCTTGGGATAATCCCCAACCAAAGTTGAGATGTCAAAATCATTATACTCGGTATTCCCTATTTTTTGAATTGGTCTTATTTGAAGAATATCAAAACTCTTGGGATCGAAGTGTTCAAAAAACTCCTGCAACTCATAGAAATTATCCTTGTTGAAAGTATAATTGATACGCACCTTAAAATCATATTTAGATTTCAATTCGACAAAAGCCTTAAAGGCATCATGAAACTTTTCATAATTGGCCTTTTTCATAAAGCCTTCATAGGTTTCCCTGGTCACGCCATGCAAAGAAATTGTGAACTCATTTAAGCCCGCCTTCAACAACTCTTCTATCTTTTCCTCTGTCAACAAATTAGCATTGGTCGTCAAGGAAATGTAGGGCACTTTATAGTCCTTGCCCAGCGCTACAAGATCCGCTAAATTTTTATACAAAGTAGGCTCTGTTCCACATCCAATCTGCAATTTCAATGCTCTTCCAAAAATTGCCTTTGCCACAGCTTTCAACTCCTCTGGCTTAAATTGTCCTTTAAGCGTCTTTACATAATCAGCATCCGTAAAATAACACATCTTACAGCGTAAATTACATGCCATAACAGGATCCAGATTCACTGCCAAATACCGCTTATTCAATTTATGCAGTAAGTAAAGCCCAAAAAACTTTACCCTATGACATTTGACCTTTCTATTTAACTGCAATAGCTTGTAAAAATCCATCCACTGCAAGATAGTTAAGACATTAATACTTAAACGCTTTTTACCGAAATTATTTTAACGGGACAAGCTTTTGCTGCCTGATCGCAAGGATCCAAAATAGCCTCGTCTGGAGATTTTAAGGTAAAAAAACCTTTTTTCTCCTGACTTCTCAAAAGCACCGTTTTCCCATCCTTTTTGGACATTTGAAACTGCTCAGGAGCCAATTCTACACAATAATTACAACCAATACATTTATTTCTCTGAAGAGTTACAACAACCATTAAGCCTCAACTTTATTTTCTACAATCTTATAAAGTTTATCCGAAGGACGCACTCTAAAGGGTATTGGAAAGGTTACCGAATCTCCCTTTATACCTTTTTCCAACTGCTCATCGTTAACCAACATAGTGTCCACTGTCATTTCCTTGGCACCTGTAGTTGGTCCAGTAATTAAAATGGTGTCACCCAACGACAAATCGTAGGCTTCAATCTTAAATTCACCAATGCTACTTTTTGGATAATAGTGCACCCCTTTACCGATATACACTTTTTTCTGAGTCGCATGAGATCCTGAACCTTTGCTCCATTCTCCCAATTTCTGTCCTAAATAGTAGCCACTCCAAAAGCCTCGATTGTAAACTTTTTCCAATTCCTGCATCCAACCAATTACTTTCTCTTTGGAATAGGTTCCGTTTTCAATACTATCAATCGCCTCGCGGTAACATTTAATGACATTCGCGACATATTCCGGAGCCCGTCCACGACCTTCTATTTTCAACACGGTAATTCCGGCATCGATTACTTCTTCCAAAAAATCGATGGTACACAAGTCTTTTGGAGACATGATGTACTCATTGTCCAATTCCATTTCGAAACCAGTCTCTTGATCAACCACCGTATATTTCTTTCTGCAGTTTTGCTTGCAAGCGCCTCTGTTTGCAGAAGAATTATGCGAATGCAAACTCATATAACATTTTCCAGAAACAGCCATACACAATGCTCCGTGACCAAAGATTTCAATCTCCACCAATTTCCCTGAAGGCCCTTTGATTTGCTCTTTTTCAATTTGTTCTGAAATCTTCTTTACTTGACGCAAACTTAACTCCCTACTCATCACCATGGTGTCAGCAAACATGGCATAAAACTTCACCGTTTCAATATTGGTGATATTGATTTGCGTAGAAATATGCACTTCCATTCCCAATTCACGAGCTACCATAATCACCGCTTGGTCCATGGCAATCACAGCGGTAATATCAGCCTCTTTGGCACGCTTAACCAAAGTTTTTACGATGGATAAATCGTGATCGTAAATAATCGTATTTAAGGTCAAATAAGTTCTAACACCTTTTTCCTGGCATCTTCTGGAAATTTCTGGAAGGTCGTCCAAAGTAAAGTTGATGGACGCTCTGGCACGCATGTTAAGCTGCTCTACACCAAAATAAACAGAATCTGCACCATTATCTAGGGCCGCTTGCAGCGATTCAAAATTCCCTGCAGGGGCCATTAATTCGATCTTTTGCATAATACAACTAGGCTTTTTCTTGTTTAAAATGCTCGAAAATGTTTCTTAAATCCTTTTTGAAAGGCAAGTGATCGGCACGCCCTTTTTTGAAGATATCGTTACTATTTCCTTGTCCCTTTCGCAATGCTTTTTGCTCTTCGTATGGCAATCTGTTAATCTCCATACAGGTGGTAGAACAACAGTTTTCCATTTCTTCCTGACATTTCGGACATTGGATAAACAACAAGTGACACGCATCATTAGCGCAATTGGTATGCACATCAAAAGGCTCTCCACATTGGTGACATTGCGCAATGACGTCATCACTAATTCGTTCGGCTCGACGCTCGTCGAACACGAAATTCTGACCTAAAAACTTATTTTCTAAGTTTTGTTCTTTCACCTGACGGGTGTACTCGATAATTCCACCTTCAAGTTGATAAACATTTTTAAACCCCTTATGTTTAAAGTAAGCACTTGCCTTTTCACAGCGAATCCCACCAGTACAATACATTACAAGGTTTTTATCTTCTTTATGATCTTTTAAATCATCTTCAATAATATCCAACGATTCTCTAAAGGTATCCACATCTGGCGTCACCGCATTTTTAAAATGACCAATTTCACTTTCGTAATGATTACGCATATCTACCAACACGGTATTTTCGTCTTCAATGAAGCGGTTGAAATCTTCCGCTTTTAAGTGAATTCCTTTGTTTGTTACATCGAAGGTGTCGTCGTTCAATCCGTCGGCAACAATTTTATCACGCACTTTCACTTTAAGCTTTAAGAACGATTTGTTGTCCTGCTCCACAGCAACATTCAATCGGATGTCTTTCAAGAAATCAATGGTATCCAAATGTGTCTTGAACTCGTTGAAACGATCGGCTGGCAAAGACAATTGTCCGTTGACACCTTCGTGAGCCACATAAATTCGCCCTAAGACCTCTAAACGGTCCCAGACAATAAACAATTGATCTCTAAATTCTAGAGGATTTTGAATTTTCGCGTATTGGTAAAAAGAAAGCGTTAATCGATTCTTACCTGCCTGATCGATTAATTCCGCTCGCTCTTTAGCACTTAATTTATTGTACAGTTGCATGCTATACTAATGTTTTAAGGTTAAAGATTTTATTTTAATGCCGCAAAGGTACTATTTTTAAATCATTGCGCCATAACAAAGAAAAAAGCACTTTAGATTACCTAAAGTGCTTTTTACAGACTAACTCGATTTGATACTTTTTTATTTGTTGTTTAAACTCAAAAATATACGTCCGAGTTAGCCTCCATCGGCTTTACAGCTGCTATTAAAAGTAATGGCAACCGAAACGCCCAATGCGGTGTTAACAATTGTTTTCTTAAAGAATTTCATAGCAAGATTTCCCCTAATTATAAAGTAGTTGTGAATTGCTCAAAAAGGTTGCGTCATTAGATTGAAAAAATTCAAAAGTTATCGTATTTTAGCCTGAATTTAATTTTAGAAAAACTGAATAATGAGTACTGAAAAAGATGCGAAATTAAAGGCCTTGAAGCTTACCTTGGACAAATTGGACAAGGCTTACGGAAAAGGAACGGTGATGAAGATGAGCGACCAGGCAATCTCTGATGTTGAAGCCATTTCCTCTGGATCCCTTGGTTTGGACATTGCACTTGGTGTAGGCGGATATCCAAGAGGACGAATCATTGAAATATACGGTCCTGAATCTTCAGGTAAAACAACTCTTACTTTACATGCCATTGCAGAAGCGCAAAAATCTGGTGGGATTGCAGCCTTTATTGACGCTGAGCACGCCTTTGATAGATTTTATGCTGAAAAACTAGGAGTAGATTTAGAAAACCTTATCATATCTCAACCGGACAACGGGGAACAAGCATTGGAAATTGCCGACAACCTTATCCGTTCTGGAGCTATTGACATTATTGTAGTAGACTCCGTAGCGGCCTTGACACCAAAAAGTGAAATTGAAGGCGAAATGGGAGATTCCAAAATGGGTCTTCACGCACGATTGATGTCTCAAGCCCTTAGAAAATTAACAGGTTCTATCAGCAAGACCAACTGTACCATGATTTTCATCAACCAATTACGTGAAAAGATTGGAGTTATGTTTGGAAACCCAGAAACAACTACCGGTGGTAATGCTCTTAAATTCTATGCTTCGGTGCGATTAGACATAAGACGTTCTACTCAAATTAAAGAAAACGACGGAAATGTAGCTGGAAGCAAAACCAGAGTGAAAGTGGTTAAAAACAAAGTAGCACCTCCATTTAAAACTGCTGAGTTCGACATTATGTATGGGGAAGGAATTTCCAAAGTTGGAGAAGTTCTGGACATTGCCGTAGAGAATGAAATCATCAAGAAAAGTGGTTCTTGGTTTAGCTACGAAGACACCAAACTTGGCCAAGGCCGTGATGCCGTAAAAGCCTTGATAAAAGACAATCCAGAGCTCATGGATGAGCTGGAAGGAAAAGTAAGGAAAGTTGCAAAGGAAGCGACTTTATCCTAACCAAAAATTAAAATCCCGTTTAAAACGGGATTTTTTTTGTTTTTAACGCAACCTTTTCTCCCTTTGCGCATCTTACCTCTAAAAAAAGGACTACAATAAGTTATACAGATTCAGCTGCTTCAAAATAACTCCCTTCGCTTGTGCATTCAAGGTTTTTGTATCGGCAATGGTCAACCCCTCGGTTGGGATAAACTTATGCACTTTCGCTCTCATTTTCCCTGGACTGCCACTAAAAAAAGTATAGGAAAATCGCCTTTTGTTATCGGCAAAGGTTAAAGGAACCACAGGAATTCGATGGTTGATAGCCAATCGGAAGGCTCCGTCCTTAAATTCATCCAACACAATGGACTCATCAGGTACGCCTCCTTCAGGAAAAATACAAATACTCAACCCCTGCTTCAAACGTTTTTGAGCTCTTAAAAACACCGCTTTTCTGCTCTTTTCAGAACTGCGGTCTACCAAAATACAAGTACGCTTATAGAAAAATCCAAACAACGGGATTTTTGCCAATTCCTGTTTCCCCACAAACACAAACGGATTCTTAACACTTAGCAGCATCAACATAATATCCGTCATCGACGTATGGTTGGCCACAAACATATAGCTCTCGTTCCTTTCGGGAACTGCTTCCCGTTCAATTTTAACCCTAAAGCCCATCCCAATTAAAATGAACCTAGCCCATATTCGCGCCAGCCTAAAGAAAAAAGGGTACCAGCTTTCTTTAAGAATGGAAACGATCAAAAACGGAAATAATACTACAATAGGAACCGCAACCAAAATGTAAAACCAAATGCGGTATAACAGCCAAAATAAATATTTGAATATCTTCATTGCGACCAAAACTAGTCAAATTTATTGAGCTATTGTAGTAAAAAAAGTACCTTTGTCCTTCCAAAAAAGAAAAGTCGAATTTTAAATAATTTCCATTTCAGGGAAACTCCACATGGCAAGAATACTAACAGGAATACAGAGTACAGGAACTCCTCATTTAGGGAACATTTTGGGCGCTATTTTACCGGCCATAGAAATGTCTAAAGACGAAGCAAACGATTCGTTTTTGTTTATCGCCAATCTTCACACCTTAACGCAGATTAAAGATGCCGAAGAGTTGCGATACAACACCTATTCTGTCGCTGCCACTTGGCTGGCCTTTGGCTTGGACATTGAAAAAACGGTTTTTTACAGACAAAGCGATATCCCGCAGACCACTGAATTGTCATGGTACCTAAGCTGCTTTTTCCCATACCAACGTCTTACTTTAGCGCATAGTTTTAAGGACAAGGCAGACCGTTTAGAGGATATCAACGCAGGTTTGTTTACGTATCCTATGTTAATGGCGGCTGACATTTTGCTATATGATGCAGAAATTATTCCCGTAGGAAAAGACCAATTGCAACATATTGAAATGACAAGAGATGTCGCTTCCCGTTTTCATGCAAAAATGGGAGATGTTTTTGTGTTACCGGAAGGAAAAATTCAGGAGAACACCATGCTTATCCCTGGAACCGACGGAGAGAAAATGAGTAAATCCCGAAACAACTTCATCAATATTTTTGAAACCGACAAAAAGCTGCGTAAGCAAATTATGGGCATCAAAACCGATAGCACCCCATTGGAACAGCCTAAAGACTGGTCAACCTGCAATTGTTTCGCCATTTATAGCTTATTGGCAGATGACGATCAAATAGCAACCATGAAAGCCAATTATGAAAATGGCAATTATGGCTACGGACATGCCAAACAAGCCCTGTTTGAACTCATCGTTGAAAGATTTGCAGAACCAAGAGAAAAGTATCAGTACTATATGAACAACTTGGAAGAACTTGATAAGGCATTGGCCCTTGGTGCCGAAAAAGCTAGATTGGTAGCCAATAATGTTTTAAAACGCGTAAGAAAAAAGGCTGGATATTAATTCCAATAAAACCTACAAACAAAAAGCCTCCATTTGAAAATGGAGGCTTTTTGTTTAGTTTCATTTCTAATGAACACAACTCAAACAACTTCAAATAATTTCCCCGGGAGCGGCCTTACCACCCCTTTCAATTCCATATTTAAAAGAATTCCCGCTATTTTAAAGATTGGAAGCTGGCAGGCTAAAGCAATGCTATCCAACAATTGTTTGTCATGATCCTTTAAATAGTTATACACCTTTTTTTCATCTTCATCCAATTCTACAAACAACTGTTTTTGAACAACAGCAGGCTTTTGCTCTATGGACCAGTTTAAAATATAGGGCACATCCATAGGCGTAGAAAGTAAATGCGCCTTTTGCTGTTTGATTATATTATTACACCCTACACTCTGTAGATCCGTTGGACGCCCAGGGACGGCAAACACTTCTCGATTATAGGAATTGGCAATATCGGCGGTTACCAAGCTCCCTCCTGTTTCGGCTGACTCAATTACAATCGTTGCCTCGCTTAGGCCAGCAATGATTCGGTTGCGTTTTAAAAAGTTGGTCCTGTCAAAAGCATCCGTACTCCAAAAATCGGTGAAGAACCCACCATTACTTTCAACACTTGTCATATAACGTTTATGGGTTTTGGGATATATTTGATTGAGCCCATGAGCCAAACAGCCAATAGTCTGTAAATTATAGTTCATGGCCGCCTTTTGTGCAGTGATGTCAGTACCATAGGCAAATCCCGAAACAATCACTGGATTGAAAACTGCCAACTCCTCCACCAAGCGTTCGCAAAAGGCGACACCTTGATTAGTAATTTTTCTCGCGCCTACAATGCTAATAATATGCCGATCCTTAAGATCGATATTCCCAACCTGAAACATAAGCACTGGCCCATCTATACAATGCTTCAATTTTTCGGGATAATCGTCATTCATAAAATACAAACAAGCAATACCATTGTCTTTGATGAATTGCATTTCCGCTTCGGCTTCCTTTACATATTTCGGATTCTTAAATTCGTTTATCGTAAGTTTTCCAACCCCATCAATCAGGAGCAATTTTTCGGGCTTCTCCTTGAGCACCATTTCGGCAGTTCCGCAGTGCTGAATCAATTTTTTCGCCGTGATATCCCCTATTTTTGGAATATGCTGCAAGGCCAAAGTATAGAGCAATTGGTTATCTGTCATGCTATAATTTCCTGATTGTAAACTTAAAGAACGGCAATTTTAGGCTGTTAATAAATACTTAAGGTCATTTTTTATTCGTCTTAAAAAATTTATAACTTTGTTTTTATGCATATAGAAACCTACATAAGCGATTTACTTTACAGGTATGACTGCGTGATCATCCCTGAATTTGGAGCCTTTTTAACAAACCGCGTTTCTGCCAAGATTGATGCAGGCACCAATGCGTTTTTCCCTCCTAAAAAAGTATTGTCTTTCAACGAGCAATTGCAAAGCAACGATGGTTTGCTTGCCAATTACATCTCGGAGGTTGAAAAAATCCCTTATGAGGTTGCGGCTCAAAAATTGAGCAAACATGTAAAATCCATCAAATCCTATTTGGTACAAGGTGAAACTTTAACCTTCCACAACATTGGGGATTTGGTGTTGAATTCTGAAGGTAAAATTGTATTCGACCCTTCATTCCACGTAAACTATTTAACAGATGCCTTTGGCTTGTCTCAATTCAATTCTACTAGCATTACCAGAGAAGTATACAAAGAAGAGGTTGAAGCCATTGAAAAGGTAGTCCCTATTACGGTGACTCCAGAAACGCGCAAGGCAAGACCTTATTTGCGTTATGCAGCTGTAGCCCTTATTGCCTTGACTGCTGGAAGTTTTGCTATATCCAACTACTACATGAAGGATGTAGAAACCCACAATCAATTAGCACAAGAGCAAGCTAACGAACAATTGGATCACAAAGTACAGGAAGCCACTTTTGTTATTGACAATCCACTACCATCTGTAACTTTAAATGTAGCCAAGCAATCTGGAAATTACCACATTGTTGCAGGAGCTTTTAGAGTTGAAGCTAACTCAGACAAAAAAGTTGAGCAATTGCAAGGCTTGGGTTACAACGCTCGTAAAATTGGTGTTAACAAGTACGGTCTTCATGAAGTAGTGTATGCTAGCTTCAACAATCGTTTGGAAGCCCTACAAATGTTGCAAAAAATTAAGAGCGAACACAGTCAAGATGCTTGGTTATTGGTAAAACAATTGGACTAATTCCTTAGTTTCATTTACACCCATTTCGATTTTAATTATTTAATTCTGATTTTCAGAGTGTATTGTTGTATGCAATGGTTTTAGGATAATTCATCCAATTTTTGGGTGATTGCCCAAAATCGCTTTACCTTTGCACCACTGTAAACAAAACCCATGGAAGCAAAAACACCTAGCTCTACAAGAACCGTTATGACCGATTTGGTTTTACCTAGCGAAACCAACCCTTTGAACAATCTTTTTGGAGGCGAACTATTGGCTAGAATGGATCGTGCTGCCAGTATTTCTGCCAGACGCCACTCCCGAAGAATTGTAGTAACGGCTTCCGTAAACCACGTAGCCTTTAATAGAGCGATTCCTTTAGGAAGTGTAGTTACTGTTGAAGCTAACGTATCCAGAGCTTTTACAAGCTCTATGGAAGTGTTTATAGACGTTTGGATTGAAGATCGTGAATCTGGCGAACGTACCAAAGCCAACGAGGCCATTTACACCTTTGTTGCCGTTGACGAAACCGGGAGGCCTGTAAAAGTGCCTCAGGTAACCCCTGAAACCGATCTTGAAAAAGAGCGCTATGCCGCTGCTTTACGCAGAAAGCAATTGAGTTTGGTGCTTGCCAAAAAGATGAAACCAAAAGATGCTACAGAGCTAAAAGCACTTTTCGAGGAATAATTTCTTTTCCTTCCGATAGTAGTTCCTACTTTTCATTCTCTTATTGCCGGATTGGAATTATATCCCTATACCCTGCATTTTCACTTAGTTTAAGCCTTTTTAAAAATTAAATTAAGGCCACAAAATGAGTCTTTTACAGTTTATCGATAAAACTTGTTGGAATACAGATATTTCTACAGTCTGTAAGGTATTTTTTATATGTTTGGCCAACTTCTAAAAACTATACCAACATGAAACAAAACACTTTACTCTATTGTTCCTTATTCCTGGTGCTTTCCAGTTGTGGAAAAAAAACCTTTGAACCTTTCTACACCACCAAACCTCAATTAGAACACATCCCAAGTTATGATAATGCAGAAGTCAACCAAGTGCCAGACACCAAAGAACTTGTGCTTAACGTTGACCTGAAAAAAGAATATCCGGTAAAATCTGAAGATTATTACAACAATCCAGGAGCCCAAAAGAATAAAAATGGTAAAGCTCCCTCCGTAATTATTGCTGTACCACAAACCAACGAGCAAAAAGACGTTACTACAGATAATATCAATACAAACGATTTTAATACCGACGGTTACTATAACCAAGCCGAACGCGCTATTGAACAAGCCCTATTGCGTCAAGGATTCAACGTTTTGGACCGCTCTAAATTTGAGGCCAAATTAAGAGACTTACGCGACCGCGCCAACGAACGTCCTTGGTGGTTTTCAGATTGGTCTGAGAAACTCCTTGAAAATGGCGAATACGATGTGGTTAAACAGGAATATAAAAAGCAATTGACCGACGGTAAAATTACACCACAGCAATACACCGAAGTAATTAGCGAAATAGACAAGGTGAGCCAACGTGGTTTACCAGGCAAAAACCGCGAAAAGGACAATCAGGAAATGACTGATATTGCTGAAGTGATTAGAGCGGCGCAAAACGGTGCTGACCAAGCCGATTATCTCTTCCAAATCAACCTTACCTTTGAACCAAAAAGCAAATCGCTTAACATATCCGATTATGAAAGTGCAGAGGAATTTGTAAGCCATCACGCAGGCCTTAGCTATGGTAGCATTCCAAACCAATTACCTGAATCTGTTTCACTAAAGTGGATGAAGGTCTTGTTTAATGCTAAATTGATAGACATTAACAGCGGTAGTATTGTTTGGTTAGGAACCTATGAAATTGAATCTTCTGCCGCAGATGGGTTGCAGTTGTCTTTCGATATCAAAAAATCGGTGAAGAACGAGAAGGATATTGAAGGGATGTTTAACAGCTACAATACCAAATTATACAGTCTCAACTACGACCTTACCAAACTGGAATCAGATTTGGATACCTATTACAATTTGGCCTTGAAAAAGACCAAATTGGGTAACAAACGTGAGTTGGAAAACTACAGCAACAACTTAAAACGCAATATTGCAACTGCGGAAACTTCTTATACGGCAAAACTTAACGAATACAAAAGCTTGATAAATAACCCTCCTAGTGTGGGGAGCAATGATTGGGAATATGTGTATAAGGTAAGCCAACCAGAATTGACTCCAGATTTCCAAAACGGTCAGGAATTACTAAAGCACCGCAAAGAATTGCTTAGAATTGTCACGCAGGACCTAATCAATACCATTAAAATAATTGATGCTTATTAAGCACACAACAGACATCAAAAAAAGGCCCTGTATCATTAATACAGGGCCTTTTTTAATCTTTAAAACTAATTGCTTACAACTTATTGATCCAATAAGCTGGATTTTCAAGTTTAGAATCTTTATATACCCTAAAATATAAAAGGGTTTCACCAGTTGTTTTATTGGTAAATACCTCACCAATGTCTTGTTTGGTGCTTACTTTATCTCCCTTGTTCACATAAATCTTAGACAGGTTTTTATACACCGTCATGTAATTACCATGTCGTAAAATAACTACTGGATTGGCATTTGGAATTACGATAATCTGCGACACCTCTCCCTCAAATACAGCCCTTACTTTAGCTCCTTTTTCAGTAGCAATCATAACGCCTTTACTATTTACAGCAACAGTTTTATCAATAATTGAAGGTTGTTTTCCAAAACGCATTTTTACAATACCGCGTTCCACAGGCCAAGGCAACTTACCTTTATTGGCCTGGAAACTTGCAGCTAAAGCTTTGGCTTCAGGAGTCAAGGCAAAAGACGATGAACTTGTCGACTTTCCTGCCTTCTTATTGGACGCCGCAATAGCCTCCTTAATCAAACGATCAATTTCCTTGTCAATCCTGTCAGATTCCTTCTGCTTTTGCTTTAATTCCGCATTGTATTTACTCATATTGCTGCGAATGGAAGCCATCAACACCTCATGCTCCTTCAGCTCTGCTTCCAATTCCTTTTTGGCAATCCTATTCTCCTCTACCAATTTTTGCTTTTCCTCCTTTTGTTTAAGCAATTGGGTATTAAGCTCCTGCAGTTTTAAGGTTTTCGCCTTTATCTCTTCTCCTTGTTGCTTTTGGTAATCTGTATATTGTTTGATGTACTGGAGTCGTTTATAAGCCTGTTTAAAATTGGAAGACGACATTAAAAACATGACACGACTCAATTGGGATTTACTCTTATAGGACTTCACGATCATGGCAGCATACTGCTTTTTCAACTCCTCCAATTGATCACGAAGCTCCGAAATTTCCTTTTGATTGGCATTGATATCACGAGTCAACAGATTGGCTTGATCGTTGGTAACCTTAATTAAGTTTTTACGCACGCTCACCTTATAGTTTAAATCCTCAACCAAAGTAATCACGTTCTTTTCTTTCTTCTTATTCGCAAACAACAAGCTGTTAAGTTGCTCCATTTCCTTTTTCAGCTGTTGGCGTCTAGCCTCCAATTGCCTTTGCTTATCGCTTTGTGCTTGGGAAAATGTGGTCCCAAGGAACACACAAATAATAAAAAGTAAGTAGGTTGGTTTAGTTAGCCTCATCAATCACAATCTCTTTAAATCCTTTAGGTATTTTGAATGGAAAACGTAATTCTTCGTTAAAGGTCACCGATTTATATTCCAAATCGATCGTTACGCCGTCATTGCCTTCAACTGCATTGATATGGACCTTTTCTGGCACAATTTGTTTATCTACGTCTTGGTAGGTTTGATAATCTATTTGAAACATTCTTCGGCTTGATGGCTGGTATAACTGTTGGGAATCCATTTTAAAGTGCTTTGGATTCAACAAATAGAACAGTTCTAAAACGGCATTCTGCTCTTCAGGTTGGAGTACGTATGAATTCTCATGTGTAGAGGCCACATATTTATTCGATTTATAACCAAATATAGGTTCGGCCAACAGAAGATTCTGCACCTTTTGGAAATCCAATTCTATACCCAACAGCTCACTCAACAAACGATAGTCGCCATCAAAAAACTGGTTGTTGATTTTATCGTAATACTTCACTTCATTTGGTGTGATCATAACTCTGGCAAGTCCCAAAGTGGCATTGATCCAAATCACTTTATCCTTTTCAATACGCAAATTGACACCGTAGGATTGCGTGGTGGCGCCTTCGATATAATCAATCTTTACTTTAGACTGAAAAGTCTTGAACTTCAATTCTTGTTTTGAATTCTCTTTTATAAGCTGTTTCGCCGTCACCTCTTTATTGAGTTCTCCCGAACTGCTTACCGTTAACGCCGATTTACAGCCTACAACAAGGCTCAACACAGCAGCTAACACAAGAGGTTTGATAACATTCATCATAGTTTAGGTTTATTGGGCATTACTCCTGCCCATTTTTCAGGGCTTCTGCTTTTTTGGCAAAGTTTTGGGCCTTTTGGGCATTCCCTTGTTTGCCGTAGGCAACACTTAATTGGGTGTAAAAATCGGATTCCATTTTTGGATCTTCAATCACATAATCCAAACCTGTTTCCAAGACTTCAATTGCCTGTTTGGCATAACCCATCTTGTTATTGGCCACCCCATTGATAAGATAAAAAATAGGTTGCGCCGGATACAACTCCAAGGCCTCGTTACTCTTGATAATGGCCTTTTCATTTTGGTTCATATCCAACTGCAACAAAAGTACATCCTTGATCAAATTGTAATTGCTAGGCTCTTCTTTCAAGGCTTGCTCATAATAAGTCAAAGCTTTTGCCTTATCGTCTGTTTTCAGATAATATTGCCCAAGTTCCTTTAGTGTCTTGGTGCTTTTATCATTGTCAATTAGAGTGACAACTTCCAACAATTCGCTTTCGTACTCAGGGTGTGTGCCTACAAAACCAACAAAGTCATTTAAAACTTTAGCTTTGGCATCTGGATTAATAGAGGAACTGGTCAATACAATTTCCATGGAATTCACCGCATTGTCCACTTGATTATCATCTAAATAGAATTTATATAGTGCCAAGTGTACCAATTGCGAATTTGGGTTGACTTCCAACAACTTTTTGGCTGTTTTGAAGGCCTTTTCCTTTTCACCACTTTCGCTGTAACGGTATACCAATTTTAAATAGTTGTCCTCATTCTCCGGATTCGATTCCAGACGTTCCTCAAGATTTTCTATGCGCTCATCATCATCTCCGGTAATGTTGTAGATTTGATTTCGCATATAATCCCGATCCTCACTAACGCCATATTCCTTATCCAATTCGTCCAGTAATTGCAGGGCATTTTTATACTTTTTGGCTCTAATGTAAAGCCCAACCAAATCATCCCCATAGGTAGGATGGTATTTCACCAATTGCTTAACCGTTTTTATGGCCTTGTCCACTTCATTCTGCTGAATGTAGACATCATACAATTCATCCAAATACCATTCGTTGTCTGGTTCTTTGGAAATGGCCTTTTTAAGTGCATCCTCTGCCGCTCCAAAGTTTTTTAGCTTGTTGTAGTTCTTCCCGAGTTCAAAATACAATACGGCATCAGAATCGTTTATTTTAAGACATTGCTGCAATGCTTCTACCGAACGTTGGTAGTTTTCAATTCCCTTTTGCTTTAGGGCTTCAAAAAAGTACTCTTGGTAAGCATCCTCTACATTGCCAAGGTCGTCATCTGGACGTTTGTTAAAATCTACTTGGGCATAGGTCTCTTGGGTTAGGCTTAAGGCCATTCCGAAAACAACTAGGCAACTGTAGATTTTTAATCTCATAACAAACCTTTTTTAATTTTTTTGATACACTTTCAGCAGCTATTCCAACACGGAATAATCTCCAATGCTAATCGCCTTGAAATTGCCATCATACACTACGTGATTTCCAATCATGGCTTCGTCTAAGGTAGCATTTTTAATGATTGTTGCATTCTGAATTAAACTATTTTTAACGGTTACATTATCCAGTACACAATCATTTCCAATAGAAACGTATGGCCCAACAGTTGTATTGTTGAGCACCACATTTTCCCCTATAAAACAAGGTTCAATTATGGTTGAATTTTTATTAATAACAGAATTGGATACCAATTGCTCCTCGCCATCACTAGCCAAGAACTCCAACATTTTTCCATTGGTTTCCACAGTTACGGCCTTGTTTCCACAATCCATCCACTCGTCTACCGTTCCCGTTTTGAATATCTTGCCTTCGGCCATCATACGCTTGATACCGTCATTGATTTGGTATTCGCCTCCATTCATGATGTTTTCATCCAACACTTCTTGAAGTTTCTGCTTCAGCACAGCCACATCCTTGAAGTAATAAATACCAATTACGGCTTGATCGCTCACAAAAGTTTTCGGTTTTTCAACCAACTCTACGATTTCTTCCTTGTCATTAAGGTTTACTACTCCGTAGGCTTCTGGATTATCCACTTTTTTGGTCCAAATTACGGCATCGGCTTCTGGATCTAGATTGAAATTGGCTCGAATCAAAGTATCGGCATAGGCAATTACGGCCGGCCCCGAAAGTGAGGGCTCTGCACTCATGATGGCATGGCCAGTTCCCAAAGGCTGATCTTGTCTGTAAATAGACGCTTTAGCCCCAAGGCCCTCAGCCAATTTAGTCAAGCTTTCAACAACATCATCCCCAAAAAAGGCTGGATCTCCCAATACAAAAGCAATCTCTTCAATTGGTTCTCCAAGTACTTTGGCAATGTCCTTTACCAAACGGTGCACTATAGGCTGTCCCGCCACAGGTATCAAAGGTTTTGGAACGGTTAATGTATGAGGTCTTAATCGGGAGCCACGTCCCGCCATTGGTACGATAATTTTCATATGCATTGCCCGCCTAAGCGGGGATCTTTTTATTAATTTTTATTTGGTTCCAGTACTTCCAAAACCACCTTCACCACGAGCTGTTTCAGAAAGCGTCTCTACTGGAATCCATTCGGCACGTTCGTGTTTTGCAATCACCATTTGGGCAATACGCTCACCATTTTCTATGGTAAACTCCTCATTGGAAAGATTCACTAGAATCACCCCCACTTCACCTCTATAATCGGCATCTACAGTTCCAGGTGCATTCAAAACCGTGATTCCCTTTTTGGCCGCCAAACCACTTCTTGGTCTTACTTGGGCTTCATAACCAATCGGTAATTCTATAAACAAACCGGTTCCAACAATGGTACGTTCCAAAGGCTTTAAGGTTCGAGGTTCTGATAAATTGGCTCGCAAATCCATTCCTGCCGAGGCTATGGTTTCGTAGTTTGGCAAGTCATGGCTGGATTTGTTGATGATTTTAATAGTCATAATTACAATATATACGTTGGGATGCCGCCACTAGCTCAGCATCTCATTTATTTTTTAAGAAATTGTTTGATTTGATTTTTTTCGGATATAACCACAATGCCCAAAAATACAATTAACAGCGCAATTCCAACAAAATAATTCCCTCTAAATCGGTAGAAAGACACAAATGCAAACAGAATAGACACCGACATATACAAGCCAATTTTTTTGAGATTGTACGGAATTGGATAGTACTTTCTTCCGAAGGCATAGGACAAAAGCATCATTATGGCATAAGCAGATAAAGTTGCAATTGCAGAACCTTTATAACTCATACTTGGGATTAGAGCAAAGTTAAGCACTAAGGTAATGATAGCCCCTATAATGGACACATAAGCACCGAATTTGGTCCTATCGGTTATTTTGTACCAAACAGATAGGTTATGGTAAATCCCCAAACAGAAATTGGCCAACAAAATGATTGGTACAATCCACATGGCTTCCCAATAATCTTCACTTCTAATAACAATAACTTTCAATACATCGGCAAAGACCACAACTCCCAACAGAATTAAAGATCCAAAAGCAACGAAAAACTCCAAAATTAAAGCGTAGTTTTTCTGTGGATTTTCGGTTTTGGCATGGCTGAAAAAGAAGGGTTCAATTCCCAATCTATATGCAGTTGCAAAAAGGGTCATGAACAAGGCCAATTTATAACAGGCCGAATACATCCCAATATCAGTTTCGGCAACGTTACTTGGCAACAGTTTGTCCAATAAAATACGGTCGAAGGTTTCGTTAATGGAAAATGCAATTCCGGCAACAAGTACAGGGAAAGCATATTTCAGCATTTGCTTTAACAAGCCTTTGTTGAAGTTGAACTTTACACGAAAGTAAAACGGCAGCATAAACAACAAGGTCACCCCACTAGCGATTAAATTGGCAGTAAATATATAGTTGATTTCAAAGTTGGGCTTATAAATGCCCTCAAACATCGAACCTTGCACAGCCAGCTCTTTCAAACCTAAGAGGAAAAACACGTTTAACCCCAAATTAATGGCTACATTCAAAATTTTAATAATCGCATAGCGCATAGGCTTTTGATTGGCCCTTAACCACGCAAATGGAATAATGACCAAGGCATCCAAAAGTAAAATCCAAATCACCAAATTAATGTAGGTAACATCGATATCTATGAAAGCGGCTATCTGGTTTTGAAACAACATAGCCAAAGCAAAAAACATAAAAGAAGATATCACCAAAGTAATGCTAGAGGTTCCGGTTACCGTTTCCCGGTCTTCTTCTTTGTTAAAAAACCTGAAAAAAGCGGTTTCCATACCATAGGCCAAAATAACGTTAAAGAGTACGAAATAGGAAAAGATGATATTTACTTTACCGTACTCTGCCACCGAAGATAATACCCCCTCACTTGTATATAAAGGAACTAGGATGAAGCTTAACATTCTAGGCAAAACCGTCGCAATGCCATAGACAAATGTTTGTTTAAAAAGTGATTTAAGTCCGCTCAAGGGTTAGATTTTGTTCGGCTAAATATACAGTTTTCAGAGTGGATATACAACGGACTAAAATTCCTTAAAAAGACTCACAAACTAAACTTAGAAACCCTTTAAATGCTCCATGAATTCAATAAGTACGGTTTTAACATGATTCATTGACTTTCGCTTTCTTATAGCAATAACCACCTCGTGATCCTTTAGTTGAAATGGATTGGAATAATTGGTATCAGGCTGTAACCTATCTTTTTGAATATCCAAAGAAATAACGGTTCTTAAAAGTTCATCTGGATAACTAGTCTTATGAAAACCAAGTTGAGCACTCACAGGTCCCCTAGCCTGCGCCACAGAATCCAAAGACCTCTTAACTTCATCACTAAATACATTGAATTGCATAACTTTTGGTTTAAAGGCTCCTGTGCTTAAGTACAAAGAATCGACTTCCAATTTGTCTTTATCGTTAAGTACAATCTCTACATTATAAGAATCATCATTTTGAATGTATGTCGCCCTAATGATTTCAACAGGTGACTTTTTGCTTATCTCATAAGAAGCAGTTTTATTTCCAGAGCATCCAAAGCAAACAATTACCAAAAAAACTAAAATATTCCGGATTAACATATTCTATGCTTTTAACCTAGTTTATAATCAGTTCAAAAATGGAATCATATTTCACCTTTACAGCACCCTCATGAAAGCTTTCTTCGTATGTACTGTAGAACTTTAGTGTATTATCAAAAATCGAATCTTGGTATTCCACAGGGAAATATAGATAATAATTGGTATCGGCAATTTCAGAATCCTTCATGGACATCCCCGCATATGGTTTTGTTGTACTGAAATAATAATGCTGTTTTACCGAATTGATAGTATCGAGTCTAACCATTTGCCCCTTAAAATAGATGCTATCCAGATGATCATATTGTTTACGAAATCGCAGCTTCATATGATACTCATTTCCCACAATATTATATCTGCCAGAAAAGAGTTTCAAGGATTCATTTTGAACAGGTTTATCTAGTTTAGAAGCTTGTCTAGAGCCAGAACAAGCCATAACAAACAAAGACAAAATGAGGAGGTAGGTTGGTCGTTTCATAAAGTAAATATAGCGCAAAAAACAAAAGCCCCACGAACGTGAGGCTTTTAATACTATTTATATATAAAACTAATATGCTTAGTTGTTCAAAGCTTCTGCTCCACCAACAATTTCTAAAATCTCGTTGGTAATAGCTGCTTGACGCGCTTTGTTATAAGTCAATTTCAATTGGTCTCTTAACTCAGTAGCGTTATCGGTAGCCTTGTGCATTGCCGTCATACGCGCTCCGTGCTCACTGGCAAATGAATCTCTAATAGCTTTGTAAAGCTGTGTTTTCAAAGATTTAGGAATCAATTGCTCCACGATTTCAAGTTTTGAAGGCTCAAAAATGTAATCTAAGTTTACATTGGCATCTGCAGATTCCATTGGTACAATTGGCAAAAATTGTTCAGTAATTACAATTTGCGTTGCAGCATTTTTAAAGCTGTTGTACACAATTTCTATCTTATCAAATTCACCAGCCACAAACTTATCCATTAAGTTTTGGGCAATTTGAGCTACGTTTTCAAAGGTTAAATCATCAAAAACATCGCTTTCATTGGCAATTACTTTATTGGTCTTTTTAAAAGCATCGTTCGCTTTTTTACCAATGGCCAAATAAGACACATCTTTACCGGCATATTTTTGAGCTACCAAGCCATTAACGGTCTTAATGATGTTTGAATTGAATGCACCACACAACCCTCTGTTTGAAGTCAACACCACCACAAGGACTTTGTTTACCTCACGTTGCTCAGAAAACTTACTTCCTGAATCGGCATCCAAAGTGGCACTCAAGCTTTGTAAAAGCTCGGTTAACTTGTCTGCATAAGGGCGCATAGCCGTAATTGCATCTTGAGCCTTTTTCAACTTGGCAGCAGATACCATTTTCATGGCACTGGTAATCTGCATCGTTGAAGACACCGATGATATTCTGTTACGTATTTCTTTTAAGTTTGCCATTCTATGCTAGAATAAAGTATGAGAATTGAGTAGTGAAGTACACATCACTACTCAATACTAAAATCTAATTATGCTCTAAATTTTGCTGAAAGATCTTTAGCTACAGCCGTCAATACATCTGTAACTTCGTCTGTCAATTTACCTGCTTTCAAAGTAGCCAATACATCACTGTGCTTAGCTCTTAAGAACTCAAGGTAATCTCTTTCAAATACCTTAACTTGGTCTACAGGCACGTCTTTCAACAAGTTTTTAGATCCAGCATAGATGATCGCAACTTGATCTTCTACAGTAAATGGATCGTTTTGTGCTTGCTTCAAGATTTCTACGTTACGCTTACCTTTTTCAATTACGTTCAAAGTAACAGCATCAAGGTCTGATCCAAACTTGGCGAAAGCTTCCAATTCACGGAACTGAGCTTGATCCAATTTTAAGGTACCAGATACTTTCTTCATAGACTTAATCTGAGCGTTACCACCAACACGAGATACAGAGATACCTACGTTAATTGCTGGACGTACCCCAGAATTGAATAAATCACCATCCAAGAAGATCTGTCCGTCTGTAATAGAGATTACGTTAGTAGGGATATATGCAGAAACGTCTCCCGCTTGAGTTTCAATAATTGGAAGGGCAGTTAAAGATCCTCCTCCTTTTACTACAGATTTCAAGCTTTCTGGAAGGTCGTTCATTTCTTTAGCAATGGCATCGTTGTTGATGATTTTTGCAGAACGCTCCAATAAACGGGAGTGTAAGTAGAAAACGTCCCCTGGATACGCCTCACGTCCTGGTGGACGACGTAACAACAATGACACCTCACGGTAAGCTACCGCTTGCTTAGACAAGTCATCAAATACAATTAATGCAGGACGACCAGTGTCTCTAAAGTACTCACCAATAGCAGCACCTGCCATAGGAGCGTACACTTGCATTGGAGCAGGATCTGATGCGTTAGCAGCTACGATAGTAGTATAAGCCAAAGCTCCTTTTTCTTCCAATGTTTTAGCAATATTCGCAACAGTAGACGCTTTTTGTCCTACCGCTACATAAATACAGTAAACCGGGTTTCCTGCATCGTAAAATTCTTTTTGATTCAAGATGGCATCAATACAAACGGTAGTTTTACCAGTTTGACGGTCACCAATTACCAACTCACGTTGCCCTCTTCCTACAGGAATCATGGCATCGATAGACTTGATACCAGTTTGCAACGGCTCGGTTACAGGCTCACGGTAAATAACTCCAGGAGCTTTACGCTCTAATGGCATTTGGTATGTCTCACCAGAGATAGCACCCTTACCATCGATTGGGTTACCCAATGTATCTACAACACGACCAACAATACCTTCACCTACATTGATAGATGCGATACGTCCTGTACGCTTTACAGTAGAACCTTCTTTAATTTCTTTAGAAGGGCCTAACAATACAATACCTACGTTATCTTCTTCAAGGTTAAGTACGATACCTTCCAATCCGCCTTCAAATTCTACCAACTCTCCGTATTGAGCGTTTGAAAGACCGTAAGCACGTACAATACCATCACCCACAGTTAATACTGTTCCTACTTCGTCTAACGAAGCTCCCGCTTCGAAACCTGATAGTTGTTGTTTTAAGATTGCTGATACTTCAGCTGGATTTACTTCTGCCATCTTTATTTATTTGTAAATAGATATAGTATATCTTAATTTAATGTAAATTCTCTTTTTAGTTTGTTCAAGTTGTTGGCAATGCTAGCGTTGTACTGCATGTCTCCAACTCGTAAAATGAAACCACCAATGATATCTTCATCGATGATGTTTTGAACCTCAACCTCTGTACCACCGGTAAGCTCTTTTACTTTAGCCAACACTTGGGCCTTTAAGGCATCCGTTAAAGGAACTGCTGTAGTTACCTTGGCAACTTGAATTCCTTTTAACACATCAAACAAATGTGTGTACTTATTTGCAACAACCTCTAAAAGGGCAATCCTTTTATTGGTTATCAACGTCTCTATTAAGTTTGTTGTAATTGCATTGGTGTTTTTGAACACTTCAGACAATACAGCTCTTTTTACAGATGATCTTACCACAGGGCTAAGAAGCATTTCACTTAAGTCCTTGCTTCCCGCAATAGTAGTAGCAATCAATTTCATGTCGTTGTTTACGGCATCGGCATTGTTGTTATCTGATGCTAAACTTAAAGCTGCCTTGGCGTAACGTACTGCTGCTCTTTCTCCTGCCATTGTAATCTTAGTTTAATGTTGCTTCACCCAACATAGACTCTACCAATTGCAATTGGTTGTCGTTGCTAGATAATTCCTTACGCACCACTTTTTCTGCGATTTCAATAGACAAACCAGCTACTTGGTTTTTCAACTCTTCCATAGCGGCTTTCTTTTCGCTTTCAATAGCAGCCTGAGCTTGCTCGATAATTTTTGTTGCTTGCGCCTGAGCCTCGTCTTTGGCATCATTAATCATCTTCGTTTTCATGTCGCGAGCATCTTTCAACATAGCTTCGCGCTCAGCACGAGCTTCGTTAAGGATACGCTCATTGTCTGCCTTAAGGTTTTCCATTTCCTTACGGGCATTGTCTGCTGCAAATAAGGCGTCTTTAATTCCAGTTTCACGCTTTTCAACCGCATCCAAAATTGGTTTCCAAGCAAACTTCTTTAATAAAAACACTAATCCAACAAACAATAACAATTGCCAGAAAAACAGACCTACTGAAAATTCACTAATTAACTTCTCCATTTATATTTATGTTATAATCTAATTCTTTTAATAATTAAACAACAGCTGCAACCAACCGTTACAGCTGTTAGTTTTGTTGTTATGCCGCGAAAAGGGCAGCAAATCCAATACCTTCAATAAGGGCAGCTGCAATAAGCATAGCTGTTTGGATTTTTCCAGAAGCTTCTGGTTGACGAGCGATAGCGTCCATAGCTTGTCCACCGATTCTACCGATACCTAAAGCAGCACCGATAACGATCAATCCAGCTCCTACAATGTTTGGAATAGTCATAGTATATATATTAAATAATTAAACATTCAAATTTTAGTGGTCGTGGTGCTCTTCTACAGCCGAACCAAAATACAATGCAGATAACATTGTAAAAATGTACGCTTGTAATGCTGCTACCAACAACTCCAACAACGACAACACAAATGCCAAACCAAATGACAAGGTGCTACCAACCCAATTTTTGAAGATGAACATCAACCCGATGATACTCATCAATACAATGTGACCAGCAGTTATGTTGGCATACAAACGAATCAACAATGAAAACGGCTTGATGAAAGTTCCCAACAATTCAATTGGCGCTAAAATGATTTTCATTGGCACAGGTACACCTGGCATCCAGAAAATGTGTTTCCAGTAATTTTTGTTTCCTGAAAAAGTTGTAATTAAATAGGTAATCAAAGCCAAAGCAAAAGTTACCGCAATGTTGTTGGTTACGTTCACCCCAAGCGGCGTTAACCCTAATAAGTTGATGATCCAGATAAAGAAGAAGATAGTCAACAAGTAACTCATATAACGCTTGTAATGCTTTTTCCCAATGTTAGGAATTGCAATTTCATCTCTTACATATATAATGATAGGCTCTAAGAAACGACCTATTCCTTTTGTCATTTGACCATTTTTGTAAGTCTTTGCCATTCTTCCGAAAACGAAAAACATCAACAACCCAACAAGAAATACAGTAAATACGTTTTTAGTGATAGAGAAATCCAACGGTTTTACATTGGTTGCGTGGTGATGCTCGTCATAAGAAATCGTTCCTTCAGCATCTGTCTTGTAAATTTTACCGTGGTATAATTTGTAATACTCACCTCCTACTTCGGCAACAGATTCACCATGGTGCAACTTTGAAGACGAAAACACCTTCAAACCGTTGTCAAATAAAATTACAGGAAGAGGAAACCCAACATATTTGTGCTCTCCAGCGTCATTAGTATAAGAGAACAAACTAAAATCATGAGAGTCCAACAAGTGGTGATCAATATACTCCTTGATCTCCGTTTTTAAATCTTTTCCTTCCTCATGATGTCCTTCTTCTTTAGCAAAAGAAAATGCGGTTACAAAAAAGAACAGTAAACAAATTGTTTTTAACGAAATTACGTTTTGCATATCACTTAATTAATAGTGGCCTAAAAATTGGTGCAAAGGTATGCTTTTCATTCAAAAGCAAAAAACAAAATTTCACAATATTTTTGAATTAATTTGAAGAAGTAAAAAAAGGGGTTAATCCAAATTTTTAAGAAGCTTTAACACACCAAAAGCTTCTGTAACCAAACAAGTTACATAAGGAACGAAAAAAGTGACAAATTCCACTCTGGTAATTTGTCCGTCCACGGAATATTTTGGATAAAAGACAATAAAAAACACGGCAAACTTCAATAAGCTACCTGCCATGAACAAAAACCCCATTTGGTCTTTAAGTTTTTTCCTAAAAAAATAGAGCCCATATAAAATGGCCAGAGCCAAAAGGACATTCACCACATAAGCCAAAACAATATAATTGGCAAAGACCTCATAATCCAGTTGCCGCAATAACATGGTATGTATAAAAAAAACAATTGCCGAAGCAATTGTTATTTGTATTGTAGATTTTACCAGAATGTCCTTATTCATTTAATTTATTGATTTGCTTTAGCACGACATACAAAGAAATACCTACCCCCAACAGTGTTCCAACTATTAAAAACAGTTTTCCACCGTCGGTGTATTTTGTATCCAGCCATTTGCCCAACATGACAAACAGATAGATAGTAATTCCCATCTGAAAAGCAACCCCGCTTAAAGCTGCAAGGTTCTTAAGCTGATTTTTGGGTTTCTTGGGTGTTTTTTCGTTCTCCATTATTAGAACCTTTCATTGCGCAGGTCGCATTAAACGTAGCACCAGGTTCCACAGCCAACTTACCAACTTCCGCTTCACCTTCTACAACTGCAGACGATTTTAGCGACAAGGTATCAGTCAACACCAATTTACCAGAAAAGCTACCTTCAATATCGGCGTTGGCGCTCTTTAAAGTACCATTAACAACACCGGTTCTGCCGATAACAATTTTTCCTGGGGTTTTGATATTACCTTCTACTGTACCTTCAATTCTGAAGTCTCCTTCACCAACAACATCACCTGTGATGGTAGTGCCTTTAGCAATGGTGTTTTGCTGTGATATACCTTCTATTGCCATTCTTCCTTTTTTTTGTTCCGAAAACATAGGGTTAAGTTTTTATTGGGATTGTAAATATTCGTTCACATTTTTATGCATCTGCACAATTCCATAATTAGGTGATGAAATCGCGAAATGCTCACGTTTTATTTTGTATTTCTTGCCTTCCAAAATCTCCGCCAATCCAAGCGCACCATCTATACTCTTTAAACCGTGGACTACCACAAATTTAGTGTCCAAGGTATACATATCTGTTGAAACGGATAAATTTAGATAATTCACTTTTTCAATGGCTTCTTCCAATTTCTTGGCGAATTCTTCCATATCCTCTTGCTCGCTAGCTTCAAAAGAATAGATTAAATTGAAATTAGTTGCAGACTCATTTGGCACAAACTGCTTATTGGCCAAAACAGGAATCACCTTTTCCATCAATTCCTGGGCACGTTTTCCTTCATCAGAATTTGGATAGGTAAGCGCTGTATAATTCACTCCTTCTTTATAAGCTTCAAAACCATAGAGCCTTCCCTTGGCCGAAGCCTTTAAAATCTCAAACTTTGGCACCATGGCATCGCCTTCCAGCTCCCGAATGTATTCGTCACAAAGAGCAATGGTCTCCAAATAATTTTCTGCTTCAAATTCCTTATACGTCTTTTTATAAAGATTCTCCGGACTATTTTCATCGCTCGCCAATTCCGATCTTGGATTCAGCAATATCTCGGCATAACGAGAATCTGGATGATTGGCAACAATGTCGTTTTTCATAGCCTCAGCTTCCGGGTTCATTTCCAAGGCTAAATAAATTTTATACAAATTATATTTAGAAGGCAAGATCAAACGCTCCTCAGGATTGCTTTGCAACAAACTTTCCAACTTATTTTTAGCCAATTCGTTTTCATCAAATTTCTCCTTGTAAATAATTCCCAACTGGTAATACGCAAAGTTGCGCTCCTTGATCAAACTATCAATCACCTTTTGGTCTGTTGGTATTTTGGACAGGTAGAATTCCGGATCGTAAAGCTCTGATTCGCTTGCGCCTTCAGCTAGAGCCACATCGGCAGCGCCATCTACCTTAGCCACTTTATTGGAAGACAACCTCCAATTGTCCTGCAACATTCGGTCTCCCCATATTTTTGAAAACTCATTTTTCCCGTAGGATACCGTTGTAGGGTTGTAAAAATAGAACGTTTGCTTTTGTCCGTTGGCATTGCCCCCTGGAGGCATCAAAGAATTCCTTGAAGATGGATTATTAGGGTTATTGGTGGTTACCAAACCTGCATTTACGCGATTGGCAATTTCCTCTTGCTTGGCACGCTCCTCTTCCGCCTTTTTCAATTCTTCTATATAAGCACTGAACACCGCCAAACGTTCGGCTTCGCTCATATTTACCAAGCTAAGAATACTATCATTTGTTTGGGCAATATCTTCATAAAGAATGACATCATCCAAGTTATCACGCTTACGTTTGATAGTGCGATACGGTTTGGTTCTTGGCTCCAAATTAATCAAGGTACTATCATAATAGGCCCCTGCATTTTTGTACAACGCCATATCAAAGTTCATATCCCCCAAAATGGAATAATCGAAAGCTCTTAATTGTTTATCCGGAGTATTGATTCGTAAGGATTTGTTGTAATTGGCAATCGCCATACTATCTTCACCTTTTCCTCTGTGATATTCTCCAATTCGGTAATAGATTTTATCCAAAAACGGACGGTTTTCACGATTCTTTTCCAAATCGGCCAGATACTCTTCAAACTCAACCACTTTCAGAGAATCCGTTACATTTGAATTCTTGATTTTCTCAAGATGTGCATTGATATAATAAGGTCGTGGAATTTTACGGTGCATATCGATAATCTTATCGAAAGCCATATTGGCACTATCCACTTCACCTAGCGAATTGTATAGCTGCCCAATGATATAGTTATAACGCGCCTGTTCTGTATTCTTTTTGGTAACTGCGGCCGCAATTTGCAGTTGGGTTATGGCGCTGTCTGGCGATTTTGTATTGATGTAAGCCTGAGCCAAACTGGACGTAGCATCTGCCAGATCCTGATCTTCCAATTCGGTCTGCTCCAAAAGACGCTTCAGATTTTTAATGGCCAACTCATTATTCTCCAACCTAATGTTGGTCTTCTCTCTCCAAACTTTGGCTGTATTAATTTTGTCACTAGCCGCATGTTTGTAAAGAATATAGTTGAAGGCTTCCAGCGCAGGAATAAAACGCTGATCGTAATAACGTGCCTGACCAAGCAACAAGTAAGCTTCATCAATTTGAGGGTTGTATTCTTTCCCCCGAATGTTCATCCCGTGTTTTTGAATGGCCTTGATGGCTTTTTCTTCGGCTCTTTCAAAACTTGGATTTTTGGAATCCCCAGGCATGATCACCTCTTCAAACACTTCCATGCGCTCCACGGGAAGTAAATTCCAATAATCGTCGGTATAGGCATCGTTGATAGCATCACGTCCTTGTTCCAAAGCAATCTCCCCATTATAGAGAATATTGTATTTGGTACCCATTGCATGAAAGTTTCGGTTCATGAACTTATCCTTCTTACGGGAACATGAGGTTGCAATTACCGAAACACCTAGTAACGCTATTATGATTTTAGAAGTTGTTTTCAACCTTGCCGACATTTGCTTCATAACATAACAGGAATCTAGCCTGCATATTATGTGTTGGCTGTAAAAATAAGCATCTTTTTGAATTATTGAAGTCTCTTTAGATGAAATCTGACCTCAACTACTGAAAGTCCAAACTTTCCCTACAAGGTGGCCGAACCTGCAAAATATCCTTCCAATTCCTTAAGGGTTGCTGTGTTGGTAGCCATGTCCTTGATCACTTCTCCTTTTTCCAACACCACAATACGTTCACATACATCGGTGACGTGCATTAGGTCATGACTGGAAATAAGCACTGTGACATCTTTGGTTTCGGCAAGATCTTTTACAATGGCCTTTAATCTAATCTGCGTGGTAGGATCTAAATTGGCAAAGGGCTCATCCAAAATCACCACTTTAGGATCACCAATTAAAGCAGCCACAATCCCCACCTTCTTTTGGTTTCCTTTACTTAAGTCTCTTAAATACTTCTTCTGATTTAAAATTTCGTCATGGAAAAAATCAACAAACTGCTTCACAAAAGTATCCACATCGGCTTTGTTTTGACCTCTCAATTCACCAATGAAATAGAAATACTCTTCCGGCGTTAAATACCCAATCAAGAAACTTTCGTCAATAAAGGCAGACGTAAAAGGTTTCCAATCCTCACTTTGGCTTACGCGAATATTATTATTCTTGATGTAGCCAGTCGTTGGCTGAATTAAATCCAACAACAGACTAAAATAGGTGGTTTTACCTGCCCCATTATTTCCTACCAAACCAAAACTCTGGCCTTTGGAAATATTCAGACTATCAATATTCAATACGGTTTTGTCGCCGTAACGTTTTGTAAGTTGCGATGTTTGAATCATAATCCTTTATGTTAACTGTCTTGACTAAAGGCGTCAATCATTTTATACTTCGACTCTAAATATTTTGAGGTGATAAAACCCATCATTTTTTCATGAAACACAATTCCTATCAAGCCTAACACTATTAAAACCACACAGGCTATTTCAAAATTGGCCACAAAATAGACCAAGCCAAAAATTGCCAAAGGAAGGAACATAAGCGGAAAACCAATTATCCACTGAACTGCACCCGTTCCCTGATAATTAAATGCCGCCCGTTGGTTTAGATCTATTTTCTTTCGGTTGAAGGAACCTCCAAACAACATGACATGTGTGTTAATTCCAACGTTATATACCGCTGCCGCAAAATGCGCCAATAGAATCTTCCAGCCAAAATACACGTATGGAATACTCAACACAAACAGCACAATCACACTGGCCGTCATCAACACATATTTAGACCTCAAATATTGTTCATATTTTATGTTTTGAGCCATCAGCATTTTGTAATAACCACTATCCCATGCTGGGATAAACTGTCCAAAATTGATAAGGAAGATTCCCGTAACGAAAATCCCGATAAAAGCATAAAACCAAGGCATATTGGCATAGTCAGGATTCGGGTAAAAAAACAAGCCATATACTAAACCAATTACCAAAATGAATGCCGACGAGCGTGGACGCTTATTCCTCCATATCAATTTTAAATCCATTTGAATGAAGGGCGCCGTATCTCCAAAATGCCGGGTCCAAGCCATTGTTGAAGCCTCCACCTGCTGCACTTTGGTTTTTAAAGAATGATCTAAATACAACTGTGCTTTGAGCAACTTGAAATTATAAGCATAAAGCAAAGCTAAAATCAACAACGGCACTACCGACCAAAGAGGGTTAGAACCCACCACCGTTAAAAATGAAGCAATGAGTCCGCTTATAGAAACAATGTTGAAATAATTAAGCACAAACAAGCCCCCTACCAGCACCAATATTGGCAGATAGGACAATTCCGTTTCAGAGGAAAGGCTTTCAATGATAAAGTTTAAAAAATTGACAATAAGTGTAAAAAGCAATATAGCAAAGCCCCAAACAATTACCGAACCCAAGTCATGTCCACTTCTTACCAACATAAACCCAAAAGGTACTACAATAAACAAATGCAGAAAATTGAAAAACGACAACGCCGATTTCCCCAACACATAGTTGACTACTTGACGTCGCTTAACCGGCAACAGCAATAAGGGTTTCACTGCCATTACAGGCAGCTTTTGAAAAAAGAACCGAATGAACAGATCCATTAAAAACCAATAAAACACAAAATTGTTCACGATTACAAATGGATACTGATCTGGAAACACCTGTTTTAGACCCGGATATAATGCCAAGCCCGTGGCCAAAAGAGTAACAATCATCCATAATGCCAAAAGCACCATGAGTATTTTAAGAACCATTCCTTTTCCAAAACTCGCCGATCTGAAAAAAGATTTAATTTCTAGGGAGACAAAGTGTTTTAGCATCTTTTGTTTGGGTTAGCGACTCATTAGTAACCAATATACCTAAAATGTTACACCAGAGTATATTCCGGGTACATTTTTTTCATGTTTTCTTCCATGTGTTTAGGAATATAAAACGCTACCAAATACATTACAAAACCATAAAACACAACAAAGGAAGAGCCAATCCAAAGTACCCATGGATTATCAAAATTTAGTTCAGTACGATTATGAAAATGAAGCAAAAACTGTAATGGTATTTGCAATACAAAACCTCCTGTTCCAAGGCTCAAGATAATATCCTCAAACAAGTAGTGTTTTTCCTTGGATTTTCTACGTTTTTTAACACGTGATCCAAATCGCCATATTTTAAACACAGGCAACAAAAACAATAAACAAACGAAGCCATAAAAAATAGTTCCACTATAGGGAGAAAACTTCAACAACATTTGAACCATTAAAACCAAAGCAACCGTCATGATGATTTTAGGCAACCTAAAATACTGTTTGAACAGCCGCCATACTTCTTTCCAATAATATTTTGTCAAGGCTTTGGTTCGTTGTTCCACCACATCCTGAAAACCAAAGACTCCAAACTTCTTAAACTCTATATGCAAAGCATCTTCAAATGTTCTCAAAGGATGTTCCTCCCATTGCGCTTCTATGCCATTGGCCAAATGATCCACCAACTCAGTTTGTATATCGTAGTGCACCACAAAATGTTGCCGCGTGAAAGCGTAAAGCTCTTGGATTCTATCTTCTGTAATGATTGGTTTCATGAAATTGTTTCGTATTTCTTTTTATAAAACTGATAATTCTGGAAGCCCAATTGAAGCAACAAGAAAGGAACCGCAACTCCAAGGGAAATCTTGAATATTGCCATATCACCTTCACAAGCTAAACACCTAGAAAAAGAAGGAAAAAATGGATTTGCAATTTGATAGTAAATTACGACATATAAACCAATTCTTTCCAAATAAGAATAGCGACGTTTATAAACCTTATAATCTATCAAATACAATAATGGCAAAGACACTGTCAAGAAAATGGGAAAATGTCTTAGATAATTTGAACCATTAACCGCCCACATTATTTTAACTAAAAAGTAACTCCCCAAAACAACCAACACCCCTCGCCAAGAACAAATATTTTTCGCAAGTTGCTTCAACAATTTTTTATCAGCACTTCGGTAATATTGCCTACTCTCCTTTATCAAACTCTTTTTATTTTCGGCCATATACCATTTAAAAGCGTTGTAAAAATCAATCCCATCTTCAGACATTCTTACCTCTATTTCTGAAGCCACATGGTCCACCATTTCCATACGGATATCGGCAAAACGCACATCAGAATTCTTTAAATAGGTGTCTATAAATTGTATTTCTTCTATCGATAAGGTTGGTTTCATGAAATTGCCTGGTATTTGTTTTTGTAAAACTGGAAGTTCTGAAACCCTAATTGAAGTAATAAAACTGGAATCAAAACACTTAGTACAACGAATATATAAGAATAACCTCCCAAAGGCCCGTCAACAAAATAATTAAGTGCAATACCAATATACTGAGGTAAAAATATTAAGTAAAAACCTATGCGTTCCAACGATGAGAATCGAACACGCGTCTTTCTAGTTAAACCGAAATAAACTGTCATCGCCAATATGCATATCGACACGGGAAACATTAGAACATATTTAGAACTCATAAATTCAAAAAGAATTCCTACCAGCCCCAACACCACAATTACAAGCAATGAGCCTTGCAAGGAATACAGATTCCTCAACATTTGCTTGAACAGTTTTTTCTCCGATTCCATCAAATAATTTCTGTTCTGTTTTAACAGACTCAATTTGTTTTCAGCCATATACCATTTAAAAGTGTCGTAAAAATCACTTCTGGCTTCGGACATTCTTACCTCTATCTCAGAAGCCACATGGTCTACCATTTCCATACGGATATCTGCAAAACGCACATCGGAGTTTTTAAGATAGGCATCAATAAACTGAATCTCTTCTTTAGATAGCACTTCCATTACTCCAAACTAAATTTAGGATTCACCAAAGCCTGCATGGTTTTAATGTAGTTTTCCAATTCCGATAATTTATTGGCTGTTTCCTTGGTGCCAGACTCCGTAAGCTTATAGTACTTTCGCATACGGTTGTCCACTTTTGCCACTTCAACATCCAACAAACCATCCGCTTCCAACTTATGAAGCGATGGATACAAAGCTCCTTCGGTAATTTTAAGTTCTCCGTTAGTTAGCTCCTTTACCTTTTGGGTAATTTCGTAACCATACATCTTATCATTTTCACTCAACAATTTTAAAATGATGGTGGTCAAACTCCCTTTATATAATTTTGAATTGCTCATAACATTTCAAATATATACATAAATTTCTTATGCATAAGTTTTATAGGTATATATTTTTTGTTGAATTACATTTTAAAGTGTAGCGGCTTCACTATTTTTGTAAAAAACAAATTTCATGTCTCAATTTCATAAACTCACCATAAAAGAGGTTCAACGCATCACGGATGCTTCTGTAGCCATCAGTTTTATTGTTCCTGAAGAACTAAAAACCGAATACACCTTTAAAGCAGGACAATACATCACCCTAAAAACCACCATTGACGGAAATGAAATACGACGTGACTATTCCATCTGTTCGTCTCCAAAAAGTGGCGAACTTAAAGTAGCTGTTAAAGAGGTGGAAGACGGTACGTTTTCTTCTTATGCTAACAAAGAACTAAAAACTGGAGATGTTTTGGACGTTGCGCCTCCAAAGGGACGTTTTGTATTCGAACCGAATGACAAAAAGACCAAAAACATAGCCTTATTTGCTGCAGGAAGTGGGATTACCCCAATCTTGAGCATTGTAAAATGTGCTTTGGAAGAGGAAATCCATAGTGAAATCATTTTGGTTTATGGCAACAAGACCTCCAAGGACACCATGTTCCTTGAAGAACTATTGGAACTGCAACACCAATACAGCAAGCGCTTGTCACTTCAGTTTGTGTTCAGTCAAGCCGATGAGGACGATGCTATTTTTGGACGTATTGAAAAGAGCACCGTAAACTACGTAATGAAAAACAAATACAAACACGTAGATGTAGATGCTTATTATTTATGTGGACCAGAAGGTATGATCCACACCGTAAAAGATGTACTTACGGACCATGACATTGATGCTGATAGAATCCACTTTGAACTTTTCAAAGCGGCAAAGCCTACAGAAATTGTGGATACAGCCGTTGCCAGCGGAAAAACACAAATCACCATTATTGTGGACGAGGAAGAATCCACTTTTGAAATGTCTCAAAAGCAGACCATTTTGGAAGCTGCATTAGATGAAGATGTCGACGCCCCTTATTCCTGTCAAGGAGGTATTTGCAGTAGCTGTTTGGCCCGTATCACGGAAGGTGAAGCCACTATGCGTCAAAACAATATTTTAACCGATAGTGAGGTTGCTGAAGGCTTGATATTGACTTGTCAGGCACAGCCAACCACACCTACCATAACAGTCGATTACGACGATGTTTAAAACAAAAATAAAGCGGTTACTGAGTAACCGCTTTTATTTTATATATCACTTCTTGAGGCGAAATACTTCCGGCCGCCTCCTCATAACCTTCTGGATATTTGTTCCCGTAGATAGAAGTTGGGATTAAAGGAAATTTAGTTCGATCTGCCAACAACAAATAGTTTTCAGGTTGGTTGAAAGGCGCAAACCCAGCATAAGGATGGGTGACCCCCCAAATGCTAATTGTTTTCACTCCCAACATAGCCGCCATATGCCCATTCCCAGAATCCATAGAAACCATTGCATCCAAATTGGAAACCACATCCAACTCCTCTTCCAAAGTGAGTTTTCCTGCAATACTAACCACATTTTTATGAGCATCCTGAATACGCTGTAATTGTTCTATCTCAGAAGCACCGCCACCAAACAAGACAATCTTGTAATCTTCAGACAAGGACTGAATTACTTCCTCCATCAAGTCCAAAGGATACATTTTTCCTTTGTGTGCCGCGAAAGGTGCAATCCCAATCCATTTTTGGGTGTCTGCTCCCAAGAGTTCCAAAACCTCGGGATTTAAAGGTGTTCTTTCCGGAAAGTTAGGATTGGAAAGCTCTAATGGGAATCCCATATTTCGAAAAACATCAGCATAGCGCTCATGGGTGGTTTTCAATTGTTGAAACACTTCACCACTTACCAAGGCCTTCTTATCAGAACGTCCTTTATCCAATTGCTTTGTTGGTGTTCTTAAAAGGAAAAATCTCAGAATTTTGGAACGCAGGACATTGTGCAAATCGGCTACAGCATCAATACCCAATTGCTTTAATTCCCTCGACAATCTAAACAGCCCAAAAACTCCCTTGTGCCTGCCTTTAACATCCACAGGAAACACCTCAACATTTTCAATATCCCTAAAAAAGGGCGCAAAAAAACCGCGTGTAAGCACGGTAAGTTTTACATCGGGATATTGCTGCACAAAGGCTCTTAACACAGGAACGGTCATTGCCACATCTCCCATTGCCGAAAGACGGATAACTAAAATATGTTTGGGTGCTTTTCTAGACTTCATCAATGGATACAAACGAAATGTAATGAGTTCCTATTTTTGCGAACGCAACACAGGATTCAGTTCATCATCATTGTACATCTTCATTTGCTTGTATACTTTCATGTACTTATCGCCATTGGAAATATCTTCCAATAACGTATCGATAGCGGTAGAAAGATCCACACGTTGCTCCAACAAAATGTCCAACTTCTTTTGGCAAGCCTCTCTATGCGCTTCGGTAGCATCTGTTCTGGTAGCCTCCTCGTTCATATGATAGATTTTAAGGGCCAAAATAGACAAACGGTCAACTCCCCAAGCTGGGCTTTCGGTATTGATAGTCGCATCTGCTTTAGGTGTTACATCCTTGTATTGCTCTAAAAAATAGCTATCGATGTATTCTACCATATCCGTTCTGTCCTGATTGGAAGCATCAATTTGACGCTTCAAGGCCAAAGCTGCCACCGGATCAATTTGTGGATCACGGATAATATCTTCATAGTGCCACTGCACTGTATCAATCCAGCATTTACTGTATAGCAAATGTTCAATCAAGTTCGTTTCCTGAGCGTACGGATTACTAAAAGGTTGATCAACTGTATTTATAACGTGATATTTTTCAATTACTTCTTGAAAAATTTTATTGGCTTTGCTTGTAAACATGATCTTAAATTTAGGGCACAAAGTTACGCAATTTTAAGAGAACTCGATTCCAAACCCACTGCAGAAATTCCTACATAAGAGCATTGCATTGTTTTCAACCAACCATTGTTCAACTAGTAAACACGCTTAGACAAAAACAAAAGGCTCTTGTAATTACTCAAGAGCCTTTTGTTTGTACTATATTTTTTTGGGTGCCTTCTTCTTTTTATGCCACCAAACCAAAAATCCGGTCACTGGTAAACTGGCACAAATTAAACTGATGAGGAATGCAAATACTTTTCCCGCCAAACCAAAAACAGAACCAATATGGATGTCGTAATTCATCATGGATAACTGATCTGCAAAAGACGCTTCAGAAAATTTACTTCCCTCCTGCTCTAGAGGTTCTAAACTGTACCTATCGTAAAAATATTCGTTATGGTCGTACCAAGAACCCGCTTTATGATATACCGTAATTTCTACAGGATCATCTTCATCTTCCAAAATTGGTGTCATGTACATCCCTTTTACCTGCTTGTCAATTTCAAGGGTTTTATACCAGGCCTTATCCAATGGGGACAAGCTATCATTCCAAACCAAGGATTTATTTTCTAAATTGGAATGTGGATGGTGATGCCCCATCTCTTTTATTTCACCTCCCGAAGCAACAAAATACACCGCTTGGTCAAACCATTGAAAGCTCCAGACCAATCCTGTAATTCCCAAAATCAACCCAAACAACAATGCATAAAAGCCTAAAACATTATGTAAATCGTAATTAAGGCGCTTAAACTTTGCTGTCCATTTTATCTTAAAGCTTTTATCACGATTGCTTTTCTTCCAGTTTTTAGGCCACCACATTACCAGTCCAGTTATAAGCAGCAATAAAAACACCAAGGTAGACACCCCAACGATAGGGCGCCCAATTTCGTATGGTAACCAAAGTGCTCTATGACCATCTATAATAAAGTGAAAGAAGTCAAATTCGTCACTGCCCAGCGGTTGCTGTTTCTTTAAAAACTCACCGGTATAGGGATTCATAAATACAACCGAAAATGCATGCTTGCCATCTACCTCTGACTCATACCCCACGGCCGCTGCACCATTTGCATCGGCATAAGTCAAGCCTGTTGGCTTACCATTTGGCATATGCACCCTAGCGGTATCCAATAACTGACTTGGGGGCACATAGGGCTTATTCTGAATTTCAACAAAGCGCCAAGGTTCCAAGCTGTCTTTAATTTCCTGCTGAAAAGCATAAAAACATCCGGTAATACTCACAATAAACACCACAATACCGGAAATTAATCCCAGCCACAAATGAAGCCAGTTATTTAACTGCCTTAATTTACTCGGGTTTTTACGCTTTTTACTCATTAGCCTCTAAAAAAGGAACCGGCTTTGCACAAATAGTACTAAAGCCGGTATATTTTATAAATTAAAATTTGAAGAATCCTGCTACGAAGTTAGCTTGAATTTGAGCTCCTTTGGTAGACGTATAATTAGTTGTATCCATTCTGTACACGTGAATACTACTCTCTTCAGGAATACATAAATATACATAACCATTGTTATACAATGCTGCCAAACGACGACCGTCACCATTATGTACTGGTACACCGTCTATATAATTTACTGTGAAGTTATTTAAATCCACAACAGCCGAACGTAACGGACTATCGGACCAAGTCCCCTGCTCGCTTCTAGCTGCTGTATTTACTTCTACAAAAGCCTTTCCGTTTCCAATATATTTTAAATGGGAAATATTATGACCATCGGCAGCTGCTTCAACATCGAAGAAATACTCCTGATCGAATTCAGTTTCTCCTGCATTAATTTTTAAAATTCCAGCAGGTTTGGTTGATTGACTAAATCCGTTTGCAGGATTGGAGTGAGAAATAGCATAAATATTTCCAGCTTCGTCCACTTCCAAACCAGACTTAATGTTAAATCCACCAATTGGTCCAACACGGTCATCTGTAATAACTTTAATGAACTCCAATTCTGGGTAAGAATATACCGCAACTTGTGCTTGATCAGTATATTCTGTTGCCCAAGTTGTTGGATTGCTCATATAGTAGCTTAAAAATACATGGTTGCCCACGACGCGTAACCCTGAATATGCAGGAACAGCATCTGTTGCAGAGTGTAAATCGCTGGATGGCAATTCTACAGTCTCGGTAATACTTACGGTATTTGCATCAAACAAACGGAAGGTAACCACACCTCCAACTGTAGAAGGTAGAGACACAGAAATCAACGTCTCATCATCAGCCTTCACCAAATCCAAAATACTTTCATTTAAAGATACATTCCCTTCTGTTGAAAGGGTTTGATCGGCATTTTGAGTGATGGCAGACACATCGGTGTTGTCCAATCCTCCAATACTATAAACAGTATTGTCTACTTTAGTAAAATCGTAATATCCTGGTTGCTCTATACCTTGGCCTGAAGCCGAAAGCGTTCCTTCCATAACATCTTCAAAAGGCACAGTATAATAGGTAAACCCGCCTTCACTTCCCTGTATGGCTAATGATAAGGCGAATGGTTTTTCGGTTACCGAACTACCAGAATCGTTACTATCATCGTCCGAGCTACAAGACATCATAGACACTGCTGCCATAAGTCCTAAACTCCATGCTGAAATTTTTCTTGATATTTTCATAGTATAAAGTATTTAATTATTGTTCTGTATTTATAAAGCGTATCTGAATTTTAAATAGAATGCCCTCCCCGGTTTTTGTAATTTATATTGGTCAAACAGCATCTGATCTGTTAGGTTTTTACATTCTAAAGTGAAATTGTATTTGCCATCTTTGAGGCTATAGCTAACGGCCAAGTCGTGTGAAGACTGCTCAGGAATAATTTTCTTGGAATCCTCCGATCCATATTCCGCCCAACTTAAAAAGTATTCGTTGATGTAGTTGAAAAAATAATTGACACTTAAATGCGATTGCTTTATTACAACATCCTTAAAATCAACACCAGCATTTACATTACCAAACAAATAAGGCGTGTTAGGAATTCGGAAGCCTTTCTGGAAATTTGTTTGCTGGCCTGCATAATCGTTATAGACAAAATCTGCCTGATCTGTAATATCCTGATAGGTAATATTTCCTCCCAATCGCAACCAATCTTTAAATTTATAATTAAGCGTCCCGGCGTAACCAAGGGTTCTCACTTCAGCTAAATTTGCAAAACTGGTTTGCGGATTCGCTACCGTTACTCTCTGATAAATTAAATCGGAGGCATTTCTATAAATAAAACTACCTTCCAACTGTACATTGTGGTTTTCTGCAGGCTCAAAATCCCATTTCGCATTAAAATTAAAATTGTCACTTTGCTCAGGCCCCAACTCTGGATTAGCCGTTACAAACAGGTTGTCCCCAAATATTTCTTCTGGAGCAGGCATTCTGTAAGTGTGCTCATAAGACGCTTTTAACTGTAGGTTTTCCAACAAGAAATAAGTGGTCGCCAAACCATATCCAAAAGCATTTTTCGAATTTTTATAAGAATCTATTCTTACGTTAGGAGTACCAAAATCATATTGTTTACTGGTTTCAACATTTAAAAAATACCCTTTTCCAAACAGCGTGGCATTCCATTTTTTGTTTGGACTAAAAGTGTAGGAAACCCCTAGGTTATTTTTGTAATAAGACTTTGGAAACTGATTTTCCGGTTTGTCAGGATTTAAAACATCATCTATTTCACGATGGAAATACTGAAGCGCATGGTTAAAAGCTAAAGTATGGGATTCGCTTATTTGATACCCGAGATTTAACTGGGTATTGAATTCGTTATCTGTTAAAGTCTCATCATTTCTATTTCCCTGCTCACCTTCTGTGCTCCCAGTATTAATAGGAGTGCCCAACCAATTGTAACGCACACCCGTTAAGGTGTCTAAATTATGTGTTCGAGTAGCATTATAGGCCGCATAAAAGCTAGCATCCAAATGCTCTGTAAACAATCCCGACTTTCTATATTTTAAAGTAGAAATTACCGATTCGCTATTTTGCTCTATACCTCCGTATACGGTTTCCATGGTTGCGCCAGTTTGCACATCGTTCTCATCTTTGGCCGCTGTTATCCCAATTAACAATTGATCAGCATAGCTTTTATCTACCACTCCAACTTCTACTTTAGCCATTCCCGATTTATAAGTATCGTGGAAACGTTCTACCCAACGCGTATCTTCTATATTCCCGTTGACATCAGTTATATCTGCTAAAACCTCATAATCATTATCGGAATAATTAAAGTTGAAATTTCCACGTACCGTAAATCCAGTCTCGCTGTTGGTGTACGCTCCGTTTACTGCTGCGCGATGGGTGTTGAAAGAACCAAAAGAATAGGCGGCATCTAAGAAATTACTATTCTGTTTGGTGATAATATTTACAGCACCGCCCAAAGCATCCGTACCCAAATACACCGGAACAACGCCATTATACACTTCTATCCTTTCAATGGAAGTTACAGGAATGGTATTTAAACCCAAGGACGAACCATAATTATCCATAGGAATCCCATCAATGAAAAATTTTATTTGATTTCCAGAAAAACCGAACAACGAAAATTGAGAGTCCGACCCTAAACCACCTTCCTCGCGAATATTAACCCCTTCTACACGGCCCAAAATACTCTGAACATCAGTTGAAAGGTTATAATAGGTTTCCGCTGAAATTGCTTTAACGCTATAAGGCTCTTGTTTTACTTTTTGAACTTTAGATAAGCCCTTAACTGTAACCTCATCGATTTGTGTTACGTCTTCCGTTAACACAATCGCCTTTGTCAACGCTTCACCTGACTGTAGCTCGACAATTACGGTCTGTGTTGTAAAACCAACATAACTAAACTGAACACTGTATATCCCCGTAGGGATATTGGTTAACTTATAGAATCCGTCAACATCCGTATAAGTGCCAATCCCGGCCTTCAACACAACCACACTCACACCTACAAGAGGCTCTCCATCATCAGCAGTCACCTGACCAGATAAGTTGGCTGTCTCGGAAATTTGAGCCCAACTATTTGTTGTTAACAACACAAAAACAATCGACATGAGATACAGCAGATGTTTCATATCAAAAATTCTTATTCTTATTTAGATTAATTTTAAATGAGGTGCAAATTAACGCAATTTTACACACTTAATTAACCAAAATCTGTTAAAAAAACCTCAAAGAAAACCGCGTCCCCTCCAAAAAACTGGAAGTAGCAATTTTGGAACAAAACCCTTATTTTTATACGACAGTATCGAATCAAGAAACACCTTAGAAAACACCCTATGCAAATCCACGATTTTTCAAAAGAGAATTCCATTTTGAACAGCTTTATTGCCGAAATGAGGAATGTAGACATCCAAAAAGATCCTATGCGCTTTAGACGCAATATTGAACGTACTGGGGAAATTTTGGGTTATGAATTAAGCAAAATCCTGAACTATGAACCAAAAACTATTACGACCCCATTAGGTAATTCCAAAAACAACCTATTGAGTAACGACATTGTTCTATGTTCCGTCCTTCGCGCTGGAGTTCCTTTGCACAATGGCCTTCTAAACTATTTTGACAAGGCCGAAAATGCTTTTATTTCTGCCTATAGACATCATAAAGCAAATCCTGAAAGCTTTGAAATTATTGTGGAATATTTGGCCTGCCCAGATTTGAACAACAAAACCCTGATTCTAGCCGACCCTATGTTGGCCACAGGACAATCTATGGTAGCCACTTATGAAGCCCTAAAACCTTTCGGCACTCCAAAAGAAGTGCACCTGGTAAGTGTTATTGGCGCCAAAGAAGGAGTCCATTACGTCACTGAGCACTTTTCTGAAAACACACATTTATGGATCGCAGCCGTTGATGATCAACTAAACAGTCATGGATATATAGTACCGGGATTAGGCGATGCCGGGGATTTGGCTTTTGGGCAGAAATTACAGAATTAAACCTACTACTGGGGTCAATATTAAAATCCACAGAAAAATTTCCTTAAACCATTTTTCGGTTACTACATCCATATAATTGGAAAGGATAATGGACAATGGCGCAAATAAGAAAATAAACTCAGCTCCTGTCTTCTTTGGAGCGATTACCAAAATTGTCAAAGCAATGATGGTAGCAATAAAAACCAATATATACGCCGACTTGTAACTTTTGGCCTTTGTAGCAATATTTTTAAGGTAATACACAGACCCCCACACAAAACAGGACAGCATCATGGTAGCCGCCACAATAATGTGCTTTGAATTCAGACTTGAAAAATCAAAGCTTATGGACATATCCATATCTGCTATGTAAGAGAGCAAATCGGTGTTGAAAAGTACCAATACACTTGCCGTTATCATAGCTACAGTAATAACGGCGACCAAAGGTATGATCCAATCCCTTAGATCTGCTATGGAGTACAAAAACAAGGCAGCAAAAATCAAAATGTAAAAAAGAGAAGACCAGAAATACAACAGTGTGGCCAGACTAATCCAAAAAGCCCCATCAAATAGTTTCTTTTTCACATCCTTTTTGGAACGCAAACTTATAATCCGTCTCATAGCCAAGAGGATAAACAAATTCGCCAAAAGGATTTTTGAATTCAAAAACGTTTCGGGCAACATCATGAAGAACAGCGTAAAAAACAAGATTTTAAAACTGTTCTTTTTGGTCAGATCGTTTTTACCCGACAAAAAATCGAATATAAAAATGGAGAACAGGCACACCCCGAAAATTAGGACTTGCTTGAGCACATCCCATACCCCAAAAGGCTCATGAACCATGAACAGTTTTGTCATCACAAAGGCAATACACAAGGCCGTACTTACCACCACAAAATGTATGGGTTTTGCTTTGCTAAAAAAACTGGATACCATCAATAATGTTCGTGTTTCCTTTTCGGTTAATGAGTATTAGATTGACCTTTTCAACATTCTTTTCTTATTTTTTAAAATTAAAATGAAAAAAATGTAATTTTGTCCCGTAAATATATTGATAATCTTTTAAGCTCTCTCGAGTTTTAAACTATACCACATGAAAGACTTTTTTTACGCAATTCAGGATTTATTCGTTAACGTGCTTTTCAAGCCATTAGATGCTTTAAGAGCTCTAGAATTGGATAACTGGTTCGCAGCCAACACAATGTCCTGGATTTTTATCCTTATTGGTTTTGTTGCTTTTGGTTACTGGATGAAACAATTGAAATCCTTTAACGACAACAACGAAGAAGATAAGAGCATCAGCTCTCACTCCTTCCTATAAGTCGAAACCAATATCTTTACGATAGTTCATCTTATCAAAATGTAGTTTATCTATATTTTGATAAGATTTTTTTAGTGCCTCACTGTACGTATTTCCATAGCTGGTAATAGCCATCACACGCCCTCCAGTAGTCACTACTTTTCCATCTTTATAGTCAGCTCCAGCATGAAACGGAATAGAATCTTCTACTTGGTCTAAACCAGTAATTTCCTTTCCTTTTTCATATCCTTCTGGATATCCACCAGACACCAACATTACGGTTGTCGCTGCACGTTCATCAATCTCGATGGTAATTTCATTCAAGGTTTGGTTGGCAATGGCATTGAAAATTTCAACCATATCATTTTTTAGCCTTGGCAACACCACTTCGGTTTCTGGGTCTCCCATACGCACATTGTATTCAATCACTTTTGGATCGTCCCCAACTTTTATCAAACCGATAAAGATAAATCCTTTATAAGGCAAGTTATCTTTTTGAAGACCTTCTACAGTAGGCTTAACAATTCGTTCTTCTATTTTGCTTAAGAATTCTTCGGTAGCAAACGGCACTGGCGACACGGCTCCCATACCTCCGGTATTAAGTCCGGTATCCCCTTCTCCAATACGCTTATAATCTTTTGCAGTTGGAAGAATTTTGTAATTCTTTCCATCGGTCAAAACGAAACAGCTCAATTCTATACCATCCAAAAATTCCTCAATCACCACCTTAGCACTGGCATTTCCAAATTTGGCATCTACCAACATACTCTTCAATTCGGCTTTGGCTTCATCAAGGTCGTTTAAAATCAACACACCTTTTCCGGCTGCCAATCCATCAGCTTTCAATACATAAGGAGCTTGCAAGGATTCCAAGAATTTGAAACCTTCCTCAACAGTACTAGCATCGAAACTTTGGTAAGCTGCCGTTGGAATGTTGTGACGCATCATAAATTCTTTGGCAAATTCCTTACTGCCTTCCAATTCTGCTGCCGCTTTTTCAGGACCAATTACTGGCACATTTTTAAGTTCCTCATCATTCAAAAAGAAATCATGGACACCTTGTACCAATGGGTCTTCTGGACCAACAACTACCATTTCGATTCCTTTGGAAAGCACCAATTCCTTAATGGCCGGAAAATCGGTGACACCAATGTTTATGTTTTCTGCAATATCGGCAGTTCCAGAGTTACCTGGCGCTACATAAAGTTTTGTACATAAAGGGCTTTGGGCTGTTTTCCAGGCAAAGGTATGTTCTCTCCCGCCTGAACCGAGAATTAAAATAGTCATGATCTTTGTTGTTTGCCGCAAAAATAATTGCTTTTGCGCTTAAAAAATAATTATTTTACAAAAACATCTAAGGCGCCTTTCGTTTGAATTTATTTGATCTTTCCCTGCAACTTAACGGATTTCCCATTCAAAGGGCACGTATGACCCTAAGAGAAATTCAACAGTACAGCGAACCTGAATTCGAAGCCTATTTGGACCATAGAAAGCAAGCCATTTTTGAATATCATGTAAAGCACAATCCATTTTATCGTTCATTTGCCAAAAGAGCTTCTGGCAATTATTGGAACACAGTGCCAATCATAACCAAAAGAGATCTACAACAACCTTTGGAAGACCGCTTATCTAAAGGATTTGCCATAAAAGATGTTTATGTGAACAAGACCTCAGGATCTTCGGGGGATCCCTTCATTTTTGCCAAGGACAAATTCTGTCATGCACTAACTTGGGCGGTAATTCAAAATAGGTTTGGATGGCATGGATTGGATTTCAACTCTTCGAAACAGGCTAGGTTTTATGGTATTCCATTGGACAAAAAAAATTATTACAAAGAACGCTTTAAGGATTATCTTGGAAATCGTTACCGTTTTTCGGTTTTCGACATGAGTGATCAGGCTTTGGAAGCCTGTCTGAAAAAATTTGAACATACCAAATTTGAATACATCAACGGCTACACCAGCCCCATTGTGCAATTTGCCAAGTTCCTTCAACGAAAAAACATCAATTTGAAATCTGTTTGTCCATCACTAAATGCCTGTGTGGTCACTTCAGAGATGCTATTTGATTTAGACAAAACCTTGTTGGAAACGCAATTTGGTGTTCCAGTGGTAAACGAATATGGCGCTTCGGAATTGGATTTAATTGCCTTTCAAAATCCAAAAGGAGAATGGCAGGTGAATAGCGAAACCCTTTTTGTAGAAATTTTGGATGAAAACAACCAAAATGTACCTTTAGGAGAAGAAGGACGCATCGTCATCACCTCTCTTTACAACAAGGCACATCCCTTTATCAGATACGATATTGGTGACATTGGCGCACTTTCTCCTGAATCCACCATTCAAAAACCCATTTTAAAACAGTTAACAGGAAGAACCAATGATTTTGCCATTTTACCTAGTGGGAAGGTAGCGGCAGGTTTGACTTTTTATTATATCACCAAAAGTATTATCGAAGATGATGGCAACGTCAAGGAATTTGTCATAGAACAGATAACCCCTGAAACTTTCAAAATACTTTATGTTAGTAGCAATCCATTATCAACTGAAAAAACCAAAATTATCAGAACGCAAATGGAGCGTTATTTGGAAAAAGGACTCCATATCCAATTTGAAAGAAAGGAACGCTTGGAACGCTCCAAAAGCGGCAAACTCAAACAATTTACATCACAAGTAAAGCAACACGCATGATAATTACCATAGTGGCGGGAGCCCGCCCTAATTTTATGAAAATAGCCCCAATTATTGCGGCCATTCAAAAGAGCAAGCAATCAGGAAAAGATATCCATTACCGTTTGGTACATACTGGGCAACACTACGACAAAAATTTGAGTGACACTTTTTTTGAATCGCTTAACATACCTTTTCCCGACAGCAACTTGGAAGTTAAAAGTGGTACCCAAGCAGAGCAAACTGCCGCCATTATGATTGGTTTTGAAAAGGAACTAAAAGAGCATCCATGTGATTTAGTTTTGGTTGTGGGAGACGTTACCTCAACCATGGCTTGTACCATTGTGGCAAAAAAAGCACATATTAGTGTGGCCCATGTAGAGGCAGGTATCCGATCTGGAGACATGACCATGCCAGAGGAAATCAATCGTATTGTCACCGACAGTTTAACCGATTACTTTTTTACTACTTCAAAACACGCCAATAACAACCTAAAACAATTAGGGGTTCCAAAGGAAAAAATCTATTTTGTAGGGAATGTGATGATTGATACGCTTCTAAAAAATGAAGCTCGATTTCAAAAGCCAGAATTATGGGACCAATTACATCTAGGAGCTAAAAAGTATTTGGCTTTAACCCTTCACAGACCGAGCAATGTTGACGAACAAGCAGAACTAAAGAACTTGCTTTCCCTTATTACAAATTTGGGAAAAAATTACCCTATCATTTTTCCAGTACACCCACGAACAAAACAGGTTTTGGAAGCCATGCACATTAACGCTCCCAACCTTCACTTTGTGGAACCCTTGGGATATTTGGAATTTAATTTTTTGGTAAAACATGCTTTGGCCGTTTTAACAGACTCCGGTGGCATCACGGAAGAAACCACTGTAATGAACGTTCCCTGTATAACCTTGCGAGAAAATACTGAACGTCCCGAAACCTGTGAACTTGGCACTAATGTATTAGCGGGAAAAGATCCTAAAAAAATTGAAACTGCCTTCCAAACCCTTCTTTCTGGCAAATGGAAAAACACAACCATTCCAGAATTATGGGATGGCAAAACCGCTGAACGTATCATCGAGCACCTTATCAACATTTACCAGCTTTGAGCAAAGACATTTTAATTATTACCAACTACTTCCCTCCCGAAACCGGAGCCGCTTCCAACAGGATTTTTCATTTGGCAGAAGGACTTCAAAAAAGAGGATTTCATATATCAGTTTTAACCCCGCTACCCAACTACCCCAAAGGCAAGATCTTTGAAGGCTACAAAGGGCATTTTAAGCACACTTCAAAAGAAAACGGAATAACAGTACACAGACTGTGGATTTACGCCAGCAATTCCAAGAATAAACTCTTACGGTTGTTTGCCATGCTTTCCTATAGTTTTAGTCTGATATGGTTTTTCATTTGGAACAAGATTCCCCAAAGGGTAATTGTTCAATCCCCTCCATTATTAGTAGCCTTCACTTGCATGTTTTTTCTTCGTAACAAAAAACGTCAATTGATTTTAAATGTTAGTGATTTATGGCCTATCGCAGGTTTGGAACTGGGAGCATTTAAAAAGAATTGGAGCTACAGGCTATTAGAATGGATAGAGCACTTTAATTATAGAAATGCCAATTTCATATTAGGGCAGAGCAATGAAATTCTAACACATATCACTTCTATATATCCGATTAAAAAAACATTTCTATATCGAAACTACCCGGATTTTATTCCTCCTAAAATACCGATCAATTCCTATGAAAGTCCAAAGATAAAAATGGTCTATGCGGGTTTATTGGGTATTGCTCAAGGCATTCATAAACTTTGTGCCAATTTGGATTATACCAATATCGAGTTTCACATCTACGGGGCCGGTGCCGAACAGGAAGCTATTGAAACTTTTATCAAAAACAACCCAAAATTACCTATTACATTCCACGGAGAAATTGAACGAAGCCTTTTGCATCAGGAACTTTTGAAATACGATATCACCATCATCCCGCTTCTCAATAGGATTTATGGTTCTGTACCTTCAAAAATCTTCGAATATGCCAGGTTGGGGCTTCCAATGCTATATTTTGGTGGAGGTGAAGGAGAAGCTGTAATTAGCAAAAATAATTTGGGATGGATTGCGCCCTCAGGCAACTACGAAACATTGAACAATGTCCTTTCAACTCTAAAAAAGGACAACCTTACACTTGATCATAAAGTCAGCATCCAACAACAAGCAATCAGTGCCTTTGATTTTAGCACACAATTAAACCAATTAAGCAAGATCCTTTAATAGGCCTTTTCTTCTCCCTGTATAGCGTTTAAAAATGTTCTAAAGATAATTTTCAAGTCCAAGAAAATCGACCAGTTCTCAATATAGAATATATCGTATTTAACACGTCCAATAATGTCCTTGTCAGTCTCCACTTCACCTCTATACCCACTTATTTGAGCCAGGCCCGTAATACCAGGTTTCACAAAATGGCGTACCATGAATTTATCGATTCTTTTGGCGTACATATTGGTATGGCTTACCATATGTGGTCTTGGTCCAACCACCGACATATCTCCAAACAATACATTAAAAAACTGAGGTAATTCGTCAATACTAGTTTTCCGAATAAATTTTCCAACCTTAGTTACGCGTTGATCTCCTCTAGTGGCCTGATACAAATGTGCATCAGAATTTGGCATCATCGACCTAAACTTATAACAATCGAATTCCCTATAATTAAATCCATTTCTCGACTGCTTAAAAAATACAGGTCCTTTGGATTCCAATTTTATTAAAATGGCTATTAATGGAGTTAACCAAGAAAGGATAAAGACAATCACTAAACTTGAGAATAGGATATCAAACCCACGTTTTACAAACATATTTATAGACTCTTCCAAAGGGATATTCCGCAAGGACAAAATAGGGATGTAATCATAATATTCGTACTTTAATTTCTTAGAGTATATTTCCTTATTGTCTGGTAAAAATTTGAGGATTTTAAGATTGTTATCCGCAAAATCTACGACTTCATTAATTTGGTTATTGCTCAATTCCGAAATAGAACAATAAATCTCATCAATCCCCTCATCTAACACATATTGAAAACTTTCCTCTAATGCATTTGCATTTTTCTCCTTGAAAGAAAAGGTTTTTTTATGCTTATAACCATATTCTGGATTTTTATTAAAAAACCCCTCAAGTGCCAAGGTTTTTTTATTGGCTCCAAAAATGACTGTATTTCTAAAATTTCCTCCAAACGACACACGATACTTTTGCAGCAAGTAATAAATCGTGAATTTAAATACTGATATCAACAAAAACACGATAAAGACATAGGATATAATTGTTTTTGGGTGCAAATTGAATTCATAATTATATCCTGAAAAAGCAAACATCAATAATCCAAACAACACTAATTGTTTGATGATCATTGACAAAATAGTCACCTCCCTAGTATAGCGATATACTTCATAAAACCTTGAAGCAACAGACAAAATCACCCATGAAAGAGAAATTATGATTGTAAAAAAAAATGGATCGATATGCCTAAAAAAGATAGATATGGCAAATCCATTAATAATAGTCAAATCTATTATGTATGAGATTGGTCTAAGATAGCCTGAATATCGTCCTTGTTTAAATGTGTTCAAATTATTTAAGTACTTAAATATTTCACAAAAATAATTAATTCAGCCAACCATGAAGCTTATGATTTAAAAATTAAATTTCTCTTCCATAACAAAAACAGATTGATATTTCCGTATAATTCGCGATATAGCAACTAAACTATTTAACAAATTAGGTTTTAACTTTTAAAATAACTTATGTTCCACTTCAATATAAATTTGACTATACTCGAAATATTCCATAAGTTATATTTACTAAAAATATTTTTAGCACTTGTTTCATTAAGATGATGAGTAATTTCAGCCCCTGAGAAACCAATTACTTTTAAACCCCTTTGATGTGATTCAAAACATATATCAATATCTTCACAATATAATCGATACCTTTCATCCAATAATGTCTTATCACTTTTCAAAAGACGACTACTTATTAACATACAGGCTCCAAGACACCAATCAATATTTGGTCCCTCCATAAATTTTTCATTTTTTGATTTGAGCACACCTGTTCTTTTTAAAATAACTTGTCTAAAATTAGGAAAGCTCTTCCAAGAAATTTGCAATTCTCCGCTTGGGTATTTTATAACCGGACATATAATACCTATGGATTCATTCTTTTCCATCTCTTCATAAAGAGGACTTATAAAGTCTTCTTCAAAATAAGTGTCTGGATTTAACAACAAATAACATTTTGAATCTAAATTAAAATGTCTAATTAAATCATTATTGTTTCTTGAAAAACTTTCTAACTTATCCTTTTTTAAAACATTAGAAGCATATGGGCTATCTAGTAAAATCTCCGCTGTTCCATCTGTGGATAATGCATCACAAAAAAATACTTTATCGACACCTATCCTCAATAAAGAATCTATCAGCTTTTGAATGTATTCTACATGATTATGAGTTACAACTAAAACATTCACATCCTTATTAAAACTCATGAACTATAATATTTTCAATTTTATTCATAAAACCCTCAAAACAATAATTTTTCAAATAAGTTTCTCTACATTTTTCTTTTAAACTAATAAGCTCTTCATTTTGACCCAACCAACTCAAGGCTTTGTCAAACCCACTCAAATCCTCACCTATCACACTTGCTACTCCCAAATTCAGTAAATCTTCAATAACCACTTGGTTGGTACTTATAATTGGAAGCCCATTCATTAATGCTTCAATATAAACCAAAGGATAAACTTCATAATTTTCATCACTTAAAAAAAGTAAAACATCACTTTCTTTTAAGATTTCATTTTTTTCCTTTTCATCAGATATAGGACCATTATATTTAAAGAAGGAATATCTCAAACCCAATTCCCTGACATCCAAGAGATCATTTTCAGAAAGTGCGCCTCCAAACACATTCAATTCACAATGAACATTTTTATCGGATAATTCCTTACATATATCTCTTAATCTACCAACTCCCTTTTCCTTTGAAAGGTTAGATATAAAAATAAAACGAATTCCTAATTCTTTTTTCACTGATAGTCTATCACCACAATAATTATCAGGAAGTGCATTGGGCACTAAAAAAACATTATCACAAAATGGAGATATTAATTCCATTTGCCTTTTATTGATAACGATAATTTTGGACTTAGCAAACAAATGCCTGTTATAAAAGCTTATTTTCTTTTCCAACCCATTAGCATGGATATGAAGTGTAATATTCTCAGTTCTTTTAAAACAACAAAACAAAAGTATCAAGTCCCTATAATACGCAAATCCTTTAGGTGTGATATTTAAATAGACAACATCTTCGTTTGAAATACTATATATTTTCTTGAGAAGAGAAAATATATTCATCACCTTTTTAAAACTGAATTTCCCAAAACTATTAAAGTTGTTTGCTTGAGCAGTATCAATTTTCCTCAAGATAAATTTATACCTTTCCAAAAACCCATGAAAAATAAAGTTTGAAATAACCTTTACACCATTATTAGGTCCAGACAAAGGAAAGACAAAAAACAACTTCATATTCAACTATTTAAAAAATCAGATAACAAAAATTCTTTTATATAGTGAGTAAGAAAGATGATATCATGTTTTGGCTATAATTTCGTGGCAATTTATTACAAATTTTAAGCAAATTTACATTTATTAAATTTTTAAGCTAACAAAGCCGTTTAAAAACTTTTGATATTAACTCAGCTAATAACAAACTTTATTTGAAATTTTCAATTTACTCAAAATAGGAACAATTAAAAAAAACAGCAAATTAACACTTGGCTCATAAAAGAAGCCTCCAGATATAAATGCCATAGTGAAAATAGTCACCACAAAAAGAATATTGAAACTATCTTTAAAATCAAACCTTAAAAACCTTCTATAAATAATAGCGTAAATACATAAGCCCACAACTCCAAAAAAAAGATATAGGTCAATCAAATCCATTCCAGAAATGTATAAGTAATCTTGAAAACTACCGCCTCCAATAAAATAATTAGATAAACTCCAATGTGGACCAACATAAGATTTGAATGTTTCCACCAACTTATCATTCCTATATGACGTCAAACTGGATAAAAAACCGTTCTCTTCATATATCTTATAAAATAACCTAAAAATCTCTATTGCAAAGACCTTAAGCTTCTCATAAAATAAAATAGTAAATATAGAACCAGCTATACCAATAAATACAAGAACCTTTTTTCTAGTGAGTTTCGAGGTTAACAGATGATAAATTAAAAAGACAGGGATAAAAAAGAATATCTTCTTAGTGCCTACTAAGAATGAAGATAAAATCAATATGGATAGTTTAATTAAATCCAATTTATTGAAATTTATCATTAACCTTCTATAATAGTAAAACAATAAAATAATAAAGTAGTAGCTTGTTTGACCACTCTTACCGAAAAAACCATTGTACCCTAATCTTGAGCCATAATAATAAGTTTTAAAAAGATCTGACCCCGTTAGAAATCCATAGAATATAAAAAAAACATTAATAAAGAAGATAACTTCAAAAACAACTAAGGCTTTATTTAAATAATCACCCTTTCCAATTAGTGGATAAAAAACAACACAGAAGATTGGAAAGTATAAGTATTTTCCCAAAAATTCCAAATTTTGTGTAAAGTTTTCAATTCTATCAAGCCCTATTAAAAAAAATTGTCCTAAGACATATATACCAATTAAAATTAAAATATATAAAACCAGCTTTTTTTGATTGATATAATTTTTCCAATAAATAAACACAAAGGATATCATTAAAACTAGAGCAATTATTTTAGATAATGTCGTGTATTTATAAAATACCCATTCAAAATGATGAGCAATCTTTCTTAAAGCATCCCCTAAATAAAAGAATATTATTATAAAAATAAATAAGGTGTAATTCCATATCTCAAATTGACATCTAAACTTAGTCTCCATCATTTACTAATAAAATATCTCTAATTATTAAGCACATTGGTTTGACTTTTTGACAAATCTTTCCAAACCAAAGGCAAAAAAAAGGAAAAAAATACGATACCCTTATTTAACTCTAGAATTGTTTCTGTTATTGAAACACCAAAAAGAATAAACACCAAAAATAGACCAAGAAAATTTTTATTTTTAAGAAACACCCAACTAGACAATAACAATATAAATAAGAAATACATACCTATAATGACTCCAAACTTGAGTATTTCCTCTAAATATTGGTTATGAGGGTTGAAAACTTTACCAAGCTTATTCATCATATACAGTAAAGGGCCATAATCCTTTTCAATATATAGCTTATTAAGTTCATTCTGAACCATTTTTGATGACCCATAACCAAACAAAGGCTTGCTTTTTAGTAAATCAATACAACTATCCCATATTAAAAATCTAACACCTCTACCACCCCAGACTTTTTCAATATTATAGTTATTGTTATAATTAAAAGATTCAAGTAATCTTTGATTTAATGGTTTTGTAAAGAACAAAATTAGGGACAGCCCTGTTATGGTTATGGCAACCAATAGAACTTTCTTTCTTAAGTATGGAAATTTCCATACCAAATGAACCAATAAAACTACCAATGTAATAAAGGTCAATAGCCATACAATTCTGGATGACAATAAAATAATGTAAAAAAATGTTACTGCACTCATAAACAAAAGGATTCTCCTAATTCTTAGTTCAGTAACACTTCGATAATAAAATATTGGATATGACAAGGAAAACAACAAATACATGCTCAAATAAGTTGCATGTAAATTTATGTGCATAGAAAATCCGTGATTTACAAACGTGGATGTATCATTAACTGATAAATAATCTTTGATTGCAAATAAAAAACATATAGAAGCTGCGACAAAGCCTGCATAAAAGAAAACCATTAATATCTTTCTCCTGGCTAGATAATCTGGTTTTATGAAAACCATTGCAATAGGGATAATAACAAAGGATAACTTCTTTTCAAGATCATTGGTAATTCCATTTATTGGAATGTCATAAAAAAAACCTAGAAAAATTAAAGCATAGAAAAAAAGAAAAAGTAATACGTAATCTTGTCTTAAAATAAAACTCCATCTAGAAAAGCTACTCTCTTTAATAATCATTACTAACATCAAAATAGTTAAGATATTAGTAAAAATCATTGGAAGAAATATTGCTAAAGGAAACAAATAAAATAAATTTTCATATTTGAAAACTATACCTTTCCAAAAATCAATCTTAATTGCCCATTTCATAATTTATCTTCGATTTAGAACCTTTATTCAAATAATAATCATTGAATACCAATAATTCAAAAATTATGATTATCGAGAAATATTCATACCAGTAATCTAACAAGAAATACCCTAGTAAAACAATCAGCATAAACTTAGAATAGGTAAGATACTTACCATTTCTAACAAAAAAATTAATATAAAAAACCAAGAATAAGCATATCCCAACCAGACCATACTCTCCAATAATTTTATTATAGAATGAAAATGGTTGGTTTGCAGTATTATTAATATTATCCCAGGGATTTCTAAAATCATGTTTCCATATTCCAAAATGATGATCTCCAAACTCGGGTGATACATAGCTTATAGAGTTAGGATACCAACTTACATAATCACCGGAAGTTATAAATGCAGTTCTTGAAGAAAAATTCCCCCCCCCCGCACCAAAGATAAAGGAGTCAACAGAGCTAGTCCAATAATCAAAGGTTTGCCAAAACGATTTTATTTTATATGGTGTATTTTCATCATTTTTAATAATTCTCGTTATATATCTCGAAGCATATGTAACATTGGTTGGGGATATCTCTTTAAAAATAAATAAAAAACCTATTCCAAAAAGAAGAATTAAAAATTTGTATTTCAATTGTATCTTAGAAAAGAAATAAATACTAACCAATAGCAGACCTAAAAAAATAACTAAACCACTCATATAGGTAGTCATTATTAGAACAATTGTAGCAGCCAAAGCTTTCTTCCATTCCTTTTTCATGAAATACATTAAACAGAAGAAAGACATGACTATTAAATTAACAGATGAGTTACTATAAATAGATTTAATAAAGTCTCCTGCCGAATTAGAAACACTATATGGGTTAATCGATTTAAATTCGAAAACAATTAAAATATATTGTATTACAACAAAAAAAATATTGAAATAAAAGAACAAATTAATTGTTTTTTCAATTTTAATCGGGTCATTTATTTTAAAGAAAAAACTTATTTGAGCCAAGGCACAAAAACTAAAAACCCAGAAAAAAAGCACCATCAAATAACTAGGTAAATATGAAAAAGTTTCAAAAAACAAATTGAAACTCCCATATAAAATATGATAGAGAATTATTGTGAAATAAAATAAATTAAGATAATGAACTGTTAAAAAAGCTTTTGTTCTATATAAAAGGATAAAAATTAAACCTAGAAGTTTCAATTGAAGATTTCCTTGTACGGCCAAAATCAAAAAAATTAGAAAAGGAAAATCTATTTGCCAATTCTTAGGACTTTTGTGAACTTTGGAAAACTTATTTATTACATTCAAAGTCATAAACTGGTAGTATTTTAGCTAAAGTTGAATTGTGACTACCAACATACAAGTGACAATTGGAATTTCTTAAAATAACATTTTGATAAACCTTAAAATAGTCCTCCATTGTCACCCCTCCCCTATCTTTCATCAGGTTTTTATCTACCGTTGGGTGTATGTTATTTTTGAATTCCTTAACGTTATCAAAATGCCGTGTCCTTAAAATATTTATTTTATCATATATTTTCTCATGTGGATAACAATCACTTTTAATTTCAGAGTTAGTAAAGTAGTTTCCTCCATTCAAATCGATTCCAAGCATTACAATTTTTTTGTAACCTAAAGCCTGGGCAAACATTACAGCACAGCCTATATGACTATTATGGTGGACAAGAGATTGCATTGTTAATCCCCCCTTTTTAGAAAAGAGATTATTTAAATACTTTTCAAGAACACCTGGATAAATAGTTGGTAGTAATTTAGGTATATGCACATACATATTTTTTTTATGTCCATATGTACTCAAATCAAATCCACTTTTAATTACATGCTTGTATTGAAAAAACATATCTACATTTGTAAACCTATCTTTAGTCACATCACAAAAGAAAGATTGCATCTCCCTTAATGGTATCATCTCCATTAAATGGTAATCAGGAATAACAGGATGGACAAAAGAATAATTAAGTCCTATTATATTATTTCTTTTAATTTCTTCCCAGTCCTTTTTTGTTAATTCATTAATAGATTCTCCACTACCTAGAATGAATACGGTATCAGATTTCTTCTTCTTATCAACATAACTAGTTACATTCTTATACCTTTTCAATTTAGCATGCACCTTAAAAAACAGCTGCTTTACCTCAGATTCAGAATACATTTGTAAAAATTCCCTCCCTTCTTTGGTTCCAAAAATATTTTGATTCTTTATCAAAAATAGAAGAGATGAAAGTCTGCCTAGGTAATGAAAAATAATGTTTGTCATTAAAGCCTCTTTAAAATTTTAAAAGTATTTATTAATGTGAATATTAAAACTAGCATAGTTAATAGTGCTTTTGTTACAACCCCAGAATCTTTAAATAAATAACAAGTTACCAATAGTAAACACGTATAAAAAATCCACCTCAATGGGTAAAATTCATAGGGGTACAGTTCTTTAAATTTAGTAATATAAAAACCTGCATAACCTATAAATAAGAATGCAAAAAATGTTGTAATGACTGCTACTTCATAACCATAAATTGGAATCAAAATAACGTTAAGAATAATATTTACTATTCCTGCAATAAATGAAATTTTCCAAAATTCCTTTGTTTTTTCATAATAATAAAAAACAGCTGCCATTGCTGTATACATAGGTTTATAAGCATATGACATAGTTAAAATTACCCCTATTCTATATGAATTAACCAAATCATCATTTTTTACCATTAAATGAAAAATTTCCTTTAGCCATAAGGCTAATAAAAATGAAACAAACATGACAACATAGTTTTCTAGAAAGATTATGCTTTTTAAAAAATCTGTTTTATTATTTCTCTTAAAATCTTTTATCAAGAGAGGTGTTGACGCTTGATGGATACTTTCTGAAAAAACTCGAGCATAGCCAGCAAATTTATAAGCAAAATCATAAGCACCAATATTCGCTGTACTTACATTCAATTTTAACATAACTAACCTATCTGAAAAATCGAGTAAGAAAAAAGCACTGGTATGTGGCACTAAAGGCAATGATAACTTTAAATGCTTTTTAAGAGCGGCTTTTCGAAACAAAAAATTAGGTAACAACCTTAATTTTATCCATATAGGATATATCAAAGAAAGAAACATAAAGGTTTCAGAAATAAAATTACTCCATATCCAACCTAAATATCCTAACCTTAAAATTGCTATAAAATAATAATTAAGACCAACTGTCATAATTCCAAAAAATAAGGCTCTAATACCTATCTGAATTGGTTGCTCTGCTAACTGATAATATTTTTGAGAAATGATTTGAATTGAAGAATAAAATATTATTGGAGCTATCGTTAGAGCTATTACTTTTCCAATATTTTTAGCCGCTTCAACAGGAAGGATAAAATACAACAAGAAACTTGTTATTACTCCTAATACAATAGCCCAGCAAAAAATAAACCCTTGTATTTCATTCCAAATAATTTTGAATCCTCTCCCGTGAGAATGATGAATAAAACTATTCATTAGAATTATTTCTAAACCTAAAGTCTTAATAACCGTGATTCCTGTAACTAAAGAAAAGATTATACCATATATTCCATAATCTACATTTGTTAGAAAAGGTGTTATAAATGGTAATATTAAAAACCCCATTAAAATGGGAAGTTTTGGTAAAATAGCGTAAATGAAGGAATGACTAATTATTTTTTTGATCAAAACGAGCTATTCTTTTAAATGACAACCTCACTAAAGGCCTCTATATAGTTATGGGCTCTCGCCTTTAAAGATATATTGTTATATGCATAAAAGGTAATATCATTGCTTTGAGCAGCTTCCAAATCATTTATAGAATCTCCTATCAAACAAATGCAGCTTCTTTGATATCTGTATTGTTCTAACAAATTTTTAACTAATTGCTTTTTTGGAGTGGGAGAACCGTGAATAGAAATAAAATAAGGAGTTAAACCCAATTCTTTGCATAGAAATCTAAGCTCTTCTTGATCTGATCCAGAAACAATATGAAAATTATATTTTTGGTAATTCTCTTTGATAAAATTTACCGAATCCACTATCAAATTCTTAGGGTTGGTCAGCTCTTGCTTCATTAATCCAGAAAACTCCTTTGCATATGCCATGACTCCTGCTTCCGAAATCTCTTTACCTAAAATTTCTTCATAGAAGTGCCTAATTTTCACATAACGAGAAAGCCCTCCATTGATTCTATGATATTTCATTAATTGCGATACCTGATCACTTGAGAAGTCTTTAAATATTTCTTCAAACCCCCAATCCCTAACTGACATAGAATCTAAAATAACACCATCAAAATCCCACAATATAGTCTTCATTATAGTCTTCATTTAATTCTGCCTAGTTTACAAATTTGTGCCTATAAATCATTTCTCCCAATAAAAAGTCATCCGGCCAATCTATATCCACACTTTCAAAACCATTAGTCACATACAAAAAAGGGTGTTTTCCTATTCTATCCCCATATTTAATATAATTTTGTCGTGTATTTATAAAAAATCCACTATTGACTTCAAAAATCAATGGAAGTGTTTGAGTTCTTGGCCATTTTTCAACATCTCTATCATAGTTTATAGGTCCATTCTCATCCCATAAAAAAGTCTGAATTTTATTGACTGTCATCAAACTGTCAAACTGATCTTCAATAAAAAACTTCTCTATAGCTCTTTCAAAAGTAACTTCCGCAATAAAAGGAGATGTTACATGTGTCCAAAGAATATGTTCATCATCTATAATAGTAGGCACATAATTTATTAATTCATCGGTACTTGTTTCAGAAGTCGCCAAGTGCTCTGGTCGAAAATCTATTTCGATTTTCGAACTATTAAATGATTTCGCAATTCTAATTACTTCAAAATCGTTACTAGACACTACTATTTTATCAATATTTGAAACATTCAAAAGCGTTTTAAGCTTAATCGTTAACAAGCCTCCTTTTATTCCTGCAAAATCCTTAGTGTTTTTATTGGGAATTCTTTGACTGCCAGATCTACATGGAAGAAATACCGTCATTTCACAAAAAACTATATAATGAAACTACTTCCAAATTTTGATATTTTGTAGGCGTAAAAGTCTTTATTGTAACACTTTCAATATTGACGGCATCATCAATGACTTGTTGATTTTCATTAGCAATCACGAATTGGTTTTGATTCATGTTCACATCGTATCCATCAAACCCTACAAAGTATAACTCCTCTGCTCCTAAATCTATGGCCGCTTGTATAGCAATTGCCATAGGAGAATCGGTAGTAACTTTCGTAAATTCAATACTGTGAAGTTCCTTGGCCAACTTATAAATATCTTCTGAAATCGAGGTTCCCATAGGTCTTGGAAATGGGGGATACACACAAGTGATTGTAGCAGTAGCACCGTTTGGAATCTCCTTTAAAATTTTATCACTTTCAGAACCTACCAAACCAAAAACTTGGTCACAAGCTACACTAGCATATTCTTTAATATTTCTTGCCCCTGCATGAATGAGTATTGCCTCATTTTGTGGGTTTTCAAGAAATTTCTGAATAGCCACTTTATGGTCTCTAGCTGTTTTCCCTCCACCAAGAATAATTGCCTTTGCATAACTATTAGACTTTTCTAAAACCGGTAATTTCAAGTTATCCTCTAACTCCTGTTTTTGATTATTCAATGCGTTAATAATATGGCCAAGTGGGTATCGGTTCATCCCCACCCATTCCATCACTTGTTTTTGAGGTAACGATTTGGCACCAGAAAACATATACGGCAAACTAGTCCCCCATTGATATTGCTTTCTAAGTTCTTCAAACTCATGAACCACTTTACTTAAATATCTATAAGAAACCGGTAATTTTCTTGAGCTCTCAAGATATGTCAGCAATAACTCTGTTTTTAGGTTACCTGCTCCTCTACCCATTCCTGTAATCGTGGCATCTACAATTTCACATCCTTCCTGCAAAGCTGTAATGGTATTAATCAAAGCCATTTCTAAATTATCATGGCCATGAAACCCTAAAGGCACTTGAGTTTTAGACTTTACCAACTGAACTATTTCCTTAACATCCTCTGGCATTACACCTCCATAAGAGTCTACCATATAAAAATAATCAACAGTATTCTCCAAACCTTCGAGCGAATCCAAAAAAGAACCGTCATTCTTCCAATTGGACATATACATAACATTGAATGCTACTTTAAATCCTTCAGCTTTCACCACCTTAGCCAATTCAATTGCCCTTAAAATATTTTTTGGATCAATTGCCATTCTCACCATGGACACGTATGGTTTTGCACTTTCCAACAAACCATTTTGCACATGCTCAACTCGAATATCCTTCTCATTTAAAATGATTGTCAACTCCTTAGATGGCATTAATGTTTTCAGCTGCCTTAATACATATTCAGGACAATAATAATACTGGCCTAAATATCCTTTCAAAGGAATGCTTCTGTAGCCAACTTCAACATAATTTATTGGTAAATTTTCCATGGCAATGGCATATTCCTCGACCAATGCTTCATCAAAATCCCAATTAGTATAATACCCCCCATCTCGAAGGGTACATTCGAGTAAAATCATACAATTTTCTAATAATTCTAAGGAATTATACTTTCAATCACAAAAAACAATATGATAAGTGTAATCCCTTTCTAAAAACAAAACCCTTTAACTCAATCAAAAAAACTACATCCTACACCACCATCCCGGCAGCAACAGTTTCATTGGTTGCATCATCTACTAAAATGATGCTTCCTGTTGCTCTATTTTCCCGATAAGAATCCACCATTAAAGGCTTTGTAGTACGTATTTTAACTTTGGATATATCATTCATATTTAGCTCCTTGTCCTCTTCGTTTCTCGCCAAGGTATTGATGTCTATTTTATAAACAATTTCCTTGATCATTGCCTTTTGGTCATTTGAGGTGTGTTTAATTGTGTATTTCGCCCTTGGTTTGGCTGCACTATTGTTTAACCAACAAAGCATCACCTCGATGTCCTGAGAGGCCTCAGGCATATTATTGGAACGTACAATCATATCTCCTCTACTAATATCAATATCATCTTCCAAAGTCATAGAAATGGACATAGGCGCAAAGGCCTCTTCTACGGAACCATCAAATGTATCCAAGCTTTTGATTTTAGAAGTAAATCCAGAAGGCATCACTGTAACCTCATCTCCTGCTCTAAATACACCACTGGCAACACGACCAGCATAGCCTCTATAATCTCTATTGTCATCATCACTCTGTGGCCTCAAAACAGTCTGTACCGGGAAGCGGGCATCCACTTTATTCACATCGCTACTGATGTGCAAGGTTTCCAAGGTATGCAACAAAGGGGCACCTTGATACCAATCCATATTCTCAGATCTATTCACAACATTATCTCCTAAAAGCGCAGAAATTGGAATAAAACGAACATCCTTTACCAACATTTTAGAAGAGAAATCTTCAAACTGAGTAATAACATTATTATACGCCTCTTCAGAATAATCCACCAGATCCATTTTGTTAATACAAACAATCACATGCGGAATCTGTAATAGTGAAGCAATGAATGAATGACGTCTCGTCTGCTCAATAACACCATGTCTGGCATCCACCAAAATAATGGCCGCATTGGCTGTTGAAGCTCCCGTAACCATATTTCGAGTGTATTGAATATGCCCTGGTGTGTCAGCGATAATAAACTTACGCTTTGGTGTAGTAAAATATCTATAGGCTACATCAATGGTAATTCCTTGCTCGCGTTCGTCGCGTAATCCATCAGTAAACAAGGCTAAGTCAACACCTTCATGTCCCTTCTTCCTACTTGTATTTTCAATGGCTTCCAGCTGGTCTTCAAAAATGGATTTTGAATCGTACAAAAGTCTTCCTATCAAGGTACTTTTCCCATCATCTACACTTCCAGCAGTTGTAAAACGTAATAATTGATTGCTATCTAACATCTTTTATTGTTTCTTTATTTGAATACTGAATTTTCTTCAGTAATACTTTAATTTTTAAAAATATCCTTGACGTTTACGGTCTTCCATAGCCGTTTCGGAACGCTTATCGTCACTTCGGTTACCTCTTTCTGTTTGGCGCATAGCCGAAACTTCCAAAGCAATTTTTTCCAACGTATCCGCATCACTTTCAATACCTCCCGTAATGGTAATATCTCCTAAAGTTCTAAAACGGATTTTCTTGGTTACAATTTCTTCGTGTTCTTCAACAATCAAAAATTCAGAATTAGGAATCCAAGAATTATTACGCCAAATCACCTCTCTTTCATGAGCATAGTACAATGACGGAATTTCAATATTTTCTCGCTTGATGTAATTCCAAACATCCATTTCAGTCCAGTTACTAATTGGAAACGCTCTAAAATGTTCTCCTTCGAAGTACTTTCCATTGAAAATGTTCCACAGCTCTGGACGTTGGTTCTTAGGGTCCCATTGTCCAAAATCATCTCTATGTGAAAAGAAACGCTCCTTAGCTCTTGCCTTTTCTTCATCACGACGTCCACCTCCAATAGCACAGTCTACTTTGTGTTCTTCTATGGCATCCAACAAAGTGGTTATTTGAAGGGCATTTCTAGTGGCATTTTTACCACGTTCTTCTGCAACGCGTCCTTGGTCAATAGATTCCTGTACTGATCCTACAATCAGGTTTACACCCAATTCTTTTATTAAATCGTCTCGGAATTTTATGGTTTCAGGAAAGTTGTGTCCTGTATCAACGTGCATTAAAGAAAATGGCACCTTACAGGGGTGAAATGCCTTTCGTGCCAAATGGGTTACCACTATGGAATCCTTTCCTCCAGAAAATAAAATTACTGGGTTCTGAAATTGTGCCCAAACTTCACGTAGCACAAAAATGGCTTCACTTTCTAATTCGTCCAGGTAATTTAAATAGTACTTACTCATTGTTGAGCTGTAATTTAGGTGTTATGTAATCAATAATCCGTTGGGCGGCTGCTTCAACTGATTCTTTTTCTGTTAATATTTCAATATCCGGATTTTCTGGAGCTTCATAAGGAGCTGAAATTCCGGTCATATTTTTGATTTCTCCTGCCCTCGCCTTTTTATAAAGTCCCTTAACATCACGGCGTTCACATTCTTCAACGCTAGTGTTGATATAAACCTCAACAAAGTTAACATCTTTGAGGACTCTCTTGATGTTTTCCCTATCTTTTTTATAGGGTGATACAAAGGCTGCTAAAACCACTAAACCGGCATCCACCATTAAATTGGCTGCCTCGGCTATTCGGCGAATATTTTCGGTTCGGTCTTCAGGTGAAAAAGTAAGGTCATTATTCAAGCCTTTTCTAATGTTATCACCATCCAATGTATAGGTTTTGATTCCATTTTTAAACAATCGCTGTTCAACTACATTAGCAATGGTAGATTTTCCTGAGCCTGACAGTCCCGTGAACCACAATAAAAAAGAATTATGGTTATTAGAATTTCTTCTGTCTTCAACTGAAATCTGATAATCGTGGGCAATGATGTTCTCTTTCATATCCTATTCATTAGTTCTTTTTGGAAGTCCAAAATTAATTTTGTACCAAGTACGCTCATGCAAATAATACAATAGCATTTTGGTAACAACTTCAACAGACGCAATTTTAAAACCTGTTAGGGGATTTCCAGTTACTATCCAAGCTAATGTCATTGTATCTATAGTCCCAACCATGCGCCAAGTAATCGTCTTTGCTATATGACGCTTTCTGCTCTCTAGAATCTTCCCATCTTTGGAAAGGTTAACTTTAAACCAAACCCGTTCATGTAAAAAGTACAAGACCATTTTGGTAATAACTTCATAAATACCAATCTGTAGACCAATTAAAGGGTCTCCAGAGATAATCCATGATAGTAGTATCGTATCAATGGTACCAACAAGTCTCCAAGTAACCGTTTTAGCTATATGTCTTTTGTATGAGGTGTCCTTCATCTATTTGCTAACCAAGAAATAGCTATTTAACAAATTTTCCTTGTTATACTGCAAAGACTCATTGGTTTCCTTTGAAATGACCTGCAATCCTACAGCATTGCAAATGGCCTGTCCCGCCGCTGTATCCCACTCCATTGTTGGAGCATAACGAGGATAAACATCCGCCGCTCCCTCTGCAACCAAACAAAACTTTAATGAACTTCCCTTTGAAACTATCTCCACATTTATACCTTCAGCCTTTAAACTTTCAACAAAATCCAAAGTATCTTGATTCATATGCGATCGACTTCCTACAACCTCAACAACATCCGAATCTTTAGTTTTAGGTTTTAAAGGAGTGGCCAATTCAAACACTGTTTCAACATCGGTAATATGGGATTCCAGTTTTGCCTTAAAGGCCTTTTTGGAATCTACATCGGCATAGTAAATGGTTTGTTCTGCAGGAACATAAATAACTCCCAACACAGGCTTTCCTTCCTTTACCAATGCAATATTCACAGTAAACTCACCATTACGCTTTATAAACTCTTTGGTGCCATCTACAGGATCAACCACCCAACAAGTAGACCAATCCTTTCTTATTTCAAAGTCAACTTGTTTATTCTCTTCACTGATAATAGGAATTTGGGTAGGTATCAAAAATGAATTGATAACACTATTGGAACGTTTATCAGCCTCCGTAAGGGGAGATTCGTCTTCCTTGTATTCAACTTCAATTTTGGAATCGTAAATTTCCATAATTGCTTTACCTGCTTTCAAGGAAGCTTTTATTGCTGTTTCTAAAAGTTCTTTCATTAATCTATTTGTTTTATAGCTTCTTTTAAACTATCCCTCCAATGAGGTATTTTTATGTTGAATGTACTCTTCACCTTAGTCTTATCCAAAACACTAAAATGAGGCCGTTTGGCTGGCGTTGGATAATCTTCAGATTTGATTGGAAAAACCTCAATTTCTCTTTCACTAATGTCAAAAATAGCGTGTGCAAAATCATACCAACTAGTTACACCTTCATTGCTAAAATGATATAAACCGTAGGCTTCACTATTAGAAGAAACTACTTCCAAAAGTACTGCAGCCAAATCCTTAGCGTATGTTGGAGTTCCAATTTGATCTGCAACTATATTCAATTCCGTTTTGGATTCTGAAAGACGCAACATCGTTTTCATGAAATTATGTCCATGTTCCGAATACAGCCAAGAAGTTCTAAAAATGAAATGTCTTTCAAGAAGCTTTTCTAATTCTTGTTCCCCTTGAAGCTTTGTCGCTCCATAAACACCTATGGGGTTTGTTGCATTAGTTTCACAATAGCCAAAGCAAGCATCACCACCAAACACAAAATCGGTTGAAATATGAATAATCTTTGCACCGTGCTCTTCACAAGCCCTAGCCAAATATTTTGTTCCCAAAACGTTAACTTCAAATGCCTTGTCTTTATCATTTTCCGCTTTATCAACAGCTGTATAGGCTGCACAATTGATACACCAATCAATTGTATTTTCTGAAAAGAAACAATTTACTTGATCTTCTTTCGAAATATCCAACTCCGAACTATCTACATAAATGAATTCAAAACCATTTATTGATTGTTCTAAATCTTTAATGCATGTTGCCAATTGTCCATTACCTCCCGTAACCAAAATGGTTTTCATATCAACGCCTTTTCTAAAATTGGTAAAACAGCATCCTTTTCAGATACAATCAATTCTTCATTGGATAATTGCCAATCTATATTTAAACTAGGATCATTGTAAATTATTCCTCCCTCGGAAGCCTTATTATAAAAATTATCGCACTTGTATGAGAAAATAGCGGTTTCGCTTAACACCACAAAGCCATGGGCAAACCCTCTTGGCACAAAAAGTTGTGTTTTGTTCTCTTCTGACAATTCAACAGCTACATGTTCTCCGTAAGTTGGAGAATCTAGCCTAATATCAACTGCCACATCCAACACTCTACCTTTTATAACACGTACCAATTTGGCCTGTGCATGATCTCCTGTTTGATAGTGTAATCCTCTTAATACACCTTTTGTAGAAAAAGATTCATTATCCTGAACAAAGGTTATATTTTTACCAATAGCCTTATTAAACCTTTCTTGATTAAAACTCTCTAAGAAAAATCCCCTTTTATCTTCAAATACTGTTGGATGAATTATAAAACATCCCTTCAAATTGGTTTCCTCTACCCTCATTATTTTCTATTAAGCAATCCCAATAAATTCTTTCCATAGCCACTCTTTAAAAGAGGCTCAGCCAATGCCTTGAATTGTGTTTCATCAATAAATCCCATTTCAAAAGTAGCAGCCTCTATAGACCCTATTTTTAGCCCTTGTCGTTCCTCTATAACCTCAACAAATTGCGAAGCCTGCATCAAGGATTGGAATGTTCCTGTATCCAACCACGCAGTGCCTCTATCCAAAATACTTACATTTAAACGTCCTTGTTCCAAATACACTTTGTTGACATCAGTTATTTCTAATTCTCCTCGGGCACTTGGCTTAATGTTTTTGGCAATATCTACAACATGGTTGTCATAAAAATATATCCCAGGAACAGCGTAATTCGATTTTGGCTCATTGGGTTTTTCTTCAATTGAAATAGCCTGACCTTCTTCATCAAACTCAACTACACCATAACGCTCCGGATCATGAACTCTATAGGCATAAATAATGCCCCCATCGGGATCATTATTGTTTTGTAATAGTTGCGACAAGCCTGTTCCATAAAAAATATTATCTCCAAGAATCAAAGCAACTTTATCTTCACCAATAAAATCTTCGCCAATGATGAATGCTTCAGCTAAGCCATTAGGTTCCTCCTGAACAGCATATTCGAAATGACATCCGTACTTTTCACCATTACCTAGTAAATCTTGAAACAACGGCAAATCTTTAGGAGTTGAAATAATTAATATTTCATTGATGCCTGCATATATTAACGTAGACAATGGATAATATATCATTGGTTTATCATAAATAGGCATTAACTGCTTACTTACCGACAATGTTAACGGATGAAGTCTTGTGCCTGAACCACCTGCTAAAATAATTCCTTTCATATCTAGTTATATTGAGTTTGATAATAGGTTTGATATTCGCCACTAGTAACATGATTTAACCACTCGTCATTATTCAAATACCAATCAATAGTCTTACTCAACCCTTCCTCAAAAGTTACACTAGGTTTCCATCCCAATTCTTTATTAATTTTAGAGGCATCAATGGCATAACGTAAATCATGCCCAGGACGGTCTTTTACAAAAGTAATAAGCTGCTCTGAAGTTCCTTTAGGCTTGTTCAATTTCTCATCCATTTGTTGGCATAGCAATTTTACCAAATCAATATTCTTCCATTCATTAAAGCCGCCAATGTTATAAGTTTCACCCAAGGCACATTTATGGAATACCAAATCGATGGCCTTTGCATGATCTTGAACATATAACCAATCCCTAGTATAGTTTCCATCTCCATATACAGGAAGCGGTTTTTCTTCTAAAATATTGTTGATAAACAATGGAATGAGTTTCTCTGGAAATTGGTTCTGTCCATAATTGTTAGAACAGTTAGTAATAACATAAGGAATACCATAAGTTTCCCCATAAGCTCTTACAAAATGGTCGGAACTGGCTTTTGAAGCTGAATATGGAGAATTAGGATCGTAAGATGTGTTTTCTGTAAAAAGCCCTGTTACTCCTAATGTACCATAAACCTCATCAGTACTGACATGATAGAATAATTTCCCTTCATAGTTATTACTCCATAATTTTTTAAAGGAATTCAAAAGTATCATCGTACCAATTACATTGGTCTTTACAAATGCCAATGGATCCGTAATAGATCTATCAACATGTGATTCCGCCGCTAAATGAATTACTCTTTCAAACTTATAGGTCTCAAACAATTCATTAATATGGGTCTCGTCCGTAATGTCTGCCTTAAGAAATGTATAGTTTGATTGCCTTTCAATATCCTTCAGGTTTTCAAGGTTTCCAGCATAAGTTAAGTTATCCAAATTATAAATATGATACTCAGGATAATTTTCCACAAAAAGTCTGACAACATGAGATCCTATAAACCCAGCACCCCCAGTGATTAATACATTCATTATTATTTATATTTTGTCTTTAAATCGATCTAAGTAATTTAGGAATCTTAACCCAATTAACACCAAAAAAGTCAACAATAGCAATAAGACACTATAAAAACTTTTATATCCAAGATTATATTTAAAGAGTTCTTTAGAATTTGTCAATATCCCCTCGTCCTGTTGACTCGAAATAACCTCTACAATCTTATTAATTTCATCCTTTTCCCTTTTTATTCTCACCAACTCCCTTCTCAATTTAATGTCATCACTAAACAATTCATATTCTTTTGTTGAATTCTTATCTCCCGTATTATCAATCAAAATACTTGTTTGAGAATTCGGATTTTCATTCATCTTTTCAAGAACTTTATGATAAACTTTCTGCAATGAATCGGATTCACGCAAAGACTCCATGATTACTTCCTCCTGATATTTCAATTCATCTAAATCCTTTTTTTGTTCATTTTTAAAGAATTCTATGGACTCTATATTTTTTATAATCTCTGGCAGCACCTTTTTTAGTAAATTTTTTTGGGTAGAACTTACTGTAAGACGCTGATATTCATAATCGTAATCATAAGAATTATCCAAAAACCTTTCAAAATCAATATAATCTGCTAATGTTGAATCTATTTCCTTTTTAAACTCATCATAGACCTTTAACTTTTGGTTATTGTTCAAGACTGATTCCATTTTAAAGAATACCATATTTCTTGCTTCTTCAATTGTTATATTCAATGCTTCTGATAAAGATTGAAAATCCTTATCCATTATGAGATCATTGTAATAATTTAAAAGATTGAATAAACTTTCCCCTGTATCATAATTTTGTTTGATGACGGCATTCGACGAGTATACGGGCGTCTTTGTTTTTTCTTTAAAAATTCCAAAACCGAGTCCAATAACACCAGCACTGATTAAGATTAAAATATTTTTCTTAATAAAAAATACTAAAGCCACAAATAGATAAAATAATTTAGTGAAAATGGAACCAATAAAGTTAAAGAGCTTTGTAAATAGACTGCCTATAAGAGTAAACAATTGTCCTAAATCCACTTCTTCAGAAGTGTTAGTTTCCGGTAGGTTTTTATTCATTAGTTAGATATGTTAATTTAAAATTTGTTCCAGTATTTTTCTTGTTATTAAATAAGTTGGTTTGACTCCTGAGGTTCCTAATCCTCCAGAAGCCAAAGTACTCCCTGTCTCTAAAGGGTTATCACTTGCATAGTAAGCATACGTTACTTTGACATCCTTGCCAATATTCCCTCTTACTTTAGATGCTGATTGAATGGCTTTTTGATAATGAGCCCCTTCCATTTCCAAACCAATCACATTCCATGTGGAATTGTAAAAGAATTTCAAAATCTCTTTGTTCTGAAGAGAGGTTCCCAATACGGTAATCATAGAGCCTTCGTAAATGCTAATACCATGTCCTTCCAAATCCTTTTTACATAATTCATTGTCAAAAGGATAATTATCAGCAGTTCCTTCAAATATATGAGCCGATGGTATCATGATATCACCTTTTCCGCCTTCCAAAATCCCAGCTTTCCCCATTATGGAGATGGATTCAACTTTAAGATGCTTCTTATAATCCTCTATAATAACTGGCTTCAAGAGTTCATCCATAGTTTCGTAAGCCTGCTCTCCAAAGGCATAATCCATAACCACAATCACAGGTTTATCCCGTTGGAGCTTCTGCTCATCTAATTGCATATCCACCTTTGATAAATCCATCTTGGAAGTATCAAATATCTGAACATCAATATTGGTTCCTGAACTATCAGGTATGTATAACATCCCTTGATGCAACGCCTCCTTATTCACTTTATTGCGTAGGGATTCATTGTCTTTCTTACTCAGTTCTTGATAAATCTCGAAAATGTCCTTTTTGGCCAAACTTCCTTTTAAAACACTCGGGGTAAACAGGGAATTCATCACACTGTGCATATTGGCACTTATGATGTGAATAGGGCGATCCAACAATTCGTTTTCTATCAAAACCGCCTTGATATCATCTGCCCAAATTTCGCCATGAATATGGTGTCCCAAACGCTCTCTCAGAACAGGAGAAAATGTTACTGTTCTTTTGGTATCACTTACCGTTTCTTCAATAGCCAATTTCCCCAACCAATAGACGATATGCAACAGTCGGTCTGGTTGCTTAGATGTAGCAAATTGATTATAGATTTCAGTAATCTCATTAAAGGTCCTTCCTAAAATATTGGCCGTATGCGTAATGGCAATTTCCCTTTCCTTTTGAGACAGTTTTTCTTCAGACAAAACAGCCTTTTCCAATTTCACCCAATCCCTAGTAGTCGTTCCTTGTTCATCGACAAGCACCCGATTACTAATCTTATGGGATTCAACGAATAAAAAAGTTAAGTGAGTGAGAATATCATATATTTCGGATCGTCCTCTAGTAATCTCAATGTTCATCTGCTCCTCATCAATTCGGTAACAGTTCCGTCTTCTTTTGACTGGAATGATCGCTTTAAAATGTGAATTTCCATAACCTTCATCACTGGTCAAATTTATAAAGGAACACTCTTCAATTCCTAAAGGCAATCTATCGATTACATAAAGCAAGCCTTCCAACTCTGCCTTTTCGTCGGCAATAGAACCATAAATTTCTGGACGCAACAACAGCAGAGACTCCCTAAGAGTTTCTCCAGAAACTCCCATAGGCTTATAGAAGCCCCTATTGAACAAATGCCGCATCGTGATGTACATTTTTTCAATAGCGCTGGAACTCTCCTGAGCCCTAGTTCTTTCGTGTCTTTTTGCTGTGTTTGCCATACTTGTTAACCTACAAATATAGGACTATTTAGTTAATCCCTGCCCATACAAGGCATCCGCAATTTTCCGATCATTGGCCAATCTTGGAATTTTATTCTGGCCTCCCAACTTCCCAATGGACTTCATATATTCTGTAAACCCATTCTTTTTGACAGCGGTTATCTTAAGAGGCCTTAGTACTTTACCCTCAATTAAATCGAAATAATAGGTGTTTTGCTGCTGAAGGGATTGATCTATTTTAGCTTCCAAAGAAGTTAAATCCTCTGGAATAGTTTCGAATTCAATAAACCATTCATGATAAGGCAATCCATTTTCTGGATTAATTTGAGGTGCAACCGTAAATTCTGAAATTTCAAAGGAAGTTCCTTCCATTCCCTCTTTCAGCGCCTGCTCCACTTCCTTACCGATAACATGCTCTCCAAAGGCCGAAATAAAATGCTTAATCCTTCCCGAAACAATAACGCGATAAGGTTTTAAAGAGGTAAACGTTACTGTATCTCCCACATTATAGGCCCAAAGCCCGGCATTCGTAGACACAATCATCACATAATTCACTCCCAATTCCACATCGGCAATGCTGATACGTTCTGGATTGTCATTAAAAAAATCATCCGCTTTAATGAATTCATAGAATATTCCCGAATTCAGTTGGAGTAACATCCCCCTTTCCTTCTGGCTATCCTGAAAAGCAAAAAAGCCTTCGCTGGCTGGGAACAGTTCAATGCTGTCCACCTTTCTACCTATTAAATTTTCAAACTTTGCTCTGTAAGGTTCATAGTTGACGCCACCATGAATAAAGAGCTCAAAGTTTTTGAATACATCTCCAACCTTTTTTCCTGTCTTTTCCTGAATCTTCTCAAAATACATCTGTACCCAAGAAGGAATCCCTGAAATGACCGTCATATTTTCAGGAAGCGTTTCTTCCACAATAGCATTGACCTTAGTTTCCCAATCGTCTATACAATTGGTTTCCCATGAAGGCATGCGGTTTTTTTGCAAATATTTTGGTACATAGTGCGCAACAATTCCAGACAATCTTCCCAACTGAATACCATTTTGTTCCTTAAGAATTGGGCTACCCTGTAAAAAGATCATCTTGCCATCCACAAATTTGGCATTGCCCGTCTCAGCAATATACATGAGGATAGCGTTTCTAGCCGCCTCGATATGACTTGGCATACTTTCCTTTGTTAATGGAATATATTTTGCCCCCGAAGTCGTTCCTGAAGTTTTTGCAAAATAGAGCGGCTTTCCCTTCCAAAGTACATTTTCTTCTCCCGCAACTACTTTATCTACATAGCTCTTTAAGGCTTCATAATCCCGAATAGGCACTCTTTTCTTAAAGTCATTATAAGAATTGATACTGACGAAATCATGGTCTTTCCCAAATTGGGTTCCAGCAGCTTCCGAAATCAATTCATTAAACACCTTTTGTTGCGTTTCAATGGGATTGTTAGCCCATTTCAACACAGATTTTTTGACTCTTTTTGCAAATGGTTTGGCTAAGGCAGATTTTATTGAAAGCATTAGTTAAAATCGATAAAGTTAGTTGGGTTCACCGGATACCCTCTGTTCCATAATTCAAAATGTAAATGGGGCCCCGTGGAGTATTCTCCCATATTTCCGGCCATAGCAATCACTTCTCCCCCTTTCACCAAATCCCCTTGTTCTTTGGTAATCGCACCATTGTGTTTGTAAACCGAAATCAATTCATGGCTATGTTCCAAGACAACCACATAACCCGTTTCTGCCGTCCATTCAGCAAAAATTACGGTGCCATCTGCAGCGGCCTTCACCGGGGTATCTTTAGCTACAACAATATCTACAGCATAATGCTTTTTCTCCACATCATAACCATCGGAAATTGTTCCGCTCACGGGAGGAAACAGCACAAAATTGGTAGCCGAAATAGCCGACTCAAACAAATTGTATTTGTCTTCCTTTGCTACTTTTTCCCTTAAAAGAGAATCTTCTTTACTCGGCACCAATCTTTCAGTGTTCACTTCATTTTGTACCGCGTTGATAATAGAATCCTTATTCAGCTCTTCCGTTTTCACATCTCCTGTCAAGACCTTTTTGATAGAGCTATAATAGCGCTCGTTCATGGTAATAACCTGTTGCAAAGAATCGGTTTTGTAATGAAGCTCTGTAGCCTCTTTCTTTAAGGCTGCTGAAGAATATCCGGGGATAAATTCTCTTAAGGACGTAAAGGCAATTAATAAAGTCGTCGCCGCTATTAACAAAATTGAGGAAATAGCCACAATCACAAACACATTCAAACGTGTTAGCTTGATAGCAAAACGCTCTTCAAAAGTATCCTCGTTTAATATGACCAAACGGTACTTGTGCAGTAGCTTTTTGGTGAATTTCTTTTCTTTCTTTTTCGTAGTCATTATGACACAAAATTAAATAAAATAAGTGCAAGTCTTTTTGCTTAATCTTAAAGTTTAGTTTAAAACGTACAATTTGAAGTTTAATTATTAAATTTGCAGTTCTAAATATTATGTTATGAGTTTACTTATGTTACCATTAGTTGTTGGATGGCCACAAATAGTTTTAATTGCGGTGGTAGTTTTATTAATTTTTGGTGGTAAAAAGATTCCTGAGTTAATGAGAGGTTTAGGAAGTGGGATTAAGGAATTTAAAGATGCCAGCAAAGAGGACGAGGATAAAACAACCTAAGTTATTCTTAGTGATAATTTAATCTTATTATAATTCAAAAAAAGCCAACTTCTTCAAGTTGGCTTTTTTTGTAAGCTATAGTTTCTTTTCTATTGAATTTTGGCCGACCTGATGATTGCCTCCAATTCAAACATATAATCTCTCTTATCTACCGAAGGCGCAAAAGCATACCCTTCAATAATTACGTATCTGTTTTTAGCCCTATCCTCGATAGCGTAGTTGATAAATGGACCTGCCATAAAATCATTTTTAACCTCCCAGATCCCTTTGGTTTCAATCGTCGGTTTCTTGTCTATTTGAGATTCAAAAACAAAAGGTGCATATTTATTTTCAGTACTCATGTAAGAGCCCTCCAAACGTCCTTCAATGTGGGTTTTCCCAACCGAATCCCGCATTCTCACTACATCCATCGCCAAACTATCGCCTGGTCTTAAAATACTTAATGGCACTGCATAAACCATTAAATCCATAGTTCCGGTAGTAATGTCCTTACGAATCCAGAAGAAACCATCTTCATCCTTGGCCATTCTATACACAGATGGCAGCTTTAAGGACACCCCCAATTCTTCCTTAAGTCTAGTATCATCAAACAAGGATAAATTAATACGTCGTTGCTTTTCCTTTATTTCCTCATCTTTTAAGGCTTTGACAATTTCTTCGGAATGGGATTGCAATTGCTCAATAATTTCATCATTGGTTGTGCCTGTAACGTAAACCACCGTTTGAGGCTTTGCAAACACATCATGCCCCACTTTTATACCCGCTTCTTTCCCCTTTTCAACCTTAACAATAATCCTACTTTTAGTTGTAAACCCAGAAAAGACCTGAGTTGGCAATTGATTGATTGTAAACAAGGGTTCGTCAATGGCAAGTCCTGGAACCGGTGCTGCCAAAACATCACGCATGGCTTCACCAACTTTATCTTCCCAAAGAAGATTGTCTACAACAACGGTAAGATGATTAAGATTTCCTGATGATGCTGGTACTAAACGTTGGTTTTTTGAAGCGTCCTTACACCCAAAAAAAAGGGTGGCTAAAACAGCTACAATGGCTAAGTGTTTCATTTATTATTTTTTAGTTTTAGTTAGATACAATAAGCTTCATGCCTACTTTTAATTGTGTACCACTAATACCGTTCCAATCTTTAATATTTTGGACAGAAATTCCAGGAAATTTTTGGGAAATGCCCCAAAGTGTATCTCCTTGCTGTACCAAATACGTTTGTTTTCCTTCAACCTCAACGGTTTTCACAGCACTTTTTGTTTTGGCCGGCGGATCTGTAAACACAGGTTTCCTTGGGTAGATACTCAAGCGTTGACCTATTCTAAGATCGTTGCTTCGCAAACCATTCCATTGTTTGATTTGGCTTACCCTAACGCCATACTTTCTTGCAATTTTTCCAAGATAATCGCCACTCCTAACCCTATAGGTAATCTTCACATCCGACTCAAAAAACTGAGGCAATGGTTTTTCGCGCTTGTCAAACTCAGTCTGAGCATAAGCATAAATATCATTTTCATTGGCCACAAACCTGCCCACTGCGTGCATTGGCAGTCTTAAGGTATAGTTTTCATCCTTGATATATGGAATGATATCCAATTTATAAGAAGGGTTTAAAAACTGTAGCTCCTCTATAGGCAAATCCAAAACCTCAGACACCTGATCCAAGGTAATCATTTGTTTCACGTGGATCGTATCGGTTTCAATATAGTGAAATTCTGGTTTGATTCTGTTGAAACCATGTTCTTCCGCATATTCAAAAATATACATGGTAGCGAAAAAGGCAGGAACATAACCCGCTGTTTCACGTGGAAGAAACGGTCTGATGTTCCAATAGTTCTGATAACCACCCGAACGTCGAATTGCCTTGCTCACGTTTCCAGGACCCGAATTATAGGCCGCTAAAGCCAAATCCCAGTCACCGAAAATCTCGTATAATTTAGCAAGATATTTACTGGCAGCTTCAGTAGATTTAATAGGATCGCTACGTTCGTCTACATAACTGCTTACATTAAGCCCGTACATTTTTCCGGTACCAAACATAAACTGCCACAATCCCGTGGCGCCTACTCTAGATTTAGCCTTCGGCTTTAAAGCAGATTCCACAATGGCCAAGTACTTCATCTCCAAAGGCAAATTATAACTGTCTAAAGTCGTCTCAAAAAGAGGAAAATAATATTCACTCAAAGACATGAGTCTATCTAAAGACTCTCGTCTGTTTTTTAAATACGACTTGATGACATTCTCCAAAGAGGGGTTGTACTCAATATTGAAAGGTGTTCTAGCATTTAGCTCCTTTAAACGCGCCTTTAAGGTATCTGTAGGCAACTCAGGATATTCAACATCCTCATAAGTCAGCTCTGTAACCGACTTATAAATAGTATCGAATAATGAATTACTGTACAATTCGTCCAGCCATTTCTGGTCTATATCGGCAGCTTGTTTATGGTCTTCATAAACCATAAGAGCGGTAGAATCAGCCACAGGGGTGATTGCTTTAATTTCAGCGCTTTTTCCATCAATCAAGGAATCAACCTGTTTTGGGACAACGGTCTCAACCTTGACAGAATCTTCTTTAATATGCGTTTCCTGCTTTTTATTTTCTTGAGCGAAAGAAACTCCACAACATAACAAAGCGCCTACAACTAAGGTAATAGGTTTGTTCATTTGTAAAAATTATCTGTACTATCAACGATAGATGGCGCTAAAATCGTATTTTTTTGAAACATATAAAAGACGAAGCTCTTCTTTTAACAGAAATATAGGCTTTTAAACGACTGATTTTGTATGAATTACTCTAAAATTGCAGCAATTCCAGGTAGCGTTTTTCCTTCCAAACTTTCCAACATAGCACCACCACCTGTACTCACGTAGCTCACTTTGTCTTCAAACCCAAATTGTTTCACGGCTGCCACAGAATCACCTCCCCCAACAAGAGAAAACGCACCCTTTTTCGTCGCTTCAGCTATAGAGTTTCCTAAAGCAATGGTTCCTTTAGAGAAGTTTTCCATTTCAAACACACCTAATGGACCGTTCCAAAGAATGGTTTTGCACTGCATTACCACATCGTGGAAATTGGCCAAAGATTTTGGACCCGCGTCCAAACCTTGCCATCCGTCAGGAATTTTGGTAACATCAACAATTTGTGTAGCAGCATCGTTGCTAAAGCTATCGGCAGCCACCACATCAACAGGAATATGTACTTGTACATTTTTGGCTTTGGCATTCTTCAAGATTTCAAGGGCCATATCCAATTTATCATCTTCACAGATAGACTCGCCGATAGAACCACCTTGTGCTTTGATAAAGGTAAAGGTCATTCCCCCACCAATGATCAAGTGGTCTACCTTGTCCAAAATGTTTTCAATAATTGTAATTTTTGAAGATACTTTAGCACCTCCCAATACAGCCAATACAGGTTTTTCACCTGTTTTCATCACTTTTTCGATGCTTTCAATTTCTTCAGCCAACAGGTATCCAAAACATTTATGCTCTGGGAAAAATTGTGCCACAATGGTAGTAGAAGCATGGGCACGGTGAGCTGTACCAAAGGCATCATTCACATAAATATCTCCCAATTTTGAAAGTCCTTCCGCAAAGGCTACATCACCTGCAGTTTCTTCGGAGTGGAATCTTAAGTTTTCCAACAACAACACTTCGCCTGGTTGTAGTGCTTTGGCCGCTGCTTCAGCTTCAGCTCCCACACAATTGTCCACAAATTTTACTTCAACACCAATAACCTCAGAAACCTTATCTACAATATGACGCAATGAAAACGTATCGTCAACGCCTTTTGGCCTTCCTAAGTGCGACATCAACACACAGCTTCCGCCATCTTCCAAAATTTTGATGATGGTTGGCTTTGCCGACACAATTCTGGTATCGTCCGTTACCTCAAACTGCTCATTTAAAGGCACGTTAAAATCTACTCTAATTAAGGCTTTTTTATCTTTAAAATTGAAGTCGTTAATCGTTTTCATAATGTGATGTTTTTTAGTGTAACACAAAAGTAATTAAATAAACAATGCCATAAAATGCGTTTTCCAACCGAAATCGTTATAGGTTGAAAAATATTTTGCCTTCTTGGATTATAAAGTCCTCCTCTTCTTTATAAGAGAAATTTACATAGTTTTGCCGTATGTTATTTTCAGATATTTTAGGACAGGAACATTTAAAGAGCCATCTCACACAAAGTGTGGACAATGGCCGTATTGCACATGCACAATTATTCATTGGACCGGAAGGCTGCGGTACCTTGCCCATGGCCATTGCCTATGCGCAGTATATTTTATGCAAAAACCAAAATTCTGAAAACGAAGGAGGCAACGAGGCTTGTAATTTGAAGTTTAAAAACCTTTCGCATCCCGATTTGCACTTTGCCTTTCCTGTAGCTACCAACGACAAGGTAAAAAGTCACCCAGTGTCCTCGCATTTCTTGGAAGAATGGCGTCAATTGGTCGCCGAGCAACCTTATGGAAACCTGTTTGATTGGTACAAACTTTTGGGAATTGACAACAAGCAGGGACAAATTGGTGTGGACGAAGCACAAGATATTGTAAAAGCGCTTTCCTTAAAATCATACGAAGGAGGTTACAAGGTCATGTTGATTTGGATGGCAGATAAAATGAATACCGCCGCCGCCAACAAACTACTAAAATTGATTGAAGAGCCGCCTAGCAAAACCATTTTCATCTTGATAGCTGAAGACGAGGAACAGATTATCAATACCATCAAATCGCGTTGTCAAATTTTGCACTTTCCCCCTTTGGCCGAAGAAGTAATCAAACAGGCTTTGATGAAGCAGTACGATCTCAACGAAGGAGAAGCCACCAAAATTGCACATCAAGCCAACGGCAACTACAATAAAGCCTGCGATATTGTATATCAAGATTCTGAAGATTTACAGTTTGAAGAATGGTTTGTATTCTGGATTCGATCTGCATTTAAAGCCAAAGGCAATAAAGGTGCTATCTTGGATTTAATAACGTGGAGCGAGGACATTGCCAAAACAGGGAGGGAAACCCAAAAGCAGTTTTTGCATTTCTGCATCGACTTTTTCAGGCAAGCGCTACTGATGAATTATGGCGCTGATGATTTAGTGTACATGGAACCAAAAACCAATAATTTCAAGCTTGAAAAGTTTGCACCCTTTGTGCACAATGCAAACATTTTGGAGATTAGCGAAGAGCTGCAGGATGCCATTTACCACATTGAGCGCAACGGAAATTCGAAAATTATCCTAACGGATTTATCCATTAAACTCACACGATTGCTTCACAAAAAATAAACTCAAACTTTTCAAGCCTTAAATTTATTCAAACGTATATGACGCTTTTACAAATTCTGTCACCCTGAAATATCCAAATGGATAGTTGTTTGGATTGGTTTGGTTGACACAATTGCCTCGTAATTGCGCAGCATTGGAACTAAAAGGATCACCACCAGAGTAATATTGTTCTATCAACAAACGCACATAATTGTAGTAGCGTTCTGAAATTCCATATAGGCTAACTTCAACTGTATCCCCAGGTTCGAAAGCTTCCTCGTTGTTATCTTCATCATCCTGCTTTTCCCAGAAATCGTGGACTTCATTCCCATTGAAAAATTCATCTGACAAATCTGCCAACAATGGGAACAAATCCCCTTCCTCATAATACCTGAAAAAATAATAATTTTCTTCATCTGCAGGATCATTGAAATACACGTTAAGTTCCAATAATTCGTCATCAAAACCTCCTTCAACAGACTGGGTCACATTGGTAATATCTGTTACCGGCATCAAGGTTTCACTACCCAAATAAGTTTGGTTATTATAAACTACTTCCAAAGTATACGAATCATTTAAAACAGGAACAAAATTGGACGTTGTGTAGGTTCCGTCATTTTGGTCCTCAAACAAAAATTCTTCTCCTGAATTTGTATTGGTCACTTTCACCGAAGCTCCAGATACGCCACTATCCGAAGTAACATCAAAATACGGTGTGGACATGCTGAGTTTTATAAGCTGCTCATTGCCTAAAGTACCCTTCTCCCAATCCAAGGATGCTTCAATTACCAATCTAGGCGTGGCTGTTGTTACTTCAACATCAATAACATCTTCACAAGACATGAAGATTCCAAAAATAGCTAGTAGAATTACGTATATATTGATTTTCATTTTTTTTAGAATTTAAAGTTATACGTTACCGAAGGAATAATTCCGAAAATAGACAATCTAGTAGCTTCATTGAGACCAGACACCTTACTTTGACCAAACGAAATAGAGGCCGCATTTCGCCTATTATAGACGTTATAGATACCAAACACCCATTCGCCCTTTAAACGTCTCTCAGGATGCTTATTTGGTTTGTAAACAGCCGATATATCTAAACGATGATATTGCGGCAATCGATCCCTATTTCTATTGGAATAACTCGCTATAGAAAGTCCTTCGTATTCATACTGCCCATTTGGATACGTTACGGGACGTCCTGTTTGAAACACAAAATTGGAACTGAAACTCCATTTATCATTCAGTTGATAAGCAGCTGTAACAGATACATCGTGCGTTCTATCATAAGGTGTATTATACCAATTACCACCGTTAATTCCAGGCCCTCCGGCCTTTCCACCCAAAGTACGTTGTTCCGATTTTGAAAGTGTATAAGCTAGCCAACCGGTAAATTTACCCTTGGTTTTTCTCAATAACACCTCCATACCATAGGCTCGAGCTTCACCATTTAGGATTTCGGTTTCAATGTTGTTGTTCCCAATCAAATCTGAACCATCGATATAATCGATTCGGTTTTTAATGGTTTTATAGTAGGTTTCCAACTCCAAAGCATAACCTTTCTCTGAAAAATTTCTGTAATATCCCACAGCATATTGTGTTGAACGCTGTGGTTTAATGTATTGACCACTTGGCGTCCAAACATCCAAAGGTGTGACGGAAGCAGTGTTTGATAACAGATGTAAATATTGGGTAGATTTGGTAAAACTGGCTTTTAAGGAAGAAGCACTGTTAAGCTCATAAGAAAGCCCCAGCCTAGGTTCCAAACCATTATAATCCTTAATAGTTTCACCCTTACTGTAATAGATTTCATCTAAAGCTTCTCCCCTTTCGTAAATTTCCAATTCATCATTGAATATCACAGGTTGATCATTCACATAGGTAGTCATGGCCTGTCCCCCAAGACGCATGAATTGGCTAAATCGCAAGCCATATTGAGCCGTCAATTTTTTACTAATTTGATGTTCCGCACTTATATAGGCCGCCCCTTCAAAAGCACGTTTGTCGTCCAATTTTAAATAGTTGATTGGAGACTCGCTTGATGTTGGACTAACCTCTCCGGGATTTAATAAATAAGAAATTCCACTAACCCCAAAATCCAAATCAAGCTTATCATTCAAGTAATACTTTAAATCATATTTTAGGTTATAATTGGCAATATCTGCAATCCAATCCAACTCGATAAAATCCAGCACAATTTGATAATCATATTTACTATAAATCATAGATAAATTAGAAAACAAACGATCCGTAAATACATGATTCCAACGCAAGTTTCCAGAAACATTACCGTAGCCATTTTCAATGATTTTGTTCAAGTTGAACACATCTCTCCCAAAATATCCAGAGAGATAAATCTTGTTATTACTATTAATCTCATAATTAGCCTTCAGGTTGAGATCATAAAAGGAAATCTTATCATCCTTAAAGTCCTCGACAGCCTTAAGAAACAGATGCGCATAAGAGGTTCTACCTGCAATCAAGAAAGAGCCTTTATCCTTAAAAATTGGAGATTCAGCAGTTAATCTACTAGAAATCAAACCAATACCTCCAGTTAAATTAAAATTTTTACGGTTTCCTTCCTTTTGGCGAACATCTAAAACGGAAGATACACGGCCACCAAATTTCGAAGGAATATCTCCCTTGTAAAGTTTGATATCCTTTATGGCATCACTATTAAACACAGAGAAAAAACCGAAAAAATGCGAGGTATTATAAATAATTGCCTCATCCAAAAGCACCAGATTCTGGTCTGCCGCACCACCACGTACATTAAAGCCTGAAGAACCTTCACCATTATTGGTTACCCCAGGCAGCATTTGAATGGATTTTACAACATCTACCTCTCCCAAAACGGCAGGCATTTGCTTAATGGTGGCCGCATTAAGTTTAGCCACACTCATTTCAGGCTTTTTAATATTGATTTGTTCCGATTCTTCGGCCGTAATTACAACCTCATCTAGAGCAGTTGCGGATTCACTCAATTCAAAATTGATAGTTTGATCCTTATCCAAACTAATTTGTTTAGTCTGGGTTTCGTAGCCCATATAGGAAATGATTAAAGTGTAATTTCCTTTAATAGCCGTTAAGGAATAAAAGCCATATTCGTTGGTAACAGAGCCATTATCCGTTCCCTGCAAAAATGCCGTGGCACCCATTAAGGTTTCCCCATTGGAAGCATCAGTTATAGTTCCTCTAATCGTAAATTTTTCTTGGGCAAAAACAGAAAAACTAAAAAGAAAGTAAGCAATACATAGTAAATGCTTCATGCAGTAATGATTTAGTTATATTGATTGATGAAAATAATTTGGAAAGGTTACACCGTAGTCAAACAAAAAGCCAGTCACTTTAACTGGCCAATATGATAAGTAAAACTACTCTTTTGCTTTGTAAGCTTCATTGAGAGCTTCTGTAATGGTTTCGGTAAGATCGTTATCTTCTTTTCCATATAAAACACTAGCAGCAACCTCGCTAGTACCTAATATATAGGTATAATCGTTCTTTTTGCCGTATTCTTTTACAAACTCTTTAACTTCAACAATTACAGAATCAATTTCCGTTTGAAACTCCTGGGTCATTTGCTCCTGCTCCATTTTGATTTGTTGGATCAATTGCTGTTCTTTCATCCCCAATTCCTGTGACAATTTTTGAACATCATTATCAGACATTCCTCTTGCCTTGTCTTGAGCCGATTTATATTCCAATTGATATTTGGCAATCAAACTATCTCTCAACTTTTGAAATTCTAAGTCCTTCAACTTAAATTTTTCTTCAACATCAATTTTAGCTTGATAATCGTTAATTACTTTCCCGTTATCCACGAAAGCAATTTTTTGTTGGTTTTGACATGACAACAATCCAAGTCCCAAACCAAAAAGCAACGCAATTTTTTTCATTTTATGTATCCAATTAAATTTTTCGCAAATGTATCAACTTAGGCCATTATTTCTCAAAACAACCTTCTATAAAATAATCTTATAATAATTACAATCTACTATTAAAAATCCCTATCAAAAACAACGCGTTTTAAAGCGATTTAAGCCACTTTCAAAAAAAGGGAAGGTAATCCAACAATACAGCTCCTAAAATCCAATTTCAGAACCTTATTTAAGGTTTTACTTGTTTTTCAGCACATAAATTAGAGAAGAATACTCTCCGGAGCCCTTCGCCTTCATATTCGACTGAAATCCCACCCAAAACGCTTTAAAAAAATTCATATTGCCATTTTTATATTTTTCCGAAAGCAGACTCACATAAAACGCATCAAATGGCATTGGCAAAATATTTTTCACAACCATATCCTGTTCCAAAAACAATTTTGAAATAGCTGTTCTAGAAAAATGCCACAAATGTCTTGGCACATCATAGGCAGCCCAATAGGATTTGTAATAATTGGCATCGTAACTCTTAAAATTGGGAACAGCAATAATCAAAGTACCGTTTGGACGCAACAAACGCTTCAATTGTTCTATTTCCTTTTTCAAATCTGGTAAATGTTCCAAAACATGCCACAAGGTAATCACATCAAAGCTTTGATCCTTTAACGTCGGGAATTTCGAAATATCAAAAACATTGTCCTTTGTTTTTCTATTAGCGATTCCCCTGGCCTCTTCATTTGGCTCAATCCCGCAAACATTCCAATTGGCATCTTGAGCCACTTTTAAAAAATCTCCAGTTCCGCAACCAATATCCAAAAGAGATTTGGATTCCTTACTTACGGAATTAATCAGTTTTATTTTTTTCTGAAGTGAAATATTCCGGACAACATGATATACCTTTTCAAACACATTTCGTTTAGCATCGGTATGCGAAATATAATCTTCGCTTTTATAATATTCAGGAAGACGTTCTAAAGAAGGTTTTGGAGTTGTCTCCAATAAATCCAATTCTGGATGACGGACCAAAACAAATTCTTCACCCGATACGGAATGATCCTTAACCTTTAAAAAATTATCTGTTTTTGCCATAAAAAAATATTCCTGCAAAAGCAGGAATGTTATGTTCCACGTGAAACACTTTTAATTTATATTTTAAATTACCGCCCCATATACACCAAAAGTACAGACACGTCACTTGGAGAAACTCCACTAATTCGTGACGCCTGTGAAATAGTAACAGGCCTAATTTTATTTAATTTTTCTCGAGCCTCAAAGCTCATGTTTGTGATTTTTGAATAATCGAAATTCTCAGGGATTTTTATATTCTCCAACCTATTCAACTTATCAGCATTATTCTTTTCCTTTTCGATATACCCAGAATACTTCACTTGGATTTCGGCTTGCTCAATAACCTCCGAATCCAAATCATGGTCTTGAACATAAGCTTCAACAACATCCAATTTACGCATGTCATCAATAGTGATATTTGGTCTAGAAAACACCTTAAACATCTTATCAGATTGTTTAACCAAAGCCGAATCCTTACTCTCCAAAATAGGATTAATATCTTCTGGCTTTACACTAGTCTCTTTAAAGAACGACACAAAATCCTCAGCTGAAGAATGCTTTTCCTCCATGCGTTTTAAACGCTTTTCAGAAGCCAATCCCAAATCAAAAGACTTCGGGGTTAATCTTAAATCCGCATTATCCTGACGCAACAAAGTGCGATATTCAGCCCTAGAAGTAAACATTCTATAAGGCTCCTCAGTTCCCTTGGTGATCAAATCATCAATCAAAACCCCTATATATGCCTCACTACGATTCAATACAAAAGCTTCCCTTTCCTGTACTTTCAAAGCAGCATTAATACCAGCCATCAAACCTTGAGAAGCCGCTTCCTCATAACCCGTAGTACCGTTAATCTGCCCAGCAAAATACAAACCGTCAATCAACTTTGTTTCCAACGTATGCTTTAACTGTGTAGGCGGAAAATAATCATACTCTATAGCGTATCCTGGTCTAAAGAATTTCACATTTTCAAACCCAGCAACAGAACGCAATGCCTTAAATTGTACATCCTCAGGTAATGATGTAGAGAACCCATTAACATACACTTCAACTGTATTCCACCCTTCTGGCTCAACGAACAATTGATGCCTATCCTTATCAGCAAATCGATTGATCTTATCCTCAATAGAAGGACAATATCTTGGTCCAGTACTTTTAATTCTCCCATTAAACATAGGAGAACGATCAAAGCCTTCCCGCAACAAATCATGCACTACAGCACTTGTATAAGACATATGACAATCCCGTTGTTTCGTCAACGGTTTTGTAATATCAGAATAAGAGAATTTCTCCGGGTTTTCATCCCCTGGCTGTACTATCATTTTAGAATAATCCAAAGAACGACCATCCACTCTAGGCGGTGTTCCAGTCTTCATTCTTCCAGCATCAAATCCTAAATCAACCAACTGTTCAGTGATTCCTTTCGCCGCTCTTTCACCAGCTCTACCACCACCAAAATTCTTGTCTCCAATATGGATTAAACCGTTCAAGAAAGTTCCATTGGTAAGCACAACAGTCTTTGCCTTTATATCAATTCCTAGTGATGTTTTCACTCCTACCACACACTCTCCTTCTACCAACAAACCAGAAACCATATCCTGATAAAAGTCCAAATTAGGAGTTTGCTCCAACATCAAACGCCAATCCTCAGCAAACTTCATACGGTCACTCTGCACACGTGGACTCCACATAGCTGGCCCTTTGGATTTATTGAGCATCTTAAACTGTATAGCAGAGGTGTCACTCACAATCCCACTATAACCTCCAAGCGCATCAATTTCCCTCACAATCTGCCCCTTTGCAATTCCCCCCATAGCAGGGTTACAGGACATCTGTGCAATGTTCTGAAGATTCATGGTCACCAGCAAAGTTGAACACCCCATATTGGCTGCCGCCGCCGCCGCTTCACTACCGGCATGACCTGCACCAACCACAATAACATCATATGTTTCTTGAAATAAACTCATCATTGTTCCACGTGAAACACTCTTCCATGTTTCATTTAATCATTAAAAAATAAGTTTGCAAATATACACTGATTTAGTGAGTATTATACAAACTTAGAAATATAGTAATTTTCCTTGCTCCTCATTTGCAAAGCGTCCTCATCTGTCTTATCTTTGTACCCACAATAATGTAGGATTCCGTGAATCATCACACGCTTCAATTCCTCCTTGAATTCTACATCAAAATCCTTAGCATTATCCTCAACCCTTTCAATAGAGATATAAATATCTCCATGTAGTTCTTTTCCTACTGAGTAATCGAAGCTTATGATATCAGTCAAGGTGTCGTGATCTAAAAATTCCACATTGATTTTATGTAAATATTCATCATCACAAAAAATATAATTAAGCTCTCCTTCTTTGCAGCTTTCTTCGTTAATAGTCTCTAAAATCCATTTGGAATAATCGGCTTCATTGGAAAGCTCGAACTCCGTTTCGTAATTAAAACTAATCATCTGTTCTCTTGAAATACTCTTGTACTTTTACTTTATAAATTTGCTGCAAAGGTAAAGCTTGTCTGTTTAAAATTTCAGTAGTGTTAAAATATTCTCTAGCAGTTGGAATTTGGTCTGGAACCGTATTATCGTAATCATTTAAATTGGTTTCGGATTGACGCTTATTATCCTCTCCCTGCATGAACGTAGCGTTCTCCATTTTCAATAATTGATGTTCCAATTCCATCATTTTTTGAAGCGTTTGATTGGTAAAACCTTTATTCAATAAATCCAATTCCACCTCTTCCATATCTTTCAACAACTTTTGCGCTTGCCCATTCAGTCCTTCCTTAGTCAACTTTTCTTCCAAAGCATTACGCAATTCCTGTTGTCTTTGATAGATTCCAAAAAGTTCACCATTCATTTCTTCATTGTTCTGTTCAGATTCTCCATTCTGTTCGCCCTCCTGCCCTTGCTGTGGCTCTTGTCCCTTTTGCTCGCCTTGTTGATGACCATCTTTGGGTTTACCCTGTTGCTTATCCATTTGTTCCTGCATCTCTTTATTCAATTCCCCTTGACTTTTAATGATGTCCGGCAATTGCATTTCACTACCCTGCCCTTGTCCTGGAGAAGAATTCATTTGAGCTTCCATATTATCCAACACATCACTTAAAAAACTAGCTAACGTATTAGTGGCGGTAATGGTATATTGTTGGGCAGCGATACCTTGATATAATTGGTTCTCGGAAAGCTGTTCCAAAGATTTATCAATATTATAAAACACCTCTGTGATTTGACTATTTACCTGTTCAGACAACATAGGTTGTCTTAAGGACAATGAAAACAGGCTATCATCAATATGTTCAAAATGTTCCCTTAAACTGCTTTGCTTACGCAAATATTTGCCATACTCGTTATGGTTCACTTCAATGCTTTTGAATGTATTCAACAAAGCTTCCTGATCAAAAGAAAAGACCACCAAGTTATCCAAAATCTGCCTTAACATTTCAGCATCCTCTGCCATTTGCTGACCACCTCCGCCCATCATGCCTTGAGACATTTCAGAACTCATTTGTTTCATCTTTTGCGCAGCCGACTTTTGCTTTTGTTTTGCATTTTGTTGACTTTGCTGTGCGCCTTGTTGATCGTTTTTTTCTTCCTGTTGTTCTTGCTTTTCCAAATCCTCCGACGCCCCTTGTTGCTCTTCCTTGATTTCTTCCTCGGTCATATCATCCTTAGGTAGATCCATTGGCTTCTTCAACCCTTCATTTTCCTTTTCCAACTCATCCATTTCCTTTTGGAATTCCTCAAAAGCTTTATTCAATTCATCTTGTGCTTCCTTGTTATTTTCTTCAGAATTTTTATTGGATAAGTCTTCTTGCTTTTGACTTAATTGCTCCAAAAACTGTTGCAATTGTTCTGCTTTTTTAGCGACATAATAGCGTTTAGTCAGTTCCAATAACTGCTCTAAACTGCGTTGTTTGTTTTTATTTTGTTTAGCCAATTGTTCCAACTTATCGGTCAATTCTTCCTTTTGAATTTTCTCCTGAAGCTTTTCCAATTCTTCCAACACTTTCTCGTCTTGCTTCAATTGTTGCTCTTGTTCTTCCAAACGTTCCTTTAAAGCTTCCTTGAATTCATCCTTTTCATTACTCTCCTTTTGAAATTCCTCTAGATTCTCCTGAAGCTTTTTATTGAAATTTTGCATCATTTCCTCCTGCGCCTTTTGACGTTTCAAGAATTGTTGCAACTTCTGTTTGTCGTTAAAATTCAGTTCCTCCTTTTCCTTTTGCGTTTTGGAAAACTCTTCAAGCTGTTGGTCCTGTTCTTTTAATTTATCGAAGGAATTATTTAAATCCTTAATCGTTTCGTTTTGCTCATTAAGTTGCTTCGCCTCCTCTTCCTCACTAGTCAATTTTCGATAAGAAAATACTTGACTCTTTACTTGCTTGTAATTATGCAAACGGTCATTATCGAACACCTGAAAAAACAATTCGTAAGCTTTTCCAGGTTCTACATTCAACTGGTTTGGAAAGGCGCTTACAAATTCGTCAAAATTGGAATTGTTTACTGGGATGGAAACAAATTCCTTTGCAGACTCGTTCTCCACAGGATAATACACCAATTGCAATTTGCTAAGTCCATAATCGTCACTAACCTGACCGTAGAAATACAAACTCTGCTGATCTAAACTATCCTTTTGTGATTGCACTCTAATTTCTGGATAATCATCCTTGATCACTTTCAAGGTAAAAGCCAAACTTTCATAATCCTTTAAAGCATGATTGCTTGTGCTGATTTGATAATCGCTATTATTAAAGAGCTGTTTACTAGCTTCAAAATTATTCTCGTCAAGTTTTTCAAAACGCAAGGTATCTTCAGCATACAAGGTCACCCCTTCAGTAGATCTGGTATTAACTTTCCAAGTCACTTTAGTTCCTTCAGGAACGGTAGCACTTCCGGTGCTTTTTAAAACCTCATTTCCCTTTTTGGTATGCCCTGGATAATACAGAAGCATTTCAAAATTAACTAGAGCAGGAACCTTAGTCACTTCCAAAGTATAATCTCTTGAAACCACATCATTCGCCATCATCCTAAAATCCAAGGATTCCATGGGCTGTTCAAACACATATTCAAAATGTCCTGGCGAGGTTTGCTGTAAAAAATAAGTTTCGTTGTTAAATTGAATTTGAGCATTCTCAGGAATGACTTTTCCCGCCGTTGACACCTTCAACACATAATTCTTGTTTTCAACAGCCGTTAAATTGTCATTTAAAACAAAAAATTTAAACGGGGCTGGCGGTTCATAGGCAGTTTTATAATTAACTACCCTCTCATAGCTGTCCCTAAACAGATTGAAATGTCCTGTGAGGAAGGATAAGCCAATTATGAGCAATGGAATGGCTGCGTATTTTAAATATTTGAAATTCTTTTTGAAGTTAATCGCCAATTTGAAAGGTACGGGTTGCAATTCAGCAGCCTTTTGTTCTATTCCAGCCAATAATAAATCAGATTCCCTTGTTTGTACACCAGAAGAACCTTGCAACTGCAACACATTCAACAATTTATCACTTACTTCAGGAAAGTGTTTCCCAATGATTTCGGAAGCCTGTTCGTAATTGATCCCTTTTTGAAGTTTAAACAACTTAGCCAACGGCAACAAGATGAATTTTAGAAAAAGCCCAAATTCAACAGCTATAAATACCCAAAACATAATAGTTCTTGCCGTAGGATTAAGCCACAACACATACTCGATAAATAATGTGAGTAAAAAATATAAAAGGCCAATAGCGAAAAAAAGAATGGCTCCTTTGAGCAATTCATTGAAGTAATATCGCCTGATAAATTCCTCTAATTTAAGTTGTATGCTGTTAAAATGACTCACGTGGAATGGGATTGACTTACTAATCTACAATTTTATTTTTAGCTGTAATTAGACGAAAGTAATAACATTCTGTTAAACTCGATGATTTCAACTTAAAATCCGTTCTATCAAAATCACCACAAGTCTTTTCATCAAACTACTTTTATCTTACACGATATCAATCTATCTTTGCAACAAATTTACAAAACATGACCAAAGAAGTTCGCGTACGATTTGCCCCTAGCCCAACGGGGCCTTTACATATTGGAGGGGTTCGCACGGCCCTATTCAACTATTTATTTGCAAAAAAACACAATGGAACCTTTGTGTTGAGAATTGAGGACACCGACCAAAACCGTTATGTGGAAGGTGCCGAACAATACATAGTAGATGCCCTTAACTGGTGTAACATTCCGTTTGATGAAGGTCCAGGTAAAAATGAAAAGTTTGGTCCTTATCGTCAAAGCGAACGTAAAGATTTATACAAGGCTTATGCCGACGAACTGATTGCCTCCGGGAATGCCTACTACGCATTTGATACGGCGGAATCTTTGGATTTCCATAGAAAAGACCACGAAGAAAAAGGAAAAACCTTTATTTATAATTGGCACAACCGTTTAAAATTGAGCAACTCCCTTTCCCTTTCAGAAGAGGAAGTACAGGATAAATTGGCGGCTGGTGAGCCTTACGTGATTCGTTTTAAGTCACCTCAAGATGAAACTTTGCAACTTACGGATATTGTTCGTGGCAATATGACCATTGATACCAATATTTTAGATGATAAAATTTTGTTCAAAAGCGACGGGATGCCAACCTATCACTTAGCAAACATTGTGGATGATCATTTAATGGAAATCACCCACGTGATCCGTGGTGAAGAATGGTTGCCTTCCTTGGCACTTCATGTGTTATTGTATAAAGCCTTTGGTTGGGACGCACCGGAATTTGCTCACTTGCCATTGATTTTAAAACCTACCGGAAAAGGAAAATTAAGCAAGCGTGATGGTGACAAATTAGGATTCCCTGTATTTCCATTGCAATGGCAAGATCCAGAGTCACAGGAAATCTCTAGAGGCTATAAGGAAGATGGTTACTTCCCAGAAGCTATGATCAACTTTTTGGCCTTTTTAGGATGGAATCCAGGCACGGAACAGGAAATTTTCAGTCTTGAAGAATTGACCAATGCGTTTGATCTTGCACGTGTGAATAAAGCGGGTGCCCGTTTTGATCCAGACAAAATTAAATGGTTCAACCACCATTACATGCAAGACCAACACAATGATGATTTGGCAGTAACATTTAAAGCAAGTAGACCAGAATTGGCCGATATTGACGTCAACTATATTTCTTTGGTAATTGGTTTAATTAAAGAGCGTGCCACTTTTGTTGGAGACTTTTGGCAGTTGGGAAGCTATTTCTTTGTAGCACCAGAAAGTTTTGAGGAGAAAGCCTATAAAAAGGCCATTAAAGACGATACTAAGGGCTTAATGGAAGAATTATTGACACAGGTAAACAATGTGGAAGATTTTACAGCAGAAACACTTCAAAACAGCATAAAAGGATGGATTACCGAGAAAGAAATTGGTTTTGGTAAAGTGATGATGCCATTACGAATTGCCCTTGTAGGAGAATTACAAGGTCCAGATGTTTTTGAAATCATGTACCTAATTGGAAAAAACGAATCAGTTTCCAGAATTGAGAAGCTGATAACAACTTTATAAAAGTATATCACATAAAAAAAAGCGAGCTCTAAGGCTCGCTTTTTTTATTTTAAAATTAGTCGTTTAGAATAATATCATTGCTGTAAACACTAACATCGATTGATGGCCTTTAAATTTTGAAGACCCTCCAAACGTATCAATATCGTTATTATTGTTAAGTTTGTTTAACATGTTGGTAAACCCATAAATGTATTGCCCACGCAATTTAAAACCAGGAAACCCTGCTGACAATCCCACAGCTCCATTCACATTGAATTTGGAAATATCTGTGATATCCTGAGCTAATAGATTCTGATACCCCAGTATTCTATAGTTTTCCTGTGAATCGTCCTTTAATTCCAGCTCACTGTTGTATTGAATCATGGGGCCAAAATCTGCTGTTATATAATCCTCTACAATTTTCGCGTGGAACAAAAAGGACACCTGTGCTGTAAACATTTTATATTCAATTTCCTCCTCTTGAAACAATGAAAATTCAGGGATTCCTAAAACGTTCACATTGTTTTCAGATAAATGAATGTTATAACTTACCGAATACCATTTATGAGGTAAATCTACCGTAGCGCTCAAACCTCCTATCCAACCCGTTGAAGAAGTAGTTTCAAAATTATCTGTTATAATATCAAACTGGGTGATCCCACCGTGAATTCCTATGCCATTTTGAATTCTGTAACGTTTGTGCTGTGCTAAAGAGGTTGTAACAAAACCAATACAAAAGACTACTAATAAGATAAAGTTGTTGTGCTTCATAATGTAATTATCAGGGTATCAACAATCCAACACTTTTTAACATAAAATAGCACTTAGATTGCCGTATTTATTGCCGAAATATAATTCTTACGGGCAAAATAAGCTTAATTTAGTAATCATTAAATAATTAACCTTAAAAAATTTATCATGGGACAATTTATCCTAGTTCCGATTCTCTTTTTTGGAGTCGTAATTTTAATCTCAGCTCTCTTTATCGTTAAACAACAAACCGCCGTTATCATTGAGCGTTTTGGTAAGTTTCAAAGCATCAGGCACTCTGGACTTCAACTAAAAATTCCTTTGGTAGATAAGGTTGCAGGACGCTTAAGTTTAAAGATCCAACAATTGGATGTTATCGTGGAAACCAAAACTTTAGATGATGTTTTTGTGCGTTTAAAAGTGTCTGTTCAATACAAAGTTATTCGCGATAAAGTGTATGATGCCTTTTATAAATTGGATTATCCCCATGAGCAAATCACTTCTTACGTATTCGACGTGGTACGTGCCGAAGTTCCAAAAATGAAATTGGACGACGTCTTTGTAAAAAAGGATGATATTGCCCTTGCCGTAAAAGCTGAATTGAATGATGCCATGCTAGACTATGGTTTTGACATCATTAAAACCTTGGTAACCGATATTGATCCAGATGCCCAAGTAAAGGCCGCCATGAACCGTATAAATGCTGCAGAAAGAGAAAAAACAGCGGCGCAGTACGAAGGGGATGCACAACGTATCTTAATCGTGGAAAAAGCTAAAGCCGAAGCTGAAAGCAAGCGTTTACAGGGACAAGGTATTGCCGACCAGCGTCGTGAAATTGCACGTGGTTTGGAAGAATCTGTAGAAGTATTGAACCGTGTTGGTATCAATTCACAGGAAGCTTCTGCCTTGATAGTTGTTACCCAACACTACGATACCTTACAATCTTTAGGTGAAGAAACCAACAGCAACTTGATCCTGTTACCTAACGTTCCACAGGCAGGAAGTAATATGCTGAATGAAATGGTTGCCAGCTTTACGGCCAGTAACCAAATTGGTGAGGCTATGAAAGAAGCCAAAAACAAAGGAAAACAATAAGAACTCCTCTAAAAGTAATTTAAAGCCCCATAACAAACGTTTGGGGCTTTTTTAATGGTCTTTCTTATATTTTTCCAAAAGCATCTCCAAACTAGCTAAATATTCCCTTAATTCGGTTTCATCTACCGATGGGTGCTCCATGTTTGGAATGGTCATGGGATCTTCGTTTAAATATTTATAGACTTCAGGGTAATTGGTTTCAATATCTCGGGTGATATCGGCAATTTTAGTCAGCAATTCATGTACATTCTTCATCGTTCCTATTTTTCCCTTAAGTTACGAAATTTAAGAGCTGAAGAAAAGATTTATTGTTGAAAGGGATGCCGTTCCTCCCACTCTGTTGAAGGATTCATCAACTTAAAAATCTGGTTCAGTAAAGCATTCAAAAATCCATTGGTATGTTTCATATACATGCTCATAGGAATGGCTTTAGCCCCTACAGAACTTTTTATTTCCATAGCTGTACGGGCATATACAATACTTGAAAAGGAATGTTCAATACCAAATTTAGCCATATCATACAACATATTTAAATACAGTTGATTTTCGTATTGGTGCGCACTATCATACCCTAAAAAATAAGTTTCCAAAATATCGCCATTGAGAATCAAAGTGTAAAATCCAATAAGCGTTTCATCCAGAAAATAGCCCATCACCTTAAACCTTTCACCAAGCTGAAGTTTTAAATGATACAGATGCCCTTCTGGTAAGATGAAAGTATTGATTTTAGCATTATCGCACACATTTTTATATAACTGATACAGCTCTTTGCAATGCAATTCAATCTCTTCTAAAGTCAGTTCTCTTCTAACAATTCCCTGTGATTTCTTTATAGAAGTTTTGTATCGCCGTCGATACTTTTTGTTCAAACTACCCACATAATCTTCCATAGAATGCCAATTGGATTGAACGGACATGATCATATTGGGTTGGGCTGTTACTTTGTAGATGCTATGTTGCTCAAAAATTTCAGATTGGCTATGAATACCATCATCTTCAAAATAATCCTTAAAAAGCAATAATCTAATCATTTTGCCAGATTCCTTTTTGATGATTTTTTCCAAAGAAGAAAGAGCTTTAAGAATAATTTCTACCTTATTTCTTCCAGGTATTTCTTGTTTAAAATACAAACCATGCTGTCCTGTGTGCATTAAATTACCCACCACCAACACATTTCCCTTCAATATTTTTGAAACCAAATTTTTAAAACGTTGTTCCAAACAATGGTCATCGGGGTTTCTGAAAATATCTTCCAAATACAACTGTACCCTCTGAAATATTCCAACTCCAACCAACATTTCATTTTCAAAAAAACCGATATAATACCAGGTAATATTGCTTGGTGAAGCTTTTTCCAATGCTTTTAGATACCCTTGTTGTAAAAAAATATCGTGACCCACCAATGGATCCCAACTTTTGGGCAATTCTGCTACCGAACTATAAATTTTAAAATCAATCAATGTTTAAAAAGAAAAAGACTGAACAATACTGTCAGTCTTTTGATTATGTGATTTGTTACAAACTATTCCCAAGCACAAATAATACCTCCCATAATCATCATACAGACAATCCAAAAGCCACTGTTTATAAAGATATATTTGGCACTTTTTCTTTCAAATAAGGCATTGGTACCAATGATTGGTAAAGCCATAGTGACCCCAGTTATAAATCCATGAAGCACTCCATGTTTAAAGGTCCTAAAAGAAGTTCCATAGTCGTTCATAAAGGCTGCATACGATGGCAAAGCGCCATCTACATCACCTTCAATCAAGCTAAAAACCCCTGATTGATGGACCACAAGAGCACGTAAAGTAGCCGCAATAAAAAACGCAAATAACAAGGCCAAACCAAAAATCTTTGCCATGTTCGCGCCTTTCATTTTTTCTTCGGTCATTTCTGCCGCTTTCATCCAAGCAGTACCGAACACCTTAGGATTATACCAAATGGCACCAACAACCAAGGTTGAAGCCGCTGCGACAACGAGTGCCAGAATATTAAACTCCATAAATAAATTGTTTCAGTTAGTATGATAAATATAGTCAAATTGTAAATATTTAATATATTTTAAATCCCATAACTAACAATATATCAACAAAAAAGCATCAAAATTTAGAATTTGATGCTTTTTAAAATCTATTTATTTCATTTATAACTAAACCAAATTGGCTTCCATCACCAACAGTTCATTTTGATCTTCCTGAGCCTTGTTGATAAATGCTTCAATAGCGTCATTCTTCTCAAGACCTTCGTCCAATAACACGCCTAAAGTTAACATCGCCGCAATACGTGTTCCCACTTTTTTAGCTGCTGTTTCAAACAAAGGTTCGAGTTCTTCATAGCTAACTTCCTTAGCCAATTTTTGAATTTCAGCCTTGGTTTTCAATTGCTTCGCTTCTGGAAGATTGGTATATTTTTTTCCCAATTGCTTGATGACTTCAATAGCTGGACGCTTTGGCTGACTTTGCTGTGGCTGTTTAGCTTGCGCCTTTTGTTCTGGAGCGGGTTGCTGTTTCGCCCAAGTATCACGTAATCCTACCGTTTTATTGAATACTAAAGTATCTGCAGAAGTATCATCATCCACATTGAAATATCCCAAACGTTGGAATTGAAAACGATCCCCTATCTGAGCCTCTTTCAAACTTGGCTCCACATAGGCTTCAATGATTCGTAAAGAGTCAGGATTTAAAAATTCCATAAAATCAACCTCCTGATCACCATCTGGAGATTCGTTTTTAAACAAACGATCGTATTCACGTACTTCTACCTTCACAGCATGTTTTACAGATACCCAATGCAAGGTTCCCTTAACTTTTTTGGAAGTATCTTCCGAATAGTTACAATGGATTTCAACAATATTACCAGCAACATCTTTTACAACGCTTTCTGCTTTAACGATATAAGCATTTTTTAAACGTACTTCCCCACCAAGCTTCAATCTGAAATATTTACTATTGGCTTCTTCCTTGAAGTCGTCACGTTCTATATATAATTCTTTTGAAAACGGAACTTTTCTAAACCCTGCGTTTGGATCTTCAGGATTGTTTTCAGCTTCCAACCATTCTTCTTTATCCTCTGGATAATTGTCAATGACCAATTTTACTGGACCCAAAACCGCCATGACACGAGGTGCCGTTTTGTTCAAATCTTCCCTTACGCAAAACTCCAACAACGACACATCAATTACATTCTCACGCTTGGCAACTCCAACTTTTTCAATAAACTGTCTAATGGCAGCAGGCGTATACCCACGACGTCTCAACCCAGAAATAGTTGGCATCCTTGGATCGTCCCAACCACTTACGACGCCATCTTCTACCAATTTAAGCAATTTACGCTTGCTCATCACTGTATAACTCAAGTTCAAACGGGCAAACTCACGTTGTTTTGGCAACATAGGAAGCACTTCTGGCTGATACTTATGTACATTATGCTTGAACCAATTGTAAAGCTCTCTATGAGGCTTAAATTCCAAAGAACATAAGGAGTGTGAAATCTGTTCCAAATAATCACTTTCGCCATGTGTCCAGTCATACATTGGGTAGATACACCAAGCATCTCCGGTTCTATGATGTGCCTTTTTCAAAATACGATACATAATAGGATCACGCATCAACATATTTGGATGCTCCATGTCTATTTTGGCACGTAATACATGGGAACCCTCATCGAATTCACCATTCTTCATACGCTCAAACAAATCCAGGTTTTCTTCAACAGATCTGTTTCTATATGGACTATCGGTTCCCGGTTGTGTAGGCGTTCCTTTCTGCTCGGCCATAGCTTCACTAGACTGTGAATCTACATAAGCCTTTCCTTCCTTAATCAACGCTACTGCCCAATCATACAACTGCTGGAAATAATCTGAAGAATACAATTCATTGGCCCATTGGTATCCCAACCAAGACACATCTTTTTTGATGGCATCTACATATTCCTGTTCTTCCTTAACAGGATTGGTATCGTCAAAACGAAGATTTACAGGAGCATTGTACTTCTCCCCTAATCCAAAACTAATACCAATGGCTTTGGTATGCCCAATATGCAAATAGCCATTGGGTTCTGGAGGAAACCTAAAACGCAGTTTATCGGTAGATAAACCATTGGCCAAATCCTCTTCAATGATATGCTCAATAAAATTGAGTGGTCTTTTTTCTTCAGACATAAAGTATCGGAATTATTGCTCTAAATTTTTCTTTTAAATTTTTCCACAAAATTAGTCAAATTTAAAGAAACTATATCATTAATGAACAGTAATCTAAACACCCATAAACCGTAAGGTTTCCTATTTATTTTCAACCAACTAACAAATGCCTAATTCCAAGAATTTATGGACTAATATTTTCAATCCATATTTACAAACCAGCCTTTTATCCCGTACCTTTGCAACATGGGAATCATAAAAGTTGAAAACATTAGGGTATTTGCCAACCATGGTTGCTTAAAGGAAGAAACCAAAATAGGCAGTGACTATCGTGTGGATTTAAAAATCAAGGCCAATTTACAGACTTCGGCTCAGACCGATCATTTAGTGGATACTGTAGATTACGTGCTTTTGAACAAAATTGTTAGGGAAGAAATGCACAAGGCTTCACAACTGTTGGAAACCGTTGCCAAACGCATTGTGGTAAGGATACTTAACGAAAGCCCAATGGTCTCCAAAGCTACGGTTTGGGTGAGTAAATTGAATCCTCCCATTGGTGGCGATGTTGAAATGGTCACGATAAAGATGACGGAAAAAAGAAAAAAATAGTTGTAAGTAGTGTAAAACGTATATTTTTTTTACATTTGCCGCACCAAGCAGGGCGTCTTGGCCGAGTGGCTAGGCAAAGGTCTGCAAAACCTTGTACAGCGGTTCGAATCCGCTAGACGCCTCAAAAAAGCCTTAAGAAAATGATTCTTAAGGCTTTTTTATTTTAGGTCTATTGGTTGATCTGTTCCAATTTATCCTTTATCAATTCCTTTTCCTTTGGAAAGAAGCCCTGAAGCAACAATAAAATCCCGAATCCAAGAATTACCAAAGCCACAATTTTCTTTGTTTTAAAGATTAATCTGGGCGTTAATTTATTCCGAAGTGTTTTGGCAACCACAATTTTTATAAGGTCTACAATGAAATAAACCGCTAAAATGGTACCTAAAAACACATACAGTGCTTCCCTACCCTCGGTGAGTGAATTACCAATAATGATAAACCCCAACCATCCCAACAATACACCAATGTTAATAAAGTTGAGCAAAAAGCCTTTTAAAAAGAGTTTACCGTAATTTTTTTGGATTTCAACCCGATGGTATTCTCTAACAATTTCCCTAAACGACTTGGAAGTTTTTACAAATGATATGAAACCATACACCGCCAACAGCACCCCACCAAAAATTAAAAAATTAGGATCATCCTCCAGCTTTTCAATCAAGTTACTGGTACTGAAAAAAGCAACTAGAATGAAGAGAATATCCGCAAAAATAACTCCCAAATCAAAGATAAGGGCACTCTTAAAACCTTTAGTGGCACTGGTTTCCAACAGCACAAAAAAAACAGGACCTATGGTAAAAGCTAAAATAATACCAAAAGGTACAGCTGCTAAAATAGCATCGAGCATAAAAGATGTTTGTTTTTACAAAGTTAGAAAAAGGAAAACATAAGGTTTCCAAATTCCAGATTGGAAGTACAAAAATACACTTCTGAATAATATTAGGCCTTTACCAACACTGCGGTTCCAGTAATGGAAACAATAATAATGGCAGAATTAGGAAAAGTTTCGATGTCCAATTTGATGCCTACAACCGCATTCGCCTTTAATTTCAAGGCATTATCACGCAATTGTTGAAAAGCCTCTTCCTTCACTTCATTCAAATTATCTTCCATGGATTGGTAATATTTTTCCATGTTGAAGGTAAAAGCAGCCTTTTGCATTCTGGTGGAAACCCCAGAAACAATTCCCAAATAATCCCAAATTGGATGGCCTTCTATATTATCAGTTGTCGTTAAAATCATGTTATCAACACTTAGTTATACCTCTGGTTTTCCCACTAAATTAAAATCTAAATGCTTTTTAACCAAGTCGGTTTCCTTAACCGTTACCAAAACTTCGTCACCCAACTGATACATATGTTTGGTTTCTCTACCAATAATGGCGAATTGGGTTTCGTCAAATTCGTAATAATCATCACGAATATCACGGATTCTCACCATGCCTTCACATTTATTGGAAATAATTTCCACATAAATTCCCCAATCGGTCACGCCAGAAATTACACCTAGGAAGGTTTCATCCTTATGATCTTGCATGAACCTGATTTGCATGTATTTAATGGAATCACGCTCAGCCTTGGTTGCTAAGTATTCCATATCACTGGAATGCTTGCACTTGTCTTCAAAAATCTCTTCGTTGGCCGATTTTTCGCCATCCAAATACATTTGCAACAAGCGATGTGCCATGACATCTGGATAACGACGAATAGGCGATGTAAAGTGACTATAGTAATCAAAAGCCAATCCATAATGCCCAATATTGTGTGTGGTATATTCGGCTTTGCTCATACTTCTGATGGTAAGCGTATCCACCAAATTCTGTTCTTTTTTCCCGTTTACTTCAGCTAATAAATTGTTAAGCGAACTGGAAATACTTTTACGATCCTTGAAATTCAGTTTATAACCAAATTTAGACACAACTCCTTGCAAGGCTGCCAATTTACTTTCATCTGGTTCATCGTGAACACGATACACAAAAGTTTTCGGTGGTTTCTGTTTCCCAACAAATTCTGCTACTTTTTTATTAGCCAGAAGCATAAACTCCTCGATCAATTTATTGGCATCCTGACTGGTTTTAAAAAATACTCCAACAGGATTATTTTCCTTATCCAAATTGAATTTCACCTCAACTTTATCAAACGAAATGGCACCGGCTCTCATACGTCTGCTACGCATTTTTTTGGCCAAGGTATCCATGGTTAATATCGCATCGGCAATGGCTTGATCAGCCATATAAGCCTTTCCTGTTAAGGACACTTCTTCTGGAATGTGGTTCAATTGGGATTCTATGATGGCCTGTGCCTCTTCGTAGGCAAACCTTGCATCACTGTAAGTCACCGTTCTCCCAAACCATTGCTCCTTAACTTCTGCTTTGTCATTCATTTGAAACACAGCTGAAAAGGTGTATTTTTCTTCATGTGGTCTTAAGGAACAGGCATTGTTTGATAAAACTTCAGGAAGCATTGGTACCACTCTATCCACTAAATACACCGAGGTAGCCCGCTCATAAGCTTCATCATCCAACACGGTATTTGGACGTACATAATGCGACACATCCGCAATATGAATTCCTATCTCATATAAGCCATTTTCAAGCACTCTAAAGGACAAAGCGTCGTCAAAGTCCTTAGCATCCTTTGGATCGATTGTAAAGGTCAATACGTCGCGCATATCGCGTCTTTTAGCTATTTCCTCTTTGGTTATTGAGGTATCTAAATTGTTGGCGTACTCCTCTATTTCATAAGGAAATTCATAAGGCAAACCATATTCGGCTAATATTGAGTGGATTTCAGTATTGTGTTCTCCCGGTTTACCTAAAACCTTAAGGATTTTACCATAGGGACAATCGGCCTTTTCTGGCCAATCTTCCAAGGTTACCAACACTTTGTCGCCATCTTCAGCATCGTTGGTCTTATTAATTGGTACAAAGATGTCCTTGTACATTTTATTGCTATCCGGAATTACAAACGCATAGTTACTATGCAATTGTACCACACCAACATATTCTGTTTTAGCACGTTTTAAAATTTGAGTGACCTCTCCTTCCTGACGGCCTCTGCTACGTCTCTTATACACATAAAACTCCACTTCATCTCCATCTAAAGCCCTGTGCATATTGTTGGAGGCTATAAAGACATCCTCCTCAAAGTGATCCGAAATAATATACCCAGACCCTCTGGCACTCATATCCACAATTCCCGTATAATACTCCGTAGTAACAATAGCTTTAAACTTGCCGCGTTCTACTTCTTCTATTTCCTGTTTGGCTTTAAGTTGCTGAAGTTTCTTAATGATCTGGTTCCTGCTGCTGGCATCGTTCACTCCAAGCTTAGCAGCAATCTGCTTATAGTTAAAGGTTTTGTTACGTTCCTTTTTTAAAATACTTAAGATCGTATTTGTAAGGTTGGAAATTTGGTTGTTCGATTTCCTTCTTTTTTTCTTTCTAGCCATTCTCTTTTTTCTAATAGTAACAAATCTAAGCTTTAATATACTAAATCATATTTCTTTTACGCTAAGATTTCAAAGGAATCAATAATCACACTTCAAATATTCCTTTTCAACCAGAATTTGTTAATCCAATCGTTATTCACAATTAATACTATAATTACTTTTCTTTTTTGAAATTTTAAAAAAATGATTGTTGTTTATGATAGGGTGTTAATAAGTGGAATAACTTTTTTTGATTTTTTTTTGAAAACTCACAGTTTACGGTCTATTAAAATGTTATTAACAATCTTTGTTTGCTTAAATACTTAATTTTGAATGAAATTTATGTAGTTATTAAAACCTGTTTAAAACGAATGTTAATAGTTTTGATTTAACAACTTTTGGAAATTTTGGTGTTTATAATGAAAAATTCAATGCTGAAAACTCCTCCAAAAAAAGTGAAGTTATATTTTGGTTTATTCAATCCAATTCCTGTATTGGAAATAAATTTGAATTATGAAAAAATATCTTTCAGAAATTAATTAACAGTTATTAACAACTTATAAAAAGAAATACTAAAAGTAATTAACTGCTACTTTAAAATGTGCATAACTATAGGTTGTATGGGGGCATTTTGTACCTTTGTAGCTTTAAATCAATTTAATACATACAATGAACATTTCAATCGGTAACGATCACGCAGGAACAGAGTATAAATTTGCTATTGTAAAGCATTTGGAAGCTAAGGGATATACTGTTAAAAACTATGGAACAGATAGTAATGACAGTGTAGATTATCCAGATTTTGTACATCCTGTGGCAAATGATGTGGAAAGCAAAGCTGCGGATTTTGGAATTATTATCTGCGGTAGTGGCAATGGTGCCAACATGACGGCTAACAAACATCAAGGTGTACGTTCTGCGCTTTGCTGGACAAAGGAAATTGTAACTTTGGCCAGAGAGCACAACAATGCCAATATATTGAGTATTCCAGCACGTTTTACTGCGCTTCCACAAGCCATTGAAATGGTAGATGCGTTTTTGGAAACCCAATTTGAAGGTGGACGCCACCAAAACCGTGTGAACAAGATCCCAGTGTCTTGCTAAATGGGGCACTCACACTCACATACACACTTACACGCTAGTACAAAAGATAGAAATCTTATGGTTTCTATCTTTTTAAATATTGTTATCACCGTAGCCCAGGTTATCGGTGGGCTAATTTCTGGAAGTTTGTCGTTGTTAAGTGATGCACTTCATAATTTTAGCGATGTCCTATCGCTTATTGTAAGTTACGCGGCATCAAAACTTTCAAGACAAAAGGCCTCCATCAACAGAACCTTTGGCTTTAAACGTGCCGAAATATTAGCAGCCTTTGTAAATGCCATTACTTTGGTAGTAGTGGCTATTTTGTTGATAATTGAAGCTATCAAACGTTTTAAAGCGCCACAGGAAATTGAATCCAATTTAGTTATATGGTTATCCTTAATAGCAATTGCTGCCAATGGGTTTAGTGTGTTGTTGTTAAAAGGTGATTCAGAAAAGAACATTAATATCCGTTCTGCCTATTTACATCTGTTAACAGATATGTTGGCAAGTGTTGCTGTGTTGGTTGGCGGACTGTTAATGAAATATTACCAACTGTTTTGGGTAGATAGTGTGCTTACCTTTTTAATTGCGCTTTACCTTATTTGGGTAGGCTACGATTTATTAAAGACCTCTACCAAAATGTTGATGTTGTTCACACCAGATCACATTAACATAAAAGATGTGGTAAGGGCTGTAAACAAATTGCCTAAAGTGAGTAAACTACATCATGTTCACATATGGAATTTGAGTGATCATGAACTGCATTTGGAAGCGCATTTAGATTTAAATGAAGATATTTCCACAACCGAATTCAACGAACTTTTACATGAGATAGAAGAACTGTTGCACCATAAGTTTGAAATCAATCATGTTACCATACAGCCAGAATTCAATAAAAAAGATCCTAAAGAAGTGATCGTTCAAGATTAATGTTGTCAATAACTATTAAATATTTTTCAGAATTGACGGTTCCAGAACTGTATGATCTTTTGCGCTTAAGATCTGAAGTGTTTGTGGTGGAACAGGATTGTGTTTATCAAGATGTTGATAACAAGGACCAAAAAGCCTTACATGTTTTGGGTTATGAAGGAGATACTTTAGTAGCCTACACCCGATTGTTCAAACCTGGTGATTATTTTGAACAGGCTAGCATTGGAAGGGTTGTGGTTGTGGCTAACAGACGGAAACATAAATATGGATACCAAATAATGGAAAACTCCTTTGAAGCTATTTCTGAATATTTCAATGAGAAAACCATTAAAATATCGGCACAGTGTTACCTGCAACAATTTTATAACAATCTTGGATTTAAGGAAATTGGAGAATCCTATTTAGAGGATGGCATTCCACATATTGCCATGCTGAGAAACTAGGTTTTATTTGCTAGCTACGCCTCCAACGTAAGTAACCAAAATTTCTACGCGTCTGTCAAATTTAGGATCGCCACCAAGTGGAAATAGACGACGCATTCCTACGTATTTCATACGCTTTTTATCAACACCTCTTTTGGCTAAATAATCATATATATACTTGGCCCTGGCTACAGAAAGATTACGCTTTTTGGTCTTTCTGTCTATGGCATCCCTGCTGTTTTGAGTACAGCACACATGACCTTGAATGGTGAAGTAAATATCGTCGCGTTCCACCATAACTTTGGCAAGTTCTTCTAAAGTTTTAATGGATTCCGGAAGTAAATAACTGTATCCAGTTTTGAACAAAATATTATCAAGAGTGAATTTATCTCCAGCTTTAAGATCTCCTTTTAATTGCTCTGTAACATCCATTTTTTTAGGTTCCTCGATAACTACTCTTGGTGGATTGTATGGATGTACGATAATTTCAACTTTTCGGTTAAGGCCTCTTATTTTATTAACATCTTGCTCTTTTACCACTTTTAAAAGTACTTCTCCTTTCCCATCAACGTTGGTAATCACAGATTCGTCAAATTCATTGTTGGAGAAAATAGTTTTAATGGAATTGGCTCTTTGTTGGGAAAGTTTTAAGTTGTAGGTATCACTTCCGCGGTCGTCTGTAAAGCCATAAATGGATATTTTTTCAATATCCAAACCTTCAATTTCAGAGAGAAATAACAGTAATCTATTGTGCTCAGTTGGTGGAACTTCAAACTTGTCAGTTTCGAAATATACCTCGTGGGTTAGATCTTGTTGGGCACATAAAAATTGTGTAATTAAAATAAAAAATGCTATTAATTTTTTCATTATTATTACAATAAGGGGAAATAAATATACTTTATTTTTCTACTTTTTAAAAATGTACTTAAGAATTTTTTTACTTTAAGTACCCTTGATAGGTCGATAAATTCCCCAAAATTTCGGTAGCTTTTTGAATTTCAGTGTTGGTAGCTATGTAATAAGTATACAAACCTTCTCTGTAAAAATATCTTTTAACAATCTCGTCAGATAATAAGGAAGACAATTGTGTTTTATCGGCGTCTACAGCTTGGTTTTTATAGGAATTTAAAGCTTTAACCAAGGCATCGTATTCTGGATTGACCACTGTTTTTAACTGTTCTTCTTTTGCTACCTCAAGAGCATCGTCAAAAGCTTTTTCAGTCTTGGTTTCAAAATTGAAATTATTGGTTTTCAAAAAGTTTTTAAAATCTTTAAAATCGGCATCTGTAAACTTAAAACTGTTCAAATCTGCTACTTTATGGTTGTAATAGTACTTTGTAGCATAATCAAAAATGAGATTGTCGTTTAAGATTGCTGTAGTAATTGGACTGTATATAGATTCCTCCATTTCTACATCTGGTTGGATACCTCCACCGTCATATACAGTTCTTCCTTTTTTGGTTTTAAACGCATTGTAATTTTCCTGTTTTACTCTGGTTGCTTTTCCATCTTCATCCCTGTTCCAGTAGTCCAAAGCTTGGATACAACGGCCAGAAGGTGTGTAATATCTTGAAATGGTAATTTTCATATGGGTGCCATATACCAACGGTTTAGGGCGTTGCACCAAACCTTTTCCAAAGCTTCTGGCACCTACCACTACGGCACGATCCAAATCCTGTAAAGCACCTGATACAATTTCACTGGCCGAAGCACTGCGACCATCAATAAGCACTACCAAAGGGATTTCCGTATCCAAAGGTTCTTTTGAGGTATAATAGGTCTTGTTGTATTTTTTTACTTTAGATTTTGTGGTAACCACCAATTGGTTTTGGGGCACAAAAATATTCACCACATTTACGGCTTCACTCAATAAGCCTCCAGGATTACCTCTAAGGTCTAAAATCAATTTTTTAGCCCCTTCTTTTTTTAGACTTCTTATGGCATTGATAGTTTCAGCAGAAGCTTTTTCGTTGAATTTTCGCAACACCACATAACCAGTTTGGTCATTCACCATAGAATAATGGGGTACGGCATGAATTTCTACCGATTCGCGTTTAATAGTGGCTGTATGGGTTTGCCCTTGACGTAAATAAGTCACGTTGACTGTGGTTCCTGCGGCACCTTGCAACAAGTTTCCTGCATCGTCCTTAAAATCGGCGACTACGACATTTTCAACTTTAATGATTTCGTCACCGGCCTTTAAACCTGCTTTATCGGCGGGATAATCTTTATAAGGCTCAATGACTACCAACTTATCCTTAAGTGTCAAAATACTGGCGCCTATGCCTGTATAATCTCCAGTATTGTTGATTCTAGAGGCTTCCACATCCTGTTCGTTCATAAAGTTGGTATAGGGATCCAAATCCTCCAACATACTTTTAATGGCCGTATCCATTAACTCGCCAGGATTGGTTTCATCAACATAGTTCATGTTGAGTTCTTTGAAAAGAGTGGTGAAGATTTCTATCTGTTTGGCAATTTCAAAAAAATCACTCTTAAAGGCTGTTCCCGTTAAAAAAATTGAGGCAATAATAACCGGAACAAGGATATGTTTACGTAATCGATGTTTCATAGCAGTAACGTTTAATCTAGGGTAATCGTTTGTGTAAATTTTGTGAGGAGTTGCTTCATTTTTTTATCAACTTGCTCAAAAGATGTACCATCTTTACCAATGTACAAAATCATTAACGCATAAGGCTCACTTATGTTGTTAAAAAAAGTTGGTTTGTTCAATCTATAGGCCTCTCGCATAAGTCGTTTTATACGGTTACGATCGGTGGCATTTTTGAATCGTCGCTTGCTTACGGATACCCCAGCCTTAATTAAAGTGCCATCGGCATGGGGAGTTGGCAGATAAATCATTTTTAAGGGATAGGCTGATACCGATTTGCCTTCTTCAAACAAATGGGAAATGACAATCTTGCTTTTAAGTTTTTCTGAAGCGTTAAACGTATATTTCATACTAAAGATTTGAGGTATCTACAAGATGAACTTTATGCGCCTTTAAATCGGTTAATGCAGCCTCATAGCTGGCCTGATCTATATAGCGGGTAGCATCTGTAAGGTAGTAGGTATTAAAACCGGCTAATTTAGCATCTTTTGCGGTATAATACACACAATAATCGGCCGCCAATCCACACACATAGACATCGCTTATCCCCTTTCCTTTTAAATAAGCCTCTAAGCCCGTAGCGTTACTGTGGTTGTTATCATAAAAAGCACTGTAGCTATCTACTTCTTTATCCATCCCTTTTCTAAAAATAGCGGCCACTTTATCGGTATGAAGTGCTTCCGAAAATTGGGCACCATCACTCCCTTGCACACAGTGGTCAGGCCATAATACCTGTAGATTTCCATTTAAGTCAATCACATCAAGTACCTGTGCTTTTTCATGATTGGAAGCAAAGCTTTTATGGTTTTTTGGATGCCAATCTTGTGAGGCTACTATAAGGTCAAATTTTGATTGAATAGCATTGACTATGGGAATGATAGCATCGCCATCGGGAACTGCCAAAGCACCTCCGGGTAAAAAATCATTTTGAATATCTACTAATATTAATGCCTTCATCCCTTAGCGTTTCAGTTTTTCCTTTTTTAATTGGTTTCTCAAAGCTTCCAACTCGGGGCTTAATCCTACTTTATAGATATGTGGATAAGCAAAACGCTTGTGTTCAATGGGCAATTTCTCTAGGTTTTGTTTCGCAATGTTGGCTAGTTCCTTGGCTGATAATTCGGGATGTAAACGTTTACCTTCCTTAAGTACTACCTGAAGCAATGGAACCGCTTGATATGGGGATAAGGCCATTTGTTTGTGTGGTTCGAAAGGATGTGCCATGGTGTTTGGAGCCTCCAAATCATCTAAGGTAATGGCATCGGCAATATGCTGTTGTTCTTCATTGAAATAACGGTAGACCTGCTTTTCTCCTGGGAAGTTCATTTTCTTTAAATTCTCCGAAATCTTGATTCGAGGGGTATTGTTAAAACTGCACAGTTTGTAAACCCCGTCCAAGGCAGCACTCTCCTTGCCTACTACCAAATTGGTGCCTACCCCGTACAGATCTATTTGGGCCTGTTGTTCTTTTAAACTTCGTATTACATGTTCGTCCAATTGGTTGGAGGCTGCAATTTTTACATAGGGCAATCCGGCATCATCCAACTGTTTTCTAGCAGCTTTTGATAAATAGGCCAAATCACCACTGTCCAAACGAATGCCCAAAAGCCTTTCGCCTCTAGCTTCCATTTCCTTGGCTACGGTAATGGCATTGGGAACCCCTTGTTTTAAGGTATTGTAGGTATCCACCAAAAGCACGCAATTGTGGGGTCTGGTTTCGGCAAAATCACGGAAGGCCGTGAGCTCGTCGTCATAACTTTGAATAAAGGCGTGGGCCATGGTTCCTGAAATAGGGATGTCGTAGGCTTTTCCTGCCAGTACATTGGAGGTATGATCGAACCCCCCAATAAAGGCCGCCCTACTGGCCTGCATACCTGCCAATCCTTGGGCACGGCGCAAACCAAATTCTGCCAAACTTTTGGAATCACCTACAATATGCCGGATTCTACTGGCTTTGGTAGCGATCAAAGACTGAAAGTTCAATGTGTTGAGGAGATAGGTTTCTATAAGTTGGCATTCCAAAATAGTACCGCTCACCGTTAAAATGGGAATGAACGGAAACACAATAGTGCCTTCGGGCATGCTCTTGATAGTACCTTTAAACTGGAATGTTTTTAAGTATTCTAAAAAGCCCTTATCAAATCCTTCCGAAGCCAAATACGCAATATCCCCCTCAGAAAAGGTAAAGGTTTCCAAGTGCGACAGTACTTCTTCCAGACCACAAAATAGCACATACCCTCCTTCAAAAGGGGTCTTTCTAAAGAAATAATCAAAGGTGGCAGTCACCTCGTGTTTTTGCTTTAAAAAGTAGGATTGTCCCATGGCCAGCTGGTACAAATCGGTATAAAGTGCAGATTGTAAATCCATGGTTTTAAAGTTTCTTATAAAAATACGGTATGTTTTTTAGAAAACCTCCACGCAAGTTTGAAATTGGTTTAATTAAAGTCTATTTACTCCTATTAATTTTAATTAAGGTTTGTTACGTAAAATGCTTAATTACAATATATTTTTACTAAGGTTTCACTGAACCCAAGTTTGGCATTTTATTTTGAATAGTATTTTATCAATATTTTGTTTTTTAAATACCAAGATTTCCCGTAATGGTTTGTTCCGAAAAAGAAGTCAGGGTGACCATGATAATTAGGGTTACTATCCAATAATTCTTTTTGTATATCCTTCGGAAGCCAGTTGAAATTGAATTCCTCTTTATTGAAATTTGGAGTATCATAGTCTGCATTTCTGTCAAACTCATAGAATGTTTCCATTGTTATAGTGTCAAAGTGCAAAATTGCTTCTAAAAGATTGTCAGATGGACCAGGGACTGAAATCCTATTATTTTGTCCTGAATTGTCAATGTAAGTGTACTTAAATTTCACTTTTGTTGGCCTATAGGTTGAAAAGTCAAGTAGTGCTCCAAGAGTGTCAATATCCGTAGAAATGGTTTCAGTGATGTTTTTAGATTGCTTTACTTCTTCATTTTTTGAAACCCTTTCAGATATTTTAACAGTTGGCTGATTGCAGGATTGCAAAAAACAAATTGTGATTAAAAATGCAAATAGGTGCTTTAAGTTCTTCATTTTGTTAATGGTACATTATACCTCGCTAAGAATACTCCTTTTGTTTATTGAAGCACATATTTACTTCATTTTAGAAGCCATCAACAAGGCATTATAAAGATTAACAATATGCCCTGATTTTGATAATTTTTGAAATGCTTGAATGTATGTGGCATCCTTTCCAACCTGTACTTCTAAAGGTAAAGCTACACCAGATTCCATGATGATCTGTTTTACCTGTGAGGCGCTTAAATGCGGATAATGCGAACGTATTAAAGCTGCCACACCGGCCACGGCAGGAGCGGCCATAGAAGTACCATTTTCACTTTTATAGGCATTGTTAGGGATGGTAGAATAAATCTCGCTACCCGGAGCAAACACATCTACATTTTGTTGGCCATAGTTGGAATAATCGGCTACTACCTTGGTACCATAGGTGGGATTAAGGGCACCCACAACCAAAAAGTTATTTGATATTTCCTTGCCATTTACAACATCGCTCGGAAAGGAAGCAGTCACATCCAAATCATAAGCTTCATTTCCTGCACTGATTACCAAAAGGACATCATGTTGTGCTGCATAAATGATGGCATCTGTTACCCATTCACTATGGGTAGAAAAGTACTTTCCGAAGCTTCCATTGATAATTTTGGCACCATTATCAACCGCATAACGAATGGCTAAAGCAACGTCCTTATCATATTCGTCGCCATTGGGAGTGCTGCGGATAGCCATTAGTTGTACATTGTTGGCAACCCCGTCTACTCCAATCTGGTTGTTGCGTTCTGCAGCAATAATTCCTGCCACATGGGTACCGTGGGTTTCTTCTGAATCGTGTGGTTTTACATTATTGTCACCATAGCCAACATCTGATAAATCATCTGGATTGTCTCCTGTAGTTCTTCCGTGGAAATCTTTATTCAAATGGTAGTCTAAATGGTCATTGATAAGTACTAAATCATTTTTGATAGCCTCTTTGAAGTCTGATAAGGAATCATATCCCACAGTATAGTATTTAACAATTTCAATGGCAGTTAATAACGATTGGTTGTTGGTGCTAATACTGTCAATATCAGCTTTGGAATAAGTGCTTTTCTTTAGATGGGTGGACAAGTAATAATCTGCCGTTAACAACTGTGCCGTAATTTTATCGTAAGTATCCTTTAGATTGCTGTATTTTTTGAATTCCTCTTCGTATTTAGCTTCTGCTTCGGCATACTGCGGATGGGTGGTGTCTCCCTTTGCCAACACACGGGTGTATTCGAATTGCTCGTTGTAAGTATCTCCCAAAAAGTTCCAACCGTGGATATCATCTACATAGCCATTGTTATCGTCATCTATCCCATTGTTGGGAATTTCATTGGGATTGGTCCAAATAACATCGTTTAAATCTTCATGGTCAATATCCATCCCCGAATCTATTACCGCTACCACGGTAGTTTTGCCTTGTTGGTTCTCAAGAAGCTCCTTATAGGCCCTGTCTACACTCATCCCAGGAATGGTGTCGGTCAAGAGGTCCAAATGGCCCCAATGGTGTTCTTCCTTTTCGGTTATGGGTGATTTCTTGTAGTAGGACTGCGTGACTTTTTCCATGGAAATACCACTTACTCGGGCACTTCCACATCCTACCAAAAAGGGGGTAATAAGGGCTGTTGCAAAAACAAGTTTCAAGGCTTTCATAGGCTAAAAGATATCGTTACAATGTAGGACATCCTTCATGCGAACGCCTTTTTCGGTGTGTTGTACGGTGATGATTTCATTATGGGCATCATGTTCCAAAAACAAGTAGAAATTATTGTCGGCTGCCATGTTCAGGAATAGTTCTTTTTCATCAAGGGTCAACAAAGGTCTGGTGTCGTAGCCCATCACAAAAGGCAATGGCAGGTGACCAGCGGTAGGTAACAAGTCGGCCATAAAACAAATGGTATTTCCTTTGTAATGGATCATCGGAATCATTTGTTTGTCTGTATGTCCATCGGCAAAAAAGATGTCGAAACCTAAGGGAGAATCTTTTAAAATGTGCCCTTTTGGAAGCTCGGTAAATTTTAGCTGTCCGCTTTCTTCCATTGGGAGAATGTTCTCTTTTAAGAAAGAGGCCTGTTCCCTCCTATTAGGTTTGGTTGCCCATTGCCAATGATCTGCATTGCTCCAAAACGCAGCGTTTTTAAAAGCGGGCTCATACCCTGTTCTATCGGCATTCCATTGAATGCTCCCGCCACAGTGGTCAAAGTGCAAATGGGTCATAAACACATCGGTAATATCATCTCTGTGGAAGCCATATTTAGCTAAGGATTTGTCTATAGTATCATCTCCCCACATATAGTAGTAACCAAAAAACTTGTCGCTTTGTTTATCGCCCATTCCAGTGTCTATCAAGATAAGCCTATCGCCATCTTCAATCAATAAACAGCGTGCTGCAATGTCTATCATGTTATTGGAATCGGCAGGATTGGTACGTTGCCAAATTGATTTAGGGACTACGCCAAACATGGCTCCCCCGTCAAGCTTAAAGTTTCCTGATTCTATAGGGTAGAGTTTCATATCAAAATATTTTTATGCAAATTATGAAAAGCCGAAGGATTATTGGGTATCGTTTAGAGAATATTAAGAATGCCCAAAGGAATTAATCAATGGTTTTTTGAAGGCGTTTGCCAAAGTCTAATAATGCCTTTAACTCCTTGATACTGGCCAAGCGTTCCTTGCTGAAAATAAGCAAACTTTTACCATTGGACTCAATGTGATAATAGGGATTGCTTTCAAAAAAGAGTACCAATTCATCATTGAAGAAGGATGTAATGCCTTCTACATCTTCACCCAATAAATAAAAGCGTTTGGAAAAGTCGTCGTGGTCTTGGATGGGGATGTCCTTAAAACCTGCAAGGGCATATACCTTTTCCAAAAAGCCTTCGCGGTCTAAGGTAAAAATAGGCACTTCATTTTCAAGATCAATGTGTAACATGGTGGTACGCACCACTTCCTTGGCAATAAATTCTCCTTCGGAAAACTCAATATCAAAGAGATTGATGGAATGAATATCGTTAAAAAGACGGTTGTAAATATGGTTGATTTGTTTGGTCTTGAAGAACAAAAAGTCCTTTAGAAACAAGGTGTCCTTACACTTGGTGGGGTTATAACCCAATGAAAAATCCTCGGCAATGGTTTGTAGTTGCGATTGACGTTTGGTTAAGTGGCGTCCAAACAATCTTGTGCCGGAAAGTTTTCTTCTGATGGCCAAAGGATGTTCAGAATCGGCCTTGTAGGTGTCCAAGCCAACAATTTCAAAATGACCGTCATTTTTGGTGAACATATCTTGGTAACCGTTGAGGTTTTCCATGACCGTATGGTCTACAAAATTACATAGCGAAAAGTCTACAATAACATCACATTGCGGTGGAATGGCGTCCAGTTTTTCCTTCAGCTTATAGTAGTTTAAAAAACTGCAGAAATGTTTCACACTTACATAATAATTGCCATTGTCCTCTTTGTACATCAGAACGTTGGGTTTCATCAAGTTTCTTACAAAAAGCATAAAACTTTTGTTGATGATGATGTGAATGATCAACGTGGTAATCACCCCGGAAATAATCCCTGTAATCAAGCCAATCTTAAGGGTTACAAACAAGGTTACAAAGAAGATGATCAGCTGTTCTTTTCCTATAAAAACAATATTTCTGATCACGGTTGGAGAGGCCAACTTATACCCTGTAAATACCAAAATAGCCATAAGGGCCGGTAATGGCACACGGGTAAGCTGTGTACTGAACAAAACGATAAAGATCACCAGAAAGAAGGCATGAAAGAAGTTGGATGAGGTATTGCTGCCGCCATTGTTGACGTTTACCGAGCTTCGGGCAATAACCGTCACCACATTAAGGCCACCCAAAAAACCACTGCCTATACTGGCAACCCCTAGTGCTTTCAAATCTTTATTAACGTTGGAACGTCTGTTTTCAGGATCCAATTTATCCACAGCTTTAATGCTCAATAAAGATTCAATGCTCGCAATTAATGTTAGGGCCAAAACACTGGACCAAAAAGGAACACTTCCCAATTGACTGAAATCTACAGTTGGTATTTGGGTAATGATTTCGTTAAAATGTGGAATGCCCGAAACCATATAGCTTTTACTGATTGGGTTGTCTTCATGCAGCACCAATTCAAAATAATAACTAAAGCCAATAGAGAGCAAAACAATCCACATTGGGGCGGGAATCAATTGCAGGTATTTGTTGCGCAGTTTAGGGTAAATAACCATGATCACTAAACTTACCACACCAATAATTGCGGCAAAAATTAAACCTTTCCTTTCGTAATGAAGAGCGTCATTGATGGTTACCGGAATTTCTATTAGGTAATCCATGGCATCGGTCCGCTGTATTTTGTGTGCCAGCATGATATGGAACTGCTTACCCAAAATGATAAGTCCAATGGCAGCCAACATCCCTTGTATGGCAGAGGAGGGAAAAAAGTCTGACAGTTTTCCCAATTTTAAAAAACCAAGGGCAATCATTACCAATCCGGAGCAGATAATGGCAGCATAGGCACCATTGAGTCCCAAAGCTGTAATGGCCACAAGGGTAACGCCCACCATACCATTGCCAGGTCCAGTGATGGTAACATGGCTACCCCCTAGGATAGATACCACAAGGCCACTAACTATGGCAGTAATTACTCCTGCAATTGGCGGTGCTTCACTGGCCATGGCCAATCCCAATCCCAAAGGAAGTGAAATAAGGCTGACCACAAATCCCGAAAAAATGTTGCGAGGGAGTTGGTTAAAAAAGGTTTTTATGTTGTTTTTTCTAGGGCTCACTGGACAATCAAAACATCGGTTGGCAATTCGGTTAAAATGTATTCAATGTCATGCGGAAACAGGCGGTCCCAAAACGACATTTTTAAAGGGGCATTCATAACCAATAAATCGGCACGCACCACTTCAGCATAATGCCCAATGGAATAGCCTCGTTTTCCAAAGATAGGCTGTGTTTTTACTAACACAGAGTCTTTATATTCTTGGGGAATTTCAGCAATTATTTTTTTCACCCTAGAGTCTTCTCTAAGGACCAAACGTTCCTTAACAATATTGGCTTTTCTAAGAGATCTATGGTCTTCAACACTTACCGCTACCTGTTGTTTGGTAATTTCTTCCACGACCGTAATCTTGTTGGAACCTAATTTGTTGGCCACAAAAAAGGCCGCCGAAATGGCTTCTTGGGTTCTGGGATCTTTCAACCCGTTTACGACAATATGTTGACACGGTACGCGCTGTACCGAAGGCTTGGTGAGCAACAAAATGGAACACTTGGCCTTGCGGGTAATTTTTCGGGCAATGGAACCCACATAGTATTTTAGAAGGTTTTCACGTTTTAATGCACCAATAATCAAAAGATCAATATTATAGGTTTTTGTAGCCGACAATATCACTTCCACAGGATCTCCAGTTTTAAACACGATTTGATAGGAGAGTTGTTCAGTAATAAAAGGCTGTAGGACCTCTTCAATTTCTTTTTCTTTTTTTTCAGAAGCTTCCCCAACATGTATCAACAGCAACTTACAGTCAAAAAATAGAGCTAGTCGAGACGCTTCATAAATGTTGGAAACGAGGTTAGGAGAGAAGGCAACGCCAATGCCAATGGTATGAAAAGGCTTTAAAGTCAAGGTTTGGTTTTGTGTTGGATGGGCAAGATACTATTTTTTTAAAAATTGAATATTTTCTATTTCGCGATGAAAATTGACGCTTTTATTGTTATTTTAACAAAAATTTGAATGTATGATTGAACTTTCGGGCATTGTAATTTTAGGAATTTTGGCACAATGGGTGGCATGGCGTTTTAAAATTCCTGCAATTTTACCCTTAATTTTAATTGGGCTGTTCGTTGGGCCCTTTTCTACTTTGATTTCTGCCGATGGTTCCAAGTGGATTCAACCCGTATGGAATGGCGAAAAAGGTCTCTTTCCCGGCGACAGTTTGTACAGTTTTGTATCCCTAGCCATTGGGGTCGTTCTATTTGAGGGAGGTCTGACCCTTAAGCGCAATGAAATTTCCAAGGTAGGTCCTGTAATTATGAAACTTATCAGTTTGGGAGCTGCCGTGACCTTTATAGGTGGGGGTATTGCTACGCATTTTATATTTAATCTTAGCTGGAAGATGTCCTTCTTGTTTTCGGCCTTGATTATTGTAACAGGACCAACGGTAATAGCACCCATTTTAAGGAATATTCCACTTAAAAAGGATGTCTCGGCGGTGTTGAAGTGGGAAGGTATTTTAATAGATCCTATTGGTGCTTTGGTTGCGGTATTGGTATTTGAGTTCATTAGTATTGGTGATGATGCAGGGTATACTTCTCAAGCATTTATTGAATTTGGAAAGATTGTCATCATTGGGTTTTCCTTTGGAACCACTGCAGCTTTGGCCTTGTATTTTGCTATTAATAAGAAGTTAATTCCTCATTATTTATTGAATGTAGCAGCCTTGTCTGTTGTGTTATTGGTATTTGTAGAATCCGATATATTTGCCCATGAATCTGGGCTTTTGGCGGTAGTGGTCATGGGTATGGTATTGGGGAACAGTAAGCTTCAAAATTTAAAGGAATTGCTGTACTTTAAGGAATCGCTGAGTGTACTGCTTATTTCCATTCTTTTCATCTTGCTTTCTGCCAATGTGAATATTGAAGATTTGCTGACTGTTTACAATTGGAAAACAGCCATTCTTATGGCAGTAATCATATTTGTGTTGCGTCCGTTGGGGGTGTTTTTAAGTACCACAAAATCAGGACTTAAAACTAACGAAAAGCTCTTTATAAGTTGGGTGGGCCCAAGGGGGATTGTGGCCGCGGGGATTGCCTCGCTGTTTGGTACCAAATTGGTACTTAAGGGTGAGCCCGGAGCTGAATACATTACACCTTTGGTGTTTACTACTGTATTGGTAACGGTATTGTTGAACGCTACCACGGCGCGTTCCTTTGCCAAATGGGTAGGGGTGTACCTAAAAACCAGTGATGGTATTTTAATTGTGGGTGCCTCCGAAGCCTCTAGAATCATTGCCCGTTACCTAATCGATAATGGACGCCATGTGGTGTTAATTGATAGCAACAAGGAAAACATCGACAAGGCCCGCGCCAAGGACTTGGATGCCATGGAAGCCAACGTATATTCCGAAGATCTGTCCAACGATGTCGAATTGAGTGATATTGGCTATCTGTTGGCCTTTACGGGAAGTGATGAGGTGAACCGTCATTCCATCAATAAATTTAAAACCTATTTAGGGGAATCTGGGGCATACCGTTTGATTTCTTCAGAAGAAATCAAACATCCAGAAACTATTGATAAGGACATGATTTTCTCCACTAAGGACGATTTTATCAATTTCAGTGAAGTAGCACGTGATTATCCGGTTATCAACGAGATAGATTTAAGGTCTAAAAAGGATTATTTGGAAAAGATCGATTTCCTAAATTCCGAACAAAAGATGATTCCTCTCTTCGTAAAGGATCTTACCGGCGAACTGCACATCATCTGCTCTTTGGATAAGGATTTCAAGGTTGAAAAAGGGTATCAACTGGTGTATTTGGGTAGGCCAGAAGGGGTGTAGTTGGGTTATGTGTGAATGGGTAAATGCGATTTTTTTAAGAACCTTATCCATCTTTATTAGTGTGACAATGAAATAGTTCCACAAAAGTCTTATTTCTAGATGGAACACTTGTGGAATTTTTAGGTAATAAATAATTAAAAAAGCATGAGTAACTTCATAGGTATTGGATTAGGTAATTCAAACGATGTCTTTGATAAATTAAAAAGGGATCAAAATGCTATTGAAATAGCGATTAATAATCAAGAAAAAGTAGAAGATACAATAATAAACTTTTTTACCTATGGATATCATATCAAGGATTGGTTAAAAAAAGAAGGATATGAGGGAGTTGAAGAATATATAAATAACAATTTCGAATTAAGAATTTGCGCAGACCTCTGTAATGGAGCAAAACATAAAATTTTATCAAAACCACCAAGAGAAAAGAAAGATCAAGTGGATTCTGTTAATCAGTCCGAAATCACTTGGGACAGTGCAGTATATTCTTTTGATTCATCATTAAATTTTAATTCCAAAACCTACAGTATTGAACTAGAATCTGGAAGGAAAGTTGAAATACTTTATTTTGCAAAAACAGTTGTTATGCTTTGGGATGAGTTTATTTTTCGTCAATCAAATGAACAATATTAAATATTTAATAAAATATAAAAAGCCCTGTAAACATTACAGGGCTTTTTGATATCTAGAAGGTACAAGCTTAATCGTTAAGCTTTAAAACGGCCATAAAGGCTTGCTGAGGGATTTCTACGTTCCCTACTTGGCGCATACGTTTTTTACCTTTTTTCTGTTTTTCCAATAACTTACGCTTACGGGAAATATCCCCACCATAACATTTGGCGGTAACGTCCTTTCTAAGGGCCTTAATGGTTTCACGCGCAATGATCTTGGCGCCAATCGCGGCTTGGATAGGAATATCGAACTGCTGTCTAGGTATTAATTCCTTAAGCTTCTCACACATTTTTTTACCAATGTTGTAGGCATTATCGGCGTGAATAAGGGCCGATAGGGCATCTACAGGCTGTGCGTTTAACAGGATGTCTACACGCACCAGTTTGGAGGCGCGCATTCCAATAGGAGAATAGTCAAAAGAGGCATACCCTTTGGACACGGTTTTAAGGCGATCGTAAAAATCGAATACAATTTCTGCCAATGGCATGTCGAAACTCAGCTCTACACGCTCTGGCGTTAAATAGGTTTGATTAGTAATCTGTCCACGCTTTTCAATACAAAGCGACATCACGTTTCCGATAAAGTCGGCCTTGGTAATGATGGTAGCTTTAATATAAGGCTCTTCTACACGGTTAAGGGTAGAAGGGTCCGGTAAATCAGACGGGTTGTTAACAATGATAACCTCATCCGGGTTTTTGTTGGTAAAGGCGTGGTAGGACACGTTGGGTACCGTTGTAATTACGGTCATATCGAACTCACGTTCCAAACGCTCCTGGATGATTTCCAAGTGCAACATTCCTAAGAAACCACATCTAAAACCAAAACCTAGGGCGGCAGAACTCTCTGGTTGGAATACCAATGAGGCATCGTTGAGCTGCAGCTTTTCCATAGAGGTTCTTAACTCCTCATAATCCTCAGTATCTACAGGGTAAATACCCGCAAATACCATAGGTTTTACGTCCTCAAAACCACCAATCGCATTTTTGGTAGGCTCCTTGGCATCGGTAATGGTGTCACCCACTTTCACTTCCTTGGCTTCCTTGATACCGGTAATTAAATACCCTACATCACCAGCTTTAATTTCCTTTTGAGGATGTTGCTTCAATTTTAAGGTTCCTACTTCATCAGCAAAATAGGTGTTGCCGGTAGCAATAAACTTAATTTGCTGTCCTTTTTTAATCGAACCGTTGATGACCCTAAAATAGGTTTCAACGCCTCTAAATGGGTTGTATACAGAGTCGAAAATCAAGGCCTGTAAAGGCTCGTCTGGATTTCCTTTTGGAGCAGGGACACGCTCGATAATGGCGGTTAAAATATCTTGGATTCCCAAACCGGTTTTGGCACTGGCAGGAATCACTTCCGAAGGATCGCAACCCAAAAGGTCTACAATATCATCGGTTACTTCTTCTGGATTGGCACTAGGCAAATCTACTTTGTTCAACACAGGGATGATTTCCAAATCATTTTCCAAAGCCAAATAAAGGTTGGAAATGGTTTGTGCCTGAATGCTTTGTGCGGCATCTACAATCAATAGTGCACCTTCACAGGCGGCAATGGAACGGGATACCTCGTAAGAGAAATCTACGTGACCAGGGGTGTCAATAAGGTTAAGGATATAGGTCTCGCCTTCATGGACATATTCCATTTGAATGGCATGCGATTTAATGGTTATACCACGCTCGCGCTCCAAGTCCATATTGTCCAATAGCTGATCTTGTTTTTCACGCTCTGTTACCGAGCCGGTAAAATCCAACAAACGATCGGCTAAGGTACTCTTACCGTGGTCTATATGTGCAATAATGCAGAAATTTCTAATGTGCTTCATAATTGGTACTTACATGCATAAGATTTTGCAAATATAGTTGATTTATTATGCTTTGTGATGAATTATTTATAACAAAAGAAACTATAAAAATAACGTAAATCCATAATTGATATAAAAAAACAAATGTTATATTGCAATACTCTAAAGCTAATTTAACTTGAAATTAACACCTATAATCAACCTACTATTTCTGGTTACATCATTGAGTTTTGGACAAGGAGTCTTCGTAAAAGGAAAGGTTGTGGATGAACACAGCAATCCTGTTTCCTATGCCAATGTTATGATTGAGGCCAGCGACACTGAAACCTTTGTAAAAGGGAGTTCCACTGATGATAGAGGGGAGTTTGAAGTTATCAAAATAGATCTGGGCACGTATCTATTGACCATTTCATTTATGGGGTATAAAGACATCCGCAAGGAAATTACCTTGAGCGGTAATTTGGATTTGGGGGTGATGGTGATGCAAGAAGTTTTGCAAAGCTTAGAGGAAATCAACATTACGTATAAAAAGCCTACCATTAAAAAGGAAGCCGATAGATTGGTGTTTGATGTGGAAAGCACTGCGCTAACCGAAGGCAATATGTTACAGGCCATCCAAAGTACTCCAGGGGTTTTGGTGGTAGATAACAGTATTATGGTGAAAAGTGTGGCCCCTACGGTGTACATCAACAACCGTAAGGTAAACTTATCTTCTTCAGAATTGACCCAACTATTGGAAGGATCTTCTGCATCATCCATAAAATCTATTGAAGTGATTACCAATCCGCCAGCAAAATATGATGCTGAAAGCGGTGTGGTCATCAACATTGTGATGGGTAAAAATTTGGTAACAGGTTACAAAGGCAATGTATTTGGCAATTTTACACAAGGGGTTTTTCCTAGGTACAATGGCGGTATGGGGCATTATTTCAAAACTGAAAAATTGAATGTATCTGCAAACTACAGCTATACCCAAAACAAGATCAACAGGGATTCTGATGAGGAAATCAATTACTTTGATAGTAACCGAATTGTGGATCAAATTTGGTTGTCCTCTGTAAATAGAAATACTTGGTCTAAAACCCATAATTTGGATGTGTATTTGGATTATATGTTGAGCAAGCAAAACACCTTGAGCCTTTCAGCAAATACACTTTGGATGCCCGATTTTAAATACAACATCAACAATACCAGTGAAGTGTTTGATGCCAACGAATCCTTGATGTATTATTTTGATGCCAACAACTTGTCTTTTGATGAAAAACACAATTTGGGATTTAACATGGATTATGTCCATAATTTTAATGAGGAAGGCGAGCAACTTTCGGCAAATGCCCACTATACAACCTACGGCTATTCACGAGACCAAAGTGTGAGTAGCAACTATTTTGATAGCAACGATCAGTTTTTGCAAACAACCAGTTACAATACTTTTAGCAATCAAGACACGGATATTTTTACGTCCCAATTGGATTATGCCAGAGCAGCTTCAGAAACTTCTATTTTTGAAACTGGTTTGAAATATTCTAACATTTCCACCAATAGCGATATCACCCAATACGATGTTTTCGAGGGACAGGAAACTTTGAATCCGGACAACTCAGATGCTTTTGAATATAAAGAATCTATCTACGCAGGGTATGTGGACTTTTCAAATGATTGGGAGTTATGGAGTTTGAATTTTGGTTTGAGGGTTGAGAAAACCCAATTAAAAGGGATTTCAATCACGAACAATGAAGTGAATAAGCAGGATTACTTGAGTTGGTTTCCAACCGCGAGTATCAGTTTTACAGCGTCGGATGATTTAAGTCTGTACACCAATTACAAACGCAGCATTAATAGGCCAGATTACCAGAGCTTGAATCCTTTCAAACTCTATTTGAACGACAATACAGTTGTGGTTGGAAATCCTAGGTTACAGCCTGTGTTTATTGACCATGCGGTTATTGGAGCTTCCTTTAAAAACACCTATACAGTAGAGGCCTATTACAAAGTGAACAAGAACAATATTTATGAATTGCCAGCACAGGACAATGCGAATAACATTCTCACTTACGCGCCTGTTAATTTTGATAGAACCCTTGAGTTTGGTTTCGATTTTGTAGTGAATTTTTATGTGTCGCCACGTTGGTATCTTTATGCGGTGACGTCGTTTTATAACATTAAGGATGAGGCCAATTTTTGGGGTAATGACATATCACAGGATCAGTGGTCCAATTACAGTGAGTTGAGCAATAATTGGCAATTTTTAAAGGATAAAAGCTTAAATGCCAACCTTAATTTAATTTGGGTGGGTAAGAATATGCAAGGGTTCAGAATTGTGGAAGATCGATTGGTGTCTAGTTTGTCTATTTCTAAAACGCTTTGCAAGAAGAAATTAGTAGTCTCCTTGATTGCTGAAGACTTGTTCAACATGCAAGACATGGAAGATGCTACAAGGTTCTTGAATCAATACAATTCTCGCTTTAACGATGTGGACAGCCGTACCGTTAAAGTTGGACTCCGCTATAACTTCGGAAATACGACCCTTAAATCAGAGACGGAATCTAGTAAAGATCTTCAGGAATTGGATCGTTTGGAAACACAGGAAAATTAATTTTTCTCACAACAAGCATTCTTCTCTACAGTACTATTTTATTGGAATAGAAGTGGATTAGCCAAAAAGATGTAATTTTGCACCAAAATGGGCTATTATGGTAAAAATTGGCAATATAGAACTTCCTGATTTTCCGTTGCTTTTGGCACCTATGGAAGATGTAAGTGATCCACCGTTTCGTGCACTGTGCAAGGAGCAGGGGGCAGATGTGGTATTTACGGAATTTATTTCAAGTGAAGGACTTATTCGCGATGCGGCTAAAAGTACCATGAAACTGGATATTTACGAGAAGGAGCGTCCTGTAGGCATCCAGATTTTTGGTGCCAATTTAGACAGTATGCTCCAAACCATTGATATTGTTGAAAAGTCCAATCCGGATATGATCGACATCAATTTTGGTTGTCCCGTAAAGAAGGTAGTGAGTAAAGGTGCTGGTGCAGGAATCCTTAAGGATGTATGCTTAATGGAAACCTTGACAGCCGAAATGGTGAAGCGTACCAATTTGCCCATTACTGTAAAGACCCGTTTGGGTTGGGACCACGATTCTATTAGGATTGTAGAAGTAGCCGAACGTCTTCAGGACGCAGGCTGTAAGGCCATTTCTATCCATGGCCGAACCAGAGCGCAAATGTACAAGGGGAATGCCGATTGGCGTCCGATTGCTGAGGTGAAAAACAATCCAAGAATGCACATTCCAGTCTTTGGAAATGGCGATGTAGATACGCCTGAGCGCGCTATGGAAATGCGTGATAGCTATGGTTTGGATGGCTGTATGATTGGTCGTGCAACCATTGGGAATCCATGGTTTTTTAAACAGGTAAAGCACTTTTTCAACACAGGGGAACATTTAGCGCCGATTTCTTTGGAAGAGCGTGTGGAAGCTGCTAGACGTCATCTTCAAATGGCCATTGATTGGAAAGGTGAAAAGTTAGGTGTTTTCGAAACCAGACGTCACTATACCAACTACTTCAAAGGAATTCCAAACTTCAAGGAATACCGAACCAAGATGGTAACCAGTGATGATGCCAAAGATGTTTTTGAGGCGTTTGATGAGGTGTTGGACCAGTTTTCTAATTACCAGTTTGTCTAACTAAAGCTTTCGATATTCTTCCAGAAGCAATTTTGGAAGCGACCACTCCTAGAAGTCCTACCGTTACAAATACCACAACAAAGTTGATTGGTTGTATAACTACGGGGTAGGGTAATGATGGGGTAATCATGACCAAATTGAATTGCTGTTGCAGGACCACAAGTATAAATCCAATCACGATTCCGGTAACACCTGCCAAAATCGTCATTAAACTTCCCTGAAGGAAGAAAATACGCTTTATGGCATTGGTAGGTGTACCCAAATTAAAAAGTGTGTGTAAGGACTCCTTTTTGTCCAGAATCATCATAATAAGTGATCCTATAACGTTGAACAGGGCAATGGCAATTACTAAAGTAAAGACAAGGTATACAAATAAGTTTTCGGAGTTGAGCATTTTGTTGAGTGAGTCGTTAAGCTCTGCTCTATTTTTCATGATAAAACGGTCTCCAAACGTGTCGTTCAGAGCTTGTCTTATCTGTACTTCGTTGGCATTTGGATGTAGTTTTAGTTCAATGCTGCTAATTTGGTTATCGTTGTAGTTCAGTAGAAATTTAGCGGTTTCCAAGTTGGAATAGACATAGGTATTGTCTAAATCTTCATTGATTTGAAAAACTCCGGTATTCACAGCATTTATAGAATTGAAAGCCCCTTTTACAGAAGTAATTTGACCGGTTCCTGGTTTAGGCACATAAATTTTAAGTTGCTTGGCATAATCTAAAACGCCCAAGGATAGACTGCTGGAAATACCCCATCCACAAACCACTTGGTCCGTTCCTTTTTCAAACCAAAATCCATAAGCAACCATAGAATCAATATGGGTCACTTGGGTATAATGTTCGTCAACACCTTTTAGGGTGGCTAATTTTCGTTTGTTATCGAATTCCAGAATGACATGTTCCTCTATGATTTCGGAAAAGAGTGCCACACCTTCAATGTTGGAAAGTTTCAAAGAATCCTTTTCGGTAAATTGAAAGGATTTCCCCTTTGATGGCAGCATTTTAAGGTCTGGATCTACGTAAGAAGTAAACTGAAGACTAAAATCTTTTAAACCCGCAAATCCCGATAGGACAATAAACAGGGCGGCTGAGGCAATCACAATACCTGAAGCCGCAATAAGGGTCATAATATTGATGGCATTATTGCTGCTTTTGGAAAACAGGTAGCGTTTGGCAATGTAAAGGGATACATTCATGGCCGTAATTTAAGGCGAAAAAAGAAAATAACCGAAAAGACAGTACTAAAGAAAAAACCACTCCGAGTGGAGTGGTGATGATTATGATTTTTTACGTTTATCCAGAAGGTCTGGATTTTGTATAGGGTTTTCTTCGCCTTTTAGCGACTTTTCAATGCGGTCTATATATTCCAAAGAATCGTCGATAAAGAATTCCAAATTGGGCATGCGGCGTAATTGATTTTTGGTGCGTTGTGCTAATTCGTGACGAATTAATGGCGTGTTGGAACGAATACCTTCCAAAAGTTCCTGACCCTTGTCGTTAGGGAAAATGCTCAAATATACCTTGGCAACGGATAAATCTGTTGTGACTTTAACTTTGCTTACCGAAATAATAATGCCTCTAAGGCCGCCTTTTGTGGCAGCGCCCTGTAATACGTCTACAAGATCTTCCTGTAAAACACCTCCAATTTTTTTCTGTCTTTGACTCTCTTCCAACGTGTTTAGGTTTTATAAATTAGGAAATACACTGCAAAAATAGAGCATATTTGAGGAATATCTTATTTTTAGTCCCATTAAATTTGACCCTCAGATAGAAAACAAACTTAAAATGAATAAAATAGAACACATTGGTATTGCCGTTAAGGATTTGGAAGTGTCCAATCCTTTGTTTGAAGCCTTATTGGGCGTGCCAAAGTATAAAGAGGAAACCGTGGAAAGTGAAGGTGTGAAGACCTCCTTTTTCCAATCGGGTCCCAACAAGATAGAACTATTGGAAGCTAGTAATCCAGATAGCCCCATTGCCAAGTTTATAGAGAAGAAGGGGGAGGGGATTCATCATATCGCTTTTGCGGTGGATGATATTGAACAGGAAATTGCGCGACTAACCAAAGAAGGCTTTACAGTTTTGAACCCAATACCTAAAAAAGGGGCAGACAATAAGTTAGTGGCGTTTTTGCATCCTAAATCCACAAACGGTGTATTGGTGGAGCTTTGTCAAGACATCAAGTAATTAAAAAAAGGTTTGCAGTATAATAAAATTAGTAGTAATATTGCACTCCAATTTCAGGTCCTATAACTCAGTTGGTTAGAGTATCTGACTCATAATCAGAAAGTCCCTGGTTCGAGCCCAGGTGGGACCACAGAAAAAGCCCGAAAACCCTTGTAAATAAAGGAGTTTTCGGGTTTTTTTGTTTTTAAAGGTTACAACATTGGGGGCAACCATCCCTTGATTTATAATGAATTTATTTGCACCTAAATGCTTGTTGATGCCTTAATAAGCAATCGGTTTTGGATATTTGCATCCTAGTTCCATTAAAGGTAACGAAATTCAACAGTTGGAGGCCAGTGTTTTGAAAATTAATGTCTCTTCAATTGTACATTTAAGAGTGTGCAGTACCTAAGGTAAATAAACTATTTTTTATAGGTTTTTAACGAAAAATGAGAAAAACCGTAAATGAAATTTATTTAATGTCCGTACTTTTCAGCAACAACCAACCAAAAAGATATGGAACTCATTGACAAAGCCAAGGACAACCTTAAACGGGAAGTTCTTGATATTGAAAAACGTACAGATCTTACCAACGACCAAAAAGTAACACGTATCTGTACTGTATTTGCCACTTCCTGTGCCGCCGTTGCCGTGCAACCCATTCCGTTTGCTGATATTTTTGTACTGACTCCGATCCAAGCTTTTATGGGAAAGAAAATAGCGGATATCAGAGGTTTTAACATTACAGAAGCGGGCGCCAAAGAAATCTTTAAAGAAATAGCCGGGTTGGTAGGTTTGGGTTTTTTATCCCAACAATTAGTGATAGGCGCCTATAAAACAGTATTGCCCTTTATTTCTGGTGTGACCACGATCCCATTAGTATTTGGACTTACCTATGGTATGGGCAAAGTGATGGATTACTATTTTGAAAAAAAGATAAAAGGACAGAAGATTGATCCAGAAATGATCAAGATTATTTTTAAACAAGCTAAGGCAGAAGGAAAAGAGAAATCGAAAGAAAACAAGGCGGAAATCAATAAGCAAAAGCACCAGCTGTAATGCCCAACATTAACTATCTAAAAAAGGAATTTGACAGCATTTTAATTGTTGGTACGCTAGCTAAAATTGCCTACGGGAATTTTGATACGCTAAATGAGGAAGAAACTTATGTTCTACAGGCTTTAAAACGAGCCCATCCAAATTTAGAAAACCAAAGTATCGAAGATATTGGCGACTACCTACAAGGTTTAGACGAGAGCCAACTTTTAGGCTTAAGCAATCTTGTAAAAGGTATCTTACATGAAATTCAATTTATTGAAATTGAAAATAGCGATGGTGATAGTATTACAGCTACTATGTTTGTCGATACCAATCATGAAAACACGGATATTCTCCTAACCGATAATGCGACGGGGGAAATGACCGAAATTCAATTAAAGGCAACCGATAGTTCTTCCTATGTACAGGATTGGATTGCCAACCATCAGGACGGGGAAATCTTGATTACCGAAGAACTGGCCGAAAAAATGGACTTAAAGACGAGCCATTTATCCAACTCAGAATTAACAACGGATGTACACGACTTTTTAGACAAACTAATTGAGCTGGATGAACAGGATGAACTTTGGGACTACATTCCCACATTACCCTTTATCTCTATAGCCATTTCTTCCTTTTATCTCTTTAAATTATATAGGGAGCATAAAATTTCCATACAAACCTTACAATTCAAGTTTATTAAACTAACAGGACAAAAAGTGGCCAAATTCACCATTATTGCGGGATTAATGATGATTCCTGTGGTTAATGTTATTGTTGGTGCAGGCCTATTATTTAAACTATTGTATGGTACTGGAACCATAGCGAATAGATATGTATCAAAATTGTAAAAGAATAAAATGAAAAGTGTTTTAAAATTTTAATGAAATAAATATCAAAATAACAAAATATGAGTAATCCAAATTCAAAACAATGGAGTTCTGCAACTCCTGGCTACATCATCTTTTTAGTAGACCAATCAGGTTCAATGCAAGAATCTTATACAGAGGGAAAAACTAGGGCTGAATTTACATCCTTAGTTATTAATAGGACAATCAATGAACTGGTCAATACAAATATGGACGGAGAAAAAGTTAAAGACCGTGTGTTTGTTTCAATGATTGGTTATGGAGGAAGCAGTGCTTTGGCAGTAGATGATATCCGTTCAGATTATTTAAGCTCTTTTGCAGACAATCCATTAAGAATGGAAAACTTAAAGAGAAAGGTGTCTGATGGTGCAGGTGGACTTATAGAAATCGATGAGCAAATGCCAATTTTTATAGAACCCACAGCTAATGGACTAACCCCAATGGCAGATGCGCTTACTTTTGCTAAAGAGCTCATAGAAGGTTGGCTGCAAAAGAAACCTGAGAATCCAGCGCCAATTATTATTAATATTTCTGACGGATTACCTTATACAGGATCTTCTGTAGATGACGCAATGAACAAAGCAATCTCTGTATCAAAGGACATTATGTCTATTAACTCTGCTGACGGAAACCCTTTAATTTTTAATTCGCATATCGGTGATGGCGGTAAGAAATGTGGATTTGAAGAATCTGAAAGTGAATTATCAGACGATCAAGCTAAATTCTTATTTAAAATATCAAGCAAGGTTCCAGATTCCTACAAGCAAGCAGCTGTGAAGCAAGACTTTAAAGTTAAAAGCGAGTCAAGAGGATTTGTTTCCAATGCAGAACCTGAAGAATTTATCAAGTTCATTAATTTCGGTTCATCAGGAGGTTCAGACAAAATTGCCTAAATAATAATTAGATGAAAATTTCAATTAAAGGATTTATTTCACCTAAAGAGGCAGAGTTGTTCTATGACTGCGCGGATCGATATGCTATAAATGAAAAGGTGCACAAATTTGCTATTTCAGATGGCGTTTCAAAATCATTTTTCCCAAAAGTTTGGGCAGATGTTCTTGTTTCTAATTGGGTTAATAATCAATGGGAATCTGATTCCGATTTTATAAGCTCTTGCCAGGAGGACTGGTTAAATAAAGTAACGAAAATCGCAGAAAGATCAGATACAAAGTGGTTTACAAAAAATGCCTTCAATAGAAAGGAACCCGGGTTAGCAACATTTGTAAGCTTACGTTTTTTCAAAAAGAAAAAGGAATGGTTCTGGAAAGCCCATGCTTTAGGAGATAGTTATTTGTTTTTTGTTCCTTCTAATTTGAAAAATTTTGAGTCAGATGTACTAAAGTTATCTTCTAAATCAGAACCAATTGAGTTTGACAATTTCCCAGATTACTTATCTAGCAGAAGCACTACAAATCATAAAGGAGAGCATAAACCTTTATCTGAGACTCTTTCAGAAGGTATATTTTTTTTAATGACCGATGCTTTGGCAGAGTGGTTTATTAATGAAAAAGAAAATGCTATTCATAAAATTGAAGTTTGGCAAAACCAAACAGAATTTGAACGATTTATTTCGAAAGAGAGATTGAGCAAAAAACTTGGAAATGATGATTCTGCGATTCTGGCAATAAAGATTGAAGACGACAAAAAAGATGACCTGACCTATGATTCCGTAAAGATTTCGGACATTAACGCGTTAATAGAAATACAACAAAAAGAAATAGAGGAAGCTGCTAAAAAAGCTGAAGAGGACAAATCAAAAGAACAAGAAGAACCTAATTCAGAAGTTTCACCAGAAAAAATTGAAGAGAGTGAATCTATAGAAATAGAAAATTCTGAAGAGAAAATAACTAATAGCGAAAAAAACAAAAAGGGGTTACCGGAAAGATTTTTTGAACATATTTCCAATTTTGTTTCGGGTAAAAAGGAAGAAAAGCAATCGGATATTGAGATTAAAGTCAACAATGACGGTGAAGAGGAGAAATCTTATCAACAAGAAAGGATAATCATTCCACAAAGCGAAGAAAACAAACTCGATATTGAAATTTCAGAAAATCAAGAAACACTTGATTCTGAAACAAATGAAAGAGAAATGGGGAAACCATCAAAAACTGTAGAAAGCAATCTTGAGTCTCGAAATCCCGAAGCAGAGAACCAACTTGGTAAGCCAGAAGAAAAACCGACAGAAAATGAGGAGAAAGAAGCAAAAATGCAATCATTGAAAAAGGACTCAAAAAGTATAACCGATAAGTTTTAACCATGTCAAATTATCCTTCCAGAACAGATATTGTAACCGCAATGCGGAACCCACAGGTAAGTTTTAAATCAAGTGAAATTGTTGGAGGTTCTATCATCCAAAAAGGATCAAGGATAATTCAGTATTCTGGAGGGTATACCACGGTTTTTCCATTTAACAAACCTACTGGAAGTAAAGTCGCTGTGCGATTATGGATTGCAGATATTGGTGATGCCAAAAAGCGCTCTCTTGAGATTTCAAATTACTTAGGAGCCTTAAACAACGCATACTTTGCAGGTTTTAAATACATTGATGATGCTGTACTGGTTAATGGTGCATTGCACCCCATCGTATTGATGGATTGGGTAGAAGGAAAGACTCTTAAAGAATATATAAACTCTAATATTTCAAATTCAAGGGTAATTCTAGATTTGGCAGATAAGTTTAAAAAAATGGTTGAATATTTTCACAAAGAACATATTGCCCATGGAGATTTACAGCATGGAAACTTACTAGTAAAAAATGATGGTTCCATTGTTGCAATTGATTACGATTCAATGTTTATCAAACCATTGAGTGGTATGGTGGATACCATAAAAGGCTTGCCTGGTTACCAACATCCTGCGAGGCAAAGTAACAAATTGGTTAATTCAAATTTAGATTACTTTTCTGAATTAATTATCTACTTATCGCTTCTTGTATACGCAGAGACTCCAAGCTTATGGGATAAGTATTATGAAACCGAAGATTTATTATTTTCAAAAGAAGATTTTGCCAATCCAAATTCTTCCAAATTAATTTCAGATTGTGTAAGGTCTTCAAATCAAACTATAGCTGATTTGTCAAAAGAATTATTAGTTGAATTACAAGCTTCTGATATTTCTCAATTGAGACCTTTAGAAGATTTACTTATTGATAAACGCGAGCTTACTAAGGAAAGTATCTTTGACAAGTGGAACAAACAGCCTAATGCTCCTGTAAAAAAAGAAGTTACCCTACCAGACAAAAAAAACATCACAGACAAATTTTAATGGTAAAAGCCTATTTCGAAAATATTCATTTACAAATAATTCATCAAATTGACATTGCTCAATTTGATATCAAAATTTGTGTCGCTTGGTTTACAGATTTCGAAATCTATGAGAAGCTAATAGAAAAACTTCGACAGGGGTTAAATATAGAAGTGGTAATTGCAAATCACAAATTCAATAAGGAGTCAAGGGTTGATTTTAAAGAGTTTCTGAATCTTAATGGAACAGTAGGTTATTTAGGCAAAATCAATAACGGTGCGAAGGATAGTTTTATGCACAATAAATTTTGCATTCTCGACAGTAATACTATAATCACGGGCTCATATAACTGGACATTTAAGGCTAGATCAAATGATGAAAACATTCTTGTGATTAAAGATGATGCCAACCTAACAAATCAATTTATATCAAAATTTAATGATTTAAAACCTCAATTCGGATTTGCTATTAAAAACAATAAGGTATCTCTATTACCAATTGAAAAAATTATGGAGAAATGGGAAAAGCAGCCTGAAACACAAAAAAAAGCATCAAAAAATCAAACTACTAATATTTTGAATAAATTTTAAGCATGCCAAATAAACAGGATATATTAACCGCTATAAAGAATCTGGATGTTTTCTTAAAGCTACCTGAGTTACAAGGAGCAACGGCCCGTCTTAATAAAAACGGTAGCCCTTTTGTGTATACAGGAGGATTTAACATGGTTTTCCAGTTGACTCATCTAGCAAAAAAATGGGCCTTTCGTGTATGGCATGTGCCAATGGGTGAGCATAAAGATCGATTTTTAAAAATATCCAAATACCTTACTTCAAAGAATTTACAATATTTTGCAGATTTTGTCTATGACGAACACTCTTTACTTGTTAATGGCGAATTAGTGGATACCATTAGGATGGAATGGTTAGATGGTGTACTATTTAAGGAATATATAGAAAAGCAACTTTCCGAGCCTTCCAAATTAATCAATTTGGCAGATAATTTTCTGTATATGTGCCAGGATTTAAGAAAACATCAAATTTCTCATGGCGATTTACAGGAAGGTAATATTTTGGTTCACGGTGACGGGGAGATTAGATTGGTAGACTATGATTCCATTTGCATTCCTGAAATCGAAGGGCAGCAGGAATTTGTTACTGGGCTAAAAGGGTACCAACACCCTTCAAGATTAAATGGAGGGAGAGCCTCCTTAAAAGCCGATTATTTCTCAGAATTAATAATCTACATTTCTCTACTTTCTTTAGCAGAAAAACCGGATTTATGGGGCAAATATCAAGTAAAGGACACCCAATACTTATTATTTACAGAAACAGACTTTGAGGATTTTGAAAAGTCTGGTATTTATCAAGATCTTAAAAATTTATCCATGCAGATTGATAGGCTTTTAGAAATATTAAAAGAATATCTATCCATAACAAATTACACTTATTTAAAACCATTTAATTCATATTTGGAACCTCCTAAAATTGTTGAATTTAAAAGTGATAAAGATATTTTAATACAAGGGGGGGAGATTTGTGTTTTTTGGGAAGTAGAGAACGCATTACAAGTTTCTATAAACAATAACATAGGCGTGGTTGAAAGTAAGGGGGAGTTGAGAATAACCCCGCAAGACAGCAATGAATATCTTTTAACAGCAAAAGGTTTTAATGAGGATTTATCCCAAACCCTCAAAATTAAAGTATTTCCGACACCAATAATTAAAAGCCTTCAGGTCACGACTCCTACATTTGAAAACACAACCGTTCTAGAAATTAATTCACCTGAATTTCCAAGTATCCAATTAGGGATTAACAACTTCTCAAATAGTTTAAATATAAACTTTGACAATTCGATTTATTCTAATGTGGAAGGGATAGAATTTAAAAAACTGGAATCTAGTTTTAGTAGTGTTGAAATGAAAAACAGTGGCTTAAACAGAATTTTTAACGCAATTACCAATAATAGAATTATTTCAAAAATATTTAACAACCAATCAAATGAACAGAATTAACCGATTTTTTTGGTGGTGCGCAGGTGCCAACATAGATGTACTCGAAGAATGTCCAACAGACCATGCAAAATATTTCGGTGTTGGAGGGACAATTGTTTTTACTGCGCTTATGGCAAGTTTTGCTGGGGGATATGCATTTTATACAGCTTTTAAGGCGGTATTGCCATCATTGTTTTTTGGAGCCTTTTGGGGATTATTAATTTTTAATCTGGACAGATATATTGTTTCTACAATTGGTAAAGGAGATGGTACGCAGAAAATTACTCTTGAAGAATGGAAAATGGCAGCTCCAAGATTATTAATGGCTGTGCTTTTAGGATTTGTTATTTCGACTCCATTGGAGTTAAAGATATTTGAAACCGAAATTCAAACGGTTGTGGAAAGATTGAAAATAGAAGAAGGAGAAGCAATAAAAAATGGGGACCCCTCTCTAGGTAACGAATTAGCTGAAAAAAAAGCAGAAAAGGCAAAATTAGAAAATGAAGAAGTGCAATTTACAAATAGTAAAACGCAACTTACTGAAAACGCTGGAGCCTATTACGAACAAAGAAGAAATGAATTAAGAATTGACTCTAAACAGAAGGAATCTGAATTAAATTCAATACAAAGCAAAGTAAATAGGTTGCATAGTAATTATATTAAAGCGATTAATGATTCTCTTTCCTCAAATGAAATAGCAAAGAGAAAGTCTGCAAGAGATGTTCAAATGGGAGTTAGAAACAAATTAAGAGAGGAAAAACAAAATATCGATAACGAAATTATTGAATTAACTGAAAATAGGGGTGAGGCAATTAAATCTGAGAGGGATAAAATTGACAATTTATTGACATCTAAAAGAAGTGAGATAGATGCTTTGAATACAAAAATAGAAGAGTTAGAGAATGCAAAAGCTATTAGGGATAGGGAAATTCAAGGTAAAACAAAAAATTACAATGGCTTTGCAGCACATTTAGAAGCAATGAGTCGCTTGACTTCTGAAAAGAGTACAATTTTTTGGGCGAAATGGTTGATTACACTCTTGTTTATTTTTATAGAAGTAGCCCCGGTGTTATTTAAGCTTATGGCAGAATCAGGGCCATATGATGATATGATGGATAGATTAAAACATGAAGCTTTTGTTATTGAAAAACAAAAGATTTCAGATATTAATGATGGTATTAATACATCAATAAAAATATCTACAGAAAAAAATCAGAATAGACTTGATGCAGAGATTGCTGGTAACAAGGCTCTATTAGAAAAAATTGCCTTGGCCCAAGCTGAAATAGCAGAATTAGCTGTAGAGAAATGGAAAGAGGAGGAAATAGAAAAGCTAAAAAATGGGGTGAACCACATCATCAACAGTAATGGTATTCAAAAAAGAAGAGTAGGTTGAAATTCCCTACTATTATGCTAATATTATGATTTAAAATAGAGTTCAGGAACTAAAACGTGATCCTCTAAAACTTTTATCCTAGCAAGGATTAAATAAGAATGAAATATTGTAGAAATTGTGGGGAGGAAAGTGGGATTGAGCTATAAAACCTTTTTTATAGCTCATTACTTATTAATAATTAGAGTTAAAGAATGTTTGATTTCAGAAATGTAGGAAAATATAATCCGTTAAATAAGGTGTAATTTAACCTTTTGGAGGTAGTTTTTTATTAAGATTGGTTGTTTTTTATGGATTTCAGCTTTTCAATACTTTCTTCGGAATAAAAATAGGCATTCCCTCTTTTTTCAAAAGCTAAATCGCCGTGGATTCTGTGGTGCATTAAATCGCAATCTTTGATTTTGGCCTTTTTCATTGCTTCTTTACTTGATAGCCAGCTTTTTTTGGAATTTTCCATTAATGATTAATTGTTTGTAAATCAGTTCTTTGTGGTTTGTTTATAATTATATGAATAAAATTTTCAATGTAATTGGAGGAACTTATCCAATTAGTTAAATTGCACTATCATTAAAATTACAATAAAATTCAATGACATTAAACAATGAAACCTTAAGGTTTTCAGGACATGACAAATTTCACTGTAAAGAGCAGTGGATCTTAAAAGGATTGCAACTTCTTGAAAATCAAAACGATAAAGATGTTTTTAAGAAAGTTGAAACTATTTCTACTTTGGGAGTTGGTAAAAATATGGTGAGGTCTATACAGCATTGGTTGAGAGCTTTTGGGCTGATAGATGACAATGTCAAGAAAACTGAATTTGCAGATTTATTGTTTATGACGGATGAATTGGATCCCTATCTTGAATATGAGGGATCTCTTTGGCTATTACAATATTTTATTTGTAACAGTCAATACGCTTCCATATTTAAATTGATATTTGCAGACTATTTCTCGGATAAAGCCACTTTGGAGTTTTCCGAATATCAGATATTCAGGCACATCAATAAAGAGCTTAAGGAGAAGGAACAAAAGCCTGTAGCAGAAAAGACATTGATTAATGATTTTAAGGTTTTTGTTCGATCATATGTCGCTCCTGCAAAAAACCACAAGACTGTTGAAGATGACTTTAATGTGCCACTTCTTCCTCTTAATTTAATTTCAAATACAGGAAGGAAAAACGATTATGGACAGTCGATATATCGTATTAATAAAGGTGGGCATGATATTCCTATTGAAGTATTTGCGTATTGTTTAATGATAGAATTTGAGAACGAAAAAGCTATCAGTTTTGACAATATCCGAACTAGCCTTGGAGCTTATTTATGCCTTTCCAATGATAAACTGGATGGCATCCTAAATCAATTAGCGGCTACCTATAAGGAATTTGTTTATATGGATGATGCTGGTGTAAGACAAATACAGATAAAGAAAACAACAACGACTTTTAAAAACGATATACTTAAAAAGTATTATGAGTTATACTAATAATATATCTACCAACATATTAAGGGATGAGTCAAAAAAAATCGACTACATCCCTACCGCCAATGGAAAAGAAATTTTCGATAGAATCTTTCTTCATAATTACGGTGCCAACAAATCCTTCAATTTAATTGGGAACTACGGTACTGGTAAATCCTCTTTTCTTTGGGCTTTAGAACAAAACCTTAATGGGAAAGCAGAATTCTTCACCAACATCATCGATCACGAAGACAAGTCCTTTGACTTTGAGTTCTTTAAAATCATTGGAGAAAACGAATCCCTGAGCTTAGTCTTAGCTAATGCTTTAGATTTAAAAACCAATGCCAACTCAAAGGAAATCCTTAATGCTTTAGAAAAGCAACGAAAAGCTGCCGAGAAAAATAGCAAAGGCTTCATTTTAATTATAGATGAGTTCGGTAAGCTTTTGGAATATGCATCAAAAAACAAGTCTACAGATGATATTTACCTATTACAACAAATATCTGAATGGGCTAACAACGATGATACTAATGCTTATTTTATCATTACCCTTCATCAAAACTTTGCGAGTTATGGTAAAAACCTATCCAGTCAAGATAAATTGGAATGGGAAAAGGTAAAAGGTCGTTTTGTTGATTTGGCTTTCAACGAACCCGTTGAACAGTTAATTTACTTCGCCAGTGAAAAACTTAAAGAGTTTAAAAAACCTATAACCTCAACTAAGAATCACAAAGCGTTAATCGATCATGTTAAAGCGTCCAACTTAGTTAACTTAAAAACAACAGTTAGCGATGATTTATCCAATGCTATTTACCCTTTAGACTGGTTATCAGTAAGCATCCTAGTTAATTCACTACAACGCTATGGACAAAATGAAAGATCTTTATTTTCGTTCTTAAGCGACTCCACCAAATACTCTATCAAAAACTTTAATAAAACATTTTTCACCGTTGCTAATGTGTATGACTACATTGTAAACTCATTACCAACAGAAATCTATAGTCCTGAAAATCCACATAGAGCACAGTGGCTAACCACTTTTAGAGCCTTGGAAAAAGCGGAGCTCATTTTTGGGGAAGATTTTGAAACCGTTTCAGAAGTTATCAAAACGATTAGTTTAGTAAATATATTCTCTAAAGTTGGTGGACTCTTTGATAATAATTTTATCACGAAGTATTTTGAACTTACCAGAGATATTTCTGTAAAAGACATTTTAAAAACGCTTGAGAAATCTGGGATTATAAGATTTTATAAACACAGTAATAAAATCAATTTCTTAGACGGTACTGATATCGATTTAGATCATGAATTACTGTTAGTCACCAAAGAAATCAACAATCAATTCTCATTATCTAATGAAATCTTAAACAGAATAGATTTCCCAATCTTATTGGCGAAGAAATATTCGTTTATTACTGGAACCAATAGGTTTTTTGAATTTAGAATATTAGACACGCTTGAAGATCTTACTCAAGCTGAAGGCCCAATTGATGGTTACATTAATTTAGTTTTTAATGACATCAAGCAAACGAATTTAAAGAAAGCATCTAAAAATCATGATGACAATTTGTTTGTCATATACAACAACTCTTCAAAGATTAGAGAGGAAGTTTTAATGATTCTAAAGTTTGAGAAATTACTAATTAAGCACCAATTAGATAAAAATGCTCTTAAACTTTTAAATGATGAAAAGGAGTATCATGTTAACAAGTTAACCGATTTGGTCACCAATGAACTTTTTGACAACGATCAAAACATTTGGATTCATAATGGCCGTACAGAAAAGATTCAAAGCAAACACAAACTCTACAATAAGCTTTCGGAGATTTGCTCAGAGGTATTATATACCGAAACACCAATTTTTAAAAACGAGCTTATAAATAAAGAGTTTTTAAGCGCACCTATTAATACAGCAAGGAAAGCATTATTTAGAACTCTCCTTGAAAAGGAACAGCTTGAAGATATTGGATTTAAGAAGGATAAATTCCCGCCTGAAAAAGCGATTTACATTAGCTTATTAAAGGATACTAGTATCCATCAAGAAAATAAGGACATCGGCTACTATAAGTTAGATGAACCTTCCGAAAATTCTAACTTATACCAGCTATGGAAGAAATCAGAAGAATTCCTCAACAGTACCGTTTCAAATAAGATAAACCTTAGCGAATTTTATGAAACTTTATCTAAAAAACCTTTTAAACTAAAAAAAGGATTTATTGAATATTGGATTCCTATATTCCTAATTGCTAAACGAGAGGATTACGCTTTATTTCACGTTGACGGTGGATTTATTCCATTTTTAACGGAAGATACCTTAGATTTAATCCACAAAAAACCACAAGACTTTTTAGTAAAAAGTTATGATGTGTCAGGATTAAAACTAAACCTAATCGAGAGTTATAAAGAACTGGTTCAAATTGGAGACTCTAATACGGGAACCCAATCAACATTCTTATCTATTTTTGGTAACTTTTTAAGGTTCCAAAGAGGATTAAATAATTACACCCTTAAAACTAAAAACCTCTCTTCTAAGGCCGTAAAACTACGAGAAGCTATCATTAGCTCAAAAGACCCAGAAGATGCCTTATTTAATCAATTTCCGGCTGCTTTAGGCTATCATCATTTAGCTATCAAAGAAGATGTTGAGGTTTTAGGTTCATTTACTGATCAAATTCAAGAAGCCATTCGTGAAATTAGAGTGGTTTATGACGAACTCATCAATCGTATTGAACATACGATTACGGAAGCTTTTTATTGTACTTCAAAAGATTTCGAAGTTTATAAAGAAGAAATAAACTTAAAATTAGCAGGATTAAATACCTCGGTATTAAGTCAAAAACAAAATATATTTTACAAAAGAATTTCATCACCTCTTCCTGATCGTATGAGCTGGATAAAGTCGGTAGCTGACGTTGCTTTAGGGAAAGGCATTGAGGACATGCTTGATGAAGATGAAAACCTGTTAATGGCAACCCTAAATGATTTAGCTTTAGGACTTATTAAGGCAACAGAAATTCAGAATTATAATAGTAATTCAAAAAATGGTAAATTGTATTCCATCCGATTCTTTGGAGAAACAGGAGAATACAAAGATGATCGATTATTTGTCGACTCAAAACCTTCTAAAGAGTTCAATGATATCAAGAACAGCATCAGTGAATCCATTAATAAACTGGATGAAGCGAAGCGTAAAGAACTGTTAATTGATTTACTTTCAAAAGAAATGAGCATATAATATGGGAAACATAAAACATTTATTAGGAATATCTGGAGGAAAAGATAGTGCAGCTTTAGCCATTTACATGAGCCAAAACTATCCTTCTCTTGATACAGAATACTATACTTGCGACACTGGAAAAGAACTTAAGGAAACCTACGATTTAATATCTCGTTTAAATTCCGTACTTGGAAAAGATATCGTCATCTATAAATCTATGGATGAAGACAACTCTCCAATGAAAAATCCTTTTGATCATTTCTTAGCCATTTACGGAGGATACCTTCCTTCTGCAACAGCAAGATGGTGTACTAATAAAATGAAATTACAGCCCTTTGAGAATCATGTTGGTGATGAACCTACCATTTCCTATGTAGGGATTAGAGGTGATGAAAACAGAGAAGGTTACGTTTCTAAACGAGAAAACATTCAAACGATATTTCCGTTTAGAAAAAACATTTGGAGTGAAGATGTTATCAAAAAAGTATTAGCCAATACAAACACCGAACTTATTAAAAGCTATTACGAAGAATTAGCACCTGAAAATCTTATCGCAAATGCCTTAAAATATGTTGAGCAACCTATTTCACCTAAATTCACGCAAAGGCAAAAATTAAACGCTCTTATTGATGTTGATGTAAAGCTTTTTAATAAAGTTGTATTCCAATACCTAAAAACCACAGACTATCCAGTTGGTAAATTAGACTCTTTCCCTTTGATCGAAAATGATGAGGTCATTGGATTAAATGATGTGTTTCAACTGCTTGAGGATTCAGGCGTTGGGGTCCCTGCTTATTATAAGCCAATAGAATATCAAGTGGAAATTGATGGTGAAATCAAAAAGGGGACTTACTCGCGTAGTCGTTCAGGTTGTTTCTTCTGTTTTTACCAACAAAAAATTGAATGGGTATGGCTATTAGAACAACATCCTACATTATTCGAAAAGGCTATCGAATATGAGAAAGAAGGCTATACGTGGATGGAAGAGCCATTAGATGATTTAAAGCGCCCGGAACGTGTGGCAGCAATCAAAAAGGAACATTTTCTTAGAATGAATAGAGAGAAAAACAGATCACGAACCGGACAAAGCTGGCAGGATGAAATCCTACAAGCTGAAGGTGAAGGTTGCGCAAGCTGCTTTATTTAAACTGCTCTAAAAACTAAAATAGCGAGAAATAATCTCGCTATTTTTTTGCTTAATTTTAATTATTAAACTGAAATCAAATTCATTTACATCAATAAATACATGGGTTTAACAGGAAACGATCTGTTTTAAATATCATTCCCACAAGTTCTTTCTTATAAAACTCCTTGCGATTCTCAAAAAATGATTCAGTAGGAACATCATCTTTAAAGTTAGAACTATCAAGTAGCAAATCAAAATGACTTTTATCAAATACACCACTTTTAGCCTGAGGCCCCTTGGTATTCAAAGATTGAAAAATTGAATGATTAATAAAAGCATCATTTTCCATTTCTGATGACTTATCTATTTTCTCTTTAACACTCAAATTTCCAAAACTTGAGTTTTTTGCACTTCCTAAAAGAATCATATTTCCAAAACTATTTACAATTCGGTTTCTTTCATCATGCTCAAAATACCCTGAAGACCTTTCTCTTTGCGGTTCAATATGTTCTAAAGTAATATCACTAACAGAATACGAACCATTTTCTCCCTTATTATATAAAATATACAATAAAACCTTCATAATATTCTTATGCGAATTATTTTGGTAATTTAAAAGATCTAAATTATTCTCAAATTTTGATAACTCTTTTGAAAAAAAACTATTACTTACACTTTTAAGGTCATCTATTAAATCATTCAAATCCTTCTCATCAAACCTACCTTTATTCAAGAAATTGTGATATCTATTTAAAAACTCTTTACCTGTTTCAGGTAAAGCTTTAGATGAAAGATTATTAACCTTTCCCACTAAACCGATCTTAAATAGTAAATCACTACTTATTAAGTAAAACTTATTTAAAGTACTTATTTTTTTATACCCTGAAATATCAAAGCTATTCCAAATAACATCTTCTTGAATAACATCTTTAATAGATTTAATATTCGAAAGATTCAAAAAGGCAATCATAACTTGCCTTCCCCAATGAAATTTAACATTATGAATACCCGATAAATTCCATAAAAGCGAATTATTTAAAACATTACCCTTAAAGAATTTTTTATTTGTGATTTCATTCAATAATTTAGAATAAAAAGACAGTCTCCTAAAATAATCTTGCGCAGATTCTTTTTTTCTATAATATTCAGGTCTTTCTTCAATTTTATTCGATAAATATGAATACTCATATGTAGATTTAGCATAACCCTCGGATTTAATAACATCACTTACTAAATTAACACCCTTAATTTCCTCTTCATTATCCTTTAGTTTCCTCCAACTCTCCTTGCTATAATCTTCTTTTAAATGCTCAACAAAATAATTCTTTAGCAAATCTAAAACCGTCAACTTCCTCGCAGTATCATTCAATACCTCAAACAATTTAAACGAGTCATCTTTGTTTTCTGATTTAATTAAAGCCATTCCTGAGTTTTTCAAATACTTGTCTAATTGACTTTGAATTTCTTCCAAAATCTTATCATTAAGTTTGTTTTCAGAATAGAATTTTCCCATTAAATAATTGAAAATAGTTTCCAAATTTTCAGCATACGGATTATCTTGACTATCCGTTATTAATTTTATTTTCTTATCTGAAATAGAAATATCTGAATTTTCTATAACTCGCCTTAGTTTTTCATTTATATCCGGATCATATATTTTAAGTCTCTGTACCCTTTCTTCGCCGTCTAATAAATATTTATTTGATATCCTAAAAAGGAACTCTTCTGGCAGCTCTTCTTCCTCATTTCTATCCAAATCCAACAATTCATAATCGAATTTTCCGAAAACAAGTCTTTTCTCTGAATCCTTGAATATTTTCTCTAACTTACCTATCAACTTACCAATTGCAAATGCCTTCATACCCAATGTATGAGGATTCTTAAATCTATATTGAGAAATAAGGTAGTGAAGTAACCCCATCAAATAAAATGTAGTCAATCTCTGCTGTCCATCAACTACCTCATAAATTTTCTCATAATCTGAATCACTATCTATTTCCAAAATAACAGCTCCGAGAAAATAAATATCTTCATCTCCTTCATCTTTATCATCAAGATAGTAATCAATGTCAGAGAGCATTCTAACAATACGATCCTCTTCCCAATCATATTCTCTTTGATAAATTGGCACTATTAATTGATTTATTTCAACTCCTTCATCTTTACAAGAAAAAAAATTTTTATAAGGTGTTTGTAAGGTTGGCTGTATGTTTATTTTCATTTACTATTTAGATTTCATTTAATTGACTATCCTTTGTTCGAGATATTTATTTAAATCTTTATTTTTAAACAACTCAACTAATTCAGACCCGATTGATAAAAAATCAATTTTATTTTCAAGCTCAGAAACACTTCTAAAATCATTAATATCTTCAAATAAACAGACATCAATAAAACCTTTGTTTAGAAAAACTTTGAGAGGGAGCCCTATGTTACAATTTGTTGAAATAAATTTATCTTGATGAAAATTCCATAATTTTCAAAATTCATTATTTAACTTATCAAATTTCAAATTAGAAATTTGATTTTCAGAATAAATACCTAACAAAGAAATTAATAAAATTATCTGATGAGGGGCAAGATTCCCCCCCCCCCCCTTGCCTTATCTCTTTTTAATCTGTTAACAAACTCTTCTGGATTCATAATCTTAAATCTACCTTTGAACAACTTCTAACAAATAATCGTCAGGACTATCAAACTTACGTTCATAACCAGGTGTTTGTCGAATCTCCAAAATATGTTTAGCCCCTCCTTCTGCATACTCACTAATTACTGTCAATAATTTACGAGAATTTAGAAAATCACTCGATTCCTTAGCCTCTATTTTCCCAATAGCCATAAGTAGCAAAGCATGAGCTATAGACTCTGATCCATTTGTAATCATTTGATATTGAAAAGAAGATTGATTAGGTAAACTTGCTCCCTCTTCCTTTTTATCATTTATCATACCTATGATCGCCGACCAAGCATATACCTGCCAGTACTTTGAAAAGAATTTATCATCCTTAGTTTTTAATGATTCTTGTTTTCTTGCAAACAAATCTCTTATTTGTTCAACATAGGCTCCATAATGGACATTTCTTTTGTTTATTTCTGTAAATAGCTTTTCCATTATTTTATTATATTGATATATGTTCTTTTATTAGTTCTCGATTCTTTCCCTTCTTTGTCAATTAGATCATTTTTCAATTCATAGTACTTACAAATATTTGCCTTACCAATAAATTTTGACCGTTCTTCACCCTTAAGCTTATTGTAATCTTTTGACATTATAATAATCTGATTAAAAGAATCTGTTAGGTTTTGAGTCAAAAATAAAGTATTATCATCATCAAAATCAGAGGTAGGTGCATCAGCCAATAATGGAAACGAACGATTCATTTTCTTCTCACTAAGCGATAAGAAAGCATTAGCTACTGCTAACTTCTGGGCTGTTAATTCAGCTGTATTTAAATTTGTTAAGGTTTTTTTAGTCAATTTATCTATGATGCGAACACCACGATCAATCTCTATCTGTCCCTGTGTAATGCCGCCTAAATATTTGGTATACAGCGCGTTGCTTTCGTTAGATATTTCCTCGATCAAATGTGATAAAGCGGTATTTTTTAATTTACTTAATGCCTTATTAATAATATCTATATACTTTTCTGATATAACCTCTACTATTTGATTAGATTCATCCGTTGGAATAACTTTGGTCTTACGCGAAAGCAAGTGAAAAAGCTTTTCTTCTTCAGAAAACTTGTCTTGCTCATCCATTGAAATTTTACGTTCAATAGATGACTTACTAGTATTCAAACTTCTTATTTTATTTAATATTTGCTCAGCATTTATGGAACCCAATTTAATTTCAGAAGCATTTTCTACTCCTGAATCTGAGAACAAATTTTCTCTCTTTTTAATTAACTTTTTCCTTTTGGTAATTAACTTTTCAATCTCATTATCATTGCTAATTACCTCTTCAGTAATCCCTGGCAATTCATTTAATAAGTTTCTTTTAAAACGATTAAGTTCTGTATAATTATCCGCAAGTATTTTTTGTATTTGATTATTTCTAAAATCTTGCATTCTTGCTTCTAAAGCTTCATAAGCGGGAGAGCCTTCCTCCACTTCACGTTCACATATGTAACAAACATGATCCTCCAACATTTTTTGTACATATTCTGGTCCAGGCAATGTTATTGGAACAGGATTTTCTGATTTTTGAAATGACTTCAATTCATCACTTAAAATTCCAAGGTTTTTTGTTGAGTCTTTGATTAAGTCATCACATTTATTTAATATCCACTTTGAAATAAACTTTTCCTTACCTAAAACTGAAAGAGAATCAATTTTATCATTAATAGACTTTATTTCATAATCATATTGATGCAATTTGCTTTTTAGCTGAGTATACTTATCATAACCTTTTAGCTTATCTTCTTCTTTTAAAATGGATTCTGTAAGATCTTGTAGTTCCTTTTGATTTTCTAAAAATTTAGACTCATAAGATGCTATTTTCTTTCTGGTAATATCAATATCTGAAATCAAACGCTCTTGTTCATTAGAAAACTTTTTTTGCTTTCTTAATTCTGAGTCAATTTTTTTACCAATACTGATAACGGATTTTTCAGTTATTGTCACTAGGTTCTCATAAATAGGAAAATAAGATATTTCTTTTATAGCATAATTTAATGTAGCAGGTCTACTAAAATCATATAGTTCATCTAATGTCTCTCCTTGAAACCACATGAACTTTCTAATACTTACAGGAAATATCTTATCTAAGAACCACCGATGTTCCCCTCTCTCTAAATACTTAGTCTCACCGTCTTGAACGTACCAAATTAGAAGTTCGGGCTTTGATATAGGAAATACATCTTCACTCCCTTTTTTATAAGTTATCTCCTTTTCAAAATGATACTCAACTAAGTCTCCTTTAGGCTCTTCAATTTCATGGTATTCTGCGGTTAAAGTAATCTTTATGGATGTTTTCATGACATCATCTACAGCGGTCTTAGAAACAACATGATCAGGTAAAGTTATGACCTTATCAGCCGACTTCCATTCCTTTTTAGTTGTATCATCTTCCTTATCAACATAAACATTATTAAAAAATGTCCAATGAAAAGCATTAAATAAATGGGATTTACCTCCTGAGTTTTTAGCCGATACAATGTTTAATCCTTCATCAAAAGTGAATTCATTATAATCCACATAACAAAAGAAATTCTCAATCTCTACTCTGTTAATTATCATTCTTAATTTGCTTTAATTCTCATATAGTTAATTATAAAATTTTCAAACTCCCCCCTTGCTTTATCCGTCAAATCAGAGTCTGATTTATATCTCAACAAAACATCAAAGGCTTTGTACAACACAGAAGGATCTAAATCTTTTTCCTTTATTATTTCTGAAAATTCTTTTTCATTAAGAATTTCACGAAATTCTTCTCTTAATGAGTCATTTAATGTTTTCATTTCTAGTTATAATTTTCAAGTTCTTTGTTAGCTAATTCGTAAATATCTATATCTAGATCGTAGCAGACCTGTTCCAATTGCCTTAAACATAAATCCTTATTTTCACTTAAAACTGCAAAATTGACCAATCTTCTTAGCTCCGAGAGAAATATGTTTTTTTCTATTTTAGTTAGTTTCTCATCAGTATCGGTATGATTAATTATAGGTTTAACAATCAGATCATAAATAATTGCATGATCCTTTCCTGAAAACCTTCGTAAAACCCGTCCTCTACGCTGTACATATTGCCGTGGATTTCCTGTTGAAGAGCAAAATATAGCATATTTAGTTTGCGGAATATCTACGCCTTCATCAAGACATTTCATTGCTAATAAGGCATCTAATTTGTTAGTTTTAAACTGTTCTAATATTTGATTTCGGTTATGAGTCTCTCCTGTAAACTTGGCCATTCTCAAACTATAAGCATCGTATAATGCCTCCAAATAATTATCTATTAATCGATCATTTTCTCTCTCAATACCGAGAACATCATCATCATTTTCAACATAATTCACCTCAATGCCCTCGGGTACATAAATAAAAGCGTTATTAAAGTTTTCACTGCCTATTTCTCCGACAATAGAAACTAACTCATTTAATTTTCTTGATGCTTTATGAATAACATTCTTTCTTTTTATCAGTAAATTATTCACATACTCCGACTCATAATATTTGCCTGTCTCGGGATTTATGTATTTTGTAAGTTCCTTAGAAATCTTTAAATACTCATCTTGCTCTTCGGGTTCTAAACTAACAATCTTAGGATAGTAATAATATTTACATAAAACGCCATTATCTATTGCTATTTTCATGTTATACTCAAACGTATACTCGTCAGGAGACGTATCGAAGTATTGGGCTAAAACGGTATTTCCATAATCATCAAATTGACGCTCAGGAGTTGCTGATAATCCTATACGATTTTCTATATAATTTGGAAGAACACGAGTAAAACCAATAGAACCCATAGTATGAGCTTCATCAGCAATCATTGTTATCTTATCAAAATCATTTTTAAAACAATCCTTGAAAATGGACTGAAAATTCACCCCCTTAAAAGTCGCATAGGTTGTAATTATTGCATAGTCTACTTGCCGTCCAAAAATCACAGATTTCCCAATACTTTTTAACTCATCCTTCCAATTACCATTAATACTACAACAAAGAATAATATTTTGAAAATTAAATTTATCTCTAACCTCACTCACCCATTGAGATGCCAATGCTGTAGTTGGGACAAAAACAATAAACTTATAAAAACCATGCTCTTTATATTCATTAAGCATACAATTTAAAGATGTAATTGTCTTCCCAGTTCCTGTGGCCATGGCAAACAACCCTTTTTTATTATTATCCAACCATTTTTTATGTGCCAAAACCTGATAATCATAAGGCTCTCCACCATAAGGGAACCTTGGTTTATTTTCCATCTCTACGAAATGTTGTAGTTTTTCAATAGCTCTTTTTATGGAATTTTGAATATTTGAATTCTTAAGTATATTATTTCTTTTTCGCAATAATTCCTTTTCATTAACTATTAAATCTTCAATTCTTTTATTTCCAAATTGTTCACATATAGCCGATTTTACCTCATCAATACTTAAATATTCCACATGCTCAACTTGTTCCGAAAATAAACTATCAAAATGCTTGTTTTGTTTCATAACAGCTCTATTCGAACTACTATCTTCCCAAGACAATCGACACTCTAATTCCTCCAAATTTTCAAGAAATCCATAATAAGTGAAATTACATGAAGACTTATAACTAATTGAATTTTCTCCATCTGAGAAAACACCAGACTTATAATGAGAAATCCCTCTTCCCTTTTTAGGTCGAATTATTTTTATCTCAATTCTATTATTGGCTATTAGCCAAGCAAAACATTCAAAAAAATGAGTACCATACTCATCCAATGTTTTTTTAAGCTCCTTTATATCATTAAAGTTTAATAAGCTTGAAGAAAGATTTTCTTTATTTTGCCCTCTTTTTATAGCTTCTTTATCTTCTTCTGAAAGCACATTGTTAATTATTGCTCTCATTTTACCTCCTGAGCAAATAAAATTAGCAAAGCCCAGAGACAAAACATTTAAAGCTGAAGAACTGAAATAACCTAATAGTAAATCAAATGTTTTACTATTACATAGAGCATCTAAATAAAATTGTAAAGGTTCATCTTCGGTACCTGTTTTGTAATCTCTATCTTCTGCCCATGTTACATCTTTTAGCATAAATTTGAATTTAATTCTTTTCGGATTAAAAACTTAAACGCAATATATTTTTTGTGTTTTTCATTTTTAGAGCTTTCAAAACATGTGAAAGCTCAACGATTTCTGAATTACATGCACTACCTGTTGAAGCCACAAATTCTTTAGATTTCATCATTAAATATTGCTCAGCTTCAAAACCTATTAAAGTAACACTAATGATGTGAGGAGCTCTATTAGCTTCTTTGAAATTTACATAACCTATGTTGTTGCTTTCATAGTAGGTCTCCAATTCATGTCTTTTTTTAATTAGGTTTGTAACGTTAGAATCAAACTCGATTTTGGCTACTTCAGAAGCTTTACCAAGACCTACAATTAAAGGGGTATTATAGGTGCCGCCTCTTAGGCCTTTTTCTTGTCCTCCTCCATGGATTAACGGGATGATCTCAACACCTTGTCTTTTGTAAAGGGCTCCAATTCCCTTAGGTCCATTTAATTTATGTCCTGAAAGGCATAACATGTCGATATTGTCCTTTTCTATATCTACTTTAACTTTACCTACAGCTTGCGTGGCATCACAAAAAAAGCTGATTCCGTATTCTTGGGCTATCTCTCCTATCTCTTTTATTGGTTGTATGATGCCTATTTCATTGTTCACATACATAATTACAAAAAGTATAGTGCTTTCTGTTACGGAATTCCTCAATTGCTCCAATGAAATGAGACCGTTATTGTCAACATCCAAATAGGTCACTTCAAAGCCTTTGCTTTCTAGATATTCGCAGGTTGCTAATACAGCTTTATGTTCCGTTTTAACGGTTATGATATGATTTCCTTTGTGTGAATTTGCTTCGGTGAATCCTTTTATTCCAAGATTTATTGCTTCCGTTGCTCCCGAGGTAAATATGATTTCCTTGGTATTAGCATTTATTAAATCAGCAACTTGAGACCGGGCTTTTTCAATGGCGTCTTTAGCAATCTTTCCATAACTGTGGTTACTAGAAGCATTACCAAAAAGATCAGTAAAATATGGTAGCATTTCTTCCAAAACCCTTTTGTCTACTTTTGTTGTTGACGCATTGTCTAGGTATAAAGGCAATTTTGGTATTGACATTAATAGGGTGGTGGTTAAATTTCGAATATATTATCCTCAAATATATTAAAACATAAATTTTTTTTCATAAATAATGACAAGAAAAAGGTAGGTAATATGGGTGCTTTTTTAAGTTTATTGCGTCAATTTGTTAAAAAGATGTAAGTTGATATTGTAATAGTGAGTTGGCTACCTAAATAAATTCCTTTTTGGGAATAACGTATTCTGCTAGCTTTACACCTTTACTTATTTCAGTGTGGTAAGAGGTTTGTATTCTTGCGGCTTCTGCAATGTCTTTTTTTGAAAATTTACTTTTCTGGATATGCTCTGCATACTTAATTCCGAAGAGATGGATCATGGCTACGGCAGATCCTTGTGGTGCGTTATGGTGCATTTCGCCTAATTTGGCGCCTAATTCATTTATGGTCATGTGTTGGTTTTTTGGGTTGGTTGTTATTATAAATACTACTTATTTCTGAAAATAAATCAACATGTGATAGGTTTATCTCCACTAAAATATGGATTTTGAGGACACGTGTTTTACGGTTATCCTTAATGAATATTGGTGGATTTTGGGGGTAAAACCATTAAAATAAGTTTAATTTAACGGTTTTTGTTTCTTGTAATGAAAGAGTCTTTTTGGTCAAACAAAAATATCGAGAGCTGTTAACCTTCGATATTTATACTTTGTACACTTGGTGATATGCTACCCTTTTTATGTAATTCTTGTCTAATCTATTCTAATAAATTTACCAAAAACCCAACCAACTACTCCGTTATCTCGTTTTACTTTATACCAAGATTCATTGATGTAATCTACAGTATCTTCAGGCACCATGCCTTCTTTTGTCTTTCCTTCTTTAGTTTTAAAACTTATTAAAAGTTCTACAGGTGATTCTTCATTAATTGAAATGACTTTAACAGATTTTCCTTTTTGTAAAATGTTGTCTTCACCCTCTCTATCAGTTACAATAATGTCACTTTTGATTAATGCAGTTTGTTCTTCAGAAGTGTAGGTGCCTAAGACAACAACTTTTTCTCCAGCTTCTTTAAAAGATCCTACTATATTCGATGTTGTAGAATGTCCATTTCTGATAATTATATCTGTTCCTGTAATTGTTGCATAGTTATCATTTTTTTCTTCATTTTTACTTGCCATCCACTCTTCTCCATATTCCATCATATCCGATTCATATTCGGCTTCAAGTTGAGACATGTCTTCTTCAGTCAATTCATCAGAATTTGAGGCAACTTCTTTTTTAGGTTTTTCTTTATCAGTTGTTGAATTTGTTACTAAAGTTTTTTTACTTCCCGCTTTTGTGTATTCCTTTACTTCATCTGCTTTTCCCGACATCGTTACAAATGCTAGTGAAAAAACTAATGTTATAGTTCCCAATATAATTCCTGCTATTAGGCCTGTTGGGAGTTCTTTATCTTTTTTTTCTTCTATTTCAGGGGATTCAATTAATTTTTTAAAATTATTTGCTCCATATAGCTCTTTATACAAGTAAATATTCTTTTTGATTCTTTTGTTTTCTAAAGCAAATAAATGGGCAAGAGGTTTTATGAGGAAAGGAAGGGCAAATAACAATACCCATATATTAGATATAGGCGAATACAATATGATCAGCAATAGAATCACTGCTATAAAGTAATTTATGCGGTAAAAAATCATCCGGGTTTCCTTTTTATTACTTTTAAATGCATTCTTTATATGATCGTGATCTTCTGCTAAGAATAATTTATCTTCATTCCCTAAAAGGTAGGCTTTTATAGTTTTTCCTTTTGTTAAAAAGTAATTCTTTATAAGTTCTTCTGTAAACATAATTTTAAAATTCTAATGTACCGCCATTGAGCAAATCATCAATTTCTTGATCACTAACATCGCTAGCTTCATTTGGGTTATGAAAATTATTTATTGTATTAGCCAACTGTCCTAAAGACATATTATCAGCATTATTTTGAAGTTTTAAAAAATCTTCTTGATTTTTCTTTATTTTTTCTTTTAGGTTTAAAAGTTTTTCTTCGTAATTCTTTAAAAATAGGTCAGTTAGTTCCTTGTTTTTCTTTTGAAGAATACTTTGTTTTTGCTTTAGGTCAATGGTTTTTAAAACATCCGACAAGCAAGATATTCCTGTTAGTACAATTGCCTTTTTGGAATCATTGTCAATCTTGTCGAAGCGTTTGTCATTTTCCATTTTTTTGAAAAGTAAATTGACGACATGTTCTTTGTTTTCGGCATTGTTTACAATTAGTTCCTCATAATAATTATGAATATTTTCAGTTAAGAAGTTTTTGTACTCATCAGAACTCATTTTGGTTAGTTCTGTTTGAGTAATAAGGCTATTTTCCATGTTATATAAGTTCATTAGAAATATTTAGTTCAAGAACTCCTTTTGAAGAAACAGTGAAATCTTTGATGTGAGTTAATAAGTCTTTTAAAATTCCTTTATTTCCTGTTTCACTGAAAACAGTTCTTATTCTTTCCGAATTATTTTTTAACTCTTCTTGAATATTTAGTTTTCTATTTGTTAACATGTCAATATCATTAAGATTTGTTTCTTTTAATTCAGCTTCTCTAACAATATCTTTTTGAGTGTTTTCGAATTCATCAACAGAAGGTTTGCAGTAAGTATACCAATCGATTAGCGTTTCGTTATAAAGATTAATAGATTTTGTTGGAGATATGATTTTATAAAACAAATTTGGCTTAACAGGCATGGAAGCCAATAAAAAGTTATATTCGGGTCTCTTCAAATCAATGACTTCCGTTAGCATTTGATGTCTCGAATCGTTAAACCTAATTTGTTCGTTTTTATCAATTAATTCAGCTTCAATTACTCGAAATTCCGTCAATAATTTTTTGTTACTATCTCTTAAATCTCTTATTTCTTGATTAGAAATGATCTGCTCATATAGTGGTGAGATGTCATCAGCTAACTTGTTGATTGCTTTTTGGCTAAATAATTTTAATTGAGGAATTAATTTGTCTTTTAATTCAGTATAGAATCTACCTAGTTTTAAAATATCGTCTAAAATTAATTGCACATCGCTCCTCATTCCTTCCTTCATTTTTTCAATGTCCAGTTCTATTTGGGCAATTGTTTTTTTAGCTTGACTTCTTGATTTCAATACAGCCGCACCTCCTTCAATTAAAAATCCTACTGCCGCAGCTCCAGCAGCCCCTTTTAAATTGGAGTTGTTTAATTTTCCTGCGTTTGCTAATTTTGAAGTTTTGCTTAAAAACTTGTTGAACTCATTTTTCCCTGAGAGAGCCATTGCAGACAAATGTTGTTGATGTGCCTCTCTGAATATTGCAACATTGTCATTGATGCATGAAAAATAGGTGTCTAATTTGCCATAACGATCTTCAAAACTTTCCCAATTAATTTTAGAAACATCAAATAATTCGGGTTCTGACGCCTTTATATTGTCTCCAAATAAATCAATTAAAAGGGCTAATAAATCTTCTCGAATTAGTTTTAATTTGTTTCTAGTTTTATCAAAATCATCGACTAAGTTTAAATTTATATCTTTTACTTTTTCATGAGTTTGGATGATTTTTGTGTATTCTTCTTTAATATTGAAAGCGTGTTCTCTTATTGCTTCAACTTTCGAACTCCCCGTAATGGAAATTTCCTTTTTAGGTTTTAAGCTGTCAATTTTTTTTTGGATAGTCTGAATTTCAAAAGTTCCATCAACTTTTTTTACCGTTTCAGTTTCTTGTGCAATAAGATTAAAATCATTTAAGTCTATTTGCGGATTTTGAATATTTAGGGCCTCCACACGTTGTTCAACTCGTGAAGGATTAAAAACTCTATTTTTCCCATCATTATCAAGAATATTATTAACGATGGCATTTTGGATACTAGAAGAATATGAAGATTTCAAATAAGCCTCCTTTAGTAATTGCTTGATGTAGAGTCCTTCCTTTAAATTGACTTGAAGCTCTTCATTTAAGTAATCAACAAGCATTCTTCGGTTAATAATTTCCGAATCCAAACTAAGTCGTTGTGCTTTTTTTATAATAGCATCAACTAATTTATTATTGATGCTAGTTGCATCTTGTATGATAATTTCTGTATGTGTCATTATTTATACCTTAATTTTTGAAAACATCATAAATTGCTATATTATATTTTAAAAGTTAAATCCTTTCAACGGCAAAATACTGTGGGCTTAAATACCTGTCTAGTTTAAGTCGATATCATGTACTCTTATAAAAGGCTTTGTAATTTTATCTGCTTCATCAAAAGGGTTAGAAAACATTGAACTTACCTGAACAGATAAGCCTGCATCAACGTACTCTCCTTGGACGTTAATGGCGTGTTTGGTTTTTTTTTCAAATGTTGCCATAATTTCTAGTGATAAATGGGGGTTAGATCTTCTTGGGATACCTGCTCCCAATCATGAAAATTAATTTTAAACATTGTCATTCGAGATTTTACTCCAAGAATGGTGGGATAGTGTTGCAGATGAATTAGTTGGTTTGCATTTAGTTGGAGTACTCATTTTGGAGATTAGCGTGTCATTTTTTGTGATTCCACAGGTTCTACATTGGTAAGTTGCCATAAGCTTAAAATTTGGTTGGTTATTTAATTGGTTGATAAAAATTGAATTTGTTTACAGTGTTTTGTATTCCAAATACCCTGGACTCAGATATCCTTCGGGTTTTAAGTCGATATCATGTACTCTTAAAAAGGCTTTGTGAATTTTATCTGCTTCATCAAAAGGGTTAGAAAACATTGAACTTACCTGAACAGATAAGCCTGCATCAACGTACTCTCCTTGGACGTTAATGGCGTGTTTGGTTTTTATTTCAAATGTTGCCATAATTTCTAGTGATAAATGGGTGTTAGATCTTCTTGGGATACCTGCTCCCAATCATGAAAATTAATGTCATTGGCCCCGACACTGCATGTTGGTTTTGTTTCCAGCTGTGAAATAAGGGTGTCGTTTTTTTGTATATTGCATTTACGGCATTTGTAGGTGGCCATATGGAAAGAAATTTTGGTTGGTTGTACTTGGTTTCGTACACAAATCTAGTCGTGAAACGGACAAAATGTGTCCCCTTAATAATGAGGTGGTGTGTTTTTGCCTATAATTTTCTCTAAAAAATCCTAATGGACATAAATAGAGATGATTAGTGTTTGGCTTTTTGAAGAATGAAAATAATTCAAAAAGACTGCACTTTCAGTAGGAACTTTAAATAACCGAAATGTAGTGGAATTTTCCAATGCTAGAATAAAGGTGTTCCACTATTCGTAATAAGCTGCAATGCGTTTTACGTGGGATTGTATAAAATTCTTGACAGGTTTGGGGCTAATTACTTTAATCCAGATATTATACTTTAAAATTTCCATTAAAAACTCGTAGTTCGGTTCTACGCAAATTTTAATTTCTCCCCACATATCTGGGTCATAATAATCTAAGACTTTTGTTTCTGGTTTTTTAGGATAAGCTATGAGTTCTTGAGATGGATGCATTTTGTTAGCTTCTAAGTATTTTAGATGGTGGTTGGCTACTTTTAAATGGATCCATTCTGGTTTCATATTGGTTTTTAAAATCCCGATCGAGTGTTTAAAATAATCTCTTTCGTCAAATTCTATTGGGATATTTGGAGTTTTAGAAGTTACGGTAAATTCTCTAATACGCCTGTCCATGCAAAATGCATAAATTCCAATGTCTGTATTGTGGGCTATTAAATACCATGCATTGTTGATCTCTTTTATATGCAGTGGTAGCACAGTTCCTTTGAATGTTTTGAACTTGTTGTCATCATACCATCCTTTATATTCCAGATCTACCAATAACTGGAGCTCTATGGCATTAATGAGCGCTACTATATCTACGTATTCGCTTAAGGATGTTCTAGCAGATGAGACAAAATCTTTCCAGGCGTGCGCATGATGATTCAGTAAATAAAGTTCTGTTTTCTCGTATATTTCTTTAAGTTGTTTGTGGTCTTTTGTAAATGTGTCTTCAACATAAAACCCATAATTGCGCTTATGCTTAATGATAATTTTGTAGTAAGACTCAATCTTTTTTAAATCCCGATTTATGGTTTTTCTGCTATGTAGTTCCACCTTATCGTAAAGCACATCCTCTCGGTTTCTGCCTCGGATGTTTTCAAGGGTGTCTTGTAGTTGCTCTAGTGATACATATCCCTCTGGAAGTCCATACACCTTTGGTGTGGTAATAATGCGCATAACATAGTAGCGACGGAGAAATTCTGGAGTCATAGGTTGGTTTTGTGAAAGCTAAAAATACTAAACAGAATACAAACTCGGGGCGTTTTTTATCTTTGAGACACAATTCATAATTATGGCCCTTTCATTCAGTAAACAAGACGTGAATACAACCTTTTGGTTTTCAGTAGAGAAACTTATTCTATTAATTGTTGGAGTTTTTGTTATGCCTAAAATATTTAATGCTTTGGGGGCTGTCGACATAGGGAAACTGAAATTGGCTGAATCTGTTTTAGGTATGTTTTCTCCTTTGTTCTTTTTGGGATTATCGGCGGTTTGTATCCGCGAAATAGTGGTTAACCCAAAGGAAAGTCAGCGAATAATTGCTACCGCATTTTTTATGCGGTTTGTGGCCTGGCTGATTTTTTTAGTAGGTTTTATCAGTTATTTGTTCTTGGCGGATAATAAGAGTTTGCTATCTATTTATTCCGTTTTGGTTTTTGGGTATCTATTTAAGCTAACAGATGTGTTTGAATATTACCTACTCGCCAAAAAAAGGGCTAAGCTCATTTTTGTGGGGAAGGTTCTAAGTCTGCTTTGTGTTGTCTCTTTGCAGTACTATGGGATAAAGCAACATTTGGATGTATTGTATTTTGCGCAAATAATTGTTTTGGATTTTTTGCTCCAGGGAATATTTTACTTCATTGTATTGCGGGCTAAAAATGAAATAAATTTTAAGTATTGGAAATTCTCTAAAAAATTGGGGGTAAGTCTTTTTGTTATGGCGTTACCTTTAATCGTTTCTGAAGCGCTTGTGATGGTGTATATTGGTATTGATGAGGTTGTTTTAAAATACTTTCATGACGATCATGCTAATGGGGTTTTCGCAAGTGTTCAATTTTTGGTCATAGGGTTGTGTTGGACTATCGGGTTTGCAGTTATAAATGCTTTGTATCCTTCACTAGCGGAATCTTTTCATTTTAATAAGGGGTATTATTATAAAAAAAATGGGCAGCTACTGTTCTTTATGGTTTTATTGGGTTTAGGCATAGCTGTTTTTTATATGGTTTTTGGAAATTATATACTCGACAATTATTTTTCAGAACAATATCAAGATGGTAAAACAGCTTTGCTTGTATTTTGTTGGGCCCCTTTATTCGTTTTTATTGGAATGCTTTACGAAAAACATTTGCTCACCACCAACCGTTTAAAGCATAATATATATCGTTTTGCTTTGGGGTGTCTAAGCAACTTGTTGTTGTGTTGCGTTCTTGTTCCGAGATATAATGTAACAGGTGCTGCTGTTGCGGTTTTAACAAGTCATTTTATAACTAATATTGGTTACGTTGCTTTTGATAAGAATACCCGAAAAGACATCAAAAATTTGCTTAGAGTTCAATAATAATACAATTGATTTTTAGTGTCACTTCAAACGTGTTTTTGGTATCTCTTTACAGGAGATTGTTAAATGAAGTTAAATGAAGATTGTTGGTTATCGTTAATTTGCTGGAGCATTTGTTTTAGCTCGAATATTGCCCAGTTAAGTTGTGCAATATCTTGTTTGGTAGCTGGCAGGGTGTGAGGAGCAAGAAGTTTCTTGGTACCATATTGTGCTGCTTCCGCGGCCAGATGTCCGACTGCAGAGTTGGCTATCGCAGCAACGTTAATTTTGTTTAATTTTTCTACGACTTCATTCAGTTTTTCTTCCATTTGATTTTGGGGGATGGCTAGCCCTGTTTTCTGTTCTTTATTTTGGTCAGGGGATTTTTGGTAGTGGCCTGATACATATTTGTAGCCATTTCGTTTGTAGCTGGCTAATGTTTTACAGCTCTGGCAGCAATATATTTGATTGCGCCTCCTGGCCCTAAATTCAACGTGACAATGTTTGCAGTGTTTTAAAATTCCCATATCACTCCTGTCTTACAAGTTTTTTGAATATATCACTCCTTTTGTAGTAAACGCGATTTCCTAATCGGTATGAAGGAAGTATTCCATTTTTTCTCCAGTTCCATAATGCTTGTTTGGAGCATTTTAAAAAGGCTAGCGTTTCGTCTACGGTAAGAAGTTCTTCTGACTCAGGTAGATGAAGGTTTTTTAGATATTTTTTGAGTTTGTCATCAACGCCATCTAGAATATCTATTTTGAACTCTTCGGGCTTTAATTGGTAGAAGTGCAATTGCTTTGCCATAGTTTTGTACTATTTGATTTCTATTCAAATATCCAAAAACTATTTTCAAGGAAAAGGGTCACAATGTCCCGGACCTAGCTCATTATTTTTGAGTGAGGGAGATTAAATGTTTTATCATCAAATTTATCGGATAGTTCTTGGTATTTGTCATTTTTAGGATTTGCGTATTTTCTTAAAGTATCAAGAGAAGGTTTTATTTTGAAATTGAAAGAGTTTAAAATTTGACGGCTTAACTCATTGTAGTTTACTTCTCCATTTTTTAAAAGAGGGGCTTCTATGTAGTTTAGGTCTGTTAACTTAGAAATGATTATAGCTAAATGAGATGGCTTCCCAACCCATTGAAGTGAGTTTGGATTGGATTTGTTGAATAATTTTTCTAGTCTACCGAGATAGTTTGAAGTTATTTTTTTTCTTTCCATTAAATCTTCTCTAAGGTTGCCTGTTTGGCATTTATGATAAAAGGATTCAAACTCATAATTCCAATTTTTAATGGTTCCTTCTGTTAGGACAAATTCATCTTCTAGAGTTTCTTCTTTGAAATATTTAGTGTGCGGTGAAAATTTAGAGTTTTGTATAACTTCTTCAAATTTAGGGAGGATTTTTCTCTGGAGGATTTTTTGTAAAAAACCCGGGTTTTCTGAGTATTCGAATTGTGTGTCTAAAAATTCCTCAATTTCGAGAATGTCTATATCGAAAAAGAGATTTTTCATGAAGTGTTTTAAATAAAAGTCTTTAATAAGTTTAGGTTGGTAGTGTTCAAAGTTTTTTAAAAAGTAATTTGGGGTTTCTTCGTTAGTTTTCTGACGAATGTTGTAGGGAGTTGGGTCTATTGCAAAAATATTGTTTTCCATGGTTGGTTAGTTGATTATTGAAAAAAGGCAGAGTCGGCAATTTTTACGGCTCTTTCCTGAGGGGTAACTTTGATATAATTATAAAATTCCTTTTCGGTTGTGTGCCCGCTCAAGGCCATGATATCTATTACTGGCATTTTTGATAAATAAGCATTGGTGCAGAATGAGCGCCTTGCAGTGTGGGTCCCTATCAGATCGTATTTGTTTATGGGGTCTTCCTTAACGTTGCCACCAATGGTTTTTTTTGTGATGACAATATCCTTGATTTTTGCTTTCCGCCCTACTTTTTTTATGTACTCGTTAATTTGTTGGTCGGCCATTTTTTTAGGTAGATCTCCATTGTATCTTTCCTTCATTATGGATTTAATTTTTGGGTGTATTGGTATGTAAACAGTCTTTTTTGTTTTCTTCTGATGAATTTCAAATACCTTTCTCCCTTCAAAGGTTTTTATGTTTTTTTGGGTTAAACCATTGTAGTCTGAAACCCGTTGCCCCGTAAAATAACCTATTAAAAAAATGTCTCTTGCACGTTCCCAATCCTTGTTGAAGGAAAGGTCTAGGCTGTATAAATCATCAATTTCTTGTGCGGTTAAATATATAGAGGTTGTTCTCTCTGAAACACGCCTAAAATCACGGTGTTTATATTTTAAGTTGGTATTAATACCGTCTTCGGTAGCTCTGTTCATTAAGGCTATGATGTTTTTGATGTGCTTTCCAATTGTGTTTAGTGAATACTCTTTTTCTTCTAAAAAACTAACAAAGGAATAGTAGAATGTCATATCAATCTTGTCAAAGTCCAAACCGAAATGGTTTTCTTTGTTAAAATCCTTTAGTTGCTTGATGGTCTGTTTGTATGCTCTTATAGTGATTAGATTCAATTTCATTGCAGATGAACTAATCAGATTTGTTTCGTGAATTTTAATAAACCTATCGGCATAAGTAAAGAAAGTGAAATGAGGTAGGGAAGATTCTTCTTTTCTCCCCATGATATCATCATATATAGATTTCAGAACTAACTTGTTTTGTTTGTCCGGTTCTTCGAGTTTAGAAAGTTCTTTGGTGAACTTAGATTTTATTTCAGATAGTCGACTATTAATTTCTTCTCTGTTGTTAATTGTAGAAACTGATCTTACTCTTTGGTTTCCATTATCCCAAAACTTAGGAAGAATTTTGAACCCTGTAGAATATTTTATTCTATTACCGCGGCCGAAACTGTAGTCAAAAAGAATAGGTGTTTCCTTTTGTTCTTTTGGCTGTTTTAGTCTAAATTTGATAGTTCCTGATGTGGGTTGGACAGAGCTCATATGTTTGTATAATTGGATTAAAAGGGGACAACATAAGGGACAACATTTTCTTTAATTGTGTTTAATTCAAAAATACTTAAAATATTAATTGAATAATTAATCTCCTGTAAATAATAGTGTTTATGGGCGTTTTTGGTAAAATGACTTAATTTGAAGTCAACTAAAATTACGTTCAGGTGGGACCACAGAAAAACTTGATAGAAGCGCTGTTGAATTGAAAGATTTGCAGCGCTTTTTTTATGCTCTGTACTTAGAGTTGTTATCTTTTGAGTTTTTCTATGTGGTTGTTTAGATTTTAGGTTCGAGTGCCTGAACTTGACCTTAGGATGCAAATAGTGTTTTGTCGTGAAACAAGACTAAGCTATAAAGACTATGAGTCATTGGTTGGTTTGTTGTCTTTTGAAACACGAGGCATTAAATCTTCAATAACCTTGATTTGGTTTTCTGGTTTTTTGGACTGTTCCAAGAATTCAACAAATTCTTTTGAGAAAGATTGTCGGCGGATTTGCCACCATTCCTGTATACCGTTAAGGTGGAAATAGGAAATGATGGTATTCCGGTTGCTTACCCAAAGCCAGGGCTCTAGGACTTTCATCTTGTTTTGGTAATAGAGGTTTTCCCAAATACGGAAGAGTTGGATGTACAGGAAATTGGAGGTTCTTTTATCGTCTTCATTTAGGGTGTTCCAGGACTTGGTGCCTTTTTCGAACAGTTTTCCAAGGTCTTTATCTACAATTAATTGGTGGAGGAACTCTCTGTTGGAATTGGCAAAAGAGTCGTAGAAGTTGGAGCGGACGGCCTGGGTGTTCTTTTTGATTTCTATGGCAAGGAAGATTACCGAAATGATGACCCCAATGGATGTTAATAGATTGATTGCTAACTCTAAGCTCATGTTGTACAATGTGTGCTGTGGGTTAGTTTAGGGTGGTTTGAAGTGGGTGTACCTTAAAGATAGTGAAAGCATTGCAATTTTTGCGGGGAGGGATGGGACTTGTTTTTACATCCCCCTTTGTCCCCCTTCGAAGGGGGAGTTGGTTTGCTATATTACTTACAAAATAATTTCCATAGATGCAATAGGTTGAAACGTTGTGACACATACTGACCCGTTATGACACATAGAGACCTGTTAAGACCAGTTGAGACCTCTCCTGACACACACTTGCCATTTTTTAGGGGTTTTGTTCGAGGATTGTTCGGGGTTTGTTCGTGTACGGCTTTGGCATATTTGGTTGAGAAGGGGCTTTGGACGAACAATGTCTTAGCCAAGTTTAGGTAATGGTAAGTGAAGTGGCTAGGAGGAGGTTTTCATCTAAAGTGATTTGTAGGTGAAGTGGAGGTGATTTTGTAGGAAAATAAGTTATGTTTGTCATGATGATCTCAAGTTTAATCACTAGAATTATACGTATATGATAGGATTGTTGTTGATTTCGGCAGTGGCACTGCTGTTTTGGATTATTGCAATTTTAAAGCCCAGCGAAATGCAGAGTAAAGAAAAGGCGACTAAGAGAGATGCTAAGTCTACAGAAGGGGCAGGGTATGCTTCCGAAAGTGCTGTTGTATTATCTGGTGAGAAAACAAAAGAGGGAGGTCTTGTTTCTGCTGAAGAAGCGGATGCACAACTAGCAGCCATTGCAATTGCAGCCCGAAACGTTACACCAACAATTATAAGTCCTAAAACGGAATCCTCGCCTAAGGAAGAAGTGCCCCCTAAAGAAACATTAGGTTCTGAAGTAGTGTTGACATCCGGTTTTGAGAATGGGAGGTATCGTGTGTTTCAGGAATATGTTATTGATGGCAAGCACTACACTTATGGGTTTCCAAAAGCCAATTGCCCAGATAAAAGGGTTTGGGTAGGTCTTGGAAAGCAGGAATTGGAGCGTATATCTATTAAGGAGACTAAAAGACGACTTAAGGGAAGGCCTATCCCTGTACTAGTTTATTACCGCAATGGATTTGATAGGGATTTTAGCGTGCTGGATGATACCTATGACGAAGATGATGATTTCGTGTTTGAGATTGACGATTACGATGATGACTTTGAATTTGATTTTGGGTATGATGACTATGATTCCGATGATGTTGGAGGCTATGATGACTTTGGAGGCGGAGATAGTTATGGCGGTGGCTACAGTGACTACGGTGGCGGTTATAGCGATTATGGTGGTGGCTATACTGATTCCGGAGGTTTTGATGGTGTGGCTGACTAGTTGTTTTCAGTCAAAAGGTATTCAAATAATTATTCTAAAACCTCTCCAACACACTTAATACGTCTTTTTTATAGCTACGGCTGATGGACAGGGCCTTGTTTTGAACGATGATTTCGTCGTTGGTAAAGGAGGCAATGTGCTTGATGGCGATGATGTAGGAACGGTGGATGCGCAAAAACTTCTCTGAGGGCAGTTTGGCTTCAATAGCGCTAATGGTTTCGCGGGTGACGATGGTTTGGTTGCCCAGATGTATTTTTAGGTAGTCGCTATAGCTTTCAATATAGGTAATGGCTTCAAAATCTATTTTTATCATGCGCCTGTCGGCCCTAACAAACATAAAGTTGGGTGCTTCTGTTGGTGCTGATGGGCTAGGATTGTTTTGGGTATGGGTTTCAAAATAGTTGTTGACGGCCTTTAATAACCTGTCAAAGGAAATGGGCTTTAGTAGGTAATCTACAGCCTGGAGCTCGAAGCCTTCTACGGCATAGTCCCTATAGGCGGTGGTAAAGATAATCTTGATGTTTTTGTTGATGGACTTGGCAAAGGCAATGCCCGAAATCTCTGGCATGTTGATGTCCAGAAACACTACATCTACTTCCTGTTCACGAATGCACTGAAAAGCCTCGATGGCGCTGCTGCAACTGGCCACTACGTTTATATTGGGGATTTTGGACAGGTGGGTCTGGATGACTTCCCTGGCAATAGCTTCGTCATCTACAATGATACAGGATATGGTGTTTTGGTTGTGCACGTGCTAGTGTAACTGTAGTTGTAACTGCACCTTAAAAATATCACTTTCATTTTGGATATGGAGGGTGTAGTTGTCTTTATACAATAAATTAAGTCGTTTTTTGATGTTTTCCAGTCCGATGCCTTTTTTGGAGGAGGCATGCCCTTTTTTATGGGTGTTGTTTATGTTGAAATACAGGGTTTGGCCCTGGCACTCCAAGTGGATGTTGATATGGAGCTTGCCTTGGTGAAGGGCCCCGTGCTTGAAGCTGTTTTCAACAAAGGGCACCAATACCATGGGGGCTATGGTGCGGGTTTCGGGGATGTTGTTGCTGGTGAACTGCAGCTTCAGGGTTTCGTTGAAGCGCATTTCCTCGAGGGCAATATAGTCTTTAATGTGCTCTATTTCTTCCGTTAGTAATACGAAAGGTTTGTCGGCTTGATACAGCAAATAATCCAAGAGGTTGGAGAGCTTTAGTATCATTTCTGGGGTTTCGTCGGCCTTCCTAAGGGCAAAACCGTATAGGGTGTTGAGGGTATTGAACAGAAAGTGGGGGTGGATTTGCATTTTAAGGTACTGAAGTTCCTGTTCCTTGAGCTTTAGTTGGGTTTCCAGAATTTGGGTTTGGAGCTTTTTGGTTTTTTCGGCATGTTCCAAATTGAGCTGCAGGAGTTTGTAGGCGCTTACCAAAATGACAATTAGATATACGCCAGAAGTTACCAAGATGATGTTTTTAGTAACGGGGTTCATCTCGTTGTAATTGAAGTGGGCCAGATAAATCAAGCTAAAGAAAATGGAGAGCATGATGAGGTAGCCCGAAATGATGAGCGTATAGCTGCTATACAGTGCAAATTTGGCGTAGCGCTTGGGGATTAAATACTCTGGAATGAGTTTGTAAATGGACACGTAGGTGGTGGCGATGGTAATGGGCATTAAAAAGGCCGAAAACAGTAGGGCGTTGTGAAAATCTTTGCTTTGCGAGCCAAAGAAATAGGTAAAGAACAGCAGGACCAAGCACCAAAATAGGAGGTGCTTAAGGCTGCGCGCCAAGGCTTTTAAAAGGATTTGTTTTGAAAGGAGGCTGCTCATTACCCTACAATGATACAACACTTTTTGGCAGGATGGTTGCTTTTGTAGACGGATGACCAATTTAGCAGGGGATTCGACCTACGGTTATATTGGGAGCTAATTTGGTTGTTCGTCGCATTTTGGATTATCTTGTGCCTGTATGGCGTAAGTTTGGGGTGTATTCATTCAAAAAACGAACGTTATGAACCCTTTAGCAATGTATGTTTTCAGTCGCTTTTTAATTTTTGGCTCTATTGTAGATCGCTTTAACGAAGGTGGTCCGCTTATGATGTCGCTTATTTTAATCTGTTTTGTGATATCGCTGTTCTTTTTGGCGAAAGGCTTTATGGGCTTGAAAGGGCATTTGGAGCAGTCGCAAAAAATGCTGCGTTTGGCTATCGATAGCAGCCTGTTGGGCTTGGTGATTGGCTTTTTGGGTTCCATTATTGGTTTGATTATGGCCTTTGATTCCATAGAAGCCATGGGCGATGCCGAACCTGCTATTTTTGCTGGTGGCCTAAAAGTGTCCTTGCTTACGGCTACTTTTGGTCTGTTTACCTTTGTGGTTTGCCGATTGGGGATTTTGGTGTTGAGAGGTTTGATTGCCAACCAAGAGCCTAAGGCATAAACTGCTTGTCTTCATTTTGTTTTAATTAGAGATCCTTTATTGTTTATGAGCATTTTTGAAATCCTCCTGTTGGCGGCAGCCACCCTATTGCCTTTTGTGAAGCGTCCTTTGCTGCGCCGAATCTATGCCGATTATCTCTTGTTGTTTTTATGTGTGTTGTTGGCCTTGCACTTGATTGTGGAAGGGTGGCGCTGGCAAATGCTCCCGGCCTATGTGTTGTTGGTTCTTGTGGCGTGGCGACTTAAGGCGGTGGATGGTTTTGCCTCTGTAAAGTTCTCGTGGTTTCGAGGGCTTGGGTATGTTTTGTTGTGTTTGTTGTTGGTAATAGGATGGGGGCTGCCTATGGTATTGCCGGTGTTTTCATTACCTGAACCGAGAGGACCCTATCAAGTTGGAACGGCTTTGATTTATGAGCAGACCGATAGGGACGAAGTGATTACCGAAGACCCCAATGATAAAAGGGAACTGTTGTATAAGATTTGGTACCCCAGTGAGGTGGATATCACGAATATGAAATCAGAGCCTTATGTGGACAAAGCAAGCAGGGCGGGGTTTGCTACCAAATACGGCTTGCCGCCAGCGGCCTTGGATTATTTGGATAAGGTGCAGACCTATGTGTATCCGGGGATTTCGGTGGCCCATGGACGCTTTCCTGTGTTGTTGTTTTCGCATGGGTATGGCTCTAAGGCCTCAGGGTATTATGCCTTGTTGACGGAGCTGGCCAGTCAAGGATATGTTGTTGTGAATATGAACCATACTTATGAAAGTTTGGGGGTGGGCTTTCCCGATGGGCACTCTGCTTCTTTTGACTATGATTATCAAAGAAGGATTTCGGCCAATGCCATGGCGACTATAGAACCGATTGCCAACGCCTTTAAACAAGGATTGCGTTATGAGGAACGGCATCCTATTGTTAGGGAGGCTATCAAGGATTATTTTGAAGGCGCTATTCAAGAGCGTTGGGCTCAGGATATGATAGGCACCATAGATTTATTGGAGGAATGGAATGCCAAAGGGCCACTAAAAGAAGCTTTGGATTTGGAACGGCTTGGGGCTTTTGGGCATTCGGTAGGTGGTGGTGCGGCAGGGAAAGTGGCTATGAACGACAAGCGCATAAAGGCAGCGGCCAATTTGGATGGGATTCAGTGGGGGACCATGATTGATAGCTGTTATCATGTGCCATATCTCTATCTTTCTGCCGATTGGCCTGCAGAGCATGAAGATATCAATGCCCATGTGTATGCGCATAAGAGTCACGATTTGTTTTATGAATGCAAACTCCTGCAGTCCGGACATCCCAATTTTATGGACATTCCATTTATGGTGCCCGTGCCTGCGCTGGCTGGCACTGGAACTATCAATCCTTATGAAGGCATGGAGATAACCAGTTCACTAGTCACGTCTTTTTTTGATGCCCATTTAAAGCAGTTACCCGATACTGAGCCTGAAAAGCTTGGTGCTATTTATGACTTGTTGGAAATGGAGGTTTATGAGGGAGGGGAAGCACGATAAGTTGTTTTTAGACTGAAAAGTTATTGGGGTTTGTTTATTTTTAGGTCGAAATGAAAGGGTAGGATTAGTTTTTACCCTTTTGAAGATAACCCCCTATCATCTCTTAAATTTACTTAGCTTATGGAAACTTATTTCTCCACCAAACGAATTCTTTTATCATTATGTGTGTTGGCTTTTTTATTGCAGTCTTGCAACAAGGCCATCAAAACCAATGCAGATGAATTGGAGCTAGTGAGTTTGCCCGATGGGTCCATTGCCTTGTTGAACAGTGATAGCTCTATTAGTTATGATGAGGGATTTGAGGAGCGAGCCATTACCCAAACAGGAGAAGTGTTTTATATTGTGGAGAAGGGCGCGGTGCCGTTTACGGTAACTACTGAATATGGTATGGTTGAGGTATTGGGAACGGAGTTTAATGTAAAAGCCACAGTAGAATCTTTGGAAGTGGAAGTGGAAAAAGGCGTTGTGCAATTAAAAACAAGTCAAGTAGTAAAAGACGTGAAGCGTGGTCAAAAGGCTTTTGTGAAGGACGTTAAGAAGGGTGTTGAAATGGGCAAGGCAGAATTTAAACACCAACACTGGACCAAGCAACTTTCTAAAGATTTGAGGGCCTTAAAAAAAGAATTGAAAAAGGGCGGTAAGCAACTGCAAAAGGAGTCTCGCAAGTTTGGTAAACAGCTCAAGAAGGAGCTTAAGAAGATTGGGTAAACACCATACATTCCTGCCCTGTTCTTTGAGAACAGAAGCATGGAAGTATATTCGTCTTTAAAATCAAAAAGGCTAAACGGTCTACCAAATTTTAACCCGCTCTTCAGGGGCTAGGTATAAAGAATCTGCTGGCTGTACGTTGAATGCCGTGTAAAACTCAGGAACGTTTCTCACGATGCCATTTACACGATAGTTGGCAGGCGAGTGTTCGTCGGTGTTTATTTGCATGCGTAAGGCTTCATCTCTCATTTTGTTTCTCCAGGACTGTGCATAGCCTAGAAAGACACGTTGATTTCCAGTAAAGCCATCCAATACAGGAGCCTCTTTACCATCTAAAGAGATATGGTAGGCTTTTAAAGCAATGGATAGACCGCCAAGATCACCAATGTTTTCGCCTAGGGTAAATTCACCATTAACAAATACATCCGGTAAGGCTTCAAAGGTGTTGTATTGGGCGACCAAGTTTGCAGTACGCTTTTTAAACTCTTCCTTGTCCTGATCGGTCCACCAATTACGCATGGCGCCGTCTCCGTCGAAAGTGCTTCCCATGTCGTCAAAACCATGTCCTATTTCGTGGCCTATAACCGCACCGATGGCACCGTAGTTGACAGCATCTTCAGCTTCCATATCAAAAAAAGGCGGCTGTAAGATGGCGGCGGGAAAGACTATTTCATTTAGGGTTGGGTTGTAATAGGCGTTGACCGTTTGCGGGGTCATGTTCCATTCGGTTTTGTCTATGGGTTGCCCGAGTTTGGCCAATTCCCTGTTGTATTCCATAAGGGCGGCACGATGTAAATTGCCGAAAATATCGTCTGCTTTGATCTCGATATCATAGGTTTTCCATTTGTTTGGATACCCAATTTTTGGTCGGAACTTACTCAATTTATCCAAGGCCTCTTTTTTTGTGTCGGGGCTCATCCAATCCAATTCGGTAATGCTTTCTTTGTAGGCTTTGAGAAGATTGGCAACCAAGGTTTCCATTTTTACTTTGGCCTCGGGCGAAAAATGTTTTTTCACATACACTTTACCTACTACTTCCCCAATGGTATTGTTTACGGTTGATACGCCTCTTCGCCATAAAGGACGTTGTTTAGGGGTGCCGTTTAATTCGGTACTGTAAAAGGCAAAGTTTTGTTTGTCCATGTCTTCATTCAAACGAGAGGCATTCCGATTGATAATGCCCCATTTTAAATAGGTTTTCCAAGTATCGAGACTGGTTGAGGTGATAATGTGGTCTAGGGCCTTTGTGTAATCCAACATGAGCACTCCCAAATTTTTTTCATTTTGGATGCCAGCTTCCTCCAAATACCCAGACCAATTAAAATTGGGCATGATGTTGGCTAAAGTGTCCATAGGGAACATGTTGTATAAATTTACCAAGTCTCTGGTTTTTTCCTTTTCCATGTGTTTGGTGGCCAGTTTGGTTTCCAGGGCCATGATAGCCTCCGAAGCTTCTTTTCCATTAGGCAAGTCTGCCAGCTCAAACATTTTGGCAATATGCGTTACATATTTGGTACGGATGTCTTTGGAGCGCGCATCATTGTTGAGGTAGTATTCGCGGTCAGGAAGCCCTAAACCCGATTGCCAGGTGTAGACCGTGTAAATGGTAGGGTTTTTTAAGTCTTGGTAGACGAAAAGCCCTAAAGGAACACTAATGTCAAATTTATTGGCGTAGGCAAAATAGGTGGCCAATTCGTCATAGTTGGTGATGGCGTCTACTTTATCAAATTCGCTTTGCAGTGGAGTAACTCCCAAATTGTTTCGGGTGTCCATATCCATGTAGGATTTGTAAAGGTCGCCTACTTTTTGTTCGTCAGATCCTAGAGTAAATCCATTGTTGGCCGCTTCTTCAATGATGGTCTTAACATTTTCTTCGGCTTCTTCATGTACAATATAACCAATGCCATAAGAGGATTTGTCGGCGGGAATTTCGGTGTTTTTGATCCACTTCCCATTCACATAGGCCATAAAGTCATCTCCGGGTTTTACGGAGGTGTCCATATATTCCTTAAGGACTCCTGATTTTAGGGGCTCCGTTTCTGAAGCAGTTTCTTTGACGTCGGTTTTACAGTTGGTCATCAACAGCAGGGTGCCAAGGATTGCTATTGAAAGGTTGATTTTTGATTTCATAAGTCGCATTTTAGGTTGGACAATTTTTTAAGAAACCAAACAGTGTAGTGTTTTGTAGTTCAGGAGGTTAAATATAAGGTTTTTAAAAGTGTATGGAACAATTTGGTGTTGTAATTATTTTAGTCTTTCTGTGACTACAATTTTATTTTCGTTTCGTTTTTAATCTGTCTGATCACAAAAGAACTTTGAATATGCGAAATGATGTCCAATCTGGACATGTTCTGTAAAATGAGTTCTTCGTAAGCCTTCATATCCTTCAATAGAATTTTTAATAAAAGATCGTAGTTTCCTGCAATATAATACACTTCCAAAACATCATCCAAAGCGTCTATGTAGGCTTCAAATTTTTCAAAATCGGAGCCTTGATGTTTTACGAGGGTAACCTGACAGTATACAATGAGGTTTTTCTCTGCCAATTCGGGGTCTACTATAGCCACGTATTTTTGAATAATCCCACTAGCTTCAATTTTTTTAAGGCGTTCGTGAACGGGGGTAATGGAGAGGTTGACCTTTTCTGCTAGCTGTTTTATGGATTGTTTGCTGTCGTTTTGAAGGTCATTTATGAGCATGCGGTCAATATCATCTAGGCGTATCATGGAATATATTTTTATATGAGGACATAATTTAGTGAAAACCAGATAAAAAATACTTTGAATATTGTCTTTTGTGGTATAATATTCTGAAAATGAATTGCTATGTATGAATAATTACTTTAATGATACCTTTGCATCAGAAAATAATGATTATGAATAGAATAGATGATGTGTTGAATAGGATTTCCAATAGTACCCAAAACTTTTTGGGTTATCCATTGGCAAAAGATTTTTCCTTTCAAGAGTTTGCTCCTTTTTTGGATGTGTGTTTAAATAATGTTGGTGATCCCGAGGCACCTTCTACTTTGGCCATCGATACCAAGGATGTTGAAAAGGAGTGTATTGCTTTTTTTGCCGACATTCTTTCCTCTAATATGGAGGAGGTGTGGGGTTATGTGACCAATGGCGGGACTGAAGGTAATTTATATGGGTTGTACCTGGCAAGGGAGCGTTTTCCCAATGCCGTGGTTTACTATAGCGAGTCTACGCACTACAGTGTTAAAAAGAATTTGCATTTGCTGAATCTTAAAAATATTGTGATTCGCAGCCAGGAGAATGGTGAGATCGATTATCAGGATTTAGAGCAATCGGTGATGTTGCGTCGTGATTTGCCTGCCATTTTCTTTTTGAATATTGGGACTACCATGACGGAGGCTGTAGACCAGTTGGATGAGGTAAAACGCATTATTCGCCAGTATGCCATCAAGGATTATTACATCCATTGTGATGCGGCCTTTTTAGGAAGCATTGCCCCTTTTGTGGAGCCCAAGCCAAAGTTTGATTTTTCTGAAGGCGTGGATAGTATCGCCATTTCAGGACATAAGTTTTTGGGAGGGCCCATACCTTGTGGTGTCGTGCTTGTAAAGCGTCAGCACCGTAACCGAATTGCCAATTCCATTTCCTATGTTGGGACTATGGATACCACGATTACTGGTTCCAGGAATGGATTGACACCCCTATTTATGTGGCATGTCATTAACAAGTTTGGAAAGGACGGTTTGGCTAAGCGGGTCAAAGAATGTCAGGAGTTGGCGGCTTATACCGAACTACAGTTGAAAGCTATCGGCGTAAAGGCATGGCGGAACAACGATGCCCTTACGGTTGTGTTGGAAAAACCTTCGGAGGTGCTGTGTAAACATTATCAATTGGCTTCAGAAGGTGCTATCGCCCACGTTATTTGTGTGCCAGGACTTCAAAAGGCACAAATTGATGCCTTTATCAAAGATTTGCAATTTGAGAGATTGAAAGCTAGTTAATATTAGTCATAATGACCTGCAAAGGAGCCCTTTATGCAAACCTCTTCTTGATTCTTTGTGCAATTAGGAAGAGGTTTTTTGTTGGAGAACATTAGTTGCTATTCAGCTATTGTGTGCGTCCTTGCGTTATGCTACCTTTGAGGGAATACCTTTTAATTGATCTTGATCCCTTGAGACGAAGCTATTTTTTGCTTGTTGTTGTATTGCTATCCTTTGCGTTTCATGCGCAGGGGCAAAGAACTAAATTCCGTAAAGCGATAGACTCTCTGTTTATAGACCACAATCCTGAAAACTATTCCCTTCGCTTGTTTTCCAACTATAAGGTGAAGCGTTTTAAGATTTCCAATGAAGATTTTAAGACTAGGTACGTTCCTAAAAACCGTTATGGGGTTGGGGTTGGCGTGGCCAATAGCAAGGTGTTGTTGGATCTGGCCATTAATATTAAAAATGGCAAGGAAGAGGTAACCAACCGATTTGATGCCCAAGGTACCATCATTTTTAAAAAGCGGAATTACATCAATGCTTACTTGCAGATTTATAATGGTTATAATGTAAAGAACAGTTTTGACGAACCCAAAGAATTTCGGTTTGATATCAAATCTAGAACGGTTGGATTCAATCATCTTTACACGTTCACAGATATTGAGTTTTCTTATTCCTTATTGAAAGCAGGGTTGCCTACCCGAAACAAAGATGTGTATATCACAGGTGGAATCGGTTCTTTTGTGATGTTCGATTATTTTGATTCGGATGGTTCCATTTTTCCGGAAAGTGTAGGGTTGTATTATGAAGATGTACAGGGAGTAAAACGCTATAGTGGACGTGCCCTTGGGTTTTTGGCAGGGGTAATGAGCGCTTTTATACTTCCTGATAATATGATTGCCACCTGTAATTTAATGCCTGGGATTGCCCTAATGAACAATAGGGTGACTTTGGAAGACGGTAGCCGTAGTGGTTCTATGCCCTTGTTGTATAAATTGGATGCGAGTGTGGCTTTAAGCTATAATGTGAAGCGCTTTTACATTAACTTGATGTATGAAACGGGTATTTATGCCAATTCCTTGGATTTTGGACATAATTATAAGTTCAACCTTTCTATGGCGAAATTGTCATTTGGTTATAAGTTGAATATGTAGCGGCTTTTCTTGAGGTGGTTTGTCTTGAAATAGTTAAGGGTTTCTCAAAGTCTGGGGTTTCCTAAATAGATCAAAAGTACCCTAAAACACTACTTGTCTGGCTTGCCAAACTGGCCTAAATAAAATAACTTGCCAGCTCTTAACACCAAAATTCAAAACCCTATAAGGGACTAGACCTATGAGTGCAACCAATAATAAAAAGGTATTTGTATCGGGATGTTTCGATATGCTGCATAGCGGGCATATTGCATTTTTTAAGGAAGCCGCTTCTTTTGGCGATTTGTATGTGGGCATTGGCTCGGACAGTACCATTCAGGAATTAAAGGGGCGTCATACCATCAATTCGGAGCAGGAGCGTCTGTATATGATTAATGCAGTAAAATATGTGAAGGAAGCCTTTGTGAACTCAGGGTCTGGGATGATGGATTTTGAAAAAGATCTTAGGCAGTTGCAGCCCGATTTTTTTGTGGTGAATGAGGACGGCTTTTCGCCAGCGAAGGAAGAACTGTGCAACGAGCTGAATATAGAGCTTCACGTGTTACGCCGTACTCCTGATGCAGGTTTGCCGGAACGCTCTACCACGGCTATCCGTACCAATGGACATTGTTCCTTGCCATACCGAATTGATTTGGCGGGCACTTGGATAGACCAGCCCTATGTGTCCAAATATCACCCAGGATGGGCCTTGACGGTATCTTTGGAACCTATTGTAGAGTATAACGAGCGCTGCGGGATGTCTACTTCTACGCGTAATGCCGCCAAAAAGATATGGCCTTATTACTTGCCTTTGGAGAAGCCTGAAAAGCTGGCGGAAATTCTCTTTAAGTTTGAAAATACGCCGGGTTCTACCCTTATTTCCGGTGCGCAGGATGCCATAGGAATCTGTATGCCCGGTTTGGTAAGACATTATTATGATAACGCTTATTGGCCCCTAAAGTTTGAATCTATTCACGATGAAGCAACGTTGTCTTGGTTGGAAGAGCACATCTATATGGTGCTGCTTTGGCCACGTGAAAAGGATCTCGATTTGCTGAATGAGACCTACATAGACGAAACCAATGTAAAGGCCCTGTCAGAGGCTGCCGATGCCGTTTGGGAGGCCATCAAACAACGCGACCTTAAGGCGTTTGCTGAAGGATTCCTAAAATCCTTTAACGCGCAGACGGCTATGTTCCCAGCCATGGTAAACGAACGGGTGAACAAGGAAATTGCCAAATACAATGACAAAGCGCTTGCTTGGAAACTTGCCGGTGCCGGTGGCGGTGGTTACCTGATCTTGGTATCTGAAACTCCTATAGAAGATACCATGCGTATTAACATTAGGAGAAAGGCGTCGTTGTAGGATAGGAAAATGTTAAGAATTCTTCCAAAATTGTATAAACATCTATTTGTTCATCATATTAAACTGATATAAAAAAGGGCTAGTATTTCACTAGCCCTTTTTTAAAAATCATATGTGTTTTGTAACCTTATTTCAAGATCAATTCAGAAGTAATGTATAAGGAGCTGTCTGAATTGAGATCAGAAAGGGAGGCTTTCAATTGGAAGGGGTTGTTAAGTTGTCCAGGGGTAAAACTTAAGGTAATAGGTAGTTGGTTCTCCCTGAATTGAGTAGCGTCTATGCCTTCAAGGGTGTATGCTTCCAAGATATTTTCATTACGTATAATAGGGGTGCCTTTTGAGTCTGTAAATTCAATGGAGAGGGCTGGATGTACTTTACCTTCCACTTCTTTAAATCCTTCAAGACCTTCCAATATTAAAACGAATTTGTTTTTAACATTTAAGCTTTCGTCTACAACCACCAATTTGTCTGTATCATCCCATAAGTAGATGTCTGAGTACTGTATGTGGTTTTCACTGATTTCTAAAATCTCATTTTTGGAAACCGAAAAAGGTAGCTCGTATTCAAACGTACCCGTACCTTTTTTATCCCAAATTTTTAGGAAAGCCTTGTATGTTTCGTTGTTTCCGTGTGGCAGCGCTGCCATAAAATTGGCCTGAAGCATTAGTGGGGAAAAGTCGGTGCCGTCTTTTAAATCGGCAAACAAGTCGGTGTGGTTTAAAATGGTGTCTGTGGCATTTTTTACCACCAGCATGGACATGCCGGGGAAGGCTTTGCCATCTTCTTTGTTTAGGCCTGTAACATCATTGAAGATTAGATTGATCTTTTCGCCATCAATAAAGCTGTTTCTGTTGTCGATGGTGCCGTTGATCTCGATACTAATGTCAGAAGTGCCTATGCCATTGCCTCTAGAATACGCTCCGGTGATTAAATCTTTGTTGACAGACTGGTTAAACTGGCAGGCACTGAGGGTCAATCCTAGTGCTATGAGGCCAAATCGTTGTTTGGTTTTCATGTTTTATAGGTTAAATTCTTAGTAGCTAGCTGTTATTGGCTTATTGGGACCACTAATTTACATTATTTTCTTACAAAAACAATGATAATTGTAGTAATGGAGGTTTGCTATTGCCATGGAAATGCTTCCTTGAATACATTGTCTGAAAAGGCTGTAGGAGCTGCTTTGCGTATCCCTGTTGGAAGAAAGGTGTTGCTGTAATATAGAGTGTTTGTTAAATAGGGTTGTAGGTGGAAATCCCCCTTAAAGGGGAATTTACTTGTGTCTTTTGTAATTGTTGTTAAGTGTTTTTTTTGACAATCTAACAATAATTAGTACACATTTTAACGAGGATAGTGTTTAGGTGTTCGATTTATGATGTGCTATTCTTTGCTTTTTCCAGTTTTAACTTCAAATTTTGAATTTCAGCATTTTTGTCTTTAACCTCTATCTGAAAATATTTTAGGCTTGTAAGCAAATAAATAATTACAAATAGGTTTCTAATATCGATAGAATTATATTCAGTTAAAAAGTTGAATTTACTAGTGATCCATAGAATTCCAAATAGTACAATTGAGATTGTGGCAATTATTTTTAGTGCTTTTTTCATTTTTTTTCTTTTTTTAAAATATTTCATCACATTCCCTTGATAGGGGAATGTGATCTTGAAATGTTCGGTTATTTAAAGCCTGTAAAGCACATTTAATTTATTGGGCATCAGGTTGCGGCTCCCTTCCAAAAGCATTATAGAGTTTCCCCAAAGGTCAACAGGTTGTTGTCGGGGTCTAACAGGGCAAACTCACGCTGTCCCCAAGGTTTGGTCATCAATGGGCTGTTGGGGTGTATTTGTACACCTTTGGCTAGCCAGGTTTGGTAAAGCGTATCTATTTGTGTGGTACGAATGTATACCTGCCCATAGTTGTGGGCGGGATCCAAATCTTTAAAGGCAAAGAAGTGCAACTGTATCTGGTCCTTTTCCAACATTAGGTAGCCTTCATAGTCTTCGGCTCCAAATTCCTTAAAGCCCAGTAGGCCAATATAAAAAGCCTTGGTTGCGGACTTGTCCCGCATTGGCAATTTTGGGTTTATGGCGGTGAGCATAGCGTAGTCATATTTAAAGTTTTTTGTTTAAACGAGGGTTGTATGTTAATAAGATCCTTATTTTATTAATAGATGAAAATTTATGGGGGTTACTTTTTTTAGTTTTTCTACATAAGATAGTTTTCCGTCATTGTTGTAAACTTGCTTTTCTATAATTAAGCCTTTAGGTACATTTTTATGAAGGTTCCAAATGTTAAAAAGGGTTGGGTGAGCTATAAAAGGTTGTATTGGTGTGCTAGTGTCGATGACGAATATATGGCAGGAAAGTTTGTTTTTGTTAGCTTGTTGGGCATTGTTCATTTTGAAAATTACTCTAGGGCAACTTTTGTTGTTGATAATGGTATCGTTTAAATTTTCAATTACATATTTTTTTGCTTTTTTTTCATAGATGTTGTCATATGGGTGTGTGAAGTTTTTAGGTATTACTAGCGAACTTAATTTTTTGTAATCGCCATCCAAGGTTACGCGACCTGTTAGTTTATCTTGGTCTTTAAAATATAATTGATTTCTTTTATTTGAATCGTTGCGGATATCTGCATAATAGCTATTGTCCCTGCTGTTTATGTAATAACTCACGTTTTCAATTGAGTTTGGAAAGTTGTTTTTTATTTCGTACTCTAAGCGGTAATCAAAATTATAGTTTATTGAGGTTTGGCAACTTAGGGCAAGTAAAAGTATAAGAGCAATTTTCATAAGTAAGTATCAGTTTTTTCTTCTTATAAATATAAAGGGATATATCTTTTAAGACTGTGAAATCCGATAATTTTTGCACTGAAACTTATGTAATTGATTGAGATACACTTTGATTTGTGATTTCCTCAGCTTTTAATAGGTGGGCAAGTGTAGGTGGAACGCTTATTTTAATGAAATAGGGGTTATGGTATACCCAAGGTTTTGCAGTTTTACAATAAGGCCGCATTGGTACATTAAGTGGCTTAGCCCAACAGCAATAAAACAATTGTTGGTTTCCAAAAGCGGGTTGATGCTTGCAAGCCATGCCTGATTTCTATCTGCGAGGATCAAACTGTTTTGGCAAGGTGTATGGAATTGGTAATCTATATCCATTTGGCGGTACCAATCGGTTTCTTGGCAGTTGTTAGGGTTTGTCTCTTTTAGCTTGGCAATTATGTTGGCCAATCGTTTTTTGTGCACTTTTTTTGGCATGCCTTTTACATCTTTGTTGATAAGGGCAATTTGGGCCTCGGTTGTTTCTAGGCCTATCAGCTTAAGCTGGAGGTTTTGGGCTTTGGTGCCAATATAGTCGTCTAGGGACAGGTGTGTGTCTGTGCTGTCTTTGCTCTGGCATACTTGCTCTTTAAAATGCCTGTTCAGAAATACATAAAGTTCCGTAGGCGTCATTTTGTGGAATTTGGTAGGGCTGTTGGCAAAAAGGGTATTTATAAAATTGAGGTCGTCTTTGCTTAAATAGGAATTCCATGGTGTGCTGCTGCTGCGGGCATTAATGATGTCCTGAGCCATTTGTCCTGGAAGGTTCAAGTTTTCCTTAATGAGTACATTGCAGGAGGCCAATGCTTTATTGGCTGTTGCGAGCGAATCAAAAAACGATTTGCCGAAGGCGTGGTGCGTACCAAAGAGATAGGATACTTGTTGGTTCTTGGGGTGGGTGACCTTAAAGAGGATGGTGGCGGTGTAAGGGGTCTTGGCATTAGGCTGTACTTGGCCTAAAAGGTACCACGGTAATAGCATCAAGCAAATAAAAAGCGAAATGGAGAAGGGGTGTTTCATGCAGTAAACCAAGTTGTTTTAACGAAATGTGTTTTGTTGATTTCTGTGACTAACTCCTAAGATAGATAAATATATGATAGGAACCGGCATTTTGAATGGTGCCTATGGAAGTAATCTTGTAGGTTCATTGGTTTTTTAAAGGACATTCCCTTTAATCCCCCTTCAAAGGGGGAATTTTAATGTCACCTATAGACGCCTACAGGGATGTCTATTCCATAGAGGTTTAAATATATGTTTTATATGTTGCTTGCCTTCTCCAATCCCTTATAATACCACGCATAGGTCCCAATCACTATAAAACAAATTAAAGGGATAAGGTAGGAATAGGCCGTTCCAAAAATATCAAGAAGCCCACCTTGTGCGGGAGTTAATACCGCCCCACCCAAGATGGCCATGATAAGGCCTGAGGAGCCTACCTTGGTTTCGTCCTCGTCAAGCCCTTCGCAGCCCATCCCGAAAATGGTAGGGAACATCAAACTCATAAAGGCCGAGATTCCAATTAGCGAGGTCACACCTATAAGGCCACCAATAAAGATCACATTCAAGGTAAGGATTGACGCGATAATTGCCGATACCAATAACAGACTTTCTGGACGGAAACGTTGCATAAGAGCGGTAAAGATCCAACGGAACACTCCAAAGAGAATGAGGGCCAAAGTATGGTACTGCAGCGCCATTTCCTGTGTGGTGGCCAGCTCTTCAGGAATGTAAAAGTTGGTATAAGTCCACACTGAAATTTGTGCACCCACATAGAAAAATTGGGCAATCACGGCAAAGCGATAGTTCTTTTGTTTAAATAGTTTCAAAAATGTTTGCCTCATGCGTACTTTTTTATCGGGGCTAGCCTCTTTTGGCATCTTGGTAGCGGCAATTAAAATCCACACCAATACCAATACGCCGGCCACCGAGAGGTAGGGGAAAATAACAATGTTAAGTGTTTCCTGAATTTGTGAGGCCTTTATCAAAATGTTGCCTTCGGCATCCAAAGGCATTTTAGCCATAATCATGATTTGGCACATCAGTACTCCAATTACTGAACCCACAGGGTTGAAGGATTGGGCAAGGTTCAAGCGCTTTGTGGCGGTGTCTTTAGGGCCTAAACTAAGCATGTAGGGGTTAGCATTGGTCTCTAAGATGCCAAGCCCACAGGCTAAAATGTAATAGGACAGGCAAAAGAATACAAACTCCTGCAACAAAGTAGAAGGGTATAGTAAAAAGCAGCCCACCACATATAGTCCTAGGCCTACCAATACTCCAGTTTTATAGGAATATTTTCGTGAGATAAGGGCGCCTGGTATGGCCATACAGAAATACCCAAAGTAGAAGGTAAACTGGATGAGGGAGGCTTGAAAAGTGGTAAGGTTTCCAAACACCGCCTTAAAAACTCTTACTAGAGGATCCGTTAAATTGTTGGCAATACCCCAGCCCATAAAGCAAAGGGACAATAAAATAAATGGTAATAAATATTTGGGCGCTACAACAGGCCCGTTGGTGGTGTTATTCATGTGAGTTAGCAATCGGTAAGTTTAAAAATTGGGGTCATTTCAAGCCATTTTTCGTCGCCATTGGTGAGGCGCTGTTGGTAGGCGTCCATAAGGAGTTCCCATTCCCGTTGTCCAGGCATTTCTGCTAGTTTAGCCATTTGGGCTTCCCAGTTGAAGCTATCGGGTACGGTTACGACCATGCACATACGGGTGTTCCATCGGAAAATTTGCATGTCCTCTATGCCAATGTTGCGTAGACCCGCAACTATTTCAGGTTTTATTTTTTGTGGGGAATGCCAATGTTCATATTCGGCAATAAGTTCTGGGTCAGGTTGTAAATCCAAGGTAAAACAATAGGTCATGGATGGCGTTATAATAATTGTCCGTAGTGCTTGTGCCGATAAAGATAGTATAAAATGAAAGTCATCTACAAAAAAGTGCTTTTTGAAAGGAATGGGTGAGGAGGGTGTATATTTTTATTTTTTGAAAAGTAGAAAAGGAAAACCTCAGTAACAATGGGCTGTGAAAAGCCTAGTGGCTTATGTAAGAATAATCATATTAGATAGTCGGTGTAAACAGATGGTAGAAATTATGTTTTTAAAGCTATATTTGTAGCGCACCTCAATTAATTAGTAACAGATCAGACTACGCAAGCCAATGAATTTGTGTTTTAAACGCCTTTATGCCATCACCTTTGCCCTTGGGCTTTCGTGGGGTGTTACGGAGGCTGCTGCTCTGTATGCCCAAGCCGATGATTTGCAGCTTAAGGCCAATGAATTGGTGTATTCCAACCCTGAGGAAGCCATTAAAATTGCCGAGGTCATCATAAAAAGTCATGAGAATGATGATGAGATTCAGGCACAAATGGGACTTCTTTTGGCCAAGTGCTATTGGGTAAAAGGCGAGTATAAACAAGCTGCCGACTGGCTGTTTAAGGCGAGTGCTCAAGTGCCAAAAAACAACTACAAGGATAGGGCGGCCATAGGCGTGTTTAAGGTGAAGTTACTACATGAATTGCAATTGCAAGGTGCCATTCCTACCTATAGCGAACATACCTCCAATTGGATTGATGAGGTAACTTCCGAAACAACTAAGGATTCCTTGCAATTTAGGTTGCAATTGGAACAGTTGGACTTTAAAGCTGCTGATGATAGGGCAAAAGTTTTAGGGCTTTTGGACCAGATGGAACAGGAGTTTGGTGACTTCCTAAAGAGTTCACCTGCAGATTACATTGATTTTTATTTGGCCAAGGAGACTGCTTTGCAGCAATCGGCAAATTATCAAACTGCTATGGCTGAAGCGAACAAGGCCATGCATTTGATAGACCAATCCAATAGTAATAATTTATATAGTAAGGCGGTAGCCTTTAAAGCTCTCGGGACGCTATACCATAAATTGGGGGCGTTTAGAAAAAGTGAGGAAACCTTGTTTGTAGCTTTAAAGTTTGCCGAAATTTTGGATAACCGTTCTTTGTTGAAAGAAATTAATCAAGAGTTGGGGCTCAATTACCTTTCGGCGGGTCAGAACAATCAGCACAAAGTTTATAATTATGAGTTTTTGCTGTTGAACAAGGAGGTTGAAATCAAGGAACGTGAAGCGGTAAATGCTTTGTATAATTTAATAGGAAAGGAAAACGAGGCAGTTATTGAAGCTACAAAAAATAGGTATGCAGAATATATCTATATGGCGGTAGGTGTTTTTTTGCTGGTTATTGGTATTGGCTTATTGGTATTGCTGAAAAGTTATTTTAAAAAGAGACGTTTGGGAGAAATCATTCGGTATTTGGAAATCAACCATACCAATTTGGCCAAAATTAAACCTGCCAAACGCAAAGCGGCCAAAAAGTTGGTGATTCCAGAGGACACGGAAAAGGCAATTTTGTCCAAATTGAAGAAGTTCCAGAATTCCCGAAAGTTCTTGAGTAAGGATATGTCTATAGCAGTATTGGCCGGGCAGTTTGAAACCAATACCAAGTATTTGTCGGAAATTATCAATAAGCATTATAATGACAACTTTAATACTTTTATCAATAAGCTGCGCATTAACTATATTATTGAGAAGTTGAAGGCAGACCCTAACTATATCAATTATAAAATAAGTGTGTTGGCTGATGAGTGTGGCTTTTCGTCGCACAGTAGTTTTGCTACGGTATTTAAGTCTATTGTAGGTATGCCACCGGCAACCTATATCAATTTGTTAAGGGAAGAGCGTAACGAAGAATTAAGCAACAACTAGATTATGGACATCAGGAAATGGCTTTTGGGTTTTTATATGTTGGTCCTATTTGGGATGCTGCAAGGTTATGCGCAGAATGCTTTAAGTGATAAGGATCTGGAAGATTTGATTGCCTTAAAGACCAATCAGATTTATGAGGACCCCGAGAGTTGTATTGAATTTGGCTTAGAAGTTTATCAGGATGAAGCAAATAAAATAAATATTAGGATCAAAGCTTTGGCTTTGGTGTCTTCAGCTTATTCTTCCAAACGCGATTATCAAAAGGCCTTGGAGTATATCTCGATGGCAAACGAATTGATGGAACAGGTAAATGATCCACTATTGGCAATTGAGATTTTATCTAGGACGGGTATTCTGTACCAACAGATGAGTATCTATGATAAGTCTATAGAGTTTTTGGACAAAACCGAAAAGGCCTGTTTGGCCTATCCTGTGAGAGATTCGGTACGAACCTTTTTGGCTAAGACTTATATTGTAAAAGGATTTATCTATAGAGAAAACTTGAGTTGTGATATTGCCTTAAATTTTTTTGACAAGGGCATCAAGGAATATGAGGCAAAGGGGCTTTTTTACGAAACGAATTTGAGCATTGCCTACTACAATAAAGGGAATTGCTATACTACTTTGTCTCAATACGAAGAAGCAAAGGAGAGTTACAGACGATCTATCACTTTAGCTAGCGCTAAAGGAGCTAATAGTTTGGTGTCTTTTGCACAAAAGGGATTGGCGGAAGTCTATTTGCGAGAAGGAAGGTATCAAGAGGCTATCGATTTATTGCAAAATGCCCTCAACCAATCCAAAGATGTTGGCGACTTAGTATTGAACCAAGGTATTTACCAGGGACTTTTTGAAAACTATTTGGCTCTGGACGATTGGGAACAATACCAAGTTTACTACAACCATTTTTTAGCGACAAAAGATGAAATTGAGCTGTCCGAAAGGAATTCCATTAGTGATGCCATCCAAGAAAATGATCGTCTTAAAGATGCTCAAATTGACGCAATCCAATCCCATTTTTCATTTAATGTAAAGGCTATTTTGGTGACTGGATTTCTACTTCTGGTAGTCATTGTTTTTATGGAAATAAAGCAAAAATCCCGAATTAAAGCCCTCAAAAAGCAGGTTGAGAAACTTCAACAAAGGAAATCTTAACAATTCCTTAAGATTGGGTTGTTTTAAGGGTATTTTGTTGTTTGTCAATTGTTTGTTTGAGGTTTTGTCCTTTCGAATTTCAGTAAATATTAAAACCTATACTTATATATATGTTATATTTATGTATAGTTTTAGAGCAGAAATACTAACTGAAATTGCAAACGATGAAAAACAAGTTACAATCTAATGTAGCAAAGACCGCTTTCTTTTTGAAAAGAGATTTTCGTGTGGATGCTAATGCATTCACCGGAATACCCCTTTTGAAAGGAAAGCTAAAATTCCTATTTACGATAGGAGTGTTTGTCCTTTTTTCTATGAAAGGATTTTCACAATTAGCAAATGAATCATTTGAAAGCGGTGTGCCTGCAACATGGACGCTTTTAGATAATGAAGTAGGTACTACCCAATGGGGGGCAACCTCAGATGGATATTTAGACAGTAATGCGGTGTCTGTAAATCCAAGTGCCGATAATATTGGGGATGGTAGTACTGCCGAATATTATTTGGTAACACCTAGGTTTACGGTCCCTACAAATGGTGAATTACATTTCTACACTAAGCAAGGAAGTGATGTTGATTATGGTACTACTTACCAAATTAGGGTGTCCACAGCTGAAGATCTAGATATTTATGGATTTAGTACTTCTGTGAAGACTTATTCGGAAACCAATTTAAATGAAGGTTCTCAGACAGAATATGAACATAAGGTAATAGACTTGTCTACTTTGGCTAATGCAGAGGTATACTTTGCTTTTGTAGCTGTCAATAATCAAAATGGGGCTGTTCCTACGGGAGACGAGTGGTTTATTGATGATGTTGCGGTCTTGCAAGGTTGTGATGAGATCCCGGCAGCTAATATTACCATGACTAATATTACTACCAACGAAGCCGAAGTAACCTGGACGCATCCTTCTGCTTCCAATTTTAATGTTGAAATTGTTCCTGAAGGGGCATTTCCAAATGGTGTTGGTGTTCCTGTAAATGGAAACTCTTATACGTTTACAGACTTGGTGTCTGAAGTTGTTTACAATGTATATGTACAGGCGGTTTGTGATAATGGTACGGGGAGTGAATGGAGCGATCCTGTAAGTTTTGAAACTGTAAAATCTGGATTGTCTTGTGACAGTGCCATTGTGATACCATCAGATTTGACGGAACCATATATTGTAGAGGACAACTTGAGCAATTATGGGAATCCATTTGTTGTTAATGATACGCAGGGAAGTAACTGTGTGACTGGAGCACCAGATACGTGGAATTTCTTGAAAGGAGACAAGTTGTTTATGTCCTATACGCCAGAAGAAGATGGCTTGGTCTCTATTTTCCAAAGTGTTCCTAAAGAACAAATAGCTAGTGAAAACTGCTATAATAAAGGGTCTTCCGTATTGATATATGAAAGCTGTGATGATGTTGGGGTAAGCTGTATGGCGGGTGCTTATACTGCTACAGGTCAGGAGGAAACTTCTATAGAAGGTTTCTTGGCAGAAGCAGGGAAAACTTATATAATAGTGGTGTCTTCCAATTTAAGTCCTGGTGCAGGAATCTGTTTTACTTTTGAAATGAGAGCCTCTTCGTGTCCTACTCCTACAGGAATTACCTATGAGGACTTAACGGCGACCAGTGTAGCCATGTCTTGGGAAAATATTGGTGGCTTTGCCAATTCTTGGGAATATGCCGTGGTGCCGACGGGAGATCCAGTGCCTACTACAGGGATTGTATCTACATCTACAAACACAGGGAACCTAATCGATACAGGACTTGTGGCTGGTACTACTTACGATTTTTATGTAAGATCTATTTGTGACGGAACTACTACAGGAGAATGGTCCAATCCATATACCTTTACCACGCAATGTGTAACCAATACATTACCGTTTTTCGAAGACTTTACAGGAGCGACATCCACTAACCCAGAACCTTGTTGGTATAGTCTCAATTTGAATAAGGATAGGTTCCAGTGGGGTTATCTTACGGGATACCCAACGCTTCCAACCTTGGATACTCCAGGGAATAATAATGATATCTATTCCTCTCCGCGTTTGAGTTTTGATGCGCTGCCTAAGCGTTTGACTTATAAGCATAGAGCTACTAATGGAACCTCTACTTATTCCATCAAGCTATCTACAACAGGAATAGGGCCTAATAACTTTACCACAGAGATTTACCCAGAAACTGCGATTTCTACAAATAATCAATGGGAGACTGTAGTAATTGAGTTGCCTGTTATAGAAGGGGAGGTAAATATTGCTTGGGTAGTAACGCCTAACCCTGCTGAGGAGGCTACTAGATTATCCATTGATGATATTTTGGTGGAGACTATTCCTCAATGTCCAAATCCTTCTGCATTGGCTGTAGGCGCTATTCAAGATACGTCTGTAGAGTTGTCTTGGACGGCTGGTGAAAGTGAAACGGAATGGGAAGTGGTAGTGCAAGCACCTGGTGCTGGTGTGCCTACATTGCCTGGAGATGTTACTCAGCCAGGGGTGATTACAGATCAAAACCCATATACGGTGGAAGATTTATTGCCAGCAACGCGTTACGAATACTATGTAAGAGCCAATTGTGGCGATAAAGGTAACAGTGAATGGATAGGGCCATTAGCGTTTACGACGACTTGTGACACCTTTGTAATACCAGTACCGTATTTTGAAACTTTTAACGATGGTGATGCTGATAGTTATAAATTCTGTTGGTCTGTTGTTAATGCCAATGGCGATAATGCTCAATGGGCAACCTTGGCAGATAAAGCGGCTATTCAAACGTCTATCTTTGCGCCTCCATCTGCTTTTGATGATTGGTTTATATCGCCTGCTATCAACGTGAATACTGGTTTTAATAAACTGGAGTTTGATTATATGGCCTTGAAGAGTGCGGCATTTTCCGGAAACAGATTTGGAATGGAAGTCTTGATTTCTACAACAGACAATAATCCTGCTAGCTTTACAGTACTGGAGCCCTATTTTGAAATCACCAATACCGCTTTTGAAACAAAAACTATTAATTTTGAATCTAGTGGAACGGTATATATTGCCTTTAGAGTACCGCCAGCATTTGATGCAGAAAATGGTTTCTCTCATTTACATTTAGATAATGTAAGTATTGAAGCGGCAGAAAGATGTCCAAGACCTTCCAATTTAGCTGTAAGTAATATTACTGGTACGTCGGCACAGGTTACTTGGAACGCTGGAGCAGGAGAATCTGTTTGGAATGTTGCTGTGCAACCTTCAGGAACTGGTTTGCCAACTAATACTGCGGAAACGGTACGTGACGAACCAACGTATACCGCTACAGATCTAGAGCCAGGAACAACCTATGAAGCCTATGTACAGGCCTCTTGTGGGGATTCTAGTAGTGGATGGTTGGGGCCAATTACCTTTACAACGTCTTGTAATGCTATAGATACCCCATTTGTAGAAACCTTTAACTCAGATTCTACAACAAGACCTTGTTGGTCTACTATTGGTAGTGGTTGGGTAACCAATAGTACAAGAGCGCCTTATGAAGGAGATCAAACCGCTGCTGTAAATTCAGCATCACGTGCTAACTCTTGGTTAGTATCACCTACCCTTAATGTAAAACCAGGGCAGCGTTTGCGTTTTTTCCATAGTGTATTATTTGCAGGGTATAATGAGGTTTTAGAAATCTATATGTCCACAACTGGAGCAGATGCCAATTCATTACTTAATGGAACGCTTATGTATGATTCCGATGTGGATGGTTTTGATGAGACCTTGCATTATCAAGAAATGGTTTTGGAGGTACCTGTTTCTGCGCCAGCAGCGGTTAATTTTGGATTTTATGTTCCAAATAATAATGTTACAAACCAATCAATTTTTGTGGATTATGTAATTGTTGAGGACATTCCTAGTTGTCCACAGCCTTATAACGTAACTATCAATCCTATTATTGATGAAGGTTTTACTATAGGATGGGATACTAGTGGCACTGAGACTTCATGGGAAATTGCGGTATTGCCTTATGGTGAACCTGCTCCAACCGGTGATGTAGACCCAGCCTATTCTTATATTGCAGATTCCAATCCATTTGATGTTACAGGCTTGATTCCAGCAAGCAAGTATGAAGTGTATGTGCGTGCTATTTGTAGCGATACCGATAAGAGTGAATGGTCAATTCCTGTTGAAGTGGTTACCATGTGCGATTTAAGCAATGTTTGTGAATACAAAATTACTGTAGATAAGCATCACGAATATTTTACCTCTGCCAGTATCGATTTGTACCAAAATGGGGTGATGATACAAAGGATGATGTTTTACAATGGTGACAATGCTGCCCCAGAGTATACTGTCTTTTTATGTAACGGGGTAGAATACTCATTGTTTTTTGAAACTGTTGGTTATGAAACTACCCAATATGCAGAATACGAGATAACAATAAAGGATTATCAAGGGCAAGAAGTCGCTAATATCTTAGGACCTACACCTCGTGCGTTTTTCTATACAGGAGTGGCAGCATGTGGCGATGTGAGCTGTCCGCAGCCTACAGATTTAACGGCGAATGGTGCTGCGGAATTGTCATGGACGCCTGGTGGGGATGAAACCCAATGGGAAGTGGCGCTACAGCCCTTAGACAATAATACTCTTCCACAATCTGGAACTATTGTAAATACGCCTTCTTATGTGCCAACCGCAGATGATTTTGAGTTGGATAATGTAGGGACTTATGAATATTTTGTAAGAGCTATTTGTGGTGAAGGAGATACTAGCAATTGGTCTGGTCCTTATGACTTTGCTATAGGAGACGATGTGTCTACAGCCGTAAGCATTCCTGTTAATTCCGGAGAAGATTGTGAAGAAGCGGTAGTAGATGTTAGTTTTAGAAATGCGACTTTATCTCCAGAAGTACTGTCTTGTGGCGAGGCTCCAGTATCTGATATTTGGTTTGAATTTACCGCCGAATCTAGAGTACAGGTGTTTATGATTGATGGCTTTGAAGGGAATGCAGATTTGCATCATGGTTTTACAGATACAATTGAAGCTATCCCGCATATTACCATGACCATGTACAAGGAATTGGCCGATGGCAGTTTGGAAGAAATGGGCTGTACCTATGACAACCTTTTTGTGGCGAGCTATAGTACCGAGTTGGTGGTAGGCGACAATTATAAGTTACGATTGAGCTTAACTGCACCTGAAATAAGCACTAGAACCTTTAAATTATGTGCTACCACACCAGAGGACCTGTGTGCTATGAATGCGCCTAATTTTGGATTTGAGTCACCGGCCATACCTCGTGCCTTCTCTGCTTGGACCAACTATGATCAGGCTTTGATACCAGGTTGGAGTATGAGTAGACCAAATGGAGAAGAGGGAACTCTTTTTTATCAAGGAGCTATTTTTAACTGGGCCGAGATAGACCCAGCTGAAGGAGGACAGTTTATCATATTGGATCCAGAGTATGGGGATTATGATCCAAGAGACCCTAATATTGCAGGACTTTATAGAGATTTTGACACTTCAGAGATTACACAGATGTATTATAGTTTTGCGGCTGGGAAGGCAGGAGTAATGGCTACCGCTAGCGACGTGCAGTTGTTTGCCGGACCTCCGGAAGGGCCGTTTGTGAATATTCGAGAAGAGACAGCTTATCCTGGACGTTGGTCAACTTATACAGGGACTTATTTTGTTCCAGAAGGACAATCTACAACTCGCTTTATTTTCAGACCTAAAAATTCCGCAATATCTACTACTTTGGATGCTCTTAATTTTGTGGCGAATAATAGTATCAATTCCTTGCAAACCGATTTACTGGATTGTACAGACCCAAGTATTCAAATGAGTGCAGAAGGAACTGGAACCTGGATATCTGAAGAGAACCCTGGGCCAGTATTGTTCTCTGATGCTAGTTCTAGACAGGTAACCGTTAGTGGATTTACAGTGCCGGGAACTTATACCTTCATTTGGAGAACCCGTTATTGTGATGATATGATAACTGTGGAGTACGATGGTATTCCTGATTATCCAGGGGTAGAGTCTCCAATCATGTACTGCGTAGGTGCAGTGGCAGAACAATTAAGTGCAACTATTGAAGGAGACTATACTTTGTTATGGTACACAGAAGAAGTGGGCGGTATAGGTTCTGCTGAAGCGCCGACACCGGATACATCTGTAGCAGGAACTACGTCTTACTATGTTGGCTATTTGGATGCCAATGGTTGTGAAGGACCTCGTTCTGAAATTGTGGTGGAAGTAAATGAGATTGTAGATCCAACTACAGATTTCACCTATGAGGATGTTTACTGTCCAGATAGCGGATCGGTAATGCCGGTATTGTCTGAAGCATTCACTTTGGGTGGAAGTTTCAGCTCTCAAGCAGGATTGGATATCAATGCCGAGACAGGAGAAATCAATGTTGCAGCTAGTACGCCTGGTGAGTACACCATCACTTATGAAATTGTGGAAGATGCCGATATGTGTTTGTTGGGAGGTATGAGCACTTACACTATTACCATTCTAGAGAACTTGACTTCTGAAATTTCTGAAGACTGTATCGATGCTCACATTACGTTAACGGCAGCTCCAGTGAGTGATGCTTATAACCCAGATGAGGTTAATTATGTTTGGACGGATGCTAATGGAGAAGTAGTTGGGGATAATTCAAACATATTGGACGTCACTGAATATGCAATGAGCCATATGGATGCGACGGTACCAACCCAATTCACGGTAACAGTGACTCTTGGTGGATGTAGTACCGCAGCAGGCTATACGGTTGAAAAATTCTCTTGTGGAGAGATTCCTAAAGGAATTTCACCTGATGGTAATGGTAAAAATGATTGGTTTGACCTAACAGGTTTCCAAGTTGTGAAATTGAACATATTTAACCGTTATGGTACAGAGGTATATAATTTCAGCGGAAACTATACTAAGGAATGGGGAGGTCAATCCAAGAATGGAGAGGAGTTGCCAACAGGTACTTACTTCTATAGCATTGAATACCGTGATGGAGCTAATGAAACTGGTTGGGTATATATCAACAGAGCAAAGTAACCCTAAATGAATTCAAGCTGTCTGCCTGTAAAACGGCAGATAGCTTCCAATTATAGCATAAACTACACAGATGAAAAAATTATATGTGACTTTGGCCTTTGCACTGCTTTTTATGGTAAGTGGTAAGGCCCAACAAGATCCGCAGTACACACAGTACATGTACAATATGAACGTGATTAACCCTGCCTATGCAGGTTCTAAAGATAATTTATCTATAGGGTTGTTGTACAGATCGCAATGGGTAGATATTGATGGTGCGCCTAAAACGGCTACATTTTCTATCCACAGCCCAGTAGGTGAAAAAGTAGGGATGGGATTATCTGTTATCTCGGATAAAATCGGACCAGTTGAAGAAAACAACGTGTACGCCGATTTCTCTTATACCTTAAATTTAGGTGGAGAACACCGTTTGGCTTTTGGTATGAAAGCTGGCGCAACCTTCCAAAATATTGGATTATGGAGTGATATTGGTAATGGATACGTTGTGGATGCTACTGATGAGGCCTTTAGCCAAAATACAAGTAATACCTATTTGAACATTGGTTCAGGATTTTTCTATTACACAGATAAATATTATGTGGCCCTTTCTGTGCCCAATATGTTAAAAAGCACCCACTTGGATGTGACCAACAATGGTCAGGAATACACATTTGGTTCAGAAGAATTACATTACTTCTTAACAGGGGGGTATGTGTTTGACCTTTCAGAAAATACCAAGTTCAAGCCTTCTTTTATGTTGAAATCGGCATTCAATGCGCCAACATCTTTGGATGTCTCTGCGAATGTTTTATTCTTTGAGCGCTTTGAATTGGGAGCCTCTTACCGTTTGGATGATTCAGTTTCAGGATTGGTAAACTTTGCCATTACTCCAAATTTAAGAGTAGGGTATGCTTACGATGCCATCACTTCCGATTTAAGTGGAGGTACTTCAGGATCGCATGAAATTATGGTATTGTTCGACTTGAACTTTGCTAAGAAGGTGTCTGTTTCACCAAGATTTTTCTAACCACAAAAAGCCATTAAAAAATGAAAAAAATATACAGTCTTTTATGTTTGCTGATGTGTGTTGCAGCAAGCTACGGACAAAACGCCCAAACCGAAAAGGCCGACCAATTGTTTGAGAGCTACCAGTATATGGATGCTATCGATGCCTATTTAAAGTTGGTTGATAATAGAAGTGCCGATACCTATGTGTACAAGCAGTTGGGGGATTGTTACTACAATGTCTTCAATACCGAGGAAGCTGCTAAATGGTATGCTATGGCAACGCAAACAACACAGGACGCCGAAACCTATTACCGTTATGCTCAGACTCTAAAATCTCAAGGGAAATATGAAGAGGCTAATAAACAAATGGATGTATTTGCCAAACTGATGCCAGAAGATCAACGCGCTATTACCCACATGAAAAATCCAAACTATGTACCACGTTTGGCTGACCAATCAAAGTTGTTTGATGTGGAAAATGTGGATATTAACAACCAAGAGCAGAGTGATTTTGGTAGTGTGCTATCTAATGACAATACCTTGTATTTTGTGAGTTCTAGAGGGAGTAACAAAAAGGATAATTGGACAGATAGACCATATTTGGACATTTACCAGTCGGTTAGAAATGAGGACGGGACCTTATCTGAACCAGAAGAATTGAAAAGCTTAAATACACCGTTCCACGATGGGCCAATTACCTTAAGTGCCGATGGGAATACCATGATTTTTGCTCGTGATGGTTTGAGTACTGGAAACTATAAAAAAGTAAAGAAGAACAACGTAAAAGTTGGGCAACAAGGTTTGTACAGTGCTACTAAGCAAGATGGTAAGTGGGGAAACATTCAAGCCTTGCCATTCAACAGTACAGAGTATTCTGTAAGTCACCCAAGTTTAAGCGCTGATGGACAAACGTTATACTTCGCTTCTAACATGCCAGGTGGTTTTGGAGATACCGATATTTGGAAAGTAAGTGTTAATGGAGGTGCTTATGGTACTCCTGAAAATCTTGGTGCTAATGTGAACACTGCTGGTAAAGAAGGATTCCCTTTTATTAGTGAAGACCATATTTTATACTTTGCGTCTACAGGAAAGCAAGGTTTGGGTGGTTTTGATATTTTTAAAGTGGACTTGGGCAAAAATGAAGACGCCATTAACTTGGGAAAGCCTGTAAATACTAAAAGTGACGACTTCTCTTTTAGTGTGAATACTAAGTATAATGTTGGCTATTTTTCTTCAAATAGAACAGGTGTAGACAATATTTATAAGGCTATTCCTGTTTGTATTGCTGAGGCTGTGGCCTTGGTGAAGGACGCTATTTCTGGCTCAGTATTGACAAATGCTTCAGTATCAATTTTGGACAGCCAAAATAACGTTATTGCGACAAAAGATAACGATGCTAGTGGTACAGCTGCTTTTAAAGTAGAATGTGAAACGGCTTACTATTTTAATGTGTCAAGACAAGGCTACAAAACAGCGAGTGCTCAAGTCTCACCAAGCAAAGGAGGGACTACCAACGTAACCGTAGTTTTGGAGCCAGAGCATGAATTGATTACAGAAACTGAGGTGAAGTTGAACAATATTTATTTTGAATTCGACAAGAGCAACATTACTCAACAAGGCGCCTTTGAATTGGATCGATTAGTGGGCGTTATGAAGGAATATCCAGAAATGGAAATCTTGGTGCGTTCACATACCGATACCAAAGGGAATCACGAGTACAACCAAAAACTATCTGAAAGACGTGCGCAAGCAACGGTGCAATATCTAATTTCTAAAGGCATTGCTAAGGATCGACTTTCGGCTAAGGGAATGGGAAGTTCAGAACCAAAAATAGACTGTAAGTCTAAGTGTACAAAAGAAGAGGATGCACAAAATAGACGCTCAGAATTCCTGATCGTTAAAAAGTAATTTCATTTTTTTATATACATTTGCCGACCAGCCAAAAACTTAAAAATAACTGTAAACAGCTAATAGTCAATTTGCAATTTTGAGATTGCAGGTTGACTATTGGAGTTTTAAATTATGTAATGAAGAAAGTTAATATGAGGAAATTTTTAATGTTTGGCCTTTTTATAATGTTCCTGTTCAGGCTTAGTGCACAAACAAATGTTGATGGATTGCCTAGTGATTGTGTAAACGCCATAACAATTTGCGGGAATGGAACTTTCAATTCCAATGCTGATGGCTATGGAGCTGAATGGGATTTGTATGGTTGTGGAAACCTTGAGCACAATTCTGTATGGTTAAAGTTTGATATTGTACAAGACGGAAACTTGGGGTTTATATTGACTCCAGATAATCCCTCTATTGATGAGGATTTTGATTTTTGGCTTTTTGGGCCAAATGTAAGCTGTGAGGAGATAAAAAGTAAAGACGCACAAGGTCAGGCAAATATTGATCCCCTACGTTGTTCTATGACCAATCCCGGTGAGTTGAACTTGACGTCTAACCTAACAGGAATGAATTCTACTTCTTTAGCAACACATTCCCCACCGAGCTCTGGAAATGGTTGGGTACGTGAGATAGGGGTTCAACCTGGTGAAAGTTATTATTTGATCATAGACCGTCCTTATGATGGGGGTGGGTTTTCAATAGAGTGGACAGGTACTGCTACAAGGGGTACTGGAGCATTTCCAGAATCGCCAGTAGCTAATGATATTGAAGATCAAGTTAACTGTTCTAATAATGGAACCGCTTTTTTTGATTTAGGACAAGTAGTAAGTGATATCAATTCTGATCCAAATAATACTGTTACATTTTATCACAGTTTGTCTGATGCTACTGATAGCATTAATGAAGTTCCTTCAGACCAATTATACTTTTCTACAGCGGCTACCACACAAATATATGCTAAGGTGACCAATGCATCAGGCTGTTATGATGTAACAGAATTCAATTTGTTGATATTACCACGCCCTGAGGCTAGTGTAGAAGTGAATAGTTTAGAAATCTGTTATGGTGAGGAGTCCATATTTAATTTTACGGGATCTCCAAATGCCATTGTAGCCTATAGTATAAATGGGGCGAAACCTCCTTATGAGGAAATTTTGTTGGACGAAACCGGTTCTGCAACTTTGAATATGACATTTACTGAGGATACAACTATAGATATGAAGTACGTTACATTTGCAGAAAGTAATGGCTGTACTAGATCTATTGCCGAAACAATCGAAATCAAGGTAAATCCAAATACAATCCCTACAGTTAATACTAATTCTCCAATATGTGAGGGAGAAATGGGGGAAATGACTTTTACTGGGGAAGCCAATGCAACCATAGTATATCATATAGGAAGTGGAGCTTCTGAAACCATAACCCTTGATGCTACTGGGAATTTCAATTTGCAATTTCCAGATTTAATGACCACTACAGAAGTTACTCTAGAATCTGTAACCAGCGCAACCTCTCCATTTTGTTCGTTGGACCTCGATAATGTGGTCGCTATTGAGGTAATGACTATATTGGAATTGGAGGATGAGTATCTAGTCTCCGAATGTGATACCGATGGAGATGGGGAATACACGTTTAACTTGTTGGATTATGAATCTGAAATTTTGGCCAATGCCGATAATCCATCTGATTATGTCGTGACTTATCATTTTACAGAGCAAGACGCTTTGGACAATACGGGAGTAATTCCTAACCCAAATGCCTTTACAGCAACGCCTAACCCCCAAACAGTAGTGGGAATAAGAGTGTCTACGGCAGGTTCGGCATGTGTAAATACGGCCGCCTTAGTTTTGGAAATAACCGTATTACCAGATCCTAGTACAACGGTTTTGTCGCCTATAGTACTATGTGATGAACAAACTCCTAATGACAGTCAAGAGCCTTTCGATTTAACACAATATGAAACTACCATTGCAAATGGGATTGCCAACTTAACCTTCTCCTATCATACTAGTCTAGCTGATGCCGAGTCTGGAGATAATGCTATTCCTAACGTTAGTAACTATGTGTCTGGTTCGTCTACTGTATATGTGAGGGTTACTAGTGCTAATGCAGGAACAACAGAGTGTTATGCTGTATTCAGTTTTGATTTGGAAGTACAACCAATACCAACCATTGCAGAAGGTAGCATGACGGTTTGTAGTCCTGATGTAAGCGGATACTATGATTTTGATTTAGTGGCTGAAATTGATACTATATTGGGAACTGGTCAAAATTCATCGGATTTTACAGTAACTTTCTATGAAGATGCAACTGGGAACAATCAAATTACGGTAAACCCATATACGAACGCCACAGAGTTCAATCAAACTATTTATGTGGAAATTGTTGCTAATGAAACTGGATGTTCTGAAATTTTTCCATATCAATTGAATGTCGAGGCCGCAGCTGTTGCCAACATGCCAGAGCCGATGATTGTTTGTGATTACGATGGAGAAAATGATGGGTATTCGGCCTTTGATTTAACAAGTTTAAATGCAGAAGTTCTTAATGGTCAAAATCCTACTGATTTTTCTGTGAGTTATTACCTTTCTGCCGAGGATGCTGAAAATGGAGATAACCCTATTGAAGATCCTGCCGCTTATATAAATACCGTAGCTTATGGAGAAACCATTTATATAAGAGTTGAGAACAATAACATTCCTGACGAGTGTTATGATACTACTTCTTTTGAATATACCGTAGCACCTTTATTGAATCCTGAAATTTATTCTCAAGACGGAAATAATACGATTTGTGTGGATTATGAAACAGGAGAGGTATTGAATTCTGTGACCTTGGTAAGTGATTTACAAGACCCTAATTATGCTTATACATGGTATTTGAATGGAACTGTAATTGTAGGGGCTACTCAGGGAACTTATACTGTAGACACGGCGTCGCCTGGGCAATATACTTTATCTATAGAGGAAATTGAATCTGAAACCAATTGTACGTCTGAAATCAGTCAGGCTTTTGAAGTGTTTCAGTCGAGTCAAGCGGTATTGGTGAGTGTGAGCCAATCAGGAGCATTCTCGTCCAGTCCAAGTATTATTGTTGAAGTTGAAGGATATGGCGACTATTGGTTCCAGTTGGATGATGGGCCTATTGTGGATAATGGAGGGGTGTTTACCAATGTAAGCGGTGGTTTGCATACCGTGTATGTGTATGATATGAAAACAGAAACTCCTTGTGACCCATTGGTAATTGAGAATATTAGAATTATTGATTATCCTAAGATGTTTACGCCTAACAATGATGGTAACAATGATGTTTGGAATATTTTCGCATTAGATGACCATCCTGAAGCAGAAATTCTAATTTATGACCGTTATGGAAAGGTGTTGGCTCAAATTAAACCTTCTGGAGCGGCATGGGATGGAACATTGAATGGAAAACCATTGCCGTCCACAGATTATTGGTTTGTGTTGACCTATGAGGAATTGGGAGTGCCAAAGCAATTCCAGGCACACTTCTCAATTAAACGATAAATTATTATTTATTAAGGGAATAATAAGGAAGGCACTTATACTCGGTATAGGTGCTTTTTTTATTTGATAAGTTGGATAAAATGCTCCAGGCTGGGATTCATGTTGCTTGGGTCCCAAATCATGGACAAAACAGTGCGTTGTGGAATCTTGGAAAGTTCAATAAACTTCACGCCAGGGTCATGGCCCACTTGAAGGGATTTAGGAACGATGGAAACCCCAAACTTATTTTTTATTAGCGAATAAATGGAATCGGCGTGAATGGTATTATGGGACACAATTGGACTAAAGCCACTATCATCAAAAATTTGCATTACTTTTTCGTAATAGGACGTGCTATACTTGGGGTCGAAAAGAATAAAGGATTCGTTCTTTAATTGGGTCAAGCTTTTAAAATTGCTGTTGTCCAGTGGGTGATCCTTCGGAAGTACCAAACAAAAGGGTTCCTTTAAAATCTGTTTGATAGAAAGTCCTCTGGGGACGCGTTCCAATCTCACAAAACCAATGTCAATATCATGGGCAATAAGACTGTCTATTTGACTTTGGTTGTCCATTTCCTTAAGACTAAAGATCACATTGGGGTGTTCTTCTTCAAAAGCCAAAAGCAATCTGGGAATAAGCTCCTGCATCGCCGAGCCTACATAACCAAAATTAAGGCGGCCCTGCTTGCCGTCCTGTAAAAGTTTGGCATGTTCAAAAATGCCATCTAGTCGGGATATGTTTCTGCTGATTTCAGCATGAAGATAGGCGCCAGCCTTGGTAAGTTTTACATCTCGGTTATGACGCTCAAAAAGTGTGATGCCCAACAATTCTTCCAACTGTTTAATTTGTCTGCTTAACCCTGGTTGGGAGATAAACAGTTTATCGGCCGCTTTTCTAAAGTGCAATTCTTCGGCGACAGCCAAAAAATAATGCAGGTGACGCAATTCTATTTGATTACTTATAGGCATCAATGAGTGATGTAATTGATATTATTTGCTATCAAAAATAGCGATAACTTTGTAAAAACTAATAGAAAACGAGAGAGAATGATGTTTAAATATGGTATAGATAAGCTTTCGGTAGACACCGTAATGGCCCTTGCAGAAGGAACTTTGAAAGGGATTGTGACCGAAGAGGCCAAGGCTAAAGTAAATGAATGTAGACAAAAGGTAGAAATCATGGCCAATTCCGATAAGGCCGTGTACGGAATCAATACAGGATTTGGTCCCTTGTGCGATGTACAGATTACCCCTGAGGAAACCAGTAAATTACAGGAGAACTTGGTAATTACCCATGCCGTTGGTGTAGGAAACCCGATTGATAAGGAGTTGTCCAAAATCATGATGATCTGTAAGGTGCAGGCCTTATGTCAAGGATTTTCAGGGGTGAGAATGGAAGTGATCGACCGATTGTTGTACTGTATTGAAAATAATTTGTTGCCAGTAGTTCCTGAACAAGGTTCGGTAGGAGCATCGGGTGATTTGGCGCCTTTATCGCATTTATTTTTGCCGTTGTTGGGCGAAGGTGAGTTTTGGGTAGGCGATGTCATTAAACCTGCCGCAGAGGTCTTAAAAGCACATAATTTGGAGCCTATCCAATTACAGGCTAAAGAAGGTTTGGGATTGATCAACGGCACCCAGTTTATTTTGGCCCACGCCATCAAAGGGCTCAAAAAAATGGCATATCTTTTGGACTTGGCAGATGTGGCCGGAGCCATGAGTATTGAGGGCTACCAAGGAAGTGCCTCGCCATTTAAGGAAGCGCTGCATACCATTAGACCATTTCAAGGAAATCTAAAAGTAGCCGAGCGCATGCGCCGACTGTTTAAGGATTCGCAAAATATCAAATCGCATTTGGATTGTGCCCGCGTGCAGGATCCTTATTCCATGCGTTGTATTCCGCAGGTGCACGGGGCTTCAAGAAATGCTTTCTATCATTTAAATGAATTGGCAGAAATTGAGATGAACTCGGTAACCGATAACCCAATTGTGTTGAGTGAAACCGAAGCGATTTCTGGTGGAAATTTCCACGGACAACCCTTGGCAATGGCCTTGGATTATGCCTCGATAGCAGCTTCGGAATTAGGAAATATCGCCGACAGAAGATGTTATTTGTTGTTGGAAGGTAAGTTTGGATTGCCACGTCTACTAACCGAATCTGGAGGGTTGAATTCAGGTTTTATGATTCCGCAATACACTACAGCGGCTTTGGTAACCGAGAACAAATCTTTGTGTTTCCCTCCTTCCGCAGACAGTGTGCCAACGTCTTTAGGACAGGAAGACCACGTGTCTATGGGAAGTATCTCTGGGCGTAAGTTCAACCAAATTTTGGGGAATATTGAAAAGATTTTGGCCATCGAGTTAATGTATGCAGCCCAAGCATTGGAATTTAGACGACCAAATACCTTTTCCGATATTGTGGAAGAAAACTTTAAGTTGATCAGAAGTAAAGTGGCGAAGTTGGAAGATGACCGTGTGTTGAAGGACGATATTTATGCCATCATTCAATTTGTAAAAGAACAAGCCTTTAGGGTGCAGTAAAACAAAAAGCGATATGACATTTCAAGAACAGATATTACAAGGAATTCCAACAGAGTTACCGGCAAAAAAGGCCTATCCGGAAGGCATTAATAGAGCCCCAAAACGAAAGGATATCCTATCAAAAGAAGACAAGCAATTAGCCGTTAGAAATGCTTTAAGATATTTCCCAGAAGCTTGGCATGCGATTTTGGCGCCTGAATTTGCCGAGGAATTGAAAGAATACGGACGCATTTATATGTACCGTTTCAAACCCGATTACGATTTGTATGCGCGACCTATTTCGGAGTATCCGGCACAATGTTCACAGGCGGCAGCTATCCAGTTGATGATTCAAAATAATTTGGATCCTGCCGTAGCTCAGCACCCTGAGGAATTGATTACCTATGGAGGAAATGGTGCTGTGTTTCAAAACTGGGCGCAATACTTGTTGACCATGAAATATTTGGCCACTATGACAGAGGAGCAGACTTTGCATATGTACTCTGGCCACCCCATGGGATTGTTCCCATCGTCTAAAGCAGCGCCCAGAGTGGTGGTAACTAATGGGATGATGATTCCTAACTATTCCCAACCGGACGATTGGGAAAAGTTCAACGCTTTGGGAGTTACCCAATATGGACAAATGACTGCGGGATCTTTTATGTATATCGGTCCGCAGGGAATTGTACACGGAACCACGATTACCGTGATGAACGCCTTTAGAAAAATACTGAAGAAAGAGGAGTCTTCCTCTGGAAAAATATTTTTAACCGCTGGTTTGGGAGGTATGAGTGGTGCGCAGCCTAAGGCAGGGAATATTGCGGGTTGTATCACGGTGTGTGCCGAAGTGAATCCAAAAGCGGCCACCAAACGTCACCAACAGGGTTGGGTAGATGAGTTGATAGACTCTATGGAGGCTTTGATTACTCGTGTGAAAAAAGCGCAAGAGGCCAACGAAGTGGTTTCCATTGCTTACATTGGAAATATTGTGGAGGTCTGGGAGCGTTTTGATGAAGAAAATATCTTTATCCATGTAGGGTCAGATCAAACCTCTTTACACATTCCGTGGACGGGTGGTTACTATCCTGTGGATGTGAGTTATGAGGAATCCAATCGCTTGATTCGTGAGGAGCCGGAAGTGTTTAAGGAAAAAGTTCAGGAAAGTTTACGTCGTCATGCCACGGCAATCAACAAACATACAGCCAAAGGCACGTATTTCTTCGATTATGGAAATGCCTTTTTGTTGGAAGCCTCTCGTGCAGGTGCCGATGTGATGGCCGAAAATCAAATCGATTTTAGATATCCTTCCTATGTTCAGGATATTTTGGGACCTATGTGTTTCGACTATGGTTTTGGACCCTTCCGTTGGGTGTGTACGTCTGGAAAGCCCGAGGATTTAGATGCAACGGACCAAATTGCCATGGAAGTGCTGCAGCAAATTATGGAAGTGTCTCCAGAGGAAATCCAATTGCAAATGCAGGACAACATTACTTGGATTAAAAATGCAAAGCAGAACAAAATGGTGGTGGGTTCACAAGCCAGAATTCTATATGCCGATGCAGAAGGGCGCGCCAAAATAGCCGAAGCTTTTAATAATGCCATTGCAGAAGGAAAAATTGGCCCTGTGGTATTGGGGCGCGATCACCACGATGTGAGTGGTACCGATTCTCCATATCGCGAAACTTCCAACATTTATGATGGCAGTAAGTTTACGGCTGATATGGCCATTCAAAACGTGATAGGCGACAGTTTTAGAGGCGCTACCTGGGTGTCTATCCACAACGGTGGTGGTGTTGGCTGGGGAGAAGTGATCAACGGTGGTTTTGGAATGCTGTTGGACGGTACCAAGGAGGCCGAAGCACGCCTAAAAAGCATGTTGTTTTACGATGTCAATAACGGTATCGCGAGACGTAGTTGGGCCAGAAACAAAGAAGCAAGATTTGCTATTGAACGCGAGATGCAGCGTACGCCAAGTCTAAAGGTGACCTTGCCTCACTTGGTGGCTGAGGATGTCTTGACGGATTTGTTTGAAGTATGAGGTTAGCAGTTTGAAGTTAAAAGGAATGGAGTAGAGATGAGTTTTGTCATTCCGACGAAGGAGGAATCTCTTTTTGTACTCTTCCGTTAATCTAACTTGATGTTAAGTTTTGAAGAGAAATAATAAATAAAAGTGCTGTTTTACGACAGGGCTTTTTTGTTTTTTAAGTAGTGTTTTTTTACAAATTGACATTTACCGCTAGCACTCTTTTGTGACGAGTGTTAAAGCTTTTATAAATGTTGAAGCAGAGTGTTTTGCGGATTTATGGCTGAGAAAAAAACTCCTGTTTACAACGGGTGCTAGCTTGAGTACATAATTTTAAAAGTTCAGTTTAGTAATATAAGGGACTGCTTAGGAGTTTTTTTTACCTGCTTGCAGTAAGCGAGCTTTACACTTTTAGCTCAAAAAAGTACAACACAAAAAAATAAACAGACTTGAAAAAGAAAATCGTCTAAAAATTACTTTTAGACGACCTCTTTATGTATTGGAATATTTAAAAAGCAATCAAAATATTACTGTTTAACTAATTTATAAGTCGTTATTTTACGAGAACTATTAGCTGCTTTTAAAATATAAATTCCGTTAGGAAACTTAGAGATATCGATAGTGTGTATCCCTGTTTTTAAATCTTGATTCAATACCATTTTTCCTAATATGTTGTAAACTTCAATATTTAAAGCCGTTTTACTATCGAAGGAAAAGAAACCTGTTGATGGATTTGGATAGATTCTAAACTCTTGATCAAGAGTATTGATGTCTTGCGAGCTTAATGTTGCACATGTACTGTTTGTAGTAACTGTCGATCCCGCTAACCAATTTGAAGTAGCACCATTTATTGCAAAATTGGTTAGTGTACCATTAATTGCGTTTGATGTTGTATCGAATAAACTAGAAATACCTGAATTATTTACTGTATCAACTCCTTGATTAAACTTGTAATAAGCTACCAAATCACTTTCATTTCCTTGTAATTCACAAGAAATATAATTGTTAATTTGTGCTTCTGTTCTAGCTACACTCCAAATACGTAACTCATCAATATTTCCAGTAAAATATTCTGTGCCTCCAACTCTTGAACCAATATGGAATATATTTGTACCTACAGGTAAACTTGTTGGAGCTGCTTGCGAAGCTATTAAATTTCCGTTTGCATACACATGCATATTGGTACCATCATAAACGGCTGCAATATGAGTCCAAGTATTTAAAGGCACATCAAACGAAGCATTTAAAGCAGTGCTATTTAACCAAAATTGGATGTTATTATTATTTCTTACACGTAACAATAGCTTATTGTAAGATCCATTATAATCGGTCAAAATATTATTCCAACCGTTTAAAGTAGTGGGATTAATCCATGCTTCAATGGTCAAAGCTGTTTTATTATTTAAATGGGTAGAGATAGATGGTCCTAAATTCACATGATCGTTAACACCATCAAAATTCAAGTGGGTAGCAGGCTCATAAACATTTACAACAATTTCCACTCGTTCACTTTCACAGCCATTATCATTAGTAGAGCTAACCCAATATGAAGTGGTTCCTGTACTGGTGGTTTCTGGTGTTGGTGCATTAGAAGTGCTTGCTCCGCCTGTAGAAGCCGTATACCATAAAAGGTTGGATCCTGTAGCCAAAAGCTCACTTGCTGTGTCACCTAAGGCATAATCAACTGGTGAAGAAACTGTAGGCGCTGTAATGGCAACATAAGACTGTGTATTTAAATCGTTAATATAAACACACGATTGAAAATCTCTTGCTGAACAAAAAATATCTAGTTTATCGTCGTTATTAAAATCTGCGATTGCCGTACCATTATATGCGTTAGGCAACTCTTGACTATTAAGTGTAAGTCCACAACCTGAATTAATATAATATCTAGCTCCAGAACCAGTTTTACCAGCATACACAGCATCAAGCCAAGTATCACCATTTAAATCAACCAAAGCTGTAACCGTATAATTTGCTATAACCGATACTAAGGAATTTGCAGAAGGTGCTCCAAATGTTCCTGTTCCATCATTTTCCCATAAACGTAAGCCCCAATTATTATAATAATCACTAGCTAAAAAATCGAGATCGCCATCTTTATCCCAATCTGCCATAAAACCAGTTCCTGTATAGGTTGTTAAATTTTGACTATTCGTAAATATACCGTTACCATTATTAGTAAAGACTTTACCGTTCCAGCCTCCTGTGCCACAAAGCACCAAATCTATGTCTCCATCATTGTCAATATCACCTTCTATGGCACCATTGTTAGCAAAAACACCTTGGTTATCAAATTCTTCTGCCAAAGTAAAGCTTGCATTACCCGTGGTACCGCTGTTTACCCATAATTGATTATTGTTTATAGAATTCAAAGATCCATTTAACCAAAGTATGTCTTGTTTTTCATCTTTATTAAAATCGGCAACAATAACCTTGCTAATAGAACCAGATGCAGTAAAAAATGTTCCTGTTAATTCAGTAAATACAGCAGAACCATCATTAATAAAGATTTTACCAGCGGTACTAACAATATCCATATCGCCATCATTATCTAAATCTTTAGCAATTAAGTCACTCCAGCCTAAACCAGATAAAATTTGGGTTCCTGTAAAATTATTAGAGCCATCGTTTGCGTATAATCTATAAACACCCGATTCGTCTTTAACTATAATGTCTTTGTACAAATCTCCATTAAAATCTCCGGCTAAAGGAGTGTAAAATCTTGATTGAGGACCTGTTGTTGTTCCGATACAAGTTGAAGCAATAAATGCATCTGTTTGTGAAAACATTTTTAACCCTGATAGGAATAAGAACACTAAAAAGTACTTTTGTTTCATATTAAAATAAGTTTAAAAAATTAGGGCGCAAAAGTAATTGCAACTAAAGTACAGTTGGAGGGATTTGGTACTAAATACAGAAGTTTGTGTACTAAAATGCATTTCATTGGATAATTGAAAATGTAGATTAATACTTACATTTATTAAAAGTTAAAAGAAAAGTATTACGAATTAAATGGATTGGTTTCTGGTTAAATATTAGAACCTTATTTATAAGCTAAACTGATAATTTCTAGAAATAGGCAATTCTTGATTGTTTACCTCTATCCATGAAGCTCCTTTTTTGTTAATTTTGGTTTTATTTACCACAATGGAACGATGAATTTGTACAAACCGATCCTTAGGAAGTTCATGTTTTAAAAATTGACTCAACGAAGATCTTAGGGTAAATTTATTGTTTGTAGTAATAATATCGATATAATTTCTATCAGAGACTAAGTATAAAATATCATTTAGAGGTATTATCTCTTCAATATACCCATTTTTTATTTTTATAGTTTCTTTTTTGCTTTTTATAAAACATAGGTTTATAGCCGCCAACAAATCAGGTTTCTTTATTGGTTTTGAAAAATAAGCTTCAGGTTTGGTTTTCAACGCCAAAGTTATTGTTTGTAAATCGTTTTGGGCTGATATGAAAATTACTTGAGCATCTTTATTTTTTTCTTTGGAAAGTGCTATGCCATCATTTTTACCTTGCAGATTTATGTCTAAAAGCACAATTTCAGGATTGAAAGTTTTAAAGGCCATTAAAGTATCCTGAACATTATGTGTAATTTGGATATTAAAATACCCTTCACTTTTTAAAATTTCTAAAATAAGATTCGCTTGAAGCTCCTCATCTTCAACAATTAAAACTTTTAATTTTTTATGCATCTTATATAACTCAAATACAAAAAACGTTAGGTCTTAAAACTACATATATAACTTGATCTTTTAATAAATTACAGCTACCAATTTTAGCTCTATTTCTTCTTTTAAAATTCATTATGGTACCTGTCAAATTATTTTTAAAGACACATTCACCTTGGGCTAGCGCTCGTCTGTGACGAGTTCGAGAACTACTAAAATAGTCTCAAATCTTACAGTAAAGTACTCTTGCACTATAATTCTTTACAGCCGAACTTTTCCAAGTAGCATTAATTTTTCAGAAGCGGCCATACCGTTGGGATTGCAGCCAGGTAGGCTTTCGGGGACGTCCATGCCTAATTCTTTGTATAACGCAATCCAGGAGGGATTGAATTTGCCGGTATCCGGATCCTTGAACGTCATGGGGTTCAATTTAAAAATACTGTCTTTTACAAAAGCTCTGTATACAAATCCAGAGCAATAATAGCTGCTGTCATTCATGACATAGCTAAAGTTATAGGGCTTCCCCAACATGGTTTTGGCTTTGCTGATAGCGTCAGGAATGGCTTTTTGATAGTCGGGTTTTAAGCGATAAGCGATCACCGTTCTTTCTTGCGGTATACTGTCTGAGGGAGGATAGATAAACTCTCGCAAACTAATCTTGCAGGAACCGCCTTCCGTGTCGGCGTGCAATACAAAAATGGTATCACCTACTTTTTCAACCAATCCCATATGGGAGAAATGTGTGGCTTTATCGGTTTGGGTAACCGCATCGATGGCTTTGGATAAACTGCTTTCAGCAGGTTCCCTAAACAATACATCACCAGTCTGCAAAATGACATCCTGTGCTTGTAATGTTGCGGTCAATAGAGCAATTAAAAGAAATGTGATATGTCTTTCTTGCATTTTAAAATGATGTCTTTTCATCTCTAAATGACAGTTAAGTTGTTTTGAGATTGTGTATAACAACACATGTTGTTCGCTACATGGTAGCCAAAATAGATAAAATTTTTGGAAGGAGGATATATTCCGGGGATGCTAACACTACCTATGTGATAATTAAAAAGGCGGATGTACAAAACATCCGCCTTAAAAAAACTAATTGCAAAAAATTACCTTAAGTATCGATGCCTTAATTTGGCTTGAACTAAGGAGTCAACCCCTATTTCTGTTTGCAAAAAGTTGTCTACAGAGCCGTATTTGGCTTCTATTTCTTTAAATCCGCGCTCCAAATAAGAACGTTTTACCCCCATCAAGGGACGTAAAATACGCTCGTCGATGCCATAGAAGGTTGCCGCTTTTTTGATGGTGCTTTCGTTGTGAGGGTATCTGTAATAGTTGGAAAGAACGTATTCGTCCATAATGGTTTCCTTGTCAACACCCAAGGTGTAAAGTAGAAAGGCAGAAGTGAATCCGGTGCGGTCTTTTCCTGCACTACAGTGGAACAATATCGGATCATCCCCATCTTCCACAATCTTTTGGAATAGTTTCTTGAAAGGCTCAGGGTGTTCAACGAACTCTACCGAAAACTGTTCCATCATGGCATCGCCATCAAAGGTTTCTGGGTCGGCATCGGTAATTTGCTTAAGCATGGCCTTTGGATCTTTGTTGTCCATATTGCCAATAGGCATGTGCAGCCAATTCACGCCATCTGGATACATGTCTGGCTGTTCTTCAATTTCATAATTGGAACGCAAATCCAAAATGGTTGCAAGGCCAATTTCTTTCATATAGGCCAAATCTTCTTTGCTCATTTCTGCAATTTCACCTGAGCGGTACAGCATTCCAAATTTGGTGTGTTTGCCATCTTTGGTAGGAATCCCTCCTATGTCCCTAAAATTGAAACTGTGTTCCAGTACAATTTCACGTTCCGATAGGTATAGGGTGTCACTCTCGCTTACGGCCGCAAAAAACAGACGTTTTGCAGGCTGTGGGTTGGCGATGTTCAAAATGTTTTGGGTCTCTGAAAGTACTTGAACATTGCTCCAATTGATGGTTTCTGGAGAGTTACCTGTATAGATGTTCCAGTTCCCTGTTTTGTTCAATTGTAACTCGTAATTATGGTCTTCCAAACGCTTAACATGGATGGTTTCATCCAAAGAGTATGCGGGTTGTTCGGCTTTTTCGTAGTTGCCACAGGAGCATAGCAAAGTTGCTATGGCTCCCGTGTATAAAAATTTATGAATGGACATGATGTTCTGTGATTAGAATAATTTGTAGTTGATACCAAATAGACCTCTGATAGAGTAGTACTCTGTTTGTTCTGGTCTGTTAGTGTTGCCTTGGTAGTATCTCAAAGGTTCGTTGGTCAAGTTGTTCAACTCAACATACATACGCAACTTAGGACTGATGTTTACAGATCCCGAAAAGTCTACGGTGAAGTTTTTGTCATACCAACGGTAGTTTTCTGGGTTGCCTTGTACCAATGCCAAAGACTCTCCTTTGTAGTTTCCAGACACACGTACTGTAAAAATCCCTTTTTCGTAGAATAGGGCACTGTTGAAGATGTGCTTAGACTGGTTAGGTATTTTTTCGGTAGTGGTCGTTTCTGTAATCTCTCCAGTGGTGGCATCGGTATGATATTCTGGTACGTTCATTTCCGAATCGGCAAAGGTATAGTTGGCCTCAACTCCAAAACCACTCAAAAAGCCTGGTAAGAAATCCAAACGCTTGGACAATCCAAATTCTAATCCTGCCAACCATCCGCTTTCGGAGTTTTGAGGTTGGGTGACTTGGTAAAGGGTTCCGTCTATGTTTTGGTAACTTCTACCTGTATAGATTACATTTTCCAAAGATTTATAGAAGGCACCGGCACTTAATAAACCTACGTTTTTAAAGTAGTATTCTCCCATAAGGTCTACGTTGTTGGAATACGTAGGCTTTAAGTTGATGTTTCCTCTGGAAATAGTTGCAGGAGTGCTCAACAAACTAATGGTTTCTGTTGGATTCAATTCAGAGAAATTGGCCCTTGCCATGGTTCTTGTATAGGCCAATCTAAGGTTGATATTGTCCTTTGGTGAATATTTTAAGTGTACCATTGGCAGGAAGGAGCCAAAATCATTGTCGTTGGAAATTTTGTTGATGGTAGTCTCATCTTCAGATACTGCGGTTACCATATAACCGTCATATTCCAAATTGGTATGCTCATAGCGGAACCCTCCAATAAGACTTAACTTATCAGTCAATTTGTAATCTCCCATTAAGTATCCTGCCGCTACTTGCTCATGTCCTGAGTAGAAGGATCCAGCCGATGACGGGTTGTTTTCATCAAATTCGATGTTGTAGTACAACGGGTTTTCCAATTGCTCGGCAGAGAACAAATCGTCCAATTGGTTCAAACTTAAGGATGGCAACAATACGTTGTCATATGGACTTCCTATTTCAGTTAAATACCCACCTCTTTCAGGGAAAGGCCTTGTGTCAAAATTGGTCATGGCAATTGGTGCGCCATAGGCATCTCCCAAATACAGGTAATAGTTATAAGGAGCGCCTCTTTCAAAGTTCATGCGTTTAAACTTACCTCCGGCCTTTAAAGTCAGTTTGTCGGTAGGCTTAAAAGTTACATCTGCTTGCGCTGTATAATCCATTTCCTTACTGTGTGATTTGAAAGCAATCTGGTTGGCCAAGGTCATTTGGTCGGCGGTTACAGGGCTGCTCAAGTAAGGTTGGATATTGTCATAAGGATCTCCATCATATCCTGAAGGTGAATCGATATCTAAAAACTTGTAACCATCACCGGTAAGGTTGCTATAGCTTACAGGCGTAGAGAAAGTAGCCATATAGTAGGCTGGCGATCCCGCTGCCGATGAGCCAGGAAGCTTTTCGTTGCCCATTTCTGCGCCATAGGTAGAAAGTCTCCAATCTATTTTCCACTTTTCATTTCTTAGGTGATGGTTACCTCCAATTTCGGTTCCATAAAGATCAATACCAATAATTCCTTCACGAACTCTTAGGTCCATGGTACTTTCATCGAAATTGAAAATATGTTCTACAGCACTTTCACGGTCCTTAAATTTAGTTTTAAGGCCTCGTAAGTAGATTTTGGTATTCACATTAGGGGTGTACTCAAATCCGGCGTTGAAACCATAAGTGGTACGTTCTCCCAAATAGTCTCTTAACTGTAGGTTGCTCAAAGCGAAATTATCACTGTTGTATACCACTTCGTAGTTATCGGTACCCCAGTTTCTGTTCCAGTAGGTTCCAGAAAGCATGAAGCCTATTTTTCCATCAGCTACACGGTCTCCATAAAGGATCGATCCGTTTTGGATAGGTTTTTGGGCTTGGTCGTTGTACCCATATCCCAAGTTGACGTTCAAGGTTCTTTTAGAAGGTGCTGTTTTGGTGATAAAGTTCACAGATCCTCCAATGGCATCCCCTTCCATGTCTGGTGTAATGGCCTTAGACAATTGCACAAATTCAATCATTTCCGAAGGGAAGATGTCCAAAGGTGCCGCTCGGGTTCCACTGGTATTGTCTGATGTTCCTTCGGTAGAAGGCATTCTGTCTCCGTTCAACAAGGTAGAGTTCCAAGCAATAGGAGTTCCTCTTACAATGACGTAACGTCCTTCACCGTGGTCTCTTTCAATAGAAACTCCTGTCATACGTTGTACAGCCTCGGCAGCATTACGGTCCGGAAGTTTTCCAATCACGTCATTGGCCAATACCTCCATAATGGCGGCAGAGTTTTTCTTGATGTTCAAAGCTTTTTGCTGCGAAGGCATATAACCTCCTTTAAGTACCACCTCTCCCAATTCTTCGGTACTGGGCATTAACATGATAGTCCCCATGTCTGAACGCTCATTGGCTGTAGTAGTGATGGCCACTTCCTTGGTTTCATATCCTAGATAGGAAAAAACAATAGTGTGTTCTCCTCCTTCAACATTTACCAAGCTAAAGGTTCCTTCAAAATCTGTGGTGGTTCCGTTGCTGGTTCCTTTTACTAAAATGTTTACTCCGGGAAGCGGACCAAACTCATCAGCTACTTTCCCGCTTATTCTTGATGTTTGGGAAAGTACCTTGGAACTCGCCATTAAAATTAGTAGCAAAGCGCCAAGGAATTTTAAGTGTTTACTCATTGTGTGAAATTTTTTTGTTGATTTTAATCTGCCGCAAAATTTGAAATAAAGTCAAGGGCATTCGTTGTAATCAACTGAGGAGGTCATTTTGTGCGTTCAAATTATGTGAGGTGAACGTTTGAATGATGTAACGATATGTTTTTAAGTGGTTTGGGTTGTTTTAATTAAAAAGAAAGAATTTGTTAAGCATGTGTTAAGAGAGCCCCAAAGCCTCTTTTTTGTATTCCAAAGGGGTCTTTTGGGTGAGTTTTTTAAAGTGTGTATTGAAGGTAGATTTGGAATTGAAGCCAGCGCTATAGGCAATATCTGTGATGGATTCTTTGTGGTTGGATGTAAGCAGTGATTTTGCTTCTTCAATGCGATAATCGTTGATGAATTGATAGAAGTTTTTCTGAACATAGGCATTCAACACTTGAGTAATGTGATGTTTTGGAATGTGGACTTTTTCCGATAATTTTTGAAGTGTCAGTTCTGGGTCCAAATAAATTTTTTCCTTTTCAAGAAACAGTTGTAAGGTTTTGTAATAGGCCTTTAAATCTTCGGTTTCCAAATTGGAACTCTCGTATTTCTGCGATTTCTTCTCGGAGTTCCCCAGACTAGTAGGGGCGGCGGCCAAAACATTGGCCACGATGGGTTCTTCCGAAGTATTGATTTTATAAAGCAAAATGGATACCACAGTAATGAGCATGAGCACATAGGTTAGCCTAATGTTAATGGGGTCGTAGCCTAAAATGTGAAGGGTCACCAAAAACAGCACAACCCCCATAAAGGCAATGTTTACATAGGTTAAGCTTAATAATAAGGTGTTGCGGTCCTTGGGCATGCTATTGGGTTTTTTGCGCAACAGCCTAAGGCTTAATATAGGATATACTATAAATGGGATAAGATAACCATAGGATAGGTTTTGGTACCATTGTCCAAAGGCATCGCTTTTAGGACCACTGCCATGTGTGGCAATCACGGTAAGAAACACTATGCTCACGATGAGGAACGGTGTTAAATGCCTCCATAATTCTTTCCGTGTAATACCTTTTACGGCACATTTGCTAGTAAGGTATAGAATGGGACCATAAAACAAACTGAAGCTTGTGGGCAATTTGTAGTAAAATGGATTTTGTTCCAAAAACACCAAGAAAAATAACTTGGTAGAAAAGTGGCTGAAAATAAAAAATAGGAACAAAGCCAAGAGTTTATCAAACTGACTTTTGCTGCGATATCTCATGACCAAAGCCAACGAAAATACCGCTTGAAATACGATAATACTGATTAAATACCCCATGTTGTTTTAAAAGGGGTAAAATTAAGGACGGTATAAGGCCTGTTTATTTAAGTTTCTGTTACCATTAGTTTAAGCAATGGTAAATAGTTTGGTGTTGTACTAAATAACCCTCAAGTTATAGTTGTGTAGGGTAGTTAAGGCGACTGACCTATCTACTTAATTGCGCCTTTTTCTTTAAAAGTATGGAGTAATTTTTCTACAATTGGCACATCTGCAGGCGCCATTTGGTAGTTGCTTAATTCGGGTAGGGCGACCCAAGCTAATTGATCGTGGTCCCTCAGTTGAAATTTACCCGAGACATGCTCTGCTAAATAGGAGTCTAGTAGAATGGTCTTGGAGGCATAGGAATGTTCGTTTTGGCGAAAAGGGCTAAGCACTTTGATCTCTACCTGAAATTCTTCCCTAAACTCACGAATCAACGCTGCTTCTGGAGTTTCGTTGGCTTCTATCTTGCCGCCCGGAAATTCCCAATAGCCTGCTAGGTCTTTACCAGGTGCTCGTCTTGCGATAAAGATGTTTTGTTGGTCTATGAGAATGCCTGCGGCTACTTTTAGCATACTATGGAAGTTTAAGGAATCAAATGTAGGGTTTGTCTGTTTCTTTTCGAGGTCTATTCATTTATAATTGGCTTTACGGTAATCTATATTATAATCCTCAAATAATTTCTTTAAATAATGCACGCTGCCAATAACGGCCAGCTTTCCTTCGGCTCCAGAAATAATACCTACTAAATAGCCGTTTTTGTCAATGACCGGTGAGCCGCTTCTTCCTTGTGGCTGCTGGTTTGTATCGAAGGATTTCATATAATAATAGTCTGCTAGATTATCTACACATTGCAGTTTTGTCAAGGCAGGCGCACTATTATCTTGTTGTTTCGCTCCCCATCCCGCTGCATAAACAATTTCATTTATCTGTATTGGTGTATACCGTATTTTAAGAGGGTATAGGTCTGGGGGGAGGTTTTCAATTTCAAAGAGAATCCAATCCCTTACTTTAAGCGTATTGAATTCTCCAATGTTTTCTTTGGGGTTGGTGTTGATCAAGTGTTTGACGGTTACAGTATTGTTGCTGCTGTTTTTGGGGTAGAGTTTCCAATCCTGAAATGTTGGACCCAAATCTATGGTCTCTAATCCTAGTTGGTTTTTAAATACCATGAACAAATGTTTGCAGGACACTCCTAGAGTATCTTGTCCGGTATCAATGAGGAATGCGTTGGCGAAATCTTTGTAAACGTTGTCTTTAAACTCAATCTGGTTGGTGAGGGCAAAGCTTGGCCATTGTGCAATTGGCTTATCAATCCAAGGTTCTTTAGGAGGCTCAGGCTCTTCTTGGCATCCTAAAGTTGCTAAAAGCACTCCGATTGCAATTGATTTAATTCCATTCACCATGTTAGCAATTTTTTTAGATTGATTTGTAACTGCTAATGATTATTTACCATTGGCTTTAGTTGTGTGGTTTTTATTTTGTTGATATATCATTTTTTAAAAATGAGATTGACTACATAACCTGGAATATCTTCTACATTTTTAATAGATTGGTCTTCATGGTCTATCCAAATACAATCATATCCTTTTTTGGTGAAGTAGTCAAAAATAAAGTGTTTGGTGTCTTCCCTAACCTCCACAGCAAAAACACAATCGTTCAAATCGATGGTTAGACCTGAAATGATATCGTCTTCACAGCCTTCGGCATCTATTTTTATCAGGTTGGGTTGGCCAAATTCAGTAACTAGGGCATCCAAACTTTTAAGGGTGACGTTTTCTGTAAATCCCTTGAAGCTGTCTTCTACAAATTTCCTTTTAAAAGAGCCTTTTCGTCCGCCCGTTTCGGTATCCCTAAAAAACTCCTGTTGTGTGTTCTCTTTTCCAAGCCCGTAGTTGAAACACTTAACGTTGGTACATTTGTTGATGTTGGTATTGAATTGCAAAAACGCATAGTTTTTAAAGTCGGGTTCAAAGGAATAGACGGTTCCTGAGATGCCAGCTGCTTCGCTAAAAGGCAAAGCGTATTGGCCAATATTTGCCCCTATATCAAAAACAATATCTCCAGGCTTTATATAAGCTTTAATTTTATTCTGAATATGTTCTTCATATTGAATCTGCTTCTGGAATAGAAATGTGAGGTGCTGCGATCTTTCGTAGTAGAGAACTTTGTTGTGATTGTTGATTTTCTTTGCAACAATATCACTTTTTGAAAAAGTTTTAACGGCTTTGGATACAAGATCGTAAACGGTTTTTTTCATACGGTTTCTATTGGCTAAGTGGCTGTAAACTATAGGTTAAAAATACCAAATATTTGGCCGTTTTTAGAACCTTATTTTTGTTTTTCTCTAGAAATAAAAGAGGTACGAGCTTTAAAGCAAAGGAAGTATAGTATGTGTTTTTTAACAGCCGCCCTCTGCTTTGCGTTTCTTTTTCTTTTCAACCGTAATCACTTTTTTAGGGACATCCGCTGTTGGAGGGACTATGGTATTGGAGCTATCCAAATGCTTTTGGGAGTCCATGATAAACCCATTGATATCGTGAGGAAGGGTTTCTGTTTTTGACTCTTTCGTGATGAGTTTGTTTTGCGAGTAACTGAGTTCTACAGGTAGGATTTTAAGATTATCGAATCCCAACTGGTAGAGGATTAGAAAAGGAATGTTGGCTTCTTCGGGAGTGCTTCCGTAAAGGGAGGTGGGTGTATTTGATTTTTTTAGGTCCTGTAGCAGTTTTTGGGAGGCTTCACTCATAATATCCACGGAAGGTATGTTTATGGCGTTTTCCAAGTGACCTTTGTTGTACTCGTAAGGGTTTCTAATGTCTATAAATGCAACATCTTCATTTTCAATAAGGGAATAGGGAAGGAAATAATCTGTTGATGTGATTTTTTCCAAAGTGCTTTTAGTGTTGAAAGCATAAGTGTTTTTGGGGCGTTTATAGGTTAAAAAACCTATCAATACGGCTAGGATAAATAGCGTGGCAGCAATGGATATTCGTTTGGTTTTCTCTAATTCTTTCATGGTATTAGGTATAAGGTCAATTATAGACTTAACAGCCTCCTTCTGCTTTGCGCTTCTTTTTCTTTTCTACGGTAATTACTTTTTTAGGCGTTGAAGGAGCAGAGGGCAACTCGGCACCTAAATTTTGATCTGGGTATGCTACGCCAAAATACATACTGGCCGCTTTTCTGGTGGCATACAGTTTAAAGTCAGACTCAGGCATGGCCTCACTTGGTTTGCTGGGATTGATAATGGTGCTATACCAAGTGTTGAGTCCTCCTTGTAAAACATGTAGGTTTTTAAACCCAAGGCGGTCGCACAACATCCAAGCTTGGTCGGCATGGAAGGTATCGTTGGAATAGAACACCACGTCAAATTGGTCTTGATTCAGGTAGGTAAGGGAGTCTTCATCCAATAATTTTGATAGCGGGATATTAATGGCATTAGGTAGGCTATAATTATTATAGCTTTCTTCATCCCTCACGTCTACCAAAATAAAAGAAGGATCTTGGCTAATGAGTTTATGTGAAATGTCATCGGTGGAAATATAACGCTCCGGACTGATGGCATGGCTTAATAACTGTTTGGAGCGAATGCCTTCCTGTTTTTCATATTTAGGTAATAATACCAATCCGGCAGCAAGAATGATCAAGGTTGCAGCCAGTATTTGATAGCGATACGAGAGGAATTTTACGGTTTTCTTTTTGTCCATGAGGATCAAGTTTAATTAGTAAAACACACTTTTTACTCTTTTTCTAACCATATCGGCAATGCCAAAGGCCACTACGGCAATAATGGCAAACACAAAAATGACCCAGTAGGGATTCCAGCCAAAGGAATCTATCAAAGTAATGTTGCCAAAGTTGTAGCCGTCATAGATGGGTTCAAAAAGATTGAAGAGTTCCGAAAAGATAAAAACGCCAATCATGATGCCAATTACATACACCCAAGCATCCAATTTACCAATGGCTACGGCACACAAACTGGTGCCCGGGCAGAACCCACCGGTTACAAAACCAGCTCCCATAATAACACCACCTATGATAGCCCCCCATAAATAAGTTGGGTGCACATAGAGTTTTGAAATATCAAGATATCCCAAGTAATCCATATAGTAAATGCCAATAACTGATACGGCTGCTGCGGTAAAGAATACTTTCAATACGGCAAAGTCATAACCGTAAAACACACCGGCCAATTTTCGCGAGGATGAAAAGCCTGAAGCTTCCAATACAAAGCCAAAGGCAATTCCAATGAATATTGCTATGATACTATCCCATTCCATTGGAATATAACCGCCAGGAATTAAAGGTCCCATAATTCTATCTTTTAAATTTTAAATCCAGTTCTTTCTAAAAAAATAAGCGAAGGCATAGGCCGATCCAAAAATGGCCAGCATGGTAAGAAACCCTCCTGTTGACAATACGGCCATACCGCTTAAAGCGGCACCACTTGTACATCCTCTTGCAATTTGAGCGCCGAGTCCGAATAGAATACCTCCTATAAGTGCAAAAATCAAACGGCGTTTAGTCGTTATTTTAGGGGAATGTTGAACGCGCCACTTGATGCGTCCACTGATGCTCCCCGAAATAAAGGCGCCTATCAAAATACCTAAAGCCTCAAATACCAGCCAAGTATTCATAGGGGAGTCCCCTTCCTTGATAAACTGGCTGTAATAGCTGTTGCTTTCGGCGTGTTTGGGAGCTACATTTTCAACTACTGTTACCACACTGCTTTTCATGGCACCACTGGCTCCCAAACCTCTACCGGTAAGGTAAAAGGTGAAAATAATGATGATGCCCAATAGGAAACCACCAAAATAGGGGTTCCAGTATAGGTGTGGGTTTGCTTTATGTTTTGTATTCATAACAAATAATTTAATAGAGGTATCGGGTAAGTTGTCCTGCTTCTACCATAATAAACCTAAAAATAAGCCCGCCGATGATGACTAAAATAGCAGGAACCGCTACGGGGACTTTATAACCTAATAATTCAATGACTTCCAAAATAGCTGGGACGAGTAGGCCCAAAAGGATGACAAAGCCAAAAAACATCAGGGTAAATTCACCGCCTACCAAAAGGTCCATGGCTTCCAATTGTACTTGCGAGCCAGCATAATAGCCCATAATCATATGGGTAATCAGGGCAATTTCTATGACAATTAGGGCTAAATCTATTTTGCTGAACAGATGGCGTTCTTCTCTATTTCTGGACAGTAAAATAATGGCTGCGGCTCCCGTAGATAAACCAGAGGTTAAGAACAGTGGCCCCAGAATAGCATTGTTCCATAGGGGGCGTGCATTAAAGGCCGATAATAAAATACCTGTATACACCCCTAAGATTATCGATAAGGGAACAAGGGCATAAGCCATATAGGTTCTGTTGGCGATAAGGAATTTTTCAAATTTCTCTAAAAACTTAAATTTTTTAAAGAGTTTTAGTTTCGATTCCCACTTAGGGAAGGCACTTCGGTAATAGCTAAACAACCATAAAAAGGACAGTGGAGTGGTAATCAATAGCACCCAGGCTCCCCAGGACATTGGGGATTCTATCCTAAAAGTGGTGTATAATCTCCAGGTGTATAGTGGATGGGTTAAATCGTAAACCAATGCCAAGAGACCAATGGATAAGGCAATTGGAGGTATTACAGCGGCTGCTTTTAGAGCGGGATACTGCTTTTCTTTTCCCATAAGGTAGAATAAAGCTGCAAAGAATAGGATGCCTGCAGCAAGTCCTCCCAGAAATAGATACAGGGAGATGGGCCAATGCCAAATTTGTAATGAAGGATCAATGTTTGGAATGTTTCGGCCGCTTGTAAATAGTTCTTCTTCCATGGTACTTTAGCGTTAAATGAGATAAAACACGTGAGGATCGGTCCCTGCCTCTGGCGATAGGGTTTTATGTTTTCTGTTTTTCAACAATTGGGATATTTCGCTATTCGGGTCGTCCAAATCGCCAAAATACATGCATTTAGTTGGGCACACAGAGACACATGCGGGCTGTTGCCCTTTTTCCAATCGGTGGTGGCAAAACGTACATTTGTCTACATAGCCATCGGGGTGTTGGTATCGAGCATCGTAAGGACAGGATTCTATACAGGCCCCGCAGCCGATACATTGGTCGGCAGTCACCAAAACAATACCGCCTTCCACCACATGACTAGCCCCAGTTGGACAGCATCTTACGCATGGCGGATTGGCGCAATGGTTGCAACGTTCCGAGCGCAATTCCAATTCTAGGTTAGGGTAGGAACCGCTAACAGCTTCAGTAATCCAATCCCTGCAATAGCCATGGGGCACATTGTTTTCTGTTTGGCAAGCCACCACACAGTCGCTGCAGCCAACACATTTTAAGGTGTCTATCACCATTGCATATCTCATACCATTGTATTTTTATGTGGGTCTTCGGTTAAAATGGAAACAAAGTTTCCTCTTAAACCAGTACCACCCATTAGTGGATCTACGACGATTTGGGAAATAAGTTCGGCGTCACTGGCACCTTTTCCAAAGGCGCGGGTCAATTTTTTATTGTTATGGCCAAAGCCATGGTACATATACACAGAATCCCAACGAATACGCTCTGTAACTCTCACTTTGATAGGGAAAGCAGATAGAATGCCATCTTGGTTTTTAAGCCAAACGGGCTGGTCTTTTTTAAGATCTAGGATTCGGGCTACCCTAGGGTTGACCCAAAGGGTGTTTTCACTTTTTAAATCGCTTAAATAAGGGTTGTTGATCGTTCTACTGAATGTGTGCATGGGAGACCTTCCGTAATTCAACCTGTAAAAACCTTGTGGAGGTTGTGGATGGTGCGTGTAGACAGGCATAGGATCGAACCCTAAATCTGCCAATTCTTGAGAATAGAACTCTATTTTTCCACTTGGAGTACCAAACACATAATCCTGTCCTTCTCCGAGGAACAATGGTCCAGAGGTTCTTTCGAAGTTCTTAACACCTATCTTTTTCATTTCATCCAAAGAAGTCCCCAATTTGTTGAGTTGCCATTCAATCACCTCTTCAAAATCGTTGTAATTGAAATAGTCTCCTAAACCAATACGGTCGCCAATTTGTTTACTGATCCACCAGGCAGGTTTGGAATTGTATTTAGGCTTTACAGCTGGAATACGAACGGCAATGGACGGATGACGGTTGGTGGCAGAGCGAATACCGTCATAACGTTCTAAATAGGTGCATTCCGGTAATACCACATCGGCATAGCCTGTGATTTCCATAGGCATGGTATCTACCACGACCAAAAATTCAACCGCATTAATAGCTTCAAGAGTTTGTTCTCGCTGTGGCAGGGTGTTTATTAAATTGGTTCCTGCAATCATCCATGCTTTAATAGGATATGGATTATCTTCATTTGGAATGGTCGCTTTGACTACTTCCGAAGTATTGCCCATTTCAGCAAATGGATATTGCTGACCTATTTCATGCCAGCCCCATTTAGGTTCTGGATAGGCGGGATGCGGATATTTTGGAATACTGATTTTCTCTTTAAAGTAGAACCCACCTCGGTTACCCCAAGAGCCCAAAAGACCATTTAAAATGGCAATGGCACGTTCGCGTTGCGAGTCGTCTCCATACCAAGTCACATGGCGTCCAGGGTGTACAATGGTAGCTGGGGCAGCCGCAGCCATAAGGCGAGCCGTTTCCCTAATGCTATCAGGTTTTATGGTGGTGATGCCGTAGGCCCATTCCGGAGTATATGGTTTTACGTGGGCTTTTAGTTCCTCGAAACCAATGGCATATTTTTCAACGTATTTTTTATTGTAAAGCTCTTCCTCAATCAACACATGCATCCAAGAAAGTAGTAAGGCAATGTCAGTCGCGGGTTTGATAGGCAACCAATGCGACGATTTACTGGCCGCTGTAGAAAATCTAGGATCCACAGTAATAATGGTAGCACCATTATCGATGGCGTCAGACATTTCCTGAACCTGGGTATTGTGCATGTTCTCTCCAATATGGGAGCCAATGAGCACTAGGCATTTAGTGTCTCTAATATCGGTAGGTTCTGGAGAGCCTACCCATGAGCCGAAGGTTAGTCCGAAACCTGTTTCCCTTGGGCCTCTACACTGCGCATAGGCAGGTTCAGCAATGGTATCGGAACCATAGGCTTTAAAGAGGTGTTCCAAATGACTTCCTGGAGACCCGTGTTTTAAAAGCGCAAACGACTCGGGGCCGTACTTTTGTTTTATTTCTGTGAATTTTTCGGCAATTAGGTCTAGGGCCTCCTCCCAACTGGCTTCCCGGTAGGTTTCTTCACCGTTTATGGTGGTTCTTATTAATGGCGTTTTTAAACGATCTTCATCGCTGTACATACCAATACCTCCCGTACCTCTTGGGCAGAGTCTTCCGTTACAGTGCGGGTCATCATCATTTCCAATCACTTTTTTGATGTCGCCAGTTTCGTCTGCATAGGCCCATGCGGCACATTTCCAAAAGCATACCTCACAATAGGTAGCAGTTCTAGAAAGTTTTTTGGCAATATTTTCTTTTACGGCAGCATCCAATAATGGATTGGGTGCTAATAAATTGACTGCTGAAGAGGAAAGTGCTAAGCCCCCTAACCCTAAAGCTGAAATTTTGATGAATTTTCTTCTGGATGTCACCATAGCTATTTGGATTGGTTCTTAAAGTTAAGGAATTTTTTAATCTTTTTAGAGAGATTAAAAGTATCATTTCTACACTTGGTTTCTTGTAACAATTGTTACAGTGGAAGCGCTTTTTTGATAGTGTTTCGGGGGAAGATTTATTGTAAATTTGAACAAGCGCTCACTATGAAAGAAAAGACCTATTTCAGATGGATTTTGATACTGGCCATTTTGTTATTTGGCTTGATGTATGTTGTGAGGCATACGGATGTTTTTAGGTCTCAGGAATTTTCAGGGGAGCAATATGAAGGTAAGGTTGTTTCTGAAGTTGAATCCTGCATGCAGTGCCATCAGCAAACCAAAGGGTTTTCAGAATACCACAATCCGGAACTCATAGGCTGCGCCAATTGCCATTTGGGAAATACAAGTTCCTTTAATAAAGAGGAAGCGCATGAAGGCATGGTTTTGATACCGGGTAATTTAGCAGATGCCCAAAAGACCTGTGGAAAATGTCATGCCAACGAATTACATAATGTAGAGCACTCCCTTATGACTACCAATAGTGGGTTGGTGGCGGTTGATAAATTTGTGTTTGGTGAAGCCGATAGCTTGAATGCCCATTACCACATTAAAGACTTGCAGTATTCGGCAGCCGATAAACACTTGCGGGATTTGTGTGCCAATTGCCATTTGGGTGCCCAAAAAACCGATTATGGCCCTATTGCCCAATTAAGTCGGGGGGGAGGGTGTAATGCTTGTCATTTAAATTATTCACAACAAGCCAAAGCAGACCTTTCTAGTTACATGGCATCCAACAAAACCCAGCTGCCACAGGTACATCCTTCCAGTGATGTGTTTATGGATGATACCCATTGTTTTGGCTGTCATAGTCGTTCCAGCAGGATTTCCACCAATTATATAGGGCTTCAGGAAACCTTGTTGGATGAAGCTGAGGTGGCCCATATCAAGGGGCATGTGGTGTTGGAGGACAAAAGGGTCTATAAACAGTTGCAGGAAGATGTGCACCATACCAAGGGTCTATTGTGTATCGATTGTCATTCCTCTCACGAGGTGATGGGCGATGGTAAGACCTATTCCCACGCCGAAGATGCCGTTACCCTGAAATGCAATGATTGCCATTTCAAATCCAAGCCTCGTACGGTGCCTTTCGATTCGATTGATAGGGAAAGTAGATTGGTCTATTTACACAGGGGCTATGAGCATCGTGACAAAGAAATATTTATTGCAGAAAAAGATGGGCACCCCTTAATAAATACCTATGTGGACTCTTTGGGGAATGCCTTTCTAATTGGAAAAAAGGATCAGAAATTACACCCTTTAGCTCCCCAATCGGCTGTTTGTTCTCGGGATAATGCCCATAAAAATGTGAGTTGTAGTGCTTGTCATTCCTCTTGGACGCCACGTTGTATTGGTTGTCACAATAAGTTTGATGGCAATGAAGCCCAGGCCTTCGATTTGTTGGATAAGAAATTGGTGAAAGGCCAATGGAAGGAATATGTCGCTGAGTTTTCGGCCTCGCAACCGGCTTTAGGGGTTAGAGAGCATAAAGACGCTATTATTGTTGAACCTGCCATCCCTGGGATGGTCATGACCATAGATAAAGGCAGTTATAGTGGTCACCCCGATACCGATGTGTCCTTTCACAGGCTCTTTGCTCCAAATTCACCACATACTACTACAAAAGCGGTGCGCGACTGTAAATCCTGCCATGCCAATCCCTATACTTTGGGCTATGGCAACGGAACTTTGGTATATCAAACAAATAAAGAAATAGGGGAATGGGTCTTTACTCCAGAATATGCCTTAAATCTTAATGATGGTTTGCCGGAAGATGCTTGGATACCTTTTATGAAAGAAGGAACTGCCCAAGAACCAACATCAACAAGAACCAATTTTAGGCCTTTTAATGTAGCTGAACAACAGCGCCTCTTGTTTGTCGGGGCCTGTTTACAGTGCCATGATGATACGTCCAAGGTTATGCAACAAACTTTGGAACAGGGATTGGAAATGAGTATGAAACAATTGAGCAAGGCTTGTATTTTGCCAGCTCAATAGAGGGATTATTGTAGCAGTGAGATGCGAGGTGTCATTTCATGTAATAAAATGTACCTTTTCCAAAGGCTGTAATTGATGTCCAAAATGAAATAGTTTTTTATGCCCAGAGGGACCTTCAATCAAAAGAGGTAAGACATTTAAATTGGATGCCATCTGTTTTTTTATCCATGCCCTGCTATCCATTGGAACTGAAATTTGGTCAATGCCTTTAGAATATTCTTCCGAAGAAATCTTTTGGAACCAATAATTCACATCTACCCCAGAGGCAAAGAGACTGGAGGTATTGGACAGTTCCAATATATCGATTCCTGCTAGGTAGTTGCTTTTGGAAAGTAAGACATGTGTGTTTGGTATCTGAAAACTGCCACTGGCCAATTGGGTAGCAAGGATATTGACTTCCGTATTAGCTGTTGCGGCTATAAAGGTCTCTATGGTAGCGGCACCGGTTTCTGCCAATACCTCTTCCTGTAGGGCATTCCCGTGATAGCAAACAAAACCCTGTTCATTGGTTTGTTTGACAATATCTTGGTTGGCGTCTATAAAGGTAATTTTGGTTTGGTCTTTTAAGTATTGGGCAATCAAAAGGCTTAAGGGGTTAGCGCCCAATATTAGCAAGCCTTCACGTTTGTTGATCACTACCAGTTCCCCCCGTTTCTTCAGCCAATCGGTGGTCCATTTCAATAAAAAAGGAACAGTCATAGTAGTTAATATAGCCATAAATACCAGTATGGAAAATATCTTTTGGTCAATAATGCCCATTTCCAACCCAATACCAGCAATGATAATCTCTACTGCTCCGCGGCCATTCATTCCTGCCCCAATAGTAACACCTTCTCTCCAACCCAGGCCAGTTGGCAGATAAAATAGAGCAACCCCTAAGATCTTTCCAATTATGGCCATGGCAATAATGGTCAATAGCATGGGGAGGTCCGTATGAAATACGTCTAGATTTACCATAAAACCGGCCGATACAAAAAATACAGGAGCCAAAAAGCCAATGGAAACATCGTAAAAGGCTTTATGTACTTCTTTTGAAATATTCTTGGGAAATAAATTGTCCTTGATAAAGAGCCCTGCCATAAAAGCTCCTAAAATACTGTGCATACCTGCCAACTCCGCCAATTCTGCATAGGCTAGGGCCACAATGATAATGCTGGTGAAAAAGAAGGTGCTACTGGCCGATTTAAACTTAGAAAGATACCTTCCCAATCTGGGCAATAGGTAGATGCCAATAAGAATGGTCACTGAAAAGAAGGCAATGGCTTTGAGGGCTACAACTAGAAGTTCGGAGGCGTCAAAGGTTCCCATGGCAGCCGCGCTCAGGATCCCGGCAAAAATCAAAAGAGCCAAGGTGTCTGAAATCAATGCGCCAGCCATAAGAACGTAAGCAATCCGGGTGTTCAGGAGTTTTAGATCAACCAGTATTCTGCTTTTGGTGGCTAGGGAGGTCACGCCTACGGCCATCCCAACAAACATTCCGGCCATGGCATTGCCGCCAAACCAAATAGTGGCATAATAGCCTAAAGCAAATGGCAGAACAAAGCCACCTATAGATGCCAAAAGTCCAGGCCAGGATGCTTTTTTTAGGTCTTTAAAATCAATCTCAATACCAATATACACCATAAGCAGCATGATGCCTATTTCAGAAAGCACCCTAATGGTTTCTGTATACTCCAACCAACCCAACAGCCCGGGACCTAATAGGATGCCGATCACAAGTTCGCCTAAAATAGACGGGTAGCCAATGCGTCTGGCAGCGGCCCCTCCAAGCCACGCAGCAACAAGTACTGCCAACAGGTTGATGATATTTAGGTCGAAAGCTTCCAATGCCTTCTAAATATAATTTTTTTTCTACACTAAACCAATAGGGGTGTCTCTATGTGTTCTGTAAATCAGTTTGTTGTGTGGATGTGGAATGCTGTGGTGTAATTATCTAATGAAGCTATTAGTACTTACCTCGCTTTTTAGCGTTCTTAAATTCCTTGACCATTTTTCCGAATGCTTTGTCCTTTTTGCGTTTTTCTGCAACTGTGGCTTCAAAATGTTCCTTTTCCCGTTCCATTTTTAGGTAGTTCTCGTAGGACATGGCATCGATTTCACCTTTATCCACAGCTGAAATGACGGCGCAACCTTTTTCGGTGGTGTGGGTGCAATCTTTAAACTTGCACTGTTTAGCTAGTTCCAAAATGGTTTCAAAAGTGAGCTCCAAACCTTCGGTAACATCGGTAATGCCTACTTCCCGCATGCCGGGGTTGTCTATAATGATGCCCCCGTTGTCAAGAACTTGCAGTTCCCGGTGTGTGGTAACGTGGCGCCCACGGCTGGTATGCTTGCTGATGGCATTGGTTTTCATCAATTCTTGGCCAGAAAGTGTATTTAATAGCGTCGACTTTCCAACGCCCGAAGACCCCAACAAACAATAAGTTTTCCCTTTTTCTATAAGGGCTTTTACGGCATCAATCCCTTGTTGGGAGGTGTTGCTTATGGCAATAACAGGAACATTTGGCAGTCTTTTGACAATGCTTTCCAATAGTTCCGAAAGAATATCTTCTGATACCAAGTCAATTTTGTTCAGAATGATCACTGGATCTACTTTTGAGTCATTGCAAATGGTCAAGTACCTTTCAATTCGGTTGATACTGAAATCTCTGTCGGCCGCCTGTACAATAAAGGCAGTGTCTATATTGGTAGCAATGATTTGTGCGTCCCCTTTTTTGCCTACTGCTTGCCTCTGCAAAATAGAGGATCTAGGGAATACGGCATGGATAAGGACCTTATCGGTATCATAGTCGGAAATGGCGACCCAGTCTCCAACCGCAGGAAAATCGGCTCTACTTTGGGCCGTATACCTTAAGTTGCCCAATATTTCGCCTTCATAGTCTTGCTCTGCCGTTTTCACGATATAGCGCTCCTTGTGCTCGGCAATTACCCGTCCTACTTCAAAGCTGTCAAGGCCATGTTGTATGCGATAGGTTTCCAAGTTGGGATTGTATCCTAAATCTTCAAGTGTCATTTTTTAAGAGCGTTGAAATTGCGTGAAATGGTCTGTAGTTTTGCTTAAGTTGTTAAGCACTTATTCCAACTACTAAAGATAATTAATTCTAGCTGTTTTTCTTGAGGATTTCATGGAAAGTTCAAGCAGTTAGGGTTTTTCAAAACATGGGAAATTTAGGATAGCTATAATTGAAGGTTAGAGTTTCTCTTTTACTGTTATTGTTAATTTTAATCTTTAGTGTTAAGTCTGTTGGATATTGTATTTGTGGTTGTGCGAAGAAAATAGAAAAACCAACTTACCAAGCCGACCATTTTAGAGCCGTCTTCGATAATATATGGATTGATATAAGGAATTTGTAAAATGTCCAATCCTACTGATAATCCAAAAAAGAATAATGCCATAACCAGCAGTATGTAATCTGTTTTTAATATGGTGGGTAGGAATATTACAAGATAGGAAATAATCAGTCCTACATAAATGGAATATATTATCAATTCAGGGACCCCGAAATAAGGAAATACGGACTCGTGTAACAGAAAGGCATCATCAAACCCTAAAAGTAATGTGACCAGTCCCGAAACAAAAAGGAATTGACAAGTTCTGTAATTTCTGTGGCCTTTAGGAATTACAAGGGCGCAAAAAAAACAGATTGCCGCAGAAGTGGCCCAAAAGAATATGCCTATTTGAGAAAAGAATCCTGTGTAGAATGGGGCGCCTGCTGCTGAAATGGGGTCTCTAGTGAGTGTGCCAATGGGGATTTCTTTCCACAGGTTTAACAGTATTACGAGACCAATAAGCATTGTTGAAATGGTCATTATAAGAGTAATTGCCAATATATTTGATTTGAGAAGTGTGAGTTGTAATTTTGGGAATTCCATGGTTGTCTTATTAGTGATGAAAATCGTCTAAGCAGAAATAACTCTCTAATAGTTTAGTGATTATGCTAAAGTTTGGTAAGAGGTAATTCTGTTAGTTTTTCGTAGAGTTGATTAAATGATTTAATATGTCAGATGTCTCATATATTTAGATTATTAATAGACTTATGTTAGAGCTTAATTGCAAAATCTAGTAAGCTGTTATTTGCGATTTGATGCTGGCTTTATACCATAAATATTTTTGTTTATAGTGGTTTTTAGCACAAATGCAGCCCATTTTTTGGTCTGCTTGAGTACTTGAAATTTTGTATAGGGAGAGAATCAAGTAGGTAGGAAATTTTAATCTATAATTTGGAGGCAGTTCTACTTCAACATTTTTTTGGGTAGGTACATCCACTAAATGACAGGTTGCATTACAATCCTTCAGGGAACAGCTTGCAAAATGGCTTAGCTTTCTATAAACACTAGCAAAGATTCCAAAGGGAATTAGTGCCATGACATATCATCAATTGGTTGGTTAATGTTAAGGTATTGTTTTTTTTTCTAATTTCAATATGTTAACCTATTTATTTGTAGTATATTATATGTTTTTCTGTAGAAATACCTACAAATAGGTATTTGGATTCAGTAATATGTTGCTTGGTAAAGGTTATTTTTTGAGTGGTCGGGTTTGTGTCCCTAAAATCAAAGTAATTATTAGCCAGTATTATTTAAAGTTGCTCTTTTTTGGCATTTATTTGTTTTTGTTCTACTACTTTTTTACTGTACGACTTTACCTATTCCTTTCTCAGCCACCCCAAAGCATGACTGTCCTGTATTTGCCATTTGTTGTTTTGGTGGGTAAGTTGAAAGGTCTCCCTAGAGGAGCCCAATGGCCCTGGGTTTTGTTGGATGATTTCCACGCTGTTTTCTTTGACTTTTGAAATGATGGCCACGTGTCCATAGGGGTTATAAAGGGTAGCGTCAAACACCAAAAGGTCGTCCGTTTTAGGTTTCGTGATGCTAGAATTGCTGTACTGTATTAAGTTACGGCGTTTATTTTTCTGTCCGTCTTGAAGCGATTTGTTAAAGAAATCCTTGGCATGTCCATAACTGTCTGGCATTTTATGGTGGAGGTGTTGGTAGTAATACCGTTTTACAAATTCAACACATTGGTATTTTAATCCTAGGTTGTAGCCGTCCTTTGTAACATTTCTGCCATTCACATTGCCTACCTTGCCGTTATAAAACACCACCACATGGTTAAGGCTGTCTATAGGTTGGCCTACCTCATACCGATTGGTGAACACAGCTTTATTAAAGGACCATGTGCCCAAAATTACAGCCACTGCCAATACTGTTATTTTATAGAATCTTTTTTTGGAAATCAATGTTTCTGGTTTGTTGGTAGGCTTCCGGGTGATTGCATGAAAGATTATGAGCATCCTGTTTTGGGATGCCCACAATTCGTTCTGCATTGCATAAAAGTTTTATAAGTTACACTTCCACCACCCCAAAATAGTCACTCAGTGATGCTGTTTGGGTATTGGTATCCATAAAGGCGGCCCATACGTGCCATTGCATCCCTTCGCTAACATCGGGGAGCGACATGCTGAACTGTTGCGCGCTTCTAGGGGTATCGGTAAGCTGCCAAAAGTAATTCTGTGTTTGGGGGCTGTACAATACCATGATCAAATTATCACTGGGGTGAGCCATAGCCTTGCTGCTGTTGTCTGCCCACTGCAGTTGCAGTTGCCCAGGAGAGGGCTGCTGTAGGTTGGCTACTTCCAGGCCTCTTAAGGGGCCCATAGCAATAAGCGCCTTGGCATATTGAATTTTAAAGCTGTCGCCCTGTGGCAGCAGTGCCTCGCGCAAATGGTAGGACATGGCTAGGTTATAGCCTGTTTTTGATAGACCTGAGGCGTCAAATGTGTGGTTAATGAGTTGTTTCAACGGACTTAAAAACGTAGAAACGGTTTTAAACTTGTCGCGTTGTTGCTGTTGAGCTGGGGTGGGGTGGTGGTTGGTGTTCGCAGGAATGGTGCGTAACACGTTGATGCCTTTCCAGGAAGTGCCCACCAAAGGACCTAATTTTCCTGAAATGCCTCCCATAATCCCGTTGGGAAGTTGTGCCATGATGCAAAGTTAGTTAAAGGGTTGTTATTGGGCTTTTAAATTATTGTATTTCTGTGAGTTATGCAAAATATTGTGAGAATTTTTTTTGATTTTGTCTTACTTTCTTCTGCTTATCTAGGGGTTTTGTTCGACAATTCTTCGTGTTTTCCCCGTAAAATGGGGCATTTCTATTTATAAAATCACCTCTCTAAAATCTATAACTTACCGTGCCTTTAGTGAAAAATGGGATGCCTGGTGTAAAATGAATTTCCTCAACCGGTGCGGCTTCATCAAACAAGCGGCTTTCGGTGGCAAACTGGGTTTCGTTCCAGTCTACATTAAACAGATTTTCAATGATAAGGCCCACCTGTATTTTGCCAAAGGTATAGCTTAGGGACGCATCCGTGACTACATAGCCTTCGGCGACAATGGAGTTGTCCTCGTTGGCAGGACGGTCCTTAAGGTAGCGCAGATTGATACCCCCTGAGAACTGTTTGTAGTTGTTTATGGAGAGTCCCGCTGTAAGGGTAGTGCTAGGCGCCAAGGGGATATAGTCGGCGTTGTTGGGAGCATCCAAACTTAGGGCATGGGTAAAAGTGGCATCGCTGTTCAAGTAGAGCCAATCGCTCAGTTGATAGCGCAGCCCCAAATCGAGGCCGTAGCGTTGGGTTTTGCCGCTGGGCTCTACAATGCCGGCATCGCCTACATATACAAATTCCTGTTGCAGGTACAGATACCACAGGGCACTGTGCACCACCATTTTCGACCATGGTTTCCATATGGTGCCTACATCTACGCCATAGGCCTTTGGCAAAATTTCTTTGCCTTCCTGCTGGACCGCCACACGGGCATCGTTGGAATGAAATCCAACCCCCGACTTAACAAACCATTGCAGACGCTCGTTGGCGGTATAGAATACATTGAATTTCGGGCTTAATATGGCTTTGGTTTCGTCCAAGGTGGCATAGGAGTCGGCTAGGGCGTCTACATTCATAAAGTTGAAATAGTCCAACCGAAGGGCGGGTACTAATTTAAAATTTCCTAGTGATAGTTCGGCATTGGCAAAGGCATAGAGCTGCGTTTGATTGATATCGCCCAATTGGATGCGCTGTAACACGTCCTTTCTGTTTTTGGTGTGCGTAAGTTCGTTTTGGTTGCTTATATCGTATCGCAGTCCTGCGCCTCCATTTAACTTTAGGTCCATATTGCGCCACTGGGTATTATGGTTTATTTGGGCATTGAAGCCCAAAATATCCCTGGTTTCGGCTTGCTTGATTTGGTCGCCATTTATGGGGTCTTCCAAGAAGAAGGTGAAATTGGAATACAGCTCAAAGGTGTAGCGGCTATAAAACACATTGGCGCTTAGCTTGGTGTCTTGGTCCAGAATGCCCTTGTACTGTACATTTACATTACTTCTGCTGGTGGTGCCGCCTTCGGTATCGTCTATAGCACCGAAGCGATCAATGATCCCTTGGTCTACGGCTCTCTGCGGAATTTGGCCAGAGGCATCCCATCGACTCGTGAAGCGGGACACACCTAGGCTGATGTTATTGCCGTCTCTAAGGTTGGCGGTGTATTTTCCCAAAGCATTGAGGCGGTTAAAGTTTTGGGGCGAATGGAACGGGCCATCGGTGGCCAGGTATTCTATGGCCATATAGGCTTGATCCCTGCTCTCTTGCGAGGTCAATTTGAACATGCCCAAGGTACGCACCGTGTTGAATTGTCCATAGGTAAGATTAATGGAACTCTGTTCTAGATCGTCCTTGGTGCTAAAGGCCACATAGCCCGCCGTGGCAAAGTCGCCACGTTCGGCATAATAAGGGCCTTTGCCAAAATCGATGGTTTCCAAGGTTTCGGGAATCATAAAATGCAGGTCGCTATAACCTTGACCATGGGCGTGGGATACCATGTTGATGGGTATGCCATCCACGGACAGGTTAATATCGGTGCCATGGTCGATATCGAAGCCCCTTAAAAAGATCTGTTCGGCTTTGCCGCCGCCTGCATGTTGCCCAATAAACAGACCGGGCACTTTACGTAATATTTCCTGAGAGGAATTCACCGGACTGGTTTCAATATCGATTTGGCTAATATGGTGCATTGGGTCGATGTCCTTGGTAATGATCAGTTCGTCTAATGAGAGCAGTTTGGATTCCATCGTGATGTTAAGGCCTTCTTGAAATGCTTCAGGCGTGACGGTCGTGGCCACGGTTTTAAAGCCTAAAAGGTTGGCAGTGATAGAATCCCCTGCATGGGTGTGTTCCAAACTAAAACGTCCGTCCATAGCGGTGTGTGCATGAATCTTGGACGTGTGGTTATACACATACACGTTTTCCAAGGGTTGCTGGTTGGTATCGGTAATGCTACCCTGTAGGGTCTGGGCATAATTGGTCCCAACAGTGAGCATGATAAGTACCCCTATTAATTTTTTCATCAATAATCGTTTAAAAAGTTAGGCATGGGAGACCCCATGTTTTAAATGAAATGCATAGCCATATAGGCCCAATATTTGGACAGCCGGCTATTTTGAAAAAACTAAGAAGCTTTTGGAGGAGGAAGGTTTATGGGTAAGTAGATGGCATAATAGTGTGCACTAAACCTCCAATTGGTTTTCCTTGGAATGAGAATGTTCTGCTTGTGAAACCTATAAATGTGAGGTAAAATGTGTTTATCGAATTGCAGCAGTGTTGTATGTTGTTCTTGTTGATTGGTGTTGCCTTCGGCAGATGAAAAAAAGGAAGCCAAAAGCCTTATGTAGCCATGTTTGTGCTGATGGACAGAGTGGGCAGAATGCTCGTGATCCGAAACATGGACATGTGAATGTTCATGATGCCCACTGCTGACCATAAAATGATGGTTGTGTTTATTGAAGTGTTCTTGGCGCTCTTTTAATGCTGTTTCCACACTATGGGAGAGGGTATGGACCATGGTTAAGGCCTCCTTGTGTATGGGAACAAAAAGGTAGAGCAGCAGCACGGCCACTAAAGCGGTTTGAAGTATTAAATTCCGGAATCCTTTCAACATTACAACAGTAATAGTCTTTCAATAATCCAAATATAGGAAGGGGTATAGGGCAGTTTCAAGCGCTTCATGATTTCTTAATCTATTGACAACAATGGCTTATTCTTTGATAGTTTTAGGCCTTAACCAAAGAATCCTACCACTCGCTCTATGGTCCAAAATGCAGCAATGCTTCCAATGGCATAGGCCGGAATGTTTTTCACAGCCAAAGGCCAGTCTTTCTTTAGGGACAAAAGCCTTAAAACCCCTAATACAGCAAGTACAAATGCCAACTGTCCCAATTCTACACCTACATTAAAAAAGGCCAATGCCAAAGGAATTTCAGATTGTGGCAGACCTACTTCCGTTAGGGCACCTGCAAAGCCAAACCCGTGGAGCAAGCCAAAACTAAAGGCCACCAGCCATGGCTTTTGAGCTGTTAAGGTGGGTTTGCCTTGATGGATTTTGGTCATTTCAAGCGCTAAAAACACAATGCTCAATGCAATGATGGCTTCCACTGGTGGGCCAGGAAGGTTGGCAAGACCCAATACGGCCATACTTAAAGTAATACTATGTGCCAAGGTAAAGGCGGTAATGGTGGTCACCAATTTTTTAAAGCCTTTGGTAATGATGATAAGCGCCAGAACGAACAAGAGGTGGTCAATGCCAAACCAAATGTGTTCTACGCCCAATACCGTGTAAGTCTGTACTACCTGCCATTTGCTACTACTACCAGGTAAAAGGGCTATGGGTGCGTCTGGATGCAACATCAGGGAGACCTTTTCGCCATTGAGGTAGGTAATGTTTACCAAAACGTCTACCATGGTTTTGTTGAGGTTGACAATTTCAATATGGCTACCCTCCAAAGGACGGTTGCCACTTAGGGTGTAGTTGTGTATCATGGCACCGCTTACGGGTCTGGGGATTCCGGCTTCATTAAGTTGAAAGCCATCCTCGAAGCGAGGGTATATCTTTAATGACATAACTCCCATGGCGGGTACTTTCCACAATATTTGGTACTGGTTGTCACTTTGCTGTACAATCTGTAAATAGGCGGGTCTGATCTCGTGGGCTCCAATAGGGATGGTCAACAATAGCGCAAGCGTCAATAGAATATAGCGTAGGGAGCGTTTCATGGTTGTTGGTTTTGGGCCAGTTCGTCTGTAATTGCTTTTTCAAGGTTGTCTGCTGTAATGCGCACCTTGTAATTGTCCTTGAGCGCTTTAAGGATGGCTGCTTGGCTTTCCTGCTCCATTTGGTATTCGTAATCGCGTTGTACCTTGTCCTTTACGTCTGCAAAGTTTGGAATGCTTGGCGGTGTTCGGGATTCAATAAAAACCAAATGTATCCCATAGCCAGACACGACGGGGCCTGTCCACTGCCCTTTAGGCAAGGTTTCTAACTGCTGCGAAAACTGTTCTCCAAACTCGCGGTTCAGGTAAAAGGCATCGGTGTCTTGGAGGGCATAATCCAAAAGAAATGGATCTCCTTTTTCGCGCATGCCCTGAGTGCCTATAGCACCATATTCCTTTAATACGGCTTTGGCCTTGTCATAAGGATTGACATGATTGTCTGCCGTGAACAGGATTTGGTATAGGGTGTAACGATATGGGGTTGCAAAATCTTTTTTATGGTCTTCAAAATAGGCTTTCAGGTTGTCTTCGGAAGCAGGTGCCACCAAACCGGAAAGGTCTTGCCCAAGAAATTCCATCTTTTGGGATAACCTGCGTTTTACAATCTCGTCGTTATGGTCTAGGTTCATCCTAAGGGCTTCCCGGTACAAGACTTCTTGGTTCACATATTTGTCGATAAGGCCCTGTAACTCTTCTGAGGTTGGAGGCCGTTGCCATTGCATGCGCCAAAGCTCTGCCATATGTTCCACATCAGCATTGTCAACAATGATGTCCTGTTCGGTATCGCTTTTGTTTACTTGACTATACAACACAAATAGTAGGCCGCCCAAAAGGAAAAAGTGGATCAAGGGTTCTTTAAGTAGTTGTTTCATGTAAAATTAATTAGGGTTATACCAGATTGGGCTACTCCAGGCGCGTTCTTGGATACTGATTGGCAAATCCTCTCTGGGTGCTCTTCCAAGTGTCTTGGCGTCATAAGTACTCCATCTAGGGGTTGGTATTTGAATGACTCTTGCGTAATAAACGGCATATTGTGAGGCATCAAATTCAGGGTCGGTCCAAACAGCCATTAACTCAACGTCTCCAATATCGTTGGTATAGGATGCCTCAGCAGCATTTACGGTGTTTCCTACGGCTGCTATTTTGCCGTTGGCATCTGGTTTTCTATCATCAGACAAAGCTACATTATAGATTTTTTCATGTTGTTCACCTTTGGCATCTACCCAACCTTTAATGATTTGAATTCTATCAAGGTTGGCGCCATCTACTTCTTTCATGGCATGTATGATAAATACGGGAGCTTTACCGTTGGATGTTCCTAAATCGCCTCCCATTGGTACGCCACCGCTATAGGCAGCTTCAATCCAATTGGTTCCAGATAGGATATTTTCGGGATACTCATAACCTCCAAAGAACCTAACTTTAAGGCGAGGTCCAGAAGTAGCAAAGGTTTCCTTGCGTAAAATCGCTTCAAAAATGTCTTCCCGTGTATTCGATTTTGCCCATACACCTGCGAGACCAGCACTACCAAATTTTCTAACCTGATTCGCTGACTTTTCATCAACCCCTGGAGGACCATCTAACCTATGTTTAGGGTTGTTCTCAAAACCAAATTTTCCGTGATAGTTGTCTTCTTCAATGGGTGAATAGGAATTGTGAGTGTCAGAATCCCCTATAAAACCATACTTAAATGGGCTTCCCTTACCTTCCATGTCATACTTAAGTGAGCGAATAAGTGCTTCTCTCACATAGCCACCACGTTTGTGTTTTGGTTCTTTTGCTCCAGCGGCCAAGGTGTAATCCCAGATTTCGAAACCGGCAAATTCATCATTTGGTGAGAGCGACGGGTGGGTTTCGGAAGATCCCTTTATTTGTATCATTTCCAAAACGGGCTCGTTACGCATGCGGGTTGCAGAGTAATCCTTGTTTATGGTGCTTCCTCCATAAGTTGTTTCAAGGGGAAACATTAGACCGTCACTGGCATTACCGTTGTGAGGCACTGCAAGTAGTGGATGGCCTTGATTTCTTTGATTATCCATCCATTTCCAAAGGTCTTCGGGAACATCAGAATCTACGGCAGAAAAGGCCAGAGCGGGTACCTGTTTAGAATCTTTAAACAGTACAACACGGTGCAGGTTCCGCCAATCGGGGGCAGCGGTCCACTCAAAGGCAGGGAACGTTGTGAATTTTCCTGGTTTATAGTGTTTATCTGCTATGTCTACAAGTTCTTTCCAAGCATTAGCAGCAAAAGTAGAGTCACCTAAAATGGGGTCTTTTTTTCTATAGGTATAAATGCCGTCCGAAATTTTCCCATAAGCGGCAAAGGAAGCCGCAGGGTCAACACCAGTGATATCGGCCGCTAAGGGGTGTTTGCTCATCATACTGTTTTTATCGGCCATTTTTGGTAAAGCCCCTAGGTATTCCGCATGATCTGAGACGGCATACCAGTCTAGTGGTTTTTTTATTTGTAATGGAGTACCGTCGCCGCCACCGGGAATACTTTCTCCTTGTGCCCAACGATAGGCATCATCTGGCCCGGTTACGGAACCATTTATATAGCCATCAAAAGACCAGCTAGTGTGTACATGGAGATTTCCAAAATACACCTCTTTAAACGGATGTTCTTTGATGGAGGCTTCTGTTAAAGTAGAATCAATTCTTTGAATTACAGTTTGATCGCTACTGCTTTTGGGGTCATTCTTGCATCCTGCAAAGAACATGATGGTTAAGGAAGCTGTTAAAAAGATGGACTTTTTCATGACGTTATTGTAATTAATTTAAATCTTTGCTGGTATTTATTTTGGGTTGTACCAAATTGGGGAGCTATAGATGCGTTCCTGAATGGTTGCAGGATGATTTGTTTCTTTAACATCAATACCTAGTTCAATAGCATCGTATAAAGAATATCTAGGCGTTGGAATTTCCAGAACCCTCACATAATAAAAGGCACTTTGGCTAGGGTTAAAATCTGGATCTTTCCAAAATACTTTTAGCTCGGTATCTCCAATGGAATTGGTGTATTTTCCTGTTTTAAGGTCAACAGTGTTGCCTACTTTTTGCTTACCGTTTGTTCTGCCGTCGGATAAGGCGACATCATATATTTTTTCTTCAGGAGTGCCATCTGCTTTTAACCAACCTTTAACCACTTGAATTCTATCAAGATTGGCCCCGTCAGGGTCTTTTAAAGCGGATATCAAAAATCCAGGAGCTGCACCATTGGCAGTTTTATTTAAATCGCCACCCATTGGTACCCCTTTGCCATAGCCTGTTTTTACCATATCTGCATTTAGATCGTTTTCGGCAAAATTATAGCCGCCAAACACACGTAAGGTGATACGTGGCCCTGTGGTAGCATAGACTTCTTTACGTTGGAAGGCATCCACAATGCTCTGGCGCGTGTTGCTTTCGGCCCAAACGCCTACCCATCCTGCAGCGCCCATATCCCAACCTTTGGAAGACCCAATGCCTGTAGGGTGAGCACGTTTTTTTGGTTCGGAATCATGTTGTCCTTTACCTGCAAAGTTGGTTTCTTCAATGGCAGACATGCCTGTATGGGAATCGGAGCTACCCACAAATCCAATTTTATAAGGATTGGCTCCAATTTTCTTTTCAAGTTCCAATCCAGTCATCAAGCCAGAGCGTACATAATCTGCTTTGGTTGGAGCTGGTCGGGTACCATCTGGGGTTAAGGCAAAATCATAGGTTTCAAAATCGGCAAACTCATCATTGGGCGACAACGCCGGGTGGGTTTCAGAGTCTCCCTTAATTTGGGTAATCTCTACAGAACGTTCCCATTTCATTCGGGCATCGGCGTAGGCTTTATCTACAGGCTTGCCATTCAAACGAGTTTCGGGAAACATAAGTCCCAAACTAATATTTGGGTTGTGGGGGATGGCTACAAATTCAGCGCCTGTTCGTTTACTTGTGGTCTCCAACCAGGCCCAAAGATCTTCAGGGTTGTCACTATCCAGGGCACTATAAGGTATAAACTGTTTGGCAACGTTGCCTCCCTGAGGCATAAAAACAACTCTGTGTAGGTTGGCGCCACTATTATTGGAAGACCATTCCCAACCTATGAGCGTGGTGAATTTTCCAGGATTGTTGTGTTTTTCAGCGGTTTCTATATAACGTGTCCAGGCTTCTTTAACTTTGTCGCCACCAAAGTCGTTGATCAAATCTTTAGCTCCCAGATTGGCATCGTTCGGTTGGTCGAAGGCGGCATAATTTAGGATATCATATATTTTTTGCATGTTCTCTTCCGATTTGTTTGGCGCGATTGCTAAAAAGGCCTTTCCAGTTTTAGTATTTGAAATGCCAGGGGTGTTTTCATACATTAAGGGTATGGAACCAATCATTTCAGCATGGTCGGCCACCACAAGAAAATCCAAAGGTTTGGATAGTTGCCAGGGCTTGCCAGTGGTAGGGCTTGTGACTTTTTCCCCTTTGGCAAAACGATAGGCAATTTCTGGGGTTGAATTAGGAGTTCCGAATAAGAAGACATCAAAAGAGTTGCCGGTGTGGTTATGGGTGTCTCCCCAATACACATTTTTTAGAGCATTGGAAGGTACCTTAGTGGTCATGGTGGTTTCCTCAGGGGAAGAATTAAGAGCAATGGTTGTTTCTTTAGGAGTATCCTTGCAGCCCACCATTAGGAGTAAGCTAAGAAACGGTAATAGCAGTAGTCTCATAATACCTGTGTGTTTACATTATTTAAAGATGAAACGTAGGTAGCTTAGGATTTATAGAGGGAACTACTAAGGTAGTATTTTTCTTTGAAAAAATATGATAACTATTTAAAAAATAGAAGTTTAACTGTTGTTTATGGGTTGTACCAAATAGGCGAAGTGTAAGCGCGTTCCTGTATGGTTCGCGGTACATCGTCTGTCATGGTAAGGTTGTAGTTCTTCATGTCGAAGGTGGTCCAACGGGGGGTTGGAATTTCAATAACCCTTACATAATAGAAGGCCTTTAAGGTTGGATCGAAATCGGGGTCTTGCCAAAAGGTCTTCAATTCGGTAGCGCCAATAGTATTTTCCCAAGACGCATTTTTCACGTCTACGGTATTGCCTACAGGAGGTAAGTTGCCTTTGGGATCTAAGCTGCGCTTATCGGCATCGCCCCAAACTACATTGTAGACTTTTTCGTGGGTATTGCCACTGGCATCCAGCCAGCCTTTCACTACTTGAATGCGGTCTAGATTTCCGCTGGTTGGGTCTTTAACAGCATGGATCAAGAAGGTAGGTGCCTTGCCCTCTGGGGCTGTTTTAAGGTCGCCCCCCATAGGCACGCCTTTGTCGTAACCAATTTGTACGCTGTTGGCATCGGCAATATCGGCATCGGTATAGTTGAAGCCTCCAAAAAAGCGCACGGTCATTCTAGGGCCGGTTGAGGCATAAGTCTCCTTGCGTTTCATGGCATCCCATAGGGCTTCTCTTGTGTTGGATATAGCCCAAACACCTGTATATCCCGAAGCGCCCAACTGCCACCCGCGAACAAATCCGGAAGGGAAATCTAAAGCTTTTTCAGACCAACGTTCAGCACTGGGTTCAGAGGAAGCATATTTTCCCCAATAATTGTTTTCTTCGGCTGTGGTAAGCGCCGTATGGGAATCGGTACCACTTACAAAACCATACTTAAATGGGTTCACCCCAAGTTCACTTTCCAGTTTTAAACCATCTTTTAAGGCCTTTCTAGCGTATTCGGTTTGTAGCATGTCCTTGGTTTTAGGCACCATCACAAGATTCCCTTTGTCCCAAAGTTCAAAATTGGCAAACTCGTCGTTTGGCGATAAAATGGGGTGGGTTTCACTGGTTCCTTTTCCTTGAGTGATTTCGTAAAGGACTTCATATTTATTGCGAAGCGTGGCCAATTCCTTGGTCAATGGAGAGCCGTCAAATGCCGTGTTTTTAAACATCAGTCCATTGGAGAGGTTCCCGTTGTGAGGAATGGCCAATAGGGAGCCGCCAGTCTTGGCTTCAAAATTTGCCATCCATTTCCAGAGGTCTTCTGGGTTCTCCGAGTCGAAGGTGGTCATTGGACTCATTTGTCTGGCAATGTCTCCACCGTCGCGGTAAATCACGTTACGGTGCAGGTTGTTACCGCCCCCAAAGTTGGAAGTCCATTCATAGGCAATAAACGCGGTGAATTTTCCAGGGTCATTAAACTTCTCAACAATGTCGATATTTTTTAACCATATGGATTTGGCAAATTCCGGATCTGTAAATACCGGCGGTAGATTGTTGTTGGATTGGCGGTTGATAAGGTCCATCATTACGGCAGCGGCCTTTTCGCCGCCAGCTTCCATATCTTCATGGTATTGGGCTACAATGGGGTCGTCCATGACTTCTGCATCACCATTGATAACAGACATGATTACTCCAGCGCCGTCGGAGTGGTCTGTAACGGCCAACCAGTCTAATGGGCGTTTTAACTTGGCTTTTTGTTTGGTAGCACTAATCACTTCTTCGCCACGGGCAAAGCGCAACGCTTCCTCAGGACCTAGGCGGGTTCCTGCAGCACCGGCATCGGCAGACCAAGCAGTGTGCAAGTGCTGGTCTCCCCAGTATACATTTTTTAAAGGATTGGTTGGTATGCTTGGTGTCATTACTTCTTTTTCGGCAGGGGTATTGTCGGTTGTGGTGTCTTCTTTTGGAGTGTCTTTGCAGCCCATCATTAGGAGAAGACTAAGAAACGGTAATAGCAGTAGTCTCATAATACCTGTATTTACATTATTTAAAGATGAAACGTAGGTAGCTTAAGATTTACGGAGGGAACTACTAAGGTAGCGTTTTTCTTTGGAAATGAATAGGGTAACTATTTAAAAAATAGAAGTTTACCTATTTGTTAGTTCCATGGGCCGTATTTGCCCACGTGGTAAAAGGAAGTGTTGTTTTCTTTGGTTTGGTCCTCACTAAAACGGAAGAGACCTTTCCAACCGCCCAGCCAAAATCTGACTTAATTGCCTGGTATAATTAAATTGGTAGTTGGAAATTTTTGGTAAAATTCATATTTCGAAGTTGAGAAAACACAAAAGCGTTATGCAGGAACAGGTTAGGGACTGTGCTACATAACGCTTGCATCATGGTAGATACATAATATGTTTATTGCCTAGAATCGGCTTTTAATATTTTATCGATCGCTTTATTAATGTCTAAAGAAGCTGCTGCTTGTCTGGGAGGATAATCCTTAAAGGTCATGAGGTGGGCATTTAAGTAACCAATAGCTGGCTGGAACACCCAAGACTTGTGCATAATGAGGTGAAAGGCCGTAAGGTCATCGTATTTCTCATAAGGGTCTTTTCTTAAGTTGAACAATCGAGGCATGGTGTGGGTAATCATGTCGTCAAAATAGCGTTCCTTGGTAGCAAAGTGCATTTTCCACGGGCCCACACGCATGGCGGTAAGGCTGCTTTCGTAATAGTAGAAAAAGTAATTGCGGGCTGAGGTATCTGTTCTTCCTGCCCAATAATCCCAATTGTTAAAACCGTCGATATAAACTTTATAGTTCATGTCGCCTACCTTGTATCCACCTCTTAGTTTGGTACTGATATCTGGAGATCCTACAGCTGCCATTAAGGTTGGCAATACATCTTCATGAGCAGAAATACCATTGCGGACCAAGCCTGCAGGAATATGGTTTGGCCAGCGCACCAAAAAAGGCGCTCTCAATCCGCCTTCCCAAGTGGTCATTTTTTCACCTCTAAACATGGTAACTCCAGCGTCTGGGAAAGTACTTTGTTCAGGGCCGTTGTCGGTAGTATAGATGACGATGGTGTTGTTGTCTACGCCTAATTCTTTTAAGTAATCCAACAACTGCCCAACATGGCCGTCGTGTTCAATAAGTCCGTGACCAAAAAGATCCATGTCTGTACTGATGCCTGTTGCCAAATTTTTGGATTCCTCTTTAAGGTGGGTGTACACGTGCATTCTACTGGTGGCATGCCAAATGAAGAAGGGTTTGCCAGCATCTTTGGCACGGCGCATAAAGTCTTTGCTTTTGCTCACCAAGACCTCGTCAAAGGTTTTCATTTTTTCTGAAGTCAACTGGCCTACATCCTTAACCGTTTGTTTACCGATGACTCCAAAGCGAGGGTCTTCGGTTTTGTCGAACTTGTCGCTGGCATAGGATTCTATTACGCCTCTAGGGCCATATTTGTTGGCGAATTCTTCGGTTTTTGGATAATCGCCCTGTTCTGGTTCTTCCGATACGTTGAGGTGGTACAGGTTGCCGTAAAACTCGTCGAAACCGTGGACGGTAGGCAAGTGTTCATTACGGTCGCCCAAGTGGTTTTTACCAAATTGTCCTGTCATATAGCCAAGTGGTTTTAAAAGTTCGGCAATGGTGGGGTCTTCAGGTTTGATTCCGAGTGGGTTTCCTGGTTGCCCTACGGTAGTCAGACCAGTTCTTACAGGTTTTTGTCCGGTAATAAAGGCTGCTCTTCCCGCAGTACAGCTGGGTTGGGAGTAGTGATCTGTAAATATGGCTCCTTCCTTAGCAATCCTGTCGATATTTGGTGTGGGATATTGCATGCCCAAGGAGTAGCAGCTAAGCGAATTGGGAGCTACGTCATCTACCATGATGACTAAAATATTAGGCTTTTCCTGGGAGAATCCCAGTAAACTTAAACTCAAGAGTAATGAAGTAACAACATGTTTCATAATAGTATCTATTGGTTATTAATAAGAGATTTTACGACCGTTAAGACTAGGGCTTGAGAAAGTTTAGTTGTAGGGGGTATCTAATTTAATAAAATATTTCTTTCAAAACATTGAATTGCAGTGAATTATATTTTTATTGTTTTGAAAACAGGTAATTTGGACATATTAAGTTTATATCCTACCAAATTTTGGTGGATCTGCCGGTGGAGCTTAGTTTGATAAGGTTTGGTTTGGGGGTGCTACCGTTGAAAGTGAGTTCTGAGGCAAACAATAGTTGGTCCTTACCCATAAAGGCTACCCAATGTGGGGTTAAAGGAGGGGCGTGCTTGTATAATGTCTGTTTATTGTCTTGGGCGTCAATTATCTCAAAACTTCGCCTTCCCCAATAGGCCATGAGCAATTGTCCTTCTTGAAAATCAACATCAAACACTTTGTTAAGGTCCAGAGGGGCATTGGTAATTTTAGGTTCTGTGATATTATTCCACTCTTGAATTATGCTTCCTGTTTGGGTTGTCAAAAAACAGGAAGTGTCTCCTAACAAAAGAATAGTGTCGTCAGGTAAAGCCCTAATGCGGTTGATGGGAGTTTCAAATTTAAAATATACAGAAGGTTGTTTGCCTTTTTGTAACGTGTAAACACTTGGGTACTTACCGAAGACCATTTGGGTGTCCGAAAGCATGAAGAACCCAGCTTCTCCAATGTGCCATTGGTCATCAAACCAATCCCAAACAACTTTCGGCTTTTGGTTTTTAATTGATTTAAGGAGACGAATTTCAAAGGTGTCGGAAGCTTGTAGGTATCGGCGTTCCAGGATGTAAATGTCCTGTCCTTTGGTATATAGTATAAAATCACTCGCCGGATATTCAGATTTTAGGAATACTTGAGGAGTACTGCCATTTTTCCAAACCATGACACAAGCGTAATGTTGCGCATCATCAATAGGATGGATATAGGACCAAAATACTTGGTTGTCCACTACAATCATATTCCCCGTTGGGTGGGCCCAAATGCTTGAATAACTCAAAAGCGCAATGGCCAACACCCAATAGGATTTTATATGTTGTAATGCATACATGTTTTTTACATGGACTTACATTTGGTCTGGGGCTACCGGTGCCGGTACCACATTTTCCACTGGATTGATACTTTTTAGATACATGAACATGGCATGAAGGTCTTCATCCTTGATATTGGCAAAATTCATCCAAGGCATAGGAGGCAGCAGCATACGGCCATTGTCCATCCCTTTAAATTTGCCTTCGGTCAACGCTTTTTTAAATTGCGCTTCGGTCCAGCTGCCAATACCTGTGTCGTCCGGTGTTAGGTTGGCGGCAAAGGAGATCCCCCAAGGGCCTGCCGCAGCGGTAAGGTCTGGATAAAACATGCCAAAACCTTCCTTGATCATTGGGCTGTCAAATGTAACTACAGGTCTATCCGAAGGGTAGCCTGATAACAATAGTTCAGGAATAAGTTCTGGGCCGTTTGGGCCTACTTTTTTGGGTGAATGGCAGTCGTTGCAGCCCATAACCCCAACAAGATATTTTCCTTTTTCAATAACGCTTTCATGCGAAGGTGTGACTACTTCGGCAGTTGCACTGGCGGTTTGATAGGTTTCTTCTTTGCAGGATACAATGCTTAATGAGGCTGTTAAGGCAATTGCCATAAGTGCTGATTGGTGTTTGAATGTCATAAGATTGTTGTTGAAACAGACGTGCATATACTCGCCTGTTGTTGGTTAATGCCTCTAAGATAGTAAAAGCGACTGGAAATTTCTAAATGTTGTGTATTAGTGATTTAAGAGAATGATATTTATGCTGAAAAGGAGATCCAATCGACAAACTTCATCCAGGTTTTGGAAGCATATATTTGCGGTGCAAAAACAAATACATTTACAATGAACATGGAAAGAGGGTAAAAGTAAAATAAGGCACTAAAGCGTTTATCTTTTTTTAAGGCCGTTCGTAAATCATAAATCAACAATGGCAGTGCAATTATTAGGTCAACAATTATTGTGAAGATGGGGTTATCTGGAATTCCAAAGGCTAATGGAATGCGATCTATCCCTGTATTGGCGAGCAGTAAGGTGCCATAAAACATCAGTCGTTTGTGGTGGAATGGCGATTTTCTCATGGCAATGCCAATAAAAAGAAGGGGAATCACTGTGAGCAGGCTAAACCCAAATATGCCCACTAAAAAACTAAGTCCTTCAATTGGGATTTCAGGGTGGCTGGTCCTAGCTGAAATGATAAGGTACAGCGTACTTAATGTCAATAGAATTAGAATTGCAAAGGCTGCCTTTCCTGCTTTGGTATGCCACTGTATTTTTTTGCGAAATACCAATTGGGTTTGAATTACATAAAGTAGTATCCAAAGAAATCCAAAAATGCCATGTAATATATAGCGGGAGGCTGCCATATTGATGCCTTGTGAAGCTTTATTCCGAATACCGGCACTGAATCCAACAATGCAAAATATCAAAAATAAAATGGCAGTAGCAGCAAAATAATAATGCTCGAATCTCTTGTGGTGGTCCTGATTTGAAACTACTGTGGTTGGCATGGTCTTCGTTTCTTGCTTTTTAAAGTTAGTTAAAAAATAGAAATAAAGCAATTTAAGGTGTTTTTGCCTTTTTTGTGGACTGTCTGTTTTCTTATGATTTAATCGCGACTGTTGTAACGAGTCTTCCTTTGTGAACTACGCCAAGGATGGGAATGTTCTTAATGGTTTCTGGAGCCACTTTAAAAGGGTTCTTTTTTAGAATAGTGAAATTTGCCGTTTTTCCTTCCTTAATGGAACCAATAGTATTTTCTTGGTTCAAGGTTCGTGCGGCGTTTATGGTAATGCCCTGCATGGCTGTAAAAACATCCACTTTTTGATCTTGTGAAAAGTGGCTTTCTTCGGCGGTTTCCCTATTAATGGCAGTCCAAGCCAATAGCAATGGGTTTGCGGGAGCCATAGCAAAATCGGAATGGTAGGATACAGGAACGCCTCGTTGGCTGAGTTCCTTGATTCTTACTAGGTTTTCGGCGCGTTCTGGACCAAGGCCAAATTCAGAATATTTGTCTGCTAGGGCCCATAAGTAGTATGGGTTTACGGAGGCTTCCATATTTAGGGCTTGAACTTGTTGGGCAATGTTTTCATCAAAATAGCCCATGTGGTGCAGTGTAAAGCGATGGTCTTTTCTTGGGTTGTTTTTTTGATCCTTTTTGTTGTAGTCCAATACTTGTTGTATGCCCAAATCGCCGTTGGAGTGTACGTGGATTTTGTAATCGTTGTTCCAGTAAAAACTCAACTGTTCCTTAAATAGTGGCAGGGGGGTCATCCATTCTCCTTTAAATTCTTCACTTAAATAAGGTTCCTTCATTTGCATGGCCAAGGAATAAATAGCGCCATCGGAAAACAGTTTTACCTGCTTTGACAAGAAGGTGATATTGTCTGTATTGTATTTGGTGGGCATGGCCTCCATAGCTTCCATAGCCTTGGCATTGTCGTTTCCGTTCATACTATAGAGCTGTGTTCCGTTGGGAATTAAAAACACATCATATGGTGGGTTTTTGTCCATTTCACCTTTTAATAAGTTGTATTCCATATCAAAATCGGAACTGGGAAACCCAGGTTCTGCTATAGTAGTGATGCCGTTTTTAAGCATGAGTTGGCTCATCATAGCCAATCCTTTTTTATAGGAATCTGGGTTGATGAGGTAGGGAGCAATAGCTGGTACAAGGGCCAACCAGCCACCTTCAAAGAAGTGGCCGTTTTTCCAATCTACCTGCGGATTGTCTTCAAAATCGGCTTCTTTGATTTTGAAGAGCTCTACCGCTTTGTCATTCAAATAGATTTCGTGAAAAGATCTGTGGATGATGCCAATGGGCGCATCGGGGCACAATAGGTTTAAGGTGTCCTTGGACATGGGGCCGTGCCATAATTGATGGTAGCCCCAAACAAAGAGCATTTTGTCTGCTTGTGCTTTGGTTTTTATTACTTTTTTGAGACGGGTTTTGTATTCTTCGGGGGTTTTGGCTGCTTCTGTAGCTCCCGTAGGTTTGTCCCAGGCATGAGGTGCAATAGTTTCATTGGGAAGCATGGTGGCGGCGATAGAAGGGTGTAGATGGGGTTCTATAAAACCAGGCATGAGGGTATTCCCTTCTAAATTGTATTGGGAAACCTGGGGGTACTTACTAAGGGCTTCCTCCTTTGTGCCAACATAAGCTATGTTGCCGTTTTCCCTCACCACAGCTTCGACATATTGGGCTTGCTCCCCTTCCATGGTAATGATGTCTCCGCCAAAATAAAGGGTCTGTTCGCTGTTGGTTTTTACTGGTGTTTCGGGGGTGTTAGCTTCCTTTTGTTTGCAGCTCATAAACACAATCAGTGCAAGCAAGACTACTATTGGTTTGTTGATTTTCATGATGACACAGTTGTTGGATGGTAAATAAAAGTCATTGTAAAAGTGGAGTTATCGAATGATAAACTTTTCAATGACTAATTTACAAATTCCTGTGTCTTAATTCGCTCGTTGTCAGTGAAATAATTTTTAAGGGGTGGGCGTTTTGCGCAGTTATGGATTCTCATAAATCAATGTTGCTTTGATTTCTGAAAGTTCAATTTCTTTTTCCGGAAATAGTACATATAGTTCCTGTAGAAGTTCTTTTGCGGTATAGCAGTTTTTATAGTCTGTTTCGCATTGAAAACTATAGGATCTTGCAAGTCTATAGCTGACGTCATAATTTTTGGGGAAAATGGCTTTGGCCTTTTTGTAGAGCACAATAGAGTTAGACCAATGTCCCTTTGAAAACCACTCATCTCCCTGTTCTATAAGTATTAGAAATTCGGTTTCCTTTTTTTGATATTGTATGGTTTCCTGTTTTTTTACGAATGCTTTATTTTGATTTATCAAAACCAAAGCGAAATAGGAAAAAATGCCGATGACTACGAAAGCAATTATTACGGAGAATAGTTTTTCCTTTCGTCTTTCCTTAATGACTTTTTTTCTGATTTCTAAGAGCTGTTCTTTTGTAGCTTTTTTAAAGTCCAATTCTCCTTTGGAAGCTTTGAAATATTCCTGTTTTAAATTTAGGAATGCTCTCTCTTTTTTGAATAGCCTTTTAGATTTGAGTAATTTTTTATTGTTACTCAAACTGGTAATCATACCTTGAATGCTTCCGCCGCCTCCAATCATATCAAATGAGGTAGTGTTTTTATTGATGATTAGGGTTTTTATTCCCAATAAATCTCTACATGGGTATTGTTAAACATAGGGTCTTCAAAGTCGCCTTGGGGTTCGCACCACATGGTTTTGGGTAAGGTCTCCATGTCTATTTTATAGTCTTCATCTACAATGCCTCCTTGTGCCTGAAACTCGATAAGCTTGCCTAGTAGATCGATGATGGCTTCTTCCTTATCTTCCGGAACTTCTTGAATGCTGATGTCGGGTCTGCCGTATTTTCGCATTCCTCGTGTGTGGAACCACTTGGTATTGTCGTCATCCTCGTCATAACAAAGAATCATGACATGTTCTTTGGGTTGCGGGGTGTTGGGAGTGAAGATGTTGTCTTTCCAGTCCTTTTTATCCCAAAAGGTCACCGTTTGTAAATCGTAAACAGCTACGCCGCCGTGATCCAACAAATAGGTGACCAAGCCAATCACGTCTCTGTAATAGTTTAAAGTATTGGTGTCAGGAACATTGCCTACAAAAATATAGCATTGCTCTGCTGCTTCAATTTGTTGGGATAGGTTAGGGTTGTCCTCTTTTAGTGTTTCCCAAAAGTAGCCTTCCAAATAGCTTTTAGGGACTTCGGGGTGGGCATTTGGACCATACTGCATCAAGTCGATACCTTGTGGAAGTCCTTTGGTGTGGTATTCTGCTCCCGATAATTTAAAGTCCACATCAAAATCGCCATATACCACATAAAATATATAAGGGCTGTCCAGCGGCCTGCTGAAATGTTCCCGAGTCCAGTCTATAAGTTCTGCCATAGTTGATTAGTTTTTTAGTGTGGTTGATAGATAACCTAAGCAGAACTATCTTTTCAATAGGCGGTTAGGTTGCGTTGCTTAAATATAAATTATTTCTAAGCAAGTACAACAATTTTATGGCGCATTATATTGATATAAAGTGGAGTGTGGTTGGGAAGGGGAAATAGAAGAGGCTCGGTTTTACCAACAATGCTCATTATAGTAGGCGATAATGCCCTCTACATTTCTTCTTTTTAATTCTTTGGATTCAATTTTATCCATAAGTGAAGTGCAAGAACTGAAGATTTTCAAATGCTTCTTTTTGATTCTCATACCAATGCGAATAATGTCGTCGTTGACCTTTATGTAATAATAGGAAGCGTCGTTATTTCCTTTAGTGGACATGCTTGCCATAACCGTAGCTGCATTGGGAAAGTTAAAGTTTTGATTGTACATCTCATCGCAATATAAGGTGATGGACCCTTTTAGTGTTTCATGTAATAGTTTTGGCGCTTCCTTGTCTTGAACCAAAATGTATTTGTAATGTTTTCCTTCGGTGTCAAAGCCATCAATGCTGTGATAGTCGTATTCTACAACCTCGGCATCTTCATTCACTTTGAATTTAATACCGCCTTCTGTTTTTATCTTAATGAGGCCTTTGGAAAGGGAACCGTCTTTAAAGAAAACGGTGCCCCTGTTATATTCGGCATAGGATAATAAGCAAACGAATAGGAAGCATAGGGTGAGAAGCGGTTTCATAGTAGGTAGGTTTAGGGTATCTATTATAAATACGGATGTTATCCCTACTTTGGACTTCTTAACCTTACATTTAAGCTTTATTTTCTTACATAATGAACTAAGTGTGAAATGAAATTGGTTCCTTTTATTATGCCATGATACGCTGCTCTATTTCTTCGTCTTAAAAATCAAACAGTCCAATTCCCAATGTTTCTCTTGCAAAGCACTCAAGGCAAAGGCAGCTGCGGCGGCCGTAAATACCGAATAATCAAAAGCGCCCTTAATACCTGTTGAAAAGGTCATTGCAATGCCAAACAAGAGTAACAATAGACCACTTAATTTGGCAAACAGTTCTGTTTTAAAGCCAATAATCAGGCAAAGTGCAAATAGGATTTCCAATATGGTGGCTATCGCTCCTGCTATAGAAATCATACCATTAGGCAACCAAGGATTGATGGCTTGGGTGTAGTCCAGAAAATTGGACCAATTGCTCCAAACCGATACATTTTCAGGCCATAGGCCAAAGCGATCTGCTACTGCCGATAAGAAAGCAGAGGCAATAGAAAGGCGTAAGAATAGTTTAATAAATTTTGTGTTCATGTTGTGTTTATTTATTGATAAATGCCATTAGATGTTAGCGCATTTTTTATATGTGCCAAATGGTGTTGACAGTGCCAGGAATAGATGCCTATGGTTTGTGTGAGGCTCAAAGGTTTTTCGTATTCTGGGTGAATGAACTCACGTGCCAATTGTTCAGGGGTTAAACTTTTTAAAAGTGTTGTCCATTTTTGGTGCAGCCCTTTCAACAGTGCCATCGATCCCGAAATGTCATCATCAAGGTCATCGGGCAATTCGGCCCATCGGTCCTCAAAATAAGGTTTAATGGTTGGCATGTCTTCTGTCAAGGCCAGCTTAAAGCGCATGATGCTGTTCATATGGCTGTCTGTGCAATGGTGGATTACTTGTTTTATCGTCCATCCATTGGGTCTGTATTTCCAATTGAGTTGCGCCGCCGAAACATTCTTTGTCAAGTCTTCCAATTGGGAGGGGAAGTTTTCAATGTTCTTGATCCATGATTCCAATACGGCAGTATCGGGATGTTTGATAGGAGTGTAGGGTCCAATGGGGTATTTTAATGCTTCTATATCCATGTTATGTTGTTTAGTGATTCTGTAAATAATCGTCTATTTGGGCAATCAACTCTTGAGTGTCTTCTTTTAGGTTTTTATGTTTTAAGATACCAAAGACTTCCCAAGCCTCTATATCTTTTAAGATGCCTTGAAATTCCATATCCTCCTGCATAGCTTCATAATTCCTGATGGTTTTAAAGAACCCGATGTTGGCCATTCGCTCTACGGTAGCTTGTCCCTTAAATGCCTTTGGAACTTTTGTAGACTGTAATGCCGAAGCACTGTAATAGGGCACAATCCTTGGTTCTAAAAAGGTATTGTAGCCAACGCGTTCGTGTTCGTAGCTGGTTAGGTATTCGTAGCCCTCTTCATAGAGGTTGGTAATGCTTTTTCTAAGTGCATCATTTTGGATGATATCCACGCCTTTAGAGGTCAACAGATTGTAGCCGCTGGTTTTATGGCTTACATGCGGATTGACTTTCAGGTAATAGAAAAAATAGCCAAGGGAGTCTTGATAGGGAGTTTTATGTTGTAGTGCTTTTAGCAGTAGCCGGCAGGAGGTAATCTTATTTTCCAAATGCGCAATATTGCTTTCCATGTCTTCGAGGTCGTAGCTAAGGTTATCACGTATTTCTTGCAGTATCAAGCGCTCTGTTTGGCGCTCCTTATGACGTTCATTGACATTGTTTACTTGTAGCGCTATCAAAATCCCTATTACCACCAAGACAATTTCACCAATGGCATACATAAGATATTTACTCAGTTTGTTGCTTGCCATTAGGTCTTGTCTTAATCGTTTAAATGGTGTTATCATGGTGTCGAGATCCTATTGTTCGTTAAGGTAGTTATTAATGGTGTCTATAAGTTGCTGCCCCCATTGCTGTTCGGCTTCCAAATATTTGATACCAATAATTAATCTAATTGAGAGGTCATTTAAATAGTTCTCTAGGCTAACATCGTTTGTAATGTCCTTAACCTGTAACACTGGTCTTTGGTCATTTTGGTAGCGTTCCATCATGTATTTTCCTCCTAGACCATCTAGTGCATTGATGTATTTTGAAGATAAGCGGTACTTTGTCATCAGGTTCTGCTCTACAAAGGCATTGATAAACCGTTTCGTGTCCGAAACGTGCTGTTCCAATTCAATATCGTTGTAATAATTGGAAATATCCGTAGCCAATTTTTGATTGGCAATTTTGAGGATGTTCCCCGTGCTCACAGAAGTTTCGTAGGAGGTTCTGTGGTAGTTGGGCAGTGTAAAGTATTGCGCAAAATGGATGTCGTTTAAAAATTGAATGGTGTCATAGGCTTGTTCTGTAGGATGAATATAAAAGTCAAGCAGCCTTAGGCAGGTAATGTTTTGGGTCTGTTTAAACGCTTTGATGTCCTCAAAGCCTTTAATGTCATTTTCAAGGTCTACTTTTATCCTGTTCAGGAGGTCTCGTTCTGTAAGCCTGTCCTTGTGATGTTGCTGCCAAGTATTGATTTGAAGGGCTATTAAAATACCAATTACTACCAAAACAATTTCACCAATGGCATATTTGAGGTATTTTGCAGTGCGTCCTTCCGAAAGTAGGTTCTGGCGTATCTTCCTAAAGAATGTTATCATATCCAAAGGGTTGGTTTGTATAAATATACCCTTTTTTGCTTTAGGATAATATGCCCTTTTTACATCCCCCTTAATCCCCCTTCAAAGGGGGAATTCACTCCGCTTTTTTAATTGTCCCCTTGAGGGGACTATAGGGGTGTTCTCCCCCTGAGGATTACCGAGAGGTAAGCTCTGTTTTGTTCGAAGGTACCGCACGCAGTGTTACAATGTATTCTATCCCTTCGTGGTTACCGATAAGAAAAACATTGTTTACTTGTTTTATGATCGCTTCGTTCTATTCAAAAGTTATCAGTGTCCCAAATAAGGGTCGTTCCATATGATTTCAATATCGCAATTTGAAAAACTAGAATCGTTAAACTCCGAGTAATTTCTAACGATACATAGATATCCATATTCTACAAAGGTTTCTTCATTTTCAACCACAATTTTGTATTTGTAGCTTCCGAAGGGTAATTCCTCAGTATTAGATTGGTCTAGGCCATTAAAAGGAAAGTTGTTTGCATAACCGTTTCTATTGAAAACGATATTGTCATTTAAATCAAAGATAGTTACGGTATTATTCGGGTAAAGGTCAATATTTTCAATAAAGAACTCGTCATTTACGCCATCTCCATTTGCTGAAAAAACTTCAATAGCCTTAATTTCTCCCAAAGATTGGTCCAGGTTGTCAACGTTCAAGTTTGCGAAAGGGTTGTCTCCACAACAGAGGAAGGTTACTTGTTCTGGTTCGGAATCACTGTTGCTGTTACAGCTAAAAATTAAAGAGAATGACAATAAAATGCCGCTTAAAAATAATGTTTTGTGTTTCATTTAAGGTTAAGTTTTTTTTTGACGATAATGGTTTGTGTAAAGTACTGCTACTACTGCTAGGTTTAGGATAGGTAAAGGAAATTGAAGTGCATGTTATTGCCTGTAGTTGCTATTGTGCTAAAAATGGGTCATGTTCGTCTTTAGCATTACAAATGATAAAACTAAAATCACCTAAATTGTCTAAGTCTGAAAAATATCTAACTAAACATACATAGCCATATTCTACAAATGTTTCGTCGTTTTCAACCACAATTTTGTATTTATAGGTTCCGGTAGGTAATTCTGAATTGTCTGATTGATTTAAACCGTAAAAAGACGTGCTGTAGTTATACTCGCTTAAATAATTGCTTTTGTTGAAAACTATGTTGTCATTTAAATCGAAGATGGTTACTGTATTGTTCGGGTAAAGCTCAATATTTTCAATTATAAAGATGTCATTCTTTCCGTCCCCATCGGGCGTTAAGGCGTCCATGGCTTTAATTTCTCCCAAAGATTGGTCCAGGTTGTCAACGTTCAAGTTTGCGAAAGGGTTGTCTCCACAACAGAGAAAGGTTACTTGTTCTGGTTCGGAATCACTGTTGCCGTTACAGTTAAAAATTAAAGAGAATGACAATAAAATACCACTTAAAAATAATGTTTTGCGTTTCATTTTAGGTTAAGTTTTTAGTTGGGGTTACTAAGGGAATAAACCCATTGGTTGTTTAATCCTTCAAAGGTATCTTTTTTTAGATATTGGGCAAATGAAGGGCTATTGCCATGCCCTTTTTACATCCCCCTTCAAAGGGGGAATCCACTCCGCAATTGTCCTCTTTGAGTAATTGTCCCCTTGAGGGGACTACAGGGGTGTTCTCTCCCCTGAGGTTCCTGAGAGGAAAGCGCCTCTTTGCTCGAAGGTACTTAGTGCAGTGCTACAACATTAGTATACTTTCAAAAACTCCCAATAGAAATCACAACCTTATTCTACATCCCTTTCACCAATGGGTTGTAGGTGTTTGGTATCGTAACCCGTAAAAAAGTAGGGGTAGTTGTCCCATGGCGATAGGCCTTCCATTCTAGGGTCGTTGGTGTCTTTCAAATAGGTGAACAGCTCGGTTTGCAGTTCCTTGCATAGGTTGGCATACTCTGGTTGAGCGGCTAGGTTGTGCAATTGATAAGGGTCGTCTTTCACATTGTACAGCTCGGTGCCTGGGCGTTTCCCGGCAGCTAACTCATAAAATTGTTTCAAGGAATCTACCTCTTTGTTGGCAAGGATGTAATCGCGGGATGGTCCGGCGTCGATATCGCCAACGTATCCTTGGTGTGGCGATAGAAAGTCTGGGTCGCCTGCAGGATATCTTTCTGGTTCAAAGTTTACCAAGTACAGCCAATCCCCTTTGCGGATGGTCCTTACAGGGTAGGGCATTCCGTCTGGGCGGCAGTAGGTGTGGCGTTCAAAAGCCGTAAACACACGGTCTCTTTTAGCATCTACCTGTCCGCTTTTATTGGCAAGCATCACGTTTTTAAAACTGTTGCCGCTCATGTCTTCTGGGATCTCTATCCCGGCTACTTCCAATAGGGTTGGTGCAAAATCCGTAAAGCTGATAAAGTCTTCAATCTTTAAGCCTGACTTAATTTTATTGCCCCAAAAAATAGCCAAGGGCATATGTGTGCCATACTCATAGTTGGTGGCCTTGGCACGAGGAAAAGGCATGCCGTTATCGGCGGTTGTAATAATGATGGTATTGTCCAGTTCGCCTGTTGCTTCCAGCATCTTGATCATTTTTCCTAAGTGGGAGTCGAACCATTCAATCTCATAGTAATAATCGGCAATGTCACTACGCACGGCCTCACTGTCTGGTAAAAATCCCGGTACTTGAATATTGGAAATGTCCTTACCGTTCTCGGCACCAATGCCCTGCTTGTAACCGCGGTGGGGCTCATTCCCGCCATACCAGAAAAAGAAAGGTTGTTCACTGTCCTTTTGTGCAAGGAAGGCTTTAAAATTCTCGGCATAGTCAATGTCCGAAATGCCTTCTGGGGCCTTCATTTTAATAGCGTTATAACCTTGGGCTATTGGCTGTGTTTGGTAAGGCTCTTCAAGTTTGGAAGGGCCATATCCCTTCCCGGTATAACCGGTAGCATAGCCGTGTTGCTTCAATACCTGTGGAAAGGTCACGAACTTTTTCTGTAGGGCTCCAAACAGCAAGCCGCCTTCCTCAAGTTCCCAAATGTTCTTCCCTGTTAAAATAGAAGCTCTCGATGGCGAACAGGAAGCCACATTGCAATAGGCATTTTGAAACATGATCCCGCTTTGGGCAATCCTATCCAAATTGGGCGTTTTAATTTCATTGGTGCCCTGTAACGAGGTGTGTATATACGATTGGTCGTCCGAAATACAAAACAGGATGTTTGGTCCTTTTTCTTCTTTGGTCTGGCAGCTTGTTGCTAATGCCAGTACACCGAACAGTGACAAAAGGAATCCTAAATTACGGGAAGCTAAAAGTGTTTTGGGGAAATAGGTCATGCTTGTTAATTGGAAATCTTTAAAAATAAGGGCCTTTAATTGGGCATTTCAAGCCCATTAACGCCTTGGTTGTTTGATCCCTCAAAGATACCCTTTTTTAGGCAAAATGAAGCCTGCTGATTCTATAGCTCCATTTTTACATCCCCTTAATCTCCCTTCAAAGGGGGAATATAAACTGTCCCCTTGAGGTTACCGAGAGAAAAGCACTGCTTTGTTTGAAGAAGTGTAACGGAATTGATGGATATATTTCAATTTAACAAAGGTTAGTATTTATATGCAGGGCTTTTAATATATAATCAATTGATTTCAACAAACTGATTTGCTTCGTGCCATAATATTATATTCTTTTCAAACCAATTTTGCTCAAAATCTTTTTCGGACCAAATGTTTTCTTTAAGAGATTTGTATGTGACTTTTTGTGGCCACGGATTGTTTTCAACAATTTCTACAATTTCCAAAAATTTTAAATAGACGCTTTGAGTGATTTTATTCCTATTTTGTAGGATAAATTCTTTGTCTTTTAACCATTTTTTTTGCCTGCTTGTGTCTACCGATATGGTGGGGATTGTAATGCTTTTGATTTTATTACCTTTTTGATAATTATAAGTGGTATCAGAAAATATGGTTTTTAATGTATCGTTAGTTTTGATATCTATGAAATAGGTTGTGACAGTTTGAGGTGATTTCACAATTTCTTCGAAATTGTATTGAGTGTAATAATTTAAATCAACAAAGTTTTGAATAGCGAGGTAATATTCATAATTATCTTTTATAATACTATTTCTCAATTCATAGTCTTTATTGCTTTTGAAAAACAATTGCTGTAATACAAAGACTGATACTCCTCCAATTATCGAAAAGAGCAAGCTTTTCAATAAATTCATATTTGTTGGTTTTTTCATAACTGGCGATTTTCTATAGTTATTAATATTTCTATAGTTATTAATATTATTGTAGAAATTAAATGAGAAAGATACTCAGTTTAAATATTTTTAATTCTTTTGATCCCAATAGGAAATAATAATTGGATTATTACTTGTGTTTGTTACTCCAACCATAATATTATCTATGTTATTATCATTAGACACATTAAATGTAAAATCTAACTCTCTGCGGATATTATATTCATTAAAGTTGGAATGAATTATAAACTCCTTCAAAATACATTTTAGGAGGTTTTCAAGTTCTTCTATTGTGAATCTTTCGAAGCCATTAGATATGTCAACTGCGGCTCCAGTTTTATTATTGTCTTTGATAAGGTTAATGTTAAAGTAGTTTCGATTTTCTGATTCTAGGGTTAATCTATATCGTCCGCTTTTATAATCTTTACTAATAGCATCTGCTCCTTCATCAGTAAGAAATTCAATAAGAACACTTTTTACTTCTTTAAATATTGTTCCTAAACCATTTTTTTCAAAATCATCTATTTTAGACCACCAATCTTTAAATTCCAATAAGTAAAAATTAGATAAATGCTTTAAAATGTTGTATTTGTTAATAAAGTATCTAGATTGTAAACCCTGCTCTGTCATAGCATTATAGCGTATAAAAAATAGTTCGCTATAGGATAATTGTGCTCTTAATATTTTTGAATATGCAGATTTATCTATTTCTTCTAAACCTGAATTGTCAATTAGTGAGTATAATCTGTACAGAGTTCTAAAATATGTCGATAGATAGTGTTCGTAATTTACATATACTTTTTGGAAATCTATAACTGCATTTTTTCTGTTTTTTGAAAGGGTATTGGAAGGGTTGAAGCTGTTGCTTAGTTGTAATTTTTGATGTTCAAAAAAAGCTTTTCCATTTAATTCTTCCCCAAAGAAATTATAACATTTTAGTTGATTTAAATTTTCTTTATATAAATCTAAAAGCTCAAAAAATGTATTGTCGAACTGTTGTTTAATAAATACCTTTCTGCTTTCCGTGAATTCTTGTCTTTGTAGAGAAAGAGTTTCGTATAGAAGTAGTATTCCAACCAAAGTGAAAATTGCCCCTACAAACCCTCCAATAAAATCCCCAACTTGTGCAGATTTTGTTAGGTTTATGGTTGATTTTGCTGAAATGAATCCTTCATAGAAGAAGCCCCTTATTAAGAACCATACAATTATTCCAAATCCAATAAAAGTTAACAGAGTGGCCAAAATAATTTTTAATTTCTTCATTCAGTAAATTTTGTGTTTAAAAAGCAAAACTCCTTTGTGGGTTTCTCAATTTGAAGCTAGTTGGTTAATAGGTCAAATATATCTGTTCACCTTTTAGGAACCATGATAAAATTTGATGTTTTCGTTAAAGTTGTATAAAATTTCTTTCAATGGTTTTTTAGCGCAATTTCTATCGTTAAACGTGCATTATTGCTCTTAATCATTAGTAAGAGCAGGCCATGGCCTTAGGCTGCTTCGTCCAAAGTCCCTTCCCAAGCACATAGCCTTGGGCCGCACACGAACAAACCTAGAGCAATCCTCGAACAAAACCCCCTGTTTTTTGGGGTGGTGGGTCAGTACGTGTCCTGGTGTGTCTGTACAGGTCTGTATGTGTCTCTATGTGTCAGTATGTGTCAGGACGTGTCACAACAGGTCAGGATGGGTCAGGTTGTGTCTGGAGGTGTCTATGGTGGTCTGCGTAGGTCTTAACAGGTCTTGTTGGGGCTTGATGTGTCGTAACGTGTCTCGGCGTGTCAGCCTATTGTTTGCCAGTGTTTTGGGTGCTACTTTGGTGCTATTACTAATCCTTAAATCCATAAAATTATGGCAACATTTGAAAAGGGAATCCTAGGCGGATTTTCAGGAAAAGTGGGCAACGTAGTGGGACTACGTTGGAGAGGCAAAGACGTGATGCGCAGCCTTCCCGCAAAGAGCAACTACCCTGCAACGCCCTTGCAGGAAGCACAGCGCCAAAAGTTTGGCTTGGTCATTAGGTTTTTAACGCCCATTAAGAGCATTGTGGGCCAATATTTTGGCAAGCCTCAGGGCGACAAGAGCCCGTTTAACCTGGCTACGGGCTACCACATTAGGGAGGCCATCGAGAATATGGGCGGCACCTACGAAATGGATTTTCCTAAGGTGCTCATTAGCAAAGGCGACCTAAGGGGGATGGACAACCCGCAGTTTCAGGCCTTGGCCAACCAACAACTGTCCGTTACCTGGGACGACAACAGCGGGCAGGGCAATGCCAGTGGCAGCGATCTGGCATTGATTGTGGTGTATGCCTACAACGAGGGGTTCTTCCAGATATTTGAGGGGGTAGCCCTGAGGGAAGACGGTACGGCTACCCTTAACCTGCCAGCCTTTTTTGCGGGCTTCGATGTGGTGGCCTGGGCGGGCTTTGTAACCCAAGACCTAAAGGAGGCCGCCACCAGCACCTACTTGGGGGCCGTGGTGGTGAGCTAGCAGGGGCTGTATACAAGCAAACACAAAACCGGCAGCGCTGGGTACCTTTTGTAAGGCCTGGGCTGCCGGTTTGTTGTGGCTATTAGTGTGCTGCTGTTAGGGTGGGAATGCGCGCCTCGCCTAGGGTTGCGGCCCCTTGCCCATGCTAATGATGGCGCCCATAAGCATGCATTTGTTCAGTAGGCTCTTGGGGTACACTACCACCCGCCCTAGCTTAAAGGCAGGAAGGATGCCGTTGCTGCGCAGTCGGTACAAAGTGCTGCGGCTCACGTTTAGGAAGGCCATGGCTTCTTCGGTAACAAGCCAGTCTTCGTCTTTTACCATAAGGTGGTTAATGGCAAAGGGGTGTTGTTGGGGTAACGGCACAAGGCCCTGTGGTACTTTCATAGCTGTTGGTTTTTAAGTGTTTAACATGTTCTTTAAGATACTGAAAATGTGAAGGTGTTTGGAGCTGTGGTTGGTATTGTTTTTAACAGAAAGGTGTTTATAACGTGGGAGTTGTGGGGTTTTTTCTTTGGGATTTTGAAGGGGGGAATGGGTTGTTTTTTGGGGTAGGGGTTTATGGTGATGGTATTTGTGTGTTTGCGTTTTCCTTCTGTTCATTTTCTTTGCTCGTCCAAAGAAAATGAATAGATTGAGAAAGCAAAGGGAAACTTAAGTGTTAAGCAATACCAACATTAATCGATTTACTAATTGGTGTATGACTCTTGTCCGCAATGTTCATTGTAATACGAAATAATGTCATAGATATGTTTCCTTTTGAGTTCTTTGGTTTCAATTTTTTGGATTAAGGAAGGGCAAGAGTTGAAAAGTTCTAAATGCTTCTTTTTGATCCTAATACCAATGGGAATAATTTCTTCGTCCATTTTTATAAAATGGTAAAAAAAGTCTACTTCTATAGAGCCAATAGGTTGGCCTCCGAAAGCGGTGTTTGGAGTTCCGAGAAAGTTATACGCGGGAACATCATCGTTATACAAAGTTATCTTACCTTTAATTTTTTCATTTAAAAGTCTTGGTGGTTCATCACTATATACTTTTACATATTTTAGTCGTTTTCCTTTATAATCAAGGCCTTTAATGTTGCTGTGGTCATAATAGATAACTGTAGAATCTTTAGCTTTCTTAAATTTTATGCCTCCTTCATCGGTCATTGTTATTAATCCTTTGGAAAAAGTTCCATCGTTAAAGAATACGTTACCAGGAGCATATTGTGCGTATGTAATTGTAAAGGATAAAATTGCGAATAAGAAGAGAAGTTTTTTCATGGGATTAGAGGAAGGTGTCAATACAATAGTTGGTTGGTTGAGTTTTGTGCTGCTACAAATCTAAAATATTTTCTTACAATTGAAAGTTGTACAAGAAATCGAAAAGGGTTTTTTTTAAAGGTTAGTGGTATTTTTTGTCCTCATGTGAGACTTCGGGACCCAACCACTGAAACGGGCGTAAAATAAAAGCTGTTTGAGGTTTTACGAGAGTAAAACCGAGTTCTTTTTATTTAGGGCATGAAGTGTTGTTGGGTGAATAATCACATGCAGACTTGATTTTTTGGCTCTTTTGTATCAAGACAAATGCAGAGCATTCATGTATACCTACAAATAAAATGGATGAATAAAAGAGTATGTACTATGAAAGCAAAATGAACATAAAAAGAAGAAGAACACAGGAACCAATATTGTCAATATAGTCTAGGTTCCCATGTTCAGGTTGGATATGTAGTGAGTAAAGATTATTGTTAGAGTGGAGCTATTCTTTAATAAAGGGAATTGTTGTGCCGTTTTGAAATGTCAAGAAATAAACCCCATTGGATAAATGGTTAATGTCAATGCTTGTGTTGTTGGAGATTTCTCCAGAGTTCATATGGCTGCCAATTGAATTGTAAATGTTGTATTGTTTAGCTGAGGTAAGACCAGTAATGTGAATGCTGCTTTGGGCAGGGTTGGGGTAAGCGGTTATTGGGGTAAGATTGTTGTCTTCGGTTGATAAAGTGTTAAAGGCTAGTTTTGAAATTCTATTGTCAAAAGCTTCTGTGAAGTAAAGCGTATTGCCATGAACGAGAAGATCTGTAGGGCCCGCTACATTAAGTAGTATGTCTTCTGGCAATGTGTATGGTGCATTTACAGAAAGGTCTATTTTAAGAAGTTTAGATCCAAAAAGGTCGGCGACATATAAATAATTGGCATGAAGCAGTAATCCTGTTGGGGTGCTTCCTGGTTTTCTCATAACGGCTGCTGCTGTTGGAGATTTTGCTCTTAAGTCTATTTTAGAAATTTCACCGGTATATTTTTGGGCAACGTACATGTCGTTTCCTTGAATTATTAAATCTACAGGAGAATTTAATCCGGTCACAATATCGGTAACGTTGGGAGGGGAATTGTTGAGACTTATTTTGGAAATTTTAGTACCGTTGGTGAAATATAAGTCGTTGCCCTCAAGGACCAATCCATCAGGATCAGTTAAGCCTATGACAATTTCTATAGGGTTTGCGTCCGGGTTATTTAAGTCTATTTTGGAGATCTTTGTGCTTTCACTGTAATACAGATCGTTCCCATTGATCAACAGGTCTAGTGGGCCGTTTAGGTTGTTCAATACCGCTTCGGCTTCGCTTAAGGGAAGTCTGTAGTTGAGGTTGATTTTGGAAATTTTATTCCCTTCTATTTCGGTAAAATAAAGATCATTGCCATTAATGGCTAATCTGTAGGGATAGTTTAAATTGGTTACCACAGGTTGAATTTGGCCAATAAGTTGAAATGTTGTAAAAAATAGGGCCAAGGCTAGAGTAAAGAGTGATTTCATTGATGAAAGATTTTGTGTTAATTGATGAAAATGATATCCTTATGGAAAGGATGAGATTAGCCTTAGGAGGCGTGAATTTAATCTAAATTGCTTGTTTTCAGTATATTAAATCGTTCAAAGTTAGCAGTTTAAAAAGAATGGAAGAGGGTGTTCAGATTTAAAATCTTACATATGGAAGAAAAGACGTTGTAAAATATAAAGCCTAATTCAATACATTGCTGAATTGGGTTTTTAAATAAAGGGGGCTGATTTTGTCTTCATGAGAGTCTGTGGGATCTAATCACATGCAGACTTGATTTTTTGGCTCTTTTGTATCAAGGCACATGCAGAGCATTCATGAATAACTACAAATAAAATGGATGAATAAAAGAGTATACATGAAAACCTTTAAATAAAAATGAATGAACTGTGAAAGCAAAATAAAACTAACCTTACACCAATTTTGCTTTAAAAAACGCAATAGTTCGTTCCCAAGCCAAAGCCGCAGCAGCCGCATCATACCTTGGGGTGGTATTGTTATGGAACCCATGATGTACGCCTGGGTACATATAGGCCGTATATGAAATGTTGTGGGTTTTAAGGGAGGCTTCATAGGCGGGCCATCCTGCATTGACACGGGTGTCCAGTTCGGCATAGTGCAGCAATAGCGGTGCTTTTATTTGGGCTGTTTCCTCATCGTTAGGCTGACTTCCATAAAAGGGCACAGCGGCACCTAGGGTAGGGACTTTTACTGCCATCATGTTCGATATCCATCCACCAAAACAAAAACCGACTACGCCTACCTTGCCGTTGCAATTAGGGTGCGATTTTAAGTACTCGAAGGCGGCAATAAAGTCTTCCAACATCTCATTGCGGTCGCGCTGTTGCTGAAGCGCACGCCCATCATCGTCATTGCCGGGGTAGCCACCTAAAGGGGAGAGGGCATCGGGGGCCAAGGAAATAAAGCCTTCCAAAGCGGCACGTCTGCCAACATCTTCAATATAGGGATTCAGGCCACGGTTTTCGTGTACTACCACAATACCGGGCAAGGGCCCTTTGGTGTCTTTGGATTCAGATAACAGACCTTTGATATCGCCTCCACCTTTTGGGGAAGGGTATTGGATGTAAAAGGAATTCAGTCGCTGGTCGTCTACAGGCACCTCTAAGGTATCCGCATAATTAGGCGAAATAAAACTCAGCAGGGAGGTAACCGTAAGCCCTCCAATAGCATATAAAGACAGCTTTTCGATAAACTGACGGCGGTCTAGTTTGTTATGGGCGTAGGCATCGTATAGTTCAAATACCTCGGGGTTGAGGTCTTCTTTTTTTATAGGTTTCATAACTGCGAATTTTAGGTTTGTAATCTTTGACTTTGGTACTATGTGTTATGTAGAATAGTATGTGCAAAGGCTTTCTAAGATACGAAAAGTCTTGAAAGGGAGGTGTGTGTTTGTTTGTTTTAAAATGATGTGAAGCGTTACAAAAGTGCAATAGGCAGGTATGTCGGTTTGGACTTATTGTTAAGACTTTTTTGCTTTTCAAAAGAACATCCCCCTTAATCCCCCTTCAAAGGGGGAATCAAGTAACGCTCATTAATTGTCCCCTTGAGGTTACCGAGAGAAAGTACTGCTTTACTCGAAGGTACCGCACGCAGTGTTATAGGGGAATTATGTTAATTTTAATAATTACCGACAGGGTGTTCCGCTTCTAGCGGAATGAGATTTAAATGTTGAAAGGTGTTTTTTCGTCCTCATGTGAGACTTCGGGACCCAACCGCTGAAACGGCCGTAAAATAAAAAGCTGTTTGAGGTTTTACGAGAGTAAAACCGAGTTCTTTTTATTTAGGGCGTGAAGTGCTGTAGGGTGAACAAGCACATGCAGACTTGATTTTTTGGCTCTTTTGTATCAAGACAAAAGAGTGTTTTCAACTACGAAGTTCCAAACTAACCTTAATCGACTTACTAATTGGTGTATGACTCTTATCCGCAAACTGATCTATAGGAATCAAGGCATTGGTTTCTGGGAAATAAGCCGCTAAGTTCCCTTGTGGAATATTATAGGCAACTACAATAAACCCATATACCTTGCGCTCTACACCATTGTAATGGCTCATGATGTTTACCACATCGCGTTGGGCAAAGCCCGCTTGGTCCATGTCCTTAGGGTTCATCAAGATCACACGGCGCTCATTATGGATACCGCGGTAACGGTCGTCCAACCCATAGATGGTGGTGTTGAACTGATCGTGCGAACGAATGGTCATCAATAAATATTCGCCCTCGTGCAACTCGTGTTTAGGTGCTTGGGTAATACTGAACTGGGCCCGTTGGTTGGGCAGTCGGCTAAAGTCTAAACGGCGTACATTGTTGGGTAAGTAATAGCCGCCATCTTTAGATTTGGTATTTACATCCTTAAAACCTTGTACCACTTGCCCTAATTTCTCACGTACCAAATCATAGTTAGACCCCAAAGAAAGCCAATCTACAGGATGGTTCCCTTGGAAATAAGCATGGGCAATACCTGAGACAATTTCGGGTTCGCTCTTTAAATGCGAGGAGGCAGGGGGCAACATACCCTTGGTTTGGTGTACCACACCCATGCTGTTCTCTACGGTTAAATGACGACGGGAGTTGCCTTTCATGTCAATTTCCGAACGACCCAAAGTAGGCAATATCAAGGCGGTTTGCCCTGTGATAAGGTGACTGCGGTTCAACTTGGTACTAATCTGTACGGTGAGTTCACAGCGCTGCAGGGCTTCTGCTGTAAATTCGGTATCAGAGGCTGCTGAAACAAAGTTTCCTCCGAGGCCTATAAATACCTTGGCGTCTTTATTGTGCATGGCCTGAATGGCGTGAACCACATCATAACCCGACTTGGTGGGCGGGTCAAAATTGAAGGTGTCCTTTACGGCCTGGTTGTAGTTTTTGGACACATAATGCATGATTCCTACGGTACGGTCGCCTTGTACATTGCTGTGCCCGCGTACAGGACAGGTACCGGCACCGGGCTTGCCAAGACTGCCTTTCAACAAGAGCAGGTTGACGCATTCCTTGATGTTATCGACACCGTTTTTATGTTGTGTAAGGCCCATGGCCCAACAGATGATGATTTTACTTGATTTGGCGAGGATGTTGACCACCTCGTCAATGAGGTGCGAAGGCACGCCACAGGCGTTCAGCAGGGCTGCTTCCGAATCGTTGCCAAGGTTTTTGATAAAGGCATCATAACCGTGGGTGTAGGTCTTGATGAATTCATGGTCAAATACCTGTTGCCCTTGTTGGTCCAAAGCAGCCAAACGTTTCTGGATGAGTTTTAGCAGGGCAATATCCTGGTTGATTTTCACTTGAAGGTGAATGTCGGTAAGGGCTACGCCACTACCTAAAAGACCATTCACTTCCTGTGGGTTTTTAAATCGGATCAGGCCAGCTTCTTCCAGTGGATTGACACTGATCACTGTGCCACCATTGCTCTTGCATTTTTCAAGTGCCGACAGCATACGTGGGTGGTTGGTGCCGGGATTCTGACCAATAACCATCACCACTTCGGCTTTGTTAAAGTCTTCCAGCGTTACCGAACCTTTGCCGATCCCTAAGGTTTCCGAGAGGCCAACCCCACTGGATTCGTGGCACATATTGGAACAGTCGGGCATGTTGTTGGTGCCAAAAGCACGGGCGAACAGACCATACAAAAAGGCCGCTTCGTTACTGGAGCGTCCCGAGGTATAAAAGATGGCCTCGTCTGGATGTTGGAGGCTGTGCAACTGCTCTGCAATAAGGCTGAAGGCCTCGACCCAAGAGATGGGTTCGTAATGAATGCTATTGGGGCGCAGTACCATAGGCTCCATCAAGCGCCCACTGCGGCCTATTTCATAGTCGGACCAACGCGAAAGTTCCTCCACCGAATATTTACTGAAAAAGTCACGGTCTACCTTTTTGGTGGTGGCTTCTTCGGCAAGGGCTTTGGCCCCATTTTCGCAGTATTCCCCAAGGTTGGAACGCTTTTCAGGATCGGGCCATGCGCAACCAGGGCAATCAAAGCCTCCTTTTTGGTTCATGTGAGACAGGGTGCGCAAGCCGCGTACAATGCCCATTTCCTTATAAATATGCTCAAAGGCTACCTTTATGGCGGGTGTGCCGGCGGCATATTGGCCTGGAGAAGTGAGTTCTAGACCTGTGAATTCTGGGTTGCTATGTATGCTGATATCGCGCTTGCGTGATTTGCTCATGGGTACTGTAATTAACCTATAAAAAGGGCTTGATTTGTAACAAAGGGATAAAATTACAATTTTTAAGGGGATGTGTTTTAATTTATCGCAAATTAACCGTATTTTTTATGTGAAATTCATAATGCCGCAATAACCACGAACAGAGGGCATTCGTGGTTTTTTTGTTGGGGCAGGGGTAAAATGATAGGATATATCATAATTTATACTATATTTGTGTAATCGATTACATAAAACAGAGATATGACACATTCAGAATTTAGGTATGCATCCCATCCAGTAGATGCCAGAGCCTACGGAACAGAGGAATTACGCCAACACTTTTTAATCCCTAACTTATTCGTTGAGGATCAGATTAATTTGACGTATTCCATGTACGATAGGTATGTGGTTGGAGGGGCCATGCCTGTTGGTAAAGAATTGAAGTTGGAAACCATTCCTTACTTGAAGTCTGAAAACTTTTTGGACCGTAGGGAAATGGGAATTGTAAATGTGGGCGGTCGAGGAACCGTAACCGTAGATGGCGAAGTGTTTGAATTGGCTAAGAAGGAGGCGCTATACATTGGAAAAGATACCAAGGATGTGGTGTTTGCCAGTGCCGAAGGAGAGCAGGCCTTGTTCTATATCAATTCTGCACCGGCCCATACAAAATACCCAACAATGAAAGTTGGGAAGGAAAATGCCGAAGTTATTGAGCTTGGAGACGAGAAGTATGCCAACAAGCGCATCTTGAACAAATTGATCGTGAACAGCATTGTAAAAACCTGTCAGTTACAAATGGGATTGACCGAGTTATTGCCAGGGAATGTATGGAACACGATGCCTGCCCATACCCACACCAGACGTATGGAGGCTTATTTCTATTTCGATTTGGAAGAAGGGCAAACCATTAGTCACTTTATGGGAGAGCCAGAACATACACGCCATATTTTCATGGAAAGCAATCAGGCGGTGTTGTCGCCAGAGTGGTCTATCCACTCCGGATCGGGAACGTCCAACTACTCCTTTATTTGGGGAATGGCTGGGGAGAACCTAGACTATGGCGATATGGATACCCGCACTCCTAACGAATTAAGATAGGCCCTATGACACTATTTGATTTAACGGGAAAAATTGCCTTGGTTACAGGAGGGACCCATGGACTTGGAATGGCTATGGCCGAAGGGCTGGCAGACGCCGGCGCACAATTGATCATAACCAGTACGACACCAGCCAAATTGGAAGCGGCTCTAGAGCACTACCGTGGCAAGGGCTATCAAGCATCGGGATACTTATTTGATGTAACCGATGAAACCTTGGCAGCACAGATGGTGGAGCAAATGGTACAGGAACAGGGCGAAATTGATATTCTGGTAAACAACGCTGGGATCATTAAAAGAGAACCTGCCTTGACTATGAAAATTGACGAGTTCAGACGTGTGGTGGATGTAGACTTGGTTGGTGCCTTTATCATGGCGCAACTAGTGGGTAACCGCATGGTGAAGAACGGTGGAGGAAAGATTATCAATATCTGCTCCATGATGAGTGAATTGGGGCGCAATACCGTAAGTGCCTATGCTGCTGCCAAAGGTGGTTTGAAGATGCTGACGCGTAACCTTGCCACCGAATGGGCCAAATACAACATTCAAGTGAATGGGATTGGTCCTGGGTATTTTGCGACCTCGCAAACGGCACCTATCCGTGTGGATGGACACCCTTTCAATGAATTTATCATCAACAGAACCCCTTCTGCACGTTGGGGGAATCCAGAAGATTTAGCCGGAACCGCTGTGTTCTTGGCGTCTAGAGCTAGTGACTTTGTCAATGGCCAAATTGTATATGTGGATGGGGGAATCCTGGCAACCATCGGGAAGCCGTCCAACGAAGATTAATAACAAACAAAAAAGGATATGTCATTTATACATGATAATTTTCTGTTAGAAACGAAGCAGGCCCAAGAGTTGTACCACAACTACGCGGCCAAAATGCCTATTATAGATTACCATTGCCATTTGCCGCCGGCAGATATTGCCAATGATACCGTGTTTGAAAACATTACCAAGATTTGGATCAATGGCGACCATTATAAATGGCGCGCCATGCGTACCTTGGGTGTAGATGAAACCTACATCACAGGAAATGCTTCCGATAAGGAGAAGTTTGCGCATTGGGCCAAAACCGTGCCTTATACCATGCGTAACCCTTTGTACCATTGGACGCATTTGGAGCTGGCACGTTATTACGACGTGTACGACCTGTTGAGTGAGAAGACTGCCGATGCTGTGTATACAAAAACAGCAGAGTTGTTGAACTCGCCAGGCTACAGCTGCCAAAACTTGTTGAAGAAAATGAACGTGGAGGTGGTGTGTACTACCGAAGATCCAATAGATTCTTTGGATCACCACGCGAGATTGGCACAAAGCGATGCTACAGTGAAAATGAGCACCGCTTTTAGACCAGATAAGGCCATTATGATTGGCAGCGATGCTTTCAATGCCTATTTGGACAGTCTTGAAAAGGTGGCCGAAATGGACATTCGTACTTATGACGATTTGAAAACGGCTTTGCGCAAGCGTATCGACTATTTCCATGAACATGGTTGTCGTTTGTCAGACCACGGATTGAACCAAATTTCATTTGAACCTGCTACCGAAAGTGAAGTGAAAGCTATTTTCTCCAAAAAACGAGAAGGGAAAGCTTTGAGTCGTACTGAGGTGCTTCAATTTGAAACAGCTGTGTTGTTATACTTGGCCGAAACCTATCACGAGTTGGGCTGGGTACAACAGTACCACTTAGGAGCTTTAAGAAACAACAATACCCGTATGTTGGCACAATTGGGGCCAGATACAGGATGGGATTCTATTGGCGATTATTCGCAAGCAGAGACCTTGTCGAAGTTCTTAAATGCTTTGGATACCAAAGACAAATTAACCAAGACTATTTTGTACAACCTAAACCCTGCCGATAACGAGGTGATGGCTACCATGATTGGAAACTTCAATGATGGCACTATCAAAGGAAAAGTGCAATTGGGCTCTGGTTGGTGGTTCTTGGACCAAAAGGACGGGATGGAAAAACAAATGAACGCCCTGTCCAATATGGGATTGATCAGTTGCTTTATTGGAATGTTAACCGATTCCAGAAGCTTTATGTCTTTCCCGCGCCATGAATATTTCCGTAGAGTTTTGTGCAACCTGTTTGGAAACGAAATGCACAGAGGCGAATTGCCAAACGATATGGAATGGATTGGCAAACTGGTGTCGGACATCAGTTATAACAATGCAAACGAATATTTTAAATTTTAATAAACTAATAAAAAACAATACATACCAATGAAAAAAGTAGTCACTTTTGGAGAGATTATGTTGCGCTTGGCGCCTCCAGGATTTTTGAGATTTTCACAGACCAATTCGTTTGATGTAGTGTACGGAGGAGGAGAATCCAATGTTGCTGTGTCGTTGGCAAATTATGGGGTTCCTGTAGATTTTGTGACCAGATTACCTAAAAACGATATTGGAGAATGTGCCCTTATGGAAATGCGTAAAAGAGGGGTGAACACACAAAACATCATCTTTGGTGGTGACCGTTTGGGAATCTACTTTTTGGAAACTGGAGCCGTATCCCGTGGTTCTAAAGTGGTGTATGACAGAGCACATTCTGCCATTAGTGAAATCCAACCGGGAATGATTGATTGGGATCAGGTATTTGAAGGCGCAGGATGGTTCCACTGGACTGGTATTACACCAGCGATTTCCCAAAGTGCTGCCGATGTGTGCTTGGAAGCTGTAAAAGCGGCAAGTGCTAAGGGTATTACCATTTCAACCGATTTGAACTACCGTGCCAAGTTATGGAAGTATTGTGATGCGGCCCATAGAGAAAAAATCATGACCGAATTGACATCATATTGTGATATCGTTCTAGGAAATGAGGAAGATGCAGAAATGCACTTTGGAATCAAGCCAGAAGGGATTTCAGTACAAACAGAAGGGCACAATGTGAAAGCAGAAGCGTTCTTGTCTGTATGTCAGCAAATGATGGAGAAATTCCCAAAGGCCAAAAAAGTGATCACGACCTTGAGAGGTTCTATTTCGGCATCCCACAACACATGGGCAGGGGTATTATACGATGGTAAAACAATGTTTGAAACCCGTCAGTACCAAATCACCGATATCGTAGACCGTGTAGGTGGAGGAGATTCCTTTATGGGAGGATTGATCTACGGATTGTTGGAATATCCGGAAGATGATCAAAACGCATTGGATTTTGCGGTAGCAGCATCCTGTTTGAAACACACTATTAAAGGTGATGCCAACTTGGTAACCATCGATGAGGTTAAAAAATTGATGGGAGGAGATGCTTCCGGAAGAGTAGCGAGATAATTCAATAGACAATAAATATTGGGTACATACATGTTGGGTTAGTCTAATTCCCAACATGTAGGCCCATCTTCAATAGTAAACTAAAATGGCACAATATTCAAGACTAGAAGTGGCTAGTGTGATGAAAGAAACAGGGATGGTTCCTTTGTTCTTTCACAGAGATATAGAATTAAGCAAAAATGTATTAAAGGCCTGTTATGACGGGGGAGCTCGCTTAATGGAATTTACCTCGAGAGGGGATTTTGCCCACGAGGTGTTTGGGGAATTGGTAAAATATGCCAATGCCAACCTACCGGGAATGATTTTGGGTGTAGGCTCGGTAACCGATGCAGCAGCAGCTTCATTGTATATGCAATTGGGAGCCAATTTTGTGGTAACTCCAGTATTGCGTGAAGATATCGCGGTGGTATGTAACCGTAGAAAAGTATTGTGGTCTCCTGGATGTGGAACCTTAACTGAAATTGCACGTGCCGAGGAATTGGGCTGTGAGATTGTAAAGTTGTTCCCAGGAGATATTTACGGACCTCAATTTGTAAAAGGCGTAAAAGGCCCACAGCCTTGGACTTCTATCATGCCAACAGGAGGTGTGTCACCAACCGAAGAAAACTTAAAAGCTTGGTTTGATGCCGGTGTAACCTGTGTAGGAATGGGTTCTCAGCTTATTTCTAAGGACGTATTGGCAAACAAAGATTTTAAAGGTCTGGAAGCTAAAGTAAGAGAGGCTTTGGACATCATTAAAAAAGTACAAAACAAATAGCATGCATCATAAACTAATTGTAGCCTTTTCCTTTTTGGGACTACTGCTTATGGGCTGTAGCGACCTTCAGGAACATCGCGTTATTAAACTAGGCCATGGTTTGGACGTGAACCATTCGGTACACAAGGCCATGGAAAAAATGGGAGAGGACCTGGCCCAAATTTCAGGAGGAAAAATGCAATTGGAAATATACCCCAGCCAACAATTGGGGACCGAAAGGGAGTGTTTGGAGCTACTTCAGATAGGTAGTTTGGACATGACCAAAGTATCTTCTGGGGTGATGGAAAACTTCTCCCCAAATATGAAGGTGTTTGGGATTCCTTTCTTGTTTAGGGATCGTGCCCATTCATTTGAAGTGTTGGACGGCCCTATTGGTAAACAATTGTTGGATGGCGGTACTAAATACTGGCTGAAAGGTTTGGCGTACTACGATGCAGGTAGCCGAAGCTTTTACACTAAGGATAAACCTATTCACACGCCAGAGGATTTAAAGGGGTTGAAGATTCGCGTTATGGAAAGTGTGACCGCCATTGATATGGTTAAAAGTCTTGGAGGTTCGCCAACTCCTATTTCTTGGGGGGAATTGTACACCTCATTACAACAGGGGGTTGTAGATGGAGCTGAGAACAATCCGCCTAGTTTTTATCTCTCACGTCACTACGAAGTTTGTAAGTATTACAGTTTGGACGAGCATACGGCCCTACCAGACGTTTTGTTGATTGGAACGCACCTTTGGGAGCGCCTTTCTGATCAAGAAAAGGAGTGGTTGCAGGAAGCTGTGGACAAATCGGTGGTATACCAACGTGAATTGTGGGCGGAAGCGGAAGCGGAAGCCTTGAGAGAGGTTCAAAAGGCAGGTGTGGAAATCATCAGACCTGACAAAACACTCTTTTCAGATAAGGTGCAAGGCATTTACGAGCAATACAAAAGCAATCCTGAAATGTATCGTTTAATCCAACAAATTAAGGAAACCGAATAATATGGTGCTTCGAGAAAAAATAGACAATGTGTTAAGCAAAGCGCTCATCATTATCATGAGCGTTATGGTGGTAAATGTACTGTGGCAGGTCTTTACCCGTTTTGTGGTGGGAACGCCTAGTTCCTTCACCGATGAGTTGGCCCGTTACTTAATGATTTGGTTGGGGGTTTTAGGGGCAGCTTATGTGTCTGGAAGAAATATGCACGTAGCCATTGATGTAATTCCTTCCAGAAGTAGTGGAAAGATTCAAAGAAGGTTGCACTTATTGGTGTATGGCCTGATTATTCTGTTTGCTTTTGCAGCGATGGTTGTAGGCGGTATACGATTGGTGTATATCACTTTTTTGTTGGGACAATATTCCCCGGCACTGCAAATTCCGTTGGCCTTCGTGTATATGGTGATTCCCTTAAGTGGCCTACTTATCATTTATTACAAAGTTTCAGATTTTATAAAGACCTTATAGCATGGATATCATCCCAATATTAGTTTTAGTACTCAGTTTTGTGTGTTTTTTGGCCATTGGAGTACCGGTGGCTTGGAGTATTGCCATTTCAGCATTATTGACCATGTTGGTGAGTATCCCTGCCATGCCTGCTTTTACGACTATTTCACAGCGTATAGGAACAGGTTTGGATAGTTTTGCCCTTTTGGCAATTCCCTTTTTCGTCCTCTCGGGGCAGCTCATGAATAAGGGAGGTATTGCCCATAGGCTCATTGCCTTTGCCAAAACGTTGGTGGGGGCATTACCAGGAGGCTTGGCATTGATTAATGTTATTGGTGCCATGTTGATGGGGGCGATTGCGGGATCGGCTATGGCATCGGCTTCGGCTATGGGGAGCATCTTAGGGCCAGAAATGGAAAAGGAAGGCTATTCCAAAGAATTTGGTGCAGCGGTAAACATTACCTCTGCTACCACGGGATTGGTGATTCCACCAAGTAATGTATTGATCGTTTACTCTCTTGCCAGTGGCGGAGTGTCTATTGCAGCCTTGTTTTTGGCTGGCTATATTCCTGGAATCTTAACAGGATTGTTCTTAATGATTGTCGCCTCCTTTTGGGCTAAAAAGAAAAAATATAAGTTGGGGAAACGCAGTTCTTTAAGAGAGGTGTTTAAAACCTTTATCGTAGCGGTACCTAGTTTGTTTTTATTGGTAGTGGTTATTGGAGGAATTGTTTCTGGGATTTTCACGGCTACGGAAGCTTCGGCCATTGCGGTGCTGTACACCTTACTTCTGGGGTTCTATTACAAAGAAATTTCCTTTAAAAGCTTACCGAGCATTTTATTGGATTCTTCTGCAACCACAGCAATTGTAATGTTGCTTATCGGGACCTCCATGAGTATGTCTTGGGTGCTTTCTTATGAAAGTATTCCGCAGAACATAAGTTCGGTATTGCTTGGCATTAGCGACAACCCAATCATCATCTTATTGATCATTAACCTGCTCCTATTGTTTGTGGGAGTGTTTATGGATATGACACCAGCGGTATTGATTTTTACACCCATATTTTTACCGGTTGTAACCAAGTTGGGAATGGATCCTGTACATTTTGGAATCATCATGGTATTGAACCTTTGTGTGGGTCTTTGTACGCCTCCGGTAGGTTCGGTGCTGTTTGTTGGGGTTGGTGTGGCCAAAACCAGTATAGAAAAAGTAATTAAGCCTTTAATACCATTGTTTTTGGCAATGATTTTGGCCTTGTTCTTGGTAACCTATTTCCCGCAATTATCATTGTGGTTACCAAGCTTATTTGACCTTTAATATTTGAATTACGAACGTAGAATTTCATACAATGAAAACATTAAATAGAGAAAACCTAAGCATTAACGAGCAACTGCCAATCAAGGTGGTGCAATTTGGAGAAGGAAACTTTTTAAGAGCTTTTGTGGATTATGCCATTCAGGAGCTGAACAAAAAAGCCGGTTTCAATGGAGGTGTTGCCGTAGTGCAGCCTATTGAACATGGGATGGTGAATATGCTGAATGATCAAGATGGTTTGTACACCTTGTTCATGAACGGCATCAAGAAAGGTGAGGAAATCCGTGACAAGGAATTGGTGACCTCTATTGTAAAAGGTATTAATCCGTATATCGATTTTGATCAGTATTTGGCCTTGGCCAAGGAAGAGAGTTTGGAGTTTGTTATTTCCAATACTACCGAAGCCGGTATCGCCTACGATGCGAATGATACCTTAGATATGCAGCCGCAAAAGTCCTTTCCGGGAAAACTGACGGCTTTGTTGTATCACAGGTTTCAATATTTCAACGGAGATGCTGCAAAAGGCTTGACGATTATTCCATGTGAATTGATCAATTATAATTCGGATACGCTTAAAGATATCATTTTAAGATATGTTGAGGAATGGGAATTGGGAGATGCCTTTAAGCAGTGGGTTGAAGAGCATAATAGTTTCCATAATACTTTGGTAGATAGAATCGTGCCTGGGTATCCAAAAGATGAAATTGAGAGCTATAATGCCATGTTGGACTATAGTGATAATTTGATTGTAACTGCGGAAACCTTTTTCCTTTGGGTGATTGAAGGAGGTGACGATCTTAAGAAGAAATTACCATTCGAAAAGACTGGTTTAGATGTGAAGATTGTAGACAACATGCAGCCATACAGAACACGAAAAGTACGCATCCTGAATGGGGCGCATACTGCTTTGGTGCCGTTATCTATTCTCTATGGAAACGAAACCGTAAAGCAGTCAGTAGACGATGCCTTTACGGGAGCATTTTTGAATGCTGCGGTGTTTGAAGAAATCATTCCAACCTTGGATATGGACAAAGTAGAATTGGAGACTTTTGCCGATGAGGTGTTCGACAGATTTAGAAATCCGTTTATCAAGCATTTGTTGTCCAGTATCGCTTTGAATTCGGTATCGAAATTCAAAGTGCGCGTATTGCCAAGCCTTTTAGAATATGTGGCGGAAAAGCAAACGTTGCCAAAACATTTAACTTATGCTATGGCCTGTTTGATTCAATTTTACAAAGGACAATGGAAAGATATGACATTGCCAGTGAATGATAGTGAAGAAGTGGTAGCAGAGTTCAACCGAATATGGGCGTTGCCAAATCTTGATGAGGTAGCCAAGGAAACCTTGGGGAATGTTGAGTTTTGGGGAGAAGATTTAAATAAGGTAGAAGGTCTGACCGCGGCCATTACGTTAGCTTTACAGGAAATAGAGACTAAAGGTATTGAACAAGGTTTGAAGGAGTTTAAAGACAAAATTTAAGCATTATGCAAGAGAAATTAATTAAGGTCCATCCATCGGATAATGTGGCCGTAGCATTGATAGATTTGAATGCAGGTGAGGAGGTGGCCTTTGAGGGAAACACTATCAAAGTGATTTCTAATGTAAAAGCAAAACACAAAATAGCGCTTTCCAATTTTAATACGAATGACCGTATCATTATGTATGGTGTACTGGTTGGAAAAAGTAATCAGCCTATAGCTTTGGGCGAGGTCCTTACTACCGAAAATGTAACGCACCAAAGTGAAAAAGTATATAAGAAAACGGGCGATATTGGTTGGACGGTGCCTAAAGTTGATAAATGGAAAGACAGAACATTTATGGGCTACCACAGGGAAGATGGACAAGTAGGAACCGAAAACGTATGGTTGTTTTTCCCTTTGGTATTCTGTGAAAACAGAAATATAGAAAAGCTTAAGGAGGTTTTTGAAAAGGAACTTTTACAACAGAAAGTAAGTCAACAACAGTTGCTGTTAAGAGCTTTGGTGAATGGAGAAGAAGGTGATGAAGCCAATTTACAAAAGACGACTTCCAACCGCGTGTTTGACAATGTTGAAGTGAAATTTATTACCCATGCTGGTGGTTGTGGAGGGATTCGCCAGGATTCTGAAAGTTTGGCGAGACTGTTGGCAGGCTATGTGAACAATCCTAACGTAGCTGGTGCTACGGTGTTGAGTTTGGGCTGTCAAAATTTGCAGATTCAGATATTTAAGGATGCATTGGAAGCCATCAATCCGAATAATAAAAAGCAGGTTCAAATATTTGAACAACAGCAAATGGGGACGGTAGATGACATGTTAACTACCATTATCAAAGAATCCTTTGCAGGCATAAAAGAAGCCAATAACATTAAAAGACAACCAGCACCACTTTCTAAATTGAAAGTTGGTTTGGAGTGTGGTGGTTCCGATGGTTTTTCAGGTATTTCTGCCAACCCAACATTGGGTTATACTTCGGATATGTTGGTAGCTTTGGGAGGCACTGCTATTCTTGCCGAATTCCCGGAATTATGTGGGGTAGAGCAGGAATTAGTAAACAGATGTGTTGAAGAAGAATCTGCCAATAAATTCCTTCAATTGATGCAAGCTTTTGAAAAGTCGGTGGTAGATGCAGGCTCAGGATTCGATATGAACCCTTCTCCTGGAAACATCAAAGATGGCTTGATTACCGATGCTATGAAATCGGCTGGAGCTGCTAAAAAAGGAGGGACTTCACCTATTGTGGATGTGTTGGATTATGGAGAATATATTCATAAAGCAGGATTGAACCTGTTGTGTACGCCAGGAAATGATGTAGAGAGTACGACAGCTTTGGTAGGTTCTGGAGCTAATTTGGTGCTGTTTACCACAGGTTTGGGAACACCTACAGGGAATCCTATCGCACCAATTGTAAAGGTGTCTTCCAATACAGAATTGGCAACGAAAATGCCGGACATCATTGATGTGGATACAGGTGCTGTAATACGTGGAGAAAAGTCCATTGCAGAAATGGCTGATGAGATGTTGGAGTACATTGTGGCAGTAGCGAGCGGAGAGGTGAAAACCAAAGCGCAGCTGCTCAATCAAAACGATTTTATACCCTGGAAAAGAGGGGTGTCTCTATAATAATAATTTAATTATTTGCCTGATATGAGGAAGTTTAGTTTTCAGTTACTTGTATTGTCTTTAGTTTTATTTGCGGTTGGTTGTAGTAATGATTCTTCGGATGTTGAGGAGATTCAAGTCACTTCTATCACCATCCTTGGTGAAACGATAACAGATGGGATGGACAGTCAATTATCTGTGCAAATTGTGCCTGCAAATGCTACAGAAACTTCGGTGACTTGGTCTGTTTCAGATCCTTCGGTAGCTACGATTTCCAACAATGGTTTATTATCGGCTGTGTCTAATGGATCTGTAAATGTTACGGCTACTTCTCAAGATGGTTCGGGTGTTTTTGGAGAACGTTCATTTATCATATCAGGAGTAGGAGTTGGCCCAGTAATAGTTGTTCAGACCAGTCAAGAAATTACCGAGGCTATTATCACTGCTTCAGCAGGAGATATTATTTATGTTAAAGGAGGTGAATATCAATTTGCATCTACCATTAATTTTAGTGCAGATGGAACTTCAGAAAATGCCATTATTTTCATGGGTGATCCAGATGACTCTGAGCGTCCACAATTCAATTTCTCTGCGATGTCTGAAAACTCAAGTAATAGAGGGATACAACTTTCCGGAGACAATTGGCATATTAAAGGGATTGATGTGTTTGGAGCAGGGGACAACGGAATGTATATCACGGGACACTATAATCTTGTGGAATTTTGTACGTTTAGTGAGAATGCCGATTCCGGATTGCAAATTTCAGGAGGTGGAAGTAATAACACGATACTAAATTGTGATTCCTTTTACAATGCCGATTCTTCGCTTGAAAATGCCGACGGTTTTGCATGTAAACTAACAGCTGGAACTGACAATAAATTTATTGGATGTAGAGCTTGGCAAAATTTAGATGATGGCTGGGACGGTTATTTGCGCGATAATGATAATATTACTACCTATTATGAAAATTGTTGGGCCTTTAAAAATGGGTACTTAATGGATGGTAGTGCTGGAGTTGGCGATGGTAACGGATTTAAAACTGGCGGTAGCGATGACAAAACTTTAAAGCATCATGGCGTTTATAAAAACTGTATTGCTGCGGGAAATATTTATGACGGTTTTGATCACAATAGTAATAGAGGAGATATAGAATTGTATAATTGTTCGGCATATAACAACGGACGTAATATCAGTTTTAGTAGTACCAATATTGCTAACTACTTATTGATTAAGAATTCATTGTCATATGAAGGGAACAATTCCGATTCATATTCGGCAACACAAACAGATATTTCCAATAATGGATGGCAGTCTGGATTAACAACAGATGCTTCAGATTTTGTGAGTTTGGATATGGATCTTTTGGCGTCTCCAAGAAATGCCGATGGCAGTTTGCCAGATATTGATTTTTTAAAACTATCATCAGGTAGTGACTTAATTGATCAAGGGGTTGATGTTGGCTTGCCGTTTTTAGGTACAGCTCCAGATATTGGAGCTTTTGAATATCAAGACTGATAGCTACTTTTATAAAGCTATTGGTGGATACACAATGTCTTAATATTCGGTGGGTAACTCTTTGAGCGACGGAATGTCTCTATAAACCAGTTCAACCCTATGCCTTCTTATTGAAGGCTTTTTTAATTACACTTGAAGAAGAAACTTTGAATTGTATGCTTCTAGTTGTTTTATGAGGTCTTATGGTGTTAGAATTTAATCAATTGTTTACGATATCGAATTGTTCTTTCCTTAGTTACATATACTATTTTATTTCAATTTTATTATATCCAAAATTCTCAAGCTCATTTTTAGTTTTTTAATGGTTTTAGAGACGTTGAGCCTCTTATTTCCACTGTGGTAATTGCCACATAGGTTTTGATGAAAAGAAGGCGGGAAAGGTCTTAAAATAGCCATTTCGATAGGTTTCCTTTCGGAGATGGAAAGGCTAAGTGTTTCATAAACTATATTCTATTGAAAGGTGAAATTTGTGTTGTTATATTGCTATTGAAAATAGTTGTGAAAGACGCATCGTTTATAAAGTAAAAAAAAAGAGGGGTGATTTTTAAATCACCCCTCTTTTTTTAACTAGTTGAAAGAATATAATTTCTTAATTATGCCAACGTGGGTCCCCAATATTATAATCTATAATAGATTGAGTGCTCACTGAGAAATCTCCGTTAACTGGATCTGCATACCCTGGGTCTACAGTGGTATATGTAGTAGAATCATCATACCTTTTAACAGATGAATCATAGAATGTTGGCGCATTAAAATAATTGTTGTTCGCAAAAGTGATGGTTTCATCTGTTGCACTATTGTCTGAATATCCTCTTGCTGCCGTATCTGTGATTAAATTGTTGGTAGAAGTGATATCGTTGTCAGCAAATCTCACATAAAAGATTCTTTTGTCTGAATTGGAACAGGCATATAGTGTACAATTCGCTAAGTTGATATTACAGGTCAATCCCATACCATTAGAATCTCCAGCCGCATCTACCCTAAAGAAATCTCTTGCAGGGGCACAATTGTTGAAGGTACTAGTATTTACATTAATGTTTAGTACATCGGAGTTTCTGAAATCTATAAAATCACCTCCATTGGTTAGAACATTGGTTACAACACTATTCTCTACTGTAAATGAATTTAGTACTGCTCCTGTCACATTACCATAAATTAAGGCTTTGTCATAATCATGAATGTTACAGCCGCTGATAAGGATGCTTTCATAGCTTCCTGCTCCGTCAAAAACAAGAACTTCCTTAAGATCAATTTCAAGGTTCCCTGTTAAATCTAAATCAATTAAACTCACAGCTGATGCTCCAGTGGATAATTTAAAACCAATTTTCAATAAGGGTTTATCAAAACTGTAAAGACCTCTAATAGTAATAGATTTGTCTAAGGTTACAGAAGCTGTCTGGGCCGTATAATCTCCAGCATCTAGCACTAAAGTTGCCCCTGGTTCGGCATCGGCAATCATTTGTAGTAAGTCATCTTCCGGAGTTACTAATAGTCCATCTCCAATATCAATTCCAGTGGTAAAAGATGTACTGCCTCGTACGGTGGTGTCATTAAATATTTGTGCAGTGTACTCAGTTTCACCTGTAAGATCAGTGATAACAGTGATCCCAGTTGCCATTTCTTCAGAGGTGATATCGTGTACAATATCACCTGGTTGAAGTGTTATATGAGTTACTGTACTATTTGGTACCCAACGCAACGTAGCTTCTGTTGCTAAAATATCTTCAGCTTCTTGAGGAAGAAATATCTGTTCTGTTTCTGTTTCAGCAGTAATTGTGGCGTATTTAGAATCGTCCAAACCTCTGCTGCTAATGGCTTTTACACGAATGTAGTAAAGGGTTTCTGCTTGTAACGGCACTAATACCGGAAGTTCATCAGAGTTTACGGTTACGGATTCTGCAATTGTGCTAAAGTCTTCAGATGCACTAAACTCCGCTAGGTACGTGTCTACAGCATCATCGGTATTCCAATTAAGCTCAATATTCACTTGGTTTCTAATGAAAGCCTCCAATTCAGTAGGCATGAATTCTCTGTCAATTTGTAATTCTTCAATTAATGGCTCTTGCTTGGTACAACTAGCAAATGAACCCAGTAGTACCATGAGCGCGAAGAATGATTTCAATATATGTGTTGTTTTCATAGTTTATTGTTTCTTGTTAGTTGCATTTTAGTATCCATAATCGTTTACTAACTGACCGTTGCTACCATCGATGAAAGTTTGCCAAATAGGCCAAAATTGTCTGGTATCAGGGTCTACACCTGGTTTATAAATGAATTCGATAAAATTATCTTCAATCGTGGTCCAATCTTTAGTGAAATATTCCGGACCTGGATTCTCCGTTTCATTTCTATTAAGTCCGTAGATGTCTAGGGTTTCTCCATCCTCTTCATATTTATAATATAAAGTTGTTGGAACATCGGCATAGTCACCGGTACGGTTTAATAAGTTGGTCATTTTTGTTTTTGCCTCTTCCAATTGAGCGCCAAGAAGGTTCCAACGAATTAAGGCTTGTTTACGCTCCATTTCACCAGTAAACTCATATTGATGCTCTTTAACAATGGCATTGAACATGGCTTCTTGGCTACCTAAACTATTAACATAATTGTCTACTTTTTCTGGGTGAAGTTCAGAAGGGAATGCACGCATTCTGATTTCTTTTAAATACGGTGCAGCAGCGCCAGGGCCATTAAGTTCATTAGCAGCTTCGGCAGCAATGAATAACACTTCTGCAAATCGCATGTAAATTTTATTAAGACCATCATCGTTGGTCGACGTCACATATCTGTCCATCCATTCGTAACGGTACTTCCCAAAATACCAAGAATCCATACTTGTTAATTCTTGTTGTGAAAACGCATCATCATTAGGTGAGGCATACTCGTAAGGAACACAAGTTACATCACGGCGCGTATCATCTTCATCATAATCATAAAATACGGTTGCCAATGGTCCGGCAGATCCTCCTCTAGCTTGACCTGTATGCTGATCTACACCTCTATGGCGTACTCCAAAAGAAAAGACAACACGTCCTCTACCCGCACTAAAAGGAATTTCCCATAAGGACTCGCCTCCTGTGGCTAAGTTTTCTTGATTATAGCTTCTCCAAAAACCTTCGAAAGATGGATTTAATGATGCAGTACCACTTTGAATCACTTCTGTAGCTTCTTGAAGTGCCAGTGTGTACATGTTTTGTACAGATAATTCTGGATCATTACTTCTTCTTACGCCATCAGGGTATTGTTGGTAACCACTAGCTACCATAGCCAAACGGGCTCTTAAAGATTTTACGAATGCTTTGTTAACACGTTCTACACTAGTAGTATTGGCAGTTTCACCTGGCCAAGCTACTAATGTGCTAGCTTCAGCTAAATCCACCAAAAGTTGCTTGTAAATGTCATCGCGATTGGCTTTTGGTAAATAGATTGTTTCAGAATTAATAGGTTCAAAGCGGGCAGGGACATCTCCCCAAGCTTTCATGAGGTCGGCATAATAAACAGCTCGAAGTGTCAATGCTTCTCCTAATAATTGCCCCATATCACTGCCAGGAACAGGATTACCAAATTCTCTTAATCCATTAATGCAAATATTGGCGCGTTCAATTCCTCTATACATCATCACCCAAGCATTATTGCTGGTATTCATTTGCGTATTTGTTGAAGACGCATCATAAATCATCAAAGGGGCTTGTGAGCTTCCGCTTTGATTGGAACTATAATGGTACTCGCAGTCTGTATTAAATCCATAAAAAGGAATAAATCTACCTCTGTAGGAGTTGGTTTGTCCCATAGGTTCCAAAATACCGTCTATGGCTCCTTTTGCCAAACCGTAGGTAGAAAAAATTATGGATTCTTCCAGAGTTGATTGAGCGGGTGCTTCTAGAAAGTCTTCATCAAATTCATCGCAACCAAAAAATAAGCCAATGAGCAAAATTCCGGTTAAAATATATATCTGTTTCATCTTAATAATCATTTTGAATTAAAAGTTTAGGTTAAAACCAAATACTAATTGTCTGCTTCTTGGATATGGAGAATAATCCACTCCAGGTGTAAGAGGTGTTCTTCTTCTAGTTGATACCTCTGGATCAAGTCCTGAATAATTGGTAATTATAAATACGTTATTAGCAGTAGCATAAAATCTTAATTTAGTTATTCCAGTCGCTTCTAATAAATTGTTAGGAATGGTATAGCCTAAAGTTAAGGTGTTTAATCTTAAAAACGAAGCGTCTTCAATTGCCCAATCCGTAAACATATATCTTGGCATATATGGGGACCACATTGTGGTGTTAGCGTTTAGCGCGGCTAATGCTTCAGGGTCGGTAACTAATTGTCCCGATTCAGGATCTAGATTGGTCCATCTAACACCGTCAGCCATTTGAGAACTTAGGTTTCTATACTGTCCATTTTCATTGGCGGTTGTAAACTCAATTTTGTTGGCATTATAAGCTTCGTTCCCAATGCTGTAGTTGAATGCTGCTGTCAAATCGAAGCCATAGGCGTAAGCGTTAAGTACAAAACCTCCGGTTACGTCAGGATTGACATCCCCTATAATCCCAATATCATCTTGGTCCACGATGCCGTCACCATTTATATCTTTTAATTTCATAGATCCTGGTTGTACCGCACCTCCCAAAGCTTCTTCACTATCTACAACTCCAGGTAGCAAGGTGTATTCGCCTGTGGTTTCGTCATAGCTAAAATCCGAAACTTCATATCTTCCATCATTTTGGTAACCAATCATAGTCCCGATAGGCTGCCCTTTATAAACGGCATAATCATTCCCTATTTGCGATGAGGCCCAGTTTGTGTTGATTCCGAAATTATCTAATACTCCTAATGAATTGATTTTATTTTTATTCATGGCCATGTTAAAGGAAAGGTTCAATCCATACTTTTCTTTTTGAATGGCAGCAACATTTACGGAAGCTTCTAAACCTGAGTTTTGAATCTCTCCCATATTTCTATATTGAGCATCATAACCGCTACCTGGCACTGGAAACAACATTAATACATCTTCGGTAATGTTTTTGTAGAGTTCAAAAGATCCGCTCAAAGCCCCTTTAAAGAATCCAAAATCAAACCCAAAGTTTTGAGATACGGTGGTTTCCCATTTTAAATCTGGATTAGGCATAACGTTAGATGCTGCCCAATAACTAGTGATATCATTTAAATACGATGTATTTGAAGACAAGAAGATTCGAGAAGTTTGTGCAGTAGGAATGTTGTTGTTCCCTACTTGACCATAACTTAATCTTAATTTTAATAAATCTACCCAGGAAGAATCGCTTAAAAAGGCTTCTTCAGAAATTTTCCATCCCAAGGCTGCCGAAGGGAAGTATCCCCAATGGTTTTTTCCTAAGAACTTACTAGAACCATCTATACGATACGTAGCTGTTAATAAATAGCGATCTTTAAAATCGTAATTCATACGCCCAAAGAAAGAAAGTAGTCTGTCTTCAGGGTCATAAAAATTATCTACAGAAAAAGGGTCTCCTTGTGTTGTTAAATTAAGAGCGGTTTGAAAATCAAAATCCTTTGGAAAACCGTGAATTTCACTTTCTACCATGTGGTCTTTGTTCACAATCATTTCTTCTCCCAACATTACTTTTAGGTGGTGATTTTCATTATCTCCAAGAACTGCCTTAAAGTCATAGTTAAGGGTGTTGGCATTTCTAAAGCTTTCTCTTTTGCGGTCGCGCATTCTTAAGGCTGGCATTTCTTGATTTTCAACTTCAGGCCTGTTTCTGGCGTAGTAGGTCGATCTTCCGTAGAAACGATAGTCTAAGTCGTATCTTTTGTTAAAACCTACTTCTGTTCTGTAAGTAAGGTCATTCAGGATATCCCAGCTAAAGCTTCCTATCAAATTAATGTTTTCATTTAGTTTTCTTTGTTGGTTATCATCTACAGCAACAAACGGATTCACCAAATAGGAAGACAAGGCTTCATCTGTATTGGTGGTTGTTAAGCCCGGTAATGGAATTGGAGAATAACCAACACTATGTCTTAGACGCGCATCTGCTGAAGAGACTTCGTTTTGCTCATTGGCACCACCACCATTTACCTCAGTGTCTGCATAACGTACAGTAAACGATAGATCTACTTTCTCGTTTGGTTTGCTTTTTAAAGCTAAGGATACGTTATTTCTTTTAAAATCTGAACCAACCATAATGGCTTTTTCATCAAATAAGGCGTAATTGAAGTTATAGTTGATTTTGTCGCTTCCTCCTCTAATGGCTAAATCACGGCTTTGAACTTCTCCTTTTCGGCCATAAATTTGTCTTTGCCAATCATTGCCTTCCATGCCAATATATTGATCATAATCTTCATACGACCCAAAATATTCTTCATAAGATTCTGGCTGTTCATCTAATAGGGCATACTCGTATTGCCATTTGACATAATCTTCAGGGCTTAATACGTCAATAGTATTGGCAATTTCCTTAAAGCCGTAAAACATATTGTAACTCACGGAAATTTTACCAGGTTTTCCGCTTTTTGTTGTGATGATTACAACCCCATTGGCACCTCTAGAACCGTATATTGCGGTTGAAGATGCGTCCTTTAATACAGTGATACTTTCAATGTTTGAAGGAGAAATGTCAGCCAAGCTTGGTGCAGGGAAGCCATCTACGATAAGTAGTGGGGCACTATCTCCAGTAATGGATCCGGCACCACGAACTCTAATGCTTATTTCGGAATCAGGTGAACCTTCTGAAGATACGACCTGTACCCCAGCGAGTCTACCGGTAAGGGTTTCTGCAACACTTGCTATTGGTTGGGCAGCTAAGTCATCCCCGTCAATGGCTACTACGGAACCAGTTAGGTCTGATTTTTTTGAAGTACCGTAACCAATAATTACTACTTCATCCAGTGATTCCAGACTAGGCTCAAGAGTAACATTGATTGTTGTCTGTCCTGCAACTGCTATTTCTTGAGTGGCAAATCCAGTGTAAGAGAATACTAGGGTCGCATTGGCATTTTCAATTGTTAGGGAGTAATTCCCATCAAAATCGGTTGTTGTTCCATTGGTGGAGCCTTTAACCAAAATGGTGGCGCCTACCATGGGGCCTCCCAGTTCGCCATCAGTCACCGTTCCCTTAACGGTAATACTTTGTGCGTGTAAAGTTGCCGCACTAAAAAGGAATGTGAACAATAGTATTATCGAATGAAACTTTAATGGATAAAGTCCCTTTGTTTTTCTCCTTAGAGAGTGTAAAAACAAAGCATCAATTAAATTGTTGTGCATAAAATGAGTTAGTTTAGAATATTAGTATGATATGTAATCGATTACCCAAAGTTATCATATATTTTGAAAAATACAATTTTTTGTTAATTTTTTTTAAAAATTATGAATTGAAAGGCCTTGAAATATCGATGTGATAATCTGCAGCTAGGGTGGCTTTTATAAAGTTTTTTTAAACGAAATATGATTTCATACTAATTTTAACGGTATAGGTGTTATTTTATAAACTTGGTTTACAATTTCATGTTGATTGTATAAGAATGGAGTCTAAATTTTTGGATTATAGAGAGTAATCGATTGTGAATATGTTAAAGCGTATTGCCTGTAATTGATGAAGGAGTGTTGATGCAAATTGTTGGGAGTGGAAGAATGTGTTTATTATATGGTGTATTTTGCTATCATCTTTGAAAATAAAAGACAAATTCTATATCAGGTTTTGGATTTAATTTTGCATTTGTATCCAATGGGAATAGTTAACTGAAAAGATACAGTTATATAAATGTTTTTATATTAATTAGGAGCGGTGGCTGGTCTAGCCTTTTTTTAGTGAAGATTTTCTAATCATCAATTCAGGGCTTAATACCACTTTCTTTTCAACCTTTACATTATTGGTATTGTTCACCTGTTCCAAAAATACCTGTGCGGTTATTTTTCCCATTTCCAAAGGCGATTGGTCTACTGAGGTAATAGGAAGCTCCATAAACTTTGTAAAAGGTTCATTACTAAACCCTACTACGGCACAATCTTCTGGGATTTTTACGCCTTGTGATGTCATTTCTTGAATCGCTCCCAGGATAACAGGATCACTCGATGAAAAAATGCCATCCGGTTTAGGGTTGAGTTTCATTAACTTTTTGGCAGCCTTTTTGCCTTCTTCGACTTTACTTCTAACCAATTCCACATAGTCTTCGTTATATTCAAAGCCATTATCAATCAAAGCTTGTTTGTATCCTGAAAAACGCTCGTCGTAAATTTCAATGCTGCGATCCCCTCCTATATGGGCAATGTTTTGGCATCCTTGGTCTATAAGATGTTTGGTAGCATTGTATGCTGCTTCATAGTCATTGATGGTTACTGAGCTTACTCCCGGAATGTTCTTTTTACGGTCAAAGAAAATTAATGGAACATTCTTTTGGATGATTTTATGGATGATATGATTTTCATCTAAAGCAACGTTGGAGGCAGAAATCATTATGCCGTCAACCTGCGCGTTCAATAGAGCTTCTAGATTTTTGGCTTCCAAATCCTGATCGTTATGGGTTTGGCAAATAATGACATGGTAACCATGCGGGTGCAATTCTTCCTCAATGCCACGAATAACGGTTGAGAAAAAATTACGGTCAATTCTAGGGACAATTACACCTACGTTATTGCTCTTGCCGCTCTTAAGGGCTACGGCCAATTTATTTGGCTCGTAGTTCATTTTTTGCGCCGTTTTTAGTACCAGCTCCCTTGTGGCTTTGCTAATCTTTGGGTTATTGTTAAGGGCTCTGGATACCGTGGCAGCTGTAATGTCCAGCTTTTTGGCAATGTCGTAGATAGTTGTTTTCTTGTTCATTAAAAGTAACGTTACATAATGATTGTGCAAACATAAGCAAAAGCATTGGACTTGTGTTCATTGCAATGTTATCGATTACCTAGATGTTTTGAAATTAGTTATTTTTGCGTGAATTTTTACAATTTATAAAAAAAACAGCTTAAAAATAGATAATTAAAAAAAATCGAATCTGTTATTTGCTACTAATATAATATTTTTTGAAAAAAATTTGGTTGCTCATGACATTTTAATTAGGTTTGGGTAATCGATTGCATTTTAGGAAGAAATTAAAGAAAGTTGAAATGAACCATATGTTAAAAGCACATCTATCTAAACTTAGTTTTATTAATCTCGTAATGTTTGTGTTTGTGGCGATAGTGTGCTTTTTTTCATGTGTTGAAAAAAAGCAGCAAACTACAGAAATGAGCCAGCAGGATGGGCCTTGGAAAGCGATGCAAAAAATTGTTGAACAGGTTAAAGTTCCCAATTTTCCGGATGTTACTTTCAGTGTTTTGGATTATGGAGCAGTTGCCGATGGAACAACAGAAAATACGGAGGCCTTCAGAAAAGCTATTCAGGAATGTTCTCAAAAAGGAGGAGGGAAAGTTGTAGTGCCTTCTGGGAAATATTTGTCAGGCCCAATTCATTTGGAAGATAACGTCAATTTGCATTTGGAGTCTGGTGCCGAAATTTTGTTCAGTACCAATCCTGAAGACTATCCTTTGGTGCACACGTCTTACGAAGGTATTGAGTTGATGAACTATTCACCTTTAATATATGCTTACCAAAAAAAGAATATTGCCATTACTGGAGAAGGAACTTTAAATGGGCAGGCTTCCAACGACAATTGGTGGCCATGGTGTAAAAAGGAGGATTATGGTTGGAAAGAAGGGATGGCTTCCCAGCGTGATAGTTTGAATTTACCTAGGTTGATGGAAATGGGAGAAACGGGAGTTCCTGTTGCCGAACGTGTTTTTGGTGAAGGACACTATTTGCGACCAACGTTTTTAGAGCCTTTTGAGTGTAGCAATGTGCTTATTCAAGGGGTGAAAATTGTCAATGCGCCTTTTTGGGTGATTCACCCGATAAAGTCCAATGATGTAATTGTAGATGGTGTAACGGTGGAAAGTCATGGACCTAACAATGATGGTTGTGATCCTGAATATTCCAAAAATGTGATCATTAAAAACTGTGTATTCAATACTGGTGATGATTGTATCGCGATTAAGGCAGGAAGAGATGCCGAAGGCAGGCGCGTTGGCATCAAAAGTGAAAACATCGTGGTGCAGAATTGTAAAATGATTGATGGACATGGTGGTGTAGTGATTGGAAGTGAAATGTCTGCAGGAGTGTCTAATGTGTATGTAGAAGATTGTAGTATGGACAGTCCTCATTTGGATCGTGCCATTCGTATTAAAACCAATTCCAGAAGAGGTGGTGTTGTAGATGGAGTGTATGTGAGAAATGTAGAAGTTGGCCAAGTGAAGGAAGCCGTGCTTAGAGTGAATCTTTTCTATGCAACTTATTCTAACCAAACAGGAGAATTTATTCCAACGGTTAAAAATATTTCTTTGGAAAATATAAAGGTTAAGAATGGTGGTAAATTTGGAATCTTGGCTAAAGGATATCCAGATTCACCAGTACAAAATATCACATTTAAAGATGTTGTTATCGAACAAGTAGATTCGGTTTATTCATTGGAAAATGTGGAAAACATGAAGTTTGTCAATACCCATATCAATGGGGAACTTATCACAAACTAAGCAACAGACGTGGTGAAAGTTTGTAGATGGGTGTGTAACTAAAGTATGGTAGGAGTATGTATGGGATATTTTGATCGTTTAGAGATAAAAGATTTCAATAGTCGGGTAGTGCCGATTTTCCATAACATCCAACCTGTTCATAATATTGTAATTGCATATTTGTTAGAGGTTAAATTGAAATGCAATTAGAAGTGTTTGCATATTTGAATTAGTTGGGTAGGAGCTTGATAATTTTATATCAAGCTCCTATTTTTTGAAAGCTGTAACTTGAAAATGACTTTGAGAAATTTATTAAAAATAGTAGTTGTGTTGTTTGCTGTGGGGCAAACCATGGCGCAATATCGGGTGCCATTAGATACTAGTTATACCTCTCGAAGTGCCTTTTTGAAAGCTCAAAAAAAATACCCTGAAATTGAATTGGTCACATTGAAAGCCGAGTCTGAAGTGGTTGCGCAAAAAGATATTGTTTATAAAAGTATTGGTGGGCGAGATCTACATTTGGATGCGTTTTTTAAACCTCAAAAGGAACTGAGGCCGGCAATTATTTTGGTTCATGGTGGGGGATGGAAATCTGGGAATAAAACCATGCAGCAGCCATTGGCCCAACAATTGGCAGAAAAGGGATGGGTTTGCTTTACAGTTGAATATCGATTGTCGCTTGAAGCGCCATTCCCGGAAGGCATCAAAGATGTCAAGTCGGCTGTAAAATATGTACGATTTAATGCGGAATCCTTCGGGGTGGATGCTTCCAAGATTGCTGTTTTGGGGTGTTCTTCGGGGGGGCAAATGGCCTCGTTAATTGCCACTACCAATGGAAATTCAGTATTTGATGACTTGGATGTCCTTTCAGAAATTTCATCTAATGTTGAAGCATTAATTAATTTAGATGGGGTTTTGGCTTTTCATCATCCCAAATCAGAGGAAGGCACTTTGTCTTCAGAATGGTTAGGAGGCACTTATCAAGAGCGTCCTGAAATCTGGAATCAAGCTTCGGCACTTTCGCATGTCAATGAAAATACGCCGCCTTCACTTTTTATCAAAAGTGACTTTGAGAGATTTCAAGCGGGAAGAGATGAGTTTGTTGAAATTTTAGAACAAAATGACATATATTATGAGATAAAATCCATACACAATGCACCGCATACCTTTTGGTTGTTTCAGCCTTGGTTTGATGAGGTGTTGTTAAGTGTGGATCAATTTTTAAAAACCGTGTTTTCCAACAATTAAAAATAAAATATTATGACAAGAATAAGTACCATGCTCCTTTTGTTGATGATTTTTGGGGTGTCCTGTAAAGATAAATCAGCTTCAAAAGAAGCAGAAGCAACTCAAGAAACCGAAGTGGTAAAAGAGGTAGTTGAAACGCCTAAAACCTATGCCGAGATTTCTATTGCAGAAGGAGGCCAGTGGATAGATGGTCCTAGAGATCATAAGGAGTATAGTGGCGGAACGTCATTTAAAAATGTAGCATCCTTAAAAGTTCCTGAACAACATACAGATCATTCTTGGTATATCCGTTATGAAGGTCCAGGTTGGGAAAGCAGTAAAGTGGGATACAGACTGTATCTGGATTGGAGAAATGCCATTGACATTTTTGGAAAGGTAACCGATGAGATGGTCTTGTCTCAAGTGGGGCAGGATGGTTTCGATTCTTACCATGAATTACAGTCTTGGGGAATGGACATCTTAAAGGCCGGGAAATCTATGGGAATAGGTTCTTTGGGGAGATATGATGGTACGGAAGTGCTGCACTTCAATGAGGTGGATTCCACCTTTGCCAATGTTGAGAATATGGCAAGCAGGTCTGTGGTAAATGTTGACTATTTTGGATGGAAGACCATGGATGATAAAATCGATTTAAAATCGCAATTGAGCATTCAGCCTGATAGTAGAATGACTAAACATACTATGACGCCTTCAAAAGCGATTTCGGGAATTTGTACAGGAATTGTAAAGTTTGATGGAATTGATTTAATACAGAAAGAAAGCGATACTTCAGATTGGGCCTACATTGCTACTTATGGAGAGCAAAGCTTAGTGCCTGATAATTTGGGAATGGCTGTATTCTATAAAAAGTCAACAGTGGAACAAGTTGTAGAAGGACCTCATGACCACATTGTGGTGTTCAAACCAACAACAGAATTAGTGTCATTTTACTTCTTAGGTGCTTGGGAAAAAGAAAAAGATGGTATTACTACAAGAGAAGGTTTCTTGACATATTTAGATGGGCTTTTGTTAGAATTAAATAACAATACCTTGTAATGAAACGAGGTGCCCAAATGTTTCTTTTTGGAGGGCTTTTTTTAGGAGTCCAAATGCTTTGTGCGCAAGAAACATCATTCACTATTGAGGATTGTGTCAATACCTTTTCAAAAGACCAAACAGTTTCTACCAAAGCGGGTTATCAATATTGGTTTGTCGATAAGGATTTCCTAGACGGAAGGACCATTAAAATGAGTGTGGTGGCACCTGGAAAATCTACCCATGCGCCTCATAAACATGTCGAAGATGAATTCTTTTATGTTCTGGAAGGGACAGCTAAATTTTATTTAGATGGAAAGGAAGTAGTGGTAGGGGCTAATACCAGTTTGTATTGTCCGTCAAATAGCATGCACGGTATTAGTAATGCCGGAGAAACCGAATTGAAATATTTGGTGATTAAAAAATATGAGAAATAACAAATGAAAAAGTATGTAAAATCAGTTCTTGTTCTCGCCGTTTTAATGGGGGCAATGAGCTGTAAAGAAAATAAAAAGGAGGTTGTAGCTGCAGAAGAACCTCAAAAAGAAATGACAATTCCTGAGAATTTAAAATGGTCTGAGCGTATGGCCTTGTCCGAAATTGTGCGTTTTCCAGATCCTACCAAGCTTGATTTTCGTGATAAGCCAAGATGGAGCTATACCAACGGATTGGTGTTGCAGGCCATGTCTAGGGTTTATGAGCAAAATCATGATGAACGCTTGTTTGATTATATCTACGATTATGCCAACAGGATGATTGCCGAAGATGGAACGATTGATACATATAAGCTTAGTAATTATAATTTGGATATGATTAAATCTGGAGATGCTGTGTACTATTTGTACAATAAAAAGCAGGAGCCTAGATTTAAAATGGCCATGGATACGCTTCATAAGCAATTGGAAGGGCAGCCCACAACTTCAGAGGGAGGCTATTGGCATAAGAAAATATATCCTTACCAAATGTGGTTGGACGGAGTTTTTATGGCAGAGCCTTTTCATGCCAAATACGCTACAACATTTATGGATGGTCCCGAAGCGGAAAAAACTTTTGAAAAAATCGTGCTTCAATTTGACTTGATTGAAAAGTATAATAGGGATCCAAAAACTGGACTATACTATCATGGTTGGGATGAGAGCAAAGAGCAAAAGTGGGCCGACAAGGAAACTGGTCTGTCCCAAAACTTTTGGTCCCGCGGTATGGGCTGGTATGGCATGGCTTTAGTGGATGTATTGGATTATTTGCCAGAAACCCACCCGGGAAGAGAGCGAATTATCAAGTACCTAAACCAATACGCCGAGGCTATTGTCAAATATCAAGACAAAAGCGGTACTTGGTATCAAGTATTGGACATGCCTGAAAGAGAAGGAAACTATTTGGAGGCTACAGGTAGTTGCATGTTCACCTATGCCTTGGCTAAAGGTGTTAACAAGGGCTATTTGCCAAAATCATATGTAACCTATGCTCAAAAAGGGTTTCAGGGTGTTCTGAACACCTTTGTAACTGTGGAAGCCGATGGGATGGTAAATCTTAACAAGTGTTGTGCCGTAGCAGGTTTGGGAGGAAATCCTTATCGTGACGGTACTTTTGAATACTACATTGGAGAAAAAATTAGAGCTAATGATCCTAAGGGAACCGGACCTTTTATCATGGCCGCTTTGGAGTTGAATCAATAATCAAAAAGCTTTCCTCAAATTTATGAAACTAGCAATTAGTTTATTTTTATCCTGCTTATACTTGGGTCTTTCTGCACAAAACTCCACACCATTATCTCAGGTTTGGGTAGCGGACAATGGTGATGGGACCTATAAAAACCCAATTCTTCATGCCGATTATTCCGATCCTGATGTTGTAAGGGTGGGTGACGATTATTATATGACTTCTTCATCGTTTAATTGTGTACCTGGCTTGCCCATTTTGCATTCCAAAGATTTGGTGAATTGGGAATTTATCAATTATGCGTTGCCAAAACAACCACCTTATGAGGTGTTTGATAAGCCCCAACATGGAAATGGCGTTTGGGCGCCCTGCATTCGATATCATGAAGGAGAATTTTACATTTACTATCCCGATCCGGATTATGGCATTTACATGGTGAAGACTAAAGATCCTAAAGCTAACTGGTCTGAACCTATTTTGGTAAAAGCCGGAAAAGGTTTGATTGATCCTACGCCTCTTTGGGACGATGATGGCCAAGTATATTTAGCCTATGCCTTCGCAGGAAGTAGGGCAGGGATTAAAAGTCTACTGGTAATTTGCACCATGAATACTGAAGGCACGGTCGCGAATGATGATGAGGTGATGATTATAGACGGACATGAGGAAGAGCCAACAATAGAAGGACCTAAATTCTACAAACATAATGGCTACTACTATATTTTCGCACCTGCCGGAGGAGTGGCAACTGGGTGGCAAACTGTGCTGAGGTCTAAGCAAATTTATGGGCCTTACGAAAAGCGCAAGGTTATGGATCAAGGAAAGACTTCTATTAATGGGCCTCATCAAGGAGCTTGGGTGCAAACGCAGGCAGGAGAAGATTGGTTCATACATTTTCAGGATAAAGGCACTTATGGTAGAATTGTCCATTTACAGCCCATGAAGTGGGTTGATGGCTGGCCTGTTATTGGGGAGGATAAGGATGGTGACGGTATTGGAGTTCCTGTGACTTCCTATGCAAAACCAAATGTAGGAGCGACCTATTCCAAAGTAACACCCCCAGATTCTGATGAGTTCAATAATCCTGCTTTAGGATGGCAATGGCAATGGCATGCCAACCCGAAGGTGTATTGGGGTTTTCCAACAAGTATGGGACATTACACCATGTATTGCATGCCCAAAGGAGACGCTCAGAACTTAATGGATGTTCCCAATTTATTACTGCAAAAGTTTCCTTCGGAAGAATTTACGGCAACCACCAAAATGACTTTCAATACTCGTTTTGATGGTGAGCAAGTTGGGTTTTTGATCATGGGATTGGATTATAGTTATCTTAAGGTGAAACAGCAATCAGGTAAATTAATGTTGTCTCAGGTAACTTGTATGAATGCCGATAAAAATGGTGTTGAAAAGGAAAACGCTTCAGTGCCATTAAAAAATAATACGTTCTATCTTCAGGTGAAGGTTGGAAATAATGGTATTTGTGAATTCTTCTATAGTGAAAATGGGAAGAAATTTAAATCGATAGGAACTTCTTTTAAATCTAGAGAAGGGAAATGGATAGGAAGCAAAATAGGCTTTTTGGCATTACGCGATGGTGTTATCAACGATGCGGGTAGTGTGGATATTGATTGGATTAGATTTACCGAATAATGAAGAAATCAACGGCAATATTGATGTTATCGTTGTTCCTAGGGTGTAGTTGCTTGTTGTTTCAAGGCTGCAAGTTAGAGTCATCTACCGAACTTCCTTTTTCCGTAAAATCAGATTTATTTGATTCTTTACAAGTTGCTGATTTGGAGTTGAAAACGCCAAAAGGGATTGAAACTTTTACGGTATTTAAACCGTCCGATAGTACCGACCATTTTAGTAACGGCGCTGTTATGAAAGCTTTTAATGGCTACTTGTATTGTCAATGGCAAAGCTCCAAACAAGATGAAGACTCAGAAGATACATGGGTGGCTTACAGTAGAAGTAAGGATGGTCGTTCTTGGTCTAAGCCAATGGTGTTAGCGGAGACACAGCCCAAGGGCTATAGCACCTCCGGGGGATGGTGGAGAAATGGGGATACTTTGGTAGCCTATTTCAATGTTTGGCCATCAAAATTAGTACCCGAAGGAGGTTTTGCCTATTATAAAACGAGTGTGGACGGCATGCATTGGTCTGATAAAAAGCCGTTGTTAATGAAAGATGGTTCTCCCATGGAAGGCGTATTCGAGCAAGACCCTCTTAGTTTGGAAAATGGACGGATTGTTAATGCAGCTCATTTTCAACCAGGATTACACGTTGCTCCCATTTTTACGGATGATCCTTCGGGGGTAAGAGGTTGGACTAGGGCCGATTTTTCAAATAGCTCCTCCAAAAATGATGTGTCTCGGGAAATCGAACCAAGTTGTTTTAGTCAAAACGATCAGACATTGGTGATGGTTTTTAGAGATCAGTTCAGTTCGTTTTTTTCTATGGCATCTGTAAGTCATGACCTTGGTGAAACTTGGACGAGTCCAATGTTAACCGAAATGCCAGATTCGCGCTCCAAACAAAGTGCTGGTAATTTGCCAGATGGTACAGCTTATTTGGTAAATAATCCTGTACATTCAAAAATAAGGATGCCCCTAGCAATTACTTTGAGTAAAGATGGAAAGTTTTTCGACAGGTCATTTGTGCTTAGAACAGGAGAGGAAGGTATTCAACCCCTGCGTTACCAAGGAAAATACAAACGATTGGGATATCATTATCCTAAGTCGATGGTGCACGAGGGGTATCTTTATGTTTCCTATACTACGAATAAGGAAGATGTAGAATTTACTAGGATTCCATTAGAAAGTTTGAAAGATTAATTAAAAGGAAGACTAGTCTTCAGTTTTGAATCAAAATGAAATTAACGAAGATATATTATACTTTATTTTTAGTCATAAGTTTAACGGTGAACTTTGGCGTATTGGCTCAAGTGCATGACCAATCCTGGAGGGCAATAATTTATCAGGAAGAAGGTGGATGGTTTGCTTCGGAAGAAGCCAAGGCAATTGCCGAAAATGTTCTGTTATACCAAAGAGATATTGGAGGCTGGCCTAAAAATATCCAAATGCATTTGCCTTTGAATTCAAATGAAAAAAAGGAGTTGCAGGAGTTGAAAACTCAGGGCGAAGGCTGTACGACAGATAATGGTGCTACGGTTCAGGAAATGCGTTTTCTTTCTAAAATGTATCGTCAAATTCCCGATGAAAGATATAAAGAGGCCTTTCTAAAAGGTTTGGATTATTTGCTGGCAGCGCAATATGACAACGGAGGCTGGCCTCAGTTTTATCCGCTTAAAAAGGGGTATTATTCACATATCACCTATAATGACGATTCCATGGCCAATATCATGAAGCTGCTTTTGGAGTTAAAAAATAAGTCGGGGTATTATTCCATAGAACCAGATGAAACAACTTTAGTTAAGGTAAATATTGCTTTTGAAAAAGGCATTGACTGTATATTAAAAACACAGTATGTTCAAAATGGGGTTTTAACGGGATGGTGTGCCCAACATGATGAGACAACTTTTTCGCCTGCTAAGGCAAGGGCGTATGAATTGCCGTCTTTAAGTGGGAAGGAATCGGCTAACATTGTGTTGCTGTTAATGGCTTTGGAACAGCCTTCTCCTGAAGTAGTAAAGGCTGTAGATGCGGCTGTGGCTTGGTTTAAAAAGGTAAAGATTGAAGGTTTGCGAGAAGAACGGTTTTATGATGATTCTGGGGAATTAACTGACAAAATAATGGTTCAGGATCCTAATGTCGAAGTTATTTGGGCGCGCTTTATGGAATTGGACGATAACAGGCCTTTCTTCTGCGATCGTGATGGGATTAAAAAGTACACCATGGCTGAAATAGGAGCTGAGCGAAGAAATGGTTATGCGTGGTACACCAATGAGCCTAAAGAGGTGTTGAAACGTTACCCAAAATGGAAAGAGAAGTTCGGTAAAGAAGCGCAAATCATTCATAAAAAACCAATGAATGAACGTTATATGGTGGTAGCCAAAGATGGTTCTGGAGAATATACCAATATTCAAGAGGCTATTAATAATACAAAGTCTTTTCCTTATGAACGCATAACCATTTTTGTGAAAAATGGGGTGTATTATGAAAAGGTAAAGGTGCATGAGTGGAATACTAACCTGTCATTGGTTGGAGAAAGTAAGGAACACACAATTATCACCTACGATGATTATTTTGATAAAATTAATCTTGGAAGAAATTCTACCTTTTTCACTCCTACCATGTTGGTGGAAGCTAACGATTTTGAAGCTCGGAATTTGACCATTCAAAATACGTCGGGTGATGTTGGGCAGGCTGTCGCTTTATCGGTGTTTTCCGATCGTGTTATAATAAATAACTGTAATATCTTGGGGAATCAGGATACTTTGTATGCCTCAGGAATTGGGAAGCAATATTATAAGGACTGTTATATTGATGGGACTACCGATTTTATTTTTGGAGGGGCTACGGCACTGTTCGAGAATTGTATAATTCATAGTAAAAAGGATTCCTATATCACGGCTGCATCTACGCCACAAGGAGCAAGTTTTGGTTATGTGTTTTTAAACTGTAAGTTGACTGCAGAAAAGGGTGTGACAGAAGTGTATTTAGGGCGTCCGTGGCGTATTTATGCGCAAACTGTGTTTTTGAATTGTGACATGGAAGGGCATATTCTTCCTGAAGGTTGGCATAATTGGTCGAAGCGAGAAGCAGAAAAAAATGCCTTTTATGCCGAATACAATTGTAAGGGAGAAGGATTCCATCCAGAAAAAAGAGTGATGTGGTCACATCAGTTAAACAATAAAGAAGCAAAGAAATATACGAAAAAGAACATCTTAGGTGAACATCCAAAAAGTAATGAACCAGAGTGGTATGAACTATTTTAAAGTATTGTTGCTGCTAATAGTGTTGGCAGGCTGTCAAAAACAAAGAGAACAGGTCGAAGAGATTCAAGCTGCTATTACAATTTATGCTGTGGGTGATTCTACAATGGCAAATAAGAAAGATCCAGAAGAAAATCCAGAGCATGGTTGGGTACAAGTGTTGCCGCCATTTTTCAACGATAAGGTGACTGTGGAAAATCATGCAGTAAACGGACGCAGTACCAGAAGTTTCATTGCTGAAGGGCGTTGGGATTCTGTGGTTGCCAAATTAAAGCCTAAAGATGTGGTTATTATTCAGTTTGGGCATAATGATCAAAAAGAAAACGATCCAAAAAGATATACCAATCCTCATACGGCATATCGTCATAATCTAATCAAAATGGTTCAGGAGGCTATCCATAAAGGAGCTAGGCCAATTTTGTGTTCTTCTATTGTAAGAAGGAATTTTAATGAGGAGGGAACTTTGGTAGATACGCATGGTGCATATCCATTAGAAGTTAGATTGGTTGCTAAAGAATTTGATGTTCCTTTTGTAGATATGCAGTATTTAACAGAGCAAATGGAAGAGGCTTATGGAGTGGAAGATTCCGAGAAATTGCATCTTCATTTTGAGTCAGGAGAACATCCTTTCTTTCCTGAGGGAAAAGAAGATAATACACATTTATCGGCCCTAGGTGCAAATGAAGTGGCGAAACGATTTGTTCAAGCTTTGAAGGATTCAAAGAGTTTTTTGGTAGATTATTTTAAATAGAATTATAATTTTGAAATAAAGTTTTAAAAGATGAATTGGATTAAATGTTTAGTATTCGGATCTATGCTTTTGGCCGTACAATTTAAAATGCTTTCACAAGAGGAAATTAACTTATATCCAAATGGTGTACCTAATGCTATTGAAGATAAGGAGTACCAAGAGGAAGCCGAGGTGAAGGATGGCAAGGTGATCAAAGTATATAAGGTTTCAAAACCAACTTTAACAGTGTTTAGACCTGAAAAGAGTAATGGTACAGCGGTGATTATTTGTCCGGGCGGTGGTTACGGATATTTGTCATTTGATAAAGAGGGAATTCAACCTGCGAAATGGCTGAATGAGCATGGGGTCACAGCATTGGTTTTAAAATATAGACTTCCGCATGATGGTATTATGGAAGATAAATCTTTTGGGCCATTACAGGATGTACAGCAAGCTATTCGATATGTGAGAACCCATGCCAATGAATTACATATTGATGAAAATAAAATTGGGATTATGGGCTTTTCTGCAGGAGGTCATTTGGCAGCATCGGCTTCTACGCTTTACAATGAAGTTGTTTATGAGGAAGGGACGGTGCCATTAAAACCCGATTTTTCAATATTAGTTTATCCGGTAATTTCAATGGAGGAAGGTGTGACACATAAAGGTTCGAAAACCAATCTTCTTGGTGAAAATCCATCTAAGGAAGAAGTTGAAAAGTTTTCTACAGATGAACAAATTAATGCGCAAACACCACCAGCTTTTTTGGTACATGCTACAGATGATGGGGCGGTACCTGTTGAAAATAGTTTGAGATACTACAGCAGTCTTGTTGAAAATAATATCTCAGCAGAACTTCATGTCTATAATCAAGGTGGGCATGGATTTGGTTTGAAAGGAAGAGGAAGTAGTGCAGGTTGGACCAAAGCGTTGGAAAATTGGTTAAAGGATTTTGGATTATGTGATTAGTATTGCTTTTTGTGAAAAGCACAATAAATCGCACTTTTTTTTGCTAATAAACTTGTTATTTTGCGGTTAAAGGATGACGGTAAGAAAAATTGTACGGGAATATATGTTTCTATTCAGTTTTTTAAATCAATTTATTCGTAGTTTAAAAGCGAGTTTCAATTTGGGTGGTACTACTGAAAATAAGAAAACATTAAATATTTTAAGGAATTATTGAGGTTAACCTAACGTTTGATTAACCTATTTGTTTTATCATTGAATCGGTTATTACTTATCTTTTGGGGTCAAATTTTAAAATGCACTTAATCGGATTTTATTGCTTTTTATGGAATATTTTTTTTGCTTTTATTTTGTAAGGTCACTTTTTTTTATAATTTTACGAACCAAATTACCTCAAAGCATATTAGAATTTAACCTTGTGAGGCGTTTCGTTTTAACATTTGTTTTCAGAATTGATTAATAGTAAGGATAAAAAACGATTGTTAAACTTGGAGTTTAAAAGCTTGCTTTTGCATTAAAGTGATAATGAAAGTACAAAACAAAAAAATATTAGCCTCGGTTTTATTTGTATTAGTCAGTTTTATGTGTGCTGCTCAAGAATTGCCCCCACCTGAACCTAAAGGAACAATACCTCCAGGTTTGCCTATTGATGGATTGGTCCCATTGCTATTGGCCTTAGCTGGATTCTATGGTGTGAGAATGAAAATCAAACAGAAAAAATAGAAACGCTCTATTGATACAATCTGTGTAGTTGACTAATATATTTTCCCACAACATCAAATTCTAGATTTACGACACTTCCTTTATCAAACTGATTGAAGTTGGTATGTTCAAATGTGTAAGGAATTATAGCAACGCTGAATTCTCCTTTCTTAGAGTTTACTACGGTCAAACTTACTCCATTTACAGTAATTGAACCTTTTTCAATAGTTATATTATGTAAAGATGGGTCGTAACTAAAGGTGAATACCCAGCTGCCATTTTCATTGGTTACAGAACTGCAAGTGGCAATTTGGTCTACGTGGCCTTGAACAATATGACCATCCAGGCGGTCTCCCAATTTCATGGCTCTTTCCAAATTGACTTGGTCACCTACTTTTAATGAGCCTAAATTGGTTTTGTTCAGTGTTTCTTTAATAGCTGTAACCGTATATTCTTCATTTGAAATATTTACTACTGTCAAACAAACACCGTTGTGGGCAACACTTTGGTCTATTTTGAGTTCGGGGGTAATCTTGCTTTTTAAGGTTATATGAAGGTTGTCCTGTTCTGTATTCAGTTTTGTAATTTCGCCTAAGTCTTCAATAATTCCAGTAAACATAATGTCGAATAAATGGTTAAATTTGCAGGTATAAAAGTACGTACAATTACGGTATTTACTTAAATGAACTGTCATTTTTTGGAATTTGGCTATCGTTTGGAAGTCATGTTTACAAGGCAGTATGAAAATTGAATCATATTTAATGAAAAAAGAACATACAATAAGAGTTGGGATTTCAGTAGGGGATTTAAATGGCATAGGACCAGAAATTATTTTAAAGACGTTTGAAGATCCACGAATGTTGGAGTTTTGTACGCCTGTAATTTTTGCCTCCATAAAAGTGATGTCATTTTATAAGAAACATACAGGAAGTAGCGTTAATTTACATGGAATCCATGATCTTGGCCAAATAGTGGAAGGGAAAATTAATGTATTGAATGTTTGGAAAGAAAATGTCACTGTTGAATTTGGTAAGGAAGATCTAAAAATAGGGACTTATGCAGTGAGATCTTTGGAGGTTGCCACCCAAGCACTTAAAAAAGGAACCGTAGATGTTTTGGTGACTGCGCCAATCAATAAGCATAATATTCAGTCCGACACTTTTAAATTTCCTGGCCATACCGACTATTTGGCGAAGGAATTGGGCGGTAAGAGTTTGATGTTTATGGTAACCGAAGATCTTAAGGTAGGATTGCTTACCGATCATGTTCCGGTTAAGGATGTTCCAAAAAAAATTACATCACAATTAATTCAAGAGAAAATAAATACGGTGTATACCTCTTTGGTGAAGGATTTTAATATTAATAGACCTCGTATAGCGGTGTTGGGCATTAATCCACACGCTGGTGATAATGGGGTAATTGGTGAAGAGGACGATAAAGTATTGGGACCAACCTTGAAGAAAATTAGGGATTCCGGAAAGTTGGTTTATGGGCCATATTCGGCAGATAGTTTCTTTGGTTCCAATAATTACAAAAATTTTGATGCGGTGGTGGCGTCTTATCATGATCAAGGTTTAATCCCTTTCAAGACTATTTCTTTTGGACAGGGGGTGAATTTTACCGCGGGATTGGATAAAATTAGGACTTCGCCAGACCATGGAACGGCTTATGAGATTGCCGGAGCCAATAAAGCGGATGAAAGTTCGTTTAAAGAAGCGGTATTCACCGCGTTACAGATTTATAAAAATAGAAGTGAGTACGAAATACTCTCAAAAAACCCGTTAAAAAAGGCGCCAAAAAAGATATGAACATTTTTTGTTTATAACAAGTAGTAATAAATAAAAAATTTATATATTTGCAGGCTCAAAATGACAGTGACTATGAAGCCCTTAAAAGAATATACCATACAATTTGTAGGTTTAAAGGTTGGAAAGCATCATTTTGATTATCAAATTGATAATAAGTTCTTTGAACATTTTGAGTACGAAGAGTTCAACGACGTGAAAATTGACACCCATTTGGATTTGGAGAAAAAGTCCACTTTAATGGAGTTGCATTTTACAGTTGAAGGTACCGTAAATGTCAATTGCGATGTAACCAATGAACCATTTGACCAAGACATTAAAGGTCATTTTGATTTAGTTGTGAAGTTTGGAGAGGAGTATAATGATGAATATGAAGATATATTGATCTTGCCTCATGGGGAATACGAACTAAACGTGGCACAGTACATCTATGAATTGATCATATTATCCGTGCCGGCAAAGCGTGTACATCCAGGTGTGTTGGATGGTACTTTGCAGTCAGACGTACTTAAAAAGTTGGAAGAGTTGAGCCCAAAAGGCGAAAAGGAGCATAAGACATCAGAGGAGATTGACCCTCGTTGGAATACATTAAAAAAACTATTAACGGATAAATAACATATAAAATGGCACATCCTAAAAGAAAGATTTCTAAAACAAGAAGAGATAAGAGAAGAACACACTACAAGGCATCTGTTCCTCAGATAGCAACGTGTCCTACTACAGGAGAAGCGCACTTATACCACAGAGCTCATTGGCACGAAGGAAAGTTGTACTATAGAGGTCAAGTGCTAATTGACAACTCTGAAAAAGAAGATAATTTAGCATAAGTATTATGCATGCATATAATAAAACGCTCAGCAATGAGCGTTTTTTTTATGATTAATTTTCTAAAGTCTCAAAAACAAGTTAATTTGCGTCATATTTGACTAAAAAAGTAGTAATTTCGTCAAAATTTACTTGTTTTTGGCCTTTTTTGCCAAAATTTCGGACAACTAATAAATAAGGAATGAGTAAAATCACAGCGGCAATTACAGCTGTAGGAGCCTATCTGCCAGACTTTGTGCTATCAAATAAAGTTCTAGAAACTATGGTTGATACCAATGACGAATGGATAACCTCTAGAACAGGTATTAAAGAAAGGCGAATACTTAAAAAAGAAGGGGCAGGAACATCTTACCTTGCCATCAAAGCAGCAGAAAACTTATTGGAACGTAAACAGATAGATCCCAAGGAAATTGATTTGGTGATTGTGGCTACGGCTACCCCAGATTTATTGGTGGCATCTACTGCGGTTTATGTAGCTTCAGAAATTGGAGCTACCAATGCATTTGCTTACGATTTACAAGCAGCATGCTCTAGCTTCCTTTACGGAATGTCTACGGCATCGGCATATATAGAATCTGGACGTTACAAAAAAGTTCTGTTGATTGGAGCCGACAAAATGTCTTCGATCATTGATTATACAGACCGGACTACCTGTATTATTTTTGGTGACGGTGCCGGTGCAGCATTATTTGAACCAAATACAGAAGGTTTAGGGTTTCAAGATGAATATTTGCGAAGCGACGGTGCGGGAAGAGAGTTTCTTAAAATTGAAGCAGGAGGATCCATTTTGCCTCCAAGTGTTGAGACTGTAGAGAATGGTCAACATTTTGTTCATCAAGATGGACGTACGGTGTTTAAATTTGCCGTATCCAATATGGCCGATGTAGCTGAAAAAATCATGCAACGTAATAACCTTAGTCATGAGGACGTGGCTTGGTTGGTGCCACACCAAGCTAACTTGCGTATTATTGATGCTACTGCGAACAGAATGAACCTTCCAGATGAAAAGGTTCTTAAAAATATCCATCGTTATGGAAATACAACTTCGGCTACTTTACCGTTGTTGTTAAGCGACTTCGAATCACAATTCAAAAAAGGAGATAACTTAATATTTGCTGCCTTCGGGGGCGGATTTACTTGGGGATCGGTCTATTTAAAATGGGCCTATAATTCCTAATTCTTAAACTAAACTAATAATATAATTAAACTATTATGGATATAAAGGAAATTCAAAACTTAATCAAGTTTGTGGCCAAGTCGGGTGCAAGTGAGGTTAAATTGGAAATGGACGATATCAAGATCACCATTAAGACAGGAAGTGAAGATAAAGGTGAATCTACTACCATCCTACAACAAATACCAGTTAGCAATCCAATCGCGCAAGCTGCTCCTGTAGCCGAGGTACAGGCAACAGTGCCTGCTGTACCAGTAGCGCCTCCAGCGGACGAGAATTCAAAATATGTAACTATAAAGTCTCCTATTATTGGTACTTTTTACCGTAAACCTGCACCAGACAAACCTGTATTCGTAGAGGTTGGTAGCAGCATTAAAGAAGGAGATGTGCTTTGTGTCATCGAAGCTATGAAACTTTTCAACGAAATCGAATCTGAGATTTCAGGTAAAATCGTAAAAATATTGGTGGATGATGCTTCTCCAGTAGAGTTTGATCAACCATTATTTTTAGTGGACCCATCTTAATGTAAAATCCCAATTTTCAATTCCAAACCTGAAGAGGTTCTTCGGGATTTGTTTTTTGAATATTGAAAATTTGAAGAATTTATGTTTAAAAAAGTATTAGTTGCCAATCGAGGAGAAATTGCACTTCGTGTAATTAGAACCTGTAAGGAAATGGGCATTAAAACGGTAGCTGTATATTCTACAGCAGATGCCGATAGTTTGCACGTTAAATTTGCCGATGAAGCGGTTTGTATTGGTCCAGCCCCAAGTTCAGAATCTTATTTAAAAATGGCAAATATCATTGCAGCTGCAGAAATTACCAATGCAGATGCAATTCACCCAGGTTATGGATTCTTGTCTGAAAATGCCAAGTTTTCAAAAATCTGTGAAGAACACGATATCAAGTTTATTGGTGCCTCTCCTGAGATGATCTCAAAAATGGGGGACAAGGCTACTGCAAAGGCAACCATGAAGGAAGCCGGTGTACCATGTGTTCCTGGAAGTGACGGAATCATTGCTAGTTACGAGGAATGCGAAAAGTTAGCCAAGGAAGTTGGATATCCTGTGATGCTGAAGGCTACTGCCGGAGGTGGAGGAAAAGGAATGCGTGCTGTTTGGAAGGCTGAAGACCTTAAAAATGCATGGGATTCCGCCAGACAGGAATCTAAAGCTGCCTTTGGAAACGATGATATGTATATGGAAAAACTTATCGAAGAGCCAAGACATATCGAGATCCAAATTGTTGGAGATTCCAGAGGAAAAGCATGTCACTTGTCTGAGCGTGACTGTTCTATTCAACGTCGTCACCAAAAATTGACTGAAGAAGTTCCTTCGCCATTTATGACAGAGGAATTGAGAAATAAAATGGGTGAAGCTGCAGTAAAAGCTGCTGAATATATTAAATACGAAGGAGCGGGAACCATCGAATTTTTGGTGGACAAGCACCGTAACTTCTACTTCATGGAAATGAACACGCGTATTCAAGTAGAACACCCAATTACCGAGCAGGTAATTGACTTTGACTTGATTCGTGAGCAAATTTTGGTTGCTGCAGGAGTGCCAATTTCAGGTAAAAACTACGAGCCAAATTTACATTCCATCGAGTGTAGAATCAATGCGGAAGATCCGTTCAACGATTTCAGACCGTCACCAGGGAAAATCACTACATTGCATGCACCTGGAGGACATGGAGTGCGTTTGGATACTCACGTTTATGCAGGGTACACCATTCCGCCAAACTATGACTCTATGATCGCAAAGTTGATTACTACTGCTCAAACTAGAGAAGAAGCTATCAACAAAATGAAGCGTGCTTTGGATGAGTTCGTTATCGAAGGAATTAAAACAACCATTCCTTTCCACAGACAGTTGATGGACCATCCAGATTATCTTGCAGGAAACTATACCACCAAATTTATGGAAGGTTTCAAAATGCAAGCCATAACTGAAGAAGCATAATAAATTACCAAAATAACAAAGACTCCGAATTGTAAAGTTCGGAGTTTTTTTATGGTGTTCTTTTGCCCAAAAGTGTTTGGCCAAAAGGCAGGCTGTCCGTTATATCTTTTTGTGAAAAACAAAAAGGATGTCACTTCCATCCTTAACACGAAAACAGTAACTTCGTAATATGAATTGGTCTTTTTGGGAAATACAATCTTGGTTCTCCAACGTCGATTTCACTATTGTTGGCAGTGGTATTGTTGGGTTGAACTGCGCCTTGCATTTAAAGCAAAATTATCCCAAAGCAAAGGTGCTTGTTTTGGAAAAGGGCATCTTGCCTCAAGGTGCCAGTACCAAAAACGCCGGTTTTGCCTGTTTTGGGAGTCTTAGTGAGATTTTGGAGGATTTGCAGTCCCATGATGAGGAAACCGTGTTTCAATTGGTTCAGAAGCGTGTGGAGGGCTTAAAACTATTACGTCAAAATTTAAGTGATACTGTTATTGATTTTAAACAACACGGAGGTTACGAACTGTTTACTCAAGAACAGAGTGCTTTATTTGATGCTTGTTTGGAGCAAATGGAATCCGTTAACAAGTTGCTTCATCCTTTGTTTAAGGAAGATGTATTTGTACTTAAGGAAAATACATTTGGTTTTCAAAATGTGCAAAACAAATTTCTATATACCCCTTTTGAAGGTCAGATTGATACTGGAAAAATGATGGAGGCTTTACTTTGTAAAGTTCAGTCATTGGGGGTGAAAATCTTAAATAAGGTTATTGTTGAAGGCTATTCGGAAACGAGTACAGGTGTAGTTATAAAAACGAAGGATTTTGAAGTGTCAACTTCCAAATTATTTGTGGCCACCAACGGATTTGCGTCCCAACTTTTAAACGAAACCGTTTTGCCGGCAAGGGCTCAAGTGCTGGTAACCAAACCTATCAAAAACTTACCGTTTCAAGGCACCTTTCATTTGGATAAAGGGTATTATTATTTCAGAAATGTTGGGGATAGAATACTCTTTGGGGGAGGTCGAAACTTAGATTTTAAAACAGAGGAAACCGTGCAGTTTGGGCTTACGGAATTGGTGCAAAATCAATTGGAAGATTTGCTTAAAAATACAATTTTGCCTAATATCCCTTTTGAAATTGAAAACAGATGGAGTGGTATTATGGGGGTTGGCTCACAAAAGAAACCAATAGTAAAACAACTCTCCAATCATGTGTTTTGTGGTGTTAGATTGGGAGGCATGGGCGTTGCCATTGGCAGCTTGATAGGAAGTGAATTGGCAGAATTGTTAGATTGATATCATGAAAAAGCTTATACGATTTTTCATAAAACTTATTTTTCTGTGGATTATCCTTTCTGCAGGCTTGGTGATTATCTATCGTTGGGTGCCGGTACCCATCACACCGCTGATGGTAATTCGGTATTATGAGCAGCCAAAGGAGAATGAGCGTAAAATGTGGAAACACGATTGGGAACCTCTTGAAGCAATTTCTAAAAATCTACAGTTGGCGGTTATCTGTAGTGAAGACCAGACCTTTGTAAAGCACCATGGGTTTGATGTAAAAGCCATTGAAAAGGCCTATGAAAATAACAAAAAAGGCAGGCGGATAAAAGGAGGAAGCACCATTAGCCAACAAACGGCAAAAAATGTGTTTTTATGGCCAGGACGTAGTTGGTTGCGTAAAGGATTGGAAGCGTATTTCACATTTCTAATTGAATTGGTTTGGCCAAAGGAACGTATCATTGAGGTGTACCTTAACAGTATTGAAATGGGAAATGGGGTTTATGGAGCAGAAGCCGCTTCTCGCTATTGGTTTAAAAAGCCTGCAAGTAAATTAACCCAATATGAGGCAGCCGCTATTGCGGCAATTTTACCCAATCCAAGACATTACAAAGCTCAACCTGCCACAACATACATTCAGGGGAGAAAGCAGTGGATTGTCAAACAAATGGGCTTTTACGGACCTTTAGATTACTCTGTTCCCAATGAAGAATAAGGAAACAATAAAACTCGGGTTGTTGCAGCAATGTTTGGAGTTAATTGAAACGCGGTTAAGAGTAAGCCAACAAAATATTCAGGATATTCAAGAATCCCTAAATTCTGAAACTAAAAGCAGTGCTGGAGATAAGCATGAAACTGGTCGTGCCATGTTACAATTGGAACGGGAAAAGGCAGGCCAACAATTAGCAGAACTGGAACGCACCAAAGCTGTTTTATCCAAAATAGAACCTAATAGTAGCTCGAAAATAATCGGTTTGGGAAGCGTGGTGTTTACCGATAAAGGAAATTATTTTATTGCTGCAAGTTTGGGAGAACTGAATATTGAAAACACGGCTTTTTATGCTATTTCTGCAGCCACTCCAATTGGGCAATTGTTATTGGGTAAAAGGGAAGGTGAAAAGGTTGATTTTGGAGGTAACAAAATAGCTATTTTGGAAATTATTTAGAATACTCCAAAAAAGTTAGGGTTTTTGGATTCAGATTCTCAAAATGATTAAAAAAAACAGTATTTCCATCTAAATCGGCTTCAATCAAATAATAATCCCCTTTAAAATAGGCTTGTTTGACTGTTGCTTTAAGGTTGGAATTTGGAACCATTTTTAATTGATGAGCGTAAACAATGTTTCCTTCAATGATATTGAATTCTCCAAAAAAGGACGCTATTAAAGGAGTCTGTGGGTTGTTGAATAAATTTTTAGGGGAATCATTGCCTACAATTTGATGCTTGTCCAAAACAATCATTCTGTCCGAAAATCCTAAAACATCCTCGCTGTCATGCGTGGCTACAATGCACGTTATTTTATGTTGTTTTAGGTATTGAAACACATTTCGGCGTAAGGATTGTTTTTTAAAATTGTCAATGTGGCTAAAAGGCTCATCCATTAACATGATTTCGGGTTGTTTCGCCAAGGCTCTGGCTAAGGCCACGCGTTGTTTTTGGCCACCGCTTAAGGTCTTTACTTTGGTTTTGGCAAAGTGGGGCAATTCTACAACCTCCAAGAGCTCAGCAACTCTTTTTTGCTTCTCTTCAGGATAAAAGTTGGATAGGAATTTTCCAATGTTTTCCTCTACCGATGTGAAAGGCATCAAATCAAATTCTTGGGCGACATATTTCATAAAATCGTAGCCAATGACCAAATTGAATTTTGGCCCCAAAATTTGTATGTTTTTCCAAAAAATTTCGCCTTGATCCAAATCGTGTTCGCCGTAGAGCAATTTTAGAAGGGTGCTTTTACCTGAGCCACTTTCCCCAATTATGGAAAGGTGTTCGCCAACACCAACTTCAAAGTTGACATCTTTTAGAACAGAGTTGTCTTTATAATGAAATGATAAGTTTTTTACCTGAAGCATGCTGCAAAAATAGCATAAAAAAACGCTCAGTTTACTGAGCGTTTTTTATAGAAGGATATAAGCTATTGATTTTTATTAAATCAAATTGTTTTCCAACAAATATTCAGCGATTTGAATAGTGTTGGTAGCTGCTCCTTTACGTAAATTGTCGGCCACAATCCACATGTTTAGAGTATTTGGTAGGGATTCATCTCTTCTAATTCTTCCTACAAATACCTCGTCTTTATCATGCGCATAAATTGGCATTGGGTAGGTGTTTGTAGCTGTGTCATCTTGAACAATCACTCCTGGAGTTTCACTTAAAATAGTTCTGATATCTGCCAAGTCAAAATCATTTTCAAATTCCACATTTACAGATTCACTATGGCCTCCAGCTGTTGGAATTCTAACAGCTGTTGCGGATACTGCAAATGAACTATCCCCCAAAATTTTCTGAGGCTCTTTGGCCAATTTCATTTCTTCTTTAGTGTAACCATTGTCTTGGAACACATCACAGTGAGGCAATGCATTGCGTCCAATTGGGTAAGGGTAGGCCATTTCGCCTTCTACACCAGCAATTTCATTTTCTAATTGTCTTACTGCCTTAACACCAGTTCCGGAAACTGATTGGTAAGTAGAAACGATCACACGTTTCATTTTATATTTTTTATGAAGTGGTGCCAAAGCCATTACCAACTGAATCGTAGAGCAGTTTGGGTTGGCGATAATTTTATCTTCTTTAGTTAATTCGCTAGCGTTGATTTCAGGAACTACCAATTTTTTAGTCGGGTCCATTCTCCAAGCAGAAGAGTTGTCTACTACTGTGGTGCCTACTTCAGCAAATTTAGGTGCCCATTCCAAAGAGGTGTCTCCTCCGGCAGAAAACAAGGCCACATCGGGCTTCATGTTTACGGCATCTGCCAAACCTACTACTGTATATTCCTTATTCTTAAATGTAATTGACTTTCCAACAGAACGCTCTGAGGCTACTGGGATTAATTCTGTTAATGGGAAATTGCGTTCTGCGAGAACTCTAAGCATAACTTCTCCAACCATTCCGGTTGCTCCTACTACTGCTACTTTCATGTTACATTTTGTATTTAAAGGGTTTTTGAATTGTTTTGAGCAAAGCTAAGTATTAATTGAGTATTTAGGGTACAAAAAAAGCCTCAGTGTCTTTAAAACCAAGGCTTTTTCACAATAAATAACAAAAAGTTATTTATTTAACAATTTTATTTTTTAAGCAAATCCCGAATTTCTGCCAATAATTCTTCTTGGGTTGGTCCTGCAGGTGCAGCGGGAGCAGGCTCTTCTTTTTTCTTCATTGCATTGATACCCTTTATAAGCATAAACATCACGAAAGCCACAATGATAAAGTCAATAACATTGGTCAAAAACTCTCCGTAAAGCAGGGCAACTTCTCCTGTAATTTCACCTGCGTCGTTGGCAGTCCCTTCGGTAATGACATATTTGAGGTCCTTGAAATCAGATTTGAAAATTAAACCGATTAAAGGAGATACAATGCCTCCTGTAAAAGAGGCCACTACCTTACTAAAGGCAGCTCCCATTACGAAGGCCACGGCAATGTCTACCAAGTTGCCCTTCATGGCAAATTCCTTGAATTCTTTTAGCATAAGATGTGTGTTAATTAGGTTATTAGAACACTAAAATACCAAAAAAACAATCAGCTCAAAATCAATTAATAGGATTATTCTAGAATGACTCTTTTTACTCTTTGTGAGATGGCTGTGAGGATTTCATAGGAAATGGTATTGGCTCCTTGGGCAAACTCCGAAGCTGTGGGATGTTTGCCAAAAACAATGACTTCATCTCCTTCTTTGCAGTCAATATCGGTGATGTTAACCATAATCATGTCCATACAGACATTTCCAATAATAGGAGCGCGCTGGCCATTGATGGTTACGGCACCTTTGCCTTGTCCATATTGCCTGCCAATACCATCGGCATGACCAATAGGGATGGTGGCTGTTTTCTGAAATTTATCGGCTTTAAAGGCTCGATTATAGCCCACGGTTTCTCCTTTCTTGATATGGTGAATTTGTGAAATAACCGATTTAAGCGTCCCGATAGGTTGGAAGTTTTGGTTCTCTTCTTCCGAGTTTCCAAAGCCATACAACCCAATACCACTGCGGACCATATCAAAATGGGCTTCTGGATAATTTAGGATTCCAGAGGTATTGCACATATGCAACATAGGTTTAAAGCCAAGGGTTTCGGTAAAGTCTTTGGCAATGGCTTTAAAAGTTTCAATTTGGTTCAGGGTGAATTCCTTTTCATCTAAGTCTTCACTAGCGGCCATATGAGAAAATATAGATCTCACGCTCACAGCTCTAGTATGGTTCAAAATAGAAGCAATGCCTTTTACATCATATTCGGAAAATCCTAATCGGTTGAGGCCTGTGTTGAATTTCAAATGCACTGGGTAATTAACTTGGTGCTCAGTTTCTGCAACAGCGATAAACTCATTCAACACTTTGGAGTTGTATAAACTAGGCTCCAAACAACGTTCAATAAGTTGTTTAAAATGCGCAGGCTGTGGGTGCAGTACCAAGATGCGTTTTGTAATACCAGCATCGCGAAGGGCCACACCTTCACTAGTGTAGGCCACTGCAAAATAGTCTACATCAAGTTCCTGTAAGTACTTGGCAATTACATTGGCATCGTGCCCATAGGAATAGGCTTTAACCACGGCCAAAAATTTAGTGTCAGGTTGGAGTTTAGACTTAAGGTAATTGTAATTGTGCTTGAGGGCTTTTAAGTCTATTTCAAGGGTAGTTTCCTGGGCTTTGGGCATTACTGTTCTTCTTTGTTTTTTGGTGAAAGATCTTCGGCATCGGTCACGTCCATGTGCTTCACTTTGTCCCTTAGCATGCATTTGTAAAATGCCGCTCTGCTCAAGGGTTCGTATTCATCTACTTCCCCCAACAAAACGAGTGCATCACTTTGGGTTTTTCGGTGGCTGTATTGGGCCAAGTTTCCCGTTTTGGTACAAATAGCGTGAACCTTGGTAACATACTCTGCAGTAGCCATTAAGTTGGGCATGGGGCCAAAGGGATTGCCTTTATAGTCCATATCCAATCCAGCGACAATCACCCGAACCCCTTTATTGGCCAAGTCGTTGCAAATCCTTACAATTTCATCGTCAAAAAACTGGGCTTCGTCAATACCAACCACGTCGCAACCATCGGCCAAAATAGGAATGTTGGCAGCTGCCGGCACGGGTGTAGAACGAATTTCATTGGCATCGTGAGACACCACCTTTTCGTCATCGTACCGCATGTCGATGGCAGGCTTAAAGATTTCAACTTTCTGTTTTGCAAATTGGGCACGTTTTAAACGGCGTATCAATTCCTCTGTTTTACCAGAGAACATCGAGCCACATATCACTTCAATCCAGCCAAATTGTTCTTTGGGGTTTACTGTATTTTCAAGAAACATTTTGTAATTTTAACGCTAAAACTAGGCTAACTTTCGTTTTGTATAAAGGTGGCGTAAATTTATCAAAAAAACAAAAGCACACATTAGATTAAATTTTTAAAGTTATGAAGAAGAAGTTGGAATCCGAATTGATGAGCATTGCCCACAGAATCCTAAAACTGAAAGGGAGGGATGATGTGGAAAAAATGCACACCGAGGTCGGAGCGCTTTATGAGAAACTTTCCGTATTAAAATTTTTACATAGCAATTTTGAAGGGGAAATGCCCAGTATTGGAAGCGATTCTTCTTTCTTCGAAATGTTGGACAAGGCATTCAACAATACCGTTAGCGATAGTATAGAAGTAGAGGATAGGGTGTATACTGATATTGATGATACCCAACATGAGGAAATCATGGAGCCAGCCATTGAAAAAATCAAAGACATTGTGGCGCAAATGCCAGAGGAAACACATCAAATTGATGAACTGTTTGAATCGGCGGTGCCAAAAAATGAATATAGAAGCGATGTGTTTGAAGATATTACAGCTGGCTTTGAAGAGACGCCCGTATTTGAACCTGTAACTGAAGCCAACGCCCGCTTTGAAACTAAAAAGTCGCTTAATGACAAACTAAAGCGTGGCGGTATCGCCATAGGTCTGAATGATAAAATAGCCTTTATCAAACACCTATTTGACGGTAGAAATGAAGACTACGATCGTGTGCTATCGCAAATCAATACCTCTGAATCTTTTGAGGAGGCTAGCAATCTCATCCAAAACATCGTAAAACCTGATTACAACCAATGGCATGGCAAGGAAGCCTACGAAGAACGCTTTATGGAAATCATAGAGAGTAAGTTTGGGTAAGTATCAAATTTCAGTTTCCTTTTTGGTAATAGACATCTTTTAGGCAGTGAAACCTCTTTTCGTTGCTTAATAACATTGGTTAATTGTGTGCATAAACTGAAAAGATTGTACTTTTGAACCCTAATCCGCCTAAAATGAGTAAGCTTTTCATAGTTCCCACCCCTATTGGAAATCTCAAGGACATGACGTTTAGGGCCATTGAGGTTTTAAAGGAGGTCGACTTAATCCTAGCTGAAGACACTCGTACTTCAGGGAAGTTGCTGAAGCATTTCGAGATTGCCACACACTTGCAATCGCACCATATGCACAACGAGCATAAAACGGTAGAAGGCTTGGTGCAAAAGCTAAAGGGCGGCATGACCATTGCCTTGATCAGTGATGCTGGGACACCGGCCATTTCAGATCCTGGGTTTTTATTGACTAGGGCCTGTATTGAAAACGGTATAGATGTAGAATGCCTTCCGGGAGCAACGGCCTTTGTACCTGCTTTGGTAAATTCAGGTTTGCCTAACGACAAGTTTGTGTTTGAAGGTTTTTTGCCCGTGAAAAAGGGACGGCAAACTAGGCTCACCCTCTTGGCCGAAGAAACCCGAACCATGATTTTTTACGAGAGTCCGCATAAGCTATTGAAGACCTTGGCCAATTTCTGCGAATACTTTGGTGTAGACCGCCCTGTTTCCGTATCCAGAGAGCTTACCAAGCTGTACGAAGAAACCGTGAGGGGAACTGCTCAGGAGGTTTTGGACCACTATACCCAAAAGCCACCCAAAGGGGAAATTGTGGTGATTGTAGGCGGAAAGAAATAAGCCCTAAAACAACATAAAATAAACATAGAGACACATGACGATTGACGCATTCAAACAAAAATTACAAAGCACACCAACACAAATAGAGTTTGCAGAAACCATGGCAGTGGTAGAAGCCAACTATGCCTTTACGCCTACCGCCTTTACCAACGGTAACCTTCATAACAAGGCGGGAGAAAACTCTGGCTCTTGCAAATTGTTGGCCTTTGCCCAATTGCAAGGTTTTAGCCAAGAGGACACTTTGGCTTGCTTCGGGAAGTTTTATTTTGATGAGGTATTGAACGACCCAAACGGAACCGGCCACCAAAACATTAGAAACTTTATGGCTACAGGCTTTGAAGGTCTTAGCTTCGAAGGTTCACCCTTGCAGGAAAAATAGTTGTAGGCATGTAGTGGGTTGTTGGCTTTGCCTCTAAACTCTTGAAAAGAGTGCCAAAACCCGTCATTTCGAGTAGCATTTCGTAGAAATGCTGTATCGAGAAAAGGGTTTTGAAAGGCTTTTAGGTTTCGATACAGTTTTTCACACTGCCATTTCGAAAAACCAGGCAACCTGACGTATATTAAATAAACACAAAGCACTCCTTCATGTATTGATGGAGTGCTTTTCTTTCTGTATTCCTGTTTAGAAGTTTTACCTGGGCCTTTTTTTAAAATCACTTGAGCTACTTTACAAAAAAGCCTTATACTTGTAGGAAAAACTTTTATGAGAAACTTTACTTTTTTAGGATTGTTATTTGCTTTTTGTACTAGTAGTATGGCGCAAGCGCCCAACGATTGTGTGAATGCCATATCTATTAACTCCAATGAGTTCTCAGGGCAAACATTTACGGTGGCCCAAGGAAAAGGAGATATTTCGGAGGTTTATGGATGTGGAAGTTTAGAGCATAATTCGTTATGGCTAAAAGTAACCATGACCGGTACAGGGACCTTTGGTTTTGATCTTATTCCTTTAAATCCTGATTTGTATATTGCAGATTATGACTTTTGGGTATACAATGCCAATTATTATGTGTGTGGTGAGGAATGGGACCCTAATGGTGAGTTGTGGGTGGACACTATCCGCTGTAATACCATGCATCCTGGGGAGGCTGGGTTAGAGAACAATCATACGGGTATGAATGGGACAACAACAGCAACGCATCAGGGACCAGGGGCTAATGGTGATTCGGGCTATGTAAGATGGTTGGATGTTCAAGAAGGTGAAGTGTATTATATTGTTATAGATGGCCCCTATGAGGTAGGTAGTGTTGATACAGGAAGAATGAACGAACCTATTGGATTTACTCTTGAACCTTTGGGTAGTTCTGTTACTTTGGGTGTTGAAGAACAGTTGTTGGCAGAGCACAGTATCAACATCTATCCAAACCCAGCAAAGGGAGCGTTTACCATAGATTGTGGTACTACTGCCAATGTAAACGGTTGGTCTGTAGAGGTAGTTAATATGTTAGGCCAAATTGTGTATAGTAATACCATGGACAGCCAACAGTTAACAGTAACCTCTCCACAATTAAACACACAGGGCATGTATTTTGTAAAAGTGAGTGACCAGTTTAATAATGTGGTAAGTGTTAAAAGGCTGGTTGTAAAATAAACTTCCCAAACCCCGCCAATTCGAATGGCATTTCACAGAAATGCTGTATCGAGAAAAAGGGTTTTAAAAGGCCTTTAGGTTTCGATATAGTTGTTCTCATTACCATTGTGAAAAACCAGGTAAGCTGACGTATGTTAAATATACACAAAGCACTCTATCATGTATTGATGGGGTGTTTTTCTTTATGTATTCCTGTTTGGGAATTTTATCTCAGGCCTTTTTTAAAATCACTTGAGCTACTTTACAAAAAAGCCTCATATTTGTGGGAAAAACTTTTATGAGAAACTGTACATTATTTGGTTTGTTTTTCTTTCTGTGCATCAGTAATAATATTGCACAGGAAGAGCCGAACGATTGTGTGAATGCCATATCTATTAACTCCAATGAGCTTTCTGGTCAAACATTTACGATGCCTGGGGGATTTGGTATCCAAGAAATTAGCGGGTGTGGTAGCATAGAGCATTGGTCGTTGTGGTTAAAAGTAACCATGACCGGTACAGGTACTTTTGGTTTTGATCTGATCCCTTTGAATCCCGAATTGGGGGTGGATTATGATTTTTGGGTCTTCAATGCCAATGATGGTGTGTGTGGTGAGATATGGTGGGACCCTATCCGTTGTAATACTATCAATGCCATGGAAGCGGGATTAGAAAACAATCATACGGGTATCAACGGGTCGACGACTGCAACTGCTCAAGGGCCCTACGGTAATGGAGATTCGGGTTATGTATATTGGTTAAACGTTCAGGCAGGAGAAGTATATTATATTGTTATAGATGGTACTCCTTATGATGGGGATGTCGGTACAGGAAGAATGGACGGGCCAAGTGGTTTTACAATGGAGCCCCTGGGTAGTTCTGTTACTTTGGGTGTTGAAGATCAGTTGTTGGCAGAGCACAGCATTACCATCTATCCAAACCCAGCAAAGGGAGCGTTTACCATAGATTGTGGTACTATTGCCAATGTAAACGGTTGGTCTGTAGAAGTGGTTAATATGTTAGGCCAAATTGTCTACAAGAATGTAATGGACAGCCAACAGTTAACAGTAACGGCTACACAATTAAACACACAAGGCATGTATTTTGTAAAGGTGAGTGACCAGTTTAATAATGTGGTAAGTGTAAAAAGGCTGGTTGTAAAATAAACTTCCCAAAACCCGTCATTTCGAGTGGCATTTCACAGAAATGCTGTATCGAGAAAAAGGGTTTTGAAGGGCTTTTAGGTTTCGATACCGTTGTTCTCATTACCATTGTGAAAAACCAGGCAAGCTGATGAATGATTAATAAACACAAAGCACTCCATCATGTATTGGTGGAGTGCTTTGTGTTTGAGTAATACTTAATGCAGTCGAGCAGGAGCGTTGGGTTGAATATGTTCACTTTTCCTTCGATCTTGTTTATTTGTTGGCTATAAAACTAAACTATAGGTTTTTTGAGGTTGGAACAATTAATTGAGTAGTTCTTCCAATTTTTGCGTCAGTTCCTCCCCATATAAATCCCGAGCAATTATTTCACCATTTTCAGCAATTAAAAAGTTGTCGGGGATACCATTGATACCATATATCAAAGATGCTTCATTGCCATCTCCTTTTAAATCACTTACATGTAACCAGTTTAAACTGTCTTTTTCTATAGCCTTGATCCATTTTTCTTTATGTTCGTCTAAGGATACAGCAAATACTTCAAAGCCTTTTGGGTTGAACTCCTTATAGGTTTTTACAAGATTGGGGTTTTCTTCTCGGCAAGGCCCACACCAAGAGGCCCAAAACTCTAAAAGGATCACTTTTCCATTGGTTTTGGATAGTTTTAATGGCTCGCCGTATTGGTTGTTCATTTCAAAATCTGCCAATTGTTCTCCTATTTTAGGATCTTTATTCAGTGCTATGTAGCGAGCAATTTTTTGACCATACCTAGAAGCTTTGTTTTGCTCGGAAAATGGCTCAAAAAGTTCCATTGTTTTTTCTTTTCCATAAGTGGTACTATAAACGGCAAGCGCGTTTGCGCTAATAATACTGTTGGGATTATTCTTGATAAAGTCCATCTCAATTTGGCGACGTTCTGCTCTTGGCAAAGTATCAAGAATTCTGTGTAGACTCTGGTTTAAACTTTCAGATTCAGAGCCTATTACGTTTGCTGTTTTAAAATCACCATTACTGGCGTCAACTGACATAGGGCTGTCTTCCAACCAAAGAAACCTATAGGTTGAATAGTCCTTTGTTCTTAAAATGGCTTGAATGGGAGCGTAGGGTAACTTGGTTTTAAAATTAAAAGTGTTGTTGCTAACAATTGTTGAATCTTTGAACTCTTCATTTTCCAAGTATATGGTTGTACCATTTTCTATACCGTTGGTTGTGCCCTGTAGAAAGAATTCTTTTTCAGGGGTTTCTTTACAGGAATAACTAAGCAATACAATTATGCCAAGAACTATTTGTACAATTGTTTTGCCTGTTTTTTGAGCTAAAGGAGTGTGTTTAAATGTCATAAATGGTTGGTTCGATTTTTAGGTTAACGTATGGAATACAAGAATTATTGTAAGATACTTCTTAATAATGTTATTTCAAATAGAAGGTGTAGCATAATTAATGCATTGGATAATTTGGAGTATGAAGTTTTGCTTTCCAATCAGCCTATTCACATCCCCTTTATTCCCCTTCAAAGGGGGAATTTACTTGGGTTTTGATATGTTTTTCTCGTAAAACAGGGCTTTTACCGAACAATCCTCGAAGGGAACACGAAGGAAAAGCGAAGGAAGGGATGGGAGAATTATTGTGCAATTGGTGCTGAGGTTGGGGGTTTTTGTGTTGTGGGGGTGGGTGTGGTGTGGTTGTTGGTGTTTGTTCATTTTCTTTGCTCGTCCAAAGAAAACGAACCAAAAGAAAAGACGCCCTGTCGGTAGGCATTTTTGTGCTTCTTTTCAGAATCCCAAAACCGTTCACAAATTCCTAAACTTGGTCCAAGGCTTCCCAAGTTTTTAACGGAATTTGCTCTCTATGCTTACGACAGGTACTTCCGGCCGTGCCGGAATATGGTTTGAATTTTGGCAAGAAGATAGGTGATGATGTTTTAAGGTTTCCTATTGATAAAAACCTCATTCCGCATGGGCGGAACGTGGCTGCCTGCAGAAATAGAGAGCGAAGATGCGGAAGTGCAACGCGCAGCGTTTGGCATGTAGCTTCGGGAGCGAACGGTAACTGCCAGCGGCAGTTAATTTCCTCAGACCGTCTTGATTTTTTGGCTTGGTTTATACTGAGCTTGGCGAAGTATTGCATCAAGGCAAATGCGTAGCATTCATGAATACCTTAAAATAGAGTGAATGAATAAAATGAACGTGGAGTCCATATTTTAAATGAAATGGAAATAAGAACTATTACTAAGGAATCTTTTTTTTACTCCAAAGCGAACAATCGACTAACTACGTCAATAAACGCTTCGTTCCACAAGCTGTTATCATGCCCGCCCTCAAATTCTTGTATTTCGGCAAATGCCTTGAGCGTGGCATATTTTGCCTTAATAAATTCGGCATCGTCTTTCAGGAAAAAGGGTTCCTCGCTTCCGTAGCGTAAATACAAATTGGGGTATTGTATGTTGCTGTGCCAAGTATTGCTTTGGATGTCGCCTCCAAAAGTTGAAAAGCATAGATAGGTTCCAATGATGTTTGGATGCGAGTTCAAGAGACTCATCCCAAATCCGGCCCCATTGGACACACCGTAGAAGTACCGATTATCTTTTTTGGGTTTTTGATTGTATTTGATTTCTATTTCCGGAATATACTCTTCAACAAAATAGGCTTTATGGTTTTTAAATCTGTGGACCAATAAGGAATCTTCTTCTCTGGAAGGGTGCCTGTCTATGTATTCAAAATTTCGGTAGGTGAGGTATACCTTATTGCCATCACCAGTGGTTGTGCTTGTACTGTCTGCAATTTTACTGTTAGAAAAGCTAGCGACAAAAATTAGGGGTTTTATAATCTGGTGCTCAATTAACGAATCTAATAAGTGTTTCTTTTGCGTTAAGTGGCTATTGCCATCAGTAGCATACATAATGGGGTATTGCTTGCTTGGGTTAAATCCCTTGGGCAAATACACAATATGCTTCCTATATTCGGAAAGGTGAGTGCTGTAAATGGAATCTGTAAAGAATTGAGATGTTGCATTTCCTTTATCAAGTTTTGAATTACAGCAAAGGGTTGATAAGAAGATGCATCCAATAACGAATACTAAAGTTTTCATGTTCATTGCAATAGTTTGGAACAATTGTTTTAGGGTTTGTGGCTTCAGGCTTGGATTGGCTTGATAAACCTCAATTCCCAATACTCACTACGACATACCAACCCCTAAATATGTTTTCCTTTATTCCACCCATGTTTCCCTAAATACTGTGTGCCACTTTCAACAGCGCCTTCTTCAATAGATGTGCCTATGCTGTCATTCCAACGGTTCAGGTAACCAAACAGGGAAATCACGCCCAGCATTTCCACAATCTCGCCTTCGTCCCAATGTTGGCGTAGGCGTTGTTCTATGGAGGCATCCACGGCGTTGGGTACTTGGCTGGCGGCAAGGCTAAAATCCAGTGCGGCACGTTCGGCTTCGTTAAAGGCAGGATGGGTGCGGTAGTCCCAAATATGGTCCAATTGCTCTTGGTGCGCCCCGTAGCGTTCGGCCGCCCTAATGGCGTGGGCCTGGCAATACCTACAGCCCGCGGCATTGCTGCTTACCCAGGCAATCATGCGCTTGAGGGCAGAAGTCACCCGCCCTTCGTTGGCCATTACCGCTTTGTTGAGGTTGATAAAGGCCTTGGAAATGGCTGGGCGCCGCTGCATGGTGAGCACCGAGTTGGGACAAAATCCCAAGGTTTCGTTAAAGAATTCGGCTAGTTCCTTGGTTTCCTGGTCATAATCTGGCGATAATGGTGTGACAAGTGGCATAATTGTTCCTTTTTAGGGTTTTAAGTAGTATTTTTGAACTAACAAGTAACGAAAAAATCACAAACGATGACACATAAAGTTGTAACGCACTGGAAAGGGAACTCTCAATTTGAATCGGATAACCCAAGCGGAAAGACCCTGTTTATGGACACTTCAGAAGAACACGGGGGGCACAATTCAGGCCTAAGACCTAAGGCCATGATGTTGTCGTCTTTGGCGGGATGTTCCGGTTTGGATGTGGTATCCATCTTGGACAAAATGAAGGTGCAGGTATCCGATTTCAGAATAGATACCTTTGGAGAACTTACCGAGGAGCACCCAAAAATCTACCACACGGTCAATGTGGAATACCATTTTTATGGCGAGAACCTTAATGAGGACAAAATAAAAAAGGCGGTAGATTTATCTGTCGAAAAATATTGTGGCGTTATGGAAATGTTTAGGAAATTTGCAACTGTAAATACTTCTATTCATTATCACAACAAATAACATGCGTTGGACGCTTAAGCCCAAACCACCAAAGGAACAGATTACTGCCCTAAAAGAGGCTCTTCAGGTAGATGATATTGTAGCAACCTTGTTGTTGCAACGCAATATTGAAAGCTTTGAAGAAGCCAAGGATTTTTTTAGACCTTCTTTAGAACATCTGCACGATCCCTACCTCATGAAGGATATGGACAAGGCGGTGGCAAGGATTGAGCAGGCCCTTTCACAGGGCGAAAATATTTTGGTATATGGCGATTATGATGTAGACGGAACTACTTCTGTGGCCCTGATGTCGTCTTACCTAAAAACCAGAACCGATAGGGCGGCTACCTATATTCCTGACCGTTACGATGAAGGGTATGGGGTATCCTATAAGGGCATTGACTTTGCCGATGATAATGACTTCTCCCTTATTGTGGCGTTGGACTGTGGTATCAAGGCCATCGACAAGGTAGCCTATGCCAAGGAAAAAGGTATCGATTTTGTCATCTGCGACCATCATAGACCGGGGAGCGAAGTGCCCCAAGCGGTGGCTGTGTTGGACCCCAAACAGGAAGACTGCCAGTATCCTTATAAGGAATTGTGTGGTTGTGGGGTAGGCTTTAAGTTGATTCAGGCCTTATCGGCTAATGATGGCAAAACTATAGAAGACCTTACGGAATATCTGGATTTGGTGGCAACGGCCATTGGGGCAGATATTGTTCCAATTACTGGAGAAAACAGAGTGCTTGCCTATTTTGGCATGCAGGTCATCAATGCGCAACCAAGACCCGGCTTTCAGGCCATCATCAACCAAGTAAAGAAAAGCAACCTGAGCATTACCGATGTGGTGTTTATTATTGCCCCACGTATCAATGCGGCGGGACGTATGAAACACGGCAACCATGCGGTGACGCTTCTTACAGAAACAAACTCTGCCCTTGCCGAACAATATGCCAGCGAGATTGAAACCTTCAACAGCGATCGACGTGAAGCCGACCAACAAATTACGGTGGAAGCTTTGGAGCAGATTGTGCAGTTACAGGAGCAGGAACGCTATACTTCGGTAGTATACCAAGAGCATTGGCACAAAGGCGTGATAGGCATTGTGGCTTCCCGTTTGATTGAAACCTATTACCGCCCTACGCTGGTATTTACCAAAAGCGGGGATAAGTTGGCAGCTTCGGCACGCTCTGTAAGTGGCTTTGATGTATACAATGCCCTAGAGGCCTGTAGCGAGCATATAGAGCAGTTTGGAGGGCATAAATATGCGGCAGGATTGACCTTGAAGGAAGAAAATTATGAGGCCTTTAAACAGGCTTTTGAAGATGTGGTGTCGCAAACCATAGACAAGACCCTTTTAACTCCTGAGATAAAAATTGATACCAAGATTGAATTGCACGAAGTGAATGCCAAACTATGGCGTATCATGAAGCAGTTTGCACCTTTTGGACCGGGCAATATGTCTCCCATTTTCATGACAGAAGACCTTGTAGATACCGGCTACGGAAAATGTGTGGGCGAAGACGATAAGCATTTGCGTGTTGTGGTGGGCCAACCGCATAATCCGCAGGCTAACGGCAACACCCTTGTGGGGATTGGTTTTGGTCTTGGTGACAAGTTTCCTTTAATTCAGGATAAGCAAGCTTTTAAGGCCGTGTATTCCATAGACGAAAACCATTGGAATGGTACGGTGTCTTTACAGATGAAGTTACGGGATATAAAGTAAATACCTTAGGGACTTTGAAGTCCACTTTGATTAGGTTGCTTAGTTTATCGAAATAGCGCTGAGAAAAAGGATATCGAAACCAAAATGCCTTTTGGAAATCGTATTCTCGATATAATATTTTTGTAGAATGTCACTCGAATTCACGACTTTTGAAAGTAGAAAGTACTGCAGAAGATTCATTTAATAAATTGTGTTAAAGTAGTGTAGTACTACAGCATCAAAATCTAACTTATGGCAAAAAACGACCCTTATGCGGCCTTGAGATATAAAGAGTTCAATACTTTTTTAATAGTGCGTTTTGCACTGGTATTTGCCTGGTCTATGCAGTTTATCGTGATAGAGTGGCAGGTATACAGTATTACAAAAGACCCCTTGTCCTTGGGGATTATTGGCTTGATGGAGATCATTCCGGCACTGTCCATGGCACTGTTTGCAGGGCATATCACAGATCAAAGAGAAAAACGGAACCTTTTGGCCCTTTGTATTGCGGCCTTTTCCTTAATTAGTTTAGGCTTGTTCCTTTTGACTTGGGATGTGGTAGTCGCCGATTGGTCTACAAGAACCATCTTGTATGGTATTTATTCCTTGGTGTTTTTCGGGGGAATTGTAAGATCCTTTTTTGGGCCAACCATCTTTTCGTTGGTAGCCTTGATCGTGCCTAAAAAGATTTACCCTAATGCAGCGACTTGGAGTAGCTCTACTTGGCAAATGGCCAGTGTTTTGGGGCCTGCAACGGCGGGAATTCTCATCAGCATCATAGGCGTGCATTGGACTTTGTGTTTTGTGTTTGGATTGGCGATGTTGGCCTTGATAGTATTATTTCAAATAAAGAAAAAACCTGTATTGAACCCAAAAATTGGGGAGCCTGTGTTGCAGAGTTTGAAGGAAGGTGTACGCTTTGTATTTAAAACCAAAGCCATTTTAGGAGCCTTGACGTTGGACATGGTGGCCGTATTGTTTGGGGGCGCGATTGCCCTTTTGCCTGTATTTGCCCAAGATATTTTAAAAGTGGGTAGTGAAGGGTTTGGAGTGCTAAGAGCTGCTCCTGCCGTAGGAGCCTTTTTAACCATGTTGACCACGGCCTATATTCCTATCAGTAGAAAAGCTGGGATGAAGCTATTGGGGGCAGTATTTGGCTTTGGAATATGCATCATAGTATTTGGGTTGTCATCCATCTTTTGGGTCTCGGTAGTGGCACTGTTCTTTAGTGGTGTGACTGATGGGGTATCCATGGTGATTAGACAAACCATTCTTCAAATCAAGACACCAGACAATATGCGCGGACGGGTGTCGTCGGTAAATTCCATGTTTGTAGGATCTTCCAACGAGTTGGGCGCTTTTGAGAGTGGTTTGACCGCCAAATTGATGGGAACTGTTACCGCTGTAGTGTTTGGTGGCACGATGACCTTGATTACTGTAATAACTACGGGATTGGTATCACCTACATTTAGAAAATTGGATCTTACCAAAGATTTGGAAGAACACCAGAAGGACGAGCACTAATAGGTTTTTAAGTGCATTTCCTTGCCATCAAATACGCCGTAGGTATAATAGTTGATCCAATCGCCTAGGTTGATGTATTTTGCGTTGTTGCCTAGGTCTATTTCCATTGGTAAATGGCGGTGTCCAAACACGAAATAGTCTCTGTGTTTGTCTTCCAATTTTCGTCTGGAATATTGTACTAGCCACTCCTTGTCTTCTCCTAAAAAGGCAGCATCTTCATCACCAGAGATGAGTTTGTTTTTCACGGAAAGGTATTGCGCCAATTTTACGCCTAAATCTGGGTGCAACCAACGGAACAGCCACTTGCTAAAAGGATTGGTGAACACCTTTTTCATGCGTTTGTAACCCTTGTCCCCAGGACCTAGACCATCGCCATGACCTATGAAAAATGTCGTGTCGTTGAAGGTGAATTCTTGGGGTTCGTGGTATACCTGGATGTTGAGTTCTTCTTCAAAATAACCATCCATCCAAAGGTCATGATTGCCCACAAAGAAATAAATAGGAATTCCAGAATCGCTGATTTCGGCCAATTTGCCCAAAGTTCTTGTAAAGCCTTTTGGCACTACGGTTTTATATTCAAACCAAAAGTCGAAAAGATCGCCAATTAAAAAGATGGCGGCAGCATCCTGCTTGATCTCGTCTAACCAAGCGACAAATTTCTGTTCTCTTGGGCGTGAGGCTTCTTGTGTAGGGGCTCCCAAATGGTTGTCGGAAGCAAAGTATATGTGTTTTCCTTGGGGGATGTTCATCGTTTGTAAAAAATATAGTCGGTTACAGGAGGTGTGATTCCGTACTTTCTAAGATCGGAAATCAACTGCCCCTTGTGGTGGGTATGGTGGTTGGAAATATGGAACAAAATGTCCTGTACCGAGTTCTCATAAGGTTCTCCCTTGGAGTTGAGGTATGCTATGGGTTCTCCAAACTCGTAGGTGTCAATTATCTTAAGGGTGGTCCTATAATTAATGGTATCTATGATTTTAAAGTTCTCCAAAGGGTGTAATTGGTTTACCTCAAAAGGGGTGGTTTCCAAAATACGTGAATTCCATATTTGGTGGGCATTTAAACAATGCGAAAACATGGCAGGGGTGCGCTCTGAAACCTGTTGGTGATACTTTAAGAATACCTCTATCAACGTTTGGTTCATGTGATGATGGTACTCAAAAATGTCTTTAAAGAAATCCTCCATGTATGTTGGTGTTGTTTACTAAAGTTGGTGCTGTTAGTTATTGTCGCTCGCAAACCATTCGGCGTAGGACGAATCGGTTTCCTGTAGTTTAAGAGAATGGAGCTGTATGTTTTGGGGCAGCCTATTTTTTATTTTTTGCGCAAAGTCTATCACCATCATTTCACTGGTAGGTTGGTATTCTACCAAAAGTACGTTGTGCCCACGATCTTCCAATTCTTTGGCCAATTCTATGTGCGGGGTGTTTTTGTTGAACACGGTGGCGTGGTCAAATACATCAACAATTTCTTCCTTTACAATCTTTTTCAGATCTCCAAAATCAATCACCATCCCAAACTTCACATTGGAAGTATCTGAAATGGGCTGTCCAATTACCGTTACCGAGAGTTTATAACTGTGTCCGTGTACATTTTTGCACTTCCCATCATAACCATAAAGTGCGTGTCCTGTTTCGAAAGAAAATTGCTTCGTAATTCGAATGTTGCTCATAGTCAAAATATTTCATTGCAAAGGTATTGAATTTGTAAAAGCAAATGGTTTTTAGATTACATTTGCGCACTTTTTTTAGATCTATGAAACCATGAGTGTGCTCTTTGAGCAATTGGATTTTGTTGAAAACCCGCTATATGAGAGCGTTATAGCGGATATTTTAACGCAGAAGTACAGTGTTGTTGAACAATTCTTTACTGCTGAAGAGGTCGCCGCTTTGCGCGATTCTTTAATGGAAAAGCACCAATTGGATGCTTTTAAAAAAGCGGCTATTGGCAACCGTGTGAATGAAACCATAGAAAAGTCCATTCGAGGCGATGTGATTCTTTGGATTGATGAGGTAAATGCCAATGCTACAGAGCAATTGTTTTTTGATAAGATCAATCATTTGGTAGGCTATCTTAATAAGACCTGCTTTATGGGAATTTTACAGAAGGAATTCCATTATGCTTTATATCCGAAGGGGACTTATTACAAACGACATTTGGATACCTTCCAAAATGACGATCGTCGTAAACTGTCTTTTGTTTGCTATTTGAATGATGAAGATTGGCAGCCAGAAAATGGAGGCGAGTTGGTATTATACCTTGATGAAAATGGTGTGGAACAGGAGAAAGTGATTTATCCGTTTCCGGGGCGCGTGGTGATTTTTGAAAGCCAGGTGATAGAGCATGAGGTAAAACCTGTGGATACCCAAAGATTGAGTATTACAGGTTGGTTAAAGACGCGTTAATCTTAGCGCCTTTTGTTGCGGTTGTAGATGTAAATCACAATCAATACAATGGCTAGGATTAAAAACAAGCCGTTACCGCTTAAAAAGTTTAGGATATTCATGGTACTGTTTAGTTTTGTTTGTTTTTGTTGTATCTAAAAATGAGATAAGCAATGGCCACCAAAATTGCAAATGGTAACAAGGAACCAATAAACACGCCAATTTCATATCCGGAATCGGGCGCATTTTTGATTTTTTCTTCTATATCTACTTGTAGAATGGTCAATAACATGGCTCAAATTTGCTTAACGGCCAAAGTTAACTGTTTTTGGAAAGAGGCATAAACATTTTTCTAAATTTTATGATTAATGGAATGCCTCTGGCAATGATCCAAATGGTCAACGCTATAAAGATACCGTAGAGTTGGTAGTGGAAATGATCAAGTGTGAAAAGGATAGGCACAAACACTAGAAATGTTGCAAATAGCAAAAGGTTTCTTAAATAGGCCATTTCACCCAAACCTTTGAACATCCCGTCAAAAATAAAGGCCAAGGCACAAATGGGCTGCATGGCCAAGACCATCCAAAATATGTTGTAGAATTCCGTCAGCACCAATTCATCTTGAGTAAAAATCCTTCCGATAGGATGGTAAAGAAGTGCACCAATACTTGCCATAAAGATACCGACAATTATGCCATAAACAATGAGTCTGTTGCTTAGGTTTATAAGTTGTTTGTATTGTTTGCCTCCTAAAAGTTTTCCAGACAAAATATTGCCGGCACTAGCATAGCCATCAATTAAGAAGGCGCCTAAAAACCAAAGGTTAATGGCAATGGTGTAGGCCGCAATGTAGTTGGCGCCATAACTTGTGGCAAAGGAACTGGCAAAATATAAGGTTACATTTAAGGCAATGGTTCTCACAAATAAGTTGATGACCATTACCATAAACGTTTTGATTTCTTTATTGAAAGGCAGCCTTGCCCGTAAAGGAATGACGGTCTTTTTGTGAAGATATATGCCTGAAATAATAGCCATGAGCAATTGCGCCAATACACTTGCGTAGGCCGCTCCTTTAATATGCATGGCGGGAATAAAACCTTCTATGCCATATACAAAGGCGATATCCAAAACAATATTAGAAACCGCTCCCACTATGGCAATAATCATTGGATAATAGGTGTTCTGAAGTCCTCTAAAAGCACCAAATACACCGATTGTGAATAATGTAAATGGAAACCCAAAAATGCGTATCCTATAATAGTCTACACAGTACTGTAAAATCAAATCACTAGCGTTATACAATTTGAAAATGTAATTGGCAAAGGGATAAGTAGCTGCAATTATCAACAGGCTTATGGACGTAATGATCAAAATTGCTTGAGCTGGTAAGGATTGTACTTCATTTAATTTTCCTGCTCCCAAATACTGAGAAATAATGGATGAAATGGCGCTGCGTGTTTGTCCAAACACCCAAATAAGCATGGATAGAAATGTGGTGACAATACCCACTGCTGCCAAGGATTCTGTTGGATGATGCTGAACATTGCCTACTATGGCCGTATCGGTTAGGGATAGGATAGGCTCGGAAATACCTGAAATGAGGGCAGGTATGGCTAATTTGTTGATATTTTTTAGGCTAATGTCTGTGCTCACAATACTAGTTCGTAGCAATAAAAAGGATGCTCACTTTGGTTAGGAAAGTATATTGCTTCCAGTTGTTTGTAGCCGCGAAGTTCGTAAAATTTTTGGTTTCTTGAGTTTTGTGAGAAGGTATCCAAGCGAATGGATTTGAACGAATTGGTTCTGGCATACTGTTCAACAGTATCCATAAGTTGTTGGGCAATTCCCTGTCCTTGATAATTTGGCTGTACAGCCAACCTGTGGATATATAGGTTGTTTTCATCCTTGGTAAGCCATGTTACATTATTGTAAACATCGTCCTTGTGGGGACTTCTAACCACACAGCCGAGGATGCCATTTTGCTTTTCAAATACCAAAAGTTCTTCTCGTTCAATGTCCTTCTTAAAGGCAGCTCTGTTGGGGTAGTTGTCGTTCCATTGAAAAATGCCATTGCCGCACATATGCTTAGCACAGGCCAATGTTATGGAAACAACAGCGTCCAAATCTTGTAGGGTAGCCTTTCTTATCAAGAGGTAAATTTTTTAGATATAAATTTAATTTTTTGGCTTTGAAATTAAATAATATTTCGTTTTTTTGCAGTCTCATCACAGCTATGTTATGAGAGACAGTTGAGGGGCATTAGCTCAGCTGGCTAGAGCGCTACGCTGGCAGCGTAGAGGTCATCGGTTCGACTCCGATATGCTCCACTTTACGAAAACGCAATCTTTTAAGTTTTAATTGATTGCGTTTTTTGTTTTTATACCTCCCTTTCAATAAAATCAATATCAGGATTGCAGATTTCTAAAATCAAGTTTTTTAGGACTTCAGAGAAATTTTCCAATGTTTCTGAAGTAATTAATTGGTCTTTCTTTGCATAAGCACCTGGTTTGTCCTTTTTGGCAAATTTTAAAAAGCCCGCATTTAGGTTTTTAAAGGAAATAATACCCGCTTCTAGATTTTCGGTTTTCATTTCGGGAACACTGTGCATCATAAGGGCATAGGTGAGTACCTGAAAGCTCTTGCTGTATTTGTCATAATCTGTGGTTAAATCTTCCCATTCCACCACTTCTACTTTACTTTGGTCTACCTTACCACTTTTGTAGTCTATGATTCTTGTAATGCCATTGTATTCATCAATACGGTCTACTTTTCCCGTTAGATATACTGGAAAATCAAGTTCTGGGATGTCCAATAAGGTTCTGAATCCTTTTTCAAGGGCGATAATTTTTATTTCATTGCCTAGCCTTAATTCGTTTAGTTCTAAATTTATGGTGTTCCACACATAGCGTTTCGCGACCTCAAAAATAATAAGGTTTTTACCTGTAGATATATCACCTTCCTTATAGGTTTCCTTGAAATGCTTTTTTACCCAGGCATCTATTTTGGGCTTCATGCCTTCAAGATCTTCAGGTTTTAAGAACTCCCCAATATGTGGTTTGTAAAGATCCTCAAGAGTATTATGGATCACTGTCCCTAGGGTATTGGCTGCAATTGATTCTTCTACATCTTCATAGGTTTTTACGCCTAGAATCTTTTGGGTATAGAAATCCATGGGGTTTCTAATGTAATTGGTCAAGGAGGAAGGAGAGAAGCCCGCATTGGACAAGCGCTTGATTTGCTCTAGGACAGCATCCGTTTTCTTAATAGTTTTTAACTGTTTGGTAATCTTTGGAACTTTTGGTGTTACCACTTTATGTTGAATAGGATGTATACCCTCAATTTCCAATTGGGTAATAAATCTACTTTTTTCACCTGAATTAAGCGCATCTATTTCAGTATTGTAGAGAATATGTGCATTGGTGGCACGCTGCAACAAGCGATAAAAGTGGTAGGTATATACCGCGTCTTTTTCTTTGTAGGTTGGTAACTTGTTTTCTAGTTTGACGTCGTACGGGATAAAAGAGTTATGGCTCTTTCCTGCGGGAAGAATACCTTCGTTGACTGAGGCAATAATAAGTGATTCAAAATCCAAGGCACGAGTTTCCAGCATTCCCATAATTTGAAGGCCTTCTAGAGGTTCCCCTTGGAAATCCAAAGTTTCGGTGCTTAGAAGTTCCTTGTAGAAACTATAAAGTGTTGCAATGGTTTTGATGTGTTTGTGCTCACTGTTCAGTAAGCTTAATTCATTAAACAAGGCATTGAAACGGTACAGATATTCCAAAGCCAACATGTTGGATGGTTTATCTTGGTCCAAATATGATTTCAACAGGGAAATAAGCTTAAAGCAGTTCTCTAAAGCCCTATTCGGATTGTCTTTCCAAGGACCAAATAGGAGGCTGAGAACCGTGTTATATTCTCCTTCAAATAGGGTAATTAGTTTATCTAAGTTAAGATAGATGATGTTATTTTCTTCAATTGTTGAAATGACATCGGCTACCTTGATTTTGGCTTCATTTAGTAATGGTCGTACAAATTGATTTGACAATACTGCCAGCGCATCTTTGTAATAGAAATTGTCACCACCTTTAATGTGGAGCTTTAAAAGCTGATCGAACAATGCTACCAGTGGGACACTTTTTAATGGAAGTCCCATAGTGATATTAACGGCTCCTATGCTTTTTGGAATGGAATTGAGCAAAGGCAGTAGTAGTTCCTCATTTCCTAGTACAATGGCTGTTTTTTTTAAGCTTTCGCTGTCGAGTTTCAAAAGTAGCTCACCTATATATTTTATTTGACTCACATTTTTTGGAACTCCGGTGACCTTTATGTTTTTGGGTTTGGTATAATGGTGATGAAGCCAATTGAAAGGATGTTGTTTTAGATAGGGCCAAGTAGCCTTGTGCTGTCTGATAAATAGCCCTGCGTCATGTTCACGATTTTGAATAAAGGTTTCATCTATATCCCAATAGATGTGTGCAAGATCTTGTTGTAGCAATTCTTGAATAATGGTTTCCTCAGCCTTGTTTAGGGCATTGAAGCCCATGAAAATATATTTGTTATTGGGATGATCAGAGGTAAACTGTTCGAGGTTATCTACTGCTTTTCTGTATACTAAGCCCTGATAGCCCTTATTTTGCTCCAATAGTTGGGTTTGAAGGGTGTTGTAATAATGTTTGAGTTGATTCCAGAACAACAAATAATTCTTGACAAAAGTTGAAGGGTTTTCATCTAATGACCAATGCTGATGTTCAATTTCTTTTATGGCCGATAAATAATCAAAAATCTTAGCAGGGGGAATAAGATAGCGATCTATTTCATTGAAATCTTGAATGAGCATTTGTGCCCATTTAGAGACTTCGTCAAATGACTCTTGGTTTTCCTTGTCTGTCAGTTTTAGATAGACTTCGTAAAACTCAAAAATTAACTCGGTATTGGTGATGTAGTGGAGATCTGATAGAGTTTCTACAAATTCTTCAATAGAAACAATTTCGGGAGCAAAAAAAGTTTGAGTACTATGTTTTGAAAGCTGATGTTTCAAAAAAACTCCGGCTCTTCTACTGGGTAATACAAAGATTAACTGGGGTATGTTAAGGCCTTTTTGGTAAAGGTCTACTATAACGTCTTCAATAAAACTGGTCATAGCATAAAAATAAAAAACGCCCCGAATATCGGAGCGTTTTTACACTTATTATTTTTAAGGTTTAGAACCTCTTATTTTACTAAGTTAATTTCAACACGTCTGTTGTTAGCTCTACCAGCACTAGTGTTGTTAGTGTCGATTGGTTGAGACTCCCCAAATCCTCTAGAAGATAATCTGAATTCATCGATACCATGGTCAACTAAGTAGTCTTTTACAGAAAGAGCTCTAGCTTCAGATAACTTCATGTTTGAATCTTCGCGACCAACACTGTCGGTATGACCTTCTACGGTAAACTTAGCGTTAGGATACTCGTTCAAGATAGCAATGATATCGTTAAGAACTTTTTCAGACTCAGCTTTGATTGATGATTTGGCAGTGTCGAACAAGATTGTTTTAGCATAAGCATTCAATGCTTTTTGAACTTCTTCAGATACAACTGGACAACCATCGTTAGAGGCAGGACCAGCTAAGTCTGGACACTTATCATCTTTGTCTGCAACACCATCACCATCTCTATCTGGCCAAGGACAACCATTGTTAGCAGCAGGACCAACTTCGTTTGGACAGTTATCATCTTTATCAGCTACACCGTCTCCATCAGCATCTGGACATCCGTTTAGTTCTTTCAATCCTGGAATTGTTGGACAGTCGTCGTTTTTATCTGGCACACCATCACCGTCAGAATCAGGACATCCGTTGAATTCAGCTAAACCAGCTTCGTTTGGACAATCGTCCTCGCTATCTTGGATTCCGTCACCATCAGTATCAGGACAACCATTGAATGCTTCCAATCCAGGAACTTCTGGACAAGCATCATCTTTGTCATAGATTCCATCACCATCAGTATCTTTACCGCCAAATTTGATAGCAATACCTACAGTGTGTTGGAAGTGTGTATCTAAATAATCTTCAAACGCGTGTTTGTAAGCAGATTGTACAGTTAATCCGATGTTTTCAGTAAACCATACGTTAAATCCTAAAGTTCCGTTTAAAGTACCAGCTCCAATTTCATCAACCCAAGTGTAACCACCACCAACTCCAATGAATGGGTTGAAAGTAGAATGTCTTAAGAAGCTGTAAGAGATAGTCCCGTCAAGACCATAGTAAGATAAATCATCAACTGAAAGGTCACCGAAGTTTTCAATTTGGTTGATAGATCCTGTAGCAGTGAATATAAATCCGCTACCCATGTATCTAGAAACGCTAAGGCTTGACAAGGATGGAAGAATGTTGTAGTGATCACCTACATTGAAATACTCGTCAAAGTAACCACCAAGAGGCGCATCTTCCCCAGTTGGATAAAAATCAACCATGTTTACGCCGATACCTACTGCCCAAGGATTGTCTTCATCTTGAGCATTAGCATTGAAGCCTAATAAAAGCAACGAAGCCAATAATAATCTGCTAAGATTTTTCATATTCTATAATTTAATTTTAAGTGTTAATGTAAACAAATGTAAGTTGTTAAAATTTATTAACAAAGACAAATATATAAAAATATTGCTTATTTGCTCTAAGATATAAGTGTTTGGACTAATTTTAAATTATCTCCAAGGCCTTTCCAACCTTTGTAAATGCAACGATAGCTTTGTCCAAATGTTCTTGACTATGAGCTGCTGATAGCTGTACTCTAATACGTGCTTTATCCTTAGGAACCACTGGGTAAAAGAAGCCGATAACGTAAATTCCTTCCTCCAAAAGCATCTTAGCCATGGTTTGGGATAACTTAGCATCATACAGCATTACAGGTACAATTGCAGAGTCTCCGTCAATAATGTCGAAACCGGCAGACTTCATTCCTTTTTTGAAATATTTGGTGTTCCAATCCAACTTATCTCTAAGTGAAGTGTCGGATGAAAGCATCTCGAATACCTTAATAGAAGCTCCTACGATTGCCGGAGCCAATGAGTTGGAAAATAAATAAGGTCTAGAGCGTTGACGTAACATTTCGATAACCTCTTTTTTGGCAGTTGTATAACCACCCATAGCGCCTCCTAAGGCTTTTCCAAGAGTTCCGGTAATAATGTCAATGCGTCCCATTACGCCTTTTTCTTCCAAGGTACCTCTTCCGGTTTCTCCTATAAAGCCAGCAGCGTGACATTCGTCAATCATTACTAAGGCATCGTATTTATCTGCCAAATCACAAATTTGGTCCAAAGGAGCAACGAGCCCGTCCATGGAGAATACCCCATCCGTTACAATAATTTTGAAACGGGCGCCATTTTCATTGGCAGCGATCAACTGTTTCTCCAAATCGGCCATATCGTTATTTTGGTAACGATATCTTGCCGCTTTACACAAACGTACCCCATCAATAATGGAAGCGTGATTCAGTGAATCTGAGATAATGGCATCTTCAGCGCCTAATAATGGTTCAAAAACGCCTCCATTGGCATCGAAAGCTGCAGCGTAAAGGATGGTGTCTTCAGTGCCGTAGTATTCAGCAATTTTGGCTTCTAAGGTTTTGTGGATATCCTGTGTTCCACAAATAAACCTCACGGATGACATTCCAAAACCATGAGTGTCCATAGCGTCCTTGGCTGCTTGGATGACTTCAGGATGGTCTGATAGTCCTAGATAGTTATTGGCGCAAAAATTTAAAACGGTTTGCCCCGTGCTTAAAGTAATTTCTGCATTTTGAGGTGAAGTAATGATGCGTTCTTCTTTAAATAATCCCACATCTTTTATGTCTTGTAGTTCTTGCTGTAAGTGCTCCTTAATTTTTCCGTACATGATAATTTCAATTTACTGCAAAGTTAAAATTCTTTTATATGAATATCATCATTGACGTAGACAAGAATTTTGTTAGCAACCTTGAAGCCCATATCTTCCAATACTGTTTGGTAGCCTTCTAGCTGTTTGAGATGGGAAGTGGTTTCCGTTCCGGTTTTATAATCGATGATGGTAGCTTCTTTTTGGGAATTGATGACCACTCTATCTGGTCTTACAATGTCGCCATGTTTTGTAATAATGTCCCTTTCGTTATAAATTTCCAAATCTGAATTGAAGAATGGTTTTAGGGAACTATGGTTAATGATTTTCAGAATTAATGGTTTTAATTCTTCGTGTTGTTTTGAATTCAGTTTTCCTGTGTCAAGGAATTGTCTAAGGGCAAAATCTACATCTTGATCAGAATGTACCAAGGCCATAATATCATGCACCAAATTTCCTTTTTCGATGGCCCGCTCTTGTTCTGTCTCCCAAAGTAATCCTGCTTTTGTAAGAATCCTTAAGCTGTGATCTTCTTTTGGGGTAGAAATAAAGGCTTCTTGAATGAGGTTGGCTTCAGCTAATTCTATTTTTTTAGATTGTCTTTGTGGTGTTCCAAAGGTGTATTCTAGAGTTGTATCTTGCCAAAGTTGTTCCTGCGCCAGATATTGCATCAAAATACCAGCATAGGTTTTGTTGTTGAAGTTCCCTTTGGAGTCGGCATCCTTTTTTGAAATTATATAAAGTTGTTCAATGGGTCTTGTGCAAGCCACGTAGAGTAGGTTGATGTTGTCCAATTCCAATTGAGCCTGTTGTACTTCGTAGAGCATTTGGCCTATCTCGCCAAAGTGTTCAATATCTTTTCCGTAGTTAAGTAGTGCATAGTCGAATCCATTAAAATCTTCAGGTGTTAATGGAAACCAAACCTTTGGGTCTATCTGTCTGTATATGTCCATATCCGCATAAGGGAAAATCACGACAGGAAATTCCAACCCTTTGGATTTGTGGATGGTCATGATCCGTACTGCATTTTGACCTTCGGGAGAGATGATGCTCAATTGATCTTGCTTGTTTTCAAAATGGGAAACAAATCCAGCAAGGTCATAGGTGTGCTTTTGAGAATATTCTAAAACCAAATCCAAGTAAAACTGAATATAGGCATTGGAGGTATCTGTAAGTTGAAAGCTTCTTATGACGGTTTCTATTAAATCATAGATTGGTAGAAGCAAGAGCGCAGAACTGTCAAGGAAAATCCCATATTCTGAAAGGCTTTGTATGAATTCTTTCAGTTCCAAAGGAATATGTTTCTTGAAAAAAGCATGCCTATCTTCAAGATTCAGTTTTTCAGAAAGAAAATTTAATACGTCTACCTTTAACTCGTTGTTTTTTGGCTGTATCAAGAGTTTTAAAAAGGCATTGGTAAAGGCAACTTCAGGAGAATTTTTAATCAATAAAGTTTCCGAAGAGACAATATCGATGCCTTTTTCGTTTAAAAAATCGGCTATAGCAACACCTTCTTTGCCTTTTCTTACCAACACACAAATGTCTTTGGCTTCAAAACCATTGTCCATGCAGGTTAAAATGCTTTCATATGTTTTTTGACAATAAAGTTCATCCCTGTCATCATCCTTGGAAATTTCCAAAAAGGAAAGGTTGACATATCCCTGATCCTTGGAAAAGGTTTTTTGGGAGGCGGTTTGGTAAAGCGATTGATAGGTTGGATGGTTAAAGGTGTGCTCCGAGATAAAATCAAATAGATTGTTGTTGAATTCAACAATGGTTTGAAAACTACGGTAATTGGTAGGGAGGTTTTCCACCTTTTTCTCCACTTGGAATGGATTGACGTCTGTGAACAAATCAATAAACTGTTCTGCTTCACCACCTCGCCAACGATAAATAGCCTGTTTAGCATCCCCTACTAACATGGCCGTTCCACTTTCCGAGGCCAAGGTGTTGTTAAGTAACGGAATGAGATTTTGCCATTGCAATGCGGAGGTATCCTGGAACTCATCGATGAAATAATGGCGAAATTTTTCCCCAAGGCGCTCATAAATAAAAGGGGAAGGCAAGCCTTTAATTTCGTTATTGATTATGTTGTTAAATTCCGAAATCAATAGTTTGTTCTGTTCCTTTTGAATAGTTGTGAGTTCGTGTTGTATGGCATTGAGCACTGAAAGTGGTGTGCTGTTTTTGTATATGGCCTTTGCAAATCTAGATTGATAAAAGGCGTTTTTTATATTGTTGTAGTGTTCTATGAGTTGAGGCTGAATGGCATCAATTGTGGAAGCAACATTGTCGGTTACTTTTTTAGGATATAAACGCTCGCTCTCCACGAATCCTTTTTCCCATTGTGTGGAACCAAAGTCGTATTTAAAGTTGCTGTCGGTAGCCTTGATAAAGAATTTAGGGAGGCTTCCTCTTGTGAAATCACCATGTTCCAAACCACTTTCATCAATCAATTCCAAAGCAGCTTCCGCTTCTATTTTAATAGAGTTGTCAAGGTTGGAGCTTTTTTTGATCAATTCCTTTTTTAGGCTTGTAAAATCTTGCAAGGATTTATCCTTAAAGGTTTTTACAAAAGGCAATTCGTTTTCATTGATTAATAATTTGGCAATCTTGTTGAAATCGAATGAAATGTCCCAACTTTTATCGTCATCTGCCTTTTCAATGGCGAAATCTACCAAAACCTTAGTAAGTTCTTTGTTGGTTCCAGCTTTTGAAATAAGACTGTCAACAGCTTCGTTCAATAAGGTGTTTTGGTCCAGTTCTACTTCAAAGTTTAAAGGGAGTTTTAAATCGTGTGCAAAAGTCCTTATAAGTTTATGGGTAAAACCGTCTATTGTAGAAATGTCAAAACTTGCGTAATTGTGCACAATGGCATTTAGGATGCGTTTGGATTTTTTATGAAGTTCTTGCGGGGACAATTTGGCTTCCATGCAAAGCTCTTCAAACATACTATTACCCTGTTCCAAAATCTCGGGTTTTGCAAATAATTGCAAGGTGTTTATAATACGTTCCTTCATCTCTCCAACCGCTTTGTTGGTAAACGTGATGGCCAAGATATGCTTAAACTGTTTTGGGTGCGTGGAGGTAACTAGAATTTTCAGGTAATCTTTAACTAGAGTATATGTTTTTCCACTTCCGGCAGAGGCATTATAGATTGAAAATGGGCTCAGGTTTTGCATACAACGAATTTTTGACAAGATAGAAACTATCAATCATTTCATAGCTATTTAATATTTTTAATTGCGCTGTATTATGTGTAAATTTGGATGAAATTAATATTAATCAAATAAAACAAATATTATGGCTTTCGAATTACCGAAATTAAAATATGCATACGATGCTTTGGAACCACACATCGATGCGCGTACTATGGAAATACATCATACAAAACATCATAACGGCTATACCACCAACTTGAATAACGCTATTGCAGGAACTGATTTGGAAGGAAAAACGGTAGAAAATATTCTTACCAATTTAGATATGGACAATACCGCTGTAAGAAACAATGGTGGAGGATTTTACAACCACAATTTATTTTGGGAGGTTATGAATCCTGAAGGAAAAGGAGTTTTGTCTGGAGAATTAAAAGACGCTATCGAAGCTGCATTTGGTTCGGAAGAAGCCTTCAAGGATGCGTTCAGTAAAGCTGCAGCAACTAGATTTGGATCTGGATGGGCATGGTTATGTGTTCACAAAGGAGGAAAAGTAGAAGTTTGTTCTACTCCTAACCAAGACAACCCATTAATGCCAGGAATTGGTTGCGAAGGAACTCCTATTTTAGGATTGGATGTTTGGGAGCACGCTTACTATTTACACTACCAAAACAGAAGACCAGATTATATCAACGCATTTTTCAACCTTATCAACTGGAATGAAGTTGAGCGTAGATATGCTGAAGCAAAATAATTTTAGTATAGCTAAATTTATAAAGGCAAGCCAAAAGGCTTGCTTTTTTTATGTCATGTATTTTTAAGAAGCTATGACAAATAAAAAAGGTGAACTAATGTTCACCTTTTTTGCCCCAAATCTACCATAAACTTAACCTACTTATGTTATGGTGACAACGAATATAGAAGCACTTTTTAAATTATTTCAAAAATTTAGATGAACAACGTTTAAATTAGTTGAAAAGTATTTTTTGTAAAATAAATATCTGATTTTTAAATATTTGCACTAAAAACGAAGTGAATTTTGAGAAGAGTGCAATTTCCTATTTAATGAAAATTTTGAGGAGTAAAGAAATATCAAAATAAAAAAGGTGAACTGACGTCCACCTTTTTTGCCCCAAATCTACCATAAACTTAACCTACTTATGTTATGGTATTGACAAATATATAAGGTCTTAATTTTAACATTTAAATTTTTTAGATTAAAGACCCATAAATCGGTTTAAGCGGTAAAAAGTGATTTTATTTTGATATGTTATGGACTCGCTGAAAGTTATTTGTTCGATGAAATGCAGTCTGAAATAGAGGTGATTAGGTGTAGAATTGAATGGAAATAAAAAAAGGTGAACTGTTGTTCACCTTTTTTTGCCCCAAATCTACCATGAACTTAACCTACTTATGTTATGGTGATGCTAAAGTATACGTAATTTGCTTAACTTTTGATAATTATTAGATGAAATGCATTTAAATTAGATAAAAAGTCGTTTTATCGGATAAAGTGCTCTAAAATATCAAAGCTGTTAATAAGCTCTTTCTTTGTTTCCTTCAAAGAAATTGATGAACGCTCTGTTAACCACGCGGTTACCTCCAGCCGTTGGATAGTCTCCTGTGAAATACCAATCTCCTAAGTTCTTCGGACACGCAGTATGCAAATTATCCACTGTTTGGAAGATGGCTTTAACCTCGGCATTAATGCTGTCATCACAGATCAATTCAGAAATTTTATCAGATATTTCATCATCTGTAAATTGATCGTAAAGCTCTTTTACAAAGTTTTGAACATCCTTGTCTTCCAAGTCTACCTGCTCTTTACATTTGTGGTAAACTTCCTCAACCATATGGTATTTGTCATTTTCTTTCAACAATTCCAACATGGCTCTAAAAGCAATTAGGTCTTCAAGTCTTGCCATGTCAATACCATAACAATCTGGATATCTAATTTGTGGAGCCGAGGATACAACAACAATTTTCTTAGGATGTAAACGGTCCATCATTTTAATGATGCTCTTTTTAAGAGTTGTACCGCGTACAATACTGTCGTCGATAATTACCAAATTGTCCTGTGGCTTAATAACCCCATAAGTGGCATCATAAACGTGTGCAACCAAATCGTCTCTACTGCTGTCTTCGGTAATGAAGGTTCTTAATTTAACGTCCTTGATGGCAATTTTTTCAATTCTTGGTCTTTCTGATAAAATTTCAGTTACATGTTCTGCTGAAAGTTTACCTCCTCCATCAAGAATTGCTTTTGTTTTCTTTTCGTTAAGGTGTTTTTCAATAGACTCAATCATTCCGAAAAATGATGTTTCCGCAGTATTTGGAATAAAGGAGAATACCGTATTTTTAGTATCGTTTTCTATTGTTTCAAGTACTTTAGGCATTAAAAGTTTACCAAGGGTTTTGCGCTCTTGGTATATTTCGGCATCACTTCCTCTTGAAAAATAGATGCGCTCAAAAGAACACGCCTTACGCTCTAAAGGCTCAAGAATCTTTTTGATGGCAACTTCTCCAGATTTTTTGGTGATGATGGCATGACCAGGATCCAATTCAATTACCTTATCAAAATCTACATTGAATACGGTTTGGATTACTGGACGTTCCGAAGCTACTACCACAACTTCATCATCCTTGTAGTAATAAGCTGGTCTAATACCTGCTGGATCACGTAAAACGAAGGAATCTCCGTGACCTAACAAACCGGCCATAGCGTAACCTCCATCCCAATTCTTGGCGGCTCTTTTTAATATTTTGGCTACGTTTAAACGTTCTGCAATAATTGGAGAACATTCTCTTTTGCTGTAACCTTCTGCTTTAAGTTGTTTGTATTTTTTAGAAACGGCATCATCCAAAAAGTGACCAATCTTTTCCATGATGGTAATGGTGTCTGCCTTTTCTTTTGGATGCTGACCCAAACGTACCAATCCATCAAATAATTGATTTACATTGGTCATGTTGAAGTTACCTGCAACAATAAGGTTTCTGTGCATCCAGTTGTTTTGTCTTAAAAATGGGTGAACGCTTTCTACACTGTTCTTTCCAAAAGTCCCATAGCGAACATGTCCTAAAAGCAGTTCTCCTACATAAGGAATATGACGCTTTTGAAGCTCTACATCGTCGGCATATTCTGGATTCTCGCTCAATTCCTTGTTGATTCTGGAATTGATTTGAGCAAAAATATCCTGTATTGGCTGTTGGGCAATAGACCGCACACGACTTATATAGCGCTCTCCAGGATCTGTATCTAATTTAATACTGGCAAAACCTGCACCGTCCTGACCACGGTTGTGCTGTTTTTCCATCATCAAATACATTTTGTTAACGCCATAAAAAGCACTTCCATACTTTTCTTTATAGAATTCCAATGGTTTTAAAAGTCTAATAAGTGCGATTCCGCATTCATGTTTTAAAGCATCACTCATAATGTCTGTTGTCAAGGTTTCTGCCGTAGCAGGATAATTGTTTAATTAAAAACGCACTCGTGTGAGAGCGCGTTATATTATGCTAGTTAATTTTAAACTGCGTTAAATTTTCAAATTGCTGTATGCGTTTATGGATTTCATTGGATGATAAATCCTGCATTCGCTCGGTTCCAAATCTTTCAACACTGAAAGATGCCATAGCCGATCCATAAATGACCGCATTTTTCATGTTCTCAAAAGACAAGTCTTTGGATTTTGCCAAATATCCAGCAAAGCCTCCTGCAAAGGTGTCGCCTGCGCCTGTTGGATCAAAAACTTGCTCCAATGGTAACGCGGGAGCTGCAAACATGTGTTCTTCATGGAACAGCAAAGCACCGTGTTCACCTTTTTTAATTACCACATATTTAGGACCCATTTCATGGATTTTTTTAGCAGCAGTTAATAAAGAGTGTTCTCCTGTAAGCTGTTTGGCCTCTTCATCGTTGATGGTGATCACATCGATACGCTTGATGACATTTAAAAGGTCTTCCAGGGCATGATCCATCCAAAAGTTCATGGTGTCCAAAATGGCCAATTTTGGTGTGTTCACCATTTGGTCCAAGACGCTAGATTGCACGATAGGGTGTAAATTTCCTAACATTACAATTTCAGAATCTCTATATTTTTCGGGAACTACTGGGTTGAAATCTGCCAAAACGTTCAGTTCGGTTACCAAGGTGTCCCGGGAGTTCATATTGTTGTGGTAACGGCCGCTCCAAAAGAAGGTTTTGCCGTGTTCCACTATTTCAATCCCGGAAATATCCAAACGTCTGTTGGATAAAAGGTTCAAGTAGTCTTGTGGAAAATCGCCTCCCACTACAGATACAATTGAGGCGTCTACATTAAATTCTGAAGCTGCCAAACCTATAAAGGTTGCGGCACCTCCAAGTATTTTATCGGTTTTTCCGAAAGGGGTTTCAATAGCATCGAATGCTACCGTTCCAACAATAACTAACTTGCTCATAAAGAGGTTTCAAAATTTTGTGCAAATATAGTGTTTTACGCTCTAAATTACGAATATTATTTTCTTCCAAAATCTGCTGGAATTTCACCCCAAGCTTTGGTTTCCCATTTAACAATGGTGGTGGTATAGTCGTTATTTTTTAGCCAACTTACAGCGCGGTCTACAAGTTCAAAAAGTGCCTTGTTTTTCTCATTGCGAGGAAGCTTGGTATTGCATGTTTTTTTCTTTACCCAGCTCATGGCGGTTTTGGAATCGGTGTAGATAATGCGGTTACTATTGTTTTTTTTGAGCATTGCCAAGCCGTGTACAATGGCAAGAAACTCACCAATATTATTGGTGCCTTCAGGGAAGGGGCCTTGAATGAAGAGTTGTTTTTTGGTCTTGGTGTCCACGCCGCGGTATTCCATAATGCCTGGGTTGCCACTTGAGGCAGCATCCACCGAAATGGAATTGTAATTTGGTTGTCCTATCTTTTGGAGTTCTGCAGGAGAAAGTGTGCTTTTAAAGGTTTTGGGCTGTCCGATAAAATCTTTGTAATTCCCTTTGAAGGCAGCTTTTGCGGCCTCAAAAGTGGGGAAAGATTTATACAAAGCTCCTTGATAATCCTTTATCTGGGCTTTACAGTCATTCCAATTGTCGAACACACCGGTGTTATGGCCTTTCCAAACGGTGTAGTATTTTTGCTTTTTCTTGGCCATTTATACCTTAATATATAGGAGTAAATTTTAGTAGTGGTAAACTTTGTCTCTTTTAAGAGAGAAAACAGTTATTTTAAATGTTCTTCGGTTAGGAGTTTTTCAACTACAACAGGAAAATGTTTCATCTCCAAATCGTGAATTTTTTTGGCAACATCATTTGCATTATCCAAAGTATCAACAAAACAACTGTCTTGGAAAATGATGGCTCCTTCGTCATAGTTTTCATTAACGTAGTGGATTGTGATTCCTGTTTGTAGTTCTTTGTTGGCTACAACCGCTTCGTGCACATGCATGCCATACATGCCTTTTCCTCCATATTTAGGTAGTAGGGCGGGATGGATGTTGATGACTTTGTTTGGGAACTCATGTAGGATATTTTCGGGGAATTTCCATAAAAAGCCTGCCAACACAATCAAGTCTGGTTTGGAGGCTTTGAGAATATTTAAAACATCATCCGTTTTATAAAGGGAAACTCTGTTGAACGAAAGGGCGCTCACTTCTAGTTTTTTGCAACGATCCAAGACTGTGGCTTGCGGATTGTTGGTCAGAACTTGAACTACCGAAGCTGTTTTTGATTTCGAAAAATACTTGATTAAATTCTCGGCATTGCTACCACTGCCCGATGCAAATATGACAATACGTTTCATGTTTCAGTCTTCTATTTTGGATATTACGTTGAAAATAACAGTAGGGTTGCGCGCGCTTCCTTAGGTATTGGTGTTTCGTTCTTTATAATGTTTTAACAGCGCCCCTAAAAACCTAAACAAAAAAAAGAATAATATTTCACAATAAGAAGCGTAAAATGAAAATACTTAGATGAGAATTTAGTAATTTTAGAAACACATTTTTAAAGTAAAGGTGTGTTATAAGAATAAAGTTTTTTATTTTTGCCAACTAATTAAAACTTAAAATTAAAGATTATGTCAGACATTGCATCAAGAGTAAAAGCGATTATCGTAGACAAATTAGGTGTTGATGAAAACGAAGTGGTAGCTGAAGCAAGCTTCACTAACGATTTAGGCGCAGATTCATTGGACACTGTAGAATTAATTATGGAGTTCGAAAAAGAATTCGATATTCAAATTCCAGACGATCAAGCTGAGAACATTGCAACAGTTGGTCAAGCTATTTCGTACATAGAAGAAGCAAAATAATTAAAAACAATTTATGGAATTAAGGCGAGTAGTAGTTACAGGTCTGGGTGCTTTGACCCCTATAGGTAATACCAAGGATGAATATTGGGAAGGCCTTGTGAGTGGAAAAAGCGGTGCAGCACCTTTAACATATTTTGATGCTGAAAAATTCAAAACCAAATTTGCTTGCGAGTTAAAAAACTTCAACGCTACCGATTTTATCGATAGAAAAGAGGCTCGTAAAATGGACCGTTTTACCCAATATGCAATGGTAGCTTCAGACGAGGCAATCGCCGATGCAAAATTGGATTTGGACGCCATTAACAAATTACGTGTAGGAGTTATTTGGGGAGCAGGAATTGGAGGTTTGGAGACCTTTCAGGATGAAGTGCTAAACTTTGCTTCTGGAGACGGTACCCCAAGGTTTAATCCGTTCTTTATTCCTAAAATGATTGCAGACATTGCACCTGGTAACATTTCCATCAAAAATGGATTTATGGGACCAAACTACACAACGGTTTCTGCCTGTGCCTCTTCTGCAAACGCTATGATCGATGCTTTAAACTATATTAGATTGGGGCATTGTGATGTAGTAGTAACAGGAGGAAGCGAAGCGGCCGTAACCATTGCAGGTATGGGAGGATTTAACGCCATGCATGCCTTGTCCACAAGAAACGAGAGTCCGGAAACGGCCTCAAGGCCTTTTGATGCCACCAGAGATGGTTTTGTTTTAGGAGAAGGAGCAGGTGCTATTATCCTTGAAGAATATGAGCATGCCAAAGCAAGAGGCGCCAAAATATATGCCGAAGTTTTAGGAGGCGGGTTGTCATCAGATGCCTATCATATGACAGCGCCACATCCAGACGGTATTGGTGTAATTGCAGTAATGAAAAATTGTTTGGAGAATGCAGGAATTGCTCCTGAAGAAGTTGATCATATCAACACTCACGGAACATCAACGCCTTTAGGGGATGTTGCGGAGCTTAAGGCAATTTCTGAGGTTTTTGGTGATCATGCCAAAAACATCAATATCAATTCTACCAAATCTATGACAGGTCACTTATTGGGAGCTGCTGGAGCTATTGAAGCAATTGCTTCTATTTTAGCGATGGAGCACGGTATTGTACCGCCAACGATCAATCATGAGGTTGTAGATGAAAATATTGACCCATCATTGAATTTAACATTGAACAAAGCTCAAAAGCGCGACATTAAGGTTGCCATGAGCAATACCTTTGGCTTTGGAGGACACAATGCTTGTGTCTTATTCAAAAAATTAGATTAATTCCCGAATGAATTACATTCGTAACATATTAAATTCCCGTTCTAAAAATGACGGGAATTTTTTTTTACAACTGAAAAGTATTCTAGGGTTTAGGCCAAAGGATAAAAGCTTGTATGTTAAGGCGTTTACCCATCGTTCCATGAATTTAAGGGACAAAAAGGGGAACCCTATCAATTATGAGCGTTTGGAGTTTGTAGGGGACGCTATGTTGAGTGCGGTTGTAGCATCTTATCTGTTTAGTGAAGTGCCACAAGGAGATGAGGGCTATCTTACCAAAATGCGTTCTAAGGTGGTAAGCCGAGAACATTTAAATGAGCTTGGGAAGGAACTTAAGCTTATTGATTTGGTGGAGAGTAAGATTGCAAAGTCTAACTTTGGGAACAATATTCATGGAAACCTTTTTGAAGCCTTGGTTGGGGCCATCTTTTTAGATCGCGGATATAAGTATTGTGAACGCTTTATTTATGACCGTGTCATCAATCCGCATGTAGATATTGAAACATTAGAAGGAAAGGTTATCAGCTATAAAAGTTTGTTGATTGAATGGTGCCAAAAGGAGAAGAAAACCTTCGATTACAATGTTTACGAAGATACAGGCAACGATAACCTAAAACACTTTTCGGTGAAGTTGTCAATAGACAATAAGGTTGTGGCAAAGGCAAGGGCCACATCCAAGAAAAAGGCTGAGGAAAAAGCTTCCAAAAGAGCCTTCTTTGCCTATCAAAATAAAATCACAAAGTTTTTTAACGAATAGCCACAATATTGCAATAAATTATAATTAACTATAACGTTTTCGTTGGGTTTCGAAAGAAGATTAACGGAAACTTCATTTTTAAATTATTTTAATATAGTATATTTACACCATCAATATTTTGATGGGAGCATGGCTTTGCATAAATTACTTGTTGACGATTTTTATGATGCCTCTTTTTCACTTTTAGCCATTCATTGTAGGTTGGAAGATTACAGATTGGCTTACCTGCTGAATTCCTACTTAGATATCAAATTGAAGCGTAAACCCCAAGATTTGGATTATAAATATTTTGCGGCTACTTACGCTATATATGAGTGGGATAATGAAAAGAAGTACATCACTTGGAATTTAATTTCCAATGTATGTAAAAAGGAAGAAGACAGTTTGCAAAGCTCCGGATCACTTTTTGATGTTCAGGAAAAGGTGTTGAAGACCTATAATTTGATCCCCGAACTGAAAAATGTTGATTATTTAGTGAAGATCACAGACGAGAATGAACAGTTTAATGAAAAGCTGGTCCTCGATAAAATACAGTCTATACCACAGGTCATTACGGCTTATAGTGTAGATACAGAACAATTGAAATCTAAAGATTATTTAATTTTTTAATTAATGCAACAAAGAAAGAAAACTAAAATAGTTGCCACTTTAGGCCCTGCAACCAGTACTAAGGAAGTATTGAAAGGCATGATGGAAGAAGGTGTTAACGTGTTCCGAATTAACTTTTCTCACGCCGATTATAGTGATGTGGCAGAACGCATCAAAATGATCCGAGAGCTGAATGAAGAATTTGGGTTCAACACGGCCATATTGGCGGATCTTCAAGGGCCAAAACTTCGCGTTGGGGTTATGAAAGGGGAAGTGGTAGTGAATGAAGGAGACGAGATCATTTTTGCTACTGGAGAGCGCTTTGAAGGGACCAAAGAGCGTGTTTACATGACTTATGAAAAGTTCCCTAAAGATGCCAAACCAGGAGAGCGTATTTTGCTGGATGACGGAAAATTGATCTTTGAAGTTGTATCAACAAATAACGAAACGGAAGTTAAGGCTAGAGTAATTCAAGGAGGACCTTTAAAGTCTAAAAAAGGAGTTAACCTTCCAAATACAAACATCTCTCAGCCTGCATTAACCGAAAAGGATATTGAAGATGCTATTTTTGCCATTGGTCAAAAGGTAGATTGGATTGCCTTGTCTTTTGTGCGTCATGCAGAGGATTTAATGCAATTGCAGGAATTGATCAAGGAGCATAGCGATGAAAAAATTCCAATCGTAGCGAAGATTGAAAAGCCTGAAGCGGTAGAAAATATCGATAAGATTGTAGCTTACTGTGACGGTTTAATGGTAGCTCGTGGAGATTTAGGGGTGGAAGTTCCTGCTCAGGAAGTGCCTTTAATTCAAAAGCAATTGGTATTACGTGCCAAAAAGGCTAGAATACCGGTAATTATTGCTACGCAGATGATGGAAACAATGATTTCCAGTTTAACGCCAACACGTGCCGAGGTAAATGACGTTGCTAACTCTGTAATGGACGGTGCCGATGCGGTAATGCTTTCTGGAGAAACCTCTGTTGGATCTTATCCTGTACAGGTAATTAGAACAATGTCTAACATTATTCGTAGTGTGGAAGATTCTCACTTAATCCAAGTGCCACAATCGCCTCCGCACATTCGTACAAAGCGATATATTACTAAGTCCATTTGTTACCACGCTGCCAATATGGCTAATGAAATCAATGCCAAAGCTATTTCTACTTTGACAAACAGTGGTTATACAGCATTCCAGATTTCGGCATGGAGACCAAAGTCGCACATCTTGGTATTTACTTCTAACAAGCGTATTTTAACCCAACTTAGTTTACTTTGGGGTGTAAATGCATTCTATTATGACAGGTTTGTAAGTACTGATGAAACCATCGAAGATGTTAACGCCATTGCTTGTGAAAAGGGTTATTTAACAGAAGGTGATATGTTGGTGAGTTTGGCTGCTATGCCTATTCAGGAGAAAGGTATGGTAAATACGTTAAGGGTGACCGAAATTACAAGTTGTAATATTAAATAAAACATTGGTCAAAAATTGATCAAAAAGGCGTCTTGAAACTATCGAGACGCCTTTCTTTTTATGTGAAATGTGTAAATTGAAAAACTATGCTGTCAAAGGGAGTTTCTTAATAGCTTTATTTTCATTCTTATTATTTTCAAATTGATGAGAAGTGTTTTTCTTGCCGCTCGCTTTTAAGGCTTGTTCGCCAGAAAAGAACGTCTTATGGTCATCACCGAGGTCCGAACCTGCCATTCTTTGGTGCTTTACGCAGGAAACGCCTTTTCGAATTTCTTGTCGCTGCACTTTTTTAACGTAAGCCAACATGCCATCTTCTCCAAAATAGTTTTCAGATAAATCATTCATATGGAGAGCTGTGGTGTGGTAAGTTGGAAGTGTAATTAAATGGTGAAAACCCCCCGCCTCATTCGAAGCATCTTTTTGAAACGATCTTATTTTATCATCTGCTATATTAGATAGTTCTGAGTTATCATATTTTATATCCATTAAATTATCCTTGTCATAAAAGGACATATCTTTTCCAGATGAAAGCATTTCTTCGTACGCCTGCTTCCTAAAATTCAAGGTCCAATTAAATGAAGGAGAATTGTTATAAACCAATTTGGCATTAGGAACAACAGCTTTTACTCGGTTAACCATGTGCGCAATTTGTTTCAGGTTTGGTGTTGGGGTTTCAATCCAAAGTAAATCCGCTCCATTTTGCAAGCTGGTAATGCAATCTAAAACTACCCTGTCAATATTGGTATGTTCTCTGAATTTATAAAGCCCATTTGGAAGCCTAACAGGTTTTACTAGTTTACCGTCGCGTTTAAAGAGCACATCATCTTCTTTGGCGTTAATAATACTAGTTTCTTCAGCTTGAATAAAGGCTAGATATTGCGAAGCTAAATCACCTGGCTCTTTGCTAACCGGTAGTTTTTGAGTGAGACCTGCACCTTCTGAATCTGTTCTTGCCACAATAATGCCATCTTCAACACCTAATTCAAGGAACGCATACCTCACGGCATTAAGTTTGGCTATAAAATCTTCATGAGGAACAGTAACTTTACCATCTTGGTGGCCGCATTGTTTGGCATCTGATACTTGGTTCTCAATTTGAATAGCGCAAGCACCAGCTTGGATCATTTGTTTGGCCAAAAGGTAAGTGGCTTCTTCATTTCCAAAACCTGCATCGATATCGGCAATGATAGGGACGATGTGTGTTTCAAAATTATCAATTTGTTCTTGGACATCTTCCCCGTTTTCCAATCTTCTAAACAAATCATTAAGCTCTATGGCATCCGCTTGACGTAAAAACTGATAGATTTCATGAATCAATTTTGGCACTGCTGTTTTTTCATGCATGGATTGGTCTGGCAATGGTCCAAACTCTGAGCGCAAAGCGGCTACCATCCAGCCCGATAGATAAAGGTATTTCTTGTTAGTGGTTTTATGGTGTTTCTTGATGGCGATCATTTTTTGCTGGGCGACAAAACCGTGCCAACAGCCAAGGGACTGAGTGTAATTTGAAGAATCGGCGTCGTATTCTGCCATGTCCTTTCTCATAATGCTAGCCGTGTATTTAGCTATGTCCAAACCTGTTTTAAAAGGATTTTGCGCAATCATTCTAGCAGCATTTTCTGAGCTAATTGATTTCCAGGATTCACCGTATTTTTCTTTCAGATTTTGTACGGTCTGTAAGGCCGAGCAGTAATTGCTTTGTTGTAGATTTTTCATAATTTTGTGATACGTTATTTTTATTAATAATTAGATCCTGTTGATTGTTGCCGCAATCGCAGGATTGTTTTTTTATAGGTACTTGTATGCAGGAATCGTTAAAAATTCTTCAAATTCTTCAGAAAGTACCAAGCCGTTGAATAGGCTAATGGCTTGTTTAAGCTTCGAATCTTTAATATTACTTCCGCTTAGTTCTGTGATGATTTTTTCTACTTCATCATCAAATATTTCTGAATAAAGGTTTTTTGAAAAGGCTCTTCCGTCTTCAAGGATTACTTCGTTTTTAAGCCATTGCCAAACCTGGGTTCTCGATATTTCTGCAGTGGCCGCATCTTCCATTAGATGGTAGAGTGCCACGGCTCCGTAACCTCGTAACCATGCTTCTAAATATAGTATGCCAACATTAATATTTTTTCGTATTCCAGCCTCTGTAACGGTACCTTGAGGCTGTGCAACCAAATCCATTTCTGTTATATTAACATCCTCTCTCTTTAAGTGTATTTGGTTAGGGGTAGACATATATTTGTCGAATTCGTCGATAGCAACGCGTACCAAATCAGGGTGTGCAACCCAAGTGCCATCATGCCCGTTTTTAGCTTCACGCTCCTTATCCTTTCGTACTTTTTCCAAAGCTAAATTGTTAGCTGTTGGGTTGTTTTTAATGGGGATTTGAGCAGCCATTCCACCAATGGCATGAATGCCGCGTTTGTGGCAGCGCTGAATCACCAATTTAGAATAGGCCTCCATAAATGGGGTGGTCATGGTGACTTGATCTCTGTTTGGGACATTGAATTCAGTATGATTTCTGAATTTTTTGATATATGAAAATATGTAATCCCATCGGCCGCAATTGAGGCCTACAATATGGTCTTTTAGTTCGTATATAATTTCATCCAATTGGAAACTAGCCGTGATTGTTTCAATTAAAACGGTGGCTTTAAATGTACCGTTGGGAATGTTAAGGTACTCTTGTGCAAACATAAATACCTCGTTCCACCAACGAGCCTCAAGGTAATGCTCTAATTTTGGTAAATAGAAGTAGGGGGCAGTGTTGTTTTTTAGAAGTGTTTTCGCGTTATGAAAAACGTACAGAACAAAATCCACTAAACTTGCGGAGACTTCAACATTGTTTAATAATAAGTGTCGTTCATTTAAATGTAGACCACGAGGTCTCACCAATAGTACAGCAGGATTGTCGTTTAGTGAATAGGTTTTACCTTTGGCATGGTCTATTAGGCTAATGGTTCTTTTATTGGCATCAATTAAGTTTTGTTGGCCTTGCATGCAGTTTTTCCAGGTTGGGGCATTACTGTCCTCAAAATCGGCCATAAAGGTTTTGGCTCCGGAGTTTAAGGCGTTAATAATCATTTTTCTGTCCACAGGTCCTGTAATTTCAACACGTCTATCTTGAAGATCAATTGGGATTTCTCCTGCGGTCCATTGGCTTTCTCTAATGGTTTTGGTTTCCTCAGGAAACTTTGGAAGGTCTCCTTTGTCAAACAGCTGCTGTTGTAGTTTTCGATCGTTAAGTAACTCCAGTCGCCTGGAATTAAATTGATCATGAAGCAGGGCAATAAACTTTAAGGCTTCCTTGGTTAAAATTTCAGGATAAAAGTTTTGAACGTTATTATCCAATTTGATTTTTGACGTTTTTAAAATTGTATTTTCCATGTTTTCAGAATTTTACAATACAATATTAGAATAAAGATTTTTAAAAAACAAGCGAACGTTCGCTAAAAATGTATTTTCGCTTTTTTCCTTTGATTCGCAAATTTTGTTATTTTTGTTAATGTAGTATGGAACAAGATTATATAAAACTCATATTTGGGCTTAAGCTGAAGCAAATTAGAACCGATAAGAATTTATCCTTATTTGGGCTGTCCAAGCTTACGGGACTGTCAAAATCCTATTTAAATGAAATAGAAAAGGGTAAAAAATACCCCAAGCCAGACAAAATTGCTGTATTATCCGAAAAATTGGATGTCCCGTATGACCAAATGGTTTCCTTAAAGCTTGACAAAAATTTGGCGCCCATTGGAGAATTACTGCAGTCAAAAATTTTAAAGGAAATTCCCTTAGATCTTTTTGGAATAAAGGAGAGCAACCTTATTGATATTGTGGCCAATGCACCGGCCAAAGTGAATGCATTTGTGAGCACTATTATTGAGATTGCAAAACATTACAATTTTAGTAGGGAGAGTTTTTTTCTGGCTTCAGTGCGTTCCTTCCAGGAGGCCAATAACAACTATTTTGAGGATTTGGAACAAGGCGTTTTAAGGTTTGCAAAATCTTATCAAGTGGATTTAACAATGCCAATTTCATCCAAAGAGTTGGAGGAAATTTTGGTTGAAGAATATGGATATAGCATTAATGAAAATGAATTGGGCAAACATGAAGCCTTAGGTAATTTAAGGTCTGTTTTTGTACCCAAAAGTAAAACATTGCTCTTGGCAAATGGTATTGATGAGCCACAACGTACCTTTATTTTTGCTAAAGAGATTGCCTATAATTATTTGGAAATTAACGATAGGTTGTACACTTTTCCTTGGATAAAATTTAAAAGTTTCGATCAGGTACTTAATAACTTTTATGCGTCCTATTTTGCTGGTGCTTTGATTCTTCCAAAAGCCCAACTTTCTGCGAAATTAGAAACACTCTTTGAACAAGACACTTTTGATGCCGGTTTGTTTTTGAAAACCATGGAAAGTTTTAATGCCTCGCCAGAGTCCTTTTACCAGCGGTTGACAAATATTTTGCCTAAATCATTCAATATACAAGACCTGTTTTTTTTAAGGTTTACGCATAGGGCCAATAGCGACAAATTTTACTTGAAAAAGGAGTTGCACTTAGCACATCAACATTCCCCTAGGGCCAATGAAACCAACGAGCATTATTGTAGGCGTTGGGTGGCCCTGAAAGTTTTGGAAGATATCAGCAAGAGCCATAAAGACCATGAATTTGATATTCAAATTTCTAATTATGTTAGTGATGACATGAAGTATTTAGTGCTGTCGTCTGCTACGCGGGATCCATTTCGGGACAATCAATACAGAAGTATTACCATAGGTTTGCTCATTAATAAGCAGTTGGAACGGAAGCTGAACTTTTTAAATGACGATAGAATTAAAACACAAGAAGTTGGGGTAACTTGCGAGCGCTGTTCTATCATGGATTGTAAGGTGAGGCAGGTGCCCGCCTTAGCTTTGGAAAAGGCTTATAAAAACAAAAAAATTGAGAATATTGTAGAAACCTTGAACGATAAATTTTCTTAAAAGTCAAATTTCAATTGTACACTTACAGTGCTTTCTTCGTCTTTGATTTTGTCTTTATCCTTGTGTTTTTCAGTGTTTAAATTGGAAATGGAAATTCCCAACAGCCTTACGGAATTGTCAAGTTTTTCCTGATACAAGAGGTCCTTTGCAGTTTCAAGAATGATGCTTTTATCACTTATGAAATAGGGCAAGGTTTTGCTTCTGGTTTGTAGGGTGAAATCGGAGTATTTTATTTTTAATGTCACTGTTTTTCCTGCCACTTTACTTTTTGTCAATCGTTTGGAAACTTCCTCTGAAATATGCTCAAGTTTTTCGAGCATGAATATTTCCGAGGATAGATTTTCACTGAATGTGCGTTCTGCAGCCAAGGATTTTCTAATGCGGTTGGGTTTGACTTCACTTGTATGGATTCCCCTAACTACATTATAATAGTAGCGCCCCGATTTTCCAAAGTGCTCGTCCAAATACTCCATAGATTTTAATTTCAAATCCTTTCCTGTGAAAATCCCCAATTGGTACATTTTTTCGGCCGTCACTTTCCCTACACCGTAAAATTTCCGAATATCCAAGGCTTCAATAAAATCCAAGACCTCTTCTGGTCCAACTGTTTTTTGTCCGTTCGGCTTGTTGTAATCACTGGCAACTTTGGCAATAAATTTATTGATGGAAATCCCTGCGGAAGCTGTTAGGCCTATCTCATCAAAAATGCGCTGTCTGATTTCCTTGGCAATCATGGAAGCACTGTAAAGTCCCTTTTTGTTGGTGGTAACATCTAAATAGGCTTCGTCAAGGGATAGGGGTTCTACCAAATCGGTGTAATTGTAAAAGATTTTCCTGATTCTTTTAGAGATTTCTGTGTAGCGTTCAAAATTAGGGCGGACAAAAATTAGTTCCGGACAAAGGCGTTTGGCCTGAATGCCGCTCATGGCACTTTTCACACCAAACTTCCTGGCTTCATAACTAGCGGCACTTACTACGCCACGTTTACTGCTACCTCCAACCGCAATGGCTTTACCTTTGAGTTCAGGATTATCCATTTGCTCCACAGAGGCATAAAAGGCGTCCATGTCTACATGTATAATCTTTCTTATTGGTAAATCACTTTGCATGCCGTAAATTTAGGCATTAAATGCCTTTTAATGATTGGTTTTTAAAAGGAGTAAGAAAGGTTTATGATAGAAATAGAACGTAAATTTTTAGTGTCGTCGGAAGCGTTTAAAACTGAAGCAACCAGTAGCAAGCAGATTGTTCAGGGGTTTTTGAATACGGATAAAGAACGCACAGTTCGAGTTAGGATTTCAGGTGATAAAGGTATCCTGACGGTAAAAGGGAAGAGCACTGAAGATGGATTGAGCAGATTTGAATGGGAAACCATCATCGAAAAGGCAGAAGCTGAAGCATTGTTGCAGATTTGTGAGCCCGGTGTTATCAATAAAACACGCTATGAAATACCAATGGGAAACCATTTGTTTGAAGTAGATGAATTTCATGATGAAAACGAAGGTTTAATAGTTGCTGAAGTTGAATTGAATGCTGTAGATGAAGACTTTTTGAAGCCTTCATGGTTGGGAGAAGAGGTGACTGGAAAAGTGGAATATTACAATTCCTATTTAAGTAAAACGCCTTATAAAACTTGGAAATAGAGTGATGAAAAATCAGAATTGATGAGAAAAATAATAGTAATGATGTTCGTTTTTGGGATGTTGTTTGCTTGTAAAGATAACTCCAAAGGACATGAGGAGTCCAATATTGAAACTACCGTAGAAGCTGTTGTGGATTCCATTGTGGTTCAAGAAGAGACTCTTGTCGAGAAAAAAATATCGGTTAGGGCTCTTAAGGATTCATTAACTTCAAAAGGGTTTCAAACCTTCGAATATGTGGATTCCAAGACCAAAGATACGGTGTTGATGCAACAATATTTTATAGCTTTTTTAAAGAAAGGCACGGTCAGAAATCAAAATGAAGAGGAAGCAGCATTGCTTCAGGAGGAACATCTTAAACATCTAGGGAAAATGTATGAGCTGGGTTATGCAGATATCTCAGGACCTTTTGGAGATGATGGGGATATAAGAGGTATTACTATTTATAATGTGCCAACATTAGGGATAGCAGATAGTTTGGCTAAATCGGATCCTATGGTAAAAGCAGGCCGATTAGAGGTTGAGGTTCATCCATGGTGGGCCGCCAAAGGATTTCAGCTTAGATAATAAAAAAAGCCGCTTGATATTAGCGGCTTTTTTTATGTGTTTAATAGTGAAAATTAGTGAGCACTTGCAGTGGAAGTTTCAGTGAAAGCTTCTACGGTTTTCATATCGTTCACTTTGTACATGGTTCCTGTTTTTGTAACGGTTTCTTCCAAAGAAGTTGGTGTTACCTTTGCTTCGTCATATTCAACCATAGCCAATTTTTTGTCAAAATCAACTGTGGCAGATTTTACACCTTCCATTTTAGAAATGTTCTTTTCAATGGTTTTGGCACATCCAATGGCGCAGGTCATTCCTTCAATGCTGAATTCGGCTTTAGCGTAAGTTGCATTAGGATCCAATTGCTTTCCTTCTTCTGCATGAGATTCAATTGCAACGGTCTTAACTTCAGGAGCAGAATTGTCCTTGCAAGCCACAGTGCTTAATGTTAATGCGCCAACAGCCAAAATAGTAAAGATAGATTTCATAGTTTTTCGTTTGTGCCCCTAGGGAGGGACTGTATGTTAATGTAAGACAAATCTAATAATTATTGATGTTTCCTGCAGAATAATTAACGAATTTTGTGATTTTCAAATAAGAAGCATGGAAAGAATCAATATTAAATGGATTTACCTCATTGTTCTGTCATTGATTTGGGGGAGTTCTTTTATACTTATCAAGAAATCTTTGTTGGGCTTGACACCTTGGCAATTGGGGGCGTTGAGGACGATTATTACTGGGTTGTTCCTTTTTACTGTGGGAGTGAAGCATTTAAAAGAAGTAAAAGCTAGACAATGGTTGTGGATTTCCATTTCTGGTTTTTTAGGTTCCTTCTTTCCTGCGTTTTTGTTTGCCATAGCCGAAACCGAAATTGATAGTGCGGTAACTTCTGTGCTGAATTCTTTGGTGCCTTTGAATACCTTGTTGATGGGGATGGCGGTATTTAAAATAGGCTCCACCAAAAGACAATTGTTAGGGGTAATCATTGGCTTTATTGGGACCTGTTTGCTTATTTTAAAAGGCGCAGCACTAAATCCGGAACAGAATTATTTATATGCAGGGTTTGTGTTGTTGGCCACGGTAATGTACGCAAGTAATGTGAACATTATTAAAAGATATCTGCAAGATGTAAAGCCTTTGGCAATTGCCACTGGAAATTATGTTGCCATTATTGTTCCTGCGATATTGGTGCTGGTTTGGTCTGGATTTTTTGCTGAAACTACTTTTACAAATCCAGAGTTTAAAATGTCCTTGGTGTATGTGACGATTTTGTCCTTTTTTGGGACTGCTTTGGCAAAGGTGCTGTACACTACTTTGGTACAGATTTCAACCCCTGTATTTGCTTCTTCGGTAACGTATTTAATGCCTGTGGTGGCCTTAATGTGGGGTGTGTTGGATGGAGAATCGTTCAGTGTGTTGCAGGGATTAGCTACCGCTATAGTGTTGCTTGGAGTTTATCTTTCGCATAGAAGGAATCGTTGAAAAAAGAAAAGGGCAAAACATATCGTTTTGCCCTTTTGTATTCATGTTAATCCTTTTTCTTATTTGAAATCGGCATCACTTACACCTTCGTTTACTTTGATTTCTTTTACTGTGAAATCGAAACGACGTGGACCAAATGTTTGACCAATAGTAAATGGGAACTTAACTCCAGCTACTTCTTGGTAGTTGGTATAGAAAGTAGATTGAACACCCATTGGGGTTGTTTTTTCTTCTTTAATTTTTAATCCAGATTCTACACTGTAGAAAATAGCAGTTTCAGCGTCAACTTTAATTTTGTAAGCTTTTTCGCCATCAACTACTTCAATTTTTTCCAAAGTAACACCACCGTTTAGATAGTTAACTTCTGGGAAAGGAGATGATTCTACTTGTACAGCTTTAACTTGCTCTTCGTTCATGTCAATTTTTTGACCTTGAGCTGAGGAATATCCAGAATTACCGTCTAAAACTTGTTTTTGAGATTGCCCCATCATGGTAATTTCTTGAAGGAATTGGTTTTTTACCGTTTTTTTCATCTCAAGGTTCATAACCATTCCTGGTTGCAATTCAGCTTCAGCAGACATGTATACAGAGTTTACGGCGTCCAATTTAGACTGACCTCCAATAGCAGCGATATAAGCGTTCAATACCTTGTTGGCATCCATATCAGCAGGCATTGGGATTTCGTAAACCGGCTTTTCAGTAGGCTTTGCATTTGTGTCATAATATTTAATAGGAAATCCTGTTTTTTCAAGGTTTTCCAATACGTCGCTTCCTTTTCCAACTACAATTACACGAGCATTTTGTGTCGCAAAGTGCTTGTTGGCAGCATTGGTGATATCCTGAACAGTTACATTGTTAACACGCTCCAAATAAGTTTCGTAATAGTTCTCTGGAAGGTTATTCAATTTAATGTTAAGGGCATATTCAGCAACAGTAGAAGGGTTTTCCAAGTTCATTACAAAGGAACCGATGTATTTAGCTTTTGCATTTTTAAGTGCTTCTGCATCTACAGGTTCTGTTTTGATACGGTTGATTTCTTTTAATGCTTCTACGATAGAGCTATCTGTTACGGTATTTCTAACTTTGGCAGAAGCGTTAAAACGTGATGTTTTGTATCTGCTGGATCCAATGCTTGAGTAAGCGCCATAAGTATATCCATGAGCTTCACGAAGGTTCATGAACAAATAACCTTCACCTCCACCACCAAGGATGTAGTTAGCTAATTTTGTTGCAAGGTAGTCTTCGTCATTCATTTTCAAATCTACATTGTTGGTCACAGAAATGTTAGATTGTACAGCATTTGGCATGTCGATGAAATCAATCTCAGTTGTAGCTACGTTAGCTTTTGGAGCAGGTACAGCAGTAGTGATTTCTTGACCTTTTTCCCATTTTCCGAAGTACTTTTTGATTTGCTTTTTAACGTCTTTAACTTTTACGTCTCCAACCACTACAATGTAAGCGTGGTTAGGAGTAAAATATTTATTGTAAAAAGCCTTAACGTCATCAAGAGTTACATTGTTCAAAGTTTCCTCTGTCATGAACTCTCCATAAGCGTTATCCAAACCGTATGATAAAGCGCCACCAACACGACCGGCAATGGCGTCAACACTTTTTTCGCTAGATTTTAGGCCTTCCAAAGCTTTTGCTTTCTCTTTTTCAAACTCTTCTTGAGTCAATAATGGGTTGATTGCAGCATCTGCCATCAATTCCAAAATTCTTTCAGAGTATTGAGATAAAGAGCTTCCGTAAGCACTTTGTGAGCTAAACCCTAGACGCGCTCCCAAGAAGTCTATTTCTTCGTTAAAGGCATCTTTAGAGATGGTAGTTGTCCCGTTTCCTAACATAGATCCCAATAAACTGGATACGCCAGCTTTGTCGCCTTCAATGATAGGCTTGTTATCTATTTGAAGGGAATAAGATACTCTTGGCAATTTGTGGTTTTCTACTACAAGCACCTTGATACCGTTTTTTAGTTCAAATTCATTTGGTTTTTCGAGGGTGATTTTTGGAGCTGGCCCCGCTTCTGGTTGTTTTGATCTGTCAATTTGTGCAGTGGCACCTAAAGACATTAAAAACAAGACTAATAAAGTTGATATTTTTGCTTTCATCTGTGAAATTTATGTTTTTAGTTGTTGCTTTTTTCTTCTGGTAAGTACTCTAATAACAAACGTTGGTTAGGGTTTAGGTACTTTTTAGCAACGGCTTGAATGTCTTCTCTAGTAATAGATCTGTAGATATCAATCTCATTATTGATAAGGTTGGTATCTCCATAAAGCATGTAGTATCTTGCTAAAGAATTGGCAATACCTTCAACATTTGAGTTGGCATTTACAAATTGGTTTTCAAATTGGTTGAGAAGTTTTTGGTAGTCACGCTCAGAGATTAGGTTGCTCTGTAGGTTCACAATTTCCTCGTCGATTTCTTTGATGATGGCATCTAGAGTTACATCTCCTAAAGGTAATCCTAGCAAGATATAAGCACTGTAGTCTTCTTGGCTAAAGTTGAAAGCAGCTACTTCCAAAGCCATTTTTTTCTCATCTACAATCTTTTTGTACAATTTTGAAGATTTTCCTCCACTTAAATAAGTTGAAATCATATCCAAAACATAAGCGTCTCTATCTTTAAAAGAAGGTGTTCTATAAGCAGCAATGATAGCTGGGATTTGAATGTTTGGATCGTAAGCTTTAGCGTGGATGGTCTCGGTGATAGGATCTTCTTTAGGAAGGTTTCTAACCACATCTTCCCCGCGAGGAATTGGTCCAAAATAGTTTTCGATCATGGTTTTAACTTCTGCTTTGTTGAAGTCTCCAGCTACAACCAAAACAGCATTGTTAGGCACATAGAACTTTGCGTTGAAATCTTGGAACTCTTCCAAAGTGGCAGCATCCAAGTGTTCCATTTTACCAATGGTAGTCCAACGGTATGGGTGCTTTTTGAATAGGTTTACCTTTACATTTTCCAAAAACTTACCATATGGGCTGTTGTCTACACGCATGCGCTTTTCTTCCTTAACAACCTCGTTTTGGGTATCTACGCCAATTTGGTTGATTACTGGGTGCATTAAACGCTCAGACTCCAACCATAATCCAAGCTCTACTTGGTTAGAAGGGAATACTTCGTAGTAATATGTACGGTCATCGGTAGTGTTGGCGTTGTTTTTTCCACCGTTGGCAGCAACGATTTTGAAAAATTCTCCTCTATCGATGTTTTCGGTACCTTCAAACAACAAGTGTTCGAAAAAGTGGGCAAATCCAGTACGGTCTGGATTTTCGTCTTTAGCTCCAACATGGTACATAACAGAGGTAGTTACTACTGGAGCAGAATTATCTTGATGTAAGATGACGTGCATCCCGTTATCTAAGTCATACTCTTCAAATTCAACTTTTTGCGCCATGGTCAAATTACCAATAAGCAACAAAGAAGCTAAAGAAAATAAGCCTTTTTTCATTGTGCGTTTTTTAGTTTTAAAATTATAAGTTTCAATGTAAGTCTAACACAGGTTGAAAATGTTACACTCCTTGCAAAAATAGAAATCAAAGTTGGCTTTGTATAGCAATTATGTAAAAAGTATTATAAAAATTATATTAATACATAAATTTTCACGAAATTTAAAGGTGGTTGATTTTTAATGGATTGGATTATGAAGACACCTTTTTCTGTTTCCGTAAAATTCGGAATTATTATTGCGGTTGGTTTGACGGCTTATTTTTTATTGGTACGCCTGGTTGGGCTACATCAAAATCCTTGGCTGCGACTTTTTAACGGAATTATCATGGCGGCCGGCATATACTATGCTATTAAAAACTACAAACTTGCCTCGGAAGAAGCTTTTACCTATATAGATGGTTTTAAAACGGGGTTGATGTCAGGGGTGGTAGGGACCCTAATTTTTACCGGTTTTATGGCGGTTTATATGTATCACATAGATCCTGAATTTACAAAATACCTGCTCGGGGAGTGGTTCGGGAACTACGGTGCAGGGCCTGGAATTCTGGTGTTTATCATCCTTATAGAAGGCCTAACTTCAAGCATTGTTCTTACCTTATCCTTCATGCAAATCTTTAAAAAAAGCTATAATACGCCTCAAAACGTATAAAAGGTTTGTAGATTAATTATTTAGGAGTATATTTGCACTCATTTTTTAATAAACATTTTAATTTAAACGTAACGCTATGTACGCAATTGTAGAGATAGCAGGGCAACAATTTAAAGTTGAAAAAGACCAAAAAGTGTTTGTTCACCGTTTAGCTACTGAAGAAGGAGATGCAGTATCTTTTGATAATGTACTTCTAATTGGTGACGGAAAGAACATTACTGTTGGCGCCCCAGCTATAGACGGAGCTCAAGTAGGAGCAAAAGTTTTAAAGCACCTTAAAGGTGACAAAGTAATCGTTTTCAAAAAGAAACGTAGAAAAGGTTACCGTGTTAAGAATGGTCACAGACAAGCTTTAACAGAGATTGTTATTGAAAGTATTGTTGCTTCTGGTGCTAAGCCAGCTGCAAAAGCTGAGAAAAAAGTAGCAGCTCCTAAGGCTGAAGCGTCTCAAGATTTAAGCGCTTTAACTGTTGCTGAATTAAGAGAAATGGCGAAAGCAAAAGATGTTTCAGGATATTCTACTATGAAGAAAGCTGAATTAATCGCTGCTTTAAGTTAATAACAAAACATAAAATCGAAATAAAATGGCACATAAAAAAGGAGTCGGAAGTTCGAAAAACGGTAGAGAATCAGAATCGAAACGCTTAGGTGTTAAGATTTTTGGTGGTCAAGCTGCTGTAGCTGGAAACATTATCGTTAGACAAAGAGGTACTGCACACAATCCTGGTGAGAATGTGTATGCTGGAAAAGACCACACTTTACATGCTAAAGTAGATGGTATCGTTAAATTTGAGAAAAGAAAAGGTGGAAAATCTTTTGTTTCTATTGAGCCTTTCGAAGCTTAAGAAACAATTCTCATATATTCTAAAAAATCCCTACCTATTACAGGTGGGGATTTTTATTTGCAGTCATTTAACATTGGCATCAACATTAAGTAACATGCAAACTGTTTCTTTGGTTGTTTTACATGTTAATGATGATGAAAATTGCCAAAGCCCTTCCTTTAATTACCAATTTCTTTATACTTTATTTTTTTTTGGGTTGTCAGGTACATGCCCAAGAAAGTAGTCTCAAAAGTCACTTTGTAGATTCCATTTTTAAGGATTTTAAAGCACAACTCCAGAAATCAGAAAATCTTCAGGACGAATTAGGAATTGTAAAGGCCCATATTAAAATGGCCGATTTTTATGGAAGTTTAGGAATTGCCAATGAAGCCTTGAAGCACTATCACGAAGCTTTGGAGGTTCAAATTACTCAGGATACCTTATCAGTATACATAAATAACAAATTGGGGGCGTTGCATTTGTCTTTAAAAAAGTACGGACCCTCCAAAATTCATTTAGATGAAAGCTTAAATCTAGCCGAGGCCCTGCAATTTGAAAAAGGAAAAGCTATAGCGATAGGCTTGTTGGGTGGTGTAGCTGAAAAGGAATCCGATTATGATAATGCCCTGGAGTATCAGCGCCAGAGTCTTGCCTTATTTGAGAAGTTAAGTGACAGTACAGGTTTGGCGGTTACCTTTGAAAATATGGGAAGTATTTATGAGGATTTGGAGGATTTTGACAAGGCCTATGAATACTTCACGAAAGCAAGGAATTATGCACTTCACAGTCCTTTGAGTGTTCAAGTGAACATTATCAATAATCTAGGGGATATCAAACGAAAAAACGGAGAGTTTGAAAAGGGGATGGAGTATACCCAACAGGCTTTGGAGTTGGCCAAAAGTATAGGCAGTACCCATCAAGAGGAAAGTGCCTTGAAGGATATGGCTAAAGTGTATGCGGAACTTGGCAATTTCCGACAGGCCTTTGAATTCATGGAAGCCCATGCCGATCTGAACGAACAAGAAATCCAACGTAAAAATACAGAGCAGGTGGGGGCACTTCAGGTACTGTACGAAGTGAAGGAAAAGGAAGCGCAAGTGGCTCTGTTGAATCAACGAAATGAAATCCAAAGCATTCGACAAAATATTATGACCCTCACGAGTGTTTTTATTCTCTTGGGACTTTCAGGATGGTTTATCTATTTCAAAAAGAAGAAGCAACAAGAAGCTAAAATAAGTGTATACAAGCAACAGATTTTACAGGCCGATTTGGACAGGAAAACAGCGGAGGAAGCTTCGTTGCAAAGGGAAATAGAGTTTAAACTTTCGGCATTGACCAACTATAGCTTGCATTTGTCCAATAAAAATAAAATGTTGGAAAATATTTCCCGAACACTGTCTAATTTAAAAGGAAGGAACCAGACAATGGTAGCTTCGAAGTTGGAAGCTTTGGTAAAGGAAATCGATTTTGACCTTTCCAAAGAAAATGAGTGGACCGAATTCACCGGGTATTTTGAACAGATCCATCCACAATTCTTCCAAGATTTGAATGCTTTTGCCGTTGAACCATTATCACCTGCCGAATTGCGTTTATGTATGCTGTTGCGCCTAAATTTGTCTTCAAAGGAAATAGCCTCCATTTTAAGGATAACTCCTGACAGTGTGAGAATAGCACGGTATAGAATGCGTAAAAAATTACCCTTAGATTCCAAAGACGATTTACAGGCATTTCTCTTACAACTCTAGTGAGTTTTCCTAAGTTTTATCTGTATGTTACCACAATGTTAATGTTGCCTTGTTATATAGCCTAAAACCAGAGGGTTGTTACATTTTGTTAACGCTAATTTTAGCTCCAATCCAAGCTCCAAATATAGTTTTGCTCTCAACTAATCTATATAACAAACAGAAATGAAACTACTCAAAAGTTTATTTATTTGGTGTCTTTTAGTATTTGGTTCAAATGCGCTATTGGCACAAAATGGTATTATCCGCGGGGTCATTACAGATGACAATGGATTGAGCGTCCCAGGAGCCACCGTGGCAATTGACAGTTTAAAAAAGGGAGCTGTTTCCGATTTTGATGGAGCCTATACCCTTTTGGAAGTTCCTGAGGGAACCCATACTGTAACGGTGAAATATTTGGGATATTCCGATATCAGCAAAGAGGCCACTGTTGTCCCTGGAGGAACCGTGATTCTTGATTTCACCTTAACCTCTAAAAATACCGAATTGGATGAAGTATTGGTAACCGGGTACGGTTTAAGTGGTCAAGCAAGAGCCTTGAACACCCAGAAGAACAAAACCAACATTACCAATATTGTATCTACCGACCAGATTGGGAAATTCCCAGATGCCAACATTGGGGATGCTGTAAAACGTATTCCAGGTATCACGATGCAGGTAGACCAAGGAGAAGCGCGTAATATTATTGTAAGAGGTTTATCACCACAATTGAACTCTGTAACCTTAAACGGAAGTAGAATTCCTTCGGCAGAGGGTGACAATAGAAATGTACAAATGGACTTGATTCCTTCGGACATGATCCAAACCATTGAGGTAAACAAAGCCGTAACGCCTGATATGGATGGTGATGCTTTGGGTGGATCGGTGAACTTGATTACCAGATCATCACCACAGGGGTTCAGATTGTCTGCTACTGCTGGGTCTGGTATCAACTTCATTACCGACAAAAGAATTCTTAACGGATCCTTTTTGGTAGGAGACCGTTCTAAAAATGACAAATTTGGTTGGATGGTAGCAGCCTCTATTAACGACAATGATTTTGGAAGTGATAACGTAGAAGCAGAGTGGGAAGATGAATTTGAATTCAACAATGGTGATGAGGATAACTTGGAAGAGGTAGAGGTAAACCCTTATGCCAGTGTATTTGAAATAAGAGAGTACCTGGTACAACGTGTACGCAGAAGTTTCTCTGCAAATTTTGATTATAAATTAGATCAAAACAACACGCTTTATTTCAAGTCTATCTATAACTGGAGAGATGACCGCGAAAACAGATTCCGTTTGGAAAATGAAATTTTGGATGGAGAAGATATCGAATTGGGTGATTTCACAGTAGATAGCAATGGCAACTTAACAAGCTTCCCTGTAGAGGCAAAACGTCAAACTAAAGGAGGGATCTCAGGTGGACGTAACCAAAATGCACGTTTGGAGGACCAACGTATGCAAAACTATAGCTTAAGTGGGGATCATTTGTTGAAAAACTGGAAAATTGACTGGTTGGCATCGTATTCCAAAGCTTCTGAACAGCGTCTAAACGAGCGTTATATGACTTACGAAAGTGAGTATGCCGTGACATTTAATGGAAATGAGGATAAGCCATTATTTTCTCCAGTAGATGCTGGCGATGCTGATTTCGCACTTTTCGAATTTGATGAATTATCAGAGGAAAATCAATATACAGAAGAGCAGGACATTAACTTCTTCGTAAATGCTCAAGTACCGTTAAGCTTCATCGCGGAAGAGGAAGGCTTCTTGAAGTTTGGTGGAAAAACCAGATTAAAGAATAAAAATAGAGATAACGATTTTACAGAATTCAGCCCAGAAGGAAGTGACTACGATTTCTTAGGGGATGTGCCAACGAGAAACTATTCAGATTCAGATTTCTTGGCTGGTGGCCAATACCAAGTAGGGTCGTTTGTTGATCCAAGCTTTTTGGGAGGTTTGAACTTATATGATACGAATCTCTTTGAAGGAGAAGATTTACCAGAGGAATACCTAACTGCCAACTTCGACGTCAATGAAAATGTGTATGCGGGATATGCCATGATGAGCCAGAACTTTTCTAGTAAGTTCAGTGTATTGTTTGGAGCAAGAGTAGAGCACACGGCTATTGAGAGTGAAGGGAATGAAATCATTTTTGATGAAGAAGGTGATTTTGCAGGTACCAATGTTCTTAAAGATAAAAATAACTATACTAATGTTTTGCCAAGTGTACATTTAAAGTACGGATTTGGAGACAATACGGTGTTAAGAGCTGCTTGGACCAACACTTTGGCGCGTCCAAATTATGTGGACTTAGTACCATATATGGAAGTGAACAATGAGGATGAAGAAATCTTCTTAGGAAATTCAGAACTGGATCCAACAACATCCATGAACTTTGATGTCATGGCAGAGCATTACTTTAAATCTGTGGGAATCATCTCTGGAGGTGTGTTCTATAAAAACATCGATAAATTTGTATACACAAGACAAACGGAGGATGCTAACGGATATGAAATCTACCAGCCTTTAAATGGCGATGGAGCAAGCGTATTTGGTGCTGAGGTGTCTTTACAACGTCGTTTGGATTTCTTACCAGGCTTTGCTAAAAACTTCAACATCTATTTAAACTATACCTATTTAAAATCGGATGCTGATGGTATTTTCAACGAAGATGGGGAAGAGCGTACAGATTTGGATTTGCCTAACACGGCTCCTAACATGTTCAACGGATCTTTGGGATATAACGGAAAGTATTTCAGTGTACGTTTGTCTGCTAACTATTCAGATTCCTATATCGATGAAATCGGTGGACGTCCATTCGAAGATCGTTACTATGATGAGCAATTGTTCGTAGACTTCAATGCAACAGCTGCTATTACCAAAAACTTGAGTTTGTATGTTGATTTGAATAACATCACCAACCAACCATTACGCTACTTCCAAGGTTCTAAAGGAAGAACGATGCAGATGGAATACTATGAAAAGCGTTTAACTTTTGGATTGAAATACGATTTGTTTAAGAAATAAGGAATGAAGAATATATTAAGTTTAGTTTGTGCCCTAGCATTGATGGGATGTAAGGAGTCTTTACCTGTGATTGCTCCAACTTTAGTAACGGAAAAAACACCACATGATAGTGACGATCCAGCTATTTGGATCAATCCAAACGATCCTGCAAAGAGTATTGTTTTCGGAACCGATAAGGATGAAATTAATGGCGGTGTGTATGCTTTTGATTTGGACGGAAAAATCATTCCAGAAAAAAGCATTGTGGGCATCAGTTATCCCAACAATGTGGATGTGGAATACGGTTTTAAGTTGAATGATTCTACAGCTACCGATATCCTTGTGTTTACGGAAAGGGAGAAGCACCAAGTTCGTGTGTTTTCTGTGCCAGATATGACCGAGTTGGACAATGGTGGTTTTAAGGTGTTTGAAGATGAAACCAATGTTGAAATGAAGCGCCCAATGGGAGTGTCTGTTTACAAAAATCCTGAAACGGGAGAGGTGTCATTTATCGTGAGCCGTAAAAACGGGCCTAAGGAAGGGTATCTACATCAATATGGTTTAATAGCAGATTCTTTGGGAGTTTCGGCTACGTTGTTGAGAAAGTTCGGGACGTTTAGTGGTCAAAAGGAAATCGAAGCCATCGCGGTAGACGATGCCCTTGGGTATGTATACTATTCCGATGAAGGTGTTGGGATTAGAAAATACCATGCCAACCCATCAAAAGGAGATGAAGAGATAGCGCTTTTTGGAGGTGAACATTTCAAGGAAGATATCGAAGGAATTGCCATTGCGGCCTATGATAATGGAGAGGGCTTTTTGATAGTGTCCAACCAACAGGATCACAGCTTCAATATTTTCAAGCGTAACGATAACACTTATGTGAAAACGATCAATTTGGGAACTAAGGAAACCGATGGTTGCGATGTAACCACCATACCATTAGGAGCTAAATATCCAAAAGGCTTATTTGTATCAATGAATGATGAACAGGATTTCTTTTATCATGAACTTGGTGCACTTATGTTAGCTGAATAAAATCAGCAGTTGTTTTAATTCGATGAACCCTTTCCGTTTACGGAGAGGGTTTTTTCGTGTGTAGGAATAAGTAATTGGGAATTAATAGGTATCTTTCAACACAAACTAATATTTCTCCCAATGAAACTAAAGTTATGGTGTGTCGTGGGCTTTTCGGCCCTAATGTGGTCCTGTGGAACAACCAAGGAAACTGTAAAGGCGCCTTCAGCAATAAAAGTAGGCGTAGACCTCGTAAATGTAACCAACGATCAAGTAAAGGTTACCGTAACGCCTCCTGCAATAGGCAGTTCAGAGGTGACCTATTATATGGCGAAAATTATCCCTGGTACTTATGCTATAGCGGATTATGGGCGCTATATTTCAGAAGTTAAGGCTTTCGATTCCAAAGGAAATGTATTGGAAGTTGCAAATAAGGATGTTAATTCTTGGGAAATCAAAGATGCTCAAAAACTTCATCATATCACTTATTTGGTTGATGATACTTTTGACAATGAAGGGGTTTCGCATTTCGTGTCGGCAGACTCCGAGACCATTTTTTCTCCAGCAGGGACTAATATTTTAGCCGATAAAAACTTCGTTCTTAATATGAGTGGTTTTGTGGGGTATTTTTCGGAAATGTTGGAGTATCCTTATCAAGTAACCGTAACGCATCCTGAGAATTTATTGGGAAGCAGTGCTCTAGTGGATCAAAATTCCAAAAATGATGTAGATAGTTTTTATACCTCACGTTTTGCTGAATTGGTAGATTCTCCAATTATGTATGCAGCTCCAGATGTGTCAACTTTCAACTACAATGATATGGAGGTGCTGTTGAGCATGTATTCGCCTAAAAATACCAGCATCACATCAAAAGTCTTTTTGCCGGATTTAAAAAAGATCATCGTGGCTCAAAAAAACTATATGGGCGAGGCCAACAACACTAAAAAATATGCGGTGTTAAATTATATTACATCTTTTGAAAAGGATGATGCCAAGGGTATTGGAGCCTTGGAACACAACTATTCTACGGTGGGCGTATTCCTAGAAACCATGAAAAGCAATGATCTGGTAGATGTTATTTCCCATGAGTTTTTCCATACACTAACACCACTGCACATCCATTCCAAAGAAATTCAATATTTCGATTTTAACGATCCTAAAATGTCGGAGCATTTATGGATGTATGAAGGCATTACAGAATATTTTGCCCAACATTTTCAGGTGTACGAAGGATTGATAGATGAGGCTGCGTTTTTAGCCACTATGATGAAAAAGATAAAAATATCCTACGGCTATAACGACCATTTGTCCTTTATCGAAATGAGCAAAAATGTTTTGGATGGTAAAATGCAGGTACAGTATGCCAATGTATACCAAAAGGGAGCGTTGATGGGCATGTGTTTGGATATTATCATTCGGGAGCAGTCCAATGGGGAGCGTAGCCTTATGGATGTTATGGCCGAATTGGCCAAAATGTATGGTCCAGGCAAAGCCTTTGATGATGAGGAGCTAATCCCTGTGTTTGTAAAACTAACGTATCCGGAAGTAGGCGAGTTTATCAACGATTACATAGTAAATGGTTCGCCTATCGATTATGATGCGTATTTGGGTAGAATGGGAATTACCCGAGCGAAAATGCCAGTCGCTGATCCTTTGGTGTTTCTTAAGGGAGGTAAGCCCTATATCGGTTTAGACCAAATTAGCGGGAAGATTATAGCTGTGGTTCCTGATGATAAAAATGCATTTTTCAATGCCATGGGAATTGAACAAGGAGATATTCTGTTGGAAATGAATGGAACCGAATTTGATAGTAGTAATCTTCAAAAAACCTTGATGATGGGTTATGATCTTCAAGAAGGAGCGCCCATGACAATAAAAGTTGAGCGTGGAGGAGAAATAATGGAACTGAAAGGGAATGTAGTCCTTAATTATTCGGAGGGAGAAGGTTATAGATTTACTGATACTTCCAAAAAAGCACTTAAAGATGCTTGGCTAAAAGGAGGGGAGTACTATAAAATAAAGGGAACACCATAACGGTATTCCCTCTAGAGTCTCCATTTAGTTAGTTATTGGAATGGATTAATTTATTGTGAATTCAGATTCTAAACCACTTGCTGAACTTCCTCCAACAAACACTTTAAAATCTCCTGGCTCTACAATGTAATTACCTTGGTTATCGTAGAAACCTAACTCTTTTTCTGTTAAAGTGAAGGTTACGGTTTGGGAAGTTCCCGGTTCTATGGAAATCATTTCAAAACCTTTCAATTCTTTTATTGGGCGGGTAACACTTGCAAACAAATCATGGATATACAACTGCACCACTTCTTTTCCAGAATATGCCCCCGTATTGGTTACGGTACCTGAAACCTTTACGCTATTATTTTCAACATTCGAAACTTGTAGGTTGCTATACTCAAAAGATGTATAGCTTAGGCCATATCCAAATGGGTACAAAGGCGAATTGCTTTCGTCCGTATAATGCGACCAAAACACTTCTCCTGGAGAAGGCTCATTAGGTCTTCCTGAGCTTTTGTGATTGTAGTAAATAGGTACTTGTCCTACATTTCTAGGAAAGGTCATTGGTAACTTCCCGCTTGGGTTATAATCGCCATACAGTACTTGGGCAATGGCATTTCCGCTTTGGGTTCCCAAATGCCAAGTTTCCAAAATAGCAGGGATATTCTCGTTAGCCCAGTTAATTGCCAAAGGGCGTCCGTTACTTAAAACCAAAACAACATTAGGATTGGCCTTGTGAACCGCTTCCAATAATTCTTGTTGTAATGGGTCCATTTCAATATTGGCTTGACTTCGTCCTTCACCTGTTTGCATAGCATGTTCCCCTAAAGCCATTAATACCACATCGGCATTTTTTGCAGCCGAAACAGCTTCCTGTAAGCCTTTTTTATTGGAGATGTTAAATTCTAACTGGCGAGAAAAAACAATGTCGTTTTCAACAAAATTGGGGCCTTGTACATAGGTGATGGTATTTCCTTTGTAAGCCTGAAGTCCTTCTAAAAGGGAAACGGCCGTTCCGTTTTTTGCTCCCAATCGCCAATTTCCCAAAGGACTCGTTTTATCGTTGGCAAGTGCTCCAATGATAGCAATATTAAGACCTTCTTTTTTGAGGGGAAGCAGTTGTTTGTCGTTTTTAAGAAGTACAATAGATTTTTTGGCCATGTCCAAAACCGCTTCCTGTATTTCGGTACTACCCACTACATTGGCTTCGTTGGTTTCGTTGGAATATTTGTAGGGATCCTCAAATAATCCCAATTCATATTTTAATCTTAAAATACGTCTCGCAGCATCATCAATATAGGCTTCTTTCACGTCTCCATCTTTTACCACTTGTGAAAGGTGTTCTACATATAAATGGGATTCCATATCCATGTCGGAGCCTGCATTGGCCGCAATCTTGGCGGCTTCTTTTCCGTCTTTGGCATAACCATGGGCAATCATTTCACCAATGGAGCCCCAATCGGACACTACAAAGCCATTAAAGTTCCAGTCGCCTTTTAAAATTTGGCGTTGAAGAAAAGCATCTCCAGTGGCAGGAATACCGTTTAATTCATTAAAAGAATTCATAAAGGTTCTTGCGCCAGCTTCATTGGCTGCTTTGAAAGGGGGGAGTACAACGTTGTACAAAGTAGAGGTTCCTAAGTCTGCAGTATTGTAGTCTTTTCCGGATTCGGGAAATCCATAGGCAGCAAAATGCTTGGCACAGGCTGCAATGGTACTGTTGGCAGAAAGGTCATCTCCCTGAAATCCCTTTACTCTTGCGATTGCAATTTTACTTCCCAGAAAAGGGTCTTCTCCGGCGCCTTCCATAACGCGTCCCCATCTGGCATCTCTAGAAATGTCTACCATTGGGGCAAAGGTCCAGTTTATTCCTGAGGCAGCTGCTTCTTTGGCGGCTACTTCGGCTGAACGTTGGATGGCTTCCAAATCCCAGCTGGCAGCTTCGGCCAAAGGAATGGGACTAACCGTTTTATAGCCGTGTACCACATCAAACCCAATGATCAATGGAATTCCCAAGCGGGTTTCCTCAACCGCAATTTTTTGCAGGGCAGTTACCTCTTTGGCTCCCGTAACATTCAGCATGGAGCCTACCCATCCTTTTTTAAGGTGTTCGTATTTTAAGGCTTGATTCCCTTCGCTTGGAGTTGGGCCCGTAACTTCCCAAAATCCTGTGTATTGATTCATCTGACCAATTTTTTCTTCAAGGGTCATAAGTGAGAGAAGAGAGTCTACTTTTCTTTCAATATCAGGATTGAGTCCTTGTTGAGATTTTACGTTGGTATCAGCTGATTTTCCAGTATCGTTTGTATTTCCGCAGGCACAAAAAAGTACCGCTAGGGCATAGCCCCAAACATAATTTAACCGTGTTTTCATGTGCTTATTATTGGTATACCCTTACATAGTCTACTTCCATGGTGGATTCCATAAAATTGGGGTCTATAGTACCGCCTAGATTTCCTCCCATGGCAACATTCATAATGATAAATTGATCTAAATCAAATGGCCAGGTTTGGTCATTTTTATTACTTGGTTGATAGGTGTAATGTACATTGCCGTCTACCGAAAACACCATTTTCTCAGAAGTCCATTCCAGCTCGTAGGTATGAAATTCACTAGAAACATTAGCGACTTGCTGTCCGCCTAAATTGGAAGTGTTCCCAAAACTAGAAGGAGTGTGTATGGCACTTTGTATATAGCCTTGGTTGTTGCCAACATGTTCCATAATGTCGGTTTCGCCACAGGCTGGCCATCCCACCGCATCTATATTGGCACCCAATAGCCATAGTGCAGGCCAAGTACCTCCTCCTTCTGGAAGTTTGGCGCGAATTTCAACTTTACCATGGGTGAATTCAAACTTATCCTTGGTTAACAATCTTGCTGAGGTGAACTCTGATCCTTGATAGTTTTCACGTTTGGCGATGATTTTTAACACCCCATCTTCAACAATAACATTGTCCGCTCTATCGGTATAATATTGCGACTCATTGTTTCCCCAACCGCTTTGTCCCGTTCCAATATTGTAGCCCCATTTGGAGGCATTAGGCGCACCGTTAAGATCAAATTCATCAGACCAAACCAATTGCACGGAATCGTCTACATATAGTGAGATGGTTTCTGAGGTGCTGATATTGTGATCGGTGCTGGAATAGGCAAAAACATAGATGGTGTAATTGTTTGTGCCGGGATTGGTATAGGTGAATTCCATAGTGCCATCGGTACTCGGTATTTCCTCTCCATTTCCAAAACGGAAGCCGTAACTCACGGCATCTATTGCCGTGGCTGTACATTGAATGGTGCCGGAACCATCTCCGTTGGGAAATTGTTCGCTGGCTCCAACTTTGGTAATATTTAATACCAAAGCCGAAGGAATAATTGGCACAATGCCCCCATCATCATCTCCAGTGGATTGTGAATCATCACCACCACTAGAGCATGATATGGAAAGAGCACAAAGCAAACTAAGACATATATTTAACATGGTCTGTTTCATTTTAAATCAATTTGTTGTGTCTAGTCTTCGGCGATCAAAATGGCAAACCAACCGTTGCCATCAGATCCTACCGTTTTAATCATCATTTCATTGGCTGAACGTTCCAGAATGGCATAACTATGATCGCCACCAACGTAAAATCCATGGTATCCTACATTTGAGAATGTCAAGGTTTCCTGTCCTCCAGGAGCACTTAACGACCATGATTCGGAATAATCATCTAGAGGGTAGTTAACGTATTCGTCATCGGCATTAGGTGTTTGTCCTGCAACTCCAAAATCTTGGTCAAGAGGTGTTGCTTTTCCGTATCCTGTTCCATTGGTAATGTGGGTGAAAGTTCCATCTATATTAAAAATAAAGCGATCATCGTAAGCTCCTAGCCCTTCCTTGTCGTAGGGAGCTGCTGACCACCAAACTGGGCTGGTTTCATCGGCTGGTCCAACTCCAAAGTGGCCTGCTGCTTCAGCTTTCAATCGCCAAGTTCTAGAACTGTCGTTGGTCAACATGGTTAGTAAATCTGCTGGAGGTGCATAAAGCGCTAAAACTTCCACTTCTACAGTAGCACTGGTGGTGGCGCCTCCAGTTCCAAAAGCCAAAACAGTTACGGTGTAGGTATGTACTCCTGTGTTGCCAAAACTGTAGGTCTTTTCTCCGCTAGGAGCCAACGATTCTGAACCGTTGTAAACATATTGATAAGTAATGGCGTTGTCTGCATTTGCCGAAAAGTTGACATTTCCGCTTCCATCTCCGTAAGGATTATCGGCATCTTGACCAACAATATTGGCTGTAATCTGCAGATTGGAAGGAGCTATGATATCTCCAAATTCGTAGTCTTCTTCCTCACAACTAAAGAAGGTAAAGAAGCCAACAAGTAATAATCCAATGATATATTTTAAATGTTTCATCTTGTTTATTTTTATTGCTTAATCAATTTATAGGTCCAGAATACACCTGATCCCGCTTCAATGCTGACGGTCATTGTCATGTCATTATCTGTAAGGGTAACATTGTAGGTAATGGCACTTGGAACGGCCACATTAGGAAGCTCTCCATCGTTATTGGCTTTTGGAAGTCCTAAATACGCTCCAGAACCATTTAGTGTTAATGTTCCTGTAGCTTCATCGTAATCAAAGGAAGCACTGTTTGATCCATCATGAGGTGCTACAGGCGCAGCACAGCCTTCAGGATCGGCACCTTGCCAGCCTTCTACCCAAGTTTCATCTCCAAGGATATTGCTAAATGAACCGTCTGATGTAAAGAGATATACATCATCATAATAACAAGCTCTGTCTGATACTGCCTGCGCATCAATTGACCACCAATCGCCACTTCCAGCAGTTGGCCCAACCATAAGGGATCCTGCTTCAGGAGCCATTTGCCAAGACCCAACGATTGGAGAAATGTAACGCACCAGTTTGTAGGTCCAGAAAACTCCTGAACCAGCTTCAATACTCACAATCATGGTATTGTTGTTGTCTAAAAGTGTAATGTCGTAAGTGACGGAACTCGGCACGGCTACATTGGGAAGTTCGCCATCGTTATTGGCCTTAGGGAGGCCTAGATAAGCACCAGTTCCATTCAATGTTAAAGTGCCATCTCCTTCATTGTATGTAAAGGTAGCAGGATTGGAACCATCGTGTGGGGCCACAGGCGCACCACAGGCTTCAGGATCCATTCCTTGCCAAGGTTCAATCCAAGTTTCTCCATCCAATACATTATTGAAAGTGCCTCCCAGGGAGAATACATATTTATCGTCGAAGAAACAGGCACGATCCGCTACTACTTGTGCATCGTTGGACCACCAATCTCCACTACCAGGGTTAGGGCCAACCATCAAGGCTCCTGCTTCTGGTGCCAATTGCCAAATGCCTTCAATTCCAGAAGCTGCTGCAGGTGCTTTCCAGAAATAAAGATTGTCTATAAATACAGTTCCTCCGGCCCATGGCTCTCCAACAAATTTAAATTGGTGTAAGTCTGCCATAGATAATCCTTGATCTGTAAATGCCGAAAGTGGAATGTCGAAACTGTTCCATTGGTCTGGAGTTAAATCTTGGGTAACCTGTTGTTCTCCCGTACCTAAGCTAATTGGGAATATTTGTATTTGGTCTACATCGGCAGTCCAAACATCAATATGCAAATACTCCATTTGGGAAGCATCTACAGTTTCTCCAAACTGAATACCTTGATAGCTAAGATTGATGTATTGCAGCATTTCGTCACCATTTAAGTTGAACATGGCATAACTGCTACCTTGACCAGATTGTCCCCAATCTGGATTATAATCAGTTCCAGCTATATTGGTGTAGGCTCCTGCAAAAATTGAAATATAATCCGATTCATATCTCGATGGTTGCGCAGGTGCTGGGTTGATAGGTTGTAGAATTTCGGTTACTGTAAATTCTTCTGTATAGGTGGTTGTTTCAATGGCGGCACTCATGGCTACCACTGTGATGGTGTAAGTGCCGGCTTCTTGGTAAACATAAGAAACGGTCTCACCCATATTGCCACTTACAGGGTCTGTAACTCCAGGTTCTCCAAAATAGACATCGTATGTAATTCCAAAATCTGCCGTTGCTGTGACGTTGACTTGTTTTGAAACCGCCAAATCATTTTCAATGGTTACCATTAAATTTTCGGGAGGATTAAAGGAAACTACCAAACTTTGGGACGCTTCGGCTTCCAGACCTGTAATGCCGTAGGCAACTAATTGTACGTTATAAGTGCCTTCTGCATAAATGTGTTCAACGCTTTCTCCTGCTGTTAGAGTAGTAGGCTCTTCGGTAGTATCTCCAAAATGCACATCAAAAGCTACGGCGCCTTGCCCGGTTGGCGTAATCGTTACCAAGCCTGTATTGTCTTGGGTAACATTAAAAGCCGCCGAGACATTGGAAGGTGCTACGGCAGAGTTTACAAAATCTGCGTTGTCATCATCATTGCTACAGGCAAACACTAACAATGCTATCAGACAAATGGAAGCTATGTATTTAATATTTTTCATATGATTCAATTTTAGTATTGTGGGTTTTGTGTTAATCCTGAAATATCAATTTCACGTTGCGGCACAGGGAATACATCATGTTTGCCGGAAACAAACCCTTCTATTTCGGTAGCTGCCTGTCCAGTTCTTACCAAATCAAAAAAGTGATGGCCTTCCATGGAAAGTTCCAAATTCCGTTCGGCCCAAATGGCTTGTACCAGAGCAGTTCCTGAACTTGAAATATTATGGTCTGAATTTCCAAAGGCACGTTCTCTCACTTGATTTAAGTATTGTCTGGCCAAATCTTCATTGATGTTACCTCTGGCATTCGCTTCGGCCGCCATTAACAGCACGTCGGCGTAACGGATCGCTCTATAGTTGGTGAGGTAGTTCAATTCTGTTTGTGCGCCACTTTCACCTGCTCTAGGAATGTACTTTCTATTGAAGTATCCCGTGTGTTCGTAACCCTCAGCGTAGGAGGCTCCGGTTTCTTCGGAAAACGCTACAATGTTTAGGATGGAAGCATCACGGCGGGTATCTCCTTCATCAAAAGAATTGTAAAGCGCTGCAGTTGGTACATTAAAGCTCCACCCAGAGGCAAATTGTGGTCCAGAGTAAGCTCTTGGTCCGTTGTGGATGATTCCGAAGTTTCCTTCCCCACAGGTTGGACATCCCCAATCGTACCATTCTGATTCATTGGAATATTGAATTTCAAATACGGATTCGGGACCATTTTCTCCAGACTTTAAAAATTGACTTTCATAGTCTGGAACTAAGCTGTACACGCCAATTACATTTTGTAGCATTGAGGCTGCTTCCTGGAATTTATCCTGAAACAGGTATACTTTTCCCAAAAGTGCCTGTGCTGCATATTTATTGATGCGTCCTGCTTGATTTTGTGTGGTTGGAAGGCTGTTAACGGCTTCCAATAGATCGTTTTCTATTTGGGCATACACCTCTTCTTTAGATGTTCTTTGAAGCGTTCCTGAATCTGTACCGTCGAGTCTGCGCTCTGTAAATAAAGGAACGTCTCCAAAAAACTTAACTAACTCAAAATAATAGTATGCTCTTAAGAAATAGGCTTGACCGTAAATGGCATCCTTGCCTTCGAAATCTAGCTTAGCTTTGTTTTCTTCCAAATAATTCACGCGATTCACACCTTCGTAACACCATTGCCAAATAGAGGTTAGGTTGTCATTATTTGGGTTGTGTGTATAATCGTCTATTTGCTGTAATCCTATAACGTCGGTGGCACTTTCTCCACCGCATAGGGAGTTTCGTGTAGCAATGTCCCCAATCAACGTGTTGAGGTAAAGCCATTGCAGTGGGTCGTAGCAGCCTGTAAGAATGGCTTCGTAATCGCCTTTGGACTGAAAGTATACCCCGGCAACAATTTCATGTGTTTCGGATGGTTCAAAATCGACGTAATTTGTGCAGGCATTAGCTGTTAAAAGTACGGTACCTATCACGAAAATTTTATTTAGATATTTCATAGTATTCATTTTTTAAAATTTAACATTTACACCCATGGCCCAAATTCGTGGGATTGGATAGGTTCCTCGGTCAATTCCTGTATCAGAAAAAGAACCGGCAGATATTTCAGGATCGTAACCTGAATAGTCGGTAAACGTAAAGGCATTTTTAACCTGTGCATAGAGACGCACACTGCTCAAACCAGTTTGGTCGTATACGGATTGAGGAAGTGTGTACCCCAATTGGATGTTTTTCACTCTGAAATAGCTTCCGTCTTCAATATATCTGTCTGAAGCCCTACGGTTGTTATTGGTGTCTACAAAAGTTACTCTAGGCTCGCTATTGCTTGTACCTTCTCCCGTCCATCTATCCAACGTGGCAGCAAATCTGTTGGTGTAGTTTAGGTTTCTTTCATAGGCACGATAAATATCGTTGCCTACGGAAGCAAACGTGGACACGTTGAAGTCTATGTTTTTAAAGTTGAAGGACAAGTTCCATCCAATAGTAAAATCAGGGAAAGGGTCTCCAATTTTTGTACGGTCGCTATCGTTGATAACACCGTCTCCATTAACATCTTTATAGCGGATATCTCCAGGTTGTGCACCATCTTGAGTAGCATGAGCATCAACTTCTGATTGGTTTTGGAAAATTCCGTCTGTTTGGTAGCCAAAGAAATACCATGGGGTAAAGCCTTCTTCAAAGCGGGTGATGTTTGTATAAGGAATACCGTAACCAGATCCCCATATAAACTTACTGTCATTGCTAACTTCTTCTACATTGGTGCTTACCGTTGTAAAGTTTACGCTAGTACTAAAGGAGAAGTTTTCTGAAAAGCTATTGTTATAACCCAAGGAAAGGTCAACCCCGTTGGTTTTGGACTTTCCAATATTGGCAGGCGGTGCCGTGATTGAACCCAAATATAGGGAAGGCGTAGGGTCAAAAAGTAAATCGTCGGTAGTTTTTTGATAGTAATCCGCAGTAAGGGATAATGAGTTATTGAACACTCTTAAATCAAAACCGGCATTGATCTGTATTTGTTTTTCCCAGGATACATCCTCATTTGGAATGGTTCCTAAAGTGGCACCACTAATGATATTTCCATCAAACACATATTTTGGGAACGTAGAGATTCTTGAAAATTGGTTAGGGATATTGTCACTTCCTACGGTACCATAACTACCTCTAATTTTTAGGTAGTCGAAAGTGTTGGAACTGTAAAAGTCTTCGTTTGAAATAACCCAACCAAGGGATCCTGAAGGGAAAAATCCGAACTTGTTGTTCTTTCCAAATACGGTGGAACCATCCACACGCCCTGTGAAAGATAACAGGTATTTTCCTTTATAGTCGTAATTGACACGTCCAAAATAAGATAGGTTACGTTTTACATATTGCCAAGAACTTGAGGTCTGTGATTCGGCATCCCCTGTAGCTGAACTAACATCGGCGTAGGTCCATGAATTGAATGGAATATCCTGTGCATTGGCAGTGATGTTTTCGCCTTTGTCACGTTGAAGTGACATTCCCAGAACGGTTTCAAAATTGTGGTTTTCATTAATCATGAAATTGTAGTTCGCGAACAGTTCATAGGTATAATTGAAGTAATTAGTCTTGGACTCGCTTACTCTGTTATGTGTTCTAGTTTCTTCACCTGTTTCTGCATCCACTGTTACAATTGGGGATAAATCTGGATTTGCATTTGTTGCGTTATGTCCAACCCCGTAGAATACAAAAGGAGAGAAATTTTTGTTGTAAATATCTACATAGGTATAACCTAAGCGAGAGGTTACTTTTAAGTTGTCCAAAAGATCATACTGCAATTCAATTTTACCAAAAAGTTTGTTGGTATTACTTTCATTAAAGGTGTTTGCAATTTGAGCTAGTGGGTTTACGATTTCCTGAGTAATGGTGTTACTGATGCTGTAGTCGCCATTTTCATTGTATACAGGAACGGTGGGGTCAAAGTTCAAAGCATTGGCTAGTACACTGTTCACACTGTTTTCTGCCAGCCCCTTACCTTTTATATTGGTGTAATTGGTGTTTAGAAGAAGTTTGAATTTGTCCGAAAGGTCGGCATTCAATCTATTGGCCAAGGTCAATCTGTCAAAAAACGATTTGTCACCACCGCCTACAACACCTTCTTGACTTAAATATCCTGCAGAAACATAGTAATCTACTTTTTCCCCACCTCCTGCGGCAGAAATGTTGTAGGTTTCAATTGGAGCTGTGCGAAGCACTTCATCCTGCCAATTGGTGCCTACCCCAAATTGGGAAATATCCGGAAATATAATGCCCTCTCCTGCATTGGCACTGGCTTCATTTAGAATTGCCGCATATTCACTGGCATTAAGGACGTCAATGGTTTTGGTAACTTCTTGAACTCCATAATACGAATCGAAGTTAAAGGTGGTTTTGCCATATTTGGATCCAGATTTAGTGGTTACTACAATAACCCCATTTCCTCCTTTTACTCCGTAGATGGCAGCCAAGGCAGCATCTTTAAGCACGCTAATGGAAGCGACATCGGAAGGGTTAAGGGAGTTTAAATCCGCCAAAGTTTGCTGAATACCATCGATAACTACCAAAGGACTGCTTCCGCTGTTGGAAACAACTCCTCTAATGGCTATTGCGGGACCCGCTCCAGGAGAGCCACTGGAAATAATATTGACACCAGCAGCATTGGATTGAAGGGCTTCTTCAACTCGAACTGGCTTGAGTTGCTCTACCGCTTCTTCTTTTACTGTGGCTACAGAACCAGATACCTTGCTCAGTTTTTGGGTTCCGTATCCTACCACTACCACCTCATCTAGAGTTTCGGTGTCTACCTGAAGTATGACATTAAGAGTTGTGCTTTCTGTAATGACAATTTCTTGGGTTTGGTAACCTACATAGGAGAACACCAAAATGGAATTGATAGGGACATTTTCCAAAAGGAAATTACCGTCAAAATCTGTGGTTACTCCTTTACTGGTATTCTTAATAATGATATTGACACCTGGTAACGGTAGGGCGTCTGTGTCAGATACCGTTCCAGTAACATTGCCATTCTGGGAGAATGCCAATGTCGACACTAAAAGGAAAAGTGTCGTTGAAATAAGTTTTGAAATCATAGAATTAGCTTTTAGTAAGGTAAACTTATTATAATACAGTGTGAAATCCTTAAAATAGACCACAACAAAAAACATACAATTTAAAAATGTTGGTGTTTTTATGAGAATATGACAATAAAGTCCTTGTGTATAAAGGCTTTTAGGTAGAGTGTTTTTGTTGCGAAAACGTTTTCTAGATGCTGAAAATCAGTCTGTGTAGTGGTAATGTATAGGTGATTTTAAGCTTTGTATAGGCTCTATATTTCCAAAATGTAATTTGTTAAGCTAGCTTCGTGAGGTAAATCCATTTTTTTTCGAAGTCTGTAACGCTTTACTTCCACGCTTTTTGCAGAAATATTTAACAAGGGTGCAATTTCTTTGGATGAAAGGTTGAGCCTTAAATAAGCGCAAAGTTTTAAATCGTTAGGAGTAAGGGATGGATGTTTGTCTTTGATCTTGTTTAAAAAGTCTTTGTCAGCATTGTTAAATGCTTCCTCGAAGAATTTCCAATCCTCCTTATTGTTGAGGTTTTTGTCAATAATACGAATAACCGATTTAATGCTCTTGTCTTCTTTTGAATTTTTGAGTTCGTTTTTAATGCCATTCAAGAATTCGTTTTTCTTGATGAGGCTCATAGTGGAGATAGCCAATTCCCGATTTTTGTTTTCAATATCCTGCTGTAGCTTTTCATTTTGAAACTGCATGAGTTGCTGTTCATTTTCAAGCTCTTTCAATTCAAGTTCATGTTCCGCCTCTTTCAGCAGTTTGTGTTGTTGCTTTTTGTAGTAGTTCCTATAAACGTTATGAAGTAGTAAAGACAGTAAAATAAGACAAATAGCATAAAATCCCCAAGCTAAATTTGATAAATACCAAGGTCTGCCAATCGTAAATTTGTAGCTAGCTACATTATCCGTTAGTGTATCCCCTACCTTGCCTCTCACTTTAAAAATATATGTGCCATATGGTAGGTTTTTAAATAGTTCAGAGGAAGATTCACTCCATGGACTCCAATGATCATAGAAACCTTCTAATTGATACTGGTATTCGGGCTTTAGGTATTTGTCAAATTCAGGGATACTAAAGGTGAATTCAAGGTTGTTCTGCTTGTTTTTGAATTCCCCTGTTTGTGTTTTGTCTGCAAAAAAGATATCTGAGTCTAAGGATTGGTTGCTTACCGTGTTTAAAGAAATTTCATATTGTTTTGTGGAAATTTTGTCTAGATCTAAAATGGTGTAGCCTGTTGATGACCCAAATAAGTAGTTGTTTTGGTTGATATAACTTATATTTTCATAGCCGGTCATTCCTTTTCTTAAGGTATTTGGAAAGGCAATTTTTGTGAGTTTGGGATGACCGCTGAAATTCCTCTCAGAAAGGAAACTAATATCTTCCTTTGAGAATCCCCAAAGGGTGTTGGTAAGTTTTTCAGAGATTAATTTTCCTGAAGTATAGGATTCTTCATCAAACATTTGGCTTAAAATGGTGTCTTTTATAAAGGTTTTATTTTCTGGGGTATACGCAAATATTCCCTTTTTATATGCATACAAAATCTCTCCGTTGTACTTAACGAGACTTGAATTGATGCCCTGTTCAATAGGAACTTTTTCGACGTTGAGAACTTTTGTGTAATCTTTGTCTGTGGTAATTTTATAAACCCCTTTGTACTCGTGATCCACAAAAAACTCATTGGTGCCCAAAACTTCAAAGAACTTAGTGGAATTGTTGAAACCTTCAATTTTATTTTTAAAGGTCCATTCGCCATTTACTTTTTGGAGTACGTTGATGCCGTTATAATTTCCTTGAAATAATAAGTTGTTATGATTTGGGACAGGTTTAAGATCCCAAGTACCATCGATAGGAATTTTTAAGGAGGCTTTGTAGCCTTCAACTATGAAGGTGCCAATGTTATGTCCGCAAAAGAGTGAGTTGTCATGGGTAACCAAACACCAAACTTGACCTTTGGTACCTTCAACAAAAGTGAATTCCTCTGAAGAATTTAAAGGCTTTGCAAATAGTCCTTGGTTGGTGCCCAAATATAGCAGACCCTTAAAAATGGCCGAAGCATAAACAGTTCCTAAGGTGCCATTTTCGTCTTTGTAAATACGAAATGGAGAGGTAATATTTACGCAATTGATACCATTGTCCAATCCTAGCCAGATATTCTGTTCCATATCCTCAAACATGGAAAGCACGGTGTTGTTGCTTAAGCCATTTTGCTGATTTATAATGTAATTGGCTTCTCCGTCTTTGGTTAAATGAATAATTCCTTTGGAAATGGTTCCAAGGGCAAAACTCCCATCCTGTAATTGAATGCTGCTATAGACACTTACTTTGGAGAGTAGGTCTTTAGCCGGAATATCCCATTGTTTGGTTGTCCCATTTTCTATAACATAAAAACCATTGTCTTGGGTTTCCGCTAAAAGCATATTTTTATGAAAATAAACATTAACGACAACATTCTGGGTCATTACAGGATCGCCTGATAATACTTTTGATTGACCATTTTCAATCTTGCAAATTCCCAAACCAATGTCTTGGTAATAAATGCTATTGTCTACTTTGTACATTTTGGTTACGGCTACCTTAGATTCAATTACATTGAATTCAGAAGTTGTCATGTCGTAAACATAAATCCTGTTAAGGGATTGAAAGAGAATCCAGTTGTCTATTGCTAGAATTTTCCAAAACTGTTCGTCCTCAATTAAAGGAGTGGAAAGGTCTTTAGAAAGTGATGTGTACTCCAAAGCTCCCAATGAATTTTTTTGCCAGTATCCAAACTCCATATAACAGCCAGTGTAAATCACATCGTTAATGACCTTTACTGAGCGAATCACTGTTTCGTTTGGAGAGGCATATAAACGCCATTTGGCACCATCAAACTCTAAAAGGCCTTTGTTATTGGCTACATAAATGGTTTTGTTGGAAGTTTGTGAAATGCCCCAGTTTTGGTTTTCTGCACCGTATTGTGTGGGAGTATAAATTTCAATGGGAGGCAGCTCTTGGCCTACCAAATTCAATATACAACAGAGTGCAAAAAGAGGGATGAGATATAATTTCACAATTGGCAATTCCTTGATGTTAATATACAATAATACAAATTAAATAATGTCGATTTTTAAGGAATCCATAAAAAAAGCCATATCCTTTTGATAGTGATATGGCTTTCAAATTAACATTTAAACAAATGAACTACTCGGTAACTGGGGTGAACCTAATGGCGGTTCCTCCACCAGCAGCCCAGTTCAATTCTAAAGTGGGGTTTCGGTCCACTGTTTTAGTAGTTATGTTAATTGGGTAGGGATTACTTTTGTAATTGGCGCCTTCGCCGTCCTCATAAATTTGAGCTGTATAAGAAGTGTTTTCATCTAAAAAGGTCAAGGGAACCTGTAGTTGGCGAGCGTCCGCATTGGTAATGGCTCCTAAATACCAATCTAGGCTATTCCAATCCTTGCGAGCCATAGTGACGTACTTGCCAATTTCGGCATTTGGCACCACAGTTTCTGACCAAATTTCAGGGATGTCCTTTATAAATTGAAACGCTGGTTTGCCTTCGTAATTTTCCGGTAGGTCTGATGCCATTTGCAGCGGGCTGAACATAGTAACGTACAAAGCCAATTGTTTTGCAAGGGTAGTTGGTACCATGGCTTTGTTTGGAGTTTCGTAACTGAAGTCGAAGTTTCCGGGAGTAAAGTCCATGGGGCCGGATAACATTCTTGTGAATGGTAGAATGGTGGTGTGCTCCGGAGGATTGCCTCCATCAGAAGACCAAGCATTGTACTCTTGGCCTCTTCCGCCTTCTTGGGTCATCAAGTTGGGGTAGGTGCGTTGTAACCCCGTGCCTTTGACAGGTTCATGGTTGTCGATCATGATATGGTATTTGGCAGCGGTTTCAATTACTTTTCGGTAGTGACGCACGCCATACTGGCCATCGTGCCATTCCTTCTTATCCAAATATTTGTTGACATAACCTGTTTTTACCGCATTCACACCAATCCTGTTGTAAAGTTTGAAGGCGTCCTCCAATTGGTCTTCATAATGTTTGGCAGCTCCTGCGGTTTCGTGGTGCCCAATCAAGCGCACATTGTTCATGGCTGCATATTCACCTATGGCTTCAATATCAAAGTCGGGGTAAGGCTGTGTAAAGCTGAATGCTCTTCCATCGGCAGTCCAGTCGCCATCCCAGCCTACATTCCAACCTTCCACTAAAACGCCATCCAAACTATGCTTCGCAGCAAAGTCGATGTATTTTTTAGTATTTTCGGTGGTGGCACCGTGCTTGTCTCCTTGTCCCCAAGAATATTTATCCAAATGCATTCCCCACCAAATGCCAATATATTTGGAAGGTTTGATCCAAGACAAATCCTCAATTTTAGAAGGTTCGTTAAGGTTGAGCATTAAAGTTGACGTTACCAAATCGCCAGGTTGATCGCCAATAATTAAGGTTCTCCATGGCGTTTCAAAAGGAGTTTGGGCGTAGACTTTTACACCATTGGCCCAAGGCACCAAATCACTTTCATATTGATTGTCTTTGGATTTCACTAAGGTCATCGAAGCAAAGTCTGTTAAGTTAGCTTCGTGAAGTGCCAAATACAGTCCGTCCTTGGTTTCGAATGTTGCAGGGGTGTTGATAGTATCAGTGGTGTTCATGGGGCTTTTTTTATACAGACTTTCGTAGTAGCTGTTTTCTGCATGAACAGGAATCCACCATACATCATAGTTTTGTGGAAAGGTAAACTGAGTCAATTCGTTTGAGATTTTTACACTGTCCATATGTTCTTGCTTTGGAAAGGCATATCTAAACCCAAGTCCATTATCAAACAAACGGAATTTTAAGTCCATCAAACGTTGCTCTCCATCAGTTTCTTTAAGGTGTACCACCAATTCGTTGTGATGATCCCTTATGGTTTTAAATTCACCCCAAGGTTGCTCCCAAGAGGTGTCGGTGTTATGCTCTTCACTGCCTATGACTTCAAAACCATCGGTCATGTCTTTTAGGTCTTCAAATTCAAATCCCAATAAGGAAGGCTCCAAAACAGAGGCTCCGTTATGAGATACCTTGTATTGTGGCGCTCCTGATTCGGTGAGGCTAAACTCTAATGTGGTTGTTTGGTCTGGAGAGCTAAGCTTGTAGGTTGGTTGCTCTTTGGCGCAGGACACAATGAGCGCGCAGCTGCAGAGGGTGAGGCCAAATGTATAGAGGTAATTTTTCATGGTGATATATTGAGTGGTTATTTAGTCTTCAATTGCCTGTAGCAGTGCAAGGGCATCATCCACCTGCAAAGCCACGAAATAATAGAATACTTGATCCAATTGTTTTTGTATGTTGGTATTGTTGGCATGCGCCTTTCTAAGGGTATACAGCTGATATATGCTGCTGAATACATTAGGAAGGTTTTGAACCTCTGCAAAGGATTTTATGCTTTCCAAAGAACTGTATCCAAATTCCTGAGTGGGTTCCAGCATGGTGCCTTCTCCAAAATCGTTCCAAGTTATTAACTGCAAATATTCAGCATTAGAGCCAGTAGCTAAAGATAAGGTTTCAGTTAAGGTTGCTCCACTATTATGATCTATGCTCCAACCGATGCCTGCTTCGGCACCGCCTTCTTCGTAAAAATCGTCAAAGCCGGGGTAGGCGCTTCCGAAGGCTAAGTCAAGATTTGGGAATTGGTTGTTGTAAAAATTGGTGAGATGGGTATTGTCTTCATATACCCAAGAAAACTCGCCTTGGGCATTATCGCCAGCCTCTGCCGATTCATACCACAGCGTCAAAAAGCTAGGTTTAGGGCTCAAAACACTAAAGGTTTCTGTCCATTGTTCTGGAGTCGTCAAGGTAATGGGGCCAAAATTGAGCAACAGGGGTTTGTTGTTTATTTGAATGTAGGCATTGTCGTTAAAGTAGTTACTTTGCATATAACTCATATCCGACTTGGCAGCGCTCTCTATAGTTGGTGCCATTCCTTGGTCTACAATAGCTTGTAAAAAGCGGTCTTCATACACTATGGCGTAGCCAATGCCTACTTCATCCAAAACATCTATTAGGGCTTCGGTGTTGTCGCGAATCATCCTGTAGTCATTTACATCATATCGACCATACCAATCTATTAAAACGCCATCAATACCGGCATACTTCATCAATAGCAAATGGTATTCTATGACATCTTTATCACCTGAGTGGTAAGGACCAATCAACGGATAGAAATGCGAGGCAATTTCCCGTTTTCCTGTCCCATCCACATTGTTTGGGTTTTTGTTGGCCATGGTCCAATGGTAGCCCCATTGGTTATTGCCGCTGCTCTCGTTGGTCTCAAACCAAGGCATATAATGCATGTACACTTTGGTGCTATTGATTTTGCTAACAGCTACGGGATCTAGTACTTCTACTTCTGGGGTAGGATCAGGATTATCGCTTCCGCCATCGTCGGAACCACAGCCCAAAATGGACACGAAGAGCATTGCGCAAACTGTTTTTAAACTTTTGGAAGTTATCATTGTTATAAAATTAATCGATAAAGAGTTGACCTCCTAAGAACTAATTCAAATATCTTAGAAGGCCAACATGAAAACAACTTAATACCCTGGGTTTTGAGTTAGATTAGTATTGGTACTGAGTACCGTTGCAGGTATTGGGAAAATGGCTCTATAAGGCTCGGTGGATCCTTTTTCCCACCAAGGCTCAAAGAACGTTCCAAAACGGATGGTATCTGTACGTCGTTTTCCTTCAAATATAAATTCTCTTAAACTCTCTTGGTTGATGAACTGTAGGTCGATCATGTCTGGCATGTCTGTACCTGCTCTTTCGGTAATTTGGGTCAAGAACGGTATGGCACCATCTGGATTCCCTAAACGCACATAACATTCGGCTTGCATTATCAGGATTTCGGCATAGCGAATGATTACCAAATCATGGTCGCGTTCCCACTGCTCCCCGGCTTTGGTTTCGTATTTAAACAGGCGGCCTCCTTCATTTTCCTGTGCATCTGCAAGACTGCTGATCTCTTCTGTATAGGTTAATGGCGATCCGTTGTCCATCATAATTACCGAGTTGGTTGCTACGTTGATTTGATCCCCAATAAGGATGGCATCTATTCGCATATCATTTTCAGCAAAAGAAGAATATACTCCCGGTTGGGCCGACATTCCGTTGGCAGACCAAGGAAAATCATTTCCTGAAGCCGAAACCGTTAAACGGTGCAAATAGTGTAGGGACATGGAGTTCATGTAGTTGCCGATAGTTCCTGCATCATTGTCATAAGGAATGGCGAAAATGGTTTCACTGGAGTTTTCATTTTCTGTCAAGAAATTGGCGAAATAATCAGGTTCCAAAGTGTATCCAGAGATGTTTTGGCACATGTTGATGCAGTCCTGCCATCTTGGAGTTCCTACAAAAGCTTCGGAGTTTAAATACAACCTTGCTAATAGGGCATAAGCTACATTTTTAGTGAATTTAGAATACACAATTTCCGATTTCAGATAAGGTAAGGATTCTAACAATTCAGCCTCTACAAAGTTGTATACTTCCTGACGTGATGAGTTGGAAGGTAAGCCCGTATCTTCAAAGTCGGTTACAATTGGCACATTTCCAAACATGTCCAACAACATGTAGTAGTAATAGGCTCTCACCGATCTCAATTCGGCATAGATAGGGGTCTTTTCAGCTTCCGTCAAACCAGATTGGTCTACTTGATAGATGATGGAATTCACCTTAGCAATTCCTGCATAGCAATAGCGCCATGCCGAAAGGATGATGCCGTCCTCTGCCAACCATGTGTGGTTTTGGGCGCGTTGGTACACCCCGCCATCGTACCAGTTGGTTCCTCGGGTTGGGATGGTAGCCTCGTCTGACACTACTTCGTTAAGAAAGAATACAAACTCACTGCCAGGGAAGGCATTGGAGATTTCGTCGCTAAAGCCTCTTAGGGACGAATAGGCGCCCCCAACAAGGGCATCTATTTCATCTGGGGTGGTCCCAAAGTTGTTGTCTTCTACGCGGTCGTACAGATCCTCGTCCAAATCGGTACAGGATACCGTCACAAACAAACTGCTTAGTAGTACTGCAAATATTTTAAATTTCATTGTCTTCATATTTTCTAATTACTATCGCTCTATTAATTACCTAGTGTTAAGTTAAGACCCAAAGAAATGGTGGTTGGTCTTGGGTAATTATTAAATCTGTCAATTCCAGGATTTGCCAATCCGCTCATGTCAATTTCAGGATCTACACCTTCGTAGCCTGTAAATACAGCCAAGTTTTCTCCCAATAGGTATACACGCAATTTAGAGTTGGATTTCTCAAACGGAATGGTGTAACCCAAGCTCATAGACTGTAATCTGAAGAAAGAAGCATCCTCAATCCAGTAGCTAGAGTAGGTAGGAGAAGGTTCATTAATGCCGCTGTCTAAATATCCGTCTGGTACATTATAGGCAGGCAAACGATTTGGGTTGTACAATACCATATTGGTAGCGTTCAATACTTCTTGCCCGAACATTCCGTAACCTGTAATGGCAAAGTCGAAATTGGAGTAGGTGAAGTTCATGGCCAATCCCATAGATAGGTCCGGTTGAATGTTTCCTATGTCTGTTTTTTCTTCGCTCAGGATGAAGTTCCCATTTTCATCCAAACCAGAACTTTCATATCCCCAAAAGGTTCCTACAGGATAACCCTCGGCAATGATTTGAGAGAATTGGTTGGACAATCCTGACAAGCCGTGAAGCGATCCACTGTAAATCACATCGGTTTCATAAGTTTGGTTGGATAGCTTTTCTATCTTTTGTTTGTTATGTGCCATGGTAAGGTTGGCATCCCAAGTAAACTTATCGGTGTTGATGATGTTGGCGTTTAAGCTCAACTCAATCCCCTTGTTGGAAAGTTCCCCCACGTTAGCCAACATGGTTCCCACCAAATAAGGCGGCTGAGGTACTTCGTAAGTATACAATAGGTCTTTAGTGTATTTGTTGTACCATTCAATAGTACCGTTCAAGAAGTTGAACAAACTAAAGTCCAAACCAATGTTGAACTGCTCAGTAGTTTCCCACTTTAAGTCTGGATTTGGGTTTTGTGTTGGTGAATAGGCTAAACTCCAATCGCCGGTTGCAGGGTCGTAGTAAGAATCGTTTCCTGCACCCAAAATAGAAAGGGATTTGTACTCGCCAATTCCATCTTGGTTACCGGTTACCCCATATCCAGCACGAAGTTTTAGGTTGGTCAACCAGCTGGAATCTTCTAAAAATGCTTCGTTGGAAATTCTCCAAGCTACTGACGCTGAAGGGAAGGTTCCCCATTTGTTGTTTTTACCAAAGCGACTTGATCCATCCTCTCTAATAGTTGCGGTAAGCATAAAGCGGCTGTTGAAGCTATAGTTGGCTCTTGCAAAGAAAGATACCAAACGCGATTTTCCTTTATAGGAGTACACATCACCAATGCGGTAGTTGGTTCCCGCGCCAAGGTTGTTGTAGCCAAAAGCATTGGTTACAAAACCACTACGTTGTGCTCCAAAACCTTCGTATACATTTTCAAGGAAGGAATAACCACCCATTAAGTTCAGGTTATTCTTTCCAAATTCCTTGGTGTAGTTTAAGTAGGTCTCCAACTGCATGTTGGTGTATTCCCCATAGGTTTTTTGGGCATAACCGTTTTCGGTAATCCCTTCCAAAATAGCATAAGAAGGCTTGTATGTATTTCCTGTGCTTGCATTATGCTCGTAAGAAAGGTTTAATACGGCCTTAAGGTCTGTGCAAAGGTCGGCCTCTGTTTTAAAGTATCCCAACAGGCGGTTACGCTTGCTGTCTGCGGTACGGTTGGTCAAGATTTCCACAGGGTTTTCGTATAAGGTTCCGTCTACAGAAGTGAAATTCCCGTTTTCGTCATATACTGGGATGGTTGGATTTAAGTTGAAGGCACGCTCGAAAATGCGGTAATCCAATGGATTCCATTTGTCAACCGTAGCAAACATTCCTGCATCGAATTTTAACTTCTTGTCCATAGCATATTGGTAAATGCTCAAGTTTCCACTCAAACGCTCCAATCCGGTAGTTTTAATGATCCCTTTATTGTCCAAATAGGATACCGATGCTCTCAAACCATTGTATTCAGCTCCAGAAGCTAAGCTTACGGTATGCGACATGGTTGCTGAGGTTGTCTGGAGTTCTTCCTGCCAATCGGTGTCTCCACCGTAGTCGATAGCACCCGTAACATTATTGTCACGTACATATTGACGCCATTGGTTGGCCGAAAGCATGTCTAGGTTGTTGCTGGCATAGCTTATCCCAGTATACCCATTATAAGTCACATTGAAACCAGATTTTTGACTCTTTGTGGTAATGATGATGACTCCGTTGGCTCCTCTAGATCCATAAATGGCGGTAGCCGAAGCATCCTTAAGAACGTCTATGGTTTTGATGTCGTTTGGTTGTACGGTGTTGATGTCTACCCCCGGAATCCCATCTACTACCACCAACGGATTGTTGCTGGCCGTTAAGGAGGTACCTCCTCTAAGGCGTAGCGACGCCCCGCTACTTGGATCTCCTGTACCTTGTATTACGGTTAAACCCGCTACCTTCCCTTGTAGCACCTGCTCTGTAGAAGAAATCACTCCTTTTTCAAGCTCGTCTGCCGATACGGTAGAAATAGCTCCGGTAAGGTCCGATTTTCTCATAGTACCATAACCAACGGCTACCAGTTCTACAGCGTCCAAGGCATAGGCATCTTCCTGAAGGGTCACCTGCAAAGGCATGGCCGTATTGGCGGTAATGTTAATGGTTTGTGTGGCATATCCTAAATAGGAAATTTGAATGTCATTGCCGGTGGTCACTTGTAAGCTGAACTTTCCATCAAAGTCTGCTGTGGTTCCATTGGTGGTTCCCACCTCCAAGATCGTGGCACCGGCCAATTCTAATCCGTTGTTGTCAAATATGGTTCCTGTTACCAAAAGCTTTTCTTGGGCATAGGCTGTCATAGACAGGCAACACAGGAGCAATAGAGCAAACAACGCCTTAAAAGTCCTGAATGGATTTGGACTTTTGTGTATGTTTTTAAGTGTCATTCTAATCGATGTTTTAAAGTGATAGTATTAGTTAGTCTAGTGTTTTCAATGGAAGGGTAGTGTCAATTATGGTGTTGCCCTGGTTGTCCACTACCAATACCTGAATTTCGGTAAGGTTAGGAATGCCCTGTAATAGGGTAGGCAAATCGATAAACCCTTTGATCTCGTCCATATTGCCCGAGAATTCACCATTGATTTCCGTACTGCCCGCTGTAATCGTATAGATCAAGGTATTGATACCTGTTTCGTTATTGATACGGGAAATTTGTAGAAAGTCCTTTTGACTGATCTGCAACGGAAAGAATCTAAACTCTGGTGGTGGTGGCGGAATATATTCAGCGGCATAGATTACCAGTTCAGGGGAAGTGCCTGCCCAGTCGTCCTTTACAAACAAAAAGGTAATATTCTCCATGATAAAGCCTTCTGGAATATCATTATAGTACTCTGAAGGAATCAAGTCCATTTTGTAAAAGCCGTCCCCCATGTCTTTCAACTTGGTCTTTTCCACAATCTCTGGGAGCCACGATTGGTATTCTTGTAAAATGGCCCAAGTGTTCATTCCCGAGTGTATATGTACGCTAGTAGCGTCTGCAAAACCATCTACTAAATTGGAATTGAACAGGATGCTCAAACCTCCATCCAAGGTTGCTTCGGTTGGGTAGGAACGCATCATTTCATCTGCCGTAAAGAAGGAGTCTATTGGCGTGTAGGGCATATTGGCCACTTCGGTTTGTTTGCTTCCTGTAAGGTCTTTTAAACGGAACCAAAAGCCCGCGCTACCCGCAATGTCTTCGGCACTCATAGAAAAGTACTCGGTAGGAGTTAAGGTAAAGCTCCATACAAAATTGCCCTCATAACTAAGGTGTGCAAACTCAGAGGAGTTTTCCCAGTTGCCTGCATCGGGTTCGCTAGGCGACCAGATCCAGATGTATACATCTTCGTTTTCGGCAAAGGTGGTACCTGAAAGGTCAAAGTACCAAGTGACTTCCTCGCTATATTGGTACACTACCGGGTAGGACCACATAGAGCCTACCGAGCCTACCAACTCCTGAGCCTGTGTCAGGTTGGGGATGAGGTACAGTGCCATTAATAAGGTATATAATAGTTTCTTCATTAGTGTTAGATTAGTTGTTAGCCATTAAGTTGAATACATAGGATACAAATGGAGTTCCGCCCGAAGTGCGCACCAAAGTAATTTGCATTTGTGCGTTGGTACCAGGTACCGCTGTAAGCTGTAGCACATCGGTAAGGTTGGTGTGGGCCGCATCGCTATACAGATGGATCAGGATTGGATTGGCAGTGGTAGGCTGAAAAGGCGTGCTCAACTCATAGTACCCACTGGCAGCAAACAAAGGCGGCACATTGCCCATCACCTCATAGGTAGTAGGCTGGTTGTCGCCATCTACATTAAAGGTAATTTGGAAGGTGTCATAATTGAACCAAGTGCTCAAGTTTTGTTCGTTGGGGGAGATGTTGGTGGCCTTGGCCACTTCGTCCACCATTTTTAGGTTCATCAAGTTCCATTGGCCCGCGATTTTTTCGTACACGGTAATGGGGGCTACATAACTCCCATCATCGGATTTGTTGCATCCAAAAAATGCCAAGAAACCAATGATCATTAGAAACCGAATGTTAGTGTATTTCATAAAAAAAGTAATTGGTGATTGTTAGACTTGTACCACTCCTAAAAAGCGATGGTCTAAATTATCTGTTAAGAAATCCTTAAAAAAAAGATTGAGTTAAAATCAAAGTGTTTCAAGACGGAAAATTCTCCTAAAACGTTGTAGTATATGGGTTTATTGAAATTGGTAAATGGAAAAAATCAAGATGATATTAAGAAAAATCAAAGTGTTTTTTGCTGAAAATAATGTGGATTTCATAATATAAAAGGCATGTTTTTTGCTAATTCGCAAATAAAGCTCTTTTAATTCGTTTAAAAATAATGCCGCTAATCATTTATTGTCAATTTGACAATAAGCACTTGTTTTTTGCTTTGAAATGTGAGAAGTAATGCATGTGTGTTTTTATGGAATAGGCACTACAAATTGTATGCGTATATGCCTAGGAGTAGTTGTGTAGTTATGGTTAGTCTAAAATTAGGATTTGGAAGGAGTAATTTATGTTTTGTTTTATTCAATGTGATTGTATTGTGGGATAAATACAGTTTTTTAACAAAAATATTGAGTTTTATTTTATTTGTAAGTTAAATCGTATATATTTGAGATAATGATGACGACATAAATAAGCTTCTTAATAGCTACTATTTTATATATAGGTTGGTGTGAATAGAAAATTTTAATGTTGGGTGAATTTGTACATCTAGAATTTTAAGTGTACGAAAACTAAAATGGATCTATAAATAACCAGTTAGCAACCATAAAAACAAACAACTAGTGTATGAAACACATTTACATTCTAACTTTAGCCTTTTTGGGTCTTTTTATTTTCACCGGTAAGATGCAGGCGCAATCAATTATTGATTTTAATTCAACGGCAGATTTAACCACCAATTTCAATCCTAGTTCTACCACAACGGTTAGCAATGGGAGTTCAAGTGGTATTTCTAATTCAGGAGCTGTAAATTTTAGCGGAAGTACCAATGGTAATTGGACTTTAAAAGAAGGATTCCCAGTAGCATTAAATGCCGATTATAAAGTGTCTGCTTATGTTAAGATTGAAGGTAATGCCGGCCGTGGTGGTATAGGTTTTGCCGTAAACAGTGCTAACACAGCCAATACCTATGGGCATCCTGCTAAAACCTTGGGTTTTGCGTTCCATGGTGGAGGTGGGGATCTTATCAATAATGCATCTGCTTCTGCAGTAAATTGGCCGCCAGATTTAGTGTTGGGTAATTGGTATTACATGGAGTTGACCGTATCATACATTAGTGCCAATACATTTTCTATCGACTTTAATATCTATAACAGCGATGCTGAGGGGAATTTGGGAGCGTTGAAAACAAACCATAAATTCTCTCAGGTAACAAATGCCGATTTAGGAGGAGCCACTATCTTGTATCCTTATTTTTGTCATGACGGCTATAGATTATCTGAGTTGGATAATTTCTATTATGCAACATTTAATAACGCGTTGGGTGTAGAAGATTATGATATGCTGTCTAGGAATATTTCCATCTACCCAAACCCTTCTTCCGATTACATTAAAGTTTCCAATTTAAGCAATAGGGAGGATTATAGTATTTATGATATTTTAGGTAAAAAAGTATTGAGTGGTACTGTTTCAAAAAGTGAGGCTATTAATATTCAAAACATACCAAACGGTCTGTATTTTGTACAATTTGAAAATAATAATAAACTAACGTTGAAATTTATAAAGGAATAAACTACCTACTAAAACTTGCCAGCTTGTTATGTGTAGATTAGCAGTTAGGTATACATCGTAATGTTTGTACTGAGCTGCTTTTTTTATGTCTTATTGGGTTTGAATTTGATGAAGTTTACCTTAACCGTTGAGTATTTTTAACTCTTTCTGGATAACAATGCTAATGAGTTAATCCTAGTCAATTTCAAGTGTATGTAAGTGCTTTCTAAAGTCGATGGTTTGTAGTATTTTTAGTATTTAATCTAGGGGGATTCGGTCTTTCTGTAATCGATTGTTTCGATGAAGTGTTAAAAATATGCGACTCAGGACGTTATGTTGAAATAATTGATGAATTTAATATTGCTATTTCAACATGTTTTTTTATATTCGTCACGCTATCAGGTACAAAGGTCTAATGCCCTATGGTGCCAAAACAATTACAAACAATTTCCTGACCAAGTACGTTGTTTGTTGGACGGCTTATCCCGCCATCCGCATTTAAAAACCCATATTAATTAAACAATAACTAAAGTTAGTAATCCATTAACTAGAACTATATGCATACCAAAAATTTAAAAGTAGCCTTAGGCCTTGTATCCTTTGTGTTGGGGTTTGGCTTAAGCCTACAGATTAGAACCAATGTTGCTGAGGTTATGCCATCCTCTTTCTTTCTCAATGTATTAACCCTTATTTTTACTACTATAGGATCCCTATTAATGTACCGTCAACTTATGCGTCTTTTATATGTAAAGGCTACAGTGTAGCTTATAACTAAGTATTTAATATAGAGTAGATAGATAGAATCACAGATTTTTTACAAGAATTTGTGATGTCACCTCTTTCCATCGCCTACCTTTTGGATAGTATCCAATTGGGGAATTGTATATTTGTTAGGGCTCTTGGCCTATAACATAACTGTACATGGAAAAAACCATCTTCGAGATTAGTAAAATGGACTGCCCTTCAGAGGAGAACCTTATTCGTATGAAGCTTCAGGGCATGCCAGGTATCCAGCAACTGGATTTTGATATTCCCAATAGGGCCTTGACAGTATTCCACGAAGGCCACCTTTCCCAAATAGAGCAGGCTATTGTAGGCCTCAATTTAGGAGGGAAGCAAATTAGCAGTGAACACACCAATCAAACAGAGTTCTCCGAACACAAAGACCAGAGCAAACTGCTATGGACAGTCTTGGTCATTAACTTTGCCTTTTTTGTGGTTGAAATGACCACGGGGCTGCTTTCCAAATCGATGGGCTTGGTAGCCGATAGCCTTGATATGTTGGCCGATGCCTTTGTGTATGGCATCAGTTTGTTTGCAGTGGGCGGTACCTTGATACGCAAAAAGCGCATTGCCAAACTAGCGGGCTATTTTCAGATACTGTTGGCCCTTATTGGCTTTGCAGAAGTGCTGCGCCGTTTTTTTGGCAGCGAAAAGCTTCCAGATTTTAATACCATGATATGGGTGTCTGTTTTGGCATTATTGGCCAATGGCTACTGTTTGTACTTGCTGCAGAAGTCCAAAAGCAAGGAGGAGGCCCATATGAAAGCTAGCATGATTTTTACTTCCAACGACGTTATCATCAACCTAGGTGTGATAATAGCCGGTGCTTTGGTGCACTGGTTGCACTCCAATAAACCCGACTTGATCATTGGCAGCATTGTATTTGTTTTGGTGGTGCAGGGTGCCATTAGGATTTTGCAGTTGGGCAAGTAGGGTTTGGGAGTATTGAGGAGTTAGTATGGAGTAGTGAGATGGAGGGTGCACATTTTTTTGTGTTATCACTAGTGGCTATTGAGGTAAATAGCTCATGTTTTCAAGATGAGACCTCTATTTTTGTTTAAGATTTCGTGTATATTGCCATTAGGTTGTAAGGCTTATGCCGAAGCCATATAGAACCATTATTTAGCAAGACTACTACAAATGAATTGGGTACTATTAATTATCGCCGGACTTTTTGAAGTGGCCTTTGCGGCCTGTTTGGGAAAGGCAAAGGAGGCCAAGGGCGTGGACGTTACCTATTGGTACATTGGTTTTTTGGTGTGTTTGGCCATTAGTATGTTTCTCTTGGTTAAGGTTACCAAGCAACTGCCCATTGGTACAGCCTATGCCGTTTGGACGGGCATAGGGGCCGTTGGTACCGTATTGGTTGGCATCTTGGTGTTTAAGGAGCCCGCAACCTTTTGGAGGCTCTTCTTCATTACAACTTTAATTGCTTCCATTGTAGGGTTGAAAATCGTGTCGCATTGAGGTTATTTGCTTTTTCGGTTAATGCAATTTTAAAACGAATTCCAAAATAGTATTGTCATTATCTGCGTGGAATCTTGGATTTCATAATGGAGCACAATGCAATGAAGCATCCATGGGCAGTAGATGAGATTCCTCCTTCGTCGGAATGACAGTTGTGCTATTGCTTGATTTGTTGGCGCATCGTTGGGCTTCGTTCGATACCTTCTCAACACATATTCTTCTTTTCTAAACTCTTTTATACTTAACTAGCGCTAACTCACTTATAAACAATAAGTTGTTGATAATAAACATGGGTGTTTTGTGGTGACGTGTTGAAAATGAATATCTTAGGGTATGTTAACCAACTCAAATAAACGTTATGCAAAACCCAAGACACACAGTGCCCATTGCGGATCAGGGTCAGTTGGTATTCAACCTGAAACTGGCCCAAAAGGAAGATTGGCTTACCTCTGAAGATGTAATGGCTTTGTTGAACATTAGTTCCAGTACGCTCTACCGCTACCGAAAGGATGGGCGGATCCCCTACATAAAGTTGGGGCGGGTAATATGTTACCCTAAAAACCTTATTAATAAGTACCTGTTGCAAAACAGTATGCTGGCCCTTAAACAGGGGTCGGCGGCCTAGTGCCTTAAGAAGTATCTTTTCCCTGAGATATAGTGATGAAAGCCGAAGCCAGCAGCCAAAAACTCAAGTAATTTTGTGCTGCTGGAATTGGCATGTAAACTGGTGACGGTTTGCTTAGGTAACCGTAACGCTGCCCAGGTAACTGCTGGTGGCCGCCTCCTGTTGGTTGGCGGTAACAAAGCTGGCCCACACATACACCTCGAAGCCTGTAAAATAGGCTGGCAGGTTAAGGGTAACGCCCCCATCTCCGCGCAGGGCCACCCCCTCAAAGATTTGAAAAAACTGCCCCTCTGGCGAGTAGATTACCGCAATGCAGGCGTCTGATGCGCTGGCGTTGCCCTGTCCGCTGTTGTCTTCCCAGCTCAGGGCCAGTTGTTGGTTGGCCAAGGCTTGTACTTGCGGGGTGTCCATCCCGCGCAGGTCGCCCTTACTAATGAGTATCTTAAGGTAATCCATTTCAAAACCTTCGTCTACCGGTTCTACGGCCTCCTTAAGGTGGTAGGATACCGCTAGGTTGAACGGACTTTTGTCGCTCTGGCGCTTGCCAAAATAGGCGTTGAGCAGCCCTTGGATGGGTGTAAGGAACTTCATGACCAAGCCGAACTTTTCACGTTGTTCCAATTGTGCGTTGCTGGGTACATAATGTCCCCGAGACGGCAGACTGCGCATAATGTCCTGCCCTCTCCAGCGGACACCTACTACATTGCCCACTTTTCCTGAAAAGCCTCCTAGGATGCCTTTGTCGAGTTTTGCCATAGTTGTTATGGTTTTAGAGTTAAACTTGTTACCAATGTAGAAGCTAAATTATTGTAAAACAAGGGTCTGACGGCTTATGACCGTTCGTGACTGCTTATGACGGGTTATGATGGTTTATGACGGCCTATGACTACTTATGACCGCTTATGACTGTTTATGACTACTTATGACGCTTTATGATGCCTTATGACTGCTCAACCCAAAATTTAGGGGGTTTTGTTCGAGGATGGTTCGAGGTTTCTTCGTGTAAGGCTCTAGGCTATTTGGGCAGGAGGTACCTTGGCACGAACAACGGTGGGATGATGGTGGGGTTGTGGTAGGATTTAGTAGTTTTTTGAACCCTTTTAAGGATAATTTTTGCCAATAAAAGGCGTTTGTGGAGCATTTGTAAGGTTTTAACGAAAAGCTTGTGGTTTCTGTATTTTGTAGGGGGAATCTGTTATATTTGAATGGTTATAATAGCGGATAGGTATGTTAGATACTTAGTTCAGGTAGAGATAAATGTATATCCGTTTTCAATATGAATTAGCAACAATATTTCAATATTCCAACCATGAAAAAAATTACAATTTTAGTGTTTTTATTAATTAATAGTAGCTATTTGTTTTCGCAAAACGAATTAGAGGAGTCTTTAGTGGTTCATTATACTTTTGAAAAAAACTGTAATGACCAAAGCGGCAACAACAACCATGGATTAATTGTGGGTGGTAGCTATACATCTGATCGTAACGGGCAAGAAAATAGTGCTTGTTTATTAATTGGAGATGGTGATTGGGTAGAATTCCCAAATGTTCAAAATTTATGGGAAGATACCTGGACTTATTCTTTGTGGTTTAAGTTGGACGTATTGCCATCTACTCTTTCAGATGCCTTTTTATTGTCATATAAAGATATTTCATACGGGGAAGATGTTCATCTTTTTGTAGATGACTCAGATAATAGAATAAAAATGTTTTTTGCTGATACATTTGTTCAAGTGTCATCAAATGTTATGGTTAGTCCAGATACTTGGTATTTTGTGGCAATTGTAAATACTCCTAGCGAAAATAAATTATATGTTAATGGAGTGCTTAAGGCTGGGACGACTAAAAAATACACTACTCAATATTCGAACAATAAACTGATGATTTCATCTAATTATTCTTCTGATAATTTAAAAGGAAGAATTTTTGGGGCAATTGATGATGTAAGATTATATAACATTTCATTAAGTGAATCTGCCATTCAATCCCTATATGAATCGGATAATACTTTAAGTATTTCGGAACTCAGGTTCTCTTTAAATAATAAAGGAGTTACTGTTTTTCCTAATCCTAGCTATGGCAAGTTCTATGTTAAATCAGAAGAGAAAATTGAAGCCGTATATATTTATGACTTGAAAGGAAGCAAGGTGAAAGAAGTTAAAAACCTTAATAGTGAAATTATGGAAATTTCCGATTTGGCAAAAGGAGTCTATATTTTGTCCATAGAAAATGCTAATGGGAATTTGACAAATAAGAAATTAATTATTAGATAAGAAATGAACCCTATCATAACTATGGCACAAGTTGTGGGGTAGAGCAGGCTAATTTAGGTTTGGGTAGTGAGCAACATAACTTATTGCTAAGAGAAACAACTAAAAAATAATTTTATAAAACCAATTATATGAAACAAAGATTTGTATTACTGTTGCTTGTGATGTTATTGACCAGTTGTGGAGTATACATAAAATTTGTGGTAGACTATTCGGGAACCAACAGGCCTTATGGGAATCCGTTGATAGTAATTCCTTACGAGCGAGGGAGCACTCGTAACTTTACAAACAAGCTTAAAGAAAATATGGAAGCTAAGTTTGAGGAAGATGCCAAGCAGGTGGAAATATTGCTCTTTGAAAAAGCAAAAAAGGGCTTGACTTTAAATACCAGTGAAGGTAGAGAGGCGCAGGTGAATAGCAGTATTGTTTCTGGGAATAAAGATTTACTTTTGCTGTTCAACCCTACAAATATGCAGTACTATAATGGCGGGTTGATATCGGTAACCTATGAGTTGGTGGGGATAGATACCCAAACCAATAAAGAGGTTTGGAAGGCTACTTTTAATTCAAGCAGTTCTTTAGGTCCAGCCATGTTTGCTGAAAAGTCGGCCAAAACCATCTTTGAAAAGTTAAAGGCGGACAAGGTTATCTAGAGGTGTTTTTTATACAGTTAGTTACAAGGAGCTATTTAGGACAGATGCTTGTGTGATAACTGTATAAAGCTCAAAAAAAGAGATTGTATGAATATGCAATATTGGACACTAAAACGAACCCTAAGGACTATTTGGATAGTTACTGGAATTGTGTTTACGCTGTGGCTTTGCTATTCCATGCAGGCCCATGGAGTGGATAAGGCACTCTTAAAGAGTGATAACTTGCTGCAGTTTGAAAATACAGAGCAGTATTACTGCTATACACCCAAAGCTTCTTTTATACAGGTACTGTTCTTTTATCCTGGGGCACTTGTAGAGCCCAAATCCTATATCCCACTTTGCAGGGAATTGGCAACAGAGGGCATAAAAGTATACTTGATAAAAATGCCTTGGCGCCAGGCAACACGGGGATACAACATTCCTAAAACATTGGGTTTGTTTGACGATGCGGGCAAAACCTATATCTTGGTGGGGCATTCGCAAGGAGGGAAAATGGCGGCACAGTTTGTATATGAAAATCCAGGAGTGGTAGATCAATTGATATTGATTGGCACTACCCATCCACTGGATATCTCCTTGGGCTATGCAAAGATTCCTATTTTAAAAATCTATGGTTCTAGAGATGGCGTTTCAGACGAGGCCTCTATTATGGACAATAAAGTGCAATTGCCTACCAGCGCCCAATTTGTGAGGATAGAAGGTGGCAATCATTCCCAGTATGGGTATTATGGATTTCAGTTGGGGGATAAAAAAGCTACTATTGATAGGGAGCAGCAACAGGTAGAAACTTTGCGGGCTATGTTAACTTTTATCAATGAGTAAGCTCTTGATCGTGGAAGGTGTTTGTGTCTGTCAGTGTTTCGTGCGAGGTCGTTTTTAGTTCGCTTCGTCACATTCCCTAACAAAGTTGTAGTCCAATTGCCAAGGTTCTGGGTTATCCAGTTCCATCCTGTCTGGGGTAAGGGTGGTAATGCGGTAGGTTTGGGTTTCGGCAGCATATATGTAATTGATCCTTATGGATACTTTTTCCCCGGAAGTTGAATAGGTGCCATAGTAGGTGTTGTTACTTGCTTCAACTTTACAGGTATTGCTATTGAAAAACTCCCAAGATTCCATACTACCGTTACAGTGCCATTCTACAAACCATTTGCCTAAAATGCCCTTGTTGATATTTACGGTAATATGGGAGTCGTCTGTGTCATCAAATGCGCAGGAAAGCATTAGGAATGCTATGCATAGAATGTACTTTAAGCTATCCATAGTGTAGCATGTTGATACACTAAAATTTACGAAATATTTTGGTGCTGTGCAATATGGTGAGTACTGTGGTTTGCATAGCTATACAAGGGCACTTTTAACTTTTAATAAAGGCATGTTTTGATAATAAAACTCCTATCTATTGCGTATCTTTAAGTAAGGTTTTCAATACAATATTTAGGCATGTCAGTTTTAAACACTCTTAAACGGCTGTTGTATCCTGTTACCTTGCTCACCTTGGTAGCCCTTTTAAGTATTGGCTTGAGTATACTGGCCATTTATAAAGGGTTTGCCCTGGAGAGTCCCGCTATTATCTATCCTATTGTCGCAGTCCCAACGACGTTATTCATTCTTTGCTTGTATACTATAGACCGCTTTCTTGTAAACCGAATAAAATACTGCCAACTCATGTTAGCAGAGTTGGTATTGCTTATGGGGGGCTACTTGTGGTACGGCTATTCCAGCAGTTCCACCGACATCCATATAGAGACCGATGAAGATTATATTTTTGTGCTGTATGATGCCACAGAGAATTCTATGGACAATTTTAGCAGAAAGCGACTCTTTGGTAAAGAATGGCTTGTAACCGGCAATATTGTACATCTAAATCCGTCGCTTATTTCCAGAAACGATATCCGTATTCTACCGCCTGAGAATTGGATGGGTATTTATGAGGAGAACGGGAAATATTTTTATCAAGGCGGCTCCATTTCATATAGCTATAAGTTAAGAAGCAGGCAGGCCAATGAGTATAAGCGTACTCAGCAAACATATATTGATAGTTTGCTGACTTTGGTATTGCGTTGAGAAATGGCGTGCGAGCTTTATTGTGATGTTTATCAGTTTATTAAAGTTTATTTCGTAAGAAAGAAAGTTTCTTTTTTAGTAGAATTCATTAATTTTAGAAGGCTGTATGGTGTTGGCATTTCTTAAGCTGAACAGCCCCAACTTCTCTATGTTTTCTTAGTTTTTGCAGTTCTGTGCGGTTTGTATTAATAGCATTTGCCTTGAATTTTAGTTCCCTACGTAACGTTTTATGCAACTTTTAATACACAACCTTATGAAAACAAAGCAACAGATTTTAATCGTGGCAGTTTTGTTACTGCAAACCTTGGCATTTGGTCAGGACACCGCTTATGAATTAAGAGACATCGTAGATATGCGAGGGTCTTCTTCGGAAGAGGTTCTTAAAGATAGAGGCTACCATCTAGAAAATGTGGATAAATCCTCCAGCGGCATTTACCAGAATTGGTGGAACAGCAGAAGGCGTCAATGTGTGACCGTACGCCTTGTGGATGGCAGGGTGCGCTCCGTGGTAAAATCCCCAGATTTAGATTGTAACAAGGATGAGGGTAGCTCCAATCACTCTTCTTATAGTGATGACGACATCAATTTGTATGATCTTAGAGGGATGTCGGAATCAAGAGCTTCTACCAGATTGCAGGATCATGGGTATAAGGTGGTGAAAAGTTATGGCTCGAATGTCATTTCAATGTACTGGCAGCATAACAGGAGCGATAAATGTTTGTTGATGGTGGTAAAGGATGACGATGTGTCTTCAGTGACTAAGGTAAATTCCTCATTGTGCTCTGGGGGTAGTAGTTCAAGTAGCCATCATTCTAACAGTAGTCACCATTCCAGTCATGATAGTCGTGATTATGGTAGAGGTGTAACTCTATACAAAGATTGTGGTTTTAAAGGAGGCAACATTACTTTGGGAGAAGGGCGCTACGATCACGATGAATTGGGAATAGGAAACGATAATTTGTCATCTATTGAAGTCCCTCGCGGATATAAAATTACCATATACCAAAATGAGCGTTATGGTGGGCGCAGCAGAACCTACTATAATGATGTCAGCTGTCTAACCGATGACGATTGGAACGATAGAACCTCCAGTATTAGAATAGAAAGGGATTAAAATTTCAAAGAAAGGGCAAGTATGAGTAAGCTTTGCAAAATGATTTAAGGGAGGTTGCCTAAGCAAACACCAGCTTATTGCTGGTGTTTGTGTTAAATGGGGTAAATTGTTGATGTTGAGTATTGTAGTTTGGATGTGATATTGTAAAATGCTTATATTTAGCCTCATACATGCTAAGATTTTACAAATATGATAACGAACAATTGGAAGGAGGAGTGGAAGACCATTACCTTCGACGACAAGATTGCGGATAATGAAAAGTTTAAGATTTCCAATTATGGGCGGGTAATTAACTGCAAAGGAGACGAAGAGGTATTGGTTAACAAAACCTATATCAATGGGTATCAGAATTTACGGGTCAAACAAAAACACAGCGGAAAAGCTACTAGCCGCTATGTGCATAAACTGGTAGCACAACACTTTTTGGAACAAGGGGACGGCCTTTATGTCATTCATCTTAATTATGACAAAACCGACAATAGAGTGCTCAATTTAAAATGGGCTACCAAAAAAGAAAAGGAACGTCATCAGTTTAGCAATCCGGAATATAAAACGGGCTCTCGTAAAAGAACCTATTCCAAACTCTCAGAGGCCAAGGTAAAACTCATTAAACGTAAAATTCACGATCCCAATCGGCGTACACGCATGAAAATGATTGCCAAACAATTTGGGATTTCAGAAATGCAGTTGTATCGCATCAAAAGTGGTGAGAATTGGGGTTCGATTACCGATTATGAGAAATAATGTACTCTTGGTTTTTGGCTACATGTCTCTTGTTCATGAAATTAAGCTGTTATACAGAATGGTTTAAAATTAAGCGTTCATTTTAATCTTTAATTATCACTTAATCAGATTGTTGTGTAATTATTTTATCTTTAGGATTTTAATTCTTAAAGTCAATTTCCATGGGAAAATTAGATAATTACACAGAAGAAGAATGGCATGTAGTGGCATCCATTCCGCAGTTGGTAGGCGCTACTATGGCCAGTGCTGGATTTAGTGGTATTGTGGGGTCTGGTAAAGAGTTGTTTGCTACCGTTCGCAGTATGATGGGTGCCAAGGAAACCTACGCTAGCAATCCATTGATTACAGCCATTATTCCAGATCCGGAAGCAGCCAAAGAAGCCATGTCTGATGCCAGTGAGCAGCGCAAGCAGTTTGTAAACCGTATCAAGGAAGCTCAGGTCAATTCCAAAGAAGGTTTGGCCAATTTGGTATTGGAAGATTGTAAAAAGGCCTTGTCAATTGTAAAGGAAAAAGAATCCGAAACGGTTGTAAACGATTATAAAACTTGGCTACTAAATATTGCCGAAACCGTTGCCAATACTGCTAAGGAAGGTGGTTTTTTAGGGTTTGGTGGCGAACAGTTTAGCGAAAACGAACAGAAGTTGTTTGCAGAATTAAAGCAGGTTTTTCAATAAGTTTCCATAGGTGTTTTACATAGGGATGTTGAAGCCATTCTAGGGTGGCAGGCATAAATATGTTCTTGTGTAAGAAATTTGGTTATATTGTACACGTCTTTTAGGTGCCCCAATACCTAATGGACATTTGAATAATTTATAACCAATAAAACCTACTTATGAAACAGTTATGTATGTGGATGCTGGCATTCAGCTTCTTTTCTGCCACTGCCCAAATTTCTTTCAAAACTGGCAGTGTGCAATTGGATACCGACTTAAATACCATCAATGCACGTGCGAGTGCCGATTTTGGAGCCTTTAAAACCGATATGAAATTGTCTTACAATGTGTCTGAAAAGAGCATTGAGTATATGACGGGCAATTTGCATATGGCTTTTGGAGAAGTGTATTTGGCCCTTGAAATTGCAAAAATCACAAGAAAACCTTTAAATGATGTACTGGTTTGCTATGAAACCCATAAAAGCAAAGGGTGGGGCTATATTGCCAAACAAATGGGTATCAAGCCAGGTTCGGCAGAGTTCCATAAGCTTAAGAATAGTGCCAATTCCAAAAAGGGTAAGGGCGCTGGTAAAAAACAATCAAAAGGCAAGGGTAAAAAGCACTAGCATTTCTTCTAAAAAATGGAAATGAAACTTGTTTAGAGGTGTTTGGCTATTGATTTACGGTAGTTTGCATAAATTGAGTAACTTTGTGCGGCTCCTGTAAATCAATAGCTTATGAAACGATTAATGATTTATTGGGGGATATTTTTCTTTTGCATGGTATCTCTCCAAGCCCAACAAAAGGAGTCTTCTTTTGTGGGTACAACTGCCCCTGATTTCACTCTTAAGGACTTAAAAGGCAATACAGTTGAAATGGCTTCTTATAAAGGAAGTTATTTGGTGTTGCATATCGCCACTACTTGGTGTCCATTTTGTAATGCCGAAGCACCCTATTTGGTAGAGTTGGCCAATGAGTATGCTTCCAAAAATGTAAAGGTTTTAATTATTGATGTGAAAGAGTCTCAGGCTTTGGTGCAGGAAAAGTTGCAGGATCGGTTTGATTTTCCATTTCCCGTATTGTTGGACGAAGATGGTGCGGTAGCAGCAAGTTTTGCTCCTGAAGGGGTATTGCCGGATTTGGCTAGGGATGAGGTGATGTTGGCTTCTAATTTGTTAATAGATCCAGAAGGCAATATTCAATTTATGTCGCTTTTGGATTCCAAAAATTTTGATGCCAAACTTTTGGCTCTTAAGTCACGGCTTGATGAGCTGCTTTCAAAACATTAAGTTATTCCTTTTATTTTTCATTGGTGTTTCTTGGTCTACAAATGCCCAAATTCAATGGGTGCAAATTCAGGATACGGTATATCAGGTTCAGAAAGGAAAAAATACAATTCAACTCCAATTTTCAATTACTGAGGGCTATCATATTCAAGCTAATACTGGTGTTTTGGATTGGATATCTCCTTCTGCGTTAAACATGGAAACGAAAAATCCATTGGCTAATGTTTCAATGTATTTCCCCAAACCACATGAAATTTCCTTGATAGGTATCAAGGAGCCTTTACAAGTCTTTTCAGAGACATTAATAGTGCAACTTGAATTTTATATTGCTGAAATTCCGAAGGATTCCATTCCGTGGAAAGGAACTTTAAGCTATCAAGCTTGCGATAATAAGCAATGCTATTATCCTCGTACATTGTCTTTTATGTTGCAATTGGACCCAAATTAAAAAAGTAGGAGAATTTGTAAAACAAACCGCTTTTTTTGTAAATTAGAAGAACATAATCCCTTCCTAATAGTTTTCATCTTTAAATAAGGTGAACCAATAGTCTACCCCAAACCTTATTTTTTCCTGCTTATAAGTCTCAAATATACCGACAATTTGACCCGTTGCATTTTTAGAACGTATTCATGGGTGAGCCCTCGGAACATAAGCTTAGTCGTTCAAGGAATAAAAGTATTTTGTATTGCGGTCTTGTTATAGTATTGACAAGTGCAATTACTTTTCTTCTTGTAAAGGGGTGTGGAAAACATGAGGTAGAGCCTTTGATAGCTCCTATTGAGACCAAACTTGATGTCTATGCCCAAAATTACGATCCTACTACTTTGGGTGATTCTGAAGAAGATGCCGTCGTAAAATTGGGGTATCAATTGTTCAATCAAACCCCAAAGTACCTGGGACCTGATAATGGAAATGCCGATATGGTGTACCAAGGAAATAGGCTGGCCTGTAAAAATTGCCATCTCAATTCGGGGACCAAAGCCTATTCGGCACCATTAATAGGAATCATTCAGCGGTTTCCGCAATTCCGCGGACGCGAAAATAAAATGGGAACCATTCAAGAACGCATTAATGGTTGTTTTGAGCGTAGTATGAATGGTAAGATGCTTCCTGAGGAGAGTAAAGAAATGCAGGCTTTGGTAAAGTATTTGGAATGGTTGAGCAGATTTGCGCCAGAGGACGGGAAGATAAAAGGACAGGGATTTGTGAAGATTTTTATTCCCAATCGCGCTGTCGATCTGGAGCATGGTAAACAAGTGTTTGCAAAAAACTGTGCGGTTTGCCATACCCCAAGTGGAAAAGGAGTGATGGATGCCAATGGTTATACCTATCTATATCCGCCTTTGTGGGGAGACGACTCCTTTAATCATGGGGCAGGAATGGCTAGGGTGATTACTTCGGCTCAATTTATAAAGGCCAATATGCCTTTTGGGACGAAATATGATGCCCCTGAATTAACAGATGAAGAAGCGTACGATGTGGCAGGGTATATCAACCAACAGGAGCGTCCCCAAAAAGCCAATCCCGAGAAGGATTTTCCAGATCTTCTAAAAAAACCAGTATCTACCCCTTATCCTCCCTATGCCGATGATTTTCCTGTGGAACAACACCAAATGGGACCTTTTCAGCCCATTATGGAATACTATAAAAACACACATAACATAACCAAAAACAAATAATTATGAAAACAGCCAAAAGCAATTCAAGACGACAATTTCTAGGGGCCCTGGCCCTTGGGGCTACAGCAAGTACCCTTTCGGTACTTACCAATCCTATTTATGCCAATATTCCAATGGATGATACCAAGAAGCTTTCAGAAGCTGAGGCATGGTTCAAAAATATCAAGGGAACCCATCGCATTGTATATGATGGATCTAAGCCGCATCACGGTTTTCCTATTATTTGGAACTGGGCATATTACCTCAGTAATAACAGTATGGGGGTGTTGGATAAGGAAATGACAGCGGTTACAGTGCTACGTCATGATGCGATACCTCTGGCTATGGAAGACAAATTGTGGCAGAAATATTCCTTTGGAGACATGTTTAAGGTGAATATGAGCAGTGGTAATGCATATACCCGAAATCCGTATTATGCGCCACAGGAAGGCGATTTTCCAATGGCACAAATTGAAGGTATCAAGCGCTTGCAGGAGCGTGGTGCTTTATTTTGTGTATGCGATCTAGCCATTCAAGTGTATAGCGGGGCAGCAGCCATAAAGATGGGCTTAGACCCCAAGGAAACTTATCAGGAATGGGTAAATGGAGTGCTTCCGGGTATTCAGTTGGTGCCTTCTGGAGTGTGGGCTTTAGGTCGTGCTCAAGAAAATGGCTGTGGCTATATTTTCGCTGGGGAATAAAATATTAGGATTATGAAAGCAATCATTCAAGCAGCATGTGTCTTCCTGTTATCTACCATGGTAATGTTGGCACAGCAAACACCTGTGAAAATAGTCTTTGATGTTACCAGTCCAAATACCAAGGTGCATCAATCCACGGTTAGGCATGTAAAGGCCATGTCTCAAGCTTATCCTAATTCTAAGTTTGAAGTAGTGATGTACAGTGGGGCTATGGAAATGGTGTTAAAGGATAAATCTGTAGTGGCAGAGGAATTGGAAACATTAGCAAAAAAGGACAATGTCGATTTTGTGATTTGCCAAGGAACCATGAAGCGTTACAATGCCAAGGACTCCGATTTGATTACAGGGGTAAGGACGGTTCCAGATGGGATTTTGGAAATTGTAGAAAAGCAGCAACAAGGTTGGAGCTATATTAAAGAGGGACAGTAATTCTTAAATGAGTCATTTTTTTAAAATAATTAAGTTATGGAAACCGCAGAAATAGCGGTTTTCTTTTGAAGTAAATCGTGTAAAGTTGTATTGTGAAAACATCAATTTTTGGAACGTATCATTAAAAATTGTGTATTTTAGGCCAACCTTTTGAAGGTTTTCTTGAATAACCCTTAGAGGGATTTATATAACTTGCATGGCCTACAGAATTATTGCATTACTTTTTTTGAGTTTTATGTTTGCGTCTTTCACCGTAAAAGAACTGCCGGTTTTGGAGGAGTTGGATGAGGTGTTGGGACAAAAGGAGCTCTATATCAAAGAAAAGTATGCCACGATCGATGCTTTAAAAGATGAGGTTAAAAAGTATACACTAAGCCAGGATAACCACAATCTTTACGATACCTATTTAAAGTTGTTCAATGAATACCGATCGTTTAAGTACGATTCGGCATACCATTTTTTGGACAAGGCCAAAGCTAGGGCCTTGGTGTTGCAGGACTCCCAATTATTGGACAAGGCCAAGATCAAGGAAGGCTTTGTATTAATGTCTTCCGGTTTGTTCAAGGAGGCTTTGGATACGCTTCATAGTGTTGATGTTGGAGAGTTGGATAGAAATTCCCAGTTTCAGTATTATGCCGTTAAGGCCAGATCATACTACGACCTTGCCGATTATAACAAGGACGAACGTTTTAGCATTCATTACATCCAACAAGGCACACAATTTTTGGAAAGAGCCTTAGAGTTGGCAGAACCCAACACCAACGAATATTGGGCTACAGAGAGTTTGAAGCGCATGAAACAGCAGGATTGGGAAGGGGCCGAATTCGCCTTTAAATATTGGATTAACAATTTCCAGTTGCCATCAGAATATTATGGGATTGCCACCTCTAGTTTGGGATATATTTACTCGGAAGAAGGCTATCCGCAAAAGGCTATTGAATATTTGGCTTTGGCAGCAATTGCCGATGTGAAGCATGCTACCAAAGAAACGGTAGCCCTCAGAAACTTGGCCAATGAGCTGTTTAAAATGGGCGATTTGGAGAAGGCCAACCGCTATATTGGATTGGCCATGGAAGATGCTACTTTTTACAATGCGCGACACCGAAAAATTGAGATATCTAAAATTCTGCCTATTATCGAAAAAGCACAGTTGAATAAGGTAGAAAGCCAAAACAATAAACTGGCGAGCATTGTTATTTTATTGACAGTTCTTTCAGTAATTATTATCGTGTTTTTGGTGATTATCTTCAAACAGCTTCAGGTTCGAAATAAGTCCAGAAAAGCAATGGCCGATTCTTATGCCAAGTTGCAGGAAATGAACAAAAGTTTGAGTGAATCTGATGCGATTAAGCAGGAATACATCAAGTATTTTATTAATGCTACGTCAGATTTTATCAATAAAATAGACCACATTCAAAAGAGCACCATCCAAAAGATGATTGCCAAAAAGCATAATGAGGTCATCCCAAATTTAAAGCGGTACAATGTCAAGGAAGAACGCGAACAGTTGTTCCATCAGTTTGATGAAATCTTCCTGAAACTCTTTCCAACCTTTATTGATGACTTTAATAAACTCTTCCCTGAAGATCAAGTCACAGCTGTAAAGCGTGGCGATTTGTTAAATACCGAGCTACGTATTTTTGCACTTTACCGTTTGGGGATACAGGACAGTAGCCAAATTGCCCAATTTTTGGAACTTACCGTGTCTACAATCTATACCTACAAGGCGCGCATCAAGGCTCGATCCAATTATAAAGAGGACTTCGATGAAAAAATTATGGAAATTAGAGCTATTTAGTTCGCGTCTTTTTCGCTTTGGATTTTAGCCAAATTCGTCAACATTTCCTCGGTCATTTTCGACATGTCGAAAGAGTGTGACCAATTCCAGTCGGTCCTGGCAATAGAGTCGTCAATGCTCTTTGGCCAGCTATCGGCAATGGCCTGTCTGAAATCAGCGTTGTAAGAAATGCTGAAATCAGGAAGATGCTTTTTAATTTCTTCAGCCAATACTGCAGGGGTAAAACTAATGGCTGCAACGTTATAAGAAGAACGGATGGTAAGCTTGTCGGCGTCGGCTTGCATCAAGTCTACAGTAGCATTAATGGCATCGTCCATAAACATCATTGGCAATTCGGTTTCTTCTGAAAGGAAACATTCATAAGTCCCGTCCGCCAAAGCTTTGTGGTAGATATCCACAGCATAGTCTGTGGTTCCTCCACCAGGAAGGGTTTTCCAACTGATGATACCAGGGTAACGGATGCTTCGTACATCAACTCCATATTTGTTAAAGTAGTATTCACACCAACGCTCTCCAACTTGCTTGGTGATACCATAAACGGTGCTAGGCTCCATAACCGTATGTTGTGGCGTGTCTACTTTTGGTGTAGTAGGACCAAAAACTGCAATGCTTGAAGGCCAGAACACACGCTTGATAAAACCGTCTTTGGCTAAGTTCAATACATGGAATAGGGAGTCCATGTTCAAATCCCAAGCTTTCATTGGGTATTTTTCCCCCGTAGCACTTAGCATGGCGGCCATTAGGTAAATGGTATCGATTTGGTATTTTTCAACACAAATCTTGATCGATCCATAATCCTGTGCATCTACAATTTCAAATATCCCAGAGTTTACCACATCAAGATTGTTGTAATTGATATCGCTGGCAATCACATTGTCGTTTCCATAAATGCTACGAAGTCTCGTTGTTAATTCAGATCCTATTTGCCCGCAAGCGCCAATGATTAATATTTTTGATGACATAAACTGTAGATATTTGAATTTTTTGCAAAAGTAATAAGAATATAGTGTCCGAAAAATAGAATATTGAAATATATGTGTGCTTTAACATAAGTACTCTGAAGATTAGATTCGCTATATTTGTGACCTGATTTTAATTAGGTTAATAGCTACGAAATATGCAAATTCTAAAAACAGCCTTGTTGGGCTGCACTGTTTTTCTGGCGGTTTCCTGCGGAGGCGATTCTGAAACGCAAACCGTGATTGTAAACGAGACGAAGGTAGACCCCAACCAAATTACTTCCAAGGATATTGAAGCTCTTGATTTTACCGATTATATGCTCAATTCCAGTTCGCAGACCAAAGTGGCCGATTGGGAAAAATTACACGAATTGAATACCCAAGCCGACTTCCTGAAAAAAGGAGACTTATCGTTTTTTGCTGGTTCAGATTCTATTGTGAAGGTATTTGTAGGAGAGTTTAAGGCAGGAATTCCTGAGTCAGTAAAGACCAATGTGATCCAGGCAAGGGTGACTGCTTTGGAGACAAAACTATTAAAGTTGAACGGTGCTACCGAATTGGATAATGTGTCCAAGAAAGAGTTGCTTCAGGATATCAAGGAATTTTTGGAAGCCTTGGCTAATCTTAATCTTCAAATCAACAAAAAATTTGAAAAGGATGCCAATAACGTGGGCAGACCTGAGTAAACTTCTGGAAGAACTTCAATTTTAACATATAAAGTTCTGTTAATATGTAACAAATGCAATTTCAAAACTTCTTATATAACTAATTTTAACCCTATTTTTTTAACTATTTATTTATGAATACCAATATGAAACATGTATTGGCAGTGTCTGTACTAAGTTTGGCGGCATTTACTTCTTGTAAAGAAGAAGCCAAGGTTGGGGAGACTGCTATGGCAGAAGAAAAGGTTCCGGGAATCATTCTTGAGAATATGGACCCTTCTGTAAGCCCTAAGAATGACTTTTACAATTATGTAAATGGTAATTGGATGAAAAATACCCAAATACCAGATGACGAAACACGATGGGGAGGGTTTACACAATTGAGAAAAGATACAAGACAAGATGTCCTTGAAATCGTGAATACTTCGAAAGAGTTGGGAACTTATGCAGAAGGAACTGACCAAAAGAAGGCGCTTTTAATTTATGAAACCGAATTGGATACAGTAGCGCGTAATGCTGCAGGAATTGCACCAATTCAACCTTTATTGGAGGCTATCAACGGTATCCAATCTTTGGCAGATATGCAAACTGTGTATGCTAAAACTACAGGTGTTGCCGCTCCTTTTGTAGGGATTGGTGCCTCTGCCGATTTGAACAACAGTTCAATGAACATTGCTTGGGTAGTACCAGGAGGTTTAGGTTTGCAACGTGATTACTATTTAGATCAAGATGCGAAATCTCAAGAAATCCGTCAAAAATACGTAGCGCACATTGCTAGAATGTTGCAGTTCATCAACTATGATGAAGCGACTGCAAAAGCTGCTGCCGAGAAGATTTTGGCTATGGAAACCCAATTGGCAGAGCCTAGATTGGATAAAGTAGCAAGACGTGATGCTAGAAACTTTAACAATCCTACCACTTTTGCCGATTTGCAAGCGATGACTCCTGCTATCGATTGGGCTAAGTTTGTTAAAGATATGGGGATTGAAAAGTCTCTTGATACTGTAAACGTAATGCAGCCTAAGTACATGGCTGCTGTTCAAAACTTCTTGACGACTACTTCTATTGAAGATATCAAAACTTTGATGGTTTGGGAAACTTTAGATGGTTTGGCTGGGTATTTAACTACCGGAATTGAAAGAGCTAACTGGGAGTTTTACGAGCAAACGTTGAATGGTGCCAAGCAAATGCAACCAGCTGACGAGCGTGCTTTGGGTACTGTAGACCGCGCTGCTGGTGAAGCTGTAGGGAAATTGTATGTAGATGCCAAGTTTCCACCAGAAGCTAAGGCGAAAGCTGAAGATATGATCCGTAACGTGATTACTGCCTTCCAAAACAGAATTACAGCTTTGGATTGGATGTCTGCCGAAACTAAGGAAAAAGCAGTTGAAAAATTGGGTAAAATGACCATTAAGATTGCTTATCCAGATGAGTGGGAAGACTATTCTAAAATGGCCGTTAAAGAAGGTAATGGTTATTTCCAAAACATGATGGCTGTTGCAGATTGGTCTAATCAAAAGAATCTTTCTGAAATTGGAGAGCCTGTAGATAAGAAAGAATGGGGAATGTCACCACAAACAGTGAATGCATACTTCAACCCAATGAACAACGAAATTGTGTTCCCTGCGGCTATCTTGCAACCACCTTTCTATAATTTTGATGCTGATGATGCTGTAAACTACGGTGGTATTGGAGCTGTAATTGGTCACGAAATTTCTCACTCTTTTGATGATTCTGGATCACGTTTCGATGGTGACGGAAACCTTAAAAACTGGTGGACAGAGCAAGACTTGGAAGAGTTTACTAAGCGTGGTAACCAATTGGCAGAGCAATATAGTGCTATCGAAGTCTTGGACAGCGTGTACATTAACGGTGCCTTTACTCTTGGTGAAAACATTGGAGATTTAGGTGGTGTATTGGGAGCTTATGATGCCCTTCAATTGGATATCGAAAAGAATGGTAGACCAGAGAACATTGACGGATTTACTCCAGAGCAACGTTTCTTCATGTCTTGGGCTACAGTTTGGAGAACTTTAATGAGAGAAGATGCTTTGAGAACTCGTATCAAAACAGATACGCATTCTCCAGGTCAAGTAAGAGCTACACAGCCATTGAAAAACATCGATGCGTTTTACGAAGCTTTCGATATCAAAGAAGGTGACCCAATGTACGTGGCACCAGAAGATCGTGTAAGAATTTGGTAAGACGAAAGTCAAGCAAAGTTTTATAAAAAAGGCGTTGGGATGTTCCAACGCCTTTTTTGTTTTATTATAATTCGAACATGTCAGATCGAGTGAAATTCTTGTAAAGGATTTTGTATCGAGAACTAAGGAATGAATCTCCAAGACTTCTCGATACCGTTGTTCTTCATTCCATTCCGAACACCTACTCGAAGTGACTATAGGTTATTTGTCATTACAACGAGGATTCGACGAAGTCAATGACAAAGCGAGTTTCTCCTTCTTACGACTTCGGCTGTCTAGATAACAAGGCGTCCTTGGCCAATTGGGCCAATTTAAAACTTGGGTCTACTACCAAAGCGTGGTTTAACAAAGCAAGAGCACTTTCAACATTTTCATCTTTATTTTCATTGAATACCAAAATGCCTTTTAGGTATAAAAACCCTGCTTTTAAAGAAGCTTGGTAAGGTGGCTGAGATTCGTAATAGGTGCGTTTCATATCATCTGTGGCATTAGCCAATCCGTATTCTACACTGGTTTTTGCACCTGCGAGATCCTGAACCTGCATTTTAAGGTCGGCAATTTCATAAGCCAAATATGGATTAGGCTCTTTAGCAAATAAGACTTCATAGTGTTCTAAGGCACGCTGTGGTTGGTTGATGGCTTTAAGGGCAATGGCCTTTACTTCGGTGTTGAGGTTGGAATCGTTTTGGTTTTTATCAATTCCAATAGTGTTTAAAGCTTCCATATAGCGTCCCTCGGACACGTAAATGTAGGCAAGGGTGTCTTTGCGGGATTGGGTAGGCTTGAGCACGTCCAAATGCGTTAGGGCGTTAATCACACCTTGCACATCCCCATGTTCTTTCATTTGTTTATAATAGGCTTCGAAGTGTTTGGTAAGTTCGGTGTTGGTTTGGGCATTTAGGCCAAAACTCGCCAATGCCAAGACCATAAAAAATCGTTTTTTCATAGTTTCAAAGTTTAGGTTCTAAATCTATAAAAATTCAAAGGATATTCTCTTAAAGAGATGCTAATAATTTAAGGTTTGTTTGAGGGTTATATGTAAGTTTAAATGACTTCTCGATACGATTGTTCAGCATTTTCATGCCGACCAACCACTCGAAGTGATTATAGGTTATTCCTATGTGATTTTAAATGATTTGGAGAAACGTCAGTTCGAGTGAAATTCTTGAAAAGAATTTTGTATCGAGAACTATTGCTAAGAACATAATCTATCTTACTATTGAATACTGACTACAAAAAAAAGGGCAGCCAATTAGGCTGCCCTTTTTAAAAAGAGTTTTTTGAGGGGCTTATTTTACATACCATAAAAATATAGATAGGCTTAAGGCTAGATATAATACAATTAGAAATAGCTGTAACCTGTATTTATAGATGTTTTTGCCCATAGACTAACTACTCTTTAATAATCTTGATGGTTTTCTCTGCTCCGTCAATGTTCACTTTGGCAAAGTAGATGCCGTTTGGTAAGGCACTCATGTTTACGGTTGACATAGTGTTGTTACCTGCAGTTGCCAATACTTTTTGACCTACTACATTGTAGATAGCAACAGATGAAATCATGTTTGGAGACTCAAACGTCAAACTGTTTTTAACCGGGTTTGGATAGTATCTAAAGCCTTCAAAGTTTACTTCTGCATTGGTCAGTGAATTTTGAGTGATTTCCAAAGTGTAGGTAAATGTTTGAGTAGAATTAGAGCCGCTTATAACTATGTAATAGGTGTTTCCTGCGTAAAGAAGAAGATCTTCAAAAGATCTATTTGTGATGCCAAATGATCCTTCATAGGCTAAACAGTTTGTAGCCGCGTCTACACAGCCTTCTACGACGGATAAAGAGGTTCCATTGCTATTGATATCTAGTAAGTTTACATTAATAGATATGTCATTAGAAGGGGTGATTTCGTAAAAAACATCTTTCCCTTTCATGTAAGTGGCTGTACAGGGACTTGTATTATATGTGTTTTCATAATTGTCTGTATTGTCAGATGTACTATAAGGGAATGTGTTGACTATATGTGCATTGTCACAAGAGGCTCCCACAGCCGGTTGAGCTCTAGTGGTAAAAGTTTGAGCGGTACATTCTGTTGCCGATCCAAAAGCATTATAAGGCGTGATCAATACATAATAAGTGGTTGAGTATTCCAAAGTATTTGGAAGAGTGAATTCAGTACTGTTGCCTACGTCGGTGCTTGCTACAAAGGTGTAGTCCTCTGAGGTTAGGCCAATTGCTATGTTATAACCAGAGGGAAGGCCTGAGGCAGAATTCCAAGAGATAGTTGGCATTGAGATGGCAACGTTGGTTGTCTCAGAAGTTAAAGCACTGTCACAATTAGGGGTTTCAATAGCTGTCTGTAAAATAGATAAGTCATCAATAACTGCATAGACATAATAAGAACTTCCGCGATTTACTAAGTTGAATGATCCTCTAAATTGAAAATCGACTCCTTCAGGTAAGTTGGAGGCATCAATGGTGTAAGAGGCTGCATGGCATGTTCCGTCATAGGTGTAGTTGTTGTCATCAATGCTGCCAATAGTTGTCCAATCTGTGCCATTTGTGGTGTATTCAAAAACAAAGGTGCCCCAGTTTTCTTCAGGTGCTTGGTATTCATAGGAAGTTGATAGTCCAACTATTTTATAATTAAAATTAATTTCGGCATTTGTACCATTGCTGACTCCAGGTAAATTTTTTGTGGTAAACGTTTTTGTGGATGCACTATTGGCAAGTGTGTAAAATGATCTACTCCCACAACGGATGTTACTCGAATTGGTAGCAGTGCTTGTGGTTTCAAAATCGCCATTCCAACCAGACGGAAGATTACCGGTGGAGTATGACTCGAAATCTTCATAAATGTCAATTTGTGAGTAGGTGATCATGCTTGTAAGTAGCATGAAGACAAGAGTAATTTTTTTCATTAGTAAATTGTTAAAGGTTAAAAGATATAAATGGGTAGTTATTTGCGATATGATTGTAGTTGTTTGAATTTTTGGTTTAAAAGATATGGCTGTGTTATATAAATTATGAATAGTGCAATTAATGTTAGTAAAGATTAAAGTTTGTTGAACATAACAATACCATATCTAAATTATATTTTCATTCTTTTTTGGTATAAGTTCTTAATGGTGGTTAACTTTAATTTAACCTGAAGTTTGTTTTAAATAATTGTACAATTGTTAGTGAATAAAAAAGGGCAGCCAATTGGCCGCCCTTTTTCAAAGAGAGTGAGAAACTATTCTATATACCATAAAAATATGGAAAGGCTTAAGGTTAGATATAACACAATTAAAAATAACTGTAGCCTGTATTTATAGATGTTTTTACCCATGTATTAATTACTCTTTAATGATTTTAATAGTTTTCTCTGCTCCGTCAATGTTCACCTTAGCAAAGTAAATGCCGTTTGGTAAAGCACTCATGTTTACTGTAGACATGGTGTTGTTGCCTGCAGTAGCCAATACTTTTTGACCTACTACATTATAGATAGCTACAGAAGAAATCACGTTTGGAGACTCAAAGGTCAACGTATTTTTAACTGGGTTTGGATAGTATCTAAATCCTTCAAAGTTTACCTCTGCATTGCTCAAAGTAGCATCTGGGTAGATGAAGAATGAGAAGGTGGCAATTTCACTATTACTGTTTGAGTTAACATCTATTAAATAGGTAGTTCCAGCAACAAGGTCTACATCTGAATTTCCTTGTATTTGACAGCTTGAAGTTACTCTGTTATCTGTAGATACTGAAGCACAATCTGAAGTGCTGAACATGCTGTAGAAAATGTTACTACCTGTAAGTGTAGTAAAATCAATATGGTAGGTTCCTGTATATTGAGGGGTGAAGCTATACCATACATCCTCGTAGTACGATGATAAACCTGAACCACAATTTGCCATTTCAAGAGAATAATAAGCGTTTTCATGTGTGCCGGTAATGGTGTTGCTGCCGCTAGCATCAGATTCCGTTATTACTTGAGCTGCGCTACATTCGTCGTTTGCAACAGCATCAGGCATTTTATAAACACAAAGGGTAAAATCCATTCCAGGAATTGTGGAGGCTGTAATACTTTGTACAGGAATATAATATTGTGTTCCTGCTGACAATAGGCGGATAACAGAGTATGAAGAACCGCAGGTCCCTACAGATGTGAATTCAGTATCGCAACTACCGCTTAAAACAGAAATTCTATTAGAACTTACATCGGTAGTAACAACAAATTGGTAATAACCATCTTCTGACGGAGTAAAGGTATACCAAACATCTTGATAACTAGAATAGCATACGTCTTGAGTTGAATCTGTAGCTTCATAGGTGTAACCAGACACAGAGTTGTCGCAGTTTTCATCTGTAGAAAGCGTTAAGGCAATGGCATTGGCGCATTCATCATTAACTGGAGGACAGTAATAAGTAATAGACTCAGTAATGAAACATTCTTTATCAGAGGTAATGGTAAAGGATTGAGTAGAGCTGTTGTCATAAGGTCCAAAAGTTACTTGTCCTACAGCTGAAAGTGTTTGGTTTGTGTTTACACCATCACTTATGGTTAAAGTAGTAGCATCTCCAAAATACGTTACATCAACTTGAACTGAATACTGACTATTGTCACAATCTGCTACTGGTGTTAAGGTTGCAGTTGGGTTAATACAATCATTTTTAGTGATAGAAAGATCAAACTGGGTGTTGTTTTCAGTGTAATTTTGACCAGTTGAAATAACGATATAATAGATGTTTCCAGGAATTAATACTACATCTTCTAGAAGCAAGTTAGTGAAAAAGCCATTATCATCTTTTCCGTATCCTGTAGCGCCAGAGGCTATACATTCTGTAGCAACATCTACACAGCTATCTAAAACATATATATTGGCTCTTTGGTTGATAATGTTGGTGAGGGCAATATCTACAGAAACATCAAATATAGGTGCAATAGCATATACCATTTCATTACCGGCCATTGAAGAACCGCTACCAGCGTTACATGGAGCGGTGTCATAGTCATCTTCGTAGAGGTTTAGACTTACTCCAGTAGCGCTAAAATCGCCAGAGTCTATGTCAATAATGATAGGGTCACTACATGCGGCACCTTGTAATGGAGCATCACGCGTTGTAAAACTTTGTACTGCACAACCTGTGGCATCTCCTAAGGTATTGTAAGGAGTGATCAATACATAATAGGTAGTTGAGTATTCAAGGCTCTCTGGGAAGGTAAAACTTGTTGTGTTGCCTACATCTGTAGAAGCCACAAATGTATAGTCTCCTGATACTAGACCAACAGCTAGTTTGTAACCAGTAGGAATCCCTGTAGCTTTATTCCATGTAATGGTTGTGTTTTCTATAGGGACATTAGTGAGTTCAGAGCTTAGGGTAGCATCACAATTTGGAACCTCTGTTGCCGTTTGAGCTATTAATACGTTGTCCAGTGAAAAATATAGCTGATTAGAATCGTTTACTATATTAAAGGTTGCTCTAAATTGGAAATTAGTTTCTGCAGGGAGGGTAGCGGCATCAATTGTATAGGATGCAGATTTACATGATCCATCATAGGTGAAATTGGAATCGTCAATAGTTTGAAGTGTGGTCCAATCCGTACCATTTGTACTGTAGTCTATTACTACAGAGCCCCAATTTGCTTCGGGTGCACCATATGCAGGGTAGGTAAATCTAGGATTTCTGTGTACAACATTGTAGTCATAACTAATGTTCATTTCTGTGCCGTTGGATACTTGGGTATTGGTAGTGACTACATGTGTAGTTCCTTGGATTCCATAACCGTTTAGGGTGCCAGAAGTACAAGCGCCTACGGTGGAATTGCTTATCCAAGTCCCATCGTAAGTCCAATCGGCGGGTTTCGTAGACTCATCGAAAGGCTGGTCGATAAAGACTTGTGAAAATGTAAGCGAACTGAATAACAGCAGCATTAATAGGGTAACTTTTTTCATGTGTTTAAAAGTTAAAGGTTAATAATATAATTAATGTGTAATTGGTTTTTAGTTGTGTTGCATTTTTTGTGTTAAAAATAAGCATATGCAGTTTATACTATTCACTTAGGATAAAAGCAAACTTATTGTTTTTGAGGGTAATGGGGAATGGCCCCAACTGTTTGTAGTAATTGAAAGCTGTTAACTTCTTAAGGCTTAAAAAGAATATTGTAGAAATACTAGATAGCATTAGTTTATTTTTTTTTATTCAACAAGGAATTAATCTTAAAAATATGTTATGGATGAATTGCTTTGTTAAATAAAAGAGCAATTAACTTTAATTTAACTTAAAAGGGTTTTTTTTAAATAGTAGATGTTTTTATAGGTTAAAATGAGTACGTTTTCTGTTTGTGTTTTAGGAGTGAGATAGTAGTTGGAATTCCAATCCCAATCCTCGGACGCTTTTAATGTTGATATCTTCGTCTTCATTAAAATATTTACGTACTTTACTTATGTACACGTCCATGCTTCTCCCTGAGAAAAAGTCGTTATTGTTCCATATTTTGGTTAGGATATCTTCTCTGCGTACTAATTTGTTTTTGTTACTGTAAAGGAAGTAGATCAACTGGGCTTCTTTTTTGGTAAGGTTATGTGTGGTAGTGTTACTTTTTAAAAGTGAATTTCTATAATCGAAATGATAGCTGCCAATTGAAATAATGTCCTTGTTTCCATATTCTCTAAGTACAAACTGCTGTTGCTCGGTTCGTTTGATGATGTTTTTTAGGCGTAATACAAACTCTTCAGGATCGAAGGGTTTTACAATGTAATCGTCCGCCCCTAGTTTTAGTCCTTTTATTTTGTCTTCCTTGGTTTTACGTGCGGTTAAATACAAAAAAGGCATTTCGGGATCTACCTGTGTAATTTTTTTTGCCAAGGTAAAGCCATCCATTTTGGGCATCATTACGTCCAATACACATATATGAAACGTGTTGGAGTTGAATAGTTCTAGGGCTTCTTCGCCATTTTTGGCCCATTCTACATTGAATTTGTTACTTTGAAGGTACTGTGTTAACATACCCCCGAAATCGTGGTCGTCTTCTGCTAGTAGTATGTTTTTCATTGGTTAGAAAGTATTATGGTGAATTCGGTTCCGTTTCCTTTAGTGCTACTCACCGAGATGCTTCCTTTATGGGCCTCGATGATCTGGTGGGTATAAAACAATCCCAATCCTAATCCTTTATAATTGTGAGTATCCTGTTCGCTAACACGATAGAACTTGTCAAAGATGGATCGTTGGTGTTTTTTAGGGATGCCTATACCATTGTCCTTAATTTTAATGAAATGGGTGCGTTCCTTGGGGGTGTAATCATAGTGTAGGCTTACTGAAGTGCTGCCATATTTCACTGCATTCCCCAATAGGTTGTTAATAGCGGTGCTGATGTAAAATTTATCGGCAGAAATTAGGATGGCGTCCTTATGTATGTTCGTAGTTATGTCAATATCTTCTTTGAGGCTAAGTTTAAAGTCGTCTACAGTTTCTTTCAGGAACTGTGGCATGTTGAAAATTTCTTCGTTAAGTTCAATTTCCTGATAACCCAAACTGGTATTGAGGACTTGATCTATGAGTTTCTGTAGTCTTATATTTTGACGATTGATGACTTCTAGGACACTATTGTTAAAAAGACCATTGTACTTGGATGCCTCATTGTTCAAATTTTTAATGGCAATGGCCAAGGTAGATAGTGGTGTTTTAAGTTCGTGGGTAATATTATTGATGAAATCGGTCTTGATGTCGGCCAGTTTTTTTTGTTTCAATAAACTATTAATGGAATAAAATAAAATGCCTGTCACGAACAAAAATAGCAGGCAGGCAAGCAATAATACACCAGACATCTGCTTAATTAAATACCCGCTCCAACCTGTTGATTCGGACATGAACAGTTTGGTTTTGAATTCAAGCATATAGGTGTAAGATTTCCCATTGATGTTTGCAACAAGGCCTTTGGTAAAGGTTGCGTTATTGATAAGTTTTTGTTCGCTATTTTCTGTAGGTTTATAAGGTGTGCCTAATAGTAGTAGGGTGCTGTCTTTTTCATTATATATTGTTTCGGCATTTCCCAAGGTATCATGAAGAACCATGGATGTTAGCTTTTTTTGTATCGAAATATCTACAGGTATGGAATATTCTGCAAAGCCTTTGTTGATTTCTTCCAGAAAATAGGGATTTAAGGAGGCTGACTTTTGTTGAAGGTTGGTTATAACTTCTTCTTTGGAAATTTGTTTGTTTTTATAGGCCTGGGCTTGTTTTATGGCATCATTTCGTAATTCCCAAAGTAAATATTCAACAGGTTCAGAATTGTAAATTTGGGTAAAAATGCTTTGGCTTTCATATTGGGCTGTAGCTCTTTTCAACTGGTAGGTATTACGGATCAAATACCCTTGAATGGCAGTGAGTGCCAATAGGGTAAAAACGGAAGCCGCAATTAAAAGTTTTGTCTTGTTAACCAGTTTCATGGTCTTAAAATTATGTTAACAAAGAAAGACGAGCTAGGTAAACAAGTGTTGTTAACGTTTTATTAACGTAGGGTATTCTTATCTAAAAAACAATTTTGTTGATTTTTTTTTAGATTTATTTTGAATATCGTGTAAGATTGTTTGTATAAGGATGAAAATTGTCAATTTAAAATAATGGTCTCCTTGACCATCACTGCATCATTGTTAACAAATGGTTTCGGGATCATGCCGGCAGGCCGTTGAGGCATCCTAAACAATGGGTTGCTGGGGAGGTCGAATGAGACTTCCAAATAGTCTAGTATCAACGGTGTACCCATTGGAATGCTTAGTTCTATATCCATTAAATTATCGTCCACAACAGAGTAGGCAAATAGTTGTTGCCCTAAACGCTCTTCCAATACATATCCATTGTGTTTGGTATTCTTAAAATCGTAGCCATTCATTTTAAAATCAATGAAATGTTGGGTGGAGTCTGCAAACAATACCAATTTGTGAGCTCTGCGTTGAGGCGCGATGAATAGTTTTATATGGCGTTCCTCTCCAACTAGTGAATCTTGTAAAATATCTATATGAGGTTTTGGAACTGGTTTTACATCGGCATTGTTCACATAGCTTATTGGTGTGCCATATTTACTACGGCTGTTAAATTTTGAAAGCGAATCGTTGGCTCTTGGATTGTCAGATAGGAAGGTTTTGGTCCAAGCATCCAATTGTTGGTCGTAAGTGGCCCAAAGCGCTTTGTTGCTATCGGTATCCCAGAAGTAGATCAAACTATTGGGTTTAGGACGTTCCTCGTTGAAATCGGAATTTATATGGGCATAGATAAAACAGCCAATGGATACTATAAATAGAAAATAGGCCCAACGGTTTTTATATCTGGAAAAACCAAATACTGAGATGCACAGGGAAAAAATCAGGGATATCAGTACAGTGGACGCAACTAAAAGTTTTAGTCCCAAACCTACGGGAAACATTTTAACAAAGGGTACCAAGATCCAAATGGTTGGGAAAAGCAGCAATGCCATTAATAAAATGTTGGGACGTTTTTGGCGTACCAAGATCCACAAGCTGATCAAACCAAAAAATACGGGAATGATAAAGAAGCTGGCTCCCTTAAGGTAAATGGCTATAAGGGTGCAGATAATCAACCACAGGAATAGTGGGGGTACAACCAAACTTGCCGTGTTTTCAGGTTTATAGACTTTGTTGTATAGCCACATACATATGGCCATTGCCAATATAGAGAATGCTAAAATATAGGTATGCCCGTTATAGGTAAACCCTTGGAGGATTTCATTATATTGAGGGTAAATAACCGTTAGCACCTTCCAGCCACCAACGCCTATAAGTCCATTCAATAAAATGGCGGCCATACCGGGAATAAAACCAATGGCCATATGCTTAGAGTTGAGCATGCGTTTTTTCAAACCGTAAAATACCAAGCCTAAAAACAGAACGATAGCCACGACAAGCATTGGGACAATCCAAGCAAAGGGATAGCTCACGGTTTTAAACAAAGGGATGTTAAAGTATACATTGTCCTCATCGCTTTTTAAATCAGTTAAGTCAGCATTGGCGAAGTAATGGAGTAAAGGCATAAGGTAGCTACCTTGGTGCTCCAGAGAAGATCGGTCCAATCGTTCAAAAGTGTCTAAGGCCGTATGGTAATCGAAATGATCATCAATAAAAGCAAAATTGAATCCGTCAATATTGCCGTCCTCCCTAAAACTGGTCAAATCGGTGTCGTTTGGAAGTTTTTTGTAAACACTATAGGCAAGGGAATTTGCCACGGGATATTGGGGGTTAGCTGCCACAAAATCTTTTAGGAGTTTATGGTTGCCTCCATTGGTTTCCACCAACATATAACTAGGGCCGCCACTTCCTCGGGATTCAAAATTTAAAACCAAGCCCACATCTTTTGCCCAAGGATGCTCGTTTACAAAAAGTTCGGCGCCATTGAGTCCTAGTTCTTCGGCATCGGAAAGCATCACAATAATGTCATTTTTGGGCTGTTTTCCTTCATGTAGAAAAGCTCTAAGACCTTCCAAAATGGTTACCACCCCGGAACCCGCATCACTGGCTCCCAATGAGGAATGCGGGTTGCTATCGTAATGTGATAAAAGTAATAGTGCTTTGGTGCTGTCGGTTCCCTTGATGCGGGCCAAAATGTTTTTAGCCTTGGTGATGCTTCCCCATTTTTCATTGTGACTGTAGCCTTCCTGAATCTCGGTTTCCAATCCCAAGTTTTTCAGAACAGTTACAATATAGTCTCGAACCCTTTGGTGTTCGGGAATGCCAACATAATGAGGCTGTTTTGAAATTTCTTTGAGGTGTCCCAAAGCCCTGTCCGTAGAAAATTCGGTATCAGTCGTTTCCAAGCCAGAAATTGAAGTGGGTTTTAGGGCAAGAAAACTCCAATAAATGGCCAAAAGTATCAGTGCTAAGGCGATGATTTTTTTTAGCATGGGAAGAAGTGTTAGTTAGTTCTTCTTAAATGTACTGAATATTTTGCTAAAATTCACTTTAGGTTAAATGACTTAAATTCAGTAAATTTAAAAGGAATTAAAATTTTAGGTTATGGGCATAAAAAGTTTTCAGGGGTCTCGAAAGCAGCAAAGCAATACGGTAGAGGAGATCCCATTTAGGGTTAGAGATTATATGAGTACTACATTAATTACGTTTAAACCAGAGCAGTCTGTGGAGGAGGTAATCAAGGCTTTGATTGCCCACAAGATTTCGGGGGGACCCGTTGTGAACGACAATTATGAGTTGGTTGGCATCATTTCGGAAGGAGACTGTTTAAAGCAGATTAGTGACAGTAGATATTACAACATGCCAATGGCACAGGACAATGTTGAGAAACGCATGATCAAGGAGGTGGAGACCATAGATGGCAATATGAATGTGTTTGATGCGGCTAAGAAATTCTTGGAGTCCAAGATGCGCCGTTTCCCAATTGTACAGGACGGTAAATTGGTAGGGCAAATTAGCCAGAAGGATATTTTAAAAGCAGCCCTTCAGTTGAAAGGGCATAATTGGAAATAAGAAGAATTAAATGAACGTGATACAATCACGCTTCAGTTGGGTTTGTTAAACATGTGCAGCGATAGTTTTTAGGATCGCTGCATTTTTTTTGGGAGGGTGATTTGAGTTATTCAAAGCAATCCTTTTTAATCCAGCATAGATTTTCGATTTCTATTTTAGAACACCAAGGATAAAAAGGTTAGTATTAAAAAGAATGGATATCCGATTATCGAAATGTAATATTGATAATTTTTTTTCTCTTCATTTTTAATGCTGAGAATAGTTAGTATAATACCCGTTATAAGGAGTAAATTTCCGAATACCGATACAATGGCAATATTTCGTTGGAATTTTTCTATATCGTGAAACCCAACAGCAAAAGTCATTACCCGATAAGCGATTACTAGGTTTACTGCAACTACATAAAGAAATACTCTAAAAGCCCATTGTTTGTAATTTGTTTGTTTTATTGGTTCTGGTTTCATTTCAGGGTGTTGTTTGTTGCCAATCTCAACATAAACTTTCTCAAATGGTTTCTGATATAATTGGCGTGTTGGTTATTCTAAAATATAATAGACTATTCTTATAAATTAAGGTCGGCTTTCAAGAGCCTCGGGCAAATCGGAGATGATCAGTTTTTGCTTGCCCTCGCTTTCAAGCGACAGTATTTTGGAATAGGGGAAGCCTTCAATGGGTTCGGTAAAGCTTTTCCATTTGGCAATTCCTGATACGGTGATGCGTTCGCCTACTTCTATGATCCCTTCGCTATAGCGCAATTGTTTGTTGAAACCGAAAAAGTTGGAGCTCTCAATATGATAACGTTTCAATAAGGCCTCAAATTCGGGTGTTGGATTGTTGAACATTCCAGAGGCGGTGTTCTTGTCGGGCACTAAATAGGTGACATAGTTTTTCGGGGTATGGGAAGGTTTGATCATGACCATTTCGCCTCGATGATCCACAAAAAAGTCGTGAAATTGTTCATCGTGAATCAAGGTTTTCCAATGCGAATGTTTGCCGCTGCTCTTCTTCTGTTCAATAGTGATGCTATAGAATACGCAATCGCGCTTGCTTAAGGGGGCCTTAAGCGGTTCATTGGCATGTAGGGCCTTTCCTGAAATTTTCACCAGCTCATTGGTCCTGATACTGCCCATGGTTTTGTGCGGTATTTTGGCTAGGGCACGAAGAATGACCTTTTTCGAACTGAAATAGTAGGAACCCAAACCAATGCCGGCAATAATTACAAGGGCTATAATGATAGGGACAAATGAGGAAGCTAATGCTATCATAAAAGGGAGCTTTTTATTGATAAGTAGGAAAACGGCTTAAAATGTTACAGCTATTGTTCGCGTTTTACCAAAGCGTAAAAGTCGCCCTCAAGAGGGAGATACCCTTGGTCGTACACAAAATAATAGACCTTGCCGGTTTTGGTGGTATAAATGCTGGTAATGTAGTTGAAGTCGAAGCCTTTTTCAACCAGCCTTCCTTTGGATGCCGTAGATTTTTGCTCTGGATTAAGTTCTTCTAAAACCCTATAATTTTTGCGAAGCTTGTTGTTGGTATTCCTGATTATGTTTCTAACGTCCTTATTAACCTTGTTGTTATAACTGTTTCGGCAGGCATCGCTACAGAATTTTTTATCCACTCTTCCGCGGATAGTATCTCCACATTCTGGACACGCTTTTTGCATAATACAATGGGTTGGTTGCGTATACAATATAGGAAATATTCATTTATAATAGATTATTGGGTTTGGGCCACTAGCAGGGTATTGGTACCATTTACTTTTTGAAGGGTGTTAACCAAAAAGCCATTGACCTCCAGAAGTGAAATAATAGGGTGTAAGTTTTCTGAGTTGGAAGCATGCAAAGCTGCATTAAAAAGAATGGCTCCTTGTTGGGAATGCGATTTGAGGATAGCCTTCCAAAAGGAAAGCTCCATAAATTGTGATGGCATGTGGGCATCAATGTAAAGGTCTACAATAATGAGGTCGAAGCTAATTGTGTTTTCTAGAATAAATTGTTGGGCATCGGCGCACACCATACTTAAAGTAGGAGAGTTGTAATGCTGAAACTCTTTTTGGGCAATGGCTATCACTACAGGGTCAATATCCACAGCCGTGATGTGTTGTTGAAAGTTGAAGTGGTTGCGAAGTGTGTCAATCACGCTGCCGCCACCAAGACCCAATAACAAGCAGTTGGAGATGGAACTCAGGTGAATATGCTCCAAGCCGAACTTTAAAATTTCCTGTAAGGAACCATACGAATAGTTGGCATTTTTGGTGTTGAGGTATTTTTTGCCATCATACCAGGTCACCTCCAACTTCCCATTGTATTGGGAAGGCACTTTTTTGCTGACTGGGTAGATATAGCTTAAGAGGCGCTTCATAGGGCTTAAAAAGCTGCAAATATAAGGGTTTGTTGGGGATAATTATCCGTGTACAAACGACTACAAACGTTTACAAACGACTATAAATGCGTAACTACCGACTAATTTTAGAAAGGTTAACAATCTTTGTCCTGTTGAATTGAACTAACGAGATTCAATGGTATTAACTGTTTAACCTTAAAATTTAAAATTATGAATGCACTTAGAAACAAAGTACAGTTGATTGGCAGATTGGGACAAGATCCTGAAATTGTAAATTTTGAAGATGGCAACAAGATGGCCAGATTCTCCTTGGCGACTGATGATAGTTATAAGGACAAAAGAGGTGAGAAGATAGAGCGCACCTATTGGCACAATATTGTTGTGCGAGGTGGCCTTGTAAAGGTGGTGGAAGGCTATATTACAAAAGGGCAGGAAATTGCCGTAGAGGGGAAACTTACCAACCGTAGTTGGGAAGATAAGGATGGTAAACGGCACTATGCCACAGAAATTCTCTGCAGTGAATTATTGATGCTGGGGAAGTAAGCAAATTAAAAAAGGCTCCATATGGAGCCTTTTTTAATGAGACATTCGTTTTTTTATAAGTCTCAAAAAAGCTTCTTTTTTTCTAGTGGAAACATTTATGATGCTATCATTGTCCATGGTAACAAAACCACTTTTGTTATAGGATTTTATATGGTTTATGTTTATCAGAAATGAATTGTGAACTCTGAAAAAGGAGCCATGCGGAAGAAGTTCTTCATAATATTTAAGTGGTTTAGATACATGTATCTTTTGGTCTTTAATATAAATAAAAGTATAACTGGTATCAGCTTCACAGTAAAGAATATTATTCGTTTCTATAACCAAAAAGCCTTCCGAAGTGGGTATGGTTATCTTTTTTGAAGTATCGTTTGCTTTCAAGTTGTAAAGCAATGTTTGCATTTGAGATTCCAAAGTCCTGTTTGAAAGCCCTTTTTTTAATCTGTTTAGCACATGTGTAAAATCATCCTCATCGATTGGTTTTAGTAAGTAGTCAAAGGCACTGTATTTAAAAGCCTTAATTGCAAATTGCTCATAGGCTGTAGTAAAAATGATGTTGAAATTCACACTGTTTAGTGCCTCTAAAAAATCAAAACCAGTTTTTCCATTTATTTGGATATCCAAAAAAACAAGGTCAGGGTTAACTTTATCTATTAGGATTAGGGCGTTTTCTACTGTATTACAGGTGGCAACCACCTCCAAAACTTCAGGATGTTTGGAAGTAAGATAGTTTAATCTATCAATACAATGTTGTTCGTCATCAACTATAAGCGCCTTAATCATTTTAAAAAGCTAATTGTAAGGGAATAGAAACTTTTACTAGAGTTCCTTGTCTTTTGTCAATAATTTCTACACTCCCATTTGTGTTTTTTTGTTTATTCAGTATGTCTATTCTGCTCTTGGTTATTTTGGTTCCCAAAGATGTTTTATTAATTTCTTTTTCTGCGATTGTTTTTTCTACTCTCCCAACTCCATTATCTTCAACAGTACATATGATAATGTTGTTTTCCTTTGTAAAGCTTATATTTATCATTCCATCATTGTCCTTTTCCTTAAAACCATGAACGATACTGTTTTCAATAAATGGTTGCAGGATTAATGGGGGAATTAAAGTGTTCTTGGGGTCTATGTTTTTATCGATGTTTATTGAATAGGAGAATTTGTTGTTAAATCTTCGTTTCTCAATATCTAGGTAATTCTCTAAAATAGCTAAGTCTTCATCGAGAGGGACAAGTTCTTTTTCTGAGTTTTCCAGAATTTGCCTTATGAGTTTAGAAAATTTACTGAGATAGTTGATGGCAGACTCTTTATCATTTTTTAGGACATAGTCACTAATGGAGTTGAGTGAATTAAATATAAAGTGGGGGTTCATTTGAGACCTCAAAGCTTTAAGTTCAGTTTCGGTAATTAAAGCTTTAGTAATTACCTCTTTTCGCCGTTTATATAACAGAAAGCTGACAATAATTAAAAGAATAAGTATGCTGCTACCTGCTATAGTAATCTTTTTTAATAATTTTTCGTGTGTGAGGTTTGCCAATGAATTGGCCTGTTCAATTTCATGGCTAGAATTAAGTTGGGCTAGTTTTTTTTGATATTTAAATTCCGATTCAAGCTTGGCTATTTCAGCCTTTTTTTCAGACATAGAAAAACTGTCTTTAAGTCTTTCAGCTTGAACTTTTATATCGTAGGCCTTTTTGTAGTTGGCTTGTAGTTGATTAACTTTAGCTAGTTCATCTAGGATTTGGATTTGAAAATCTAAATTATCATTGTTGTTAAGGTCAAGCGCTATTTGGAAATTCCCTTGAGCATCGTCCAATAGTTTTTTATCGCCTATATATTCATATTTTTTTAGGTAATTATCTCCAATGGCAGAGAACACTATTGATAAACTATTCTTGTTTCCTAGGTCTTGATATATGAGTTTTGTTTTATTTAGGTATTCCAAACTTTTGGAATAGTTTTTAAGTGATGTATGGGCAATGCCTATGTTGGTGAGTGCATTGGCCATTCCCTCCTTGTTGCCTATTTCTGTCATTATCATATAGGCTTTATTGTAAAAATCTATAGCTTCCCTGGGCTTGTCCATTGAGTCGAAAATATTACCTAAGCTATTATAGGTGTTGGCAACTCCTATGGGGTAATTTAATCTTTCATATACTTTTTGGGCATCATTTTGGTAGTCAATAGCAAGGGGATGATTTCCAAGTTTATTGAGTAATATGCCTATATTGGCTAATGTACTTCCATAGTCAAAAGAATTATTTAGGTTTAGCCTATCATATAGTTTTAATGCTTTTAGATAAGTGTCTAAGGCTTCAGAATATTTTGACCGATACATTAAATTGATCCCAATACTATTTAGCATTTTGGCCATTAGAAAGCTGTCCTTTTCTTTTTCAAAAATCTCAAAGGCTTGAAGGTTGCATTCATTGGCTCTCAGGTAATCTGAATTTCCAAAGTAAATCAAACCTTTGTTAAATGTTGTTTTGGCAACGCCAACTAAATTGGCACTTTCCTTATGTATTTCAATAGCTTTATCATACATTAACAAAGCCATGGAGTCATTAGATAGCGCATGGTAATTGGTTCCTTTGTTTTGGTAAGCAAATGCCAAGCCTTTTGAAGATTTTAATTTTTTAGCTAGCTCTATAGCTTTGTCGCTAAGTTCTAATCCCTTTTCTGGATTTATTAAGTGATTTTCGTAGGAAAGGTTGTTTAAAATATTTAGCCGGTTTTCATCAGGGATATCACTTTCTGATAATTCAATATTGAGCGAGTCAATAATTTCCTGTTGTGGGAGAGCAGGAATACAAAATGTAAGAAATATGCTTAAAAGTACAAATCTCATGTAATTGGTTGGTTGATAGCGATTTAAAAGTAGTGTTTTTTATGCAGAAAACGCTGGTAATCAAGCAGAAAAAAACTGAAATCCTTCGAATATAAATTGAGGCTGGTTTTTGCTTATAGCTATAAGTAGTTTTATTGACAATTCTGAAATTAAAGCTATGAGTTATGAGAAATCTATTCCCCTTAGTAGCCCCTGTTGTTATTTTTTTAACCCCCATAGACGTTTTATCCCAAAAGCGTATCCAACAACCCTCAAATTCTGGAATTGAAAGTGCCGACAAGTTTGTGGCCAAATCCTTTGAAATTTATGAAAATGTGTTTGTTCATGATAGCCTGACCCAAGCTGGTGCTGAGGTCCCTGATGAACTGGAAGATGCCATTTTGGAACAATCTCAACAGAATATTGACAGCCTTTGGGAAATTTTTCCAGAGGTAGTAGATGACATTGCTAATGGTAACGGCTCATTTATGAAAAAAAGCAGAGCTACCTTAAACATGAGCAAGGTAAAAAAAACTTTTAGGTATTGTGGGGAATATCTAAAAGGCATATTGGTTGGTACAACTGAGGAAGAACGATGATTTTGAAGCAGTATGAGAAAATTATACTGCATTCCATATATGAAGAAGAAACAACTTAAACCAATTTATTAATGCTATTAATCTCTTTTTATTATGAAAACAAAACAATTACTTTTAAGAGTAGTGCTGTGTACTACTTTGTTATTAACCTCTTTTACTTATGCTAAAACTTGGCGGGTAAACAACCAATCTAATTTTGATGGGGCTTCAACCTTTGGGGATAATTTTGGTGGGACTCCTAGTTATCCGGTGTTTAAGGAAATTGAGCAAGCGGTTACTTATCCTAATGTGGTGGCAGGGGATACATTGCATGTGGAAGGTTCTATTGCAGTATATGCTAATGCAGATATTACTAAGCAGTTAGTTATTATAGGGCCTGGTTATTTTTTAACCGAAAATCCCAATGTATCCAACAATACACTTGATGCTAAAATAGAACGTATTTATTTTAAATCAGGTTCAGAAAATTCACAAATTATTGGAATGAATGTAATAACTCAAGGTAGTTCTTTTAGTGGGAAAATTTATGTAAATGTTAATGGTATCACTATTAAACGTTGTAGAATAGCTCGAAACATAGAATTTGCACGTGAATTAGTGGATGTCTATATTCTTCAAAACTTTTTTTCAAATAATTATAATACAAATGCATTAAATATTGATGGTTCTAGTTTTTTTGTGCCACCGCAAGAAATTGTATTTAATAATAATATTTGCCAAAAAAGGTTGATTTGGTCAGGGAATTGGGGTATGGGGACTATTACGGAGTGCAATAACAATGTGTTTGATGGCCCTGTCAATGAGTTAAGTTTGGAATTTAATACTGGGTCCTTCCAAAATAACATCTTGAAAGCAGCCGGTATTGTCGCGAATATCAATAGTGGTACCAATAACAATGTGCAGTACAATACCGTGTCCAACGCTACTGTGTTTGAAGGGACTTTAGGTAATGTTTACGTTCCCAATATGGTGAACTTGTTCATAGATGAGGGGCGGACTACAGATGGAGCCTATCAATTAAAGGCTAGTTCTACCTACAATGAAACAGGAAGCGATGGTGCAGAGCGTGGAGCGTTTGGAGGGGTTGCGGTATCTAATCGTTATAACCTGTCTGGGTTAGGAGCCATCCCTGTGATTTATCGAGTGGCTACTCCTGGAGTTTCAGAGGCGGATACTGGGCTTTCAGTAACCCTTAAAGCAAGAACCAATAACTAATAGAGCTATGAAAAAGATTGTTTTAACTAGTCTATTATTAGTGGCTATAACATTAGGTATTGAAGCGCAATCCAATGTTACCCATGTTGAGTATTTTTTGGATGAGGATATTGGAGTTGGAATGAATACTGTATTGAGTGTCACTTCGCCTAGTACAGATATTACTCAAGCTGTATTGGCAAATATCCCAGCTTCAACAACTATAGGGTACCATAAGCTTTATATGAGGGTTAAGGATGCTAATGGAAATTGGAGTCATACCATTAGAAAAAATATTGAAGTCTATGAGAATCCTGACAGCGAGATTGTTGCTTTAGAGTTCTTTTTTGGTGATGATTTGGGGTTTGGCAACAATACTGTTGTTAATTTAAATGAGTCAAAAGATGAGATCACAAAAAGCTTTAATGTTCCCTATACTCCGTTGACATATAACTTTGAAGATGTGCTTTACGTACGGGTAAAGGATTCCAAAGGAAATTGGTCTATTACAACTGTTCTCGATGAATTAGCTGATAATCTTGGTGTTGAAGATAATTTGAAGAGCTCAATTAGTATGTATCCAAACCCCTTTGTAGATAAGATTAACATTGGTTCATCACAAGATTTAAGTGTACAAAGTATTCAAGTTATGGAGATGAATGGAAGGGTGATTTATAGTATTTCAGAAAATGCAACATCCTTGGATCTTGGATACCTTTCTCAAGGGCTATATTTTGTGAAATTGGAGACCAGTAAAGGAGAAGCTACCTTTAAATTGGCGAAGAAGTAAGGTTATTATAAATATTTAATTTTATGTGAACATTAATAGAGGCCATCTTAGGGTGGTCTCTATTTATATGACTTTTTAGTTGATTTGGATACGCTTCGTTTCGGAAATTAAGCTACCATCATTGCAAGTACCTTCTATAAACATCTTCAAAGTGCCAGTTTGGATATTGTCTATTTTAAAAGAAATGTTGCCCTCTGCATCTACGTGGCAATTGGGGATCCAATTCACTACACCGTATTCTTTATAGAATTGCGTTTGATAAAACGCATATTTTGGGGTGTAGAATTTGGAGGGCGTGCTGAAGGTAAGTGGAATGTTAAACGTTTGAAACGGACTGTTCTCATTAAAGGTAACTGAAATTTTAGGATCCGTATAAATTTTAATGACTCCAGCGCCTCCATTGACACCTTGTCCAAATCCTGATTTGTCAACAAGAATGTAATCCACAATATCCAAACGGTATTGGTATAGAGTATTCAAATCGAACAGTCTCATGTCGTCCAAGTATACCACAGGACTATTGTTGGTTCCAGAAGCTGCCGAAGGATTGATAATATCAAGTTGCCCATTGTTTTGGTAGACCCTAAACCCCTTGGTTTGTATGTAGGAGGCAAAATCCATATAAGACCTGCGTAGGTTATCATCAAAGACATCAATTTTGCCATGCTGCTGCTGGCTCAGCTGCTCTTTACGACTGTCCTTTTTTCTAACCGAAAGCACGATTTCATTCAATTGTTCCACACCACTCCAGGAGTTGATCAAAAACGCTTGTGAGTTATTGGAGTTAAAACTGACGGGTTGTTTTAAAGGTTCTATTTTAATATGCTTCTCCAAATCAGGAATTTTGGAAGGCGAAAACTCTAAAAACAAATGGGGTTTTATTCCTGAGTTTTTTCGGTTCAGTTCTACAAAACGCAATTGTTCTTTGTCCAGTGGATAAAGACCTTGTTTTTTAAAATAGGTATTGCTGGCATTTAGTTCAAAGGTTTCAAAATCATTGTTGGTAATGGGGAACATGGCAAAGGTATTGGACTTCGATTGGTTGATGTGCGCTTTAACGGTGATGCCTTGTTCAAAAGAATATTTTGCATTGGGAGGATGGTTGAAGATCTGTCGCCAATTATAACTGCTCCATCCTTGGGTAAGCAAAAGATTGTCCAACTCAAACTCTTTTTGTCTATTAATATCTGAAAAATAGTAATGGGCATTTTCAATGAATCCTTTTACAAAGGGTTGTAAATACAGTGCAGAAATAATGTTTTGATGGTGTTGGTAGGATTTGGTTTCGGTAGGCAAAACGGATACACTGAAATTATTAAAAGCTTTTGGGTTGACAGTTTTAATTGGAATTTTTATCAGCGTTGAATCTTCGTCTTTTTGGAAATTTGCTTCTTCAGATTTTACGAACTGAACCCCTTCATATTTAAAATAAAGGCGTTCCAGGATTGGATTGCCTTCTTCATCAAATAAGGTTAAAATATTCATGCCTTTGAAAAGGTCTTTGTGAGGGATTAGAGTTAGGATTTCTGTAGCATCTGTAAATTGAATGCCAATGGTTTTAAGATCATGCCCATTGTGAACCATTAAAGTATAAGGTTTGTTTTTAATGAATTTAAAGGTATCTGTATTGGTGTTGAACCTTAAAATGATTTTGTCGGTGAGTTTGTTTAAGGTCATGGCAATGCCAAAAGGTTCAGATGGCGGCAATGGTTGAATTTGTGTAATCTCTTGCGTTTTAACTCTTACTTTGTAGAAAGTGCCATGGTCAGGAGTGAGCGCAAATTTTCCAATGCCAAATTGATTGGTTCCCATACTGCCCAGGCTTTGGTTATTGGAATCCAAAAGCTCAAAAGTGGTATTGGGCAGTCCAAGTCCTAAAGTGTCTTTTATAACAATACCGATAGTGTTTGGCGTGTTGGCCACCAAATGGCCTCCTTCTGGCAATAATTGAATATCGAGATGTGAGGAAACTAGAGGAGGTGGTGTGGTTTCGTTGGCATCAATGATGGAGATGCCCTGAACATAAAAATTCTGCTCGTCAAAGTTTTTCATCCAATTGGTGTAGGCGTGAAAGTTGTAATTACCCGAGGAAAATTGTTCATCCACAAAAAAGCTTCCATAGCAAACCCCATTTTGAGCCAATAGCATTTTATTCTTTATGATGTTACTTTCATTGTCAACAATAGCACAATACACATTGGTGGTTGCTGTAGACAACTGTTTACTGTTCTTGTCGAAAACATACACCGTAAAGGCTAGAGTTTCTCCTTTGATATATGTGGATTTGTTCAGATGCGCATAGGCAATCTCTCTCGGCAATTGGGTATGGGTTGTAAAGGATTCTGCAATATGCTTTATTTGAGAAGATTCTTGGGAATAAGAAGAAACGAATGAAAGCAAGCAAAGAAGCCAAATGATGTAGGTAATATTGTAAACGGCTTTGGCTTTTATTTGTCGGTTTTGAAGCATTTAAACTTAGGTGTGTTGATAACTTCAAGTTAAAGATTTTATTAATGATAAGGCATAAAAAAAGAGATTAGCATACAACTAATCTCTTTCGTATTGTTAAAGGAGGTCCTAGGAAACTAAGCCACCTTTTTAAGCAAATCAAAACAAGGGCACTTTTTGCAACGCTTGTTTTCTCCCTTTTTATATTTCTTGCAACAACTGCTTTTTACCTTATCGGCATTAATGATGCCTGATTCGTGCAGCTGCTTTATCGCTTCTTTCTTTTTTTGCTTTTTGTCTTTTTTCTTGCCCAAAACAAATAATAACTATTTCAAAACGAGGGCGAAAATACTTATTTTAAATAAATCTAAATAAGATTTAATGTTAAAATTATTCAGGTGTTTCGGCAGCGGCTGTACTTACGTTCAATTGTTGGATGTCGCGATCGAACAAATACAAGCCTCCCTTATCGTTCCCAATCATGTTTATTTTGTCCAAAATAGTTCTTGCAACCGCTTCTTCCTCTATCTGTTCAGATACATACCATTGAAGGAAATTATGTGTGGCATAGTCCTTTTCCTGAAGAGTGATATGTACCAATTCGTTGATGCTTTCAGAAACAAATATTTCATGTTCATATAGCTTTTCAAACATTTCCTTGAACGAATTAAAGGTCACATTAGGCGCCTTTAATGCCGATACCTGGGCATGGCCGCCACGTTCGTTTACAAAACGTACCAATTTCAACATGTGCATACGTTCTTCATCGGATTGATCGTACATAAAATTGGCTACTCCTTCCAGGCCTTTTACCTCTGCCCAACAGGCCATGGCCAAATAAATTTGCGAGGATTCGGCTTCAATGCGTATTTGATCATTAAGAGCCTTTTCTATAGATTTTGATAACATAAGCTTCGTTTTTTACCAAAGTTAGCTATAAAACTCTTAGGATTTAAACATTCTTGCTTAGGATTTTTCTTTTTTAGAAAATCTAAATAAGGGAATGGGCTTGGTATAAAATGTAATTCTAATTCCTAATAATAATACAAGTCCGCCAATAATCATTTGGAGGGTAATAGATTCGTTAAGGAATATCCAGGCTAGAATTGATGCTAAAATGGCTTGTCCTAATAAGCTCACTGAAACTCTTGTGGCTCGCATATGTTTGGTGGCGTAGCTAATGAGCAGCCATGCCAATAACTGGCAAACCAACCCTTGAATTACCAAAACCAACCAGCCTTCATTGGAAAAGCCACTGAAGGGTTCGCCTATGGCAACACAAATAAGGCCCAAGGTAATTGTAGAGGACATCACGCTTATGGTCATAAAACTAACCACGTCTACTTCACCTAAAACAAATTTGCTCACAAGCATATACACAGCATAGAGCATTCCAGATAATACCGCGAAGAAAAATGGAATGTTGAATTCCATTTTTAAAAAGAAACGAAGGCCAACCAATAGCACCATGCCTATCAAGGCTATTACGGTTCCTATCCAAAAATTCCTTAAAGGTTTGTCCTTTAAAAATAGGAAGGCTCCAATACCCACCCAAACGGGTGATAAATTGGTCAGCAGTGTGGCCTGTGTTGCTGAGGATCCTTGAATGGCGATGTTCCATACGCCAACATCCAATCCGAAGATAAGGCCGCAAAGGCTTGACAGCAGGAATAGTTTTCTGGAAGGAATAACAAACTTTTTTGCGAGCAACACATAGGGTACAATAACGGCTGAGGCAAAGGCCATTCGGTAAAACGCAGAGATGAGCCCGGGTGTCAAGCTAAGCCGCACCAAGACAGGAAATATCGAGATGCAAACAATGCCAATAACAAGCGCAATTCTAGGTTTTGTCATCAGTTATAAACTAAAAGAACATAAAAGTACTTAAATCTTTATTATGAATCTGTATTGTAGTGTGTTATGGTGTAAAAAAAGCGCTTATTTGTGCAATTTTAATTGAATGCGTTTGCGGTTAATGTCAACCTCCAATACCTTAACAATCACTTGTTGATGTAGGCTGATGTGCTCGTTGACATCGCTCACAAAACCATCGGATAGATTGGAAATATGAATCAACCCACTTTCTTTAATGCCTATATCCACAAAAGCACCAAAATTGGTCACGTTGTTGACAATTCCAGGTAGTAGTTGGCCTTCCTGTAAGTCGTTGATGGTTTTGATATTTTGGTTGAAGGTAAATACCTTGGCTTGCTCCCTAATATCCAATCCCGGTTTTTCCAATTCCTTGACAATATCTTTTAGTGTAGGCAGCCCTACTGTATCTGTGCAATATTTGTTGAGGTCAATTTTTTTAAGGAGTTCTGAATTGCCTATCAATTCGGAAACTGTTTTGTCTTCATCTTTGGCAATTTGTTTGACAATACTGTAACTTTCTGGGTGAACTGCGGAATCATCCATTGGGTTTTTAGCGCCTTTAATTCTTAAAAAGGCAGCGCCTTGTTCAAAGGCTTTGTCTCCCAATCTTGGCACTTTTTTAATGTCGGTTCTAGCTAAGAATTTACCGTTTTCCTCTCTATAGGCCACAATGTTTTCTGCCAATTTTGGGCCAATTCCAGACACATAGCTTAATAGGGATTTACTGGCGGTGTTGATGTTCACGCCAACAGCATTTACACAACTTTCCACAACGGTGTCCAATTCGTTTTTCAACTTGGTTTGGTCCACATCATGTTGGTATTGCCCAACCCCAATAGATTTTGGGTCAATCTTTACCAATTCTGCCAAGGGATCCTGCAATCGTCTTCCTATGGAAACAGAGCCTCTCACGGTCACGTCGTAGTTTGGGAATTCCTCTCTGGCAATTTTGGATGCCGAATAGATACTGGCACCAGCTTCATTCACCACAAATACCTGGATGTCATTCTTAAAATGAATACGTCTGATAAGGGCTTCGGTTTCTCTTGAAGCAGTTCCGTTTCCAATGGCGATGGCCTCTATCTGATACGCCTCAGCCAAAGAACTAATTTTTTTTATGGCTCCCGTAGTATCATTTTTAGGGGCGTGCGGGTAAATGGTTTCGTTGTGCTTTAGAGTTCCTTGCGCATCCAAACAAACAACTTTACAGCCGGTTCTAAACCCTGGGTCAATGGCCAAGATTCTTTTTTCTCCTAAAGGTGATCCTAGGAGTAACTGCTTAAGGTTCTTCGCAAATACAGAGATGGCCGATGTATCGGCTTTTTCCTTGGCATTTTGAACGGCTTCGTTGGAAAGCGATGGCAGCAACAAACGTTTGTAAGCATCTTTTATAGCCAATTCAATTTGTTCAGAGCAAGCGTTGTTGGAGCGAATGATGCGACTTTCAATTTTTGAAAGGGCGCGCTCTTCATCAATATCTATTTTAAGGCGAATAAAACCTTCGTGTTCTGCACGTAAAATGGCTAAAAGTCTGTGTGAAGGAATGCGGCTTAACGATTCTTCCCATTCAAAATAATCCCTGAATTTTTGAGCATCCTCCTCTTCGGCCTTTGCCTTTACCACCTTGGAGGAAATAAGGGCAAAGCGTTCCAATTGTTGACGTATCTGATTTCTGATATCGGTACGTTCATTGATCCATTCGGCAATGATATGGCGTGCGCCTTCCAAGGCGTCTTCTGCAGAGCTAATGTCTCCTTTGGTATATTTAAAAGCGATAGACTCCAAATCAGAGGCATTTTGACTCATGATGATTTTGGCCAACGGTTCCAAACCAGCTTTTCTGGCGGCTTCGGCTTTGGTTTTGCGTTTTTTCTTGTAGGGCAGATACAAATCTTCCAAGGTGGTTAGATCTGTTGCCTCTTCAATGCTGTTTTGCAATTCTGGAGTTAAAACGTCCTGTTCTTTCAAGGCTTTTAAAATAGCAGCCTTTCGTTTTTCCAAAGCCTCAAATTGCTCTTTGTATTTCACAATATCTCCAATTTGCACTTCATCCAAGTTTCCAGTGCGCTCTTTTCGGTATCGGGAAATAAAGGGTACCGTGCAGTCTTCTTCCAAAAGTTGGAGTGTATTTTTAACTCCAGACTCAGGTAAATTGGTAAATGAAATGATATAGGAAATGATGCTTTGGGACATGATATTTAGTTTTGTTGCGAATTTAAATGAAAACGATAAATAGTCTCAATTTTGAAGAACAAACTTCCTTTTAACTTTGGGTTCAATTGGGTGCGTTTGTCATCAATCCTGAAGTCAATCACCTTTAAGCCAATGGTGTCGTCATCGTCAAAAACCGCATGTCTGTTAGTGGCGTAACCCAATTTGCTTCGAAAGAGGACTTGTTTGTTAAAGGTGTTAAACTCTATATAGCTAGCAAATTCCAATCGGTTTTGCTCTACATACCTTCCTATTTGTTCTGGATTGTGTAAGTGGTAGCTGCGTTCGATTCCTAAATAATCAATTCCGATTTTAAAATGTGGCAGCGTATAGTTGATATTGGCAGAGAGTGGAATTGCTAAGTCAGCCTCAAAAAGCTGGTTGTTGCTAAGGTAGTATATTCCTAGAATTGGGGTGGTCGTAACTCCGAAAGCCTCTTGTGAGAGGTAAAGGCCGTATCTAAAAAACAGGTTGTCCCTGCGTTGGTTTTTGAATATGGCAAGGCCTCCTAGGTAAAAATCATCTGAGGAGATGTCTTGGTAATCCGAAGCAATTTTAGGAAGGGCAATAAAAGTACCCTGCCATGTATTGGAGAATTTGGAATTGATGCCTAACCTTAGTGTGGTGTTGTAAAGGTGAGAGTAGCCGTCGTTTGGAAATAGCTTTAGGTTGTTGTAGGTAAAGTTGGCCCCGGTAATAATGGCTGTGGACTCATTGATTGGAAAAGGAACGGTGGCAACCGATTCAAATGAGTTGACATCTGTATGATTAGGGGTGTTTTCAAAATTTGAATGAGGGGTGTAGGCGTACCTAACTTGAAGTACATCAACGTAATTTTGCGCACAAAAGAAGGAGGGAAGCCAAATTAAAAGGAACCAGAAATTTTTCAAAATATAGTGTAATTATACCTAGCTACATAAAGATAGGTTAATCGGTGAGTGGTTTAATCCATCACCGATTGGTCTACTTCAAACTTTGCCATGGTGGCCATTTTGGCCTTATTGAGACTTAAAACTCCGTTAACAATGGTGTAATTATCAACAGATTCCAAAACTTTCAAAAAGGCTTTTTCAGTACTCATGTCTGGGCAGGCTTTCATGGTTGAAATGAGTCCTGACAATTTAATGCCGTATTCATTTTGGAGCGTATAGCTGCCGCCAAATCCATTACATCCTGAATTCCCTCCAGCACGATTGGTTTTGGAATCCAAGTATAGATAGGGTTGCGGGGTCATGTCGGTAATTTTTTGTCCCTGTAATTCTACCAGTTTCCAAGGGGTGTCTGTTAGGGAAATGGAGGTTGTGTTATTGTTGGAACTAGTGGTTTGTTTTGAGCTTTTACAAGCCGTTAGCATTAGTATGCATGTAAATAAGAAAAGTGCTTTTGTTTTCATAATTAAAGGTTTTAGAGGAACAACTTGTTGTTGAAAAGTTGTTCCTCTAATTTAACCAATTACCATACCAAAACCAATGGCAAAGGTATATGGGGTGTGATGTTTTATACTCTTTTAAAAAGGGTATATACATATGGACGTTCGCCACCAAATGGATTGATGAACGTATAGTCCATACTTTCCAAAAGTTGAAATTCGTCGCCAAGTTTTTCCTGTAGCATGTCCGTGTTGTAACGTTGTAAGGGCAGGCCACAACATTTTTCGGCTCCGTCCAAAGCAAATACGGCAATCAACACATAACCATCTTTGGCAACCACTTTTTTGATCAGTTCAAAGTAGGTAGCTTGTTCTTCTTCTTTTAAAAAGAAATGCAATACGGCACGGTCTACCCAAAGATCTATTTGGTCTTGTTCCAAAAGCGCTTTGGGCTGGGTTAAATCATCTGTAATACAATTTAAGTCATGGTTAAACTCATGTTTGATACGTGCCTTTAATTTGCTTAAAGCTACGTCGCTTAAATCGTTAGCGATGATATTTTGGTACCCACTGGAAACCAGTGCATCTATCAAATTGCTAGTGCCAGCACCTACTGCTAAAATGGAAGCGTCAGGTTGTAGGTGGCATTTATCTATAAGTTGCAATGTAGTTTCTGGATGAGGTTCATACCATCCTAATTCTGGGTCTGCTTTGGTATCGTAAACGTTGTCCCAATGAGATTTGAGGTGATTCATTAATTTAAAATGTAACAAGGTTATAGTTTCCTTCCTTTAAATCGAAATAGCCATAATAAAGTGTGTTATCATGAAAGAAAATATAATCTGCAGTGCTATATTTTTTGTCTTTTTTAAAGGTGTCGATTTTATCAAATATATTTTCTTCAATCTCTCCAGCTTGGTGATTAAACTCTAAATCAAATATGGAGTGAAAATAGGTGGATTTTGTTTTGGTGTATGTATTATAAGCCAAATATGTCGGGTTGTAAGAGCTATAAGTTCCTGCAGGAGTAGTAAAAGTATTTAATGGATCAGATAAATCAGTAGGGATTGGTGTGGGGTTTTTGGTGATTTTATAGCCGCCCATGGATGCATGATAGCTATTTTTTATTTTAAGAACGGTTATTCCTAGATTTCCTGAAGATATTTTTCGAAGATACTTTTGGGTTTCTTCCAGTTCACGGGTACTAATAAAAGGTACTCTTGTCCCTTCTTGTATTATGGCAGAATTTTTAAAGTCAATGGGATGCTCTTTGTCGATATAAAAACTTTTAACCAATTCCCCTGTGAGGTTCTTGATTGAAAAATTCATTTCATGTTTTGAGCTGGCTATTTGGTAAATTTTGTCTTCGTAGATATAAGAATTGAATTTTTTAAAAGGTTCAATAGTGCCTTCTGGATAATCAAAAGTTTTAAGGTTAATTTCATAATTCTCTATATCGATGTCATAGAAATAAGTTTTGTCCTCCACATTTTCTAAGGTTAAGTATACCTTGTTTTTGGTTTGATAAAGTTTGCCTAAGCTAGAGGTTACTTCTAATATGTTTGGGATACGTTGATCTATTTTTGAGACGCCAGAAACTTTTGTCCCGTTCCATGATGGCTTCCCAATATTATTAGAAGAATAAACGTTAACAAGGTGATTTTTGGTTAAAAGTGATTTGTCCTTCAAGTCATCTAAAGTGAAGGTCTTTATTTTATTAAAACTTAGATTGTTGAATGTCCAGATACTCAGCTCTAAATTGTCTTCTGCTGTAAAAAGAAAAAGTTGGTTGTTGTAATTGACGGTGCTTAAATAAATTTCTCCATCAAAATCCATTTTAAACTCAGAAATATCCATAGAGCCTAAACCAAAATCGATATTTAAAATAGCAAACTTGTCTTTTTTGTCATTGGCATATAATATGTTGTAGTTTAAATCGTCAACGGTGTAACCGACCACTTCATTGTATTTGCTTTTTAATCCTTCTGTCTCCAAAGCAGATTTCTGATTGAAATCTACATCAAAAAGGTAGGCAAAGGCATTTTTATCTTCAATTAGAAGAATGGCTAAATCATTGTTTTCGGTATTAGAAAACGTGTAGGACTCCTTCGTTAATCGTTTTGATACTTTCTCGTTTTCAAATGTAAGTACGGTTTCCTGGCAAAAGGTATTTAGGCTTATAAATAAAATTAGAAAGCTTAAAGGTTTAGCAAATGTCATACGTAAGGTTGATAAGTGATTTGGGTTATAAACTGACCAATGGTTAGCTTATTTGCAATCCGTTGGTAACGTTTTGCCCTTCGTCAGGGTTAACGAACACCAATTTACCATCGGCTGTTTCGGTCATTAAAATCATCCCTTCACTTTCTACGCCACGTAAAGCTCTTGGTGCTAAGTTTACCAATACGGTCACACGTTTCCCAACAACCTCTTCAGGTGAAAAGCTTTCAGCAATACCAGACACAATGGTTCTTACGTCAATACCAGTATCCACTTTCAGCACCAATAATTTTTTTGCCTTGGGCATTTTTTCAGCTTCTAAAATCGTTCCTACACGTAGGTCCAATTTTGTAAAGTCGTCAAAAGTGATAATGTCCTTTTGAGGTTCTACCGTTTTGTTGACCGCTTCATTGGCCTTTTTGCTCGCTTCCAATTTGTCCAATTGGGTTTGGATGTCTTGATCTTCTATTTTTGAGAACAACAATTCAGCGTTTCCAATTTGATGTCCAGCAGCAAGCAAGACCTCTTTGGATGTAATGTCATTCCATGAAATGCTTTCTGAAGCCGAGGCCACATTCAGCATGTTCTTTAATTTCTCAGAGGTAAATGGCAAGAAAGGCTCACTTAAAGTTGCCAAAGCTGAAGCTATTTGTAGGGCCACATACATGATAGTTTGTGTACGGGCTTGATCTTCCTTGATTACTTTCCATGGCTCTTCGTCTGCCAAATATTTATTCCCCAAACGGGCCAAGTTCATCAACTCCTGACTTCCCTCACGGAAACGGTAGCGTTCAATAGAACTTGCTATTACCGATGGATATGCTTTTACGGCAGCCAAGGTTTCTTCGTCAATCTCAGTCAACTCTGAAGGCGTTGGCACAATGCCATTATAATATTTGTTGGTCAAGACCACAACGCGGTTGATAAAGTTTCCGAAGATGGCTACCAATTCGTTATTGTTTCTCGCTTGAAAGTCCTTCCAGGTAAAATCATTGTCTTTAGTTTCAGGGGCATTGGCAGTCAATGCGTAACGCAATACATCCTGCTTTTCTGGGAAATCCTGCAAGTATTCAGGAAGCCAAACCGCCCAGTTTTTGGAGGTCGACAATTTGTTGCCTTCCAAATTCAAGAATTCATTGGCAGGTACATTATCAGGAAGGATATAGCTGCCTTCAGCCTTTAACATGGCTGGGAAAATGATACAGTGGAATACAATATTATCCTTTCCAATAAAGTGTACCAACTTGGTGTCTTGGTCTTTCCAATACGGTTCCCAATCCTTGCCTTCACGCTCTGCCCATTCCTTGGTAGCTGAGATATACCCAATAGGTGCATCAAACCAAACATATAACACCTTTCCTTCAGCATCTGGTAGTGGTACTGGGATTCCCCAATCCAAATCTCTTGTTACCGCACGTGGACGTAATCCGTCATCGATCCATGATTTTACTTGTCCGTAAACATTAGGTTTCCAGTCTTTTTTGTGACCTTCCAAAATCCATTCCTTAAGGAAGTCTTCATGCTTGTCCAATGGTAAAAACCAGTGCTTGGTCTGCTTCAAGGTTGGCACATTTCCAGTAATGGCGGATTTAGGATTGATAAGATCCGTAGCGTTTAAACTGGTGCCACACTTTTCACATTGATCGCCATAAGCTTCTTCATTACCACATTTTGGACAAGTTCCCGTTACAAAACGGTCTGCCAAAAACTGATTGGCCTGCTCATCGTATAACTGCTCGGTGACTTCTTCAATAAATTCTCCTTTGTCATATAACGTTTTGAAGAATTCCGAAGCGGTTTCATGATGTACTTGTGCTGACGTACGGCTATAGTTATCAAACGAAATACCGAAATCTTCAAACGATTGTTTAATGATGGCGTGGTATTTATCTACCACGTCCTGAGGTGTTACCCCTTCTTTTTTTGCCTTGATGGTGATAGGCACCCCATGTTCATCACTTCCGCATACAAAGGCAACATCCTTGCCGTTAAGTCTTAAAAATCTAGCGTAAATATCGGCAGGTACGTATACACCAGCCAAGTGGCCAATATGGATAGGACCGTTGGTGTAAGGTAATGCTGCGGTAATGGTATAGCGTTTAGGATCTGTCATGGATTTGTATGTTTAATACTTGCTGCAAGGGCAACAAGGCTCTAATGTTTTAGTGTTTAAAATAGGTGAGCAAAAATACGGATTTTGAAAGCTAATTAGAAAAAAACTGTACATTTATCCTATGTCAAAAAACATCCAATTAGTTTTCCTGTGTTGTGCCCTGTGGTTCTTTGCAATGACCACTGGTAATGCACAGCAATCCAATTCACAAACTCCAAACAAATTGATACAGCCAGAGTACTTAAAAGTAGGGGATACCGTGGCCATTGTGGCGCCTTCGGGAATATTAAAAAATAGGGAAGATGAGGTGCAGGGTGCCATTGCCTTGTTGGAAAGTTGGGGACTGTATGCCAAAGTGGGAGCCCATGTGTTCAGTCAGGATAATCATTTTGCGGGAACCGATGCCCAACGCGCAGCCGATTTCCAAAAGGCTTTGGATGATCCTGCTGTCAGTGCTATTTGGTGTGCCAGAGGAGGCTATGGGAGTGTGCGTATCCTAGATAGGTTGGATTATACCAAATTTAAGCAACACCCAAAATGGTTAATTGGTTATAGTGACATCACGGCCTTGCACAGCCAAATCCATAATTTGGGCTATGAAACCCTACATGCCTTGATGTGTGTGAGTTTGACTAAAGATTTAGCCGAGATACAGGACACCGTAGAGACTTTTAAAAAAGCCTTGTTTGGTGAGTCGTTATCTTATTCGCTAAATGGTTCTTCATACAATAGAACTGGAAGCGTTACAGCACCATTGGTAGGTGGCAACCTTACCATGCTGCATACCATGCTGGGTTCTGAGACTAGCCTTGATACTTCTGGGGATATCCTCTTTATTGAAGAAATAGGAGAGTATAAGTATCATATCGACCGCATGCTGCAAAGTTTAAAGCGTGCCGGCTATTTTGAAAACTGTAAAGGTGTGTTGGTAGGCGATATGAGCAACCTTAGAAAAAACACCACCCCTTGGGGCACTTCCATTGAGCAATTGATTTTGGATGCCCTGTCCGACTATGATTTTCCTATTGCCTTTAACATGCCTGCCGGCCATGAAAAGGACAACCGTGCCATGATATTGGGTAGAACTATTGAAATGACCGTTACTAAAGAGGGAACTACGGTGGTATTCATGGAATAATTATGGTTTTTTGTCGCCTTTGAAACAATTCAACTTCGGGACTTCTCGATACAATTGTTCTTCGTTGGCACTCAGAACAATTACTCGAAGTGACGTTTGGTACGGTGTCATTCCGACGAAGGAGGAATCGCTGTGGGAAGTATTAGATTCTTCATTACATTACACTTCATTCTGAAATCGAAGATTCGATGCGGTGAATGGCAAGGAGACTATGAAACACAAAATATTAACAGCATTGAATCTTAGATTTCGTTATCCAGAGGTGTAAATGCTCTTTTTGTCATTTTGTAGCTTTCTTTTTGTGTTTTTAACGGAGTAAAGATGGTTAAATAGAAAGAGCTTTTATGGTTGGATTCAATCGGTTTTATTTTTGGCTATAAACAAAAATGTAGTAACTGAAAAGTTGTTATTCTACAATCTATAGCCAATTCCATTTTAAAAATGCTATTATCTGAATCAAACGTCTTGGGTTTGGGTAAACCTTCATCATAGTAAAATCCAGAAACATATTCACTCGTCCTGAATTTGCAAAAAAATGTTTTTGATTATATCGTAGCTTAGGCCTAAGTTGAGGTTTATTCCACTAACTACACGTCCTGATTTCCTATAAGTCATTAAGGTGTAGCCTAGCCCTGTTTGTGGTCTAATTTTTTTTAGACTGTTTAATTCAGTGTATATTTTAGGTTGAATTACATAAAGTGTTTTAAAGCTAGATTCTCTAACGTTTCCATTAAATTTAAATATACTTGCATTGGTATGAAAGCCGATGTTTAAGTGGTTTGTTTTTATAAACCTGACTCTAAATCCAAAGTCCGCTATTCCAGAGTAATTGTCCTTTATAAAACTATTTTCCGTTAGTACTGGGAAATTTAATTCAAGGCTGTACTTTGATTCTTGGGAGTATAATTTAATCGAAATGAGTGTCAGTAGAGTAAATAATATCTTTTTCAAAGCAGGATATAAAATGGTTAAATCAAGTTGGGAATAAATACTTACAGTCCTTAAGAGACTTAAGGAGAATAGATTGATTTTGGGTCAAATATAATAGATTAATATTACAAATACGGATTGGTTTGGATGTTTTGTCATTCCGACGAAGGAGGAATCTTTTTGGCTTCATAAAGATTATTTATTGTGCTTCCCTCTATGCTGAAATCGAAGAGTTGACGGGGTGAATGACGAAGTTTGCTGCACTTAATACAAACTCGCACCAGAAAGGGTAAAAGGATTAGTAACTTCTTGCTTCAAATTATTCCGTGCGTCTTCTCGATACAATTGCTCTTCGTTAACACTCATAACAATTACTCGAAGTGACGATGGTGTTCTTGTTGGGGCTTTGTGTGAAATATAACCCTGAGGTCGGTTCGAGTGGAATGCTTGCAAAGCATCTTGTATCGAGAATAACCTCGTGTTGCAATCGTATTTTATTTTAATCCAAAAAAAACATCCCAAAAGCTAATGCTGCCTTTGGGATGTTTCGGAATATAGATATTGGGGCTTTTCTTATTCTGAAATGGTTTCAGAGGATTCGTTCATTAAGGTGTCATCTAACCACTTAAAGAACTCATGTTGCCAAACCATCGCGTTTTGTGGGTTCAATACCCAGTGGTTTTCTTCTGGCAAGTATAATAGTTTACTCTTCAATCCTAATATTTTAGCAGCTTGGAAAGCGCTTAAACCTTGCTCAATTGGCACACGGTAATCTTTTCCTCCTTGAATGATAAAGATAGGCGCATTCCATTTGGATACATGGTTGATAGGGTTGAATTCGTTATAGGCTTTTTGGGCCACTTTGTTGTCTAAGTCCCAGTAGTTGCCACCAAAGTCGTGGTTTACAAAAAACAACTCTTCGGTAGTACCAAACATGGTTCTAGTGTCAAATACACCATCGTGGGCAATAAAGGTTTTAAAACGGTTGTTGTGGATTCCTGCCAAGTAGAACACAGAATACCCACCGTAGCTGGCACCAATGGCACCCAAACGGTCGTTGTCTACATAAGGCTCTTCAGCAATGGCGTCGATTGCCGATAGGTAATCTCTCATTACCTGACCTCCCCAATCCTTACTGATGGCTTCGTTCCATTCTACACCGTGACCGGGCATTCCTCTTCTGTTAGGAGCTACCACAATATAGCCTTGAGAGGCCATTAATTGGAAATTCCAACGGTAAGAATAAAACTGCGATAATGGCGATTGTGGGCCACCTTGTGCATATAATAAGGTTGGGTATTTTTTAGAGGCGTCAAAATTTGGAGGCAAAATTACCCAAACCAACATTTGCTTGTTGTCTGTAGTGGTTACATAACGCTTTTCAACTTTTGGCAAATCGATGTTGCTGTAAAGCTCGTCGTTTACGTTGGTAAGTTGTTTGAAGGTTTGCTTTTTTAGGTTGTAGGCAAACACTTCGGTAGCGTGGTTCATGTCGCCACGGGTAACGATAAGGGTGTTGTCCAATTCAGCAACGATACCTCTAACGTCAAACTGCCCTTCGGAAATTTGGGTTACCACAGGGGCAATTCTTTTCTTTCCAGGATAGTTTACCTCAAATAATTGAATGGTACCATCTACAGGCGCTGTAAAGAATACTTTTTTACCGTCGTTGCTCCATTTAAAGCTGTTTACGGTACCGTCCCACTGTTGGGTTAGGTTTTGTTTTACACCGTTTTCAAGAACAATAATGTCGTTTTTGTCACTTTCGTAACCGTCGGTTTTCATTTGCAACCAAGACAAAGCACCTTTTGGGCTAAAGGTAGGATTGGTATCGTAACCCATGTTCCCTTCGGTGATGTTGGTCGTGGTTTTAGTATCTAGGTCGTACTTGTAAATATCGGTGTTGGTGCTGGTAGCATAGGCTTTACCTTTCAGCTTCTTGCTTACGTAGTAAATGCTCTTGCTGTCTGGAGACCACACGTAATCCTCGTCGCCACCAAATGGCATTTGTGGAGCGTAGTAAGGCTCGTTTGGCATGATGTCAATTGCTGTATCATCTTCAGCATTGATATCTTTATAGAATACATGATTGAAACTTCCATCTTGCCAAGTGTCCCAATGGCGGTTGTCCAAATCGGTAAACACGTAGGCATCTGCCTTGTCCAGGTTTTTATAAATGTCGGTCGCTTTGATATCTTCAATATGCACCGCTTTGTGGAATACTTTATAAGCTCCGTTTGGGGCAATATTTTTATCGGCTACGGTAATGGCTTCCTTTTCAATGGCTATTGCAGCTCCTCCTTCCACAGGAATTTGAAAGTAAGCGGTGTCAAAACCATTTTCGGCAATATTTGGGGTTTTTACACTGTAGATAATGTGGGAATTATCATTAGATAATCCTATAACGCTAATGCGCTTTACGGTCCACAACATTTCAGGATCCATAACTTGTTGAGCTTGGATGGTGTTGGCAGTAATCACTAAACTTAAGATTAAGATTAATTTCTTCATGTAGTTAATTTTTAAACAGCGCCAAATATATCAATTACTTCACGGTTACGGTATTAAAGTTTTTATAAAGTATCCCCATTTTTTTGAACAGGAAATGTTAAATTCCCCTAAGCTTCTAAATTTTTCAATGGCACAGCACAATACTTTAGGAAATAAGGGAGAGCAATTGGCAGTGGATTTTCTGCTGAACAAAGGCTATGCCATCATGGAGCGCAACTACAGGTTCGATAAGGCCGAAGTGGATATTATTGCCCAAAAGAATGGTGTTTTGGCCATTGTTGAAGTGAAAACACGCTCCACCGCCGATTTTGGAAACCCTGAAGAGTTTGTAAAACCAAAGCAGATTCAACGGTTGGTAAAGGCTGTAGACGTCTATGTCACAGAAAATGCATTGGACGTAGAAGTGCGTTTTGACATTGTGGCCATTGTTAAAAACGGCAAGGACTTTTCCATAGAACACTTGGAAGATGCCTTTTATTATTTCTAGGAAGGTCGTTCATCGAAACTTGTAGGAAAAATTCTTTTCATTAGTATTAATTTGCGTCATACATCGATTAAATTGTGATTTTGGTCATACGTTCCGTAATTTCATCATTGATTTAACCCCAAATCTATTTTATCGATGAAAAAAATTACATACACGCTTTCTGCGTTGCTATTACTGTTAAGTATGAGCTGCCAAGTGGAAAGTGTCAATGCCGATGATTTTGAAAGTGCCAGTAAAAAGCCTCAAACTTCAAGTGCTCCGGAGGCCGTTGTAAATCCCGAAGAAGTTTCCTTGGGTGATTTAGATACCGATAATCCTTGCGTAAGTGTTAATTTGATTGCAGGACAACATCATGTTGCCGGAGACGTTTCGGTTTACAATGACGGGGAGCATTTATTTGTTATTTTCAGTTCTAATGGTGAGTGGACGCTTGGAACTACGCATTTAAGCTTAGGAAATTGCGAGGATGATTGGGTGCCTTTAAACGGTGCCGGAAATCCCCAAATAGGGCAGTTTCCATTTACCGAGCCTATTTCCGCTACTGAGTACGAAGTGGTGTATGCCATTAGCTTGGAAAGTTTAGGAGATAACTATTGTTTTGCGGCACATGCGGAGGTTGAAGGACCTACTGGAGGTGAAACGGCTTGGGCAGAAGGAGCCCAGTTTGATGGCAATAGTTGGGCTATGTTTGTAGAGGCTTCTCTATTGGATTGCCCAGATACTGCTACAGAAGATCCTACCGATGGTGGTGAGGATGATGGAGAAGAAGAGGCTCCACTTCCGACCTAGGAAATGGTACTATTTGAATACTAAAAAACCTGCAGATGCAGGTTTTTTTATTTATAGAAATTCATCTCATCTATGTACTTCCAGACAGGGGCAGGCAGCATTGGCCTTACATTTTGACCTTCTTTGATCGCTTTTCTTATAAAAGTTGAGGAGAGTTCCATAATGGGAGCATTCACGCGATGGATTTTTGGGTGTCCATCAAACTGCGTGTGTAATTCTCCTTCAGACAATCGCGGGTACACGTAAAGGTTGTATTGTTCCAAGATGGTCTCGTAATTCTTCCACTTATGGAAACTCTTTAGGTTGTCCTCTCCCATAATCAAGGAAAAGTTGTGTTTTGGGTACTTTTCCTGAAGGTAGGTTAAGGTATTGACTGTGTAATTGGGTTGAGGCAGTCCAAATTCAATATCGCTGGGCTCCAGTTTAATGTAGTCTTCGGTAGCTTGGTACACCATTTCCAATCGCTGGTGGTTATCCAACAGGGTACTTTTCTTCTTAAAAGGATTATGTGGCGTGACCACAAACCATATTTTATCCAAATTGCTATTCTCAGCAAGATGGTTGGCAATTATAAGGTGCCCTATGTGGATAGGATTAAAGGTCCCAAAATAGAGTCCGATGTTCATGGCTTACTCCTTTATAAAATTGGACACCAAGTTGTAGGCTTCTTCCAAGGCAACGTCAAGGTCTTTGTTCACGACAATTTTATCGAAAAGCGGCGCGGTGGCCAATTCGGCAGAAGCTTTGGAAACTCGCATGTTGATTTTGTCCTCACTTTCAGTTTTACGTTTTTTAAGGCGAATTTTCAACTCGTCGATGCTTGGTGGCTTTACAAAAATGGCCAAGGTCTGTTCTGGGAATTTACGCTTGATACGCAAACCTCCAGACACGTCGATATCAAAAATAACGTGCTTGCCTTTGGCCCAAATGCGTTCTACTTCGCTCTTTAAAGTGCCATAGAAATTATCTCTGTAGACTTCTTCCCATTCCAGGAATTCGTCGTTTTTAATTTTTTGTTTGAAATCCTCGAAGGATAAAAAGTAGTAGTCTTTGCCGTCTACTTCTTCGCCTCTTGGAGCACGGGAAGTGGCCGAAATGGAAAATTCCAGACCTAATTCTTCTTGTTTTAGTAAATGTTTGACAATGGTGGTTTTACCTGAGCCGGAAGGCGCAGAAAATACAATTAATTTACCTTTGTTCATTACGGTATTATAATACGTTTAATAGTTGTTCTTTGATCTTTTCCAGTTCATCCTTCATTTGAACTACCAGTTTTTGCATTGGGGCATAGTTGGATTTGGAACCTATGGTATTGATTTCACGGCCCATTTCCTGACTGATGAACCCAAGTTTCTTACCGTTGGAATCGGCGGACTTTAGGGCTTTCAAAAAGTAGTCCAAATGATTTTGCAAGCGTACTTTTTCTTCGGTAATGTCAAACTTTTCAATATAATAAACCAATTCCTGCTCAAAGCGGTTTTCGTCTACTTTTTCTTTAATGTCGGCAATGCCTTTTTCCAATCTGGCACGCACCCCTTCAATACGCTCTGGATCCATTTCAATCACGGCTTCCAAAAGTCTGTGGATGTTTTCAACACGGTCTTCAAACTCTGTTTCCAAAGCCTTCCCCTCATCCAAGCGGTATTTCTGGATTTTCTCAATGCTCTCGTTGATGGTGGCTGCAATGCTTGCCCACTCATCTTCATCAATCTCATCGCGTTCTGTGGTTACCGAGTCTGGAAGGCGGATGGCCATTTTAAGTAGTTCGGTTTCATCTCCATCAACTACATCCTTAAGTTGCTTGATGTATTCCTTAACGACAGTTTTATTGATTTGTGACGAGGTTTCTTCCCCAGTGATTTCCATATACAATGAAAAATCGATCTTGCCACGCTCCAGTTGGGAAGCAATGAGCTTCCTAATATCCAGCTCCTTTTCCCTGTACACAGAAGGCATGCGGGTGTTGAGATCTAAATTTTTACTGTTTAGAGATTTTATTTCAATGGAAATCTTTTTGCTAGGAAGCTGTAGTACAGATTTTCCATAGCCTGTCATTGACTGTATCATGAACTTAGTTTATAAAGTTGTGCAAAGGTAAACAAAAAGCTAAAGTTAAGGATATTATAAAATAGCGCTATTTGTTATGCTTGCATAGTAAAATTAGCATAAATTTGTTTGAAACAAAAAAACAGCTATGTACAAGAAAGTTTTTGAGATAAGATGGAGCGATGTAGATGCCAATAGGCATTTGGCCAATTCGGCGTATGTGAATTTTATGAGCCATACCCGGGTGTCTTTTTTTGACGACCATGATTTTTCGTTGGCCGATCTCGCCAAATTCGATATCAGCCCGGTTATTTTTTATGAACATATCTACTATTTTAAGGAGGCTTTTATGGGAACACCTATTACCGTGTCCTTAGAAATAAAAGGGTTTAGTAATGATGGGATGTTCTTTAAGTTTGAACATGACCTTTACGACCATAAAGGGAATCACTTGGCCAATTGTGAATTGATGGGCGCTTGGATCAACTTAAAAACCAGAAAGCTTACCGGTTTGCCGGAAAATCTACTAGAGGAAATTATGTCACTCCCCAAAGCCGAGGACTTTAAAATATTGACCAAAGAAGATACCCGTAAACACGGGAAAATGCCAAAAAACCTTAGTTAGTTCTTAGGTTTTTTGGTTACCAAAAATACCCCTGTCATAATCAAGGCTGCGGCACTTAGTTTGATAACATTTAAGGTGTCGCTGCCCATGGCTACGGCAAATATGCCTGCTACCACGGGCTGCATGTACAAAAAGGTGCCTACGGTGGATGCTCTTAATTTGCTTAGGGAGAAAAGATTTAACAAATAGGTGCCAAAGGTTGCACCAATAACCACAAAGCCCACGGCAAAATAGGTGTAAGGAGTAAAGGAGTTAAGGTTGACACTTTTTAGTTCGCTAAACCCAAAGGGCACCACCCAAATAAGTCCAAACGTGAACAACCATTTAATAAAGGTGAGCGGATGGTATTTGTCTACCACTTTTTTTATGATGATGAGGTAGAAGCTATAGGATACGGCATTGATAAACACCAAAAAATTCCCGAGTAAGATATGGTCTCCCACTTGGGTAGACTTTCCATAAACCGAAAGTACAATGGCGCCCGTAAATCCAAGCAGTACCCCCAGGATTTTTAGGTTGGTAATCTTTTCTTTTAGCAACACCGCCGAAAAGATCAACACTACAATGGGCACCACGGTCATGATTACCGAGGCGTGTATGGGCGTGGTAAACTGTAATCCTTTAAAAAAGGTGAGCATGTTGAGGCCTATTCCAAAAATGGAAGCAAGGAAAAATGTTCTAAAATCTTTGGGAGCTATTTTTTCTTTAGGAGCAAAAATGCCAATGATCCAAAAAAGCCCTGTTGCTCCTAATACCCTTAGTAGAATGAACGCAAAAGGCTGAACGTGCCCATCGTCAATAACATCGTTGGCAAATGTAAAGTTAACTCCATAAAGCACCTGTACCACGCATGCCGCGATAAGTGCCCATACCCTACCGTTCATATGTAATTTGCTGAGTAAGTTTAGTTGCTGTGGATAGCTTGTTTGGCAGCTTCCACCACTTTTTTGCTATTGCCGATAAAGATGGCATCGTTGTAAATAATTACAGGACGGCTCAAAAAAGTATAATGCTCCAAAATGTAGTGTTTGAAATCCTTTTCAGTTAGGTTTTGGTCCTTGAGGCCCATTTCCTTGTACAATTGGGCACGCTTACTAAACAAGGCTTCAAAACTACCGGCCAAAGTCCCCATTTCATCCAATTGCGCCACCGTAATGGGTTCGGTCTTGATGTCCTGGAATATAAAGTCGGAGGGAAGGTCCAACTCTTTAATGATTCTTACGCAGGTGCTACAGGTTTTTAGATAGTAAATTTTTTTCATGGCCAAGCATTATAAAACCGAAAAGGAATCTTTTCATTTGGAGTGCAAAGTAAAATCATTTCAAAAGAAATTTACTTACTTTTAGTGAAAATTTAAGACATGGATTGGATTTTTGATGTCACTTACAAAAACAGAATTTTATTAAAAGGAATCTTGGAACAGTTGAGTTTGAAAGAACTTAATACCATTCCTTCAGGATTTAAGAACAATGTTATTTGGAACATAGCCCACACCATTGCTACCCAACAAATTTTGGTGTACCGCTTGTCTGGTTTGCCAACCTTGGTTCCGGATGAATTTATAGAGCAGTTTAAAAAAGGCACAAAACCAGAGCGTGAAGTGACACAAGAGGAAGTAGACAACATTAAGGATTTGTTATTTGCTACATTGGAACAAACAAAAACCGACTACGCCAACCAGATTTTTAATTTTTATAACGAATATACTACCAGTACAAACAGTACTTTAACCTGTGTGGAAGACGCCATTGGGTTTAATTGTTTTCACGAAGGCATACATTTAGGCTACATTTTAGCCCTTAAAAAATCAATTTAATTTATGGATTACTACGGTATTGCCACTATTTTAATAGTGCTTGCGGCCATTTTTGGCTATATCAATGTTAGGTTTTTAAAATTGCCAATTACTATTGGCTTGATGGTGATTACCATCGTGTTTACTTTGGTTGTTTTGGGAGTGTCGCATTTTGACGATACTTTGTTGGCACATGAAAAGGAGTTCATTTCGCAGATTGATTTTAAAACAGTGCTACTGGATGTTATGCTAAGTTTTCTGTTGTTTGCGGGAGCTTTGCATACCAATTTTTCCCAACTTAAAGTGCAACGAGGACCTGTATTATTGTTTGCAACTTTAGGGGTCTTGGTGTCTACATTTTTGGTGGGAACCTTAATGTACTTTCTATTGTTATTGATTGGTTTGGATGTGGCCTATATATACTGTTTGTTGTTTGGAGCCTTGATATCGCCTACGGATCCCATTGCTGTTTTAGGGATTTTGAAAAAGGCCAATGCGCCTAAAATATTGGAAACAAAGATTGTGGGAGAATCCTTGTTTAACGACGGTGTTGGAGTAGTCGTGTTCCTGACGATTTTTTCGGTGGCAGCTTTTCCAAATTCTGAGCTGGTAGCAACGGATATATTGAAACTATTTGCACAAGAAGTGCTTGGGGGAATCGCCTTGGGTTTGTTGTTGGGATGGGTGACTTATCGTTTGATGAAATCCATAGACAACTACGAAATAGAAGTCATCATCACCATTGCGGCCGTGATGGGAGGGACTTTATTGTCGCACAAACTTCATGTGTCGGCACCATTGGCTATTGTAGTGGCAGGTTTGATTGTTGGAAATGATACCGTACGAAATTCGGCCATGTCTGACGTTGTGGAACTTTACGTAGACAAGTTTTGGGAACTTATAGATGTCTTATTGAATACCATCCTTTTTGTGATGATAGGTATGGAAATGTTGGTTTTGAGTTTTGAAACTAGTTATGTTTTGGCCGGGTTGATTGCTGTTCCAATTGTTTTATTATGCCGTTACATCTCACTTTGGGTGCCTATAAAAGTTTATGCCCAAAGGTTAGGATTTGTGCCCTTTACCAATTTAATCATGACTTGGGGTGGTTTGCGCGGTGGTATTTCCATTGCCTTGGCTCTTAGCTTGAAACCAGAAATGCACCGAGATTTATTTTTGGTAATTACCTATATTATTGTGGTGTTTTCCATTATCGGGCAAGGCTTGACGGTAGAACCCATCATTAAAAGGTTTAGCCAAAAAATTAGTTGATACTTAGGTAGGCATTTGCTTCACTATAAGGAATTAAAAACTCGGTAATGCCCTGTGCGTAGGAGGCAATTTCATAGGTGTTGTAAAGGATAATAACACCATCTTCATTAAACCCAATGGATTCCGGAAGTTGGAAATCCTTTCCGAAGAAAAGGTCTTCCATGGCCTTATCCTTTGCCTTTTTGGCCTGCTCTTTTTTTAGGTTGGTTTCTACAAGTTTGCTAAACCCTGCCATATCTGAAATGAGATCTTGAGTAGTATATTGTTGTCCAGTATTGGGATTAAAATTTAAAAAATCGATACGGTCGTTACCATGAGCTCCCCCAGTATATAAATAGGTGTTTATGGAAATACATAAAATCTCTGGTGATTGGTATTGGATTTCTCCTTCAACCAAAGCTTCCCATCTGGCTTCGGTATCCTTAAACTCATCTTTAAAACCAGTATATTCCGAATTGAATTTTTCTATGGCATCTTTGACATCGCTAGGAGGGATACTATCATTAAAAGATAGTTGATTGGCGATATACGAATCGATGGTGGTGTTGATGTTTTTGGCTGCTTCGGAAGAACCTTTTGCTTTTGGATACAATACCTCGATTTTTGCTCCGGAAGGAAGTGAAAGAAATGAATCTTCAAATTTTAAAGACGCATCTTCGGCACAGTTGAAAAGAAATAGACTTAGGGCAAACAGGAACAGATATTTTTTCATAGGAAGGTTCAATTTTGGAAGTTAAAGGTATAACATCCATTTGAATACAGCGAATTATAGCCTAAATTTGTTTAAAACCATTTTATATGAAATTTAATACCAAAACCATACATGGTGGGCAGGAACATGACAAGGCTTATGGAGCTGTGATGCCCCCAATTTATCAAACATCCACTTACGCGCAATCCACTCCAGGTGGTCATAAAGGCTATGAATATTCGAGAAGCCAAAACCCAACACGCCATGCCTTGGAAAAAGCTTTGGCAAGTATTGAAAATGGGAACTATGGATTGGCGTTTGGTTCTGGTTTGGCAGCTATTGATGCAGTAATTAAACTATTGAATCCCGGAGATGAGGTGATTTCAACCAATGATTTGTACGGAGGCAGTTACCGTTTGTTTACCCAGATTTTTGAGCGTTTTGGGATTGTATTTCATTTTGTGGAAATGGAAAATGCAAAGAATATTGAGAGCTATATTAATACCAATACCAAGCTTATTTGGGTTGAAACACCAACTAACCCAATGATGAATATTATTGACGTTAAAGCGGTGGCTGAAATGGCTCAAAAGCATCAAATTTTATTGGCGGTGGACAATACGTTCGCGACGCCTTACTTGCAACAGCCTTTAGATATAGGAGCTGATATTGTAATGCATTCAGCAACTAAATATTTGGGAGGTCATAGTGATGTTGTGATGGGAGCCTTGATTGTAAAGGACAAAGACTTGGCAGAGAAACTTTATTTTATTCAGAATGCCAGTGGGGCTGTATGTGGCCCTCAGGATAGCTTTTTGGTGTTGAGAGGAATTAAAACCTTGCATATACGGATGCAAAGGCATTGTGAAAATGGACGAGCCGTAGCCGAATACTTGAAAGCACACCCTAAAATTGAAAATGTTTATTGGCCTGGCTTTGAATCGCATCCAAACCATGACATTGCTAAGGCGCAGATGAAAGATTTTGGGGGAATGGTATCCTTTACCACAAAGGGGAATAATTATAAGGAAGCGATTAAGATTGTTGAAAATTTAAAAATATTCACCTTAGCAGAATCTTTAGGAGGCGTAGAGTCTTTGGCTGGTCATCCTGCGAGTATGACACACGCCAGTATTCCAAAGGAAAAAAGAGAGCAAACAGGTATTGTAGATTCCTTGATTCGATTAAGCGTGGGGATTGAAGATATTGAGGATTTGATTGCTGATTTGAAGCAAGCCATAGGATAGTGGGAACATAAAATAAAAAAGCAGGTTTTCGGCCTGCTTTTTTATTAGCTGTATATCGTTTAATCGAGATAATAAATGTATCCAAAATTCAACCAGATCAACCAATCGTTATATTTGTTATAGCTCAATTTATGGTTAAAGCCATCAATCCAATCACTGAAATAGTATTGCCAACGTAGGTCTAGCATCAAATCGGATAGGATTCCTAGTTTGTATCGCACTCCCACACTAGTAACAACTGACCAAGTGTTGATATGGTCTGTGTTGATTGGGTATTCTCTCGCTAAAGGTGAAGCTCCAGGAGGTAGTGGTGGTAAGTAAACAGGATTTTCAAACCAATATGAATAGATGTTGCTAGGATCATTAATATTGCCATTGCCATGTGTAGTACTAGCTTGAGGTGACGCCGAAGTATAGTGGGCCCCCAAACTTACGAAAGGCGCAAATCTGTAACTAAATGCTTGAAACGAACGGATACTTCTTGGAAAATATTCCAGCTGCATTCCCACATCAAAATTTTCAGCAACACCATGATGATCTCTCAGACGTTGTGCGTTTTCACTTGTTTTACTAGGTCTTACCCATTGGCCATGGTGATCCAAAATGGTTTTGTTCCATGAAATTTCCGATCTTAGCTTGAAATGATCATTGAAATAGGTATCCGTGGAATAACAGTTACAGTCGGCTCTATACGCAAAATTGATATAGTGGATAAGCCCTATACCAATCCCGGAGTTACCGTAGTTGGTCTCCTCATCATTTCGACTTCCAAAATCTGAACGGAATTGTACCGGACCTATAATTGCCCCGATTTCGTGTGAAAAACCCAATTGAGAGAATCCATTATATGCGGTTGAAAAGAGAAATATAATGGATAATAGTTTGAAATTAAGCTTCATATGGTTTGGTTTGTCCTAGGGCAAATGTTGTTAACAAATATAGAAAAAGTGCATTAACAAACAAATAAAAGCATTTTAACAAGTAATTAAGTACAATTTTGAGGTTTAATTATGAGATTAACATTGAGTTAAATTTATTTTGAGAATATCAAATAAATAAGTTTAATTTTTTAAAGATTCCCTATCTTTGCGCCTCGAAAAGAACCTTTGATTTTTAATATTTAATATAATGAGAGAAAAAATAGATGCTTTTTTAGACCTGGTAAAAGAAAGAAACGGGCATGAACCTGAGTTTTTACAGGCGGTTGAGGAAGTTGCAGAGACTGTAATTCCTTACATTGCAGAGCAAGATATTTATCACGGGAAGAACATCCTGTTAAGAATGGTTGAGCCAGAACGTGTCATTACTTTTAGAGTTTGTTGGGTTGACGATGAAGGTGAAATCCAAGTGAACAGAGGGTATAGAATTCAGATGAATTCGGCCATCGGACCATATAAAGGAGGTTTGCGTTTCCACCCTTCGGTAAACATGAGCATCTTGAAGTTCTTGGCCTTTGAGCAAGTCTTCAAAAACAGTTTAACCACATTGCCTATGGGTGGTGGTAAAGGAGGAAGTGATTTTGATCCTAAAGGAAAAAGTGATAATGAAATCATGAGATTCTGTCATTCCTTTATGAGTGAGATGTTCCGTCATATTGGTCCTCAAACGGATGTTCCTGCAGGGGATATTGGTGTAGGAGCTAGAGAAATTGGTTTTCTATTCGGAATGTATAAAAAGCTAAGAAATGAATTTACCGGAGTATTGACTGGTAAAGGATTGTCATGGGGTGGATCTTTGATTCGTCCGGAAGCAACAGGTTACGGTAACGTATATTTTGCACAAAGTATGTTGCAAACAAAAGGAGACAGTTTTGAAGGAAAAACAGTCGTGGTTTCTGGATCTGGAAACGTGGCGCAATATGCTGCTGAAAAAGCAACTCAGTTAGGAGGTAAAGTGGTAACATTATCCGATTCTTCTGGATATATCTTGGATGAAGAAGGTATCGATGCCGATAAATTGGCTTACGTAATGGAGTTGAAAAATGTAAAAAGAGGGCGTATTAGTGAATATGTAAAAGCATATCCAAATGCTAAATTCTTTGAGGGCAAAACTCCTTGGGAAGTGGCCTGTGATATCGCTCTACCATGTGCGACTCAAAATGAGCTTAACGGAGACGATGCAAAAATCCTTTTGAAAAATGGTTGTATCTGTGTGAGTGAAGGAGCTAATATGCCATCTACCAAAGAAGCGATTACTGAGTTTCACAAAGCTAAAATCCTATTCGCTCCAGGTAAAGCTTCTAATGCTGGTGGTGTAGCGACTTCAGGTTTGGAAATGACTCAAAACTCTTTACGTTATAACTGGACAAGAGATGAGGTTGACAACAAACTAAAAGAGATCATGGCCAATATCCACGAGGCATGTATTGAATATGGAAAAGATGAAAATGGCTATATTGATTATGTAAAAGGTGCAAACATTGCCGGGTTTGTTAAGGTAGCAGATGCTATGTTGGCTCAAGGAGTGGTGTAACACATACTATCATCAGATAAATTTTAAAAAGCTTCCATTGAAAAATGGGGGCTTTTTATTTTTCTAATAGGGATAGTGCTTGTACAAGATTACGTTCCACAATTTCAAAAATCACAACATTTGGCTGTTCTTTTTCAATTAAATCTTTGTCTAAAGTATAACCTCTTGTATAAATGGTTTCTCCAAAACTTTCATTGAAAAAGGGAATCAATCCTACGGCAAAAGAATCGCGATGCATTAATAGTATATAAGGTACGTCAGGGTTTAAATAGCGTTGGAATGAAAATGATAATGAATCTGCTACCACCGAAGAATTTTGTTTTGTGAAAAATTGGGAGGTTTCGTTGGTGTGGATATTAATCATTTTTGTAATGTCTTCCTCATTTAAGGGATACGTTTTAGAAGAAAAATTTGATAATTGAGTTTTAGGGATTGGGAATGATTGATTAATCTTATCTGTAGCATAAGAATATCCAATATAAGCACCAAAATCATTCCAGTGTGTATTGGATTTGTAATATAGCTGTCTTTGGTTTTTACTTTGAAGAAGACTTTCGGAGGGGTCTATAATTTCAAAATCAATTTTTTTCTTCAAATATTCTTTAAGTTGCTCCAGTTTATTTGGGTTTTTATTGAGTTGAAATGGAAGGTGTTCAGGGTAAATATGACTTTTGTTTGGAGCGACAACCAAATAAAACTTTATGTTTTTTGAGTTTAAATAGGTGTTGATGTTATATATGTTGGCTGTAATGCTCTCCAATTCTTCCTTAGAAATCTTGTCATTTCCGAAGGTGTCATTTAATATGTTGTTGTGGTAATTTCCTAAGAAATACCATCCGTTATTGCCTTTTATCACACGATTGGGAATCGGGTTTTCATTTAGTAGATCAGATTTAAATGAAAGATATTTATTGGTTAGCCCAGTCTTTAATCCAAAACTATCTGAATAAAATTCTTTGAAGTCTTTAAGAGAGGATTTAATCGCTGGGAAATCTGTAGGATTTGTTATTACATAGCTCAAACCAGTAAACATTATTGCATTGGGAAGTATGAGCATTGCAATAAATACACAGTTAAAAATAAATGTTTTATTGGATTTTAGTTGTGCCATCAAAATCTAAAATAAATAAAGGGGTTGTAAGAGTCCGTAGCCACATAAAAACAACTGATAATGAACAAGGCTATTAGGCAAACAAATTTAACTGTATGAATGGATTCGTTTGATTTTGGAAAGATTCCAAGCGTTTTTAATCCTTTTTTGGTTGAATCAAAAAGCGGTGTTGAGAAAATAACGGCTAGTACTAATACAAATAAAACTTCTTTGGTCAGGTAGAAATTTAAAAAGTCAATGTTTGTTTCGTTTTTTAAACTAAATAGATTGCCTAAATAATTGATACTGTCTTGTATGGTATCACTTCTAAAGAAAACCCAGGAAAGGCCTACAACCAATAAAGTATAGAGATGAGAAATTACATTTGGGAGCTTTTGTAGCCTGTCTTTAAAGCCTATTCGTTCAATAATCATGAAGCCTCCGTGAATCAATCCCCAAACTATAAAAGTCCAATTGGCTCCATGCCATAATCCTGTCAGCAAAAAAACAATAAATAGGTTTAAATAGGTGAACATTTTCCCTTTTCTGTTACCGCCCAGTGAAATGTAGAGGTAATCCTTGAACCAACTTGAGAGGGTGATGTGCCATCTGCGCCAAAATTCCTGAATGGATTTTGAAATATAGGGGAAATTGAAGTTTTCTGGGAAATTAAAACCAAACATTTTTCCTAATCCTATAGCCATATCCGAGTATCCTGAAAAATCAAAATAGATTTGGAAACTATATGCCAAAATTCCTAACCAAGCAATAAGTGCTGACCTTTCATCGCTTGGCAAGTTAAATACACCATCGGCCAAAAATGCACAGTTGTTGGCAATAATCATTTTTTTAGCCAAACCAATAATAAAACGTTCCACTCCTGAAGCAAATAAATTTGAAGTGGTTTTTCTGTTGGTAAGTTCAGCCTGAATGTCCTTGTATCTCACAATTGGCCCCGCAATTAATTGGGGAAAAAAGCAGACATAGGTAGCGAAATTTATAAGATTTCTTTGAGCTTTTACCTGTCCTCTATAGACATCTATGGTATAGGACATTGTTTGAAAGGTGTAAAAGCTAATGCCTAAGGGTAGCGCAATATTTGAAAATGTGGAACCAAAATTAACTGGAACTTGCAGTGTGTTTAAGAGGTCGGCTAAATTTGAAAAAACAAAATTAGCATACTTGAAATATAGTAGTAATCCTAAATTAAAAACAAGGGACAGGAAAAGACCTGTTTTTCTCTGTCCATTATCAATAATTTGTCCGCTAATAAAATCTATTAGAGTAGATGCCAAAATTATGACAATAAGTTCCTTTTCACCCCATGTGTAAAAGAATAAGCTGGCGAGAAGAAGCAATAGGTTTTTTAACTTTTTTGGTACTAAGCGGTAAATAATAATTGTTAGCGGAAGAAAAAGGAATAAAAATATAGGGCTACTAAAAAGCATAGTGCTTGTTAAACAATTGAAAAGCCAAAATACAATAAATATTGCTATTTTTGGTTACTCTTTAGACTTCTAAATTTTTTTAATGAAACCTTATTTTTACGTATATATACTAGCCTGTTTGTTTTGTTTTAAAACTTCACTAGCCCAGGATTTTTCCACCTTGTGGCAGGGACATTTTTCTTATTTGGATATTAAGGATTTTTCTAAAGGTGAAGACCATATATATGTGGCTTCTGATAATGCCATATTTATATATGATATTAATTTCGGGACCATTGAAGAAATTACAACGGTAAATGGTTTGTCTGGAGAGTCGATTTCAACTATTCATTATAGTGAAGCCTTTGATGAGTTATTAATTGGTTATGAAAACGGATTGGTTGAAGTACTTTCAAACAATTTTACAGAGGTAACCACGGTTATTGACATTCTTAACAAGCCAACCATCCCAACTAATATAAAAAGGATTAATCATTTTAATGAGCATGATGGATATGTGTATATAGCAACTGATTTTGGTATTTCAGAATACGATTTAGAGAACTTAGAATTTGGAGACACTTTTTATGTGGGGATAGGTAGTTCTCACATAAAGGTTTATCAAACTACCATTAGTAATGGATTTATTTATGCCGCCTGTGGGGATAATAATGCAATAAAAATAGGTGATTTGTCAAATCCAAACCTAATTGATTATACACAGTGGGAGACATTGGGAACTGGGAGTTTTGTTGGGATTGAACAATTGGGTAATAACTTATATGCATTCAAATCTAACAAAATCGCTTATGAAATTTTAAATGGCAATTTGAACAGTATTTTTACATATCCACAAGTGCCTTTGGATATGAGAAGTGATGAAGACAATTTGGTGGTAACAACAAATTCTCAGGTATATCTTTATAGTGATGGCTTTGTGCAAACAGGGGTGGTAGACGCTCCTGCAGAATTGACGACCTCCTTTACTTCAGGTATTGTTGATTACCAAAATAATGTGTATGCTGGGACAAAAGGGATTTTATCAAGTGGAAAACCTGGCCATGGAGTTTTAAAAATGGCTGTTTCTGCTCCAGAAATCTATGATGAAATTCATCCTCAAGGGCCTTTGTTAAATAATATATTTTCAATTCAGACTCCAAGTAATGAAATTTGGACCGTTTTTGGAGGGTACTCATCCACCTATAACTTTAATGGAGGAAAGGCAAGAACAGGGGTTAGCCATTTTAAAAATGAACAATGGATCAATACGCCTTATGACACTATAGCCGCTGTTGTGAGTAATCCAAATTATCTTTCACATATAGCCGTTAATCCTATAAATCGTAAACAAGTTTATATATCATCTTATAGTGCTGGATTAATTGAAATAAACAATGACCAGGTAATACAGGTCTATAATCAAGATAATAGTACCATCACTCCTTTTGCGGGGAATTCGCATTTAACTCTTTCGGGTGCTTTTGAAAATGATGGTACCTTATGGTTGACAAATGGAAGGGTAGAGAGTCCTTTAAATAAATTTTCTGATGACCAGTGGACTTCCTTTGATTTTACTTCTATAATTGATGCTCCTCTGGAAAATATAGGATTTTCATCAACTATTGTGGATTCTCAGGGAAATGTTTTCTTCGGAAGTTATTATTATGGCGTGTTGGGATTCAATGAAAATGGAGGTAATAATTTTATGAATTTTGTGGCTTCTGAGGAAGAAAATATGCCTTCTACAATTGTACGATCCCTTGCCTTAGATAATAATAATCAGCTGTGGATAGGTACCGAAAGAGGTTTGCGGGTCATGTATAATCCGGGAAGTTTTGTTGCAGGCTCACAGGCCAATGTACATGAAATTGTAATTTTGCAGGATGGTTTGGCAGAAGAGCTTTTAGTAGAGCAAACAATAACTTCTATCCAAGTAGACGGCTCCAATAACAAATGGATTGGCACCTTGAATTCGGGGGTTTTTTACTTCTCTCCAGACGGCCAGGAAACTATTTATCATTTTACCAAAAGCAATTCTCCTCTACCTTCCAATGCCATTAATGACATTTCCATTGACAGTGAAAATGGTAGAGTTTATTTTGCAACAAGCAACGGTTTGGTTTCCTTTTTAGCGGGAGGTTCCAAAAGCGAGGAGGAGTTGGATGATGCTTTTGTTTATCCAAACCCAGTGAGACCGGAATATAACATTTTAGGGTTTGATGATCTTAACAATATTACTAAGGGTGTCAAAATAAAAGGGCTTACCGAAAATGTCAATATTAAAATTACCGATATAGAAGGGAATTTGGTAGCTGAAGCCCAATCAAGAGTAAACCAACGTACCTCAAGAGCGGGTTATAATTTTGCCATCGATGGGGGCACCGCGATTTGGAATGGTAAAAACCTTGCCAATAATGTGGTGGCTACTGGGGTGTATCTTATCATGATTTCCGATTTGGATTCTTTTGAAACTAAAGTGTTGAAGTTGCTTATTGTTAGATAAAATCTCTCAGTCATGCTCTCGAAAAACAATATAATTGTATTATCCAAGCTTAAATACCGGGACCACGATTTAATTGTGAAATGTTACACCTATAATCGAGGGACGGTGAGCTATATTTTAAGGGGTGTTCTTAAAAGTAAAAAGGGAAATTCTAAGGTAGCCTATTTTCAAATGTTGTCACAGTTGCAAATAGATGAAGATTACAAGCCAAATCATTCGCTTCAAATTATCAAAGATATTAAGGTAGAGCATCCATATGAGTCTTTGCATACAAATGTGTTGAAGGGTTCTATCGTAATGTTTCTGGCAGAAGTCCTGTCTACTGCCTTGAGAGAAGAGGAACCCAACGAGGCTCTATACGACTATTTGGAAAATTCCCTGTTGCTGTTGGATCATGAAACCCAATTTTCCAATTTCCATTTGTTGTTTTTGCTTCAGCTTACGAGGCATTTGGGCTTTTATCCGGACGTTTCAAATAGTTCCAAACCTTATTTTAATCTAAGTAACGGTCTGTTCGAAAGTCACAATGATGGTGTTTATTCTATATCTGATGAAAACTTGAGCATTTTAAAACAGTTATTGAATACAAATTTTGAAGGCCTTTCCAATGTAAAACTGAATTCAAAACAGCGTCAATCCTTCCTTAATATGCTGTTGTTATATTATGAGTTGCATTTGGGGGATTTCAGAAAACCGAAATCATTATCGGTGTTTAACCAAGTGTTCAGCTAATAAGTGTTTAAGGATTAGGTGAAAACAATTCATTGTTTGATAAATTTTTTGTTCAGAATCTGTCCGTTGGATAAGCTGATTTTGGCAATATAGGATGCTGTACTTAAACGAGATAAACTATAGGTCTCAGTATTACTGTTTCCTCTCAAATTATACATTTTCCTCCCCAACATATCCAAAATGTCAATTTGAATGATTTGTAATTGGTCATCGTTTAGTTTGAATTGAACTTCGTCATTTTGAAGCTCGAAAACTGATAATTGGCTAGGGTTTGCAAAGTAATCGTTTGTTGATAACGTATTAGCGGTGAATACAATTTCAAACCGACTATTAAAAGTACCGACTTCCGAAGTGAACGAATAATTGGCCTCAGAAAGATTATGCGTAATGTTGAGTAAATTATCCTTCAAATAAATAGTAGTTGACTCCATAAATGTGCCTTCCGTTTGAGCTATATTTATTGTGTATTGGGTTGATGATGGCGCCAGAGTTTGAAATCCTAAAGGAATCACTTCTTCTAAATTTAAACTTGTTGGGGATTTCCCTTGAATTGCAAAATTTTTATCCATCCCCTCAATTATGGAATACAAGGAGGTATATACATTGTGGGTTTGTCTGGGCGCATCATAGGACATGCCATCAAAACTGTCAGTTGCACCTTCAAGGTAACTAATCAAAATTTGACCAAAACTATTGTTGCTTGAGGTCAAATTCAACCAAAGTCTTTCATTTGGAGTGTTATTGGCGACTTTAAAAAACTGACTGTTGCCATTCGTGTCCTTAACCCTCATATCGTTGTTAAATATGATTTGAGTGCTATAAATTGGGCTAGTACCAGTTGTGGTAGCATCATTTTCCATGGTTACAAAAAATCCTTGGCATGAAGGAATGTATCTATCGTTATTTGTTCCAACTATTGGAGAAACACCGTCTCCGCCAGCTGTTTCCCCAGACAAATTAATGATGGCATAATCTGCCTGCGAAAAATTTTCATTTTCGTTACCATTTGCGCTGCTAGAAGGCGCTGTGTTTTGCGACCATAAATATATCGCGCCAGCTATTTTTCCTGTAAGGTGGTTTTCTTCAAAGAACTTTTCCACGCTAATGGCAGAAGGGTACGGATTGCCTATAAGATTCCAATTGTCATCGTTAAGTTCTGTGTCATTTCTATAAATATCTACTTCAATACTGCCATTGTTAAATGGGCCTTCAAAGGTATATTTGAATTGAAAGGGAGGAGTTCCTAGTGTGCTGTTGAATAGTCCGGCATTATGGGTGGAAGCATAACCTTTGCCAATTTCCATTAACTCTGAACCTGGAACCCATGTCCAATCGTTGCCATCGTCGTCAATACCATCTTGACCAGGCGAGGCGGTATTGTCATTGTTGGATTCCATAGTAGCATCCAAATAATTCTCGGCGGTAAATTTGTAACGTCTATTCACTGAAGATTCGGCTAGACCTGTTTGGATTTGTTCATTGGTAACAGGAGAGCTCCAATAGGTGTATTCATACCAATGGTTCATTGGGGCAGTAAATTTCTCCACGGTAATTTTTGAAGGGACATTCAAAACGTCTCCCTCAATAATTCCATCGTCATTGAGTTGGACAAAAGCACCTTGAGAAGCTACAATGATATTGCCATTTACCGTTAAATCATTTGTCACCTCTACATAGGTGTTGTTGGCAATGGTAAGCGTATATTCTGAATTTACAATTAGGCTACAGGCTTCGAAACTGGTTTGTCCGTTCAGATTAGTTCCTGTGTCATAATCTGCATTTATAATAACCGCTTTGTCTGAAGTAGGAGGAGAGGACCACAAGCTGCCGTCCCAAATAGCGGTAGTGGAAGGGATAGCAATGGCACTAGAGTTTTGGTAACAGGAAGTGCCGTTTTCCATGACTTGACAATAGTATTGGGCATCTTCAATTTCGGTAGTATCTAAAATGACAAGTGTATGAGAGGAAGTTCCAGAATAAATAGAATTATTAGAGAGTGGTGTCCAATTCGACTGGGATGAAGAATTGTAATACCATTGATAAGTCAGGTTATTAGTATCATCGATTTCGTTGTAGCCCTCGTTTGCTTCTACGGTTAGAGAAGTAGAAGTGCATCCTAAACTCGTGGCGTAAATGGTGTTCACGGTAGGAGGTATGCCAGTAGAAAAATCATAGTTTCCAATACCGGAATAATCTACATCGTTACAATCTTCCCAATTTGAAATGTTCCAATCTGAAGTACTAAAAGTGGTGTTGGGCAAGGATAATGAAGCAATGCGTTCAAAAGTAGCGCCACTTTCTCCAAGCCACAATCCGTAGGCCCAAGTTTGGTCCCCAAAAACACCAAAAGCATCTATTAAAGAACTGTCTTCATAAAGCCCAATAAAATCATGGCCAATATTGGTATTGTAGTCTTTATGGAAATTAATGCTCACCCCAACGGTAGTAATTTCCAATTCGGCCTAAGATCCATCGGCGCCATCGGCAGCACATTGGGTGTCCGTGGTTCCCATAACAATAGCAAAAGCGCTGTTTTGAAGGATTGTCCCAGTGTTTAAAGTAATAATATTGTAGCTGGAGGTGTTCCCATTGTTATAGACTCGTAAACTGTAATTTGTAGTTGAAAAATCAATGTTAGCATTGGTAGCATTGTATAATTCCACATAAGATAAACTTCCGGTTGGTGAATCCGTTACTTGACTAATGAACAGGTTATCCAAATTTGCCGAATTACTGGTGTCACATCCAGAGATTGATTGGTCAATAAGCGTAAATGTATTGCTGAAGATACAACCACTGGCCAATTCTACACTGATAGGACCACCTATGGTGACGTTCGACGGGATGCTAACCGTTAGTTCTTCAGAGGAGTTTGAAACTATGGAAAGAGATGTGCCATTAAGTGATGCAGTTGCTCCCAAAAGATTATTTGTGGAACTTATAGAGACCTCTGTTCCAATAGGACCTTCGGTAGGGGTAATTGTGCCACTTGTAGAAGGACAGGTTGCCGTGCCTTCAATCGTAAATGTATAAGGGTTTTTGTTGGGATCGGAATTTGTAATGGAAACAACGCAGCTTCTGGTCCCAGAATCTGTTGTGGGTTGAAAGGTAATGCTGAAGTCTGCATAGCTGCCAATGGAAATGGCGTAGGGCGTGGAGGCCGTTACATAGAAATCTGCCGTATCTCCAGAAAGGGAAATTGTGGAAACTTCAAGAACGTCACTGCCAGTTTCGTTTGCAATGCGAAAACTCTTGGTTTGACTCCCGGAATTGATGGTTTGTGATGCGAAAAGGGTATTGTTTAATCCAGAAGTTGTGGTGCTACCATTAGCAATGGTGGGATTGGCTCCAATCACGCCTCTCACAATAATATTTGGAGCGGGCGTATATCCTTCTCCTAATAAATTGATAACGCAATCTCCTTCGTTATTATCGTTGTTAATTATTTCCAAAGTACCATTTAAGAGGCCATCACTAAGAGGAGAAAACCTTATTGTAACAATCGTGCTTGAACTGGGATTGACCACAAGAGGCGTTGTAAAACTTGGAAGGGTTAAGGGATCAATAATTGAAAAATCCCCAGTGAGGTTTAAATTGGTTATTTCAAGATCGGCATTGCCAATATTTTCAATGGTGAAGTCAATATCAATATAGTCATTGTTACTTTCCGTACTTCCAAAGTTTATAGTGTAGCCGCAATTTTGCGGATTGGCATCGGCGTCCAAAAGTTTTAATTCAGGGCTAGGACTTCCACTAAAGGCTGTAATTGAAATGTTGTCTATGGCAAATTCATCTCTAGATTCTGAGCCCGAAATGTCATCACCACTCCATCGCAAATAATAAAAGGAACCATCTGCAACGGCCAAACCTGTAAGGGTGATGCTTTTTGGGGAAGTTATTAAAACATCGGTTGCTACTTGTGGAGAATTGTAATCTAGTGTTGTTTCATGGATATATGTTGTGTTATCATCGGAATGTGAGAAATTGAAGCTATTGCTTCGCTCTTGGTCATTAAAACAGAGAATGTCGTAAGTCAATTCCAAAGAATTAATAAGGTTCCCTGTGTTGTTTTGAATGCGCAGTGTTAGGTCTCCCGGAGTCCAATCGCTACCACCAGGTTGGATTCCTAATGCGATATCTCCATTATTACTAAAGGCATACCAACCTCCTGTTGATTCGCCATAAGTAGAAGTCCCTCCAGCATAATCTCCTGAATCTCCAGTATCTCCAAAGTTTAGATTTCCATCACTGTTTCCAGTATGGGACCAGGCATCGGAATCTAATTGTCCACTGTTGGGGTTTGGAGACCAGCCACTACCAGTAAAGGCATTGTTGTTTACATTGGTTAAAGTGTTGTCAAAATCAATAGTGTAAGGGACACCTGTTGAGTCGATTTCTAATTGTCCAAAACTATATGTTGCCACAAAGGCGATAGCAACAAAACTGAGGGTTGGTTGTTTTGTCATTACGGATTAATTATTGGTTGGTTAAAAAAGAAGACTTAAATATAAGTAAAATATCTAATATTCAGATAGTTAGTTTGTTTTCGCCAAATTGTTTAATTGTTGTTATTTTTGAAACATGCAAACACACAAAACGTATACGGTAGAGGAAGCTGTTAAAAAGTTGGAACATTACTGTGCCTATCAGGAGCGTTGCCATAAGGAAGTGGTTCAAAAATTACGAACAATGCATATGATTCCAGAGGCTATTGACCATATCGTCGTGCACTTGCTTGCGCATAAGTTTTTAAACGAAGAGCGCTTTGCCAAGAGTTTTGTGAGGGGAAAGTTCAGAATTAAGAAATGGGGAAGGAATCGGCTAAAGAATGAACTCAAGGCCAAGGAAATTTCTGCTTATAACATCAATGCTGCCTTAAAGGAAATTGACGATCAGGAATATTTGGAAGTGTTTTATAGCTTGGCAGAAAAGCAATGTGAAACTATCAGGGAAACCAATCCTTTTAAGAAAAAGAAAAAGCTAGCAGATTACCTATTGTATCGTGGATGGGAATCGCATTTGGTTTATGAAAAGGTGAATGAATTGATCCGATAAAAAAAGGCTGTTTATTAAACAGCCTTTTTTTATATATGATTTGTTACTTTAATTTACAGATTGAAGGAAGCTCCAAAGCTAATGGTAAATTGATTGTGTAATTTCTCTGCTGGTGATAAATGGCCAGTATCGTAAAAAGCGATAGGATAAGTAGCTTCGGTAAACACACCAAAACCTGATGTAAAGAAATAACGCGCTCCCAAATGTCCTCCAAAATTCTTGATGCTAAAATCCAATCCAGGGTATAAATCGAAATCTTCATGGATGTTGATGACATTCCCCAAATGTGCATTAAAACGTGCTTTAACATCAAAACGGTCAATAAAATCGGCATCAAGGAACTCTGGTACATCCAAAGCGTAAGTGGATGCAAATCCTAAAGAGATGTTTTCCCCAAGCCCGAAGTCGTAAGTGGCGTTGATTCCCGTAGCACGGTCTTGAAAATTGGCTCCAATCTGGAATTTTTTGTCGCCTTTTCCTTGAAAGGCTTGCGAGTAGGTTAAGGTGGCACATAACAAAAATGCCACAAATAGAATATTCTTCATGTTATTTGGTTTTTTGAGTGGACAAATATAGCACAACCAAAGTAGTTATGCGTTAAGATTTATTCTATTATGGGTCCTTGTAATGGCTTGTTCATTTTTCCAGTCTATCCATTTTTGTCCTTGTAAACGCCTCATGAAATTGTCCAAATATCGTAATACGAAGACATTATAAATGGCGATTCCCAAATTTTTTGGATGTCTCGGAATAGCTCTCAAACTCATGGAAAATCCAGGTGTTAGATATTTCATATAGTGCCAATAGCCTTCGGGCATATAGAGTACTTCACCATGTTCCAATTTAGTAGTGTAGCCTTCTACATTTTTTAGGGCAGGCCACTGATTGAAATCTGGATTCGAAAAATCGATGTCTTCCCTGGTAATTAAGGAATAGGGAATTTTATAGAGATGCTTGTTTTGGTTTTGGTCGAACAAAATGATTTGTTTGGTCCCTTCAAAATGGAAATGAAAAATATTGGCCAAATCAATATCATAGTGCATAAACGTATGCGAATTCTCACCTCCAAAAAATAACATTGGTAGCTTTTTCATAAGCTTAATACCAAAATCTGGAAAGGAAAAATCGCTTTGTAGTTCGGGTACTTCCTTGAGGATATTCCAAAGGAAAATGCGGTATTTGGTGGGTTCGCTTCTTAAAAGGTCGATGTATTCGGCCATTTTCATGGTGGCGTGAGGTTGGTTGAAACCATCTTCGTGATGTACTGGTCGATCATCATAAAGGGGAACCGTTTTGTCTCCCGAAACAGATTTCATATACTCCAACGACCATTTGGAATAAGCAGGCCAATCTTCAGTTAAAGATTCAATAACCACAGGTTTTTGCGGCTTGAAGTAGTTTGCAATAAAGTCCTCTTTGGTAATTGTTTTTACGCGAGGAATGTTATGAAGCTTCAATAGAAAAGTATGAATAGTTAACGTCTAAAGTTAAGAAAACGTTAGGACATGATATTCATACTTTTGCTATTGTTGAAAACTTGCTTTGATCCTTAATTGAAATGATAAGTTGCCCCGAACAGTACATTACCTTTAGGCATTGGTACTAAGTTAGTTTCGTAATATTCTTCATTGAAAATGTTGTTGGCGTAAAAAGACAAGTCCAATTGTTGAATACTCACCGTAAGTCCTACATCAAAGACAGTATAGGCTTGTCCAGAGGTGCGCTCGGCATATTTATAGGTCAAACTTGGTTGTACAATTTTAAAGAAATGACCACGGTAGGTTGCTGTTGCCTGATGCTTTAAAGAGTTGATAGAATATCTTGAATAGTCGATATCCAAATCTTTAATTTCATCTTCTATAAAGGTATAGCCAAGATCGATGTGTTGTGTGAGTCCAGACAGTTTAAAATGATAATTGAGGTTAGCTTCAAAACCTTTGGTGTTCAAATCTCTTATGTTTTCTGCTTGCCAAAGGTCGTCCTCATTTACTTTTACATAATCAATAAGTTTTTGGGAATCTCTGTTGAAGAATGCCACAGAAGCATTGATGGATTTTCCTAGGAATTTTACCCCTATTTCCTCTGCAATGGCCTCTTCAGGATCCAATTGGTCATTTCCTAAAGTTGTTGGGTCGCTGTAGTACAAATCGGTGTAGGTTGGGATGCGGTATGTATAACCAATATTTCCGTAAAGTTTTAATTGATCGGAAACCGAATATCCTACATCTACTCCGGGGAATGCATGGAATTTAAAATCTGAAAAATAGGTCACTGCCACTCCAGGAGTCACGTCGAATTTGTTGTTGAAAAATTTGAAACGGTGCTCCAAGAAGAAGTTGGTCATAAAACGGTCGCGTTTTCCTAAATTATTACTGGAAAGATAGGTTTGCGCCAAATCCATTCCAAATCCGGTTGTTCCAATATTGGAGTTGTAAGAACCGTGAAGTTCTGCTCCAATCTTGTTGGTTTGGTGTAGGTTTCTGTAACCTTCAGGATTGGTTCTTGTGTACAAATACATATCCTGATTTCTGCGCCAGTACAAACGAGGTTTCAGTGTTATGTTGTTATGGTTGTAAACAGACGACAATCCTACCAAACTTGCTTGGGTTTCTTCATATTGATTAACTGCTGAAGGAGAGGCATAAAATCCATTGGCTCCAAAATCGCGCTCTTGGAATGTAGCAATCAAATCGATGGGCATGTGGTTTTTATTAAAACTACTTTTCAAAAAGTAATTCTGATTGTCATAATCGGTGTTGTAGCGATAGCCTTCAGACGTATTTCTGGAATAGTGAATGATGTGTGAGGTATTGCTAAGCTCGCTACCCACAGTTACTGAGGCATTTTTCTGCCCGAAAGAACCAGCTTGTACCCCTAAATCTACTCGGTTGTCCATAGATTTTTTGGTAATGATATTGACTGCTCCCGTAAAGGCATTTTGGCCAAATACTCTTGCCGCAGGCCCTTTTATGATTTCAATACGTTCAATTACTTCTAGGGGCAAGGCCAAGTTCATACTATGGTGCCCCGTTTGGGCATCTTCCAATTTAATGCCATCAATTAACAATAGGGTCTGGTCAAAACTTCCTCCTCGAATGTAAAGATCGGCTTGTGAACCATAAGTTCCACGACGGCGAACATCCACCCCAGTTACTTGCTGTAATAAATCGGCCAGATTGGTGGCTGGGCTTTCTTTGATGTCCTTTGCGGTAATTACAGTAATGGTTCTTGAGTTTTCCTTAAAGGGAAGGTCAATACGCGTGGAGGTAATGATGACTTCGTCCAGGGAGTCCATTTTAACTGGTTCCACTTGGGCAATCCCCATTAAGGTTGATAATATAACTGCTGATGACAATAATTTGGTTTTCATGAATTGATGTAATTTAACTCTGCAAAAGTCGTAACTTTCCGGACGAGTAAACTAGTCCAGTTTTAAAACTATGAATAGTCCGGTTAATGACCTCTTAAAACAGCTGATTTTTTTTGAAAAATCAAGTTCAACAGCAGTTTATATTCAAATCGCACAACAAATTATCAATGCCATTCAACGGGGGTATCTTTCCAAAGGTACGGCATTGCCAGGAACGCGAAGTTTTAGCCAGCTTTTCAGTATCCATAGAAATACGGCAGTGGCAGTTTATGAGGAATTAGCCTCGCAGGGTTGGGTTGAGATTCTTCCCAATAAAGGAACTTTTGTATTGTTGCCAGAACAACGAACGGCTCCCATTAAGGCCTCGGTCCAGCAAATTGACCAGGTTTATAACTATTCAAAAACAACTGGGTTTCCATTTCAACAGTCGTTTCATTTGGCATCCACGGCTCAGGAAACCAATGCGAAATATACCATTAATGATGGACAACCTGATTTGAGACTGCATCCTGTGCATCAATTTTCAAGATGGTACAGTGCGGCCATGAAGCGAAAGTCTTTAATCTCGAAATGGAACCATACAAGTGAATTGTCTGCTTCGGTTTTTGAAACCCAATTGTGTAACTATTTAAATGCAACCAGGGGATTTCATATTCAACCAAACAATTTGTTGAGTACCCGAAGTACAGAAATGAGCCTGTACATTGTTTCTCAGTTGTTGATCAAGCAGAATGATGTGGTATTGGTTGGGCAGTTGAGTAATTATGCCTCGAACATGATTTTTCAGCAGGCCGGTGCTGCTATAAGGACTATTCCTGTGGACGAATATGGTTTGGATGTAGATTATATTAGAACCCATTTTATAAAACGAAATATTCGTTGTGTGTATGTGTGCGCTCATCGACACTATCCAACCACTAAAACTTTGAGTGCAGAGCGTCGTTTAAAGCTTTTGGAATTAGCCAAAGAATATCAGTTTGCTATTATCGAGGATGATTATGATTACGATTTCCAATTTGAAGGCTCTGCCATGTTACCTATGGCGAGCGCCGATGCCAATGGCTTGGTGATTTATTTGGGGAAATTGGGACAGTCATTGTTCCCTAGTTTTCAAACAGGGTTTGTTGTGGCTCCTGAGAACTTAATTTTAGAGGCAAAAAACTATTTGCAATTGTTGGATCGTCAAGGTGATTTAATTCAGGAGCAAATGCTTTCGGAATTGATTAGTGAAGGGGAAATGTACAGATTGATTAAAAAGAATGTCATTGTTTATAAACAACGGCGTGATTGTTTGTGTAGTCTGCTGAAGACTTATTTTAAGGATATCATTTCTTATGAAATTCCGGCTGGAGGGTTAGCGATTTGGTTACAGTTCAATTCCAAAATTTCTTTGGTAAAATTAGCCGAACAAGCTGAAAAGCATGATTTGTTTTTGCCAAAAACCATTTTGTATCAAGATGCGGAAACTTGTGCCATTAGGTTTGGCTTTGGGCATTTAAATGAGGAGGAAATTCAATTTGTTGTTGAACGTTTGAAAAGGGCGTTTGTTGAGGTGGCTTAATTATTTTTATTTTTTTACGGTTAAAAATTATTGAAAAACGATAAATTTTAATAAGTTTGTTTAAAAGAAGTTGTCCTATGAAGAAATTAATCCTTTTAAAATGGTTAGTGAGATACCTGTGGATTACAGGAGTTCTTGCTATGGGCGTAATGCTATTTTCCTATCTTCATTTCTTATTTACCGGTACACTTAATGCCGTTGTTAAGATTAATGGTGTTGAAGTGCAGGGAATGACAATTGAAAAGCACATTTTATTATTGTTAATCTATTTTTCTTTGGGCTTGGGGCTTAGAGCGGTTTTTCTGTTGGATGATGTACTTGACTATTTTAAAAACTTAAAACCGTTTAGTCACTCTGTGATCAAAAATTTCAATGAAATAGGAGTTCTCTTTGTTGTAAGTGCATTGATTACGGGTATACCCTGTTTTTTATTGTCGGGATATTTCGGAAATGGTATTGAACGGACTTTTTCAGTAACTCCAGGACCAATTATAATGCTTATATGTCTAGGGTTGTTTTTTATGGTTTTAAGTGAGTTGTTTAAAATAGCCAAAGCTGCTAAAGAGGAGAATGAATTAACAGTTTAGGGATGGGGATTATTGTGAATGTGGATGTGATGTTGGCCAAGCGTAAAATGAAAAGTAATGAGCTTGCAGAGGCTATTGGGATTACCACGGCTAATCTTTCTATTTTAAAAACAGGCAAAGCCAAAGCAATTCGGTTTTCGACTTTGGAAGCCATTTGCAGGGAACTCGATTGTCAACCAGGCGATATTTTGGAGTATGTGGAGGATTAAGTTTTTTAAGCAGAAACTTTTTCTAATTGTTTCCGTAATTCCTCTTTATCCATCCATTTGTAATCGTTGGGTGTAGTGGCATCTAATAAATCGATATCCAATAATTCAGATAGTTCAAAACCAATCCGGAAGGCTTCCTTGGGATTATATTCTTCGTAAAGTTCCCAATGTTTGTTGGTGTCGTACCAAAGATTCACTTCGTAAATTTTATGACCATTATCTAAGGGCTGATGAAAAACAGATACATATTCGTAACTCGTAATAGTTTTCCATTGGCCTAGTTTTACTGGACCAATCTCAAAGGTTGAACGAAATCTAGATTTTTTTAGGTCAATGTGTACACTTTTTTGGAAGCAGAATGAAGTGCCAAAAACACTTAAGTATACTGCAAATTTAAAAAGGAGGCCAATGTCCCTAATAGTTTTGTCGTTCCAAACAACCTTGAAGATGATAAGTATTATGATATAGGTGGCAGCGGTAAAAAATAAAGCGGCTATTGGGATTTGCCATTTAGGCCGAGGACTCTCGGAAATGATAAGTTGGTTGGTATTCATATGGCAAATATAGCAGTAACTTTATGTTGAGCAACTATCCTATTATTCGATATAAAAAGAAAAAGCCAAACAATACTGTTTGGCTTTTCTATATTTAAGTTTCTGAATCTTATTTTTCAACAAGAATGATTACTTTATTGTCTTTCATTTCAACAGTTCCAGAATCTATTTTTAAGGTCAACACCTTATCATCTGTATGTAAAGGGATGATTTCGGCAGGCAATTCCTTAAATCCAGGCTGACTTTTGGTGTGCGTATGGATTTTGATGGTACCTTGTTGCAACAACGAGATAATAGGCGCGTGGTTTTGCAACATCTGGAATTCACCATCAACTCCAGGCAACACTACTGAGTCCACTTCTGAACTGAACAATGTAGCTTCTGGCGATACTATTTCTAAATACATAGTTTAGTGTTTTATTAAGCTTCAGCAAGCATTTTTTCTCCAGCTTCGATAGCTTCCTCGATAGTTCCTTTAAGGTTGAACGCTGCTTCTGGTAAGTGATCCAATTCACCGTCCATAATCATGTTAAATCCTTTGATGGTTTCTTTAATATCTACCAATACTCCAGGAATTCCAGTAAACTGCTCTGCTACGTGGAAAGGCTGAGACAAGAAACGTTGTACACGTCTTGCACGAGATACAGCCAATTTATCTTCTTCAGACAATTCTTCCATACCAAGGATGGCGATAATGTCTTGTAATTCTTTATAACGTTGCAATAACTCTTTTACACGTTGTGCACAGTTGTAGTGCTCGTTTCCTAAAATGTCAGCAGTAAGAATTCTAGAAGTAGAATCTAAGGGGTCTACCGCAGGGTAAATACCAAGCTCAGCAATTTTACGAGACAATACCGTTGTAGCATCCAAGTGGGCAAACGTTGTTGCAGGTGCCGGGTCAGTTAAGTCATCCGCAGGTACGTAAACCGCCTGTACAGATGTAATAGATCCTTTTTTGGTTGAAGTAATACGCTCTTGCATCGCACCCATCTCAGTTGCCAATGTTGGTTGGTAACCTACCGCAGATGGCATACGTCCAAGAAGTGCAGATACCTCAGAACCAGCTTGTGTAAAACGGAAGATGTTATCTACGAAGAAAAGAACGTCTTTTCCTTGTCCGTCTCCAGCTCCATCACGGAAGTACTCAGCAATTGTTAAACCAGACAAAGCAACACGTGCACGTGCTCCAGGTGGCTCATTCATCTGTCCGAATACGAAAGTAGCTTTAGATTCTTTCATTTTAGACTTATCTACTTTAGATAAATCCCATCCACCATCTTCCATAGAGTGCATGAAGTCTTCACCGTAACGGATAATTCCAGACTCTAACATCTCTCTCAAAAGGTCATTTCCTTCACGAGTTCTTTCACCTACGCCAGCAAATACAGATAAACCACCGTGACCTTTTGCAATATTGTTAATCAACTCCTGAATCAATACTGTTTTACCTACACCGGCACCACCAAATAATCCAATTTTACCTCCTTTTGCGTAAGGCTCAATCAAGTCGATTACTTTAATACCTGTAAATAATACTTCAGTGGAAGTTGATAAATCTTCAAATTTTGGAGCCTCTCTGTGAATTGGCAAACCAGATGTTCCAGCTTTTGGCAAATCACCAAGACCGTCGATAGCATCTCCAATTACATTAAACAAACGTCCGTAAACATCATCTCCAATTGGCATTTGGATAGGAGCACCAGTAGCGATAACTTCTGTTCCTCTGCTCAAACCATCAGATGAATCCATCGCAATTGTTCTTACAGTATCTTCACCAATGTGAGACTGTACTTCTAGAACAAGAGTGGAACCATCAGGTCTCTTAATCTCTAACGAATCGTAAATTTTTGGAAGTTCTGAATCAGCACCGAATTCAACATCGATAACCGGTCCTACAATTTGTGCAACTTTACCTGTAACTTTTGACATTACTTATATGTTTAATGTTTAGATATTTTAATACTGAAAAACAAGGACTACGCATTGAAGCGGGCTCCCCGTTTTTTGCGCTGCAAAGATATATTTTTTTAATTTAATAATAAAGCCATTTTTTTTAGTTTTTCAGGATAAAAAAACGCCTACTTGATAGAGTTTGACAAGTAGGCGTTTTTTATGAATTTTCTTAGCTATTTTATTGAAGGGTAGGAGCGTAGTTTGTTGGGAAGTTTCCTATATCTACTAAATTTCCTGAGGCTTCAAAATTGGATCCGTAAGTTTGGTCGATGGCCTTAAGGAAGGCATTTGCTATTGCAGCGTAACCCCTTGAGGTAAGGTGTACACCATCCAAAGACATGGCTCCTCCCGTAACCAAATTGGCGCTTAAGGTAAAATCACCATCTGTTAAACCTCCGTTGGCCAATTGGTACAACATAGCGTTGGCATCAACCATTGCTAAACCAGCTGCAGAGGCGGCCGCTTGAATTGTTGCGTTAAAACTATTGGTGGCAGTGGCTATTTCGGTTTGCTCTGTTGGAATCAATACCCATTTATCTTCCAATGGTAAGGTGATCCCCTCTACTGAAAACTGTCCAGCTAAAGCTTGAGGTAATCCTTGCGCCATTAAAGCTCCTGCATAGGAGCTGTTCACTGTACCAATTACAGTACTGCTGGTCAACACAAATAAGTCATTTTCGTTGGCCTGTCTTGTCTGTCCGTAGGTTTGGCCTAATAAAGCCGCTACCAATGGAGCTGCTTCCTCAGGAAGTCCAAATTGGCCTATAAAGGCAGGGAAGGTTGGACTGGCCATTAAGGCTCCCGTAATGGTAGATGAAATATCTTCTAAACTTTCGTCCTTAATCACCACGGCACTTGCTTCTGTTTCAGAAAATACAATGGCTCTTTCAGGAGCTCCTATAGCTACGTAAACTTGGTTTAAAGCACCAAAAATAGCATTCAAGGTTGGAATTTGAGGTCCGAAATCAGGGTTGGAAGGATCCAAAGGATTGTAAGGAACCGTTGTAAAATGAGGAATTGTTGTGATGTCTGGAATGTTTGCAACCACCCCTTTAGCACCTCCTGATGTTAGAGTTGTTACAAGAGTAGAGATGGCATAATCAAAGGTTGGCTGGTCTGTTATAGGTGAAGACCCATCGGCACCACTTAAAGCATATCCTAAAACGTCATTGTTTCCTATCCACATAGTAAAGAAGGATGGGTTTTGAGCCATAGCCATTTCAATAACACTAGCATCTGGAGTGGCCCCCGTCATTCTTACAAAATAAGGATTGGCCAATCCTGCTGAAAGGTTGGCTATATTTCCATAACCTGGAGCCAAAAGATGAAAACTTTTCGCCCCTGGAACTCCCATATTGTTGAAAGGCCCGGTGGGATTGTTGGTAGCAATATCTGTAGTTACGGTTACTGTTCCAATCACCGATTCTAAAGGTACTGGCCCAGCTCCTCCAAAGACCAATCTTGGGGAGGCAATGCGGTTTCCTGCTAGGGCCAACCCTCCGTAATTGTCGTTCATTAATGGTTGAGTGAAAGTTCCGCCATCGGCTAAACTGAATTGTGAGGCCAAAATGTTAGGATAGGAATTTTCTTGAGAGGCTATAAATAGGGCTCCATCGGTATAACCAGAGGTTAATGAGTTTCCTAAAGAAACGTAATTTGAAAAATCAGCTTCTCCTGCGGTTAATTCAGGTAGGGGTTCTGTAGAAGGAGCTATTGTGTCGTCACTGTCGCAGGCCATGAATCCTAAGGAGATGGCGAGCAACCATATATATTTTGTATTCATATTAATGATGTTTGCTAATTGTTATAGGTTGTTGATTGTCCATGAAACGTAGTACATAGATCCTATGTATCCAGTACCAATGGCAGTAAAGTACTCATCGCCCAATAGGTTGGTGGCGCCAGCTTTAAAGCTAGATTTGATAGATGGTACTCTGTAGTTAACTTGGGCATCCAAGGTGTGGTATGCTGGGATAGCGCCGTCACCAAAGGTTGCTTGCCAGTAGTAATCGTCGCTCCATCTCCAAGCTATGTTAAATCCAAAGTTTTTGAACAAATCGGTATGCCCAAAAGAAGCCTTTACTTTATGTTCTGGCGTGTTAAAGTTGGTTCTGAAATCTGGATAGGCTGCTTGATCAAAATCTTGTTTTGTATAAGTATAGCTTCCTCCTAAATCGAAATCACCAAATATTTTTGTTGAAACCCCAAGGGAACCACCATAAGAATTTACATCAGCTTCTGAATTGGTGTATGCTTGGTAAACATTGTAATCTCCATTAGCAATGGCAGCAACAGAAAGTGTGTTGTCTCCAACTTCACCGTAAAGTGGTGCTATCACATTTTCACTAGAGATAAAGTCTTTGTACTTGTTGTAGTAAACGCTGAAGTCAATAATGTTTTTTTCAAACTTACCACGATACCCAACTTCAAAAGAAGTTACACGTTCTGGTTTTACCAGGTCTGGATTTCCTATTTCTAAAAGGGCAGGGTTCCCTGCTAGTGAAAAGGCTTGTACGGAAGATGCTGAATAGGAGTTGTTATAAGCGGCAGCTCCTGTTTGGGTAATACTAGAAGGTTGTCCTAATAATTGTCCCGAAGCGCTTACAGCATAATCTCTTGAATAACGGTCTAAGTTATCAGGGGCAGCACCAACTAAAACGGCGCGTCCCGCGTCCAATCCAATGAATAAATCCTGTGTAGTTGGGTTTCTGAATCCGGTTTGTACAGATGCACGGATGTTGTGGTCTTCATGCAAAGTTAAACCTGCCGATAATCTTGGCGACAAGAACCCATCAAAGAATTCTGATTTGTCATAACGAATAGAGCCTGTTAGCTTTAAGGACATATCATTGTTGAACTTTAAAAGTTTCTGCATTTGTGTATAGATTCCGAATTCGGAATAATCGATAGCTCCGTCGTAATCGGTATAGATGGTTCCAGAAGAATTAAGGCTGTACTTTCTGTAAGAACCTCCAACTTGAATTTCAACAACATCCCATAAATGTGTGAAGTTGTAGTTGGCATCGGCATGGTAATATTTGGAAGCATCCTGGAATTTAGACCCAGTGCTTAAGTTTGGATCGCTGATACTTCTGTTGAAAGCCGCTTGGAATTCAGGAGAACCTGGTTCATATCTTCCGGTGTCGGCCTGGGCACGGGCAATAGCATGGGCTTGTTCATTTGTTGCTCCAGCCAAAGTGGCCTGTACATAGGTTCCTGTATATTCTCCAAACCAAGTTTGGTCATCTTTCCAAGCTCTGTTGATATTGATTCCCGTGAAAACCATATCGTAAGAATCTCCGGCTTTATCAGAAACCACATACCCTCTAACAAAGAAGTTGTTGTTGCGAACTTCCAATTTGTGTTGTTGTTGGAAGAAGTTGTCAATAGTATATCTGTTGGTTCCTTGATAAATGGTAGAACCTGTTCCAATTTTACCAACATAGGCAATTTCAAAGTCATCGGCCATTGGTCTGAAGTACAATCCCCAGTCGGCTTTAATACTTTCCGCATTATAATCGGTTAAATCGCGTTCTTCATATCCTGTTCTACTTACGTCTACAGAAGGCACTAACGATTCGGCACCACTTGGAAGAATTCCCAAGCCAACCAATGCTAAGGCCACGTCTCTAATGTCTGTAGAAACTTCATCTCCATAAATATTGTATCCATCATATCCAACACTTGCTCTAGTGTCTCCTGTACCTGGTTTTCCTTGGTAGTTGTTCGCTACCCAGTCCGTTCCTTTTAACCAACCAAAATTTACTTTGGCTGCAAACTTATCACTGAATTTGTAAGCTGCTCTAATCCCAGCGTCTCTGTAAGTGTTATCTCCTGCAGCATCTTGCGAAGTAATTCCTTGCTTGTAGTACCCACTAATTCCATGGTGATCAAATGGATTTTTACTACGCATGAACAAAATACCATTGAAGGCGTTAGCTCCGTACAAAGCCGAAGCAGCACCAGGCAATAGTTCTACACTTTGGATATCGGTTTCATTCATCCCAACCAAATTCCCAATTGGGAAGTTAAGGGCCGGTGTAGAGTTGTCCATGCCGTCTACCAACTGCATGAAACGGGTATTGGCGAAGGTGGCAAAACCTCTTGTATTGATAGCCTTAAAGGTTAAACTGTTGGTGTTCACGTCTACTCCCTTTAAGTTTTCAAGTCCGTCGTAAAAATCTGCAGAAGCGGTGTTTTTGATTTCCTTTAAACCAAAACGTTCCACTGTAACTGGGGATTCAAAAATACGTTCAGGAGTTCTGGAGGCAGAAATAACAATTTCGTCCAGTTCTGTTCCTTCGGTTAAAATAATGTCTATGGTTTGAGGGTTGGTAGTAATTTCTTTAGTGACACTTTGAAATCCAACGCTACTTACTTGGATGCTAAATGGAGGTTGTTGATTGACAACAAAGGAATAATTTCCGTCAAAATCCGAAATGGTACCTTCGGAGGAACCAAGAGCTATAATGTTGGCTCCTGGAAGCGGTTGGCCGTTGTGGTCGGTAATTTTTCCTGATACGGTAGTTTGTGCAAACGAAAAGGCACAAAAAAGCAGCATAAGAATCTTAGGGAGTGTTTTCATTATTAAGAATTAGTTATTAGTGGCGCCAATATATATAAACTTTGAGAACTTACAATGAAGAATTATCAAAAAACTATGCATGCATAGTACTTTTTGATAAAAAAGACCTATTTGTAATGGGAAATAGATAAAAAAAGCCTCTAAAAATGCATAATTCATATTGCATTTTTAGAGGCTTTTGAGTTCTAGACCTTAGAGTTTGTACTATTCTACGGTCACCGATTTGGCTAAATTTCGTGGTTGATCCACATTTTTACCTAGCATTACGGCCATATGGTATGATAGTAATTGAAGCGGAATGGTGGTTAACAATGGTGATAAAGACTCTAAAGTTTCAGGAACTTCAATGACGTGATCAGCCAATTCCTTAACACTCTCGTCACCTTCCATAACGATTCCTATAATTTTTCCTTTTCTGGATTTAATTTCCTGAATGTTGCTTACCACTTTTTCGTAATGCCCCTTTTTGGTAGCGATTACAACTATTGGCATGTTTTCATCAATTAAGGCAATTGGACCGTGCTTCATTTCTGCCGCTGGGTAGCCCTCAGCATGGATATATGAAATCTCTTTTAGTTTAAGAGCACCTTCCAAAGCAACCGGGAAATTATAGCCTCTCCCTAGGTAAAGACAGTTTTTGGAGTCTTTATAGATATCGGCTATTTTCTTAACAGCTTCATCTGTTTCCAATGCCTTTTGAACTTTTTCGGGGATAAGTTCCAATTCAATTAAATGATGTCTGAAATCAGAACTTGAAATAGTGCCTTTGGCTCTTGCCAATCGGAGAGCTATTAAAGACAGTACAGTAATTTGAGTGGTAAATGCTTTTGTAGAAGCTACCCCAATTTCAGGCCCTGCATGGGTGTACGCTCCTGCATCGGTTTCTCGAGCAATAGAAGATCCTACAACATTACAAACACCAAATACAAAAGCACCTTTGGATTTTGCCAATTTGATGGCTGCCAAGGTGTCGGCAGTTTCACCTGATTGTGAAATAGCAATCACAATATCCTTCTCAGTAATGATAGGATTTCTATATCGGAATTCCGAAGCATATTCTACTTCAACAGGAATTCTGGCCAAATCTTCAAAAATGTACTCGGCAACTAAACCGGCATGCCATGAGGTTCCACAGGCTACAATGATAATTCTCTCTGCATTGAGGAATTTTTTCATGTTGTCCTCTACACCTGCCATTTTTATAATAGCTTGGTCTGTGAGCAAACGTCCTCTAAAAGTGTCCAAGATAGCACTTGGCTGCTCATAGATTTCCTTAAGCATGAAATGAGGGTAACCTCCTTTTTCAATTTGTTCAAGGTTTAGTTGCAGCTGTTGAACATAAGGATCTACTTTTGTATCGTCGTAAATTTTACGGATTTTGATATCCTTGTCACGACGAATAATTGCCATTTCCTCGTCTTCAAGGTATACCGCATTTTTAGTGTATTCCAAGAATGGAGACGCATCACTAGCAATAAAGAATTCGCCTTCACCAATACCAATGGCTAATGGGCTTCCCAATCTAGCAACAACAATTTCGTTAGGTTTAGTCTTATCAAAAACAGCAATGGCGTAAGCACCGATGACTTGGTTTAAGGCTACTTGAACCGCTTTACCAAGTTTTAGGTTTTCCTTTTGCATGACATCTTCAATCAGGTTTACTAATACTTCGGTATCAGTATCCGATTTGAATGTAAACCCTCTTTGGATCAATTCTTTTTTAAGGGATTCATAGTTTTCAATGATTCCGTTATGAATGATTACCAAATTCCCTGAGTTGGAAAGGTGGGGGTGTGAATTGACATCGTTTGGAACTCCATGGGTTGCCCAACGAGTGTGACCAATTCCTAAAGTTCCTTCCGTAGTAATTTCTTGTGCAATACGATCTTCCAAATCGGTAACTTTTCCTTTAGTTTTGGAAAGTTTGATATCGCAGTTATCAAAAAGTGCGATACCAGCACTGTCGTACCCTCTATATTCTAAACGTTTTAGTCCTTTTATGATAATGGGGTGGGCTTCACGATGCCCAATATACCCTACAATGCCACACATAATGTTTTAGTTTTCTGGTTCTGTATAAAAAATCTCCAAATATACCTTCTTGTCCTCATCTGCCGTGTTGTTTCCAAAAAGTACGGTTCCCCTTGGGGAAAGGACAGAACTTACAGGTACTTTTACGTCGTCTGCAGTAAGCATCTTTGCTTGATTGGTTGGTAGACCAGTACTGCTATTAACTTCTAGGTTTACGTTGGTTGAAACCACTAAACCTAATTTTACATTTGTAGAGTCGTTTTCTATAAGGCTTTTTACGTGTTCGGTAATTCTAAGTTTGTATTTGATTCCTTCACCATCAGCTTCATCATTCACGCGCTCCAATTTACCTAAGTGATTGGTTCTTGAATACAGAGGCGAAGTGGTGCTTGCAAGATCTCCTAAATAGTCAGCCAAATATCTTTCATTGTCAATATCGTAAAGATAAATGCGATCTGGCTCTTGACCATTCACTAGAGATTGATCTACGTGGAAAACAAGATTAGCTTCGTTAATTAGTCGTCTTCTTTTTGCAAACTTTCCTTCTTCGTCTGTTTGAGCAAAGAAGCTTTTAAAGTTTTCAAAAGTGTTGTCACTTTCTGTGTTTTCATCGGTGTCTTCACCGTCAAAAAGTTTGATGATTGCCATGGAACCTTGTCCTCCCTTTAGGTACAGTTTTTCATCTCCATTCAACTCATCTCCATCCAATAAAGGAAGGTTGAAATTATTTTCGAAGAAGTTAACACGATTTCCTGAAAACGTTAAGGTGTAGCTAGCTTCAATTCTATCTCCATCCTCAACACTTGGATCTTTGGTGTAATAAATGGTAATGTTTGCAGAAGTTGAAGACATGTTCAACATGGACATATGCCCTGATTCGCCAATTGCTTCAACCTTAAAGTAAATACCTCTAAAATAGTTGTTGAAATTGTTGGAGTTGCTCAAAACAGCGTCTCCTTCTTTAGCAATGATTTTTTCGTTCCAGTAGGTTGGATCCAATTTTACTCTAAGGGCCGGTGCTAAGCGCTCGGTTACTTCGTATTCAGGTTCCTCTCCTTCAGCTACTTCATCATCGGAAGGCTCTGTTAGGATAATCTGTGTTTCGCTAGGTTTGAAATTATCAAGAACAGATGGCTCTGTGTCACTTAAAAGTTCAACAATAGGTGTTCCTTCCAAGGAAGCAGGGTCTATAATTTCAGTAAGTGAAGTAGCGCCATTTGAATAGTAACGTTGACTTTCGTTAAATTCAGAATTTGGATCAAATCCTCTTAGGAAATAGTTGCTTTCATAGAGTGATAATTTGATATGTGCATCACCGAAAATAGAATCCAACTCATAAGTGTTGCCACCTTCATCTGCAGTTCCTGTTACGGAGCTGTAGAAAGGAATGGTCATGACAACAGAGTCAATTTGGGTGCCTTCCCCAAAACTTGGATCTGAAGTGGATTGTGCCAATTGGGTGACAAAACTTGCCGTTGTGCGTCCGTAAGTAGGGTCGTCATAGATTCCTAAAAGGTTGGACGGTAAATTATTGGATTGAACGGGACGGAATTGTGCGCCTTCACCTCCAAGTGCCCTGTTGTAAGTGATTACATCGTAAAGGCTTGTTTCTGAATTGAAATGGGAGTTGTTATCGCTGTTGATAAGGTCCGAATCCAGAGTGGAAAAATCTTCATTACAAGCAATGGTAGCCAAGGATAGTGCTGCCAGTACCGCAATGTTTTTTAGGGCAATTGTTTTCTTTTTCATGTAAGCGATTCTTATTTTAAGACTTCGGTAGTGTAAAATTCGGTATAAGGCTCCATAAATTCGTCTGGAGCATAGTACTCAAGTACCGGTTTACCGCAGGCTTTAAGATATTCGGTCAATTCGTCTGGAATAACAGCCGATCCTTTTATCAAGGCATCCGAGTGGTCTATAGCCACTTTCATGATGTTGGAATAATTAGGCGTTTCCAAGACTTTTACCAGATCTTCATCGATATTGTCGAATTTTACTTTGTTGATCATTTCTTTATCTAACGTACCTTCGAAGCTTTGATTGTATACCGAAGTTACAATTTTACTTTCGTTAAAAAGTGGTTCGTTCTTGTAAAATTCTTTTAAGTACAATGGAAGTAAAGAAGCCATCCATCCGTTAACATGGATAATATCTGGTGACCAATTGAGTTTTTTTACGGTTTCTATCACCCCTTTTGCGAAAAATATGGCGCGCTCGTCGTTGTCAGGAAACAGCTTTCCTTCCTCGTCTGTCAAGGTTGCTTTTCGCTTGAAATATTCTTCGTTGTCAATAAAATAAACCTGAATACGTTCTTTAGGGATGGAGGCCACTTTAATGATGAGTGGCATATCTAAATCGTTTATTACTAGATTGATACCGGAAAGACGGATTACTTCGTGCAATTGATGTCTTCTTTCATTAATGTTACCATATCTAGGCATAAATATTCGTATCTGGCCTCCTTGTTTGTTTACCATTTTTGGAGCTTCAAATGACATCGATGAGATCTCTGTTTCTGGTAAATATGGTACAACTTCGGAAGACACATACAATATTCGCTTATCTTTCATAAAATAGGTTCGATTTAGTAAATTAGAAATAAAAAACATGCAAAATTACAAAATTTTATGCAGATTGCCAGTAAAATATTAGTTTTGCACGCTGTTAATGTTTTGTTGTCACGTGAGAATTTATCATAAATCCAGTGAGTTAAAAAGCACTGTCGAGGAACTAAAAACCCAGAACCGTAGCATTGGAATGGTGCCTACCATGGGAGCTCTGCATCAAGGACATCTATCCTTAATCAAGCAGGCATTGGACGAAAATGACGCCGTTGTGGTGAGTATTTTCGTAAACCCTACCCAGTTCAATAATCCAGAAGATCTTGAGAAATATCCAAGAATGTTGGAGACCGATGTGGAGCTGTTAAAGCAGCTAAGCGACGATATTATGGTGTTCGCGCCTTCGGTGGAAGATATCTACGGAACCGATGTGGAGTCAACATCTTTCTCTTACGATGGCTTGGAGCATGAAATGGAAGGTCGTTTTAGGGACGGACATTTTGACGGTGTTGGAACCATTGTAAAACGTTTGTTTGAAATTGCTCAGCCTGACAATGCTTATTTCGGAGAAAAGGATTTTCAGCAGTTGATGATCATTAAGAAGCTTGTTGAGAAGTACGAGATTCCAGTAAATGTCGTTGGATGTCCTATTTACAGGGAAGATGATGGTTTGGCTATGAGCTCTAGAAACATCCGTTTGACACCGGCTCATAGAGAGGCTTCACCATTTATCTACAAAACGCTGCAAGCTGCCAAAGTTAAGTTTGGCACAGAAAGTGCTAAAGCAGTAACCGATTGGGTTGAAAGTGAGTTTGCTGCCAACGATTTGTTGGAATTGGAATATTTCATTATTGCAGACGAACAGACCCTGAAAACAATTACAGAAAAAACTAATTCAAATACATATCGCGGTTTTATAGCCGTATATGCGGGAGATGTTAGACTTATAGACAACATCGCCTTAAATTAATATTTTTGCCTCATGCAAATTCACGTAGTAAAATCTAAGATTCATAGAGTTAAATGTACAGGTGCAGATCTTAATTACATTGGTAGTATTACTATTGATGAAGATCTTATGGAAGCCGCAAACATTATCCAAGGAGAAAAAGTTCAAATTGTGAACAATGATAATGGTGAGCGATTGGAGACCTATGTAATTCCTGGACCTCGCAACAGTGGTGAAATCACCCTAAATGGGGCGGCAGCCCGCAAGGTAGCTGTTGGAGATACATTGATTTTGATTACCTATGCCATTATGGATATTGAAGAAGCTAAAACCTTCAAGCCAGCATTGGTGTTTCCAAACGAAGCCACTAACTTGTTAAACTAAATCCCGAGATTGAATTCTAAGCTTAAAACCATTCTTAAAGTAGCATTACCATTATTGTTGGGTGTTGTTTTAGTGTGGTATTCGCTGTCCAAAATTTCAATTGGGGAACTCATTTTACATTTCAAAAAGGCAAACTATTTTTGGGTTGCCTTAGGAATCCTATTTGGTTTTTTGAGCCATTTATCTCGAGCTTACCGTTGGAAGTTTTTATTGGAACCCTTGGGGTATTTCCCTAAAATGCCCAATAGGGTAATGGCTGTATTTGCAGGTTATTTGGTGAATTTTACCATTCCAAGGGCTGGGGAAGTTACTAGGGCAACCGTGTTAACCAATTACGAAGGCGTGCCTTTTGAAAAGGGATTCGGAACTATTGTCTCAGAACGAGTGGCCGATCTTTTGGTGCTGCTTTTAATTATACTCACAACCCTATTTTTGGAATTTGAATTCATTTATAATTTCTTCATTCAAAAATTTGATACCGTTAAGGTGCTTTCCGCTGGTGCCTTGTTGCTTGTTTTGGGAGTGGGGCTGATTATCTACTTTAAAAATGGGAAGTCGCAGTTTGCGGTCAAGGTGAGAACATTTGTAGTTGGTTTGATAGAAGGCGTGTTGAGTATTCTCAAAATGAAGAAAAAGTGGGCCTTTATAGGGCATACTTTGTTCATTTGGATCATGTATCTTTTAATGTTCTATGTGACTTCGTTGGGAATAGAGGAATTACAGCCCATTCCATTAGCTGCCATTTTGGTTGGATTTATTTCTGCAACTTTTAGTATCGCGGCTACAAATGGCGGGATTGGATCTTATCCCGAAGCGGTAGTTCTGGCCTTTATGCTCTTTGCTTTGCCAGAAGACCCTAGCAGGGCTTTTGGATGGATCATGTGGTCCACGCAAACACTCATGCTTACACTTTTGGGAGGAATATCTTTAATTTGCCTTCCAATCTATAATAGAACCAAATAATTTTATAAATTGCCGTAACAATATAAATGAAGGAAAATTATGCATAAGTTTTTCATGCTTTTGGTATTTGTTTTGGGCTATCAAACACTACTATCCCAGGTATTGTTCGAAACAATGGAATCATCCATTTTAGGGGAAAGTAGGGAATTGAAAATCCAATTGCCGTCCGATTACAATCCTGAAGACAAAACAGAGTATCCAATCATTATCGTTTTTGATGGGGATTATCTGTTTGAACCAGTTATTGGTAACGTAAATTACCAATCCTATTGGGGGGAAATGCCAAAATGTATTGTGGTGGGGATCAATCAGGCGTCAACTAGAGAAGTAGATTTCTTTTATGATGACGAAACTTATTTTCCAGCACATGAAGGTGCACGATTTTTTGAGTTTGTTGGGGTAGAGTTGATTCCTTATATCGAAAGTAGATACAAAGCTTCCAAATTTAGAATTGGCGTTGGACATAATTTAAGTGCTAATTTCGTGAACTATTATGTGTTCAAGGAATATCCTATTTTTAGGGCTTTTGTTGAGTTTAGTCCAGATTTGGCGCCAGAAATGGCCAGTCGTTTGGAGCAACGTTTGAATAATATTCCTATTGATACTTTCTTTTATTTGGCCACTGCTGAAAACGATTTAGGGAATTTGAACAAAAGTATTGTCAATTTAGACAAGACATTAAGCGCTATTGAAAACCCAAAGTTGCATTACCGTTTTGATAATTTTGATGATGCCAACCACTATTCTTTGGTAGGTTTGGCAATTCCAAAGGCCATGAACCAGATATTTTCTTTGTACAAACCCATCAATAAAAAGGAATATTCAGAGCAAATGCTTACTTATGAAGGCTCTCCTTATGACTATTTGATGAAGAAATATGATGATATCAAATTGTTTTATGGTTTTGAGAAAAAGGTTGTGGAAATCGATTTGAAGGCTACCGCTGCGGCTTCCAAGAAAAAGGACGATATGGAATCGTTAAAGAATGTTTCCAAACTGGCCAAAAAGGAATACCCAGATTCCATGATTAGTGCCTATTATCAGGGTATGTATTATGAGGAGTATGGCGACTTGAAAAAGGCTTTACAGTATTACCAATCTGGATTATTGTTGAACGAGTCCGAATACATCGACAAAGACATGCTTTTGGAGAAGGTTTACGACATCAAAGACCAGAATTAATACAAATAATTGCAGTTCATCGATTTTTTTTAGCAGGTTAACTATTTTTTTGGTATGTTTACTATCCTAATCCAAACCTACTAAACGATGAATAGAAATCTACTTTTTGTCTTAGCACTACTTACCTTTAGTGTTAGTTTTGCTCAGGTTACCCGAGAAAAGTTTGAATCTAGAAAGCTAAATACTACTCGTGAAATAAAAATCAAACTTCCAGCAGGTTACGATCCAAGTTCCCCTTTAAAACACCCGGTTATTGTGGTTTTTGATGGGGATTATCTTTTTGAAGCAGTTGCTGGGCAGGTTGCTTTTCAAACTTATTTCGATGAAATGCCCAAGTCTATCATCGTTGGAATCGAGCAAGGTAAGCAGAGATTTTACGATAGTTACCATGATGAAGTAACTGGAATGCCAATTGAATCTGGAGAGAGATTCTATAGATTCGTGTCAGAAGAATTGTTGCCATATATCGATAGTAAATACAACACTAGTAAGTTTAGAGTGGCTGTTGGTCACAATGTGATGGGGAATTTTATCAACTCATTCTTGTTGAGCTCAGATCCAATGTTTCATGCTTATGTGAATTTGAGTCCTGATTTTAAGGGAGAAATGAAGGAAAATGTGGTGAGCCGCTTGAAGTGGATTGACGAGGAAATTTTCTATTACATGGTTACCAGTGATCATGATTTAGCCTCATTAAAGGATAATATTCGTGAGGTCAATGCTAATCTTCAAGGAGCAAAAAACAATTCATTGACTTATTATTTTGACGAGTTCAAAGGAGATACACATTATATGTTGGTGACGGGAGGTATCTCTAAGGCTTTGGATAAAATATTCGAATTGTATAAGCCTTTGGATGAAAAGGAGCTTAAAGAAAAAGTGTTTCCTTATGAAGGGACTTTGGATGATTACATTGTAGATCGCTACAAAAGAATTGAAGAGCTTTTTGGAATTTATAAGCCTATTACCGAAGAAGAATTTGAAAAAATTGTGGCTGTAGCAGAGCAACGCGAGGATGTGGAATCATTGGAGAAAATTGGGAAATTAGCCGATAAGCAGGATCCTAATTCCTCTTTGGGAACTTATTATTTGGCATTGTATGCCGAAAAAATGGGGAAAACCAAAAAGGCGGTTAAGTTGTATGAAACGGCTTTACAGTTGAATGACATGGCGCATATAGACAAAGATTTTATCTTGTCAAAAGTGGAAGATTTAAAGTTTGTGGCAGAAGAAGTAGAGGAGGAAGGAGAAGATTAAAAGATAGAAACCAATACCAATCACTCAATTATGTACAGTCCCCAATACCTTGTGTTGGGGATTGTTTTTTTGCGGAGATTTATTCCTTATTTTAGCCTAAATTTCTAAAGATGGCCAAGGTAAAAACTACGTTTTATTGTCAGAATTGTGGAAGCCAGTATTCAAAATGGCAGGGGCAGTGTACTGCTTGTAAGGAGTGGAACACCATAGCAGAAGAGGTGCTTCAAACTCCTGAAAAGAGTGATTGGAAATCACCTGCTTCAGCTTCGGTAAAACGTGCGGCAAAACCTTTGCTTATTAATGAAATTGACGGTTCACAAGACGCTCGGATTGATGTTGTTGATTTGGAGTTTAATCGGGTATTGGGAGGTGGCTTGGTGCCTGGATCCTTAACGCTTTTGGGAGGGGAACCTGGAATCGGGAAAAGTACACTCCTACTTCAAATGGCCTTGCGATTGCCTTATAAAACACTTTATGTATCTGGAGAGGAAAGCCAAAAACAGATAAAAATGCGTGCTGAACGCATCAATCCAGTCGCCAGTAATTGCTATATTTTAACTGAAACCAAAACGCAAAATATCTTCAAACAGATCGAAGATTTGCAACCAGATGTTGTGGTGGTTGATTCCATTCAAACACTTCATAGTGATTATATAGAATCTTCTGCAGGAAGTATTTCCCAAATCAAGGAATGCACAACTGAGCTCATCAAATTTGCCAAAGAAACGGCTACTCCAGTGATTCTTGTTGGACATATTACCAAAGATGGTCACATTGCTGGCCCTAAAATTTTGGAGCATATGGTAGACACGGTGTTGCAGTTTGAAGGAGACAGAAACCATGTGTTTAGAATTTTGCGGGCCAATAAAAACCGTTTTGGATCCACTAACGAATTGGGGATTTATGAAATGCAGGGAGCAGGTCTAAGGGAAGTTAGTAATCCATCGGAAATTCTTATTTCTAGAAAGGATGATGAACTCTCTGGTAATGCCGTAGCAGCTACTTTGGAAGGTACGCGCCCCTTGATGATTGAAGTGCAGGCTTTGGTAAGTACGGCGGTTTATGGGACGCCACAGCGCAGTGCCACGGGGTTTAATGCCAAACGTCTCAATATGTTATTGGCGGTTTTGGAAAAGCGCGCCGGTTTTAGGTTGGGGGCCAAAGACGTCTTCTTAAATATTACGGGAGGCATCACCGTTGATGATCCTGCAATTGATCTTGCGGTGGTTGCAGCCATTTTGTCTTCAAACGAAGATGAAGCGCTCCCAAAAGACTATTGTTTTGCGGCCGAAGTTGGGCTTTCTGGTGAAATTAGACCGGTGCAACGTGTGGAACAACGCATTCTTGAAGCAGAGAAACTAGGGTTTTCAACGATTTTTGTGTCGAAATACAATAAAATTTCACTGAAAAAAACGGCCATTAAAATTCAGTTACTTTCCAAAATCGAAGACTTGGTAGGCTTTATTGTGTAAGTGACATTTTCAAGGTGACCATTTTCCTCCAAATAGCACGGCTATTTCTCTAAAAATCATTAATTTCGCAGGTCCAAAAGAATTAATGATAATATGAGTACGAAATTCCCTGAATATAAAGGTCTTGACTTACCTAAAGTAGCCGATGAAATGTTGGCCTACTGGAAAGAACATTCCATTTTTGAAAAAAGTGTCACGTCTCGAGACAACGCAAAACCTTTTGTGTTTTTTGAAGGGCCTCCGTCGGCAAATGGTCTTCCTGGAGTGCACCACGTTTTGGCACGTGCCATCAAGGATATCTTTCCTCGCTACAAAACCATGAAAGGGTTTCAGGTAAAAAGAAAGGCTGGATGGGATACTCATGGACTTCCAATTGAGTTAGGTGTTGAAAAGGAATTGGGAATTACCAAAGAGGATATTGGAAAAACTATTTCAGTAGAAGATTATAATGCAGCTTGTCGTAAGGCGGTGATGCGTTACACGGATGTGTGGAACGACCTTACCGAAAAAATGGGGTACTGGGTAGATATGGATGACCCTTACATCACTTACGAACCAAAATACATGGAAAGTGTATGGTGGTTGTTGAAAGAAATCTATAATAAGAATTTACTATACAAGGGCTACACGATTCAGCCGTATTCTCCAAAGGCAGGGACTGGTTTGAGTTCCCATGAGCTGAACCAGCCAGGGACCTATCAGGATGTAACGGACACCACAATCGTAGCCCAATTTAAAGCTAAAGCAGAATCATTACCTGAGTTTTTGCAAAACGAAGGAGATATTCACTTCTTGGCTTGGACGACTACACCTTGGACTTTGCCAAGTAACACGGCTTTAACCGTTGGGCCAAAAATTGACTATGTGTTGATTGAAACGTTTAATCAATACACTTTTGAGTCTATCAAAGTGGTGCTTGGAAAACCGTTGGTTGGAAAACAGTTCGCAGGGAAGTACATAGTTGCCGAATCTCAAGCAGATATTGATAGTTATTCAAAAGAAAATAAAAAGATTCCTTATCGTGTGATTAAGGAATTCAAGGGAGCAGATTTAGTAGGGATTACCTATGAGCAGTTATTACCTTACGCATTGCCACATAACAATCCTGAGAATGCCTTTAGAGTGATTTTGGGAGATTTCGTGACGACTGAAGATGGTACCGGAATTGTACATACTGCGCCAACTTTTGGTGCCGATGATGCCATGGTAGCCAAACAAGCGACTCCAGAAGTGCCGCCAATGTTGGTAATGGACGAGCAAGGGAATTTGGTGCCGTTGGTGGACTTGCAAGGGAAGTTCAGACCAGAAATGGGTGAGCATACAGGGAAATATGTGAAGAACGAATATTATGCCGATGGTGAAGCGCCTGAGCGTTCGGTAGATGTTGAGATCGCCATCCGTTTAAAAGAAGAGAACAAAGCCTTCAAGGTTGAAAAATACAAGCACAGTTACCCTAATTGTTGGAGAACCGATAAGCCAATCTTGTACTATCCATTGGATTCTTGGTTTATCAAGGTGACCGATGTGAAGGAGCGCATGTTTGAATTGAACGAAACCATCAACTGGAAGCCTAAAGCTACAGGAACAGGACGTTTCGGAAATTGGTTGGCAAATGCTAATGACTGGAACCTGTCACGTTCTCGCTATTGGGGAATTCCATTGCCAATTTGGAGAACTGAAGATGGCAAGGAAGAAATTTGTATTGGGTCCGTAGAAGAATTAAAAGCCGAAATGCAACGTGCTATTGATGCAGGCGTTTTGGCGGAAGATATTTTCAAGGATTTTGAAGTAGGTAACAACGACGATGCTAACTATGCAAAATTAGATTTACATAAAAACATTGTGGACCAAATCACTTTGGTATCGGCTTCTGGAAAGCCAATGAAGCGTGAAAGCGATTTGATAGATGTTTGGTTTGATTCTGGATCTATGCCATATGCACAGTGGCACTATCCTTTTGAAAACAAAGAGAAAATTGATGCCCATACCTCTTTCCCTGCCGATTTTATCGCGGAAGGAGTAGACCAAACACGTGGATGGTTCTATACACTTCATGCCATTGCAACTATGGTATTTGATTCGGTAGCTTATAAGAATGTTGTGTCCAACGGGCTTGTGCTGGATAAAAACGGACAGAAAATGTCCAAGCGTTTAGGGAATGCCGTGGATCCATTTGAAACCTTGGCCAATTATGGGGCAGACGCCACGCGTTGGTACATGATTTCCAATGCCAATCCATGGGACAATTTGAAATTTGACATTGAAGGCGTAGAAGAGGTAAAACGTAAATTCTTCGGAACACTTTACAATACCTATTCTTTCTTCACTTTATATACCAATTTGGATAACTTCACCTATAGTGAGGCGGATATTCCTTTGGAAGAAAGACCAGAGATTGATCGTTGGATCTTATCTGAATTACACACATTGATTCAAAAGGTTGATGAGTATTATGCCGAATATGAGCCAACAAAAGCGGCCAGAGCAATTTCAGACTTTACACAGGATTACTTGAGTAACTGGTATGTGCGTTTAAGTAGAAGACGTTTCTGGAAAGGCGATTACCAATCCGATAAGATTTCTGCTTACCAAACCTTGTACACCTGTATGGTAACCTTGGCGAAACTTGGAGCGCCGATTGCGCCATTCTACATGGATAAAATTTACCAGGACTTAACAAAAGTGACACAAAAAGAAAACTTTGAAAGTGTACATTTGGCGGAGTTCCCTGTAAGTGATCCAGCTTTTATAGATAAGGAATTGGAGCGTAAAATGGAGAGTGCACAAACTATTTCATCTTTGGTCTTGTCATTACGTGCCAAGGAAAAGATAAAAGTGCGTCAACCGTTGCAAAAGATTATGGTTCCTGTAAACAGCGAGCAACAAAAAACTGAGATTTTGGCGGTTGCAGATTTGATTACTTCGGAAGTAAATGTAAAGGAAATCGAAGTTTTGGAAGATGCTTCTGAGATTTTGGTGAAGCAGATCAAGCCTAATTTCAAGGTTTTAGGTCCTCGTTTTGGAAAAGATATGAAATCCATCGCTCAGATAATCAGTGGATTTACGTCTGAGGATATAAAAAATATGGAGCAAACAGGGGAGGTAAATGTTGAAATTAATGGAAAAAGTATTACATTAGAACGTTCTGATGTGGAAATTACCTCACAAGACATCGAAGGTTGGCTTGTAGCAAATGAAGGTGCTTTAACAGTTGCACTGGATGTTACAATCAATGAGGAATTGAAAAAAGAGGGTATCGCCAGAGAGTTGGTAAACAGAATACAAAACCTAAGAAAGGATTCAGGATTTGAGCTTACCGACAGGATTGCGGTCCACTTGCAAAAGGATGAACAGATTAGTAATGCGGTAAAACAAAATATTGACTATATAAAAACAGAGACGTTAACAGATCAATTGGAAATTTTAGACATTGTAACCGATGGGATTGAGATAGCCTTTGATGATGTAAATACCAAACTGTTTATTGAAAAATTATAAGATTATGGCAGTAGAAACTAACAACAGGTATTCCGATAAGGATTTGGCAGAGTTTAAAGTATTGATTCTAGATAAAATTGAAAAGGCCGAACATGATTTAGCGCTTTTGAAAAGTGCGTACATGAACGACCTTAATAATGGAACCGATGATACTTCGCCGACATTTAAGGCTTTTGAAGAAGGTAGCGAAACCATGAGTAAGGAAGCGAACTCTCAATTGGCCATCAGACAGGAGAAATTTATCCGGGACTTAAAAAATGCCCTTATTAGAGTTGAGAACAAAACTTATGGTATTTGCCGCGTAACGGGCAAGTTGATCAGTAAGGAGCGCCTCAAGTTAGTGCCGCACGCTACATTAAGTATTGAGGCAAAAAACATGCAGCAATAACTAAACTTATATTTTTAGAATAGCGCCCTGTATATACAGGGCGTTTGTTTTTATGTCTTCTTTCTAGGATGTTCAAAATTGATTAAGTGTTCACAATCAATTTATAAATCCTATTTTTGTGTTTCATCAATTCTAATCCATGTCATTAAAAAAAGCATTCCTCTTAATTATTTTAATCTTGCTTGCCGATCAAATAAGCAAACTATACATTAAAACCCATTTTGAACTTAGGGATCGTATAGAGGTATTTGAATGGTTTCATATTGCATTTGTAGAAAATGACGGGATGGCTTGGGGAACTAAAATCAGTGATTTTGCTTCGTTTATTTCAGATAAAACAGCTAAGTTGAGTCTAACACTGTTTAGAATTGTGGCTGTTTTTGGTATTGGCTATTGGTTGGTGTCTTCCATCCAAAAGAAAGCTTCCAAAACCCTAATTTGGGCAGTAGCCTTGATTTTTGCAGGTGCCTTGGGCAATATCATCGATTCGGTTTTTTATGGCGTCATCTTTAGCGATAGCATCAATAAGGTGGCCACTTTTCTGCCTGTTGAAGGTGGTTACGCCAGTTTGTTTCATGGCAACGTTGTGGATATGCTCCATTTTCCTATTTATAGTGGAATCTATCCAGAATGGTTTCCTTTTGTGGGAGGAAAGAGCTTTTCTTTTTTTGAGCCTGTGTTTAATATTGCCGATATGGCCATTAGTACGGGAATAGGCATTCTCATTGTCTTCAACAAAAAGGCGTTCCCGAAGTCTTCAGATGAATTGGAAATTTTGGATGTAGAAAAAGAAGTAGAAAAGGAAAAGGACACTACTCAGCTAGAAAACGTGTAGATGATTTTTGGTGTAACGCAATAGTCTAAACGAATGTCTGCTTCATGCATGTCGTCGAATGAAGGTTCTGCTTCAAAAAATGACAGTCCAATTTTTAGTGCATCAGGTGTGCAGTTGGCCAAAAACCGATCGTAAAACCCTTTTCCATAGCCAATTCTTTGTCCGTTATCGTCAAAAGCCAATAAAGGGATAAATACCACGTCTAGCTTGTCATTGGCAATTTCAATGCCGTCCTGAGGTTCAGGAATGCCGTATGAGTTCACTTTTATTACAGTGTTGTCTGTCAATAAAAAGTTGGTCATAGTACCCGACTTGAAATCGCTTTTTGAAATAACAATGTTTTTATCTTTTCCAGAGAGAATGTTCAGGATGAATTCGGTTTGGATTTCTTTCTTCGATGCAATGCTCAAAAAAAGATGATAGAAAGAATAGTTCCAAATATCCATCTTCAATAACTGATTGGCAATTTCTATGCTCAATTGGTCAATATCGTCCTCCGAAAGCGCCTCTCGCTTCGATTTATATAGGGTTCTTAATTCTTGCTTGGTCATTTTTTAATTTGGTACTAATATGGAATAGGGCGTCACCCTGATAGACGATAGGCAATTCATTCACATTAATAACATAGCCTGAATAAATGGCTTTTACGAAATGGTTGAATTTACCATAGGGATCTGTAATGTTACCAATGATATCGCCTTTGGTCACTTTTGTGTTCAAGGCGATGGAAGGTTTGAACATTCCAGAATAGTTGGCGCGCTGCCAACTGCTGTCCAAAATGGTGACGGTTTGTGTTTTTGGCTTGGATACCTTGAATTTTGTAGATAACATCCCTAAATGGTGTAGCACGCGTTTTACGCCATTAACCCCAGTATTGGTAATATTGATATCTATATGGGTAGATTTCCCGCCTTCAAACAACAAAATAGGTTTGCCTAGTTTGCTACATGTATTTCTGAAGGACTTTTTGATGTTTTTGGTATACAATATAAATGGTGCTCCAAAGGCATTGGCCAACTCGTCCAATTGAGGATTGTTTTTGGTAATGCGTATTTGAGGTGCATTAAACCTTCCAGCTCCACCTGTATGAAAATCCATGATGAAATCTACATCAGGAATTACTTCGCTAACCAATTTGTAAGCTACACGACTAGCTAAAGAGCCTTTTTTGGTGCCAGGGAAAACTCGGTTTAAATCCCTGCCATCAGGGAATTCACGTTTCAGGGTAATAAACCCAAAAACATTAATAATAGGAATGCAAATAATGGTTCCGCATTTAGGTTTGTTAATGCCTTTGGCGATAATCTGCCTAATGATTTCCACACCATTCACTTCATCTCCATGGATGCCAGCCGTAAAAAGAACAACCGGCCCCGGCTTTTTGGAGCGTTCAATGATAACGGGCACATCGATGCTGGAAGTGGTATGCAGATTGGCCACCCCAAAATTCAATTCACAACGCTCACCCGCTTTAATGTCTTTGCCAAGTATGGAAATGATTGCTTTTTGGGTGTAGGTCATCTATCGGTTCCTTTCTATATAAGTTATGATGGCGCGGGCAATATTTTTTCCAGTAGCTTCTTCAATGCCTTCCAGTCCTGGGGTAGAGTTCACCTCCAATAATAGAGGTCCTCTGGCCGACTGAAGCATGTCAACACCGCAAACAGGGAGTTTCAATGCTTTTGAGGCTTGCATAGCCAACTTAAGTTCGGCATCATTAAGTTTGATGATTTGGGCGGTGCCTCCTCTGTGTAAATTAGAGCGGAATTCACCTTCTTTCCCTTGGCGTTTCATGGCGCCAACTACCTGTCCATCTACAACCAAAGCTCTAATATCAGCACCTTTGGCTTCCTTGATAAATTCTTGAACAATCACCCTAGCTTGTAATCCATTGAAAGCTTCCAAAACAGATTCAGCTGCGCTTTTGGTTTCCGCCAAAACAACACCTAAACCTTGAGTGCCTTCAAGTAGTTTAATGATTACAGGAGTTCCACCGACGTGTTCAATAACTTCTTCAACATCTCTGGAATAGTTTGTGAATACCGTCTTTGGCATGCCGATTCCGGCTTTGCTCAAGCGCTGTAAACTGCGCAGTTTGTCCCGTGAGCGTTGAATAGCGTCTGAGGTTACAATGGTGAACACGTTCATCATTTCAAATTGACGTACCACAGCGCAACCGTAAAAGGTAACAGAGGCGCCAATCCTTGGGATAATAGCATCTACATAATCCAAATAGCGGTCTTTGTAAAAGATGGTAGGTTTTTCTTTTTCAATAATGATGTCGCATTTTAGGGGGTCGATCACTTCAACCTGATGCCCTCTTTTTCGGCCCTCTTCAATAAGCCGTTGGGTAGAATATAAATAAGAATTTCTAGATAGAATTACTATGTTCATGCGCGTTTACTGGCGTTAAAAGATACGTTCTTCTGGTCTACATCAACGAGAAATTTTTTGCTTAAAAACTGTCTGCCAATAAGAACTGGAAATTTCATGTCGTCTCTGGTGCTTAAAGTTAAGTTAATCTTATAGGTTTTACCAAAAAATATGACATCGGTTTTAATTTTAAATCTGTTTTCCTTGAAACCGTTGCTACTCTTTACATTGGTTCTTGAATAGGAATTAAAGCTCACCTCGACACCGCTAAAGTTTGGATGGCCGTCACTGTGAAATGTACAGATTAGGCTGTTGTTTTTTTCGATGATTTTTGAGCAATGTATGGCAGAAGTATAGGCGCCAGTGTCTACCTTAACATCAACTTCAAATAGTTGTAGTTCAGGGAAATCAATCTTGTCTATGCGGCCAATGGTTTGTGTTTTCATTGCTGAATATAAATGTACGAAGTTAGTGAATTACTGATTTCAAAATTAGCTTTGCCAAGATAATTTTTAGGGCAATTAACATTTTGGCTGCCGATTGAAAACCATGAAAATAGTTACCTTTGAATGATGAGCCAAACTTCACTTGAAATTCAGTTGCAAACCTTGCCCAATCAGCCGGGAGTCTACCAATATTACGACGCTGAGGGGAAGATTTTATATGTTGGGAAAGCAAAGAACCTTAAAAAGAGAGTCAGTTCTTATTTTACGAAACAGCATGATTATGGGAAGACCCGAGTACTGGTGAAAAAGATTGCTAGTATCAAACATATTGTGGTAGATACGGAGACCGATGCTTTGCTGTTGGAAAATAACCTGATTAAAAAGTACCAGCCCAAATACAATGTGATGCTCAAGGATGATAAATCTTATCCTTGGATTTGTATCAAGAAGGAGCGTTTTCCAAGAGTGTTTTCAACTCGCAGGGTGATAAAGGATGGTTCAGAATATTTTGGGCCTTATACCAGCATGAAAACAGTATCTACTTTGTTGGAATTAATTAGAGGATTATTTCAATTAAGAACCTGTAATTACGATTTAGCTGAAGAAAAAATTGAAGCCGACAAATACAAGGTGTGTTTAGAATACCATTTGGGAAATTGCAAAGGGCCATGTGAAGGGTATGAAACCGAAGAAGAATACCATGCCAATATCGCTTCGATTAAAGAGATTTTAAAAGGGAATTTTAAGGACTCGCTGTCTCATTTTAAAAAGCAAATGCAGGCTTTGGCGCAAGATATGAAGTTTGAAGAGGCACAGAAAATAAAGGAAAAGATTGAAGTGCTGGAGAACTATCAGGCAAAATCTACGGTTGTCAACCCAAAAATCAGTAATGTAGATGTGTTCTCTATAGTGAGCGATGAAGGCTATGGGTATGTCAATTTTCTTCAATTGTCATACGGTTCCATCATTAGGTCCCATACTTTGGAAATCAAAAAGAAATTGGAAGAAACCGACAAGGAACTTTTGGAGTTGGCCGTAACTGAGCTTCGGCAACGCTTCAATTCCAATTCCAAAGAAATCTATGTTCCTTTTAAAATTGATATTGGCGAAACTATAAAAGTAACGGTTCCCAAGTTGGGAGATAAAAAACATATTTTGGATCTCTCCATCAGAAATGCCAAGTATTACCGAATGGAGCGTTTCAAACAAGTTAAAATCACAGATCCCGATAGACATGCCAACCGCATCATGGCACAAATGAAGGCCGATTTGAGATTGCATGAGGAGCCGCGGCATATTGAGTGTTTTGATAACTCCAATATTCAAGGGACCAACCCTGTGGCTGCTTGTGTGGTGTTTAAAAACGGCAAGCCAAGTAAAAAGGATTATCGCCATTTCAATATAAAAACGGTAGAAGGTCCAGATGATTTTGCTTCTATGGAAGAGGTGGTTCACAGGCGTTATAAAAGGCTTTTGGACGAAGGGCAGCCACTCCCTCAATTGATCATTATTGATGGAGGAAAAGGACAATTGTCTTCGGCGCTTAATAGTTTGGAAATCTTAGGTTTACGTGGAAAAATTGCAATCATCGGAATTGCGAAGCGTTTGGAAGAATTATTTTACCCAGAAGATCCAATTCCCTTATATTTAGATAAAAAAAGCGAAACCCTAAAAGTCATTCAACAATTACGAAACGAAGCGCACCGCTTTGGGATAGAGCATCATAGAAATAGAAGAAGTAAAAATGCCCTTAATACGGAGTTGGAAACCATTCCAGGTATTGGGGAGAAAACCATAGTGGAGTTGATGACCCACTTTAAATCGGTAAAACGGATTTCCCAAGCTTCTCTAGAGGATCTCACTTCGGTAGTTGGACCTTCCAAGGCACAGAAAATAAAGGCCTATTATGTAAACAAATGAAACACTTTCTAGCCATCATTGCCATTTTCCTATTGTTTGCGGGAGTTGGGTTTGCTCAAGAAACCCCTGCAAGGGATTCTTTGAAAATAGGTTTGGTGTTGAGTGGTGGTGGGGCTAAGGGATTTGCCCATATTGGTGTGCTGAAAGTATTGGATAGTATTGGGCTGAAAGTAGATTATATAGCAGGTTCCAGTATGGGAGCCATTGTAGGATCCTTGTATGCTTCGGGGTATTCGGCAAAGCAGTTGGATTCCATTTTTGGAAGTGTCAATTTTGATGAGGTGATTACCGATTATTTGCCAAGGGAATCCAAAACTTTCTATGAGAGGGACAATTCAGAGAAATATGCCGTGACCTTACCGTTTAATAAATTCAAGTTGAAGTTGCCCTCGGCTATTTCCTCAGGGCAAAATGTCTATAATTTATTGACTTATTTAACGCTTCCTGTGAGCGATGTCAAGGAATTTGATAAGTTGCCAATTCCATTTTTTTGTACAGCTACCAATGTGGAAACAGGAAAGGCTGTCTATTTGGAACGAGGTAATTTGGCGCAGTCGGTTACGGCCAGTGGTGCATTTCCGTCCTTGTTTCAACCGGTAATTATAAATGATCAGTTGTTAATAGATGGGGGAGTGACCAATAACTACCCTATTGATGAGTTGAAGGCTAAAGGTATGGATGTGATAATAGGGGTGGATGTTCAGGATGATTTGGCAACTAGGGAGGAACTGACTTCTGCGCCTGATATTTTACTGCAGATTAATAATTACAGGACCATTAATGACATGGTTTGGAAATCGGAGAAAACCGATATTTATATTAAACCAGATATCAAGGATTTTTCGGTGATCTCGTTTAGTGAAGGGCAGCGAATTGTGAAAAATGGAGAGAGTGCGGCAAGGGAGCAACTTGGCCCTCTTGTTGAACTGGCCAAAAAAGTAGGGGCTTCAAATAGATCTACTACCAAGTCCTTGAAAAGTCCAGATAGTATCAGGATTAATTCCATCAAGATTAAAGGGTATCAAAAGTACACTAGAGCTTATGTTTTGGGGAAATTGAAGCTTAAAAGTAACACCACCGTGAATTATACCGATTTTAGTAGAGGTGTGAATAATTTGATGGCAACCAATAATTTCGACACTTTTGAGTACCGGTTTCAGAAATCAAACGGTATAGAAGGCTATGATTTGTTGGCTACTATTAAGGAAAATGAAACTACAACTTTTTTCCGTTTGGGATTGCATTATGATGAACTATATAAAAGTGCCGCCATAGTGAATCTTACTCGAAAACGCGCTCTTTTTGATAATGATGTGCTGTCTTTTGATGTGGTTCTAGGCGATAATATTCGCTATAACTTGGACTATTTTATTGATAGAGGGTTTTATTGGAGTGTGGGATTGCGGACACGATTCAATCAATTTGATAGAGATGTCAATTCACAATTAATATTTCGGGCTTTTGAGGAAGAAGTCAGTAATGTCAATAAGGTTGATGTGGACCTTCGGGATTTTAGTTCGCAATTTTATGTGCAGACGCTGTTCCGAAAGGATTTTGCCTTGATTGCTGGGGCGGAGCATAAGCACCTAAGGATAACTTCTCAAACCTTGGTGAATCAGTTTAGTACTAATAGTGACGATGATTATTTGTTTGAAAACACAGATTATTTAAGTGTTTATGGTAATATTAAATTGGATACCTATAGCAGTCGCTATTTTCCTAAAAAAGGTTTCTACTTTAATGGTGATATCCATTGGTATTTCTATGCTTCCAGTTTTAATGAGAATTTTGAACCCTTTTCCATTGCCAAGGCGGATATTGGTTATGCCTTTAAGATTGCGAATGGCCTATCCATGACTATTTTGGAGCAGGGAGGATTCAAAATAGGAGAGAACACAACTAACTCGATGGATTTCGGATTGGGCGGCTATGCCAATAATTTCATAAATAATTTCGTTTCCTTTTATGGCTACGATTTTATGTCAATTACTGGGAATAGCTTTGTGAAAAGTACATTTACCTTGGATTATGAGTTTTTTAAAAAGAATCATTTCCTTCTTGCCGCCAACATTGGCAATGTAGAAGATAATATTTTTGAAACAGGCGAATGGTTAACTGCTCCAGATTATACAGGCTTTGCTGTGGGGTATTCTTATGAGACCTTTTTAGGGCCTATTGAAGCCAAATATACGTGGTCGCCAGATACCAAAAGGGACTATTGGTTCTTCAATCTAGGGTTCTGGTTTTAGTGGTATAAAATTTGACTTAATGCTCTGACATTGTAAGCTCTTCATGATTTATTAAAAATCTACAAAAATTTTACGATATTTGCAGAAGACCGTGTGGTTTTAAGAGAAAACTATAAGGTTGCAAAACGCTCCTGATAAATATTAAACAAGAATTTTAAGTGACACATTTTTGGACAGGTTTATTGGCGCATCTTCATTTTCTTATCAAGAGAAATCCTGAGTAAGTAGGCGTTTTGTGCCTTCTGCGCAAGCGGCAATGCTGCTTGTTACTTTTTACTTTCAACTTAAAAAATTATTAACAATGCCTTTTTATCATAAACTAGGGAAAATACCCCCAAAACGTCATATACAGTTCCGAAAGCCAGATGGAAGTTTGTATAGCGAGCAGCTTTTTGGGACTATAGGTTTTGATGGGATGTCCACCAACTCCTATCATGAGCAACGACCAACTCAGGTCAAAGCTATTCAAAATCAATATAGCGTCGCTCCAAAAATTGCTAGAGAAAACAATATGCAATCATATCGTTTTAGAGGGTTTCAAGTGAAGCCGGAAAACGATTATTTGGAAAGCAGAAAAACAGTTTTGACCAATAGTGATTGTAGTATTATTTTGGCGGCTCCAAAACAATCCACAACCGATTATTTCTATAAGAATACCGATGCCGACGAATTGATTTTCATTCATAAGGGAACAGGGAAATTACGCACCCATCTTGGGAATCTTGACTTTAAATACGGAGACTATCTGTTGGTGCCAAGAGGCATTATCTATAAAATAGATTTTGATACAGAAGAAAACCGCTTGTTCATTGTTGAGTCTCGTCGTCCTATTTACACACCTAAACGTTACCGTAACTGGTTTGGGCAATTGTTGGAGCATTCGCCTTTCTGTGAACGTGATATCAGGCGTCCTGAAGAATTGGAAACCTATAATGAATCGGGAGATTTTTTAATTAAGGTTAAAAAGCAGGATGATATGTTTGATATGGTGTATGCCTCACATCCTTTTGATGTGGTTGGTTATGATGGCTATTGCTATCCGTACGCTTTTTCAATCCACGATTTTGAACCTATAACCGGACGTATCCACCAACCGCCACCAGTACACCAAACTTTCGAGACTGATGCTTTTGTGGTGTGCAGTTTTGTGCCGCGTTTGTATGATTATCATCCAGAAAGCATTCCTGCGCCATACAACCATAGCAATATTGATAGCGATGAGGTGTTGTACTATGTCGATGGTGATTTTATGAGTAGAAATGATATTGCTGCAGGGCATATTTCATTGCACCCCGCTGGGATTCCGCATGGACCGCACCCAGGAGCAACAGAACGCAGTATCGGAAAGGAAAAAACAGATGAATTGGCGGTAATGGTTGATACCTTTAGGCCATTAAAAGTTACTGAAGAAGCATTAAAAATAGCAGACGAAGATTATTTTAAATCTTGGTTGGAACACTAAAAAAATTAAAGATTATGAGTAAAGAAATTAAGTCGGTTGAATACGGACTGGAAAAAATATTTGAGGGGGCAGAAGACTTTTTGCCTTTGTTAGGAACGGATTATGTGGAGTTGTATGTAGGTAATGCTAAACAAGCGGCTCACTTTTATAAAACTGCTTTCGGATTTCAATCGTATGCCTACAAAGGTTTGGAAACTGGCTCAAGAGATGAGGTGAGCTATGTGCTACTTCAGGATAAAATTAGATTGGTTTTAACCACGCCTTTGAACAGTAAATCACCAATCAACGAGCATATTGTAAAGCATGGAGATGGAGTGAAAGTTGTGGCGCTTTGGGTGGAAGATGCAAGAAGTGCCTATGAGGAAACTACCAAAAGAGGTGCCAAATCCTATATGGAGCCAACCGTTGAAAAGGACGAATTCGGTGAAGTAGTAAGAGCTGGTATTTATACCTATGGAGAAACGGTTCACATGTTTGTGGAGCGTAAAAACTACAATGGACAGTTCATGCCTGGGTTTGTAAAATGGGAATCGGATTATAATCCAACGCCAACAGGTTTAAAATTCATAGACCACATGGTAGGAAATGTAGGTTGGGGAGAGATGAACACTTGGGTGAAGTGGTATGAAGACGTGATGGGCTTTGTGAACTTCCTGTCGTTTGACGACAAACAAATCCATACGGAATATTCAGCCTTGATGAGTAAGGTAATGAGTAACGGTAACGGTCGCATCAAATTCCCAATCAATGAGCCGGCAGAAGGAAAGAAACGTTCTCAAATTGAAGAATATCTTGATTTTTATGAAGGATCAGGAGTGCAGCACATTGCGGTAGCTACAGATGACATTATCAAAACGGTGACTGATTTGCGTTCTAGAGGTGTGGAATTCTTATCAACACCACCGGAAGAATATTACAGCGCAGTTCCTGGAAGGTTGGAAGAGTTCAGTCATGAGCTTCGTGAGGATATTGAAACCTTAAAAGGCTTGGGAATCATGATCGATGCAGATGAAGAAGGATATCTATTACAGATTTTTACCAAACCGGTTGAAGATAGACCAACCTTGTTTTTCGAAATTATCCAAAGAATGGGGGCTCGCGGATTTGGAGCTGGGAATTTTAAAGCCCTTTTTGAATCCATCGAAAGAGAGCAAGAAAAGAGAGGTACATTATAACAAATTTTTAACGTTCCACGTTTTAAAAAACTCCATAAGGCAACTATGGAGTTTTTTGTTTTTTATACATTTGGAACAGTAATTGTTTGTCAGCTTTTTAAACAGCCTCATGATTTGTCAAAAGTTAGGAGGACAAGATACTTTTAACATGAAATTTAATCTTTTTTTTCTCAGTTTTCTTTTCTTTGCGCAAATTGCTTCGGCTCAGGACAAAACGGCTTTTGGCGGAGGCGAATGGTTCAAGTTTAAGATGAGTTACAGTGGCTTTTTAAAGGCCGGTAACGCAACACTTGAGGTGCATGAAAAAATGCTGGATGGTAAAGAAGTATATCATGTAGTAGGTAAAGGATGGACTACAGGAGCCATAGGTTGGTTTTTTAAAGTAGACGACCATTACGAAAGTTATTTCGATAGGGAAACTGGTGCGCCGTATAAGTTCATAAGGAAGATTGACGAAGGTGGACATACCAAGGATATTGAAATCAAGTTTGATCACAATGAAAGCAAAGCTCATGTCAAAAACTATAAAAACGGCGGGAGACAAGTGTTTGCTACAGAAAAGGATGTTCAGGACATGGTGTCGGCGTTTTATTATTTGCGCAACAATTACGATACCGATAAGATAAAGGTTGGAGATGTAGTGAAACTGAACATGTTTTTTGATGAAGAAAACTATGTGTTCAAGCTCAAGTTTTTGGGAAGAGAAACTATCGAGACAGATTTTGGAAAAGTAAAGACACTTAAATTCAGGCCGTACGTAATGGCAGGAAGGGTGTTTAAAGAACAAGAAAGTTTAACGTTATGGGTGAGTGCAGACGAAAACAAGATCCCATTAAAAATTAAAGCAGATTTGGCAGTGGGATCGTTACGGGCAGAACTGGAATCCTTCAGAGGCTTGAAACACTCCTTCCAAATTCAATTTGACTAACTAACATATGGCCAACCCAAATAAATTTGATAATGTCATTGAGGAACTAGAACAAAAGTTCCAATCCATCAAACAAAATACCGAAGACCATTTAAAAGGGCTGCTTTACAGTAAGCCCATTACATATTGGGATTATATCCAAACCGATGCCCTTTTGGGGCTCCAAATCCAGCGCACGCAATTGCCAGATGAAATGGTGTTTATTGCCTATCACCAAATCAATGAACTTTTGTTCAAAATGATTTTGTGGGAAATTGAGCAGGTAGCCGAATGTAAAGAGTTAAAAGCCGATTTCTTTGCAGAAAAGGTAATGCGCGTTAGTCGCTATTTTGATATGTTGACCACTTCTTTCAATATCATGCGAGAAGGTATGGAAGTGGAGCAATACATGAAGTTCCGACATACATTGACTCCTGCCAGTGGTTTCCAAAGTGCGCAGTACCGTATGATAGAATTTGCTTCAACAGAGTTGATCAATTTGATCGATTATAGGTTCCGTGCCACCATAGACAGAAATACACCATATACCCATGCTTTTGAGCATTTGTATTGGCAAGCGGCGGGAAAGGATTACAAAACAGGGAAAAAGTCGACGCTTTTAGTTAATTTTGAAAAGCGCTATAAGGATGATTTCTTGAGATTTATGGAGAGTTACAATACCAAAAACCTTTGGACTAGATTTAAAGAGCTGCCAATGGAAGCTCAAAAGGATGAAAATCTCGTGCAGGCCATGAGGCATTACGACTATACAGTCAATATCACATGGGTAATGGCGCATTACAATACCGCAAGGCATTATATTGAAAGTGGTCTTGGAGACGGAGAAGCAACAGGAGGAAGTGACTGGAAGAAATATATGCACCCCAAATATCAAAGGCGTATATTTTTTCCGGAATTATGGTCGCAGGAGGAGTTGGATAACTGGGGAGAGAATATTTAAAATTGATATAATTTAATGCAAACAAGATTATTAACAGCACTATTTGTGTGTGTGACATTTTTATCATGTAAGGATGATAAAAAGGTGAAAGAAGAGAAAATTGAGCCGTTACAAACTTTTGTTGAACCTGCAGAAATTCACGAGTTCGGATTCAATCTTAACGAGTTTATTGTAAAGCGCGATACCATTAAAAATGGGGATAGTTTTGGAGCTATCATGGAGCGTAATAGAATTGGATATCCTCTTATTTACAATATTGTAGAGAGCGCCAAGGATAGCTTCGATATTGCAAGAAGACTTCAGGTAGGGAAGCCTTATACCTTGTTGTGTTCCAAAGATTCCCTAGAGTTGCCACAGTGTTTTATTTACCAACCTAATCAGGAGGAATATGTGGTAATTAATTTCAAAGATTCTATTCATGCCTATACCAATAGAAAACCTATCAAGTATGTGGAAAAGGAAGCTACAGGAATTATAGATAGTAATATTTCCGAAACTCTGGAATCCCAAGGCTTGAGTCCACGATTGGCCTATAAAATGGCAGATGAAATTTACGCTTGGACTATCGATTTTAGACGTTTGCAAAAAGGAGATCGTTTCAAGGTGATTTATACGGATAAATATATAGATGACAGTATTTATGTAGGGGTAGATCAAATTAAAGCGGCTTATTTTGAGCATAATAATGAGCCTTTTTATGCATTCCAATTTAAAACCGATACCGTTAAGGGTATCGTAGATTACTTCAACGATGAGGCTAAAAACTTGCGACGTGCCTTCTTGAAAGCGCCGGTTCAGTTTGGAAGAATCTCTTCTAGATATAATCTTAACCGCCGAATTGCTTATTATGGTTATAAAGTAAAACCTCACAAAGGAACGGACTTTGCGGCATCCATTGGGACGCCTATTATGGCAACTGCCAATGGTACCGTAACCGAGTCTACAAGACGTGGTGGTAATGGAAAATATGTGAAGATTAGGCATAACGCCACTTACGAAACGCAGTATCTTCATATGAAGGCCCAAAACGTTAAGAAAGGGCAATTTGTAAAACAAGGAGATATTATTGGTTGGGTAGGTATGACAGGTAATACTGGAGGCCCTCACGTTTGTTACCGTTTCTGGAAAAACGGCAGGCAAGTGGATCCTTTAAGGGAAAAATTACCAGAGGCCAAACCTATCTCGGATAGTTTGAAAACAAGATACATGGAATATATTACGCCAATTAGAGCTCGTTTGGATGCCATTCAATTTGAAGGGCTTCAGGAGGATGAAGAATTGTTGGCGGAAGAAACATTAATTACACAAGTAAAATAAAAATGGCATTAAAAGCAATAAACCCTACGACTACAGAGGCATGGAAGCAGCTGAAAGAGCATTTCGAAACCGTTAAAGATGCTCATATGAAAGATTGGTTTGCTCAAGATTCAGAAAGGGCAAATAATATGACCATTTCATGGGACGACTTTTATGTGGACTTCTCGAAGAATAGAATTACAGGAGAAACCCTTGAGCTTTTGCTAAAATTGGCAGAAGAAGTAGATCTTAAAGATGCGATTTCCAAATATTTTGGAGGTGATGTTATTAACGAAACGGAAGGTAGAGCGGTTTTACATACCGCTTTAAGAGCTCCAAAAACTGCTGAGGTTTTGGTGGATGGTGAAAACGTAATGACCGAAATTTATGAGGTAAAGGAAAAGATGAAGGCTTTTACCAATCAAGTCGTTTCGGGAGAGTTAAAGGGGTACACAGGGAAAGCGTTTACCGATATCGTAAACATAGGAATTGGTGGATCTGATTTGGGACCAGCTATGGTTGTGGATTCGCTTACCTATTATAAAAATCACCTAAAGACGCATTTTGTAAGTAATGTTGATGGGGATCATGTGAATGAAGTTATCAAGCACTTAGATCCAGAAACAACCTTGTTTGTGGTAGTGTCCAAAACCTTTACTACTCAGGAAACTTTGTCTAACGCAAGCACCATCAGAAACTGGTTCCTGATCAATGCGCCAGAAGAAGCCGTTGCTCAACATTTTGTGGCGGTATCTACCAATATAGAGCGTGTAAAGGCTTTCGGAATTGATGAAAACAATATTTTCCCAATGTGGAATTGGGTAGGTGGTCGTTTCTCTCTATGGAGTGCTGTAGGTTTGTCTATCAGTCTTTCTGTTGGTTTTGAGAATTTCGACAAGCTGTTGTTGGGAGCTCACAAGATGGACGAGCATTTTAGAACTACCAGTTTTGATAAAAATATCCCCGTGGTTTCTGCACTGTTGAGTGTGTGGTATAATAATTTCTTCGGTGTTGAAACCGAGGCGGTTATTCCTTATTCTCAATATTTAAATCAGTTTGCTACCTATTTACAGCAAGGGATTATGGAAAGTAACGGAAAAAGTATCGACCGAAGCGGGAATCCAGTAAACTACCAAACAGGAACAATCATTTGGGGAGAACCGGGGACTAATTCGCAACATGCTTTCTTTCAATTAATCCACCAAGGGACAAAATTAATTCCAGCTGAATTTATTGGGTTTGCCCAAGCATTGCACGGTGATAAGGATCATCAGGATAAATTGATGTCCAACTTTTTGGCACAAACAGAAGCCTTGTTGAATGGTAAGACAGAGCAACAGGTGAAAGAGGAAGGTGCTACAGGAAGTTTGGTGCCGTTTAAGGTGTTTGAAGGCAACAAGCCTACAACATCTATACTAATTGAGAAATTAACCCCAGAAAGCCTTGGGAAATTGATTGCGATGTATGAGCATAAAATTTTTGTTCAGGGGGTTGTTTGGAATATTTTCAGCTACGATCAATTTGGTGTGGAGTTAGGAAAGCAACTTGCCAATACTATTTTGGAAGACATCAATGCTACAGGAAATGTTAATAGCCACGATGCTTCCACACAAAACCTTTTGGAGTTTTATAAAAAACTTTCTTAACAAATGTTAAAAAACTTTTAACAGCTTTCATGTTTAATTGTTGATGGTTTGATATTAATCGTTAACTTTCAGGTGCTTAATTGCTAATGTTAAGGTAATATTTGATTATTCTTAATAAGTAATTTTGCCAAGACTAATTCAAATTTCAACAATTAAACATGAAAAACATTTACCAGTTACTATGTGCAGCTGCTGTATTTTTATGTAGTTCGGCGCTGTTCTCACAAAGCACTATCAAAGGTAAAATCATCGGTTCAGACTTCAGCGAACCATTACCAGGTGCAAACATCATTGAAAAGGGGACATCAAACGGGACAACCACCGATTTTGATGGAAATTTCACAATTACTACACAAGCAAGTTCGGGAGAATTGGTGATTACCTACGTAGGGTATACCACCCAGACCATTACCTTTAGTGGTGATCAGGACTTTGGAGTCATCACTTTGGAGTCTAGCGAGGTTGGGTTGCAGGAAGTCCAAATCATTGCTTCTGTGGCCGTAGATAGGAAAACGCCGGTAGCAGTGTCTACGGTAAAGGCAGAAGAAATCGAATTGAAATTGGGTACCCAGGAATTTCCTGAAGTTCTAAAATCAACACCAGGGGTGTATGCTACTAAATCTGGAGGAGGTTTCGGAGATGGTCGTATCAATTTGAGGGGGTTTGAATCCGATAACGTAGCGGTTCTAATTAACGGTATACCGGTAAACGATATGGAAAATGGTCGGGTATATTGGAGTAACTGGGCAGGTCTGTCTGATGTCACAAGTTCAATGCAGGTGCAACGTGGTTTGGGAGCTTCCAAAGTAGCGGTGCCTTCAGTTGGGGGAACAATTAATATTCTTTCAAAAACGACCGATGTGGAAGCTGGGGGGAATATTTCTACCCAGGTTGCCAATGATGGGTACTTTAAGGTTGGAGCCACCTATTCAACAGGATTGATGGATAATGGTTTTGCAGCTACCATTTCAGCAGCAAAAACAGACGGAGATGGATATGTAGACGGTACGGAATTCAATGCTTTTTCATATTTTATTAACTTGTCAAAGGAGATAGGGGATGATCATAAATTGTCCTTTACAGCTTTTGGGGCAAAGCAACGCCACGGACAACGTCAAAATAGACAGTTAATTTCTACCTATCGAGCAAGTGAAAGTGGTAAGCGTTTTAATGCTGATTGGGGGTATAAAAACGGACAGGTAACGCATCAGGAAGATAATTTTTATCATAAACCACAGTTGTCTTTAAACCACTATTGGAATATTTCAGATGCTACCACTTTATCAACGGCTTTATATGCTTCCTTTGGATCTGGAGGTGGAGGAGGTTTCACTGGCACTAACAAGTTTGGCTTAGGCGAAGGAGGCGTGAGTGATTACAGGTATGGTTTGTATGGACCAATCAACTTTGATAAAGTTGTTGAGGAAAATGAAGAGTTAGGAGCGTTTGGTTCGGAGACGATTCTTAGGGCCTCACGTAACGACCATATTTGGTATGGAATATTGTCTACCTTGAAAACAGATTTGACTGATAATTTAGTATTGTTGGGAGGATTGGATTTGAGAAATTATAAAGGCATCCACTTTACCGAATTGACAGACTTGTTAGGAGGACAACATTTTGCTGATGACAGTGATGAAAACAACCCTAATGGCACCTACCAAGTTGGTGATAAGATTTTATACTACAATGATGGACTTGTAGGTTGGCAAGGGCTATTTGGCCAATTGGAATATTCTCAGGATAGATTAGCTGCATTTGTATCATTAGCAGCATCCAATACTTCTTATAAACGTATAGATTACTTCAATTATTTGGATAGTGATCCACTTCAGGAAACAGACCGTTATAATTTCCTAGGGTATAGTGCCAAGGGAGGGGCTAACTTCAATTTAACAGATAACCATAACGTTTTTGCTAATATTGGCTATTTTGAAAAAGCGCCAGGTTTTGATGCTGTTTTCTTGAATTTTGATAACGAGCATATCAATGATGGGGCTGAGAATCAAAAGATTTTTAGTGTGGAATTTGGCTATGGTTTTAGAAGTGATAAACTCTCAGCTAATATAAACCTTTATAGAACCGCTTGGAGGGACAGAACAGAAACTTATAATTTTCAACAACCAGATGGTACAAATTCAACAGCCAATATTTTGGGGGTAAATGCCATTCATCAAGGGTTGGAGATTGATTTTGTGTATAAGCCATTTGAAAATTTAAGAGTGACTGGTATGGCCTCATTTGGCGATTGGAGATGGGAAGATAATGTAGAAAATGTTCAAATTTTCGATGATGAGCAAGAATTGGTTGATACTGTTGATTTGTTTATCAAAGATTTGCACGTTGGGGATGCGGCCCAAACTACTTTCGCATTAGGACTTAATTATGAAATTATGAATGGTACCAATCTAATGGTAGATTATAACTATTATGATCGTCTATATGCCGATTTTGATCCAAGTGACAGAGGCTCAGCAGGTGCGCCCGATGCATGGGAAGTGCCAGCTTATGGTTTGTTTGATATGGCCTTGTCTCATAAATTTGACTTTGGGCCTTTTGATATGCGTTTGATAGGAAGAATGAACAATGTATTCAATACTGAATATATTTCGGATGCCTTGGATGGAACTGGGTCTATTTCTTCCACAGCATTGGTATATTATGGCTACGGTAGAACCTTTAGTGTGGGAGCTAAGCTTAACTTTTAAAAAAAGATTGACATGAAAAGAATAGTTTATTTATTATTTGTATTGATAGGAGCCACGTTTATAGGCTGTGATCCTATGGGAGACATTTATAATGATTTAGATGATCAGAATAGTTCTGCTGTAGTAGGTACAGATGAGTATACATTAACAGAAGATGATTACGAGGCTTTAGATTTGACGTATGGAAGTTTCGATTCTGAAGACGATGCTCGTGAGATGATTCCAGGATTGTTGGCCGATATGTACCCTTATTGGGGGGCTGGTTCTCAAGTATTGGTGTCGTATAATTTATATGTAGGGGATGCTGAAGGTTTAAGTGATTTTACAGGTGCAGATGTCTATCAATTGACCACGGCGGATTATGCAGCTTCAGGCAGTGATGCTTTTGGGTACTATCCAAATGTTGATGCTACAGAAGAGATTATCTCGGTCTTGGATGCTCAAATTTCATCTCCTTCCGAAGGGCAAATTGTGTTGGCGCAATACAGACAGTATTTGGAAATCCCGGAAGTAGGCTTTGCTAATTTATATGAATATGGTTTTAACGGTACTCTAGATGGATTTGAGAGTGTTAATGTGCTTGGTGATCAAGTGTGGGAAGCGGCCTCTTTTGGAGGTGTGGAATATGCCTATATGAGTGGATACGATAGTGGAAGTATTGTTAATGAAGATTGGTTGATTTCTCCTGAATTGGATTTGTCGGGTGAGTCCGATGTTAGAGTTCAAATTAACCAAGCAATCAATTACGCTAGTGACTTAGCGCTATTGGGGGTCTGGGTGTCATCAGACTATACGACGGGAGGAGATGTTTCATCTGCTACTTGGGAATTGATTGATTTTGCAAATGCTCCTGCGGGAAATAATTGGAGTTTCGTGTTGTCTGAAGATTATGATTTGTCTGCTTATGATGGGGAGACCATCCACATTGCTTTTAAATATGAATCTACTACCGAAGAGGCTGCTTCTTGGGAAATAGATGAGTTATTCGTGAAATCACTGGGTGTTTCAGGGGATTACGATTCCAAGGGAGAGTATTTTGTGTATTCTGAAGGTGCTTGGGAAGTAATGGAGGATGTCTATTATCTAAGTTCCGAAGATTATAACTCTATGGGAGAAGGGGCTGGTCAACCAGGACAATATGATAACTTTAGTAGTTCAACTCCAGCGGATAGCTATTTGCCTACTTTCTTGAGCATCAAATATCCCTATGCACAAGAAGAAGATCAAATTTTTGTAATCTATAAGTACTATTCAAGTTCGGCAGGAGCGGTTCAAATAAGAGGAAATTCATATACTGTGATTGAAGGGGAATGGACGCCTCATGCATCTACGGTGGAAACCACTCTTCAGTTTGGACATGATGGGACGGAATGGGTGCCAGATAACACGATTCAATACACTTTAACAAGGGATGATTACGACTATATAGTATCACAATTAGAAAACGAACCGGGTTATGAAGCGGCTACCTCAAGTATGGACAATTATGGAAACTTGGACAGAAGGCCAAGTCAGGCGGCTTATTGGAGTGATGCTGATACTCAAAATAGCGCGGGTATTACGGATATGATTGCAAATGCAATGGGGGTTTTATTGGATCATATTGATCCTGCTGCCGAAGAGGAGCAAAAGTACCTTTTAACTTATGATATATATAATGGAACCAATACTACCGAAAGTATAGCGATGATTAAAGTTGGTGGTGCCTGGGTTAGAAATGACTAAAAGAAACCACGATTTTTGAATTAAAAAAGCCATCAACACGTTGATGGCTTTTTCTTTTATATATAAACAATTAATTCCAAGTAATGGTTTCCATGATATGCTTAATGTCGTTTTTTAAATACACGGCAGCAGGATAAATGGAATCGTAATTTGGTTTTGCGTAAAAGTACAAAGAACCCGTTAGGAAGTGATTTACGCTGTCTGTAACGTAGAATTGCGATTGGCTGGCGGCATTGCCTCCAACTTCGTAAAACATCCCGAAAACGTTATGTAATTTGTTCTCGTAAGGTTGTTCGATAATCTCATCAGCTTTCACAACATGTTTTTGGGTAAGGTTTTGGGCATCCTTAATCAGGGACTCCAAATTCTCCTTAGTAACCTGTTTATAGGTTAGGTAAATGGTCCCTTTCATTTCTGGATACTGAATGTCCAAACCAAAAGTGTTTTTGGATTTATCTACCTTAATATTGTCAATGTCTTCAGCTATTTCGTTTTGTTCAAATGAGAAAGGCAATGCAGTCTGTACCGTATGGTAATTTGCTTGGGGATAATCTAAACGTAAAAAAGCCTTTGGTTTTGGAATCGGGTCTTCTGCGCATGATAGACAAAGTCCTGCCAAAATAACTGCTACTAATCTCTTCATTTTAATATGATATTATCCTAAAAAGGAACTTTTAGGCGTCTAAAATAGTAAACTTTACTTGCTTAATGCGTTTTTTATCTAAAGCCTCTATGGTAAAAACGTAGTTTTTGAAATTTATTTTACTGTTGCGCTTAGGGAACAGCCCAGAAATTTCAAGAACAAATCCGGCGATCGTTTCGGCTTCGCCTTTATGGTCTTCAAAAATAGATTCGTCATCTATCTTGATGATTTTGTAAAAGTCCTTTAAAGGGGTTTTGCCTTCAAAGGAATAGTTCTTGTCGTCAATAATGGTATATGACAAATCATCGTCGTCATACTCGTCGCTAATGTCTCCAACAATCTCCTCGATAACATCTTCCAAAGAAATAACGCCTGATGTCCCACCATACTCATCAACCACAATGGCTAAGTGCACTTTTTTGCTTTGGAATTCCAACATTAAATCGTCCAATTTTTTGTTTTCAGGAACAAAAAACGGCTCTCTGAGCAACGTTGTCCAGTCAAACTGTTTTTTGTCTATGTGTGGTAGTAAATCTTTTACATATAGAATCCCGATAACGGAGTCGATACTATCTTTGTAGACAGGGATTCTGGAGTAACCATTTTTTGTGATTTGTTCAATGACTTCACTATACTTTTGATCGGTTTGCAAAGCGAAAATGTCCATTCTAGGTTTCATCACCTGTTTGGTATCGGTATTTCCAAAGGAAACGATTCCCTGTAAAATTTTGTGCTCTTCGCGAGTGGTGTCTTGTTCACTTGTGAGTTCCAAAGCCTGTGACAATTGATCGACACTTAAATTGGATTTTTGCTTGCCCAATTTGTTGTGGATGGCAATGGTGATGTAACGCATTGGCAAAGTGATGGGGGTGAAAATAACATCCAAAACTTGGAGCGGAATGCTCATAAAAGTGGAGAACTTTACCCTGTTTCTGCTAGCGTATATTTTAGGGATGATTTCTCCAAACAATAAAATAAGGAATGTAATCACAACTACTTCCAAGAAAAATTTCATCCAATAGCTTTCAATGGAAGCAAATAGGTGTTCGCCCAAAAATGCAAACAAGATTACAATGCCCACGTTTATAAAATTGTTGGCAACCAAAATGGTGGCCAATAACTTTTTGGGGCGTTCCAAAAGGGTGGAAATAATTTTAAAAGTATTGGGTTTTTCTTCTAGACCGTTATCGATGTCTGATCGGGTCAATGAAAAGAAGGCAACTTCTGCCCCAGAAATAAGGGCGGAACATATTAATAAAACAACAAGCAGTACAATTCCAGAAATTAAGGGAACGTTGATGGAAATTAAAGGTAATATGAAACTCGGGGGTTCAGGGTCCAATTCAAAAGAGATTAGTTAAACAAATTAAAATGGAAGATCATCATTGTCATCCATTGTATCTGGAGCCATTGGCTGTGCTTGTGGCATTTGCGGCTGCTGGCTTGATCCCGAATTCTGGGATTCGCCTTTTGTGGTTAGAAATGTAAAGTCGGTACAGTGTATTTCCGTAGAGTAGCGGTCCATGCCTTTTTCATCTTGCCATTTTCTGGTCTTGATGCGGCCTTCCACATAAATACGGTCACCTTTGGTTAGGTATTTTTCGCAAATCTCTGCGGCTTTGTTTCTTACCACAATATTGTGCCACTCGGTATTGGTGATGCGTTCGTTGGTTTGTCTGTTGGTGTATGTCTCATTGGTTGCCAAAGGGAAGCGGCCCACACAATTGCCTCCTTCAAAATAATGTAGTTTTACTTCATCTCCCAAATGCCCAATAAGCATCACTTTATTTAAGGTTCCAGACATATAATTTGTGTGTTTGTATTAGCAAAATTAACCATTTTTCAATGACTTTCTTAAAAGTAAGAAAAATTTGTGAGTCTTTATAACGGGAATCGAAATTCATCCAAAAAGTTGCCAATCAGTATTGGTGCGGGGAACTCTTTCAGCTTAGAAATTGGTAGGCCCTTTTCGGGTAATTGGTCTATTTCAACAATCCAAAACTTGGTGTGTAAATGTTGGTGAGATAGTTTGTGAACAATCGTGTCCTTATTATATAAGGAGAATTCAAAATCCAAATCCTGGAAATAATCCATTATTGTTGGATGGATTTTAAAGTTTGAGGATGTTAAAGGCTGCTCGGTTTCTATAAGGGGGAATTGATAAAGGTTTTGCCAAATCCCTTTTCCTGTACGTTTTTTAAAAATGGTTTCTCCTTTAGAAGATATCAAGACCAAAAAGTTGAAATGCTTTTTGCTGACCTTTACTTTCTTCAGCTTTACAGGGAGTTCGGTTACCGTTTTGGTTTGAAGTGCCACACAGCTTTCCTGCAAGACGCATTGGCCACAATCTGGATTGTTGGGCTTGCATTGCATGGCTCCAAATTCCATGATGGCCTGATTATATTCGGAGGGATTGTGGCTGTCAAGTAGCGAGGTTGCCAATTCTTTAAATTCCTTGATGCCTTTTGTACTATTAATAGGAGTGTGAATGCCAAAGTGTCTAGCAAGTACTCTATATACATTTCCGTCTACCACAGCAGCGGGTTCGTCAAAGCAAATGGAGGCGATGGCGCTGGCGGTATAATCGCCTATACCTTTTAATTGTAGCAGCCCTTTATAGTTGTTTGGGAATATACCTTGCAAGTCATTGGCAATATATTTAGCTGTAAAATGAAGATTCCTAGCTCTAGAGTAATACCCTAGACCTTGCCATAGTTTTAAAACGTCCTGTTCGTTGGCGTTGGCAAGCTCGAATACGGTGGGAAATTCCTTAACGAAAGCTTCATAATAGGGTAATCCTTGTTTGATTTGGGTTTGTTGTAAAATAATTTCGGAGAGCCAAATGTGATATGGGTTTTTTGTTTTTCGCCATGGAAGACTTCGTTTATTTATTGAGTACCAGTGAGTTAATTTCTCCTTAAAATTCATTTCAAATTTTTAATTTTTGCGAAAATAATCCTTTATAAGCTTAAATTTTAATTAATTAGGTTTGAAATATTGAAATTAAAATTCCTATATTTGCATCCCTTAATAATTAATAATAACCCTAAAATTAAATACGATGACAAAAGCTGATATAGTAGCGAAGATTTCCGACAAATTAGGAATGGAAAAAGGCGACGTGCAAGCAACAGTAGAAACTTTCATGGAAGAAGTAAAGGCTTCTTTAGAGAATGGAGACAATGTATATTTAAGAGGTTTTGGAAGTTTCATCATCAAAACTAGAGCAGAAAAAACAGGAAGAAATATTTCTAAAAATACAACTATCAAAATTCCTGCTCACAATATCCCAGCGTTCAAACCTGCAAAAGTATTTGTAGAAGGCGTAAAAACAAACGTAGAAGTTAACTAACTTTTTAACCTAAATATTAATTTTTAAAATACAATTTTATGCCAAGTGGTAAAAAGAGAAAGAGACACAAGGTAGCAACGCACAAGCGTAAAAAAAGAAGACGCGCTAACCGTCACAAAAAGAAATAAAATGAAAAAGTAGTTTTTTAACTACTTTTTCATTTTTTAATGTAACGTTCTTTGATATTTAGTTCATGCCCATTTTGCTAGTACTTTGGCTTGCATGGACTTAACGGAAAATACTTTCTGTGTCAAAAATTAAAAGTATAATCCATCTGCCTCCAAAGCTTTTTGGGGTGGATATAAATTTACAGTATGGATAAAGAATTGATTATTAGATCAGGTTCCGATATTGTTGATTTTGCCTTATTAAAAGATGGAAAACTTATTGAATTACATAAAGATGAAGAAGACAACAACTTTTCGGTTGGCGATGTGTTTATAGCCAAAATTAGAAAAGCTGTTCCGGGCCTAAATGCCGCATTCGTGAATGTGGGTTATGAAAAAGATGCCTTTTTGCACTATCATGATTTGGGTCCAAAACTTCCTTCGCTTTTAAAATTCGTAAAACGTGTAAGCACAGGAAAAAACACCGATTTTTTACTCAAAAACTTTCAGTTTGAAAAGGATATCGATAAGGATGGCAGCATTTCAAATGTATTAAAAGCCAACCAATCCATCTTGGTTCAAATTGTAAAGGAGCCTATTTCCACCAAGGGTCCCCGCATCAGTTCAGAATTGTCTATTGCAGGGCGCTATTTGGTGTTGGTCCCGTTTTCAGATCGCATTTCAATTTCTCAAAAAATTGAATCCAAAGAGGAAAAAGACCGTTTGAAACGCTTGGTAAAAAGCATTACGCCAAAAGGATTTGGAGTAATTGTACGTACCGTAGCCGAAGACAAAAAGGTTGCCGAATTGGACAAGGACCTGCAAAACTTGCTCAACAGGTGGACGGCCATGTGTAAAAAATTAAACAGAGCACATCATCCAAGCAAAGTGCTGGGAGAAATGAACAAAGCATCCTCTATATTAAGGGATATTTTTAACGATTCATTTTCTAGCATTATCGTAGATGATGAAGCTATGTACGGTCAAATTAAAGATTATGTGCAAGAAATTGCACCTAACAAAGAGTCTATTGTAAAGTTGTATAAAAATGGCGTGCCAATTTTTGAAAAGTATGGTATCGAGCGTCAAATAAAAACATCTTTCGGACGCACAGTATCTATGGCCAAGGGCGCCTATTTGGTAATTGAACACACCGAAGCCCTTCACGTTATAGATGTTAACAGTGGTAATCGCTCCAACAAAGAAAAAAATCAAGAGGACACTGCTTTAGAAGTCAATTTAATATCAGCATCAGAAATAGCCCGACAACTGCGCTTGCGCGATATGGGTGGGATCATCGTAGTGGATTTCATTGACATGGGGAAAGCAGAGAACCGTAAAAAACTTTATAATCATCTTCGCGACGAAATGCAGGATGATAAAGCAAAACATAAAATATTGCCTCCTAGTAAGTTTGGGCTGGTACAAATTACCAGACAACGTGTACGCCCAGAGCGCAATATTGAAACCAAGGAAGAAAATCCTAATGGTACTGGAGAAGAAATAGAAGCACCAATTAAAATTGTGCAGAAGATTACCCAAGACATGGAACGTATTTTCAAAAAAGACTACAAAAAGGTGACCCTAAACACACATCCTTTTATAGCAGCCTTTTTAACCAAAGGTTTTCCTTCAATACGTTCTAAATGGTTTTTAGAACATAAAAAATGGGTAAAAGTATTACCCAGAGATGCTTACACGTATCTTGAATATCATTTTTATGATAAAAATGGTAAGGAAATCAAATAATATCAAAAAATTAACCCCTTTCAAACAGTTTTGGAAGGGGTTTTTTGTTTATAGAAGGAATGTTTCTCTTTTACTTTATAATCAATTGTTTTGTAAAACTTCCTTTTGAAGTATCAATTTTTAAGAAGTATAGGCTTTTTTCCAAAATTGATAAATCTATAGTTTGGTGTCCTTGGTTTAATGAACCTTGTTTTAAGGTTTGTCCGGTAACACTTAAAACGCTGTAAGTGGCGGCTTCGTTTACTTTTACATAGAATACACCGGAACTAGGATTAGGGTATATTTCTATATTTTTAAGTTCTATGGCTTCATTAGAAAGCGTTCCAGAACAGCTTAGGCTGTAATTAGTTTGAGGATCTTTAATTGTCCAGTTGGCATTGCTATAGTCTACATTGTCTACTTCTACACAAGTTAAATCTGGGTTGTTGGTAATATCAATAGTTGTGTTTAATGAAGAGCGCCCTGCAGCTATATTAATACCAAATTGAAGATTTAAGCTCGTTAAATTATTGGTGTTACATGAAAATGAAGTTAGAGCAGAGTTAGCACTCATGTCTAAACTTGTTAGCGAGTTGTTATTACAGTTCAAGATTTCCAAGGCTTCAAAAGCTTCTATACCTGTTAAATCTTCAATTTCTTTTGAAGATACGTCAAGGTTTGTGATGGTGTTAATATTGGTTAATAACACATAGTCATCTAGTACAGAGTCGTAACCTAAATCTATTAAAGCTTGTTCAAAATTATCATCTGGCACATAAACTTGGCAGGCTTCCTCGCTGTAAATGGTTTGCTCATCTTTTACAGTCCAGTTGGTAGTGCTATAAGCTGCATCATCTACTTCTACACAGAATAAATCTGGATTGTTTGAAATGTTTATGTAGGGTATGCCACCATTAATAACAAAGGCTTCATTATTACCGTTTTTTAGGTTTAAGTTAGTTAATGAGTTGTTTTGTACCCATAAAAAATATAATTGAGGTTTGCTGCTTACATCTAAACTTGTTAACTCATTATGAGAACAGATTATTAACTCTAATTGATTATTGTTGCTTAAATCTAAGTTTGTTAGGGCATTAAAAGAACACCTTAGTTCGGTTAATAATGGATTATTGCTAAGGTCCAAACTTGTTAAATTAGTCTCATTACAGTTTAGACTAGTTAATGCTGTGTGGAGGCTTACATCAATGCTAGTTAAATTATTATATGAACAGCTTAATGATGTTAAAGCTGTGTTGGCATTTATGTCCAAACTTGTTAAGTTATTCAAACTACAGTTTAAAATAGTTAATGCTGTGAGTGGGCTTACATCAATGGTAGTTAGGTCATTCTCTCCACAATTTAATTCAGTTAAACCTATATTTGCACTAAAATTTAAGTTTGCCAAATTATTTTTAGAGCAGTTTAAACTTACCAAAGCGATATTATTACTTATATCTAAATTTGTTAATGCATTCCGAGAGCAATTCAGTTCTTCCAATGCTATATTGGCACTTATGTCTAAGTTGGTTAATAAGTATACCCCGTAGGACTCATTAAAACTACAGTCCAATTTTTTGAGTTCTGTATTGTTGCTAAAATCCAAACTTGGTAATTTATTCTTGGAGCAATTCAATTCTTCCAAGGCAATAAAATCTTCAATACCAGTTAAATCTTGAATACCTCTTGACGATACATCCAAACTTGTTATGGCGCCAATGGCGCTAGTGTTTACCTGGCCGTCGATAATATCATCATAACCTAAGGATATCAAGGCTTGCTCAAATTTAGGATCGGGTATTGTAGTTGTTTGTGCTTTAAGAGAAAGTGTGCCTAACAGGGCTAGGCTAAAAAGTAGGTTTTTTGTCATGGTTGAAATTTTAAAAAAGCGAATGTATAAAAAGGAGTTAACTTTTATACAGAGTAATCTTTCAATTATTACTAATTAACTTTCATTTAAACAAAGGCGGTATGGGTGCAAAAAAAATAGCCTGAGAACTTGCTCAGACTATTTTTGTTTAAGTACTGCTATATTGGGTAACTAGGTTGCAGGATTTGGCATTGCTGTATGCACGTCATTGATAGCTTTTAAAAGATCATCATTTAAGGTTACATGAATACTTCCGATATTTTCTTCAAGTTGTTCTAGGCTGGTAGCGCCTATAATATTACTGGTTACAAAAGGTTGTTGGGTTACAAAAGCCAAAGACATTTGTGCCAATGTCATATTGTTATCTTCAGCAATTTCTAGGTAGCGTTTGGTGGCTTCGGTACATTGTTCGCTGCTATATCTAGAGAATCTAGGGAATAGTTTTAATCTAGCATTGTCTGCTGCCGTGCCTTTGATATACTTTCCAGACAAGACTCCAAAAGCCATTGGTGAATAGGCCAATAAGCCAATATTTTCCCGCATGGAGATTTCTGCCAAATCGCCTTCAAAAGTTCTGTTTAAAAGAGAGTAGGCATTTTGAATGGTTTTCATTCTTGGTAAGCTGTTCTTTTTGGATTCTTCCAAAAAGCGCATGGTTCCCCAAGCCTTTTCATTGCTTAAACCAATATGCCGAATTTTTCCAGCTTTAATTTGAAGATCCAATTTATGAAGCACTTCCTTAAAGTTGTCTTCCCATGCATCATTGGGATTGTGTTTGTAATCACGAGTTCCAAAGGTGTTCGTCTCACGTTCCGGCCAGTGAATTTGATACAGGTCTATATAATCCGTTTGAAGACGTTTTAATTCATTATTTACGGCTTCTTCAATGGAATCCCCTTGAAGTCCCGTAGTTCTAATATGAGCCGTATAATCACTAGGGCGGCCTACAATTTTACTGGCAATAATCACTTTGTCGCGATTTCCCCGTTCCTTTAACCAATTGCCTATAATCTTACTTGTGGACCCTTGGGTTTCAGGGCTCGCAGGTACTGGATACATTTCGGCAGTGTCAAAGAAATTGATGCCTTTATCCAAAGCCATGTCCATTTGGGCAAAACCTTCTTCTTGGGTGTTTTGGTTGCCCCAAGTCATGGTGCCTAAACAAATTTTACTAACTTTTATATCGGTATGTGGTAATGTGGTGTATATCATTGTATGTTGCTGTTTTGTATTCGAAAAAAAGAAGGTTAAAGATAAAAAAAACCTTTCCGCGCTAAGCATGGAAAGGTTTTAAAAGTATGTTAATGTTATTGGTTTAGATATCCTCCAACAGTTTCGATATTTCGTCCAATTTAGGTGTTAGAATCACTTCTATACGTCTGTTTTTAGCTCTCCCTTCTGCAGAATCATTGGAAGCTATTGGTGCAAATTCTCCACGGCCGGCAGCCGTCAAGTTTTCAGGATTGATGGAAGGGTTTTCTCTTAAAATGTTTACAATGGCTGTGGCACGTTTGGTTGACAAATCCCAGTTTCCGCTTAACTGACCATTACCTTGGTAGGGAACATCATCTGTATGGCCTTCAATTAAAATAGCAATATCTGGATTTTCCGCCAAAACGCTACCCAACTGCTGAACGGCTTCTTTACCATTGGCACCTACGGCCCAGCTTCCAGATTGGAATAACAATTTATTCTCCATAGAAATGTAAACTTTTCCACCACGTTGCTCAACGGTTAATCCTTTGCCTTCAAAGTTGGTCAAGGCTTTGGAAATGGCATCCTTAAGTTGCCCCATGGCTGCATCTTTGGAAGCAATCACACGCTCCAATTCTGCCACACGTTGTGAGCGGGCTTCTAATTCTTGCTTTAGTTTCTCCAAACGGGCATTTTCATTGGCCAAAGCTTGTTCTTTGGCTTCCAATTGCGCTAAAAGCTCGCGGTTTTTCTGTGCGTTCTTTGCAATTTCCGAAGAACTGTTTTTCTCAAGGGCGTCGTAAGACGACTTCAAGTTGGATAAGTTGGCCTTGGTAGCTTCGTAGTCACTTTTTAAGGCGTCACGCTGTGCCACAGCAGCATCATATTCTTTTTGTAATCTGTCAAGATCGTTTTTGGTCTTGTTCAAGTTTTCCGAAAGGCTGCTGTTTTGGTCAGCCAAATCGCGATTCTCCTTTTTCAATTCGGCATATTTGTCTTCCAAATCGGTGTAGATCTTTTTGGAAACACAGGAAGTGGCCAACATAAGTGAAAGGGCAACAACTGAAATTTTTTTAAGCATACGGGATAAATTTTTAAATGTTGTTTAGTAATAAAATTTGGTTTAAGCTTCTATTTCCAATAAAATTGGACAGTGGTCGCTATGAACTGCTTCTGACAGGATAACGCTTCTTTTTATTTTTTCTTGTAAAGGCTCGGTTACCATGCTGTAGTCCAAACGCCAGCCTTTATTATTGGCTCTGGAATTGGCTCTATAGCTCCACCAAGTGTATTCTTGTTTTTCGGGGTGCAAATGTCTGAAGGCATCTATAAATCCGCTATCGATAAACTGTCCCAACCATTCGCGTTCTTCTGGTAAAAACCCGGAAACTCCCTTCATTTTAGGGTTGTGGATATCGATTTCTTCATGACAAATATTGTAATCGCCACATACAATTAGGTTTGGGTGGGTTTCACGCAAGTTGTCTAAATACTCATGAATCATGTTCATATATTCAAATTTGTGGGCTAATCTATCGTCATTGGTTCCTGAAGGCAAATACATGCTCATTACAGAAACCCCATTAAAGTCAGCTCTCAGGTTGCGACCTTCAAAATCCATAGACTCAATTCCCGTGCCATATTCAACATGGTCGGGTTCAATTTTACTTAAAATGGCAACGCCACTATAGCCTTTTTTTTGCGCACTGAACCAGTAGTTGTGAGTATAGCCCGCTTCGGCAAAAAGATCGAGGTCCAATTGACTTTCCATAGCCTTTATTTCTTGAAGGCAGATAACATCGGGATTTGCACTTTTGAGCCAGTCCATAAATCCTTTGTTAATAGCTGCCCTGATGCCATTGACATTGTAAGAAATGATTTTCATATATGATTGTAAATTAAATAGAATGCTGCCATTTGTTCTGTTTTGTACAGATGCGATTTAAGAAACGGCAAATTTCAGCTAAAATAAATAATACAGTACTTTTACGCCATTATTTTATGGAGCTTTTAACGATAAAATAATTTTTATCTTATGAAGTTTTAGTATCAGATGAAATACTACGGTCTTAAAGGTGATATGTAAGACCAAAGTTTGACATCTCCTGAAAAGGAAGTTTAAATCCCGTAATGAGAATACCGCTAAGTGTAATATGTTTGTTCCTGTCGTTTTGTGCATTTGCACAGGAACTTCCGTCACATTACAGGACTAAAAAACTGGCGGTTCGCGATACTGTTCAAATTGATACGGTGAGTATTAATTCCAGTAGGTTTTTGGTGAAAACCAAACTGAACATTCCTGTAGATTCGTCCTTTTATTCCATAGATTTTTCAAAAGCCTTATTGGTGTTTAAAAAGCCAATTGAAACGGATACTATTGTTGTAGACTATTTGCGGTTCCCTGATTTTATGACACGGCGTTATTTTCAGTTGGATGACAAAATCATCGTTGAAGATACCAAAGATATGCAGCGTCTGTACAAACTGCAGCAGTCTACTGTGGAGAAAACATTTACGCCTTTTGAAGGATTGTCTACTTCAGGAAGTATTTCTCGTGGTGTGACTATTGGAAACAACCAGAATTCTGTGTTGAATAGTGAATTGGATTTGCAGATTTCTGGAAAATTGAGTGATAAAGTGTCGCTTAGGGCTTCCATTCAAGATGCCAATATTCCTCTGCAGGAAAGTGGCTATTCCCAACGTTTGGATGAATTTGATCAGGTGTTTATTGAACTGATGAGCGACCGATGGAACATCAGGGCGGGAGATATCGATTTAGGTACGACCAATACCTATTTTGGGAATTTTAGTAAGCGGGTGCAAGGGCTTTTGGTAAATGCTAATTTGGAACATCCTAACTCCAAAACCAATCTATTTGCGTCGGGAGCTTTGGTGAGAGGGCAGTTTACCACGAGTAAATTTACGGCAGAAGAAGGAAATCAAGGACCTTATAAATTGCGTGGCCCCAATAATGAGTTGTTTGTGTTGATCGTGTCTGGAAGTGAAACAGTGTATGTGAATGGAGTACCTGTGGAGCGAGGCGAAAACAAGGATTATATCATAGATTACAATGCGGGAGAGATTATTTTCAATTCTACCTATCCTATTACTTCGGAAATGCGTATCACGGTCGATTATCAATTTAGTGACCGCAATTATTCCAGATTTATAGTGTTTGGAGGTGGTGCTCACGAAACCGAAAAGCTCAAAATAGGAGCTTCTGTCTATTCCGAAGTGGATGCAAAAAATCAACCGTTGCAGCAAAACTTGTCCGATGATCAAAAGGAAATTTTATCCAACGCAGGAGACGATAATTCATTGATGGTGGCACCTTCCGCCATTCCTGAAACCTATAGCGAGAACAGAATTCTCTACAGGAAGGAGATTGTTGATGGAGAAGAAATTTATGTATTTTCAAGTAATCCTGATGATGAGTTGTACAGCGTGAAGTTTACTTTGGTTGGCGACAATCAGGGCAATTATATTTTGGTGAGCAGCGATGCTATCTCTAATATTTATGAATACGTTGCACCGATAAATGGTGTGCCACAAGGAAATTATGAGCCTGTTGTAAAGCTGATAGCGCCTACCAAATTGCAATTGGCGGTGGTAAATGCTTCCTATCAGCCTACGGATAAAACCGATATTTATTTTGAAGTAGCTGGGAGTAAAAATGATGAAAACCTATTTTCTACTTTGGACGATGGTAATAATGATGGTTTTGCAGCGAAGTTGAAAGTGAAACAGGCTTTGGTGAAAACAGATAGTTTGTGGAACCTAAATGTATTTGTGGACGGGGATATCATCCAAAAGAATTTTAAGACCATTCAGCGGTTGTACTACGCTGAATTTAATAGAGACTGGAATTTAGAAGATCCTTTGGGCAATCAAAGTCTATTGACTGCCGGGGCGGAATTGTTGCACTCTAAAAAAGGGACGGCCAATTATAGGTTTGAACATCTCAACTTCTATGAAAACTTTAATGGCAATAAGCATAATGTTTTTGCCAACTTGTATTTGAATAGGTGGAGTATTTATTCAAATTCTAGCTTTTTGGATAATAGGAGTAGTTTGACGACTTCTACGTTTTTAAGAAGTTTTAACCGATTTACCTATAGTTTTAAAAAGCAATGGGTGGGAGCTAAATTCGCCATAGAAGATAATGAGCAACGTGAACGTGCTACGGATGAGCTTACTAATTTGAGTCAGCGTTTTACAGCTTATGAAGTTTTTACTGGGGTTGGGGACAGTACAGGAGTGTTTGTGGAGTTGGGCTATAAACATCGTGTCAATGATAGTTTAAGGGAAAACAGAATTACTAAGGTGAGCCATTCCAATACATACTATTTGAAATCCAAACTCATACAAAATAGCAATACCAACCTTGGGGTGTATGTAAATTACAGGAATTTAAAATCGGTCGATGCTGAGGTTGAAGATGAACAATCTTTAAATTCAAGGGTGGTGTTCAATCAAAAGCTGTTTAACCAAATCGTGCTTTGGAATACCATTTATGAAACCAACTCGGGGACTTTGCCTCAACAAGACTTTACCTATGTAGAAGTGGAGCCTGGCCAGGGAAGTTACAAGTGGATTGATTATAACGACAATGGGGTGCAGGAACTCAACGAATTTGAAATAGCCCAGTTTCAGGATGAAGGTGAATTCATCAGGGTGTTGTTGCCAAACCAAGTATTTGTAAAGACTCATCAAAACAGATTGAGCCAGACCTTGACCTTAAATCCTGCGCAATGGTCTGTTGAGGAGAAGGGAACAAAGAAGTTTCTGTCTCATTTCTACAATCAGACTTCCTTTTTAATAGATGGAAAAAACAGAAGGGAGGGCGGTGAGTTCAATTTGAATCCATTTGTAACGGAAGAGGATGATCTTTTGGCCTTGAGCCAAAGTATCCGGAATGTATTGTTTTTTAATCGTGGCAAGCAGCGTTATACAACTTCATACACTTTTTTGAATAACCGAAATAGGACGGTGCTGTCTATTGGATTTCAGGAGAATAAATTGAAAAGCCATCAGCTCAACTTTAACCATAAGTTTGCCAAGAGTTGGTTGTTTAATTTTCAGAATAGTGTGGGGACCAATGAAAGTTTAAGTGAAAATTATTCTAGTAGAAATTATGAGATTGAGGAGGTACGGTGTCATCCAAAACTATCCTATTTATTTAATGAAAATGCTCGATTTGATGTATTTTATCAATACACGACCAAAGAAAATGCTATTGGTGGAATGGAAACGTTGGCGCAAAACAATTACGGGCTGTCATTTACTTATAACAAGGCCCAAAAGGTATCTTTAACTGGAGAGTTGAATATGTTCCAAAATACTTTTGAAGGAAATCTGAATACACCAGTGTCATATCAAATTTTGGAAGGTTTGCAGCCAGGGAAGAACTTTACTTGGACGCTTTTGGCTCAAAAGAAGCTGACCAAATTTTTAGATCTTAATCTTAACTATTTTGGACGTAAAACTGAAACCTCTAAAACCATCCATACAGGGACGGTTCAATTGAAAGCGTATTTTTAATAAAAAAATCCCAACCATTCGGTTGGGATTTTTTTATTCTATAATGGAGGTGAAATTTACATTTTCATCAACCAATTTTTAACATCAACCTCCTGTTTGATGAGATCTCTTAATTCCTCAATTTTCACACGCTTTTGCTCCATTGTATCTCTGTGACGGATGGTAACCGTTTGGTCTTCCAAGGTGTCGTGGTCTACAGTAATACAAAATGGTGTTCCTAAGGCGTCCTGTCTTCTGTAACGTCTTCCAACGGCATCCTTTTCATCGTATACCACATTGAAATCCCATTTCAAGTCTTCAACAATTTGTCTTGCAACTTCTGGTAAACCGTCTTTCTTCACCAATGGCAAAATAGCTGCTTTCGTAGGTGCTAAAACCGCAGGTAATTTCAATACTGTTCTAGTAGTATTGTTCTCTAACTCTTCTTCTTCTAAAGCATTTGAGAACACGGCCAAGAACATACGGTCCAAACCTATGGAGGTTTCCAATACGTAAGGTGTGTAGCTGGCGTTTTCTTCAGGATCGAAATATTGAAGTTTTTTACCAGAAAACTCTTCGTGCTGTTTCAAGTCGAAATCTGTACGGGAATGGATCCCTTCCAATTCCTTAAATCCGAATGGGAACTTGAATTCTATATCGGTAGCAGCATCGGCATAATGCGCTAATTTCTCGTGGTCATGGTAACGGTAGTTGTCAGCTCCAAGGCCTAAGGACAAATGCCATTTCAAACGAACTTCTTTCCAGTGGTCGAACCATTCTTTTTGAGTGCCCGGTTTGATGAAAAATTGCATTTCCATTTGTTCAAACTCACGCATTCTGAAGATGAACTGTCTTGCTACAATTTCATTTCTAAACGCTTTTCCAGTCTGCGCAATTCCGAAAGGAATCTTCATGCGGCCCGTTTTTTGAACGTTTAGGAAGTTAACGAAAATCCCTTGAGCTGTTTCTGGACGCAAATACAAATCCATCGCGTTTTCTGCCGAAGCACCAAGCTTGGTCCCGAACATAAGGTTGAATTGCTTCACATCGGTCCAGTTTTTGGAACCTGTTAGTGGATCTGCAATTTCCAGTTCTTCAATCAGGGCTTTAACATCTGCCAAATCTTCGTTTTCCAAAGATTTTGCCATGCGTGACAAGATGCTGTTGATTTTCTCTTGGTATCCTAAAACTCTAGCGTTGGTAGAGACAAATTCTTCTTTGTTGAAAGCTTCTCCAAAACGTTTTGCAGCCTTGGCCACTTCCTTGTCGATTTTAGCCTCTATTTTAGCGCAATAGTCTTCAATTAAAACATCGGCTCTGTATCGTTTTTTAGAATCTTTATTGTCTATCAATGGGTCGTTAAAGGCATCGACGTGCCCAGACGCTTTCCAGGTTGTAGGGTGCATAAAAATTGCGGCATCAATACCTACAATGTTTTCATGCATCTGTACCATGGCTTTCCACCAATAGTCGCGTATATTTTTCTTTAGTTCAGCACCATTTTGTGCGTAGTCGTAAACAGCACTCAATCCGTCATATATTTCACTGCTTTGAAATATATATCCGTACTCCTTTGCGTGCGATATTACTTTTTTAAATTGATCGTCTTGATTTGCCATGCTGCAAAAATAAAAAACCGCTCTGATTATGGGAGCGGTTTTTTAAAATATATTTAAGGATTATTGTAACGTAACTTGCGTGGCTCCCAGTTTTCTGTCTTTGTGAAAGACATTCACAAAATAGGTGCCTTTTGAAAGTGGTTTTTCATTATTGTTAGGTTCAATATCGACGGTAATGTCCATAACGTCACCGTGATAGTTGACGGTTTTTTTGGTACTGTAAATTAATGAGGAATCCCCAAAGAAGGTTGAGCCTTTATCGGCTAACACATTGTTTTGAGGGTTTACAATTTGAATGTACAGTTCCTTTTCGCCTTCTTCGGCCAGTGCATTTTCAGCTAGAGTGAAGTTTACTTCTATCCGGTCGGCCTTTGTAGCTTTTTGAGTCTCTTTGTTTCTTCCCAAAAAGCTTTTGTAGGCTTTGGCTTCAAAAGAGTTGGCGGTTAGCAGGGAACCTTTTTTAATGTGGTCACTCAAAATTTTATTTTCCTTCTTCAGGCTGTTGTTGGTACTGCGCTCTTTCTTTAGCTCATTATAGGCTAGCAGCTTTTCACGCTGCAGTAACAAATTGGCATCCTTAAGAGAATCGATGGCCCTGAACAGGTGATCGTTTCTGGTTTTTAACAGGGTAACCTGGTGTTTGAATTTAGAGATGACAGATAGGTCGCTGCGAAGGACTCGAAGAGAATCTAAGGTAAGTTCTGCATTTCTTTTAGCCTCTTTTACTTGAGAGGACATTAAATTATTGGATCCTATAATGTCGTCGTATCTCAAGATCATTTGAGATAGTTCGTTTTCCATTAAGTGTTTTTCACTCTCTAAAAATTGCTCGTTAGCTCTAATGGATTGGTGACTTGTAAAACTGTAAACAGTTAAAACAGCTAAAGCAATAATTAATGAACCAATAATTAATCTGTAGTTAAAAAATTGAGGGTTAACTATCATTATTAATTCGCTATTTATCGCTTCCAAAATATAGTTTAATGTTAAGATTATATTATTTTTATCGATGAAGTGATGAAAAATTTGTTAAACTTATTCTTTCCGAAGGTTTGTATGGGTTGTAATGACCATTTGGGTGATAATGAAGCCTGTATTTGTTTGGAATGCCGGCATCAGTTACCTCTTACAAATTTTCATTTCGATGGAGATGAGCGTGTTAAAAATGTGCTCTATGGAAGAGTGCCTTTGCAACAAGCAACTTCTTTACTGCATTTCTCCAAAAAAGGGATTGTTCAGCAAATATTACACAACTTAAAATATCGCGGTCAAGAGGAGGTTGGGACGTTTTTAGGAAAATGGCTAGGAGAGGAACTTAAAAGTTTGGAGGCCTATCAAAATATAGACTTGGTTGTGCCTGTCCCCATTCATAAGGCTAAGATGCGAAAGCGGGGCTTTAACCAAGTGCACAAATTTGGTCAAGAAATAGCAACTGCTTTACAAATACCTTTCAATACAGAAGTTCTACAGAAACAAGCACCCACCAATACACAAGTATTCAAGGACAGATTGAGACGCTTGGAGACCGATACTTCTACGTTTAAAATTGCAGGAAAGCACAAATTAACCGGAAAACACTTGTTGTTGGTAGACGATATTATAACCACCGGTGCTACTGTGGAAGCCTGTGCCCAAGTATTGTTGAATATTGAAGGGGTGTCTTTGAGTTTGGCTACTATGGCCATAACCGATTAGCTAAACACTTTGAGGCTTCCTGTAATCGACAATTTTCAAGAGAGCATACCGTTTGTATACCAAATAAGTTGTTAATTTGCGTAAAAATTAAGCCTTAGGATGTTACAAAAGTGTTTTAAAACGTTAGTGGTATTTACTGTAATTCTTAGTATTGTGGGGTGTGCCAATAGAGGAACGCCAACAGGAGGAGAAAAAGATGTGGATCCACCAAAAATTGTAAAGTCCGTTCCAGAAAATTTTTCTACAAATTTTAAGGCTTCCGAGATTAGAATTTACTTCGATGAGTACATCAAGGTGAAAAACATGCAAAAGCAGTTGATCATTTCACCACCTATGGAGTACCAACCGGATATCACGCCTTTGGGTTCTGCCAGTAAGTATATCAAGATTAAAATAAAGGATACACTTCAGCCCAATACTACCTATGCTTTCAATTTTGGGCAAAGTATTGTGGATAATAATGAAGAGAATCCTTACCCATATTACAAATATGTGTTTTCTACAGGAACCTATATCGATTCGCTGTCGGTTAAAGGTTTGATTTTGGATGCTGAAAATAAAGAGCCAGATACATTTGTGTCTGTGATGCTTTATGAAATGGACTCTACATATACGGATTCTGTAGTCTATAAAAAGAAACCTAAGTATGTCACCAATACACTTGATAGTTTAACCACTTTTAGTTTGGAAAATCTTAAGGAAGGGGAGTATATGATGGTAGCCCTTAATGATAAAAATGGGAACTTTACCTTTGAACCTAAGGTTGATAAAATTGGATTTCATAGAGGAGTTGTAAAGGTGCCAAACGATACTATTTATACGTTAAAGTTATTTTCTGAGGAATTGGATTTTAGAGCGATAAAACCAAAGCAGATTGCTGGTGAAAAAATAGCGTTTGGTTACGAGGGGAATGCCAAAAACATGAAAATAGATCTATTGGAGGAAACACCTTCTGATTATGAAACCAGAATCACCAAAGATGCCAAAGCTGATACCTTGTATTATTGGTACAAACCAAAAATGGAAATGGATTCGGCGCGATTTGTGGTTAGAAATTACAAGTATACAGATACCCTGATTCATAAATATAGAGAGTTGGAAAGAGACAGCCTGGAGGTGAAGCCTCTGAAGTCTGGAACGATATCTTTTAACGAGGATTTTGCCATTGAAGGCACTACGCCTTTTGTGAATATTGATGAACAAAAGATTAAAATTATCGATAAGGATACTTTGGAGGTGGCTTACAAAACAGAATTCGACACCTTAAAAAATATCTATACGTTTAAGTTTGATAAAACAGAATCTAATAGTTACAACATTGAAATGTTACCAGAGGCCTTGACAGGATTTTTTGGTCATGTTAATGATACCCTAAATTTCAATGTCAAGACCAAAAATTATACCGATTATTCCAACATGCGTGTGACTTTGCAGAATGCCAAGTTTCCGGTGATTGTTCAGTTAACCACTGAAAAGGGCGAGGTGAAATATGAGCAATTCGCTACAGAAAATAGAGTGTTTGACTTTAGGTTTATTGAACCGGTGAATTACTATTTAAGAGTGATTTTTGATACCAATGGCAACCAAAAATGGGATACGGGAAGTTATTTGCAAAAACGTCAACCAGAACGCATTAGTTACTATCCAGAATTGATCAAGGATGCTAGAGCCAATTGGGATCCAATTATCGAGTTTCCGCTATTGGATTAAAAACGTATCTCTATCGTTTAAAAACTTCAGTTTGTTTCTGTAAAAGTTCAGGTGGTTACGCTCTAAAGTAATGATGCCAACATATTCCTTATTTGGTCTAATTGGAGAAATATTGTTGCCCAAAATGTCATAGGCTGTAGAATGGCCACAATACTCATTGTCCTTTTCGTCAACACCAACCCTGTTCACACCCACAGTGTAGCACATATTTTCAATAGCTCTGGCCTTTAATAAAGTGTCCCAAGCCACGATACGGGGTTTGGGCCAATTCGCAACGTAAAGCAGGAGTTCGTAATCCTCTTTGTTGCGGCTCCAAACAGGAAAGCGCAGGTCGTAGCAAATTAAAGGGCAAATTTTCCAACCGTGATAGTCTACAATTAGTTTTTCCATTCCAGATGCATAGACTTTGTCTTCTCCTGCCAAGGAAAAGGTATGACGTTTATCGTAATGTTCAATTGTTCCATCTGGGTGAACAAACAATAGTCGGTTGTAGATTTTGGAATTGTCTTCAATAATCAGACTTCCCACAATGGCGGCATCCTTTGCCGAAGCCAGTTTCTTCATCCAATCTACAGATTTGCCATCCATGGTTTCAGCCTGTTCCTTAGCATTCATGGTAAATCCGGTGGTGAACATTTCCGGTAGTAAAATGAGGTCTACCTTTTGGCTAATGCCTTCAATGGCTTCTTTAAACTGTTTGCGGTTCTGCTTAGGATTTTCCCAAGCGAGTTCCTGTTGAATAAAAGCTACTTTAAGTTGGTCCTGCATACAGTAAATGTAATAATTCTGCCCAAAAAACAATGCGAGGTTTTTATTGTTTTTTCAGTTAAAATAAATGTGAATGTTATTATTTTTTGTAAGCGAGTTCTTGCGTTAAAGGTTTGATAAAGAGCTCTTGGTTTTCAAAAGGGTTTCTTAAATTTGCGCCTCTTAAAAACTTACTTATGAAATATTTCAAGATACTTTTGCTCTTTATCACGCTTCAGGTAACTGCCCAACAAGGGGGGATGTGGATTCCGTCACTTTTGGAAGGAATGAACGAAGCCGAAATGGAGTCTTTAGGAAGTAAACTGACCGCCCAGGATATTTACGATGTCAACAATTCCAGTTTAAAGGATGCCGTGGTGCATTTCAATGGCGGGTGTACTGCTGAGGTGATTTCTCCAAAGGGATTGATTTTGACCAATCACCATTGCGGATATGGACAAATTCAAGCACACTCTTCTTTGGAAAATGATTATTTGAAGAATGGATTTTGGGCCATGAGTTTGGAAGAAGAATTGCCAAACAGTGATCTTTATGTAGAATTCATTGTGAGAATTGATGATGTGACCGAGCAGGTTTTGAAAGGAACCAATGCTGAAATGTCTGCCAAGGAATTACAGTCTTTAACAGATTCTAATAGCAGCAAAGTGCTCAAAGAAGTGAAGAAAGAAGGTTGGCAGAGAGCAAAAATCAAGTCTTTTTATAAAGGAAACCAGTACTTTTTGTTTGTAACAGAGCGCTTCGAAGACGTACGTTTGGTGGGAACACCTCCAAACAGTATTGGAAAGTTTGGTAGCGATACCGACAATTGGGTGTGGCCTCGCCATACTGGTGATTTTTCTATGTTCAGAATTTATGCCGATCAAAATAACCGCCCAGCAAAATACGCAGCAGACAATGTGCCTTACACGCCTAAACACTATTTACCGGTGTCCTTGGACGGGGTTTCCGAAGATGATTTTACTATGGTGTTTGGATTTCCTGGACGCACCAATGAGTATTTACCAGCAGTTGCGGTTGAGCAGATTGTAAAAAAAGTGAACCCGAGTAATATTGCTATTAGGGAAGCAGCTCTAAAGGTGATTGATGGGTATATGAAACAGAATGACGAAATACGAATTCAATATGCTTCAAAGCAAGCTAGAATTGCCAACTATTGGAAAAAATGGATTGGTGAAAATCTAGGCTTGGAAAAAAGCAATGCTGTAGCCATTAAACGGAATATGGAAGCTGAGTTTACAAGTCTTTTAAAAGAGAAGGGCCTTGTTGAACAGTATGGAAATGTTTTGCCACAGTTGGAACAATTATATGCGCAGATTGAAGCTGTTAATGTAAAGCGAGGGAATTTCAATGAGATTTTTAAGCGTAATAATGAGCTTATGGACATCATGTTCAGATTGGACCAAATGGAGCGCGCTGCAGCGAAAGGTGAGGAAGCTTTTGATCGTTCAAGAGATATCGTTGTAGATAAGTTGATCAGTATTTATAAGGATTTTAATGCAGATGTAGATCAAGGTGTTTTTGAAGCCATCATGCCTTTGTATACACAGAATGTGGATGCATCCATTTATAAAAATACAAATTTTACCGATTTAAAATCGGCTATGAAAGTTTTGGAGGGCGATGCTAAGGAGGTTATTAAAAAACTGAATAAGGATAAGGCCTATAAATATGCGAAACCTTTTATTGAGGAATATTACAGTTCGTTAGATCCCGATTTTAATGCCTTGAATGCTGAAATCAATAAATATCAAAAGCTCTATATGAAGGCCTTGATGGAGGTGATGCCTGATGAACGTTATTTTCCAGATGCCAATAGTACGCTTCGTGTAACTTATGGAAAGGTGAAAGGATACGAGCCTAAGGATGCCGTGTATTATGATCCTATCACCTATTTGGATGGTGTGATGGAAAAATATGTGCCGGGTGATTATGAGTTTGAGGTTCCAGAAAGATTGCGAGAATTGTATACTGCAAAAGACTATGGTAATTATGCCGATGCCAATGGGAAATTACCGGTTTGTTTTATCGGGACGAACCATACCACAGGAGGAAACTCAGGAAGTCCAGCCTTGGATGCCCATGGCAACTTGATAGGCTTGAATTTTGATCGTGTATGGGAGGGAACCATGAGTGACATTTATTACAGTCCTGAAATTTGTAGAAACATTATGGTGGATGTGCGCTACATTTTATTTGTGATTGATAAATATGCGGGAGCCTCGCATTTAATTGAGGAAATGACTTTGGTCCACCCCAAGCAAGAGCAAAATTTGAATTAAAATTCTATAACCCTTCTTTTGTTCAAAAGGAGGGTTATTTTAATATTTCTGTTTGATTTGAACCGAATACAGAGAAAATAAATTCTTTAATTGTCGGTTCAAGTATTCGATATATTTCTTTCTTTTCCTCAGGGATATCTTCTTCTGAAATCATCATAAAATGAAGAATAGGCTTAGGGACATCTAGGACTTCGCAAATTTTATCTAAGGTTTCGGGATTAGGTTCGTAAACATCATTAATCATCTGGGATAAAGCAGTTGTGCTTTTTCCAATTTTATGGGCAACTTCTTTTTGAGTTAGTCCTTTCTTTTTTATTAATTTACCAATTATTTCTCCGAGTTTCATCTTGTTTTAATCGTCAAAAAAGCCTGTAATAATCTTTATTAAAATAGCAATTAGTTGAACGATTCGTTTTTCAGTTTTAGCTTTTTTTAATTCAGATTTTACTTCTTCTAGTAGTTTTTTGGTTTCCTGAGTAGTATTTTGGGAAGCTAAGGCTTCTTCAATTTTTTCTAAAATATTGTTTTTCATAATAGCTGTTATTTAAAATTAATGCAAAAGGCTGAACTGCCTTAAATTCAAAATTTTGAATAACAGTATTCTCGTGATAGTCGTCGAGATTTTTAAATAGGAAGCTTATGATTTTTCTTAAAAAGAATCTGTGGTTTCTATTAGTTGAGGATAAAAGGAATTGGATTTTCTTTATCCAACTGGAAATCTTCTTGATTAATTTTTGATAAGAGAGAATTTTTAAATGTTGTATTATATAATCTCCTATAAACTCTTTTATTTCTAAGTTTTCTTCGTTTTCGTAGAATTTGAAGAGATCGTTAATGCTCTTTTTCTTGAGTTTGTTCAAAAGAGAATTATACTTGGATCCTAGGGCCTTCTTTTGGAGGAATCTATTTGAATGTAATAACTTATATTCTCCAAGGCTTTTGAGAAATTCTAGTTCCGATAGAAATTCATTAGTTGAATAAGAATTAATATTGATTTTGGCAAAACTATCTCTAACAGTATTTTGAAAAACAATCAGAGGTGAGGGTGAGATTGAAATGCTTTGAGCTAAAGTTTTGACGGCATCACTCAATTCGCTTGAAGAAATAAAAAATGATTTTAATTCCTCTTCATAAGTTTTGATTGAATCAATATTTTGTTTTAATTCTTTCATTATTCGAATTTAAGTAAAACTTAAATAAAAACAAAATTAATTTTCATATTTAATGGCGAAGGGTATCTACCAATCATTTCTCCCTGTAGTGATATAGACCAAAACATCATTGATGCACTGGTCCAGGTTGGTCTTGATTTCATGTGCCCAAAACCTGAAAACGGTAAAACCCATGTCTTCCAATGCTTGGTTTACTTGATAGTCTCGTTGCATATTGCGTTCTATTTTGGGAATCCAAAACTTACGGTTGCTTTTTATCTGATCTTTTCGTTCGTCCCAATTGTAGCCATGCCAAAATTCCCCATCAATAAAAATGGCAAGATTATACTTTTTAATGGACACATCGGGTTTGCCTGGTAGGCTTTTGCTATCCACTCTGTATCGAACATTTTTTTGCCAAAGCGCTTTCCTGAAACGCAGCTCAGGGTTGGTGTTTTTACCACGAATACGGCTCATGATCTTGGAGCGTTTTTTAGTGGTGTAAAACCCTGCTTCCTCACTAAAACGAGGCACTTTAATATTGTCTTCTGAATATGCCATGACGTTTAAGGAATATAATGATTTTTTGGGAGATATTATTAGTTGAAACTTCAGCAGAAAACAAAAAAAATCCCAAACCGTGAGGCTTGGGATTTCTATTAATAAGAATTTGAATTCTATTAGTATCTGTAGTATTCTGGTTTGAAAGGACCTTCAACTTGTACACCGATATAATCGGCTTGGTCTTGTTTCAACTCAGTAAGTTCCACGCCAATTTTGGCAAGGTGCAATTTGGCTACTTTCTCATCCAAATGCTTTGGCAACATGTATACTTTGTTTTCGTAAGCATCTTTGTTGGTCCAAAGTTCAATTTGTGCCAAAGTTTGGTTGGTAAACGAGTTACTCATGACAAAACTTGGGTGTCCAGTCGCACAACCAAGGTTTACCAAACGTCCTTCTGCTAAAAGGATAATATCATTTCCGTTGATAGTGTATTTGTCAACCTGAGGCTTGATTTCAACTTTTGTTGCTCCATGATTTGTTTTCAACCAAGCAACATCAATTTCGTTGTCAAAATGCCCAATGTTACATACGATGGTTTTATCTTTCATAGCTTCAAAGTGCTCACCACGAACGATGTCTTTGTTTCCAGTTGTGGTAATTACGATATCAGCTTTTCCAACAACAGTTTCCAAACGTTTTACTTCGTATCCATCCATAGCTGCCTGTAAAGCACAAATAGGATCAATTTCAGTCACGGTTACAATACTTCCGGCACCTCTAAAAGAAGCGGCAGTCCCTTTACCTACGTCTCCATAACCACAAACTACAACACGTTTTCCGGCTAACATCACATCGGTAGCACGACGAATAGCGTCAACAGCACTTTCGCGACATCCGTATTTGTTGTCGAATTTAGATTTGGTTACAGAATCATTCACGTTGATAGCAGGCATTGGCAACGTTCCGGCTTTCATACGCTCGTACAATCTGTGAACACCAGTAGTCGTTTCTTCACTTAAACCGTTGATGCCTTCAACCAAATGTGGGTAACGGTCCAATACCATATTGGTAAGGTCTCCACCGTCATCCAAAATCATGTTAAGCGGTTGGCGGTCTTCACCAAAAAATAAAGTTTGCTCAATACACCAATCAAACTCCTCTTCGGTCATGTTTTTCCAAGCATAAACAGCCGTTCCCGCAGCGGCAATAGCAGCAGCAGCTTGATCTTGGGTAGAAAAAATGTTGCAAGAACTCCAGGTAACTTCTGCTCCAAGAGCTTGAAGGGTTTCAATCAAAACAGCCGTTTGAATGGTCATGTGCAAACATCCAGCAATACGAGCACCTTTAAGCGGTTGAGACTCTTTGTATTCCTCACGTAAGCTCATCAATCCAGGCATTTCTGCTTCTGCCAATTCAATCTCTTTGCGTCCCCAGTCAGCCAATGACAGGTCTTTTACCTTAAATGGCTCGTAAGCCACAGTTTTTGTATCCATGTTTTATGTTTTTCTAGTGTTATAAGATGACACCTTTGGCAATACTCCCTAAAATGGTTAAATTCGCTTACCCAAAGTGGCATTGCTTTTTAAGCGGTGCAAAGATAACCAATAACTTTCAGAAAAGTAAATGCCTCTATATAAAACCCTTAATCCTAGTGCACAAACTTCTGTTAAAATCTGGAAGATAACAGAGTCCTATCAGGAATTGTTTCAGCCTGTTACCCTAAAACCAGAAAGTTTACAGCGTGTGCAAAACATGAAAAGTGAATTGCATCAGCGAGGGTTTTTAAGTGTACGCCATTTACTAGCTGAGTTTGGCTATACCGATGAGGATTTGTTTTATGACGAAAATGGTAAGCCCCATTTAAAAGATGGCAAGCATATTTCTATAACGCATTCTTTTACCTTTTCTGCCGTGGTGGTAAGTGATGATGTGGTTGGGATTGACATTGAAAAACAACGGGAAAAAATAGGGGTGATAGCTCATAAGTTTATGGATTATGAGTTTAAGTATTTGAAGAATACCGAGGCTGATTATATCAATAAGCTTACAGTGATTTGGTGTGTTAAGGAGTCTTTGTATAAGCTTTTTGCTACCCCTGGATTGAGTTTTTTGCAGCATACTTTGGTGATTCCGTTTATGATGAATGATGGCGAAACCACGGCTTGGATTGATTATAAAAACAAAAAGAGTCGCTATCACGTGGCGTTTTTGGAGTTTGAAGGATTTACCTGTGCCTATACACTTCCGTAACTGATGATTTATAAGGATATTTTAATAAGAAGCGCCGCAGGCGAACGATTGTTGGCAGTGTTGTTGGACCCAGATAAACTCCAAATGGATAGGGTTGTCAATTTGATGGAGAAGATTAATAAATCTATCGCCACCCATATTTTTGTTGGCGGAAGTGAAGTTGATGAGCATGTCACGCCAATTTTGGTGGCGGAAATAAAGAAGTATACTCTTTTGCCAGTAATCATTTTTCCTGGAGATGTATGCCAAATTTCAGAACAGGCAGATGCCCTTTTGTTTTTGTCCTTAATTTCAGGAAGAAACCCCGAATACCTTATTGGGAAACAAGTGCAGGCGGTTCAAAAGTTGAGAGAGGCCAATTTGGAAATCATCCCTACAGGCTATTTGCTTATTGAAAATGGGAAAGAAACAGCGGTCCAGCGCGTGACGCATACTTTGCCAATGTCAAAAGATAATGTTCAGAATATTGTAGATACGGCCAAAGCAGGGGAACTGCTGGGGATGAAACTAATCTATTTGGAAGCAGGTAGTGGAGCGATGCATCCAATTGGTGCCGATATTATCAAGAAAGTAAAAGAGGATTTAAGGATTCCTTTGATTGTTGGAGGAGGCATCAGAAATATGGATGCCTTAGGTCAAGCCTATAATGCAGGTGCCGATATGGTAGTGATTGGAACAGCTTTCGAACAAGATGAAACCTTTTTTGACAGGCTTCAGCAAAAAGAAACCATTTTAGAAACACCAAAACCGTTGAACGGATTTGGTTGAACAAAAACATAACTCTAAATAAATCCTATTAGGGAATTTAAACACCATGAAAATTTCAGTAGAACTAACATTGACACCGCTTCAAGATAACTACGAACCGGCTATTATTCACTTTATAAAAAAACTGCGAGCTTCAGGGCTTACCGTTCTGGAAAATCCTTTGAGCACTCAAGTGTATGGCGATTATGATGAGGTAATGCGCCTGTTGACAACTGAAATCAAGGAAGCTTTTGAGTTGATAGAAAGAGGATTGTTGTACATGAAAATTGTGAAATCCGATCGTCACGACTATGAACCACATTTTTGATTTTTTCATAGATCCCTATCGTGGTACTCCTGCATTGTTTATTGTGTTGGAGGCCATTGCCTTTGTCTTTGGAATTTTAAGTGTTTACTATGCCCAGAAGGAAAATATCTTGGTGTATCCAACGGGTTTGGTGGCAACGGTAATTACAGTTTACCTATTGTACAAGGCTGGGTATTTGGGAGACATGATGATGAATTTTTACTATTCGGTCATGAGTATTTACGGATGGTGGAACTGGGCCAGAAAAAAAGAAGACAAGCATGTGGTGGCTATTTCCAGAACCAATACCAAAGAAAAATTAATAGGAGTTGGTATGTTTTTGTTGACAATGTTGGTAACTTATTTGGTCTACACGGCTTATGGTTACCAATTGGAAATTCCTAACTATATAGACATTTTTACTTCTGGTATTTTTTTCACGGCTATGTGGTACATGGCTATCAAGAAACTAGAGAATTGGACCCTTTGGATTTTCGCCGATCTAATTACCGTACCATTGTATGCCTATAGAGGTTTGGGGATGTTATCTTTACAGTACCTCATTTTTACATTTTTAGCAATTCAAGGATATCGCCAATGGAAGCGCAGCTTAGACAACAAGATTCAAACTGCATAAAAGTGGTACTTTTTGGGCCTGAATCTACAGGGAAGACGGTGTTGGCACAACGCTTGGCAAAGCATTACGATACGCTTTGGGTCCCTGAATTTTCAAGAAGTTATGCTGAAGGAAAAATGAAAAAGGGAGAACAACTCACTGAAGAGGATGTGCTCCCCATTGCTATTGGCCAAATAAAACTAGAAAATGAACTGACGTCAAAGGTTGAAAAACTATTGATTTGTGATACCGATTTATTGGAGACAAAAGTTTATAGTTCAGTGTATTACGATGGTTTTTGTCCTGAAGTTTTGAATAAAATAGTTGGAAAGAATCAGTATAATCTTTATTTTTTGACTAATATTGATGTACCGTGGGAAGCGGATGACATTCGTGACAGACCTAATGAAAGGGAGCACATGTTTCAAGCTTTTGAAACGGCTTTAAGAACACATAACAAACCGTATGTTTTACTTAAGGGTTCTGAAGAGGAACGCTTTAACGTTGCGGTGAAGCATATTGATAATCTATTAAAACAGACTTGATGAAATTTTCTGAAGCAGATTTAGAACAGATAGAAAAAAAGGGACTCACCCCTAAAAAAGTAAAACAACAGATTAAAATTTTTAAAAACGGACTTCCGTTTACCCATCTTATTGCGGCGGCCACTATTGGAAAAGGCATTACTAAGCTTACTGCAGAAGAAGAGGCGGCCTATATAAAGGTTTTTGAAGATAAAAAGAATGAAAGTGAGCTATTAAAGTTTGTACCTGCTTCCGGAGCTGCTACTAGAATGTTCAAGTTTTTATTTCAGTTTCAGCAGGATTATGATCCTGAAACTGAAAGTTTGAATTCCTATATCAACAATACCGATGCAAAGGATCTTTCCCTGTTTTTTCTCGGGCTTAAAAAGTTCCCGTTTTATGATGAGGTTATGGCAAAGCTTTTGGAAACTTATCCCGATTACAACAAAAAGTCGAGAGACGAAAAGGCTTGGTTGTTTGTAAAGGCTATGTTGGATGAGGATATGTTGGACTACGGAAACTATCCAAAGGGATTGTTGCCATTTCATGAGTATAAAAACAAGGTGATTTCAACAGCTTTTGAAGAGCATTTGTTTGAAACCGCACTGTATTCGTCTGATAATTGTAAGGCAAAATTACACTTCACCATTTCAGAAAAATATAAAGACAAGTTCAAAAGTGAGTTTGAGAGAATTCAACAAAAGGTAGAAACTAAAACAGGGGTGAAGTTTGAAATTTCCTTTTCATATCAAAAAGAATCTACAGATACCATTGCCGTAACCCCAAAAAACAAATTGTTTAGGGAAGAGGATGGCTCTTTGTTGTTCAGACCTTCAGGGCATGGTGCGCTTATTGAAAACCTAAACGATCTGGATGCCGATGTCATTTTTATGAAGAATATAGACAATGTGGTGGTTTATAAATACAAGGAAGAGGTAGCTAAGTACAAAAAAGTACTGGCTGGAATTTTAATGGAGCTTCAGGAGCAGGCCTTTGCTTACCTAAGAAAGTTGGATGAAGACAATCTGGAAGAGAAGGACCTTAAGGAAATTGCCAAATTCTTGAGCAAGAAAATGGATGTCAAGATTTCTCCAGAATTCAAAAAATATAAGTCAAAATATCAAATAGAGTACCTTCAGGAAAAACTCAATCGCCCTATCCGTATTTGCGGAATGGTAAAAAATGAAGGAGAGCCTGGAGGAGGTCCTTTTTGGGTGAAGAATGAAGACGGGGTAATTTCACTTCAAATTGTGGAATCTGCTCAAATCAATATGAAGGACAAAGCCCAAAAATCTATTTTAACGAAATCGACACATTTCAATCCAGTGGATATTGTGTGCAGTGTTAAGGATTATAAGGGTGAAAAATTCAATTTGACCAAATATGTAGATCCTTCGGCGGCGTTTATTACGGAAAAGACCAAAAATGGGAGAAACCTTAAAGCATTGGAGCTTCCAGGGCTTTGGAATGGAAGTATGGCCAATTGGAACACCGTGTTTGTGGAGGTGCCATTAATTACCTTTAATCCTGTAAAAACGGTGAATGATTTGTTGAAAGCTCCGCACCAAGTTCTTAATGGACATTAATCAGGATGCACTTATTTCAGAACTGACCTTTAAGGCGGTTCGTAGTTCAGGATCGGGAGGGCAACACGTTAATAAAGTAGCTACTAAAGTGGAGCTATTTTTTGATGTGATGGCCTCCAAGGTTTTGGAGGAAGATGAAAAACAGCGTGTGCTTGAAGCGCTTGCCAATAGGGTGAACAAAGGGCAGGTTTTGGTATTGTATAGTGACGACAGCCGGAGTCAATTCAAAAACAAAAACCTCGTCATCCAGAAGTTTTTGAACTTGATTGAGGAGGCTTTAGAGGTGCAAAAGGAACGTGTGCCGACCAAAATTCCAAAAGGCGTCAAGAAAAAGCGACTTCAGGACAAACGGAAACAGTCTGAAAAAAAGAGTTTTAGGAAACCGCCTAGCTTGAATTGAAAATATCTTTGTTTAGGTAGGTTAATTCTCTATTCTTCCCTAAATTTGCAGCGTTCTCAAAAAGGGGTGCCTAATATCGGCTGAGATCATACCCATTGAACCTAGAACAGGTAATGCTGTTTAGGAATGAAGCGTTAAAAATGTCTGCAGGCATTTAGTACCGGTTAACCATTAGTAAGGTATTAAGTTTTAACGTATGGTAATAGAAGCATTTGCTTCAAAATCTATTGTAAAACAACAAAAGAATAATGACCTCTTTTTATTCGATTATGATTTTTTAATCGATATGAAAAAACTATTTCTTTTTTTAACACTTTTGGTGCTATCAGTCACCGGAAAAGCACAACAACAACAACAAACAAAAGATTCTACCGAAGTTGAAAAACTGGACGAAGTTCTGGTAAAGGCAGTTAGGGTAGAAGCTACATCTCCAATCACACACTCTAATGTTACCAAGGAGCAGCTTGAAAAGCGCAATTTAGGTCAGGACATTCCTGTGCTCTTAAACTATTTGCCGTCGGTGGTAACGTCTACCGATGCAGGAGCCGGAATTGGATATACCTATATTCGTGTTCGGGGTATTAATGCCCAATCTACAAACGTGACCATTAACGGAATTCCTTATAACGATGCGGAATCTATGGGAACGTTTTGGGTGAATTTAGGTGATTTTGCCTCTTCAGTAGAAAGTTTGCAGTTACAGCGTGGCGTGGGAACTTCCACCAATGGTTCTGGGGCTTTTGGAGCTAGTATTAACGTGCTGACCGATGCCGTTTCGAAAGAAGCGAGTGCTGAAATTTCCAATTCCTTTGGAAGTTATAACACACGCAAACATACAGTGAAGTTCAGCACTGGATTGATGAACGATCACTTTGAGTTTGCAGGGCGTTTGTCGAAGATTAAATCGGATGGATATATAGATAGAGCTTCTTCCGATTTGCAATCTTATTTTTTGCAAGGGTCTTATGTAGATGAGAATACCTTGATTAAAGCTTTGGCTTTTGGAGGAAAGGAGAAAACCTATCAGTCTTGGAATGGTTTGGAGGATTTGGACCTATTGGAAAATGACAGAACTTTTAATACGGCAGGAATGTATTTTGACGCCGATGGAAACATGCATTTTTACGACAATGAGGTAGATGATTACAAACAAGACCATTACCAACTGCATTGGAACCAGCGTTACAATAACCATTGGTCTACCAACCTAGGTTTGAATTATACCTATGGTCGCGGGTTCTTTGAACAATATAAGGAAGATGAAGATTTTGCCGATTATGATTTAGCAGAAATTCAAATTGGAGGCGAAACCATCAATACCACAGATTTGATTCGTCGTCGTTGGTTGGATAATGATTTTTATGTGGTAAATGCTAATGTCAACTATAAAAATGAGGCCCTAAATATGACTTTGGGAACGTCTTATAGTTTTTACGATGGTGACCATTTTGGGGAAATTATTTGGGCACAGTATGCAAGTGACAGTGAGATAGGAGACCATTATTACGATGGTAATGGTAAAAAGGGAGATTTTAGTGTGTTTGCTAAGGCTACCTATAGGTTTAATGAGAAGTTGAGCCTTTATGGCGATGTTCAGGTTCGAAATGTAGATTACACAACATCGGGCTTGACATCTGATAGAGTTCCTTTTAATGTGGATGAAAATTATACGTTTTTCAATCCAAAAGCGGGAGTGACCTATAAGATGAATGACAACAATAACTTGTATTTCTCTTATGCTAGAGCCAATAGAGAACCTAACAGAGACGATTTTGAAAACAATGCCACTGTAAAACCTGAGCAGCTTAACGATTTTGAATTGGGATGGAGACACGACGCACAAAAATTGCGATTGAATGTGAATGCCTACTACATGTTGTACAACGAACAATTGGTGTTAACGGGTAATTTGGATGATGTAGGAAACCCAATCAGAACCAATAGTGGCGATAGTTATCGTTTAGGATTGGAAGTGGAAGCAGCGGTGGCTTTGTCTAAAAAGTTTTCCATTCAGCCTAACTTTACTTTGAGTTCCAATAAGAACAAGGAAACCTTTGCTTCCATAGATGGAGAATTGGTCAACTTAGGAAAAACAAACATCTCTTACTCCCCAGAGTTTATTGCGGCCAATGCTTTGGTATTTCAACCAATGTCCAACCTGCAAATGTCTGTATTGAGCAAATATGTTGGGGAGCAGTACATGGGCAATACCGATGCTGAGAATTCAAAATTGAACAGCTATTTTGTAAACGATTTCAACATCACTTACGAGCTAAAAACGAAATCAATCTTTAAATCTATTTTGTTTACGGGATTGGTGAACAATATTTTCAATGAAAAGTATGTGTCTAATGGGTATTACTACACTTATGATGATACTTGGTCCGATCCAAACCAAGTAACGACCATTGAAGGTGCGGGGTATTATCCACAGGCTACCACTAACTTTTTGTTGGGAATGACCTTGAAATTCTAAAAACATTATTTTTTAAAACTAAAAAGCCAAAACGATAATTAAGTTTTGGCTTTTTTTATTTCGAAAGGATATTTTTTTAATTGTAAACGTACAGCATGTTGCCACTTTGTTCTACCACATACATCCTCAGGCCACAGGGCAATTCGGAGTTATAAAGTGGTTGTCCTGTAATTAAGCTATAGGTGTTGGAATCGGTACAGCCACAAACGCCTTCAATGCCATCAATACTTAAAGTTGAACAATTGCTTACAGCATGGTTAGGGTCGGCGGCATCAAAAGCCATAAATCCAAAACCTGTATTGACCACAAAAAAGCCTCCAACACCACCTTGGTTGCCCACATAAACAGGATTGCTTGGAAATTGCAATTGGCTGTACTGTGGTAAGTTCATATTCAAGGACGCATTCACACCAACATTGGGCAGGAAATTGCATTCGTTTTGGTCGTCGTTACCACCACAGGCTACCAATAAAGGCAGTAGGGTTAAAAAGGTCATTAGTTTTTTCATAGCTATAAAATAGAAGTGCAAATTACGATAAAATTAAGGCTTTCTGTAGGCCTTGCATATGAGCTCTTTAAAAATTTAACGAATAATTATAAAGTACCCCCTACTTTGAACTCCCATTTTTTTAGTTACCTTTAGACCTAGTTAACATTTAAAAAAATTGTGTAAATTTGTATGTAATCTCGTGCTAGCGGGATTTTTTTTATGCTGAACGAACTTCGGCTACAGTTTACAATTTAAATAATGAAGTTATGAGTAAAGTATCTTATTACACTGCGGAAGGACTGAAGAAATTAAGAGATGAGTTAAGACAACTTAAGGATATAGAACGCCCAAAAGCCTCTCAAGCCATTGCTGAAGCAAGGGACAAAGGGGATTTGAGTGAAAATGCCGAATATGATGCCGCTAAAGAGGCGCAAGGTTTATTGGAAATGAAAATTTCCAAATTAGAGGATATTTTGGCTGGAGCTCGTTTGATTGATGAATCGCAATTGGACACTTCTAAGGTATTGGTGCTTTCAAAAGTGAAAATCAAAAACCAAACCAATGGTATGGAAATGACCTATACCTTGGTTGCTGATGGAGAAGCCGATTTGGCCTCTGGTAAAATCTCTGTAAACTCTCCAATTGGTAAAGGGTTATTAGGGAAATCTGTTGGAGAAGTTGCAGACATTCAGGTGCCAAATGGTGTTATGAAATTTGATATTCTAGAAATTTCAAGATCATAGGCGGTCTCGATAGACCAGTTTAAAATTTAAGTAAAAGATTCCCGTTCTGCGGGAATCTTTTTATCTTTAAATCTAATTCTGAATCACCATGGCATCAATATTTACAAAAATTATTAACGGAGAGATTCCTTGTTATAAAGTTGCTGAAACTGATGAGTTTTTGGCATTTTTGGACATCAACCCTAATGCAAAGGGACATACTTTATGTATTCCAAAAAAGGAAGTTGATAAGATTTTCGATTTGGACGAAGATACCTATATGGGTTTAATGGCGTTTTCAAGGCGAGTAGCCATTGCATTGGAAAAGGCGGTTCCTTGTAAACGCGTGGGTGTCTCGGTGATTGGTTTGGAAGTGCCTCATGTGCATGTGCACTTAATTCCGTTGAATAGAATGGATGATGCCCGTTTTCTTTCCAAAGAAACCTTGCAGCCTGAAGAATTTGAAGCAATTGCCAAGGCTATTGCCTCACATTTATAGTTGATTAATTTTCAAAAACGCCAAACACGTATAGGATAATAGCCAAAATGAGCAAAAGATCTAGGGCAATAAGTATCCATGATAATTTGGTGAGTTTCAAAGACCTTGGTTTGGCCGGAGTGGCGCGCTGTTGGTAAGCGAATACCTGCTCTATTTCATGGGTCCATTGTACGGGATAGATTTCGGTATTGCAGGTATGGCAATAGAGCGTATGACTGGTGTCTTTGGTGACGGCTTTGTAAAAGGCGTTTTCCACCAACTTTTGCTTAAAGGTTAAGTGTAGGCCTTTTTTGGAATAGCACTCGGGGCAATTGTTGTTAAGATCAACTTCTTTTAGGGTAAAAAATGATGCGCTCATAAACTCAAATTTACGAAAGAATTTTTAAACTTATCTGCATGGTCGTACCCTTACCGATTTCGGAGTGTAGGACCTTTATTTTGCCGTTATGGTAATCTTCTACAATGCGTTTGGCTAAAGATAGCCCAAGTCCCCAACCACGCTTTTTGCTGGTGTAGCCGGGTTCAAAAATTTGATGGAACTGTTGTTTGGAAATTCCTTTTCCCGAATCCGTAATATTTACTTTTACATATTTGCTGTCATGTTCTATGGCTACACTTAATTTGCCTTTGCCCTTCATGGCGTCGATGGCATTCTTTACCAAGTTCTCAATGGTCCAGCTGTAAAGTTGCGAGTTGAGATTTACAAATATTTCATCATTAGGAACGGAGATGTCAAAATCAATCAGTTTTGAAGAACGGGATTTTAAATAGGCATAACTATCTATGGTTTCCTTCACAATATCGGTTTTGGTAAGGGTGGGCATAGAGCCTATTTTACTGAAACGCTCAGTTATGGTTTGAAGGCGTTGTACGTCTTTTTCCATTTCCAAAATATAATCTGGATCGACGTTTTCCGACCTTAAAATTTCTATCCATCCTACAAGTGAAGAAAGTGGGGTGCCTATTTGGTGGGCCGTTTCTTTGGCCATTCCGGTCCAAAGTTTGTTTTGTTCGGCATTTTTATTGCTTCGGTAGAAAAAATATACCACGGCGCCAAACAAAAAGATGATAAGCAAGAGGGCTAGTGGATAATATTTTAGTTTATTCAACAATGGTGAATTTCCGTAGTATAGAGTTGAAAGTACCTTGTCCTTGTATCGAATTTCAATGGGTTGGTTTTCGCTTTTAAATTTTTCAATTAGCGATTGGATGTATAGTGAATCCTCAGCCTTAGTTTCATCAATGTTGTTATAGGTGATACCTTCCAAGCTTACCAAAATCATGGGGGTTGTGGTATTACTTTTAAGGATTTCCAATGGTAATTCACCTACATTGGATTTTAAATCGGTAACCTTGCTGACTTCTTCCTGTGCCAATGACCAATTTTCCATCTTGGTGCGTTCTTCTGCCTTAAAGTTTTGAAAGAAAATATACGTATTCCAAAGGATAAGGGAAATAGTCACAAAAGATACTACGATGATGGTCCAACGTAAAATGTTTCTATTGGTAGATAAGGCCATTCTAAAATTTTTGTAATTCTAAATATAATGGAATTCTGTTAATAATATTGTGCTTAAGGTTTTCAAATCATTTTTATTACTTTGGTAATATGGTTACATTTGCCTCAAATCAATTATGCCAATGATCTCATTTGACCCAAAGGACATGCCTACTGCAAAAGTACATGGGTATTTGTTAAGTGCCGTGGCACCAAGGCCTATTGCATTTGCGAGTACTATTGACGAGGAAGGCAATCCTAATTTATCGCCTTTCAGTTTTTTTAATGTGTTTAGTGCCAATCCGCCAATATTGATTTTTTCACCGGCGCGAAGAGTTAGGGACAATACGAATAAGCATACCTTAGAGAATGCAGAAGCTGTAAAGGAAGTGGTTATTAATGTGGTGAATTTTGATTTGGTACAACAGGCTTCCTTGAGCAGTACCGAGTATGGTAAAGGTGTCAATGAGTTTGAGAAAGCTGGTTTGACCATGTTGAAATCTGATATGGTAAAACCTTTTAGAGTAGCCGAATCGCCTGTGCAATTTGAATGCAAGGTGAATGACATTGTGAAGTTGGGAACTGAGGGAGGTGCCGGAAACTTGATAATCTGTGAAGTCGTGAAGTTCCATATTTCTGAAGAAGTATTGGACGACGATCAGCGTATTGATCAAGAGAAACTGGATTTGGTGGCTAGAGCAGGTGGAAGTTATTACAGCAGGGCCAGAAATGGTTTTTTTGAAATTCCGAAGCCATTGCAAACTTTAGGACTTGGTGTGGATGCCCTTCCGGAAGAAGTCAGAAATAGCATGATCTTGACAGGGAATGATTTGGGAATGTTGGGGAATGTAGAGCAATTGCCTTCTGAAGAGGATATTGCAGCTTTTTTAGAGGATATTAGTGAGCGTTACCCCAATGTAACGAGCATGACACATCGGGAAAAACACAAATTAGCGCAAAACTATTTGAGTTTTGGGGATGTGGCAAGTGCTTGGAAAGTACTGCTATCATAACGGTAGTTTAGATAAGATTTAGAAATTACAAATAAGAATAAATAGTAAGAAGAATGGAAATTCAGGGAAAAATTAAAATGATTGGGACAACCCAAAGTTTCGGAAGCAGCGGGTTTAGAAAAAGAGAGATTGTTATTACTACAGACGAACAATATCCACAACACATTATGGTGGAATTTGTACAGGATAAAACCGACTTATTAAATTCTTACCAAGTAGGGCAGCCCGTAAAAATCAGCATCAACCTTAGAGGTAGAGAATGGGTGAATCCACAAGGTGAAACTAAATATTTCAACTCTATTCAAGGATGGCGTATCGAAGCGGTACAAGCTGAAGCTTCAGGAGGTATGCCTCCAATGCCACCTGCAGATGCTTTTGAACCAGCAGGGAACTTGAATGAAGATGAGCATGACGATCTTCCTTTCTAGGAATTGTCTAAGAATTTTAGATGCAATACAGAAACCCTACTTTTAAAAAGTGGGGTTTTTTGTATGTAGAAAACAGTAGCTGCTTTAAATTCCTGAAAGCTCAAAAAAAGAATGTAATTTTAAGAGCAAGCCATAAAAAAAGCCCTGGGAAACCCAGGACTTTAGTATTGTGGTTTTAGGTGCGGCCTAAATAAAAAGTAATTATCAAAATGCAATGAATAATAAGTAATTTATTATGCAGGCCATTTCAAAATTGATAAAAATTATTGGTTTTTGAAAGGAAAGTTGTGTGAATATTCACGAAAACGTTGTAGTAGATGGTAAGTATTCTTACAAATGAATTAAATTTTCCAGACGTTAGGGAAACCTCACCAGAAGGGCTTTTGGCCATTGGGGGTGATTTATCTGTAGAGCGTTTGTTGTTGGCCTATCGGAATGGTATTTTTCCGTGGTTTGATGACGACGATCCCATTCTATGGTGGTCGCCAGACCCACGATTTGTACTCTTTCCTGAGCGTTTAAAAGTCTCTAAAAGTATGAAGCAGGTGCTTCGGAATACAGATTTTGTGGTGACGGTGAATAAAGCCTTTACTGAAGTTATTTCCTCTTGCTCCAAAATCAAGAGACATGGACAACCTAGTAGCTGGATTACCCAAGATATGATTGCCGGTTACACGGCCTTACATGAATTGGGCTATGCGAAATCAGTTGAGGTGTGGCGGGGTAATGAACTGGGAGGGGGGCTTTTTGGGGTTGATTTGGGTAATGGGGGGTTTTGTGGTGAGAGTATGTTTTCCAAAGTTAGCAATGCCAGTAAAGCTGGCTTCATCTCCTATATTCAAAACACCAATTATAGGTTGATAGATTGCCAAGTGTATACCAACCATCTGGAAAGTTTAGGTGCTGAGGATATGCCAAGGGAGGAATTTGTGAAATATCTGTAAGCATATGAATGAAAATCTTCTTTAGAAGTAAGGAAAGCATTTCATTCCTTTCAAACCTCATTATACCTAAAACATTTGGTCTCATGATCGTTTACCATACCTGTGGCTTGCATATGGGCATATACAACAGTAGAACCCACAAACTTAAAGCCTCTTTTCTTTAAATCTTTACTTATGGTATCACTCAATGGGGTAGTGGCAGGAGCCGTTTTATAGTGATCTATTTTGTTGGTGAGGGGTTGGCCATCTACAAATCCCCAAATGTACTTGCTAAAGCTTCCAAATTCATCCTGAACTTTCATAAAGGCCTGGGCATTGGTAATGGTGGCTTTTACTTTCAATCTATTTCTAATGATGCCGGCATCTTGAAGCAGTGCTTCTACCTTATCATCATTGTACTGTGAAATGGTTTTGTAATCAAAATTATCAAAGGCATTTCTAAAGTTTTCACGCTTTCTAAGGATGGTTATCCAGCTTAACCCGGCCTGAAAGGTCTCCAATATCAAAAACTCAAAAAGCTTGGCATCATCATACACCGGAACGCCCCATTCTTCGTCATGATAGGTCTCATAAAGTGGGTCTCCCAGACACCATCCACATCTGTGTTTTTCCATAGTGATTTTGTTGAAAAATGAGCTGTTTAATGTAACAACAGTTACCTAAAAATAGGCATTTTAGCCTTAATTTTGTCAAAAAATTTTAGAGTATGAATATATCACAAATTAACAGAGTAGACGAGATTGTCAAAGCGAGCTTGACACATAGTATGAACTATGAACAATATCGTGAAAAGGTCAAGGACTTGGTAGCTCAACAAGCTACATCAGGAGAGGATCAATCGGAAGACCGTGTTAATTTTACAGTACTCAACGACCGCCGTATGAAGCGGTGGGACAAGACCATAAAAATGCCCCAAGATATTCAAGAAGCTGTGGCGAAATTCCAAACTAAGGTAACTTGGCTGGTAATCACCGAAAGTTGGTGTGGGGATGCTGCACACGTAGTGCCTGCCATTAATAAAGTAGCCGAACTTAATGATAACATTTCTCTAAAGTTGGTCTTTAGAGATGAGAATGAAGCCTTAATGGATGAATTTTTAACCAATGGTGGCCGTTCCATTCCAAAATTGATCATGGTGGAAGATGCTACTGGTGAAGTGGTCAGTACCTTTGGGCCAAGACCCGAAGCTGCCACACAATTGGTGGAAGCTTATAAGGCGGAACATGGCGCATTGACTCCTGAATTTAAGGAAGAGCTGCAGGTTTGGTACAATACCGACAAAGGACAGTCTGTTATTAGTGATTTGGTACGGTTATTGCTGTAAGTATAGCAAGAGACCACTTAGGATATAGGTTGGATGTGTAACATAACCGTAATTGAATTTTTGATGATGATGACAATAGTAATAACAACTGCAATACTCCTAATACTTGTTTTGGGTTTAGGAATTTATAAAACAAGAAAACAATTGGTGCCTCAAAGAGTACCTGTAAAACATAACGACAATAATAATAGGTTTTAATTAGATTGGTTAATATGTGTGAAAAAGCCTCGCAGTGATGTGGGGCTTATTTTTTGTAGTTATAGGTACTATTGCCTTAAGTCTTTTAAAGAGGTGTTTTTGGTTCTTAAGAGTGCATAATTTTCATGAAACAATCCTTTAATTTTCTCAGTAAATAATTCAGCACCTTTACTTGACAGGTGTTCCTTGTCTTTCCAATATTCAACGGCATTGTCGTTGTTGAAGAAATCTGTGAGATCGAAATAAGGAATGTTTCTAGTGTCCAAAACTTGACTTAATGCTTTATTGTCATTCTTGCACTTATCGGAAAATTTTGGAGAGGTAAAAATAATGAGGTGTTTGTTATTGGCTTTGCAAAATGTATTTAATTCATCTATATAATCTTTGTAGATTTTGTTTAATTTAAATTCATATTTGCAATTAAGAACTGTGTCATTTTTTTGAAGAATATTCTGGAAAATCTCTCTTTGGGTTTCGCTTACATGAATTGGGTCATAGCCAAAATAGCTTCTATAATCGTAATTTGGTTTGAAATAGTTTTTTAAAATGGCAATCACAGATCCATTGTAACTCAAACTCCAATAATATTTTTGAAGAATGTTATTTTGTTTTAAATTGTCTATTTCTGTTTTTACGATATTATTTCTGTTATATTTTAATAATAATGCTTTTATATCATTTCCTAGGTAGGCTTCATTAAAGGCGTTTTCAGGGTCAATATGTAATAACAATGTTTGTTCTTTTTTGTTTTGTAAAAGCTTTATGAGCGTTCCTGAATAGGCTAATTTTTGACCGTCAATTCCCATATTAAAGCCCTTGTTGGATATTTTTTTTGGATCAATGTTGTGGTTGGCTCTTGAGCTTCCAAAAACAATAAAGTCGAAATCATCCTTTTGAAGAAGGTATTGATTTAGTTTTCCAACCTTTTGACCTGTATAAACCTTATCACTAATTTTATTAAGAGTAACAAATATTAATTTGTCAATCAAGAAAGAAATGACAAGGGTCATAAGAAATGTTTTGGCGATATATGTAACGTTTGCAGGATTCATTATCACTAGAATTGAAAATAAATAAAATTGTTGGAAGTAGAATAAAATAGGTTAATCAGGGTAATGATGATAGTGGAGATGATTGAAATTTTTACGGCGCTAAATTGAGATCCAAAGCTTTCTAAATGAATCTGTTTTTTAAATAAGAATAAGTCAAAAAGAAATCCTATGGTTAGCATAATTAGGGCATTTGTAACCAAATTACTGTTGCCAATAAAAGGCGCTGAGAAATCAAAGTGCACAATCTTTGAAATAGCCATAAACGCAGTACCTAAATCTTGAGCCCTAAAAAAAATCCAAGACAACAGAACAATTGAAAAAGTGCTGAAATATCCCAAAAAGTCTAAGCTATTGGGCAGTTTTAATTTCTTATTGGATTTTATCAACTTCTCAATACTTAAGGCCAAACCATGAATACCTCCCCATATAATAAAATTCCAGGAGCTTCCATGCCAGAGGCCTCCCAAAAGCATGGTTAACATGAGGTTGCGATAGGTGATTTTTATGCCTTTTCTATTGCCGCCTAAGGAAATGTACAGATAGTCCCGTAACCAATAGGAAAGCGACATGTGCCATTTTCTCCAAAATTCGGTGATGGATTTGGAGAAATAGGGGAGATTGAAGTTCTGGTTAAACTTGAAGCCCATTAGTTTTGCTGTTCCAATGGCAATATCGGAGTAACCTGCAAAGTCATAATAGATTTGAAAGGCATATAAAAAGGTTGCTAATAGGATGGTGGTTGAATTATAAATCCCTACATCTCCATAAACCATGTCCACGTAAGCTCCCAAACTATCTGCAATTACAATCTTTCGAAATAGCCCAATTAATAGTTGTACTACTCCTTCGTTAAACCATTCCTTTTTAAAACTGCGTTGTTTCTCAATTTGGGGCAAGAGGTTAGAAGCCCTTTCTATGGGGCCGGCAACCAACTGAGGGAAAAATGCGATATAGGTGAAGAAGGCAATAATATCTTTAGTAGGTTGAAACTGCCCTCTGTAAATGTCAATTGTATAACTTAAGGTTTGGAAGGTATAAAAGCTAATGCCTACCGGAAGGATGATATTTAATGTTAAATCATTGGGGTGCCAGCCAAAAGAGCTAACTAAGTCTGTGAACGATTCTGCAAAAAAGTTGTAGTATTTAAAAATAGACAGTAAGCCTAAATTGGCTATTAAACTCACTAAAAGCCATTGCTTTTTGCCCTTTTGAGTAGTAACGTTAAATATTCTTGCTCCAGCTGTAAAATCGATTATTGAACTAATGACAATCAACGACAAGAATCTCCAATCCCACCAGGCATAAAATATATAGCTTGATACCAGCAACAGGATGTTCTGAGCTTTTAAATTTCTGTTCAAGCTCCAATAGAGAATAAATACTGTTGGAAAGAATAATAAGAAATCAAACGAATTGAATAACATATTACAGCTGGCGTTAATTGTTATGGTTAATATGGATGCTGCATTTTAAAACTGTTAAATGGTTGAATTGTAATTTACCCCTTTGGTAAAAGAATAAATGGATTTCTTAAAGTTTGTAAAATAATTAAAAGTTTGATATGCAGTAAATTGTTGACCCTAAATTAGATATTGAAATCAAAATAAACAAGTTTCTTCTAAAAGTAAATTGCTAAGGATTCAACTTTTTCAGAAAGCTATAAACAATTCCCTGTAGAATGAAATTCGAAATAAATGGTTGTTTTTTTAGTTTTATTAGGATTGTTGAAAGGAGGATACCTGCTCATAGACACCTTCAGACATATATCCCAAGGTTACCAGTTCTTTGAGGTCCTGTATTGATTTTAGGAAACCGTTTTGTAAATACATAATACGGTCTGCCAATTGGATAACATTTTCATAATCGTGGTCTGTGATGATAAAGCCTTTGGACGATTTCAGTCCATTGATGTACTCAATAACATAGGTTTTCATTATCGGGCTAAGACCATTAAAGGGTTCATCCAACAACACAAAGTCTGCATTGGAATGTGCCATCAGCAAAATTTCAACAATGCGTTTTTCGCCACCGCTTAACTGTTGATTCTGCTTTTTTAGTAGAGGTTGTATGTATTCGTTTTCAAGTACTGCTTCTCTATGTGCTTTCTCAAGAAACAAATGGATCAAATACTTTACGGAAACATTGTTGGGCAAGAAGTTGTCCTGAGGCAGGTAATTGATAAGGCCTCTACCGTATTTAACGGATTTGATTATGTTTTCGCCTACCCTTACAAATTTAAAATCGGCTTTTTCGATACCAAAAATAATTTTGAGCAAGGTAGATTTACCTGAGCCATTGCGTCCAATCAAACCAACCGTCTCCCCTTTTTTACAGGACATATACACATCACTTAGGATGACCTTTGTGTCATAACTTTTTGAAACACTGTCTATATGTAAATGATTCATAATATCGACAGTATTACAAGGTTGATCAAGCAAATACCAATGGTCGACCCCCAGAGGGTGCGCTTGCTCAAACCTAGATTGTAGTAATAATAGTACTGTTGTTTGTCTTTAAGGTCGTAGAAGAAGAATTGCATCTTCGGAGCCGTAAACAAAAAGCACCATCCAATGGTTGCTGGCTCCCCTCCAAACAAAAGCCCTAGTGCAATGGCAATGGCATAGGCTAGAAAGAAATGTGGTTTTTGGAATAACAAAAGGTTTTTTAGGAGTCTCAAGCTATAAGTATAGGGTTAAGTTGGTTGCTGTAATTTAAGAGAATAAACAGGTTTGAAAAGTTAGGTATTCAATATTTCAATTCCAAATCAAGTTGCCTTCCCTCGGCTTGAGCCTTTTTGTCCTTTTCTGAACCGACGGCAATGCCCATAGCCATGCCAATAGGAAGTCCAATACCTAAAAAAGCCATATTTCCAAGGCTTGTGCCAAAAACCACCCCAAGTGGAATCCCAAAAACAGATATTCCAATAGCCATCCATTTCTGTTGGTAATAATTTTTGGGACTAATTGCAATTCTTTCTCCAATAATGTTACAATCTTTTTCAGGCCTTTTTTTAGTTGCGTTCGCAAGGTTTTTTCATTGTCGGGTAGTGCGTTTAGGGCTTCAATATGGGTGTTGATGGTATTTACAATAGCTTCTGGAAGGTCTCTTTTTTGCAGTTCGTTAAGGAGTTTTTCAAATTTAATATAGGCCCTTTCCAGTTTAGGGGTGTCTTTAATGATGGTGCGTGGTTGAAGAGCAGTTAATGTCATGACTATTTGCTTGATAAATATTGGGCATAATACCTAGTATGAATCCTTAAAGTTACTAAAAGCAAAAGTAAAGGCTTCCTTTTTTAATAGTTTTCTGGTTCTTTTCATTCTTATTTAATAGCAAAGCATCATTGCTAATTCTTTAGCTTATGTTTATCTATTTATTCTATTTTTAGTGAATGTTTTTAATTTCCAATTTTTAATATCTATCGCTAACAATCCATTCCAATACCAATCGGTATCTGGTTGGAAACCGGAATAGATGTATGTCAATTCCTTATCGGTTGCTAAAGGAATAGGCTTCATGTCCTCAATAGCTAAATATTCAGTTGTTAGGGAGTCCTTTATCATTCCGTTTTGTATTAAAAATACACTGTAGGTACTTTTTGGGTAACTACCTGAGGAAACAACTGAGATAGTATCTTTATTGTGAATAAGTGTAGATTCTGAAAAGATAGTGTTGTATGTTTTACTAATAAGGCTTTTATAGTTCATTTCTGTACTGTCTTTTGTAATGGTTTCAGGCGATTTGTTAAGTAAACCTGTAAGATCCTTATTTGTGGATATGGCAATTATAGGGTCATCTTGGGCTTCCTTAATTTCGTAGCTAGCTACATAGTAAGATTCTATAGAGGCATCATAGAACTTATATTTATTTCTGTAAATGGTGTCAAATACATCTTGTTGGGAGTTAATTAATAGTAAGCGGTCGATCCCTGTTGTTGAAAAATGTACATTGATAATACTATCTGGCATTTCATATATTGTTTCCAAATCTCCCTTGTGTACAATTCCAGTAGAAGCCTTATGTAGTTGCTCCCATAGTTCATCTGTGTAATTAGAAGTTAAACTTAAAGGGAGGTGATAATCCTTATGATTTTCAAACTTCGAGATATAATCAACAAGTATCGTGGTGTCTGTAACGTGGGGGGTATTTAATGGAATAGCACTGCTTTTTGTTTGTAAAGAATTTTTTTTATAGTGCTCAGAGGCTTGCAAGTCATCTTGATGGGGGTCATGTTTTACCTGTCCACATGAAAGTATTTGGATTGCAATAGCAATTGAAATGTATCGAATGTATTTCATCTAAAGGGAATTAATGTTAATAAACAAGGGTGCTTTTGTTAACCCATGCTCGTGTCTGGGTATTGCGTTTAGTTGAGGTTCTCAATCAGTTTTAATTTTTTTAGAAAGATAATGGTCAAGACGATTAAAATAATCCATCTTGAAAAATAAATACCTGAAGTCAACCAGCCGTAAGTTGCAAGAAATTCATAACTATTATAAACTGTGTCTTTTATTGTTAGGCGTTCCGTGTATAGTCCTGATAATTTGCTGGTAATTGGTATTAAAAATATGGAAATTACTCCTAGTACAATAAACAATCTCTTGGGAAAACGAGTCAGATAAATACCACTTAAATTTGTGTCTAGTTTAATGTTTTTTAACATCAGGAAAGTCGTGGATAGATATAACAGTAACGTAATTATAGGCATGGAATAGTTTATGATGCCTAAAGGAATCCCTGCTTCCAATTGCGCAAAGTAGATTAGGTAGCAAACAAAGTTTAGAATGGCATCAATTCCTGTAATGAATATAAATCCGAAGATGATCCATAATACCAATAAAATATTTTCTTTAGTCATTTAATCTTTTTAAAATTTACCAAACTAATCGTTTCTATCAGACCTTTAAGGTTTTAAAAACCTTGAAGGTCTAGCTACCGTAGTCTCACCAATCCAATTGTTACGCAAGGCTTTCTTGGTTTTCATCTCCCCTAAATATACTCTTTTCCACCATATCCCTCGAGTTTTTACTTGCATTTTGTAATCTTATAGCTACATAGATGCCTTTGTTTGGGAGTGAAGCCCGTTTTAGGGCTTGTTGTAGTTTGCAAACTCTAGTGTGCACTGTGATTAGGGCTTGCTTTAGCCTTTGTTCGGGGAGGGGTGCCTCCTGCCCAAATTGCCTCGAGGCATTCTCGAAGAAACCTCGAACCATCCTCGAACATACCCCCTATAAAAATGGGTTGAGCAGTCATTAAGCGTCAAGAGTAGTCATAAGCGGTCATAACACGTCATAAGCAGTCATAAGACGTCACACTATTGCAAATGTGAAATAATTTTTGTAAATGAGTTAATGTTAGGTGATTAATCGATGAGGAGGAGTGTTTTGAGTTTGCTAGATGGGTTGGGACTGTAAAGCGCTTCTCGATACTATTGTCCTGCATTAGCATGTAGGCCAATCACTCGAAGTGACGGATAGGGGCGGGAAAAAAGTAGTTGGTTTCTAAATAAATTTGGAAAAATATTGGTAAGGTAATCTCTTAGTATTTAGAGGGTGTCTTATGGTTTATTGTAAAATGGTTTACTTTAAATCAAAACGAGTAAACAAATAGGATAAACTATCGGAAGGGTAAATATTGTAGTGATTAGGGATATACAAAAAGTCGTCATAGATTACATATGTACTTCCATGCTCTCCTTTTATACCTGAAGTTTTAAAAACTTTACCGTCATTAACTCTTTCAAAAATTACATTATAAATCCATGGGAAAAGTAACTCTTTTTTTGTCTTTTTTACATATCTCTTAGGTTCATTTATTTCAATATAGCTAACCTTGAGTATTTGTTGTTTTACCTCAGTGGGTAAATCTTGATAGGCAACTATAGTTTTTTCGAGTTCATCTACTTGAAAAGAATTACAACAAAGGGTGAGAATGATTAATGGAAGAAATTATCTTTTCATATTAATTTTAAGGAATCCAGATGCAATAATTGTTTACATGCTAAGTCCTTGTTGATCACTTCCCCTTAAAATAAAAAGTAATGGACCCCAATTGGCTTGAGAGATTGCCATTATCAAACTGTGCCGATTTTGCGTACTCCAAAGCGTGGTCCAAAAGGCATTGGTTGGTGGAAGTTGAGGATTTGTTAATGTAGGCATCGGTTACTTCGCCTGTATTGTTAACTGTAATATTCACTACAATTTTACCGCTTTCCTCACACAGGTAACGCGGGGTTTCGTTGCTTAAAAGTTCACGACCTTTTAAGGAATAGGTCAAGGTGCTTAAAGGGTTGTTATTGGCATTTTTCTCACTCTTGTCTGCCGTTTTCATGGCCAACATGTCCTTGGCCTTTTTATAGCGTTCCAATTCATCTTGGTTTACACTATAGTCGCCAGAGCCGTTAAAGGTATTGCTGGAGGTTACTACATCATTGGTCTCCATGTCTGGGGAGGCTTCCTCCAATTGTTGGGTGGTTTTTTCAAAATCGTTGGCGTTCATCGACTTGAAGTTTTTCATCATGTCCTTAAACTCTTGGTCTTCATTGTACGCTTGGTTAGTAGTTTTGCCCAAGGCCTTTTCTAGGGCTTCCAGTTCCTTGAGTTCTTCAATTTCCTCTGGGGTAGGCGGTTCCATTTCATAATAGCTTTCGGAGATGGTGGCCTGTTGCTTTGTTATGTGAAAGCTAAAGAGCATCATCACCACAATTCCCGTAATGAGCGCGGTGATAATTAAGGCTTTATGTTTTTCTATGAATTCCAAATTTGCGACTTGAGTGCATAAATATATACGTTAATTTAACTAAAATGGATTAAAAGAGCATAAATTCGATGAAAATGGCTACAGAGGAGCGTTTTCGTACCTGTCTATTTTTGGCTAAAATGCCGTACAAGTAGCCGTTAATTTAGTATGAAATCAAAAAAATAACAATAGCTATTGGAAGCTATGCTGTTATATATGTATGTTAGCAGCAAGTAAAACCAACAAACGTAAATGAAAAATCCCTTAATCTTTTGTTTTAGTCTAATAATACTGATTTCCTGCAATAAGGAGAAAGCTCTAGAACCTCAATTTGAATTAATAGGTAAAACAAGCTTTTTAGAAAATGGAGAGAAAGTTTATCTTGAATACAATTTAGAACAGGAATTCGAAGACAGAATAATTATTGACTCAACTGTTATTGAAAATAACTCTTTTCAATTCACAACTAAATTACCACATTCCACATTACAATCTGTAATTTATACTAAAGATTATAAAGATGCTAAAAAGATTTGGTTAGAAAATAATGAAATTCTTTTTGACGCAAGTAATTCCGTTTTTAGAAATGCAATAGTAACAGGTTCAGAAACCCAAAATTTAGCTAGTAATATAGATTCATTAAGTTATTCAATGACTGATGAGCAAGTTGATAGCCTAAAATTAAGTTTCATAAAGAATCACCCAAAAAGCACATTAAGTGCATTTTATCTTTCAAAAAACATTACAGGAATAAAAAAACAAGATGTTATAAATTTATATAACTCGTTTAGCGATTCCGTAAAACAGTCGGAATATGGACAACTAATTGCCCAATTTATTGAGTTAAATAAAAACTTGAAAATTGGCGATAATTTTGTTGATTTTGAAATGGAATCACCTAACTCTGAAAAAATAAAACTATCAGATTTTAAAGGCAAAGTATTATTGTTGGACTTTTGGGCATCATGGTGTGGTGGCTGTAGAAAAACTCATCCTGACTTAGTAAAAGTTTATAATGAATATAAAGATAAAGGGTTTGAAATTATTTCTATTTCACTTGACAATAAAAAGGACAATTGGATTAAAGCGATTGAACAAGATAGTTTAACTTGGATACATTTAAGTGACTTAAAAGGTACTCATAATTTAGCTAAATTAGCTTACGGAATTAGTGCTGTTCCTGACAATTACCTAGTTGACGTCAATGGGAAAATTATCAGTAGAAACTTAAATCCTAAAGAACTTAAAATTAAATTATCAGAAATAATGTCAGCTGCCAATACCGTATATAATTAATGCTCACTTCTGTGTCAATCTAAAACTTCTCACATATTTATTATACTGATTTTCCTTCGGAAAATCAGCCGTGTGCTTACACGAACTAGCTATATGCTAGCCGATCGCTGTTCCTGTTGTGTTTGTAATAACTATTCCGAAACTAGGGTCTTTATAAAATTTTCCGGGGTGAGGGCTTTGGCCACATCAAAATCGCCAATCTTGGTACGGCGCAATACCGAGAGGTGACCTCCAGAGTTCAAGGCTTTCCCGAAATCGTGCGCCAAGGAACGAATGTAAGTTCCTTTGCTGCATACTACTCTAAAATCGACTTCGTTCTCCCCAATACGGGTGATTTCAAATTCAGAAATATTAATGGTTCTTGGTTTTACTTCTACCTCTTCACCAGCTCTGGCAAATTCATACAAACGTTTTCCGTCTTTTTTTATGGCCGAAAATACAGGTGGGTATTGCTCGATATCGCCCAGAAAGCTTTTGGTGGTCTCATGGATTAGGGCTTCGGTAATATGGTCGGTTGGATAGGTGGCATCAATTTCGGTTTCCAAATCGAAGGAAGGGGTGGTACTGCCCAACACAATGGTGCCGGTATATTCCTTTATCTGTGCCTGAAAAGTGTTGATCTGCTTGGTCATTTTTCCGGTACAGATCACCAAAAGCCCAGAGGCCAAAGGGTCTAAAGTTCCGGCGTGGCCTACCTTTATCTTTTTAATGTTATGGGCATGCCTGATTTCCCAACGCAGTTTGTTTACCACTTGAAAGGAAGTCCAGGTAAGGGGTTTGTCTATTAATAATACTTGTCCGTCTTTAAAATCTTCAGCAGTCATCATCACAAAATCAAATTACATTAAGGCCACCACAATGGCAATTAGGCCCACAATGGCACAGTACACAGAGAAATAGGAAAGTTTGCTTTTCTTCACCAAGGCAATCATCCAGGTACAGGCAAAAAGTCCCGCCACAAAGGCCGCCACAAAACCAATACTAAGAGCAGTAAAGTTGGAACTTTCGTAGCTCAATTCTCCGCCAAGGACATCTTTGGCAATCTTTCCAAAGATAAGGGGCACCACCATTAAAAATGAAAAACGGGCCGCTTTAGTTTTGTCGTTCCCCAACAGTACCGAGGTGGAAATAGTTGCTCCAGAACGCGAAATACCGGGCAACATGGCAACGGCCTGCGATATACCAATAACAAAGGCATTGCTAAAGCTTACCGGTTTGTTGGTGTTTCGGGCACGGTCTGCCAAAAACAATAGGGCGGCAGTTACCAATAGCATACAGCCAACCAACAGTATGTTACCGCCAAAAAGTTCTTCTAACTCCGATTCAAAAAACACCCCGATAATTACAGCTGGAATCATGGACAGGGCAATCTTAGAAGCAAACTGAAGGTCTTCGTTCCATTGGAACTTGAAAATACCCTCCAATAGGCTCAAAATATCCTTTCTAAACACGACAATAGTACTTAGGGCGGTGGCAAAATGCAGTACCACGGTAAACATTAAACTTTCTTGAGGAATGGAACTGTCTCCCAAAATGGCTTTCCCTAACTCGAGGTGGCCACTAGAGGATACGGGTAAAAATTCGGTAAGCCCTTGTACAATTCCAAGGATGATGGCGTCGATAATGTCCATACGGTATAAATATCAATAATGGGATGTCAAACAGAAAGGCGAAGGCCTCAACTAGTTGTTGGATTTTGGCGCTTTATGTGGGTTGAGCAAGATGGCATAGATTTCAATCGCAAAGCCAATAAGCACTAGGGTAGGAGCCACTCGGATGCGTCTGAAATTAAAAATTTCGGGGTTGAATACATTAGGGTCGTCACTACCACCTCCGGACATTAAAATAAATCCAAGGCCAATACAGGCCAAGCCAATAAGCATGAACTGGTAGTTTTTCTTCCCGAAAAGAAAGTCTTGTTTGTTGGTTTCTTTTTGCTTTTGTGCTCCCATATGCTGTAAAATTCTTTGAAACAAATTGCATTGCCAACAACCTAGGCAACGGCCTTTGTACTACTAGGCACTTTAGGCAAGTGCAAAGTAACGGTTTTATTTAAAACTTTCGCGTTAAGGAGCTGTAAATTTGGAGGGGATGGTTGGCAGGAATAAGAAATGGTTTTGTTGGCTTGAACTTATATATCTATGATAGGACTCCAGTACCTTATAATAGTTTTTTAAACACCGTCATTCGTTCTACTAAACTCTCAATAGCCAAGTTGAATGTATCTGCAATATATCTCATGGTTTGTTCGGTGTAGATAAATACGTGGGTGGCATCCTTGCGGTAATACCAAGTGTCGAAATCCGGATGGCCTTGGTACAAATGCGTCATGATATACAATCGGCCTTCGGGTTGTAAAAGCTCTACCAATTGGGCAATCTCTTGTTTGGGATTGTAAAAGTGTTCAAAGACTTCACAGCTAAAAATATAATCGTAACGATGGTTTTTGTAAGCTGGATCAGGATAGAAATAGGGATCGAACAGGTGTACTTGATACTGTTGTTCCCGAAGCATTTTCGTAATTACGGGACCACTGCCACAGCCATAGTCCAAGCCTAAATGCTCAGGAGTCTGTGCTTTTAAAATGGCATTGGTAATTGGGGATGTAAAGGTTTGGTAACCTTGGTCGTTGACATCGTTGTTGTGGGACTCGTAATGGGCTTTTTCCTGTTCGGCTGTAAAGTAGTGGATCTTGTCCATTACAAAGGCACCACAGGTATGACAGATAAAATAATAGGCATCGGCCTTTTGGTTGAGCTGGCTGTCACAAAGGGTACAATGCATAGGGTGTGGTGTTAGGCCTTAAGTTGTTTAATAATACAACTGGTCTGTTTTTAGGTTCAAGAAACGTTGGGTGGCAATAAACGTACTGATCCAAGTAATTAAAATTCCCATCAAAAATACGGCCGCAAACAAGGCGGCAATCAATACTGGTTGCCCTAAAAGGCCTAGTTCTGGGAAGGTTTTGTTGAGGTAATGCAACACTACGGCCATTCCTGCCAGAGCAACGATAGAGCCAATAATGCCCAACTGAACATTTTTCAACACAAAAGGTCGTCTAATAAAACGTTTGGTTGCCCCAACCATTTGCATGGTCTTGATGATAAAACGCTTGGAGTAAACGGCTAACCTAATAGAACTGTTAATCAATAATACCGCAATGAGGGTAAACAGTCCGCTAATAACCAACACCCAAAAGGTGATTTTCTTTACGTTATCGTTCATGAGTTCTACCAAGTCGTTGTCGTAACGGATTTCTTCAATAAAAGCTTTGGTAGAGAGTTCTTCGGTAATTTCATCTAAGGTCGCGTTGGTAACATAATCGGCCTTTAGGTATACGTCGATGGAGTTCTGCAAAGGGTTGTAACCCACAAAATCCATAAAGTCCTCACCGGTCTCTGCTTTCATGAGTTCGGCAGCTTCTTCTTTGGAAACATAGGTGATGGATTTGGTGTAATCAGCCATGGAAAGGCTCTTTTCAAGTTGGTTCACCTCCACTTCCTTGGCAGAATCGTTCAAATAAATGGTCAATACCACCTGCTCTTTAAAGTGGTCTGCCACCTTTTTGGCATTCAACACCAAAAGGCCCAAACAACCTAATAAAAACAGTACCAGTGCAATACTGATGACCACTGAAAAATAGGATGAAATTAACTTGCGCTTTTGGTATCTGTCAAAAGAAGAGCTCATATGTAATGTTGTTAGCGACGTAAAAATATAAAAGAATTCTATACCCCTTAGGTTTACAACGTTTAAACTTTCAACATTGTTATATTAAGCTTAAATTTGCGCTTTTAAAACCAAATCGATGCGGAGCATCGAAACCTTTTGCGCAGAATGTGTTGGCAAAACTTCGAATGTAGTGAAGCAAAGCGGAACGCGAAGTTTTGACAAGGGTTTTTTCAATGTCTGTTTGACATTGGGAAAAATTCCTCGCAAAAGAGTCCTTTCTTTTGATTCGTTTTCTTTGGACAAGCAAAGAAAATGAATGGGGAACTAAAAATAGAATATTATAGGTATGACATACAACTTCAATACAATTGAGAAAAAGTGGCAAGACTACTGGGCAAAGAACCAAACCTTCAAAGCCGAAAACAACAGCGATAAACCCAAATACTACGTATTGGACATGTTCCCTTACCCAAGTGGTGCGGGACTGCATGTTGGGCACCCACTGGGATATATTGCTACCGATATTTATGCACGTTACAAACGCCATAAGGGTTTTAATGTATTGCACCCTCAAGGGTACGATAGCTTTGGTTTGCCGGCAGAACAGTATGCCATCCAAACAGGACAGCATCCCGCCATCACCACCGAAACCAATATTGCAACCTATAGAAGGCAGTTGGATAAAATTGGTTTTTCATTCGATTGGTCTCGTGAAGTGCGTACCAGCAATCCAGAATATTACAAATGGACACAATGGATCTTTATCCAATTGTTTGAGTCTTGGTACAATTATGACAACAACAAAGCAGAGCCTATAGAGACCCTTGTGGTAAAATTTGCAGCGGAAGGGAACGCAAATATCAATGCGGCATGCGATGATACTATAGAAGCGTTTTCAGCAGAAGAATGGAACCAATTCTCTTCTGAAAAACAACAGGGAATCCTTTTGCAATACCGTTTGACTTATTTGGCAGAAACCGAAGTGAACTGGTGTCCTGCTTTGGGTACGGTTTTGGCAAATGACGAAATTGTAAACGGTGTGTCCGAACGTGGGGGGCATCCTGTAGTACGTAAAAAAATGACCCAATGGAGCATGCGTATTTCTGCCTTTGCAGAGCGTTTGCTGCAAGGTTTGGAAACTATCGATTGGACGGATTCGCTAAAAGAAAGTCAACGCAACTGGATCGGGAAGTCGGTTGGGGCTAGCGTCACCTTTAATGTAAATGGTCATGATGAGGTGATTGAGGTGTTCACTACACGTCCTGATACCATTTTTGGGGTGAGCTTTATGACCTTGGCACCAGAGCACGACTTGGTGTCAAAAATCGTAACCGATGATCAAAAAGAAGCGGTGAACAATTACATTGAAGCGACAGCAAAGCGTAGCGAACGTGAGCGTATGGCCGATGTAAAGACCATTTCTGGAGTGTTTACAGGGGCTTATGTAGAGCACCCGTTCAGTAAAGAACCTATTCCAATTTGGATTGGCGATTATGTATTGGCCAGCTACGGAACAGGGGCGGTAATGGCCGTGCCTTGTGGAGATCAGCGCGATTATGATTTTGCGAAGCATTTCAATATTGAGATTCCTAATATTTTTGAAGGCGTGGATATTTCCGAGGAGGCTTTTGCCGATAAGGAAGCCACCATTATTGCCAACAGCCATTTCCTAAACGGATTGAATTATAAAGACGCTACCAAAAAGGTCATCGAACAATTGGAGGCCCTTGGTCAAGGTAATGGAAAAACCAATTACCGTTTGCGCGATGCGGTATTTAGCCGTCAGCGTTATTGGGGGGAGCCGTTCCCAGTGTATTATGTGAATGGCATGCCACAAATGATTGATCAGGCACATTTGCCAATCACCTTGCCGGAAGTTGAAAAGTACTTGCCAACAGAAACTGGGGAGCCGCCATTGGGTCGCGCCGATGTTTGGGCCTGGTGTACCGAAACCAACACGGTGGTAAGCAACGGTAACATAAACAACACGACGGTATTTCCTTTGGAATTGAACACCATGCCGGGATGGGCTGGGAGTTCTTGGTATTTCTTCCGTTATATGGAAGAAGCGGCCAAACGTGGTGAAGCCTTTGCAAGCGAAGAGGCTTTAAAATACTGGGAAAACGTCGACCTATATATTGGTGGAAGCGAGCACGCCACAGGGCACTTGTTATATGCCCGTTTTTGGACCAAGTTCCTTAAGGATCGTGGGTATGTAGGGGTTGAAGAACCATTTAAAAAGTTGATCAACCAAGGAATGATTTTGGGGACTTCGGCTTTTGTGTATAGAGTTGAAGGTGAAAATAAATTCTTGTCAAAAGGATTAATTGAAGGGCAAAAAGTACAGCCAATCCATTCGGATGTATCTTTTGTAAACGCTTCAGATGAATTGGATGTTGAAGCGTTTAAAAACTGGAGAGAGGAATTTAAGGACGCAGAGTTTGTATTGGAAGATGGGGTATATAAAGTAGGTCGCGAGGTTGAAAAAATGTCCAAGTCCAAATACAATGTAGTAAATCCAGATAATATCTGTGAGGAGTACGGAGCAGACAGTTTACGTTTGTATGAAATGTTCCTTGGGCCATTGGAGCAGGCCAAACCTTGGAATACGGCGGGAATTACAGGTGTGCATGGTTTCCTAAAGAAACTTTGGAAATTGTTCTTAGAGAATGATGCCCTAAAAGTAACCGATAGCGAAGCCACCAAGGACAACTTAAAGACGCTTCATAAAACCATTAAAAAGGTAGAAGAAGATATCGAGAATTTCTCGTTCAACACATCGGTGTCTACTTTTATGATTGCTGTAAATGAGTTGACTGCCCAAAAATGTACCAGCAAAGCAGTATTGGAACCTTTGTTGGTGTTGATTTCTCCTTATGCGCCACATATTGCAGAGGAACTTTGGAGCCAATTAGGAAATGAAGGAAGTATTTCTACCGCAGCCTTCCCTGTGTTTGATGAAAAGCACTTGGTGGAAAGTAGTAAAAACTACCCTATTTCCTTCAATGGTAAAATGCGTTTTACTTTGGAGTTGCCTTTGGATATGAGCAAGGAAGACATCGAGAAAACGGTGATGGCTCATGAGAAAACCCAAGAGCAGTTGCAGGGACGTACCCCTAAAAAGGTTATTATTGTACATGGAAAGATTGTGAACATTGTAGGCTAATTGGTCTAATGTGATATAGTTGAGAGGCTTCGATTTCGTATCGGAGCCTCTTTTTTTTAATAGTATCCCAATCGTCAGTTCGAGTGGATTTCTGCAAGAAATCTGTATCGAGAAATTTTTTTGAAGTATTCCTAACCGTCAGTTCGAGTGAAATTCTTGAAAAGAATTTTGTATCGAGAACATTTACTAGTTTCAGTTCTTTTTCTCGATAGAATTGTTTGTGATTGGTATCCCAACTAATCACTCGAAATGACGAACTGATAAAAATGGCATTCCTTTTCAATTAAAAAATCCTTTAAATAGAATCCACTTTTTGAGGATTCTATAAAAATCCCAAAAACCTGATTTTCATTTATATGCTTTCGTAGATTCCTTGTATCTTTAAGTCCATCATAACCTTAAAACCTTCGATACCATGAAAATTGGCGTTCCAAAAGAAATTAAAAACAACGAAAGTAGGGTGGGCATGACCCCCGCTGGTGTGTTTGAATTAATCAATAGAAATCATACTGTTTATGTGCAATCCACTGCCGGCGAAGGAAGTGGATTTTTTGATGAAGATTATTTGGAAGTGGGAGCCATTATCTTGGATACCATTGAAGAAGTGTATGCGTCAAGCGATATGATTGTAAAGGTAAAGGAGCCCATTGCTTCCGAATATCCTTTGGTAAAGCCTAATCAAATTATTTTTACATATTTCCATTTTGCTTCGAGTGAACAACTGACTTTGGCGATGCTGAAAAGTGAAGCGGTATGTATTGCCTATGAAACCGTAGAAGATGAAGATGGTTCCTTGCCATTATTGACTCCAATGTCTGAAGTTGCCGGAAGAATGGCCATTCAGCAGGGGGCAAAGTATTTGGAAAAACCGATTAAGGGAAGAGGGGTGTTGCTAGGTGGTGTGCCTGGCGTACCTCCGGGCAAGGTGTTGGTGTTGGGCGCAGGTGTTGTGGGGGTGCAGGCTGCTAAAATGGCGGCTGGTTTGGGAGCCCATGTTACCATTATGGACATTAATATGAAACGTTTGCGCTATGTAAATGACATCATGCCCAATCATGTGGTGACAGAATTTTCAAGTGTCTACAATATTAAAAAGCACATCAAAACCCATGATTTGATTATTGGAGGGGTTCTGATAAAAGGAGGAAAAGCACCTAAATTGATTACGAGGGACATGTTGAAGGAGATGCGCCCAGGAACGGTGTTAATTGATGTGGCGGTGGACCAAGGCGGTTGTATAGAAACTACCAAACCTACTACTCATGAAAACCCTACGTTTATTATAGACGATATTGTACATTACTGTGTGGCCAATATGCCGGGAGCAGTACCTTATACTTCTACAATGGCACTGACCAATGTCACCTTGCCCTATGTGTTGAAATTGGCAGATATGGGCTGGGAAGAGGCCTGTAAACAAGATGCTTCATTGTCTAAAGGATTGAACATTGTCAAAGGTGAAATTGTATATGATGGAATCGCGGAATCCTTTGGGTGGACATCAAAGATGATGGAACCGAAGTAAAGAGAATATTTATAGTTGTTGTATATATTAAAGAAAGAAGGCTTCAAATAGTTGGAGCCTTCTTTTTTATGCTGAATGTTTGTTTGCTGATTAATCCAGTCTTACCAAGGATACCGCTTCTGTGTCCATTTCTTCCTCAATAATAGTCACATCTCCTGTAGTGCTCATTTCACCTATCACTTTTTTACCATCGCTGTATCTAAGGCCACTAAATAATAGTTTGTCATTTTGGTCAAGACTCATGGTGTAGATTTCATAGGCATTGGATGAAATCATCTCATAAGAATTATCACTTAGGTTCATTTTGTAAACATTAGTGCCATTGTACATGTACAAGGTTTCCTCTGTTTGGATGATGGCTTCGGGATTGTACGGCAATTCTATTTCAGTAAAGGTATTAGTGTCTTCCGAAAATTCATAATGAAATCCATTTGTGTGACTAACGCTTATGAATAGGGTTGAGTTAGGTTTGTCTACATGAAAATAGAAGCTGTTAGAATAAGTGTTTAAATTAGGTCCGGTAAATGAATAAGTTGAATCAAAATTTCCTGTAGAGCTATCAACCATATAAAAGGTAGAATCCCCATATTCACGATAATATAGGTTGTTATTTTTACCAACCCAGTAGAAGTCAACTTGATTTTCGCTAATAACTTCAACGCCCCCAGTAGCTTTAAGTACTTTTAATTGATCTTGATTATAGTAAATATTTCCTTGTTGATCTATGTCATAGAACAATATGCTTTGTCCGCTCAGTCCAATATCTGTATATGAAGGGGTGGGTAAGCTACTAAGGTTAAGTTTGTAGAATTCTTCTGAATATCCAGGGAAATAGATGTTGTCATTACTGTCCATGTCATAGCTTTTGCTGTTTAAAAAGTGACGAGTATCCATCGGTGGTTGTGCTAAAGGGTTTCCTATTTCAAAATTGTAAATGGCACCATCATTTTTTCCTACCAATAGGGAGTTGTACTCTTGTGTGTTGCCAATAGTGTCATAGACTTTAAAATAGCCGTTTAAAACGATAAATTCAGGGTTTAGGTCAATAATTTTGTTGACATCTATTTGGGTATTCGTGGCGCCTTCATCCAATGAAGTGCCGTCTGCATTGATAAAGGAAACCTCTTCAAAATTACCATTGGTAGTAAGTTTGTAAAGGGATGCGGTACCATCGTTGCCATTTCTTCCGAAACTTGATGTAGGATTCATGACTGCCAAGTTTTGGGCGTCTGTAATATCCAAAGCTATTTTTTGGTAGATTTTTTGGCTTCCTTCTTCATCTTTAGAGCAAGAAATAAGTGTTGCTGCCACAAAAAGGGCACAAATAAAGTGTTTCATAATAAAAAGGGGGATTTTGGTTAGGTTAATGAATTGATTTGTGTAAAAATATTTCTACAAATATAGAAATTATATTGAGTTTCAAAAATTTAGAGGAATTGGTGGATGGCCGTCAGATTATGTGAGTAACTGACAAAATTTCCTTACCATAAAATGGCCTGCTTTTTGTTATCTTTATAGAACAAATTTTAAACTCAAAAACTATGGGCGGATATATGGGGTATTACTTACTTATTGGTGGGATTGCATTGGTAAGTTGGTTAGTAAGTAATCAATTAAAACAGAAATTTAAACTGTACTCTAAAGTTCACTTAAGAAATGGCATGAGTGGAAAGGAAATTGCCGAAAAAATGTTGGCCGATAATGGTATTACAGATGTTCAGGTGATATCTACTAGAGGACAATTGACAGATCATTACAATCCAAAGAATAAAACGGTGAACCTAAGTGAAGCGGTGTACAGTCAACGAAATGCCGCCGCCGCTGCTGTGGCAGCTCACGAATGTGGACATGCGGTACAGCATGCTCAGGCATATAAAGCCTTGCAAATGCGTTCGGCTTTGGTGCCAGTGGTAAGTGTCACTTCGGGCATGTCGCAATGGCTGGTGATTGGAGGCTTGGTATTAGGGGCTGCAGCTGGTGTTGGTATGGGCTTTTGGATAGCCATATTGGGCTTGGTATTTATGGGAGCAGCAACGCTTTTCAGCTTTATTACCTTACCGGTAGAATATGATGCCAGTAACAGAGCTTTGGCATGGTTGAAAAACAAACATATGCTTACACCTGAGGAGTATGCAGGTTCTGAAGATGCCTTAAAATGGGCGGCGCGGACCTATTTGGTAGCTGCTATTGGCGCTTTAGCTTCCTTATTGTACTGGGCTATGCAGGTATTTGGTGGCCGTGATTAGTAAGGTCAATCTTATAAAAATTAAAGTCAGATGATCGCATCTGACTTTTTTTTGCTACTTTCAAAATCTAAACCAATAAACTAACTTATATTTTATGGAACAGAATGTTCAACCCAAATTCTTGTTGAACCAACTGGCAGAAACCGACCGTGTTGAGTTTTACAAAAAGACCTATACCCATGTAGCAGGGGGTGTATTGGCCTTTATTCTTTTTGAATACCTTTTATTGCAAAGTGATGCTGTTGTCAACTTTATGTTTTCTATGATGGATGGCTTTAAATGGCTATTATTATTAGGAGGCTTTATGTTGGTGGCCAATTATGCCGAGAGTACCGCAATGCGTTCAGAGGATAAAAATATGCAATACCTTGCTTTTGGAATTTATATCCTGGCAGAGGCCCTTATTTTTGTGCCATTGATTTATATGGCCATCAATTTTACCCAATCGGGGCCTGAATTACTTAATCAAGCGGCTATTGTTACCTTGTCATTGTTCACGGGTTTGTCGGCGGTGGTTTTCTTGACCAAAAAAGATTTCTCCTTCTTGAGAACAGGTTTGACCATCGGCTTTTTTATTGCTCTTGGTTTGATAATTGCTGGAGCTATTTTTGGATTCAATTTGGGTTTATGGTTTTCTGTGGCTATGTGCTTATTGGCGGGAGGGACCATTTTATACCAAACATCCAACTTGGTGAATAAATACACTCCAGACGATTACATTCCTGCAGCCTTGGGTCTGTTTGCGTCCCTAATGCTTTTATTTTGGTATGTATTACGTATTTTAATGTCTAGAGACTAGAGAATTTTATCTACAATTGTAAAAAGAGAGCCCTTGATTAAGGGCTCTCTTTCTTTTATGAAATAATTATTGTTTTTATGATGCTTGAATCTGAGGACAGACAAATTATACATTGATCTGCCTATCGATTTGCTGTGCCAAGGAAATAAAGGTTTCGGTTCTGGAAACCCCAGTAATGGATTGAATGTCTTTATTTAGAAGGTGCATAAGATGCTCGTTGTCCTTACAAAGGACTTTAATGAAAATACTCCAGTTTCCGGTTGTGTAGTGGCACTCGATGACCTCTGGTATTTTTTTTAGTTGTTTTACGGCTTCGGGATTGCTAACGGCTTTATCCAGATAAATCCCAATAAAGGCCATGGTGGTATATCCTAAAATTTTAGGATTGATAATGAACTTGGAGCCAGCAATCAATCCAGACTTTTCCAATTTACGTAAACGCTGGTGGATGGCTGCCCCAGAAATGCCTACTTGTCTGGCAATTTCCAAAATGGGAGTTCGGGCATCTTCCATAAGTGCCCTGAGGATCTTTTTATCGATACCGTCTATTTGGATATTTTGATTGACGACTTTCATGGCAAATCATGTGTTTACAGAAAAATTGAAACCTATTTATCAGGTTAAAAGTATAAAGTTAACAAACAGCCGTCAATTTATTGCCTTTTTTCATTAAAGTATTAACGGATTATAACCTAAGTAAGGGACTTCGTATTCATTAAACACAATGTCATATTGTTCCAATTCTTGAAGAATGGGGCCATACACATCTTTATGGATTGGTATTTGCACCCCAGGCCTTGTGATTTTTTCGTTTAGGACTGCCAAAGTTGTAATAGCTACAGGGAGTCCTACAGTTTTTGCCATGGCAGTATAGGTTTTGTCTTCACCCAAACAAACCATAGTAGCATCTATTTGATGTTTCTTTCCATGGAGTTCGTAGCCAAACTTATGGTACATCACAATCATGTCCTTGTCGTCATTGCCCAAGGTCCAACTATCCTCCAAAATCTTTTGAAGGATCTCGGCAGGGGTTGCCTTTTTCAAACCAACTTTTTTAGTGCTGCTAAAGATATCTAGTTCCACTAATTTGTCCCATACAATGTCATCCTGATCTATTTTAAGGGCGTGGCGAAGTTTTAGTTCCACCGAATCTGTAGGACTATAAGGCAAAAAGGCATTTACAAAGTCGCGATAGCTCATATGCTCACTGCCGTCCATAGTATATTCGTCATCGGTCATGCCTAGTTGCACAAAAATGTTCCAGGCTCTGCTAAACCCAACTTTACGAATAGTACCTCTATAAAGTGTGATGGCGTCGTCAAGACCATAGACACTTTGGTATTTTAGGGAGTCGCGATTGGCATAGGCTTCAAAGCGACCATAACCCTCAATGTCCAAAAATTCCGTACGTCTAAAAAGACGGTTATAAGGAATGTATTTGAAGGTGCCCTCCTGTAAAAACTTGGCCGCGCCTCCTTGACCTGCCAAAACCACGTTACGTGGATTCCACGTAAATTTGTAGTTCCATAGGTTATTGTCACTTTCAGGGGCAACCAAACCACCTGTAAAGGATTCAAATAACAACATTTTACCACCCTGTTCCCTAATGCGATCTATGACCTTCATGGCACTCATATGGTCGATTCCTGGATCTACCCCAACTTCGTTCATAAAAATGAGGTCTTTTTCCTTAGCGACTTTGTCCAAATTCTGCATTTCTTCACTAACATAGGAAGCGGTTACCATATTTTTGTTGAACGAAATACAGTCTTTGGCAATCTCTACATGCATTCTAGCCGGGAGCATGGACACGACGATATCGGCATTTTGAATAGCGGATTGTCGTGACTTTTTATCCTTTACATCCAAAACTATGGCCTGGGCATTATGGTGATGATTGATCAGTTTTTTTGCGTTGGTAAAGTTTACGTCACCAACGATTACAAAAAGTTGTTCTTCGTCGGATTTGTCCAATAAATATTTGATCAGGTAAGAAGCAGATTTCCCTGAACCAATCACTAAAATCTTTCGCATAATGAGAATAGTTAGTTAATTTTGTTACGAATGTAATAAAATGTTAAGGCATTAAAAACCAAATTTTTAAAATATATGAATAAAACCATTTTGATTGCAGCGTCGCTTTTGGGAGGCATTAGTATAGTTTTAGGGGCCTTTGGCGCCCATGGTTTAAAGGAATTAATCGCTGTAGACGCACAGCAGACATTTGAAACTGGGGTGCGTTATCAAATGTACCATGCTTTATTGCTGTTATTTGTGGGAAGTACTCAATTTATTCAACCTAAAACCAAAAAAATAATGTTCTATTTAGTCATGGTTGGCATCCTGTTTTTTTCAGGATCCATTTATGGCCTGGCCACCAATGACCTTACAGGGTTCAACTTCAAAACGATAGGTTTTATCACCCCAATAGGAGGGCTGCTTTTGATAGTCTCTTGGGGCTTGATGTTCTGGGACTTTTTTAAATTAAAAACCGATAAATAAGGTTTTAGGTGGTACTTTAAAATATTGTTGTTAATTTTGCGGAACAAACAACACAAACAAAATTATGGTAGAAAATACCCAAACTACGAAAACGATTTCGCTAGATGGCTACGGAATCAAGAATGCTAAGGTCAAGTATCAACTATCCCCAGAAGAATTACACAACATTACAATTGCCAAAGGACAGGGAGTGGAAGCTTCCTCTGGAGCGTTGGCAATCAATACAGGAGAGTTTACTGGAAGATCTCCAAAAGACCGTTTTATCGTAAAAGACGAGATTACCAAAGACAAAGTTTGGTGGGGGGATATCAATATTCCTTTTGAGTCTGACAAGTTTGAAAAATTATACAATAAAGTAACAGAATACCTTTCAGGAAAGGAAGTTTTTGTGCGCGACAGTTATGCCTGCGCCGATGATAACTACCGATTGAACATTCGTGTGATCAATGAATATCCTTGGAGCAACATGTTTGCCTATAACATGTTTTTGCGTCCTACCGAGGAGGAATTGGAAGGTTTTGAAGCAGAATGGACCATTGTAAATGCCCCAGGTTTTATGGCTAATCCTGAAGTGGATGGAACCCGCCAACACAACTTCGCAATTTTGGATTTTACCAGAAAAGTGGCTCTAATTGGTGGTACCGGATACACTGGAGAAATCAAAAAGGGAATCTTCTCTGCATTGAATTTTATTTTGCCAGTTTACAAGAACACTTTACCCATGCACTGTAGTGCCAATGTTGGTGAAGAAGGTGACACGGCTATTTTCTTTGGATTGTCTGGAACTGGAAAAACAACCCTTTCGGCAGATCCAAACAGAAAATTGATTGGAGATGACGAGCACGGTTGGACCAATGAAAATACGGTGTTCAACTTTGAAGGTGGATGTTATGCCAAGGTTATTAACCTATGCGAAGAAAATGAACCAGATATTTTCAAAGCCATTACAAAGGGAGCTATTCTTGAAAATGTGATTTTGGATGAGAATGGCGTGGTTGATTTTTCCAATACTTCCATTACACAAAATACACGTGTAAGTTATCCTATCCAACATATCAATAACATTCAAGAACCTTCTATAGGGAAAAATCCTAAGAACATTTTCTTCCTGACTGCCGATGCGTTTGGGGTATTGCCTCCTATTTCAAAATTGACTCCTGCTCAAGCTGCTTACCATTTTATCTCGGGTTATACAGCTAAAGTGGCAGGTACTGAAGCTGGGGTGTTGGAACCTCAGCCTTCGTTCTCAGCTTGTTTTGGAGCGCCTTTTATGCCATTGCACCCAACCAAGTATGCTGAAATGTTGAGCAAAAAAATGAAAGAAACAGGTGTGAACGTTTGGTTGGTAAACACAGGTTGGACTGGAGGTCCTTACGGTGTTGGAACCAGAATGAAATTGAAATACACTAGAGCGATGATCAATGCCGTATTGAACGGTGATTTAGGATTGTATTCATATGACGATTACCACATCCACTCAGTGTTTGGGGTTGCACAACCAAGAAGCTGTCCTGGAGTGCCAACCGAAGTGTTGAGTCCAAGAACTACCTGGAACAATGATGAGGCTTACTACAAGATGGCCTTTAAGTTGACCAATGCATTCAGGGAAAACTTCAAGAAGTTTGAAAGCTACGCAAACGAGGAAATTAGAAGAGGAGGGCCGCAACGTTACGCCTTCTAGATGCTATAAATATGAAAAAGAAAAATAAAAAAGCGATTCAATTTTGAATCGCTTTTTTTATGGTTAAGAGTAAAGGTTTATTTTCCCTTATTCACTTTTTCAATATACTTCTCTAAGGCCATAGTCATGGATGGTGTTTCAGGAGTTGGTGCGGCAATGTCTACACGTAGTCCTTTTTCTTCCACGGCTTTTATGGTGGTATTTCCAAATACGGCAATGCGCGTATTGTTCTGTTTGAAATCTGGGAAGTTGTGGAATAATGATTCAATACCAGATGGGCTAAAGAACACTAAAATGTCATAAAACACGTCTTCAAGATCCGAAAGGTCGCTGATAACGGTTCTGTAGAAAACGGCTTCTTTCCATTTTACGTTCAGGGCATTCATGGTATCTGGCACTTCCGGCTTCAATTTGTCGGTAGTTGGCAATAGGAAACTTTCGTCCTTGTATTTTTTAATTAATGGAGAAAGTTCTGCAAAGGTGCGTTTTCCAACATAAATTTTACGCTTACGGTACACTACGTATTTTTGCAAGTAAAAAGCCACGGCTTCAGACTGGCAAAAATATTTCATGGTATCTGGCACTTTAAAGCGCATCTCATCAGCTACTCTAAAAAAGTGATCCACAGAATTTCTACTGGTAAGTATAATAGCAGTATATTGGCTCAAATCTACTTTTTGTTGTCTGATTTCCTTGGCAGGAACTCCCTCAACATGAATAAAAGGGCGGAAGTCTATCTTTACTTTTTGTTTTTCCTGAAGATCAAAATAAGGCGAATTTTCTATTTTAGGTTCTGGTTGCGACACTAAAATTGTTTTCACTTTCATAGGCTTTGGTATAGGTTTAAGCTTAGTAATTGATTAATATGTGATATAAAATTAGATAAGGACCAATTTCAAGTGCGCAAAGATACAAAATAAAATAGAATAAGTTATTCATTATCATATTTTGGTGGCTCTTGAAAGTGGTTGCAAATCCAATGATATTGATAAGTACCATCAGCCCTAAGGTGCCAAAAATAACGGCTTTTGATGGGGCAATGGTGTATATTAGTAAGATGTTGATTGGCAATAGAAACAGACCGCTCAAGTTTTTGAAACTGGTCTTTTGGAACAGGTATTGGTCCATGGCGTCATCAATTTCAAAAAGGCTGCCCAAAAGACGTTCCAACAGAATTTTTATAAGCAGCAATGCTCCAATTCCGATAAGTAATTTTGAAAAGCCTATCAAGTTGAAATTGGCAGGGTCTATGAGTGTAGAGTAGGTTATGTAGGTGAAAATGGACACCGAAATAATCAAGTTCAAAAAAAGGAGGGTGTCAAAGCCATCCACAAATTTTTGGTCTCTTCCGTAGATTTTTAAATATTTGGAATTCCCAATAAGGACTAGAAAGTCGTAAAAACGGTGCTCGAACATAAATTTGGCCATTGCTATAAAGCTTAAACTCATAACAATTAAAATAGTAAACCATTCGTTGGAAACAACCTCTCTTAACATAGCGCTAAATTACTAAGAATTTTTTAGCTGTTTAACTTTTAATTAAGGACTTTTCAATAAAAATAATACTTTAAAAAACTTACTTTTGCTAAAATTTGATTGCATGAGGGATGCCATTGTCATCATACCAACCTATAACGAAATTGAAAATATTGAGGCCATAATCAGGGCCGTATTTACTCAGGACAAGGCCTTCGATATTTTGGTGGTTGATGATAACTCCCCAGATTTAACAGGACTTAAGGTAGTGGAACTTCAAAAGGAGTTTCCAGATTCCTTATTTTTGTTAAAGCGTGAGAGCAAAACAGGGTTGGGAAGGGCCTATATAGATGGTTTCAAATGGTGTTTGGAAAAGAAGTACGAGTATATTTTTGAAATGGATGCCGACTTCTCGCACGACCCCAAGGATTTGGTAAGGCTTTACAATGCCTGTGCCATTGAAGGTGCCGATGTGTCCATTGGTTCACGCTACATTAAAGGTGTGAATGTGGTTAATTGGCCTATGAGCAGGGTGTTGATGTCCTATTTTGCATCGAAATATGTAAGGCTGATCACCCGGATGAAACTGCAGGATACCACAGCAGGTTTTGTATGCTACAAGCGGCAAGTCCTGGAAGCTATCAATCTGGATGGCATCAAATTTGTGGGCTACGCTTTTCAAATTGAAATGAAATTTAAAGCGTATCTTAAAAAATTTAAAATAATAGAAGTGCCCGTGATCTTCACGGACCGCTCCAAAGGAAAATCGAAAATGAGCAGTGGCATCATTTCCGAAGCCATTTTTGGGGTGTTGAATATGAAATTAAAAAGCTTAGTTGGGAAATAGTATGAAAGCAAGTACGGTACTTATTAAAAATGCCAAGATTGTTAATGAGGGCAAAATTTTTGAAGGAGACATATTAATTGAAGGAGAGTATATCAAGGAGATTGCAGATTCCATTAGTGCAAAATCATCTACGGTAAAGGTGATTGATGCCGAAGGGAATTATGTCTTCCCTGGCGCTATCGATGATCAAGTGCATTTTAGGGAGCCAGGATTGACCCATAAAGCAGATATTGAGTCGGAATCCAAAGCGGCTATTGCAGGAGGGATTACTTCTTTTATTGAAATGCCCAACACGGTTCCGCAAACTACTACCATTGAAAAATTGGAGGAGAAATTTGCCATTGCGGCCGAAAAATCTCATGCTAATTATTCCTTTATGTTTGGTGGTACCAATGACAACTTGGAGGAGATTTTAAAAGTTGATGAAAAGAATGTTGCTGCTTTGAAATTGTTTTTGGGTTCTTCTACAGGAAATATGTTGGTGGACGATCCAAAAACCTTGGAAAAAATCTTCAGCAGTACCAATTTATTGATTGCCGTACACTGCGAGGACGAAGAAACCATCAAGGCAAATATGGCCAAGTATACGGAAAAGTATGGAGATGATATTCCAATCAAGTTCCACCCAGCAATTAGAAGTGAGGAGGCTTGTTATTTGTCCTCTTCAAAAGCTATTGAATTGGCAAAGAAAACAGGGGCAAGATTGCATATTTTCCATTTGTCCACAGCAAAAGAAACAGAACTGTTCACCAATAAAATCCCACTTAAGGAGAAGAAAATTACCGCTGAAGTTTGTGTGCACCACTTATGGTTTAGTGATGAAGATTACGATACGAAAGGAACGTTTATTAAATGGAATCCAGCCGTAAAATCGGCCAAGGATCGGGACGGACTTTGGAAAGCCTTATTGGATGGCCGTATTGATGTGATTGCTACAGACCACGCGCCTCATACTTTGGAAGAAAAGAAAAATGTGTATACCAAAGCCCCTTCGGGAGGGCCTTTGGTACAACATGCTTTGGTTGCCATGATTGAGGCTTATCACAGAGAAAAAATATCATTGGAGAAAATTGCAGAAAAGATGTGCCATAATCCGGCCATTTTGTTCCAAATTGAAAAACGAGGATATATCCGTGAAGGCTATTTTGCCGATTTGGTTATCGTAGATATCAACAGCCCATGGTCTGTAAAAAAAGAGAATATTCTTTATAAATGTGGTTGGTCGCCGTTTGAGGGAACTACGTTTAAATCCCGCATAACCCACACCTTTGTAAACGGTAGTTTGGTATATAATAACTTTAAGTTTACCAACGGGAAAGCTGCCAAGCGATTAACTTTTGATAGATGAAGCAACTACTGATTTTTTCTCTGTTACTTGCTTGCTGTTGGGGCTGTAAGGATGAGCAAAGGCCTAAAAAGCCAGACAACCTGATTGCTAAAGAAAAGATGTCGGATATTTTATATGACGTTTTTTTGATGAATGCAGCCAAGTCCATGAAAAAACAAACTTTAGAGGATAAAGGAATCCATCCAGAGGATTATGTATTCAAAAAGCATGGTATTGATAGTTTGCAGTTTGCCCAAAGTAACGACTATTATGCGTATGATACCGAAACCTATGATGCCATTATTAAAAGAGTTGAGGAACGCATCGATGTTCAAAAGAACCATTTTGATTCTATAAGGGAAGTAGAGGAAAGCGAGAAAACACGTCAACAAGATTCGGTTAAAAAGGCAAGGGATTCTGTAAGGGCAACCAAAACCGATAAAAAGATTGATGTAGATTCAATAAAAAAGGCCACTTTAAGAAAGCCTGGATTACCACAAATAGATTGACGTCTCTTATTAAAGGTCTTTTAAAAAATATTGACAAACACCCTCTATACTTGTATCAATATCCTTGAAGGTGTAGTTTAAGGTGTTTTTTACTTTTGAGCTATCGTAAAAAGAAGTGTTTCTAACGGTTTTGGCCATTTGCTTTGAAAGTTGCCTGTTGGCACCAGTGAGTTTATGTCTAAGCCAGTCCAATCGCCAACCCATTTCCAAAAACAATTGTGGAAGTTCCTTTTTTGCAGGGCTTACATCTAAGGCCGTTGCTATTTTATACTGAAAATCCTTAAAAGGAAGATTGGTCGAAACCAAAATGAAATTTTCGTTGGTAATTTCACTGTGCATCAATTGGAGCATAATGTTTACAACATCCTCCACATCTACATAGCCACCTGTACCGGTAGTATAGTAAGGGATGCCTTTATGGATCCTTCTAATAAGACCACTGCTACCATTTCCATTCCAAAAGCCAGGACCTATAATTACCCCTGGATTTACCATAACCACATCCAAACCTTCTTGAGAGCCCCGCCAAACTTCCATTTCGGCGCCGTATTTGGTAATACTATACACACTGTTATCATCTTCTGGGTTCCAAGGCGTAGTTTCGTCTATAAGCATCTCTGGTTTTGGAGGTTTGCCAACCGTGGCAATAGAACTGACATAGCATAGTTTTGAAACGCGGTTGATCAAACATAAATTGACCACATTGGCAGTGCCTTCAATATTTATTTTTCGAAGTTTGTAATAGTCGTTGGGAGCAAAGGACACTAAGGCTGCACAATGATAGACCTGTGTGATTCCTTGAAAAACGATTTCTAAGGATGGAATGTCAGTAATGTCGGCTTTAATCCATTCAATGGCATCAAACAGTTTTTCGGAATCCTGCGAGTAATATGAAAAAACCTTTTTAACGGAAGAAAGACTTTCGGGATTCCTGTAAATAGCCCTAACTTTTTCATTGTTACTGATGAGTTTGTAGAGCAAATGCGACCCTACCAAACCTGTGCCTCCTGTGACTAAAACCATGGAACTAAAGTAAAGAATTATTCATAAAGCATGAGGATTTCTACATTGATTTTTATCTTTGCGAAAAATAAGTGATCAATAGAAAATATTATGGCAAATAAGCTTGTTGAAGAATTGAGATGGAGAGGAATGGTGCATGATATGATGCCCGGGACCGAAGAACAGTTGAATAAGGAAATGACTACTGCATATATTGGGTTTGATCCCACATCAGATTCTTTGCATATAGGAAGTTTGGTGCCGATTATTTTATTGGTGCATTTGGAAAAAGCTGGCCACAAACCAATTGCGTTGGTAGGTGGAGCTACAGGAATGATTGGAGATCCTTCAGGGAAAAGCGATGAGAGAAACCTTTTGGATGAAGCAACCTTGAACCACAACGTGGAAGGTATAAAAGGTGTGCTGTCTAGATTTTTGGACTTCAATTCTACAGAAGCCAATGCGCCTGTATTGGTTAACAACTACGATTGGATGAAGACCTTTTCGTTCATCGACTTTGCTCGTGAGGTAGGAAAGCGTATTACGGTTAACTATATGATGGCCAAAGATTCTGTTAAAAAACGTTTGTCCGGTGATGAGGGAAGTGTTGGGATGTCTTTTACTGAGTTTACTTACCAATTGATTCAAGGATACGATTTTTACCATTTGTATAAAAACTACAATTGTTTGTTGCAGATGGGAGGAAGTGACCAATGGGGAAATATTACTACAGGAACGGAGTTGGTGCGTCGTATGAATGTTGGGGAAGAGGCCAAGGCCTACGCTATGACCTGTCCATTGATTACAAAGGCAGACGGTTCTAAATTCGGGAAGTCTGAAGGCGGAAATGTATGGTTGGATGCCGATAAAACTTCGGTGTATAAATTCTACCAATTCTGGTTAAACACCACCGATGAGGATGCTGAAAAGTATATTAAAATTTTTACCTTTTTAGATAAGGAAACTATTGAAGCCCTAATTGCAGAACACAAGGAAATACCACATGCAAGAATCCTTCAAAAACGATTGGCAGAAGAAGTGACCACATTTGTACACTCGAAAGAAGAATTGGAAAATGCCATAAAAGCTTCCAATATCTTGTTCAGCAAAACCTTTAAGGCAGACATTCAAACTTTAAATGAAAGTACCTTTTTGGATGTGTTTGAAGGCGTGCCGCAAGCGGAGATTTCTAAAGCAGAATTTGCGGAAGGAGGCCTGGATATGATTGCGGCGCTTTCAGCCAAAACAGGATTCTTAGGGTCTAACAGTGAAGCTAGAAGAGCACTTAAGGAAAATGCGGTGGCGGTGAACAAAGAAAAAGTGAAGGAAGATTACATCTTGAGTGAAGAAGATTTGATCCACGGACAGTATATCATCATCAACAAAGGGAAGAAAAACACTTACATCATTAAGTTAGTAGCATAAAAAAACGCCCGGAAGCAAAACCGGGCGTTCAATTAACCAACCAACTAAAAAAATAAATTTGCTTTTTTCTTAGCAAACCCTTGGTCGGTAAAAATTTATGAACCTTACAGCGCCATTAAATTACAGCCTCTAATATCTGAATGATCGAAACGACCAATAACTTCAAAAGTGTTGTTTGGATAGGCTCGGCCAAGATCTTGAGTGGCAATAAAAGCGCAAGAATTTAGGTTGGCAAGGTCAATCACGTTGATACCTCCGGTTTTATGATTGTCTACTAAAGTAAGCGCATCTTCAGGATCGCGAGTAAGGATTTGCATCCAAGGAGGGCATTCAAAAATACCTTGCCCTTTGGAATAACCTTGACTTAATAATTCCGTCATACCATATTCACTGTGGATGTATTCAACCCCAAACCCTTTTTTCAAAATTTGATGGAGTTCTTCTCTAATCAATTCCTTTCTGCGGCCTTTCATTCCGCCAGTTTCCATAACAATAGTGTGTTTTAAATCGAATTGAAAGGATTCCACCAAATCCAAAAGTGCAAAGGAAACCCCTATGAGTAAAGTCTTTTTTTGTTGAGCTTCCAACTCCAAAAGTTTCTCTTTTAAATCGCTCAGGTTATGAAGGTAAAAGCCGCTTTCAGGGTGTTTGGATTGATTAATCATATCGTTCACCATATAGATGAGCGATGAACCGTCGCGTTCCAAATAGGAAGGTAACAAGGCCAAAACCACATAGTCCTCAACAGGGCCGTAAAAATGTTCAAACCCCTTTCTAAAACTTTGTTCATAAATAGAAAGGTCGGTAACATAATGTTTGCTGGTGATTGATCCGGTGGTGCCCGAACTGCTAAATGTTTTTTGAATGGTTTCTTTACTGCTCAATACTTCATGCGACTTGAAAAACTGGATAGGCAGAAAAGGAATGTTCCGATAGTTTGAAATATCGCTTGGGTGGATGTACAGCAAATCGCAGAAGGATCGGTATACTGTATTGTGTTTGAATTGAAACTTAAAAACGTCCAGGGCTACTTTTTGAAACTCTTCCTGAGTTTGTATCCCGAAAATGTCTTGGGCTGATATCATGGTAACAAAAGTAGGTAAAAATAAAAAGCGCTGCCATGGCAACGCTTTTTAAAGATTCGGATGAAGTTTCCTTATTTGATGATCAGTTTTTTGGTAACTGAAGCATTGTTTTGTTCCAATTTCAAAAGGTACAATCCAGGGGCTAGAGTGCTCACATTTAGTTGTCCATTTAAAACTTCGGAGTTAAATACATTTTTACCCAACATATCAAGAACTGTTACTGAAATATCACCTTGGTAAGCGGTGGAAATAGTCACAAAACCAGAGTTTGTAGGATTAGGGTAAAGGGAAAACTCAAGATTTTCAAATTGATTTACTGAAAGTGTCATGTCCATCAAGCTTCTAGAAGTGATTTGTGGTGTGCCGTTAAATTCATTTACCAACGCGACAACAGGAACTGCTCCAGAAGGAATGGTAGTACCAATATAATCGGCTTCACTAAAATTAGTTCTGAAATTGATAGTAGAGCCATCACTTAAGTCGTAGTTGCTGGCAGAAGCAAATGTTGCTCCGGCATCTGTAAATGTGGCATCAACAATCTCCACTAACTCCGATTCGTAATCTTCCCAATTTGTTAAAAGGGTGGCGATGGTTACAATTTCTGGAGTCACGGCACTTCCTGTTGCTACAGAAGCGTCTTGCATTGGCACAAGTTCCAATACACCGTTATATTCAATCGCTTGGCCAACAAGTCCGCTAATGCCATTTCCTTCTGTAAAACTTGTAGTTATGATACCTGCATTATCGTCAATTAAAATACCGGCGCTGGCATCTTGAATGTATTTTTGATTTCTGAATGTTCTGGTGTAAGTAATGGTGGGAGTACTCAATAATTCGTAATAATGCTCATCTCCATTAGCTAGTACATCATCTCTCAAAGCGGCTAGATTTTCTACTTGCATTATTTCTTCAACATCAAATTCAACCGTGGCACTTACCACAGGGCTAATGGGAGCGTGGTTGTTGTCAACCAAAATCATTTCAACAACATATTCGCCTCCGTTGGTTACAGTAATGCTAACATCGTCTGTATCGTATTTCATAGGTTGGGAAACAGCGCCTTCACCATTATCTATAGTCCAGTGAATATGACCATCGATGCCTTCTCCGGGATTGCCAACCACAAAGTTTTGGACACTTATGGAAAGGGTTACGGAGGTCGTTCCTGGGATAAATTCTTCTCCATTGCTAGGAGATAGAATGGTTAAACTTGGAGCAGTGGAACCTTCGGTGCTATAAGTGCCAATTGGGAACACAGAAGCGCAGGTGCCATTGCTGGTACAGCCATCTGTGATATCGGGACCGCTATAGGTCCAATTGCCCAACACAAAAATGCTACCGTCAGGTCCAGTTCCGTCAACACGGTAAGCCCATCCGTCTAAATATTCCCAAGCCTCTCCAGTTCCATCTGTATTGATGTCTCCAAAAGTGTCAATAACAGAGCTGTTGAAGAATAATTCCAAAGCATCGTCGCCATTTACATTGGCAGCATCTGAAATGAAATCTGGGGTAATTCCAAAGTATTCTACAACAGAAGTTTCATCTGAAGCAATATAAAGATATTCTCCAGCTGAGGCAGATCCAGAAAAAGTGACTTCTTCGTCATCGGTACCTCCTCCATTGTTGGCAGAACCAAAACCGTAAAGGGATAAATCGGCAATATCATTGATAACATAAAGCTCGACAACCTTAGGTAGACCACCCGATAATGGACCATCAAAAACGCCGGATATTACCATATCCTGGCCAAAAGATAACATTGTAGTAAGCGTAAATACTAAAAAGTAAATTTTTTTCATAAATTTCAGTGTTTAAATTAGTAATGCTGTTCCTACAAATATAAACAGAAAACAGAACGATTTTGATGAAATGAAAATATAAATGCTTATTTTACAATAAATTAACGTTGATTTTAAATTGAGGGTTAAAAATTGTAGTTTGAAATTATTCGAAAAAAAATGGGAACTTTGTAGGAGATTATTTAAGGGTAAGTGAAAAGTTATCTTAATGTTATCATTGTGTAACGAAGTATAAATTTTTGTTATTAGTTTTATCTTTGACGCTGAAAAGATTACAACAAAACCGATGAAAAAAAAGGACATAAAAATTCTTCTGGTTGACGATGAACCGGACATTTTGGAAATTGTAGGATACAACCTTAGTTCTGAAGGCTATCAGGTGATTACGGCAGAAAACGGTCTTGAGGCTGTTAAAAAGGCCAAGGCTGAAAAGCCTCAGTTGATCATTTTGGATGTAATGATGCCTGAAATGGACGGAATTGAGGCTTGTGAACAAATCAGAAAGGTTCCAGAATTAAGCGAAACCATCATTACGTTTTTTACGGCTAGAGGAGAAGATTATTCCCAAGTGGCAGGCTTTGAAGCTGGAGCCGATGATTATATCACCAAGCCTATCAAGCCAAAAGTATTGATTAGTAAAGTAAAGGCTTTATTGAGACGTTTGAAGGAGGAGGATTCCGCTGAAAACGTGATGAAAGTTGGTAACTTGACCATCAATAGAGAAGAGTACAAGATTTCGGTTAAGGGAGAAGAAATCGTTTTGCCTAGAAAAGAGTTTGAACTATTATCTTTGTTGGCAACTAAACCTGGGAAAGTATTTAAAAGAGAGGAAATACTGGATAAGGTTTGGGGGAACGAAGTTGTTGTTGGAGGGCGTACGATCGATGTCCATATTAGAAAGCTGAGAGAAAAAATAGGAGATGATAGCTTTAAAACCGTTAAAGGAGTAGGCTATAAGTTTGTAGATTAATGCAGAAGAAAAAAATAAAGAAATCGTATAAGTTCGCTATTAGAACTTCTACATACATTACACTTTTTTTAACGCTCTTTATGAGTGTTTTTTTATATACCTCAAATCTAGAATATTGGTGGGTGTTAATTTTGGGGTTTGCAGTGGTTTCCTATCTGTTTTCCTTTGCTGTGATCCAATACCGTGTGGAGCGGTTTATATACCGTAGGGTTAAAAAGATTTATGATGATTTAACTTTATTGGAATCTGCCTCTTTAAGAAAACAGCCCATTACTACCGATATGGCTACGCTTACCCATGAAATAGACAAGTATGCCAAGGATAAGAAGCTGGAGATTGAAACCTTGAAGGTGCGAGAAGAATACCGAAAGGAGTTTTTGGGAAATGTTGCCCATGAGCTTAAAACCCCTTTGTTTACGGTGCAAGGGTATTTGGAAACCTTGATTGATGGTGCTCAAAACGATAAGAAAATTCGTGAAAAGTACTTGGAAAGAGCAAATAAAGGTGTGGAGCGCCTCATCTATATTGTGAGCGATTTGGATATGATTACCAAATTGGAAGCTGGTGATCTAAGTTTGAACGTTGAGGTTTTTGATATTGTGGAGTTGGTGGAGAACGTTTTCGACATGTTGGAAATGAAGGCGGCCAAAAAGAAAATATCTTTGGTTTTTGATATGGATTATACGTCTCCAGTGATGGTAAGGGCCGATAAGGAACGTATTCAACAAGTACTTACAAACCTTATTGTAAACTCTATAAAATATGGACGCGATAAAGGAACTACGGAAGTGAGTATCGAAAACCTAATCAAGAATAAAGTAATTGTTAGGGTAACCGATAACGGAGAAGGTATTGGAAAGGAAAATATCCCGAGATTGTTTGAACGCTTTTTCCGTGTAGACAAGAGTGGCTCTCGTAAAGAAGGAGGTTCTGGGTTGGGTCTTGCCATCGTAAAGCATATCATAGAGGCTCATGACGAAAAGATTTATGTAGAGAGTGAAATTGGTGTTGGAAGTGAATTTTCATTCACCCTTGAAAAGGCTGAATAGCTTTTTGTAATTCACATCGTATTCCAATTCAGAAAGTCCTTGGTAGGCATTCACCCGCTGCAACTGCTCTAGGTTAAAATCATCTTGTTTGCAATACGGTACCAATTTTTGGCTGTCCAATCTTTTGGCAAGGTATTCCTGTTCAAATTGACCAGGAGTTGGAATAAAAAAGGCTTTTTTGCCCAGTTTGGCCAAATCCATAACTGTAGTGTATCCAGATCTGGATACAATAAGCGAACTTTGGTGGATGGTGGCTTCCAATTGGTCACTGCTCATATAATTGTAAATGGTCATATTGCCCTTTTGTTCACAGGTTTGCTGCTCATCCATCACCCCTTTTATAAAAACAGTTTTGATAGACTGGTCTTTAAAAAGCTCCAAAACTTTTTCTTCCAAAAGGGTACGTTGCGGTTCTGGTCCCGACAATAATACCATGATGTCATAGACATCTTTGGAGTCCTGTTTTTCAAAACGGCTAATAGGCCCCAGATATCTTAAGGGGATTTCAAAATTATCAACATGGCCTAATTGCCCGCTTAAATTTGGTGATTTTAAACTGTCCGGAACCCAACATTCGTTATACTTCTTAATGTAGGATTGATGCATGCGCGTACTGAACCAGGTGGTATTGCCACTTAATACTCGTAATTGGTGGGAAATAATTACCGAAGGAACTTTCTTGGAGTAGGCCCCAAGTCTGTTGTCTGAAATGATACCGTCAATATTGTGGGTTGCAATGATCTGGTCGACCATCTTGTTTTCGTTTTGTATGGCCTTTAAAATGTTTGGGGCATTGGCAATCAATTTCAGTTTGAACCACTGTCCCTTTTTTGCGTAATGAATTTTATAAGAAGGCAGTTCCAAGGATTCCAAATTGGGGAATTCTTTTCTTAAAAGAGCCAGAGCATCACCATCGGAAGCAATGATAGGTTCAAAATTATGGGCTAATAAAGCACGGATAATTGGAATGCAGCGGGTGGCGTGACCCAATCCCCAGTTAAGGGGCATGACTAAAATGCGTTTTTTCATAGTGACGCTAAAGGGCTTTCTGTTGCTTATAGTTTTCAATGGGAAACTTGCGCAAGCCAAACCTCCCAAGATGCACTAATAATCAAAGATAAGTATAATACTGCTTCCATATATTTCCTTAATTTTACCGAATCTTATTATAAACATTAAATTGAAGTAGTGGGAAGTAAAAATAAGCTCAAGCGTTTTAAGGAAAATGAGACGTTTTCAAATGTATTTCAGCCTACAAGGGATGAATTGGTGAATGCGGAATTTGCGTTGAAGGGGAACTGGAATGACACAGTTTTTAAAAACGATCATCCGTTGGTGTTGGAATTGGGATGTGGAAAAGGAGAGTATTCCGTGGCCTTGGCGCAAAAATATCCAGAGAAGAATTTTATAGGAATTGACATTAAGGGAGCCCGTTTTTGGAGAGGGGCCAAAACAGCAGTGGAAGATGGGATTGATAATGTTGCCTTTTTGAGAACGCAGATTGAATTGATCGAGTATGCCTTTGCTGAAAATGAAGTGGACGAAATTTGGATTACGTTTCCAGATCCGCAGATTAAGTACAAACGTACCAAGCACCGTTTGACCAATTCGGAATTTTTAAAACGCTACAAGCACATTCTTAAGCCAGATGGTATTGTTAACCTAAAAACCGATAGCGAATTTATGCATGGTTACACCCTAGGTTTGTTACATGGTGAAGGACATGAAGTGTTGTATTCCAACCATGATGTGTACAGACAGGAAGGTAGCCCAGAAGAAGTAACGAGCATACAAACGTTTTATGAGAGTCAATATTTAGAACAAAACAAACCAATTACGTATATTAGGTTTAAAATCAAAGATTCTTGAATATTACCATAACCTTTGTTTTAGGGTTCTTGGCTGCTTTTTTAGCAGTCATGCCTCCTGGCTTGTTGAATATGACTGCTGCCAAAATCAGCTTAAGGGAAGGTCATACAAGAGGTATCGTATTTTCTATAGGCGCTTGTATTATTGTATTTATCCAAACCCTTATCGCAACCGTTTTTGCCAGATATTTAAACAAACACCCTGATGTTGTAGAAATTTTACAGCGCGTAGCTTTTGTGATTTTTGTGTTGGTGACCGTGTATTTTCTTTTGGTTGCCAAGGGAAGGGAAAAAGTGGAGGAAGAGCTGGAGCCTAAAAGCAAGCGTAGCCGATTTTTTCAAGGCGTTTTTATGTCCAGTATCAATGTGTTTCCTATTCCGTTTCAGGCGTATATGGCCATTACTTTGGCTTCTTTAGGTTGGCTGCAATTTGACACCACGAGTATTGCGGCCTATGTTGCTGGAGCTGCCATGGGCTCTTTTGCAATGTTGTACATTTACATGTTCTTCTTTGAAAAAATCAAGCATTTGAAATTTACCTCCCAAAAGAACATGAACTATATTATTGGGGGGATTACGGGAATCATTTCTTTGATCACTTTGGTCAATATCATTAAGGACTTGAAATGAAACCCGAGACCTTAAGTTTTTTTGAAAAAGTATACGAGGTGGCCAAACAGATTCCAAGTGGGCGCGTAACCAGTTATGGCGCTATTGCCAAATACCTTGGTGCTGCCAGAAGTGCCCGAATGGTGGGCTATGCCATGAATGGTTCAACGGGGAAGGATGTGCCTGCCCATCGTGTGGTAAACCGTTTTGGGTTGCTAACCGGTAAGTTTCATTTTGAAGGTTCCAGCCATATGCAACAGCTTTTGGAAAGCGAAGGAATAAGGGTAAGGGATAACCAAGTGCAAGACTTTGAAAAGGTATTTTGGGATCCGTCAAAAGAATTATAATCAAACAAAATTTGGGCATAAATCATTTCAATTAAACTGTTTCTCATTCTAAACATTTCACAGTATATTTGCATCTTAGAATAAGTCTAAATTAGTGAGATTTAGCTTTTTGTGATTTATAGAAAATAAGGAGGAGACCATCCTTTATAAATCGAAAACGAAGGGCTAAAAACAAGATTCAAAACAGTAGGAAATTCTGCGTAGAGAGTATATTATGAAGTTAAAAAAACAAGACATATCAAAGGCACTTGAAAGTATTTCAGCTCCTGGAGAAGGACAAAATATGATTGAGAGTGGTGCCGTAACCAATATAGTGACTTTTGGAGATGAGGTGGTAGTAGATATTACTATTTCAAACCCAAGTTTACAGGCCAAAAAGAAAACGGAAGTGGAGATCATGAAAGTCATCCACGACAAGGTGTATGAAAAGGCCAAAATCAAAGTAAACGTGAAGGTAAATGCTCCAGATAACCCAAAGAATGAAATTAAAGGGAAGAAAATTCCTGGAATCCAAAATATAGTAGCGGTTGCTTCTGGTAAAGGAGGGGTTGGAAAATCTACGGTGACTTCCAATTTAGCCGTGTCTTTGGCCAAAATGGGATTCAATGTAGGAATCTTGGATGCTGATATTTATGGGCCTTCGGTACCAATCATGTTCGATGTTGAAAATGAAAAGCCCGTGGCTGTTAATGTGGATGGAAAGTCGAAAATGAAGCCCATCGAAAGCTATGGCGTGAAGGTATTGTCTATTGGATTTTTCACCAGACCAGATCAAGCCGTTGTTTGGCGTGGTCCTATGGCCGCAAAAGCCTTAAATCAAATGATTTTTGATGCGGCTTGGGGAGACTTAGATTTCTTGTTAATCGATTTGCCTCCAGGAACCGGTGATATTCATTTAAGTATTATGCAATCCTTGCCTATTACTGGGGCGGTTGTAGTAAGTACGCCACAAAACGTTGCTTTGGCCGATGCTAAAAAGGGAGTGGCTATGTTCCAACAGGACAGTATTAACGTGCCGGTTTTAGGTATTATAGAAAATATGGCCTATTTTACACCAGCAGAATTGCCAGATAATAAATACTATATCTTCGGAAAAGAAGGAGCCAAGAATTTAGCTGAAGATTTGGATGTGCCATTTTTGGGTGAAATTCCATTGGTGCAAAGCATTCGCGAAGCGGGTGACGTAGGACGTCCAGCAGCACTGCAAACGGCAACTCCTTTAGAGCAATCTTTTGAAGCCCTTACTAGAAATGTGGTAGAGCAAGTAGTAAGAAGAAATGAAGATTTACCGCCAACCGAAGCAATTAAAATTACTACAATGGCAGGATGTTCTGCTGTTAAAAAATAAAAGTTACACTTTTCACTTATATAATGACAACAGAAGAATTAAAAATAAATGTAGAGAAAGCGCTAGCTGAAATCCGTCCCTTTTTAGAAAGTGATGGAGGTAACATTTCCCTAGTTTCTATCGAGGACGATAAATTGGTAAAAGTGCAGTTGGAAGGTGCTTGTGTAGGATGTAGCGTGAACCAGATGACTTTGAAGTCTGGGGTTGAGATGACCATTAAAAAGTATGCGCCTCAAATTGAGCAAGTCATCAATGTTGAGGGGTAAATAGGGAGTCTCTTGGGAAATCAATTTATTCCCAAAAATGATAAATATCATATAGAGCAATATTTCATGTGCATATGTTTGTTGCAGAAAGAACTAATTCATGATTAAAACAGATATTCTTATTATTGGTGCTGGACCAACAGGACTTTTTACGGTATTTGAAGCAGGTTTACTAAAATTAAAATGCCACCTTATAGATGCATTGCCGCAAGCTGGAGGACAGTGTTCCGAAATATATCCTAAAAAACCTATTTATGATATTCCTGCTTATCCGGAAATTCTCGCGGGGGATCTAACCGAAAAGCTTTTAGAGCAGGGGAAACAGTTTGAACCTGGTTTTACCTTGGGTGAGCGCGCCGAAACCATTAAGAAATTGGAAGACGGTAGCTTTATCGTTACTACCAATAAAGGAACAAAACACCATGCACCGGTGGTTGCTATTGCTGGTGGTTTGGGGAGTTTTGAACCTAGAAAGCCTTTAATCCATAACATTGCCAACTTTGAGGACAAAGGTGTAGAATATATGATTAAAGATCCTGAAGTGTACCGCAACAAGAGAGTGGTTATTGCAGGTGGGGGTGATTCTGCATTGGATTGGAGTATCTTTTTAAGCAATGTAGCTTCAGAAGTGACTTTGATTCACAGGAGAAATGAATTTAGGGGAGCCTTGGATTCTGTTGAAAAGGTACAGGAGTTAAAGAATAAAGGGAAGATCAATCTTATTACACCAGCAGAGGTTGTTGGGATTTTGGGGGATGATCACCTAACCGGTGTGGTCGTTACAAAAGCAGATCATATTCCAACGGAATTAGAGATAGAATGCGATCATTTTATTCCTCTTTTTGGTTTGTCACCTAAGTTGGGACCTATTGCAAACTGGGGCTTGGAAATCGAAAAGAATGCCATAAAAGTGAACAACGCTTTAGATTACCAAACAAACATTCCTGGTATTTTTGCCATAGGAGACGTGAACACTTATCCTGGGAAATTAAAGTTGATTCTTTGTGGATTCCATGAAGCAACTTTAATGTGTCAGGCAGCCTATCAAATTATCAATCCAGGGAAACGCTATGTGTTAAAATATACCACGGTAAGCGGTATTGATGGTTTTGATGGAACCAGAAAGGAAGCGCCTAAGGCAGTTGTAAAATCAATCGACTAAAAAGAATGAGTCAAGACATAAACATTACAATTATAGATAGAGAAGGGGTGTCTCATGAAATTGAGGCACCTACTGATATGGCCATGAACCTAATGGAAGTGGTGAGAAGTTATGAATTGGCTCCAGAGGGCACTATTGGTGTGTGTGGAGGTATGGCTATGTGCGCTTCTTGCCAATGCTATGTGTTATCCGATAATGAACTGCCTGAAATGCAGGACGAAGAAGAGGCCATGTTGGCCGAAGCTTTCTACGTAAAAGACAATAGCCGTCTAGGTTGTCAGATTCAGATGACGCCAGAAATGGAAGGTCTAAAAGTGGAGTTGGCCCCTGAGTCTTAATTTTTTAGATTTTATTTGGATTAAATCCAAATAACGTTAATTTTGTGCCAAATTTTTCAAATGAATCGGCACATTACATTCTTAATGGTATTCTTTGGCTGGGCAGTTTCCGCCCAGCAAACCATAGATCAAGCTACTTACGATCAGCTTAAGTCTGAAATCAAACAGGAACTTTTACAAGAAGTAAAAGATTCCATGACCGACAAAAAACAAAACTGGTTTTCCCTTAGCCGGTTTTCATTGAATGGTTATGGCGTAGTCAACTACTACAACTATGATTACGATACAGACCCTAACCTTAAAAATCAGTTCGATCCAGAACGTCTTAACTTATACTTAAAATACCAATTCAACGATTGGATCAATTTCAAATCCGAGATTGAATTTGAACATGGGGGTACAGCAACCACATTGGAGTTGGATACCCAAGAAGAGTTTGGTGAATTTGAGCAAGAAATTGAAAAAGGTGGTGGTGTTAAATTGGAGCAGGCACATATCAATTTTAAAATTCTTCCTTATTTCAATGCACGTGTAGGACGCATGAAAATGTACTTTGGGTTGCATCAAACTTTGGATACGCCAACTCGCTATTTTACCACGCACCGTCAAGAAATGGAAAACGAAATCCTGCCTTTGGGATGGTATGAAAACGGGATTGAATTATACGGAACCTTCGCAAAAAGATTCACTTATAAGTTTTATATGGTAAGCGGTTTGGATGCCAGTGGATTTTCCTCAAGAGGATGGATCAAGAATGGATACCAATCTAGATTTGAGACGGCCAATGCAGAAAGTGTGGCTTTGGCATTGCGTTTAGATTATAAGTTTGGAACGCATAAAGATACGTTTATTGGTTTTGCAGCCTATATGAACGATGCTGCTGCCAACAGACCTAAAAATGATATGGACGATACGGCCTATGTTACCATGGTGGAAGGGCACGTTAGCTATAACGAAGGAAACCTTCGCTTTAATGCCATTGGTCTTTACGGGAACATTCAAAACTCTGATATCGTTTCAAAGAAAAACGCTAATCTTTCCAATAATTTAGGCGTTAAAAGAACTCCAGTAGGAAAAACAGCCTTGGGAGTTTCTGCTGAGGTAGGTTATAATGTTTTACCTCATTTAAAGGCTTCCACAAAACAAATGTTGTACCCATTTGTAAGATACGATTACTACGATACTATGCATTCTGTAGCGGGTGAAATTATTGACAACCCAAGATGGGAACGCAGCAGTATTACTGGAGGGTTGAACTGGTTTGTACATCCTCAAATTGTGTTCAAGGCACATTATTCCGATAGAAAGTTAGGCTCTGAAAATTATGACCTGGCCACTTTGGAATATAGCGGTGAGAAGCAACATGAAAAAACATTCAGTACAGGAATAGGATTCTTTTTCTAATATATAAACAAGTTAAAATCAAATGAAAATGAGCAACTCAATCAAATCAATCTTAATGCTGGCATTTATTTCCACGGTGTTTGTGTCTTGTAGCGATAGCAACGAAGATTCTAACAACGATGATGCTATAAATGAAGCACTATACCAAGAGGTATTGACCAACTTGTCTGTGTCTGTAATTACAGAAACTTACAATTCAATGAACAACAATGCAATCGCATTGAAAGAGGCTGTAGCCAACTTAACTATTGGAGACGAAACAGCATTGCAAACAGTTAAAGAGGCGTGGCAAGCTACACGTAAGCCTTGGGAAAACTCTGAAGGATTTTTATACGGACCGGTAGATACTGAAGGTATCGATCCAGCCATCGATTCTTGGCCAGTAGACGTAAATGCTATCAACGGTATTTTGAATAGTGGAGACCCTATTACTGAAAGTTTGTTGGAGAGCAACAATGAAGCTCGTGGATTCCATACCATCGAGTACTTTGTATGGGGAATCGAGGGAGATAAAGCGGCTTCTGAACTTACAGAACGTGAGTTGGAATATTTGGTAGCTGCTACTGAAAACTTACAATCTAAAACAGCTCAATTGTACAACGGATGGATTGCTACAGGTGGAAATTTCGCCAACAATTTCGTTAACGCTGGTGAGTCTGGATCTATCTACACCTCACAAAAAGGTGCGCTTCAAGAAATCGTAGAAGGACTTTCTATCATTGCTGATGAGGTTGGAAATGGTAAAATTGAAGAGCCTTTGAACGGAAACAATGGTGGTGCAAAACCAGAAGCTGAAGAATCTCGTTTCAGCAACAATTCTAAATTGGATTTCTCTAACAACATGAGAAGTATCCTTAATGTATACGTAGGAGATTATAACGGAATTAATGGGAAAGGAATTTCTGAAATTGTAGCGACTGTAGACAGTAGCTTGGATCAAGAAATTCAGGGAGCTATCACCACTGCTATCTATGCTATTGATGCGATACCTGGCACTTTCACAGAAGCAATTTACGACAATCGTGATGCTGTTGGATTAGCACAGGAAAAAGTATTGGAACTTCAAAGTTTATTGGATAGTCAATTATTGCCTTTAATAGGTAATCTTTAATCAAGATATTTTTTAATAAAATGAGAAAGGCAAACAGGTTATTGGTAGGAACCCTTTTAATGGGAATGGTAGTGTCGTGTCAAAAAGATGACCAAGAAGGCTATGAGTCGGTGAATCCGTTAACCGAAAGAACTACGGCGGGTGGAGAGACTACGGTGTATCTTACCTCAAGTAATTCGTTCAGTACTCCTGCTGCTAACCTGTCTGCTTCTCAAATAGCCGATCATTTTGATGCCGATTTGGAATTCGGAGCGGTATTTGTATCGGCCCCTGCAGAGGTTAACGGTGGTGTTGGTCCTGTATTCAATAATACCTCTTGTATTTCTTGCCATCCAAAAGATGGAAGAAGTGCATTTCCATCAAATATTAATAGTTTAAGTGGGTTTTTCTTAAGGGCCAGTCTTCCTGGAACAGATGCTTTGGGCGGACCTGTAGCGGTGCCTGGATTTGGTAAACAATTGCAGAATCAAGCCATTTACGGCTATGAACCGGAAGTGCAGTTTTCGGTGGAGTTTACAAATCAAGTAGAGACTTTAGCAGATGGTACCGAAGTTATCTTAAAGAAGCCTAGCTATAATGTTGTGGATACCTATATTCCGTTTCCTTCGGAAGCAAATCTGTCCCCAAGATTGGCGCCGCCAGTATTTGGATTGGGCTTATTAGAGGTAATTCCGGAATACTACATTTTGCAATATGAAGATGTCAATGACGCCGATGGTGATGGCATTTCAGGAAAGGCGAACTACGTTTACAATCACGTCACAGAATCGATGACATTGGGCCGTTTTGGATGGAAAGCCAACACAGCTTCCATCATCGAGCAATGTGCCGGAGCTTATTTGGAGGATATGGGAATCACGACTCCTTTATTTCCTCAGGAAACTGGGCATGACCAATCCAACGGAAATGATGGTTTTGGAGATGATCCTGAAGTGTCCTATGACGTTTTGGAACAGGTGGCATTTTATTGTAAAACTTTGGGGGTTCCTGCTGCTAGAAATTTAGATCAGGAACACATTCAAAATGGTGCCAGAATTTTTGAAGAGTTGCAATGTGCTAGTTGTCATGTTCCCAAAATGATTTCTGAAGAAGCTGATATCAATGTTTTGGCCAATCAAGAGTTTTATCCTTACACGGATATGCTGTTACACGATATGGGGCCTGGTTTAGCAGACAATCGTTCAGACTTTTTAGCCGATGGACAAGAGTGGAAAACACGTCCGTTATGGGGAATTGGTTTGACACAGGTTGTAAATGGCCATACGCACTTTTTACATGACGGTAGAGCCAAGAATGTAACAGAAGCTATTTTGTGGCATGGAGGTGAAGCGGAAGCAGCCAAAAATGGTTTTAAAAACCTTTCTGCTAGTGAAAGACAAGACCTTTTGGACTTCGTCAATTCGCTTTAAACATATGGTATTCGGATAGCTTTCTAGGGCCTTCTAACATTTCACGGACAATTTTCAGGGTGCCGTCATTTGTGGTAGAGGTTTCCCATTTCACTAAAGAAATTTGTCCATTTTCAATTTCTATTCCCGTAATGCATCTCGGATGCACGCAGCTTCCATCATTAAAAAACGCAATCTCATTTGGAGAGGGGAATCTTGGGCGATGGGTATGCCCAACAATAGTAATTAAATTGTTGTTCGCTTGAATCCAATCCTTGATGCGGCGTTCTACCTTTATGAGTTCCTTGTAATTTATGGCAGGACTCGTTGGGTCTGCAATGCCCATAACGTTTAGGGGCTTCCAAAGAATTCTTACCAAAAACTGACTCCATTTCCAACAGACATAATTCCACCAATCTGCTTGATGACCGTGGGTTAAAAACAGTTCCTGCCCCGTTTGAGAGTGTTTTAGAATTATGGCTTCATGAACTTCAATTCCTGGGAATAATGGTTTATGGGTTCCACTTCGTTTATCAAAATAACTGTAGAGTTGTTTTTTGACATATTCAGGGTTTTTGTAGACCATATCGTGGTTGCCCCATAACATGGTAAACCTATTTTGATTGAAGTAAAGCTGAATTTGCCTATACACATCTTTGTGGGCTTGAAGAACGTGGCTATAGAACAGGTTTTCCCATAAATCGTCACCATCTCCCAATTCGCAATAATAAAAGCCTTTTGCAAAATATTGTTTTAGCGCATGAAGGTAGATATTGCGATTATTGGCAAAATCATCGGCAAAACTGTTGTCACCTCTGTGGCAGTCGCTAAAAAGTATGAATTTACTACTGTCATCAAAGGGGATGACCTTTGCATTTTTATACGCCCTATCTAATCTGGATTTTGAAGACATAGTATAAAGATGCAAAAAAAGCGAGTAAAAACTCGCTTTTAGTAACATATTTTAAATCAATTATTTAAAGGCGTTGAGGCCAGTAACGTCAAAACCAGTAATCAACAAGTGGATGTCGTGGGTACCTTCGTAAGTAATCACACTCTCCAAATTCATGGAATGGCGCATAATGCTGTATTCTCCAGTAATTCCCATACCTCCCAAAATCTGGCGAGCCTCACGAGCGATGTTGATGGCCATATCCACATTGTTGCGTTTCGCCATAGAGATTTGTGCGGAAGTCGCTTTGCCTTCATTTCTCAATACCCCCAGACGCCAAGTTAATAATTGGGCTTTGGTGATTTCGGTAATCATCTCAGCCAATTTCTTTTGTTGTAATTGGAACTGACCAATAGGTTTTCCAAATTGCGTGCGTTCCTTGCTATATCTCAAAGCTGTATCGTAACAGTCCATAGCGGCTCCAATGGCTCCCCAAGCAATGCCATATCTGGCGGAATCCAAACAACCAAGTGGCGCTCCCAAACCAGATTTTCCCGGTAACAAGTTTTCCTTTGGAACTTTTACATTGTCAAATATAAGCTCTCCAGTAGCCGAGGCTCTTAAAGACCATTTGTTGTGGGTTTCCGGAGTTGAGAATCCTTCCATGCCACGTTCTACAATCAACCCATGGATACGGCCTTCTTCATTCTTGGCCCATACAACGGCAACTTGAGCAAAAGGTGCGTTGGAAATCCACATTTTGGCACCATTTAAAAGATAGTGGTCTCCCATATCCTTAAAATTGGTAACCATGCCTCCTGGGTTACTACCGTGGTCTGGTTCAGTCAAGCCGAAGCAGCCCATCCATTCACCACTCGCTAATTTTGGCAAGTATTTTTGGCGTTGCTCTTCGTTTCCGTATTTCCAAATAGGATACATTACCAAGGATGATTGTACAGAAGCGGTACTGCGTACTCCGGAATCTCCTCTTTCAATTTCTTGCATGATCAAACCGTACGAAATTTGATCCAATCCAGCCCCGCCATATTCTTCAGGAATATAAGGTCCAAAGGCGCCTATTTCAGCCAATCCGTTGATGATTTGTGTTGGGAATTCTGCACGTTGGGCATAGTCCTCAATAATTGGAGATACATCGCGCTTCACCCATTCACGGGCAGCATCGCGAACCAATTTGTGTTCTTCGGTTAGCAATTCGTCAAGTTGGTAATAGTCTGGTGCTTCAAATAAATCTGGTTTCATGCTATATTTTTAAAAGTGATGGCGGTACTATTCGCCTGCCATGTCAATTATTTTTATGTTATGCCGCACTTTTTATTCCGTTATTTTTAACGGCCTTTTTTGAGCGGTTCACAAAAGTAGCGAAATCGTTTTCAAGATGCTAATTTTTAATTGGTGAAGCAGTTTGGGTATTCTACGTATAATTGAAAAATGAAAAAGCGAGGCTCTTTCAAGGTGAAGGAAAAGATATGGGCTATATTTGTTTATACAAATCATTTAACCAGTTACTGAATTTTAAAACAATATGAAGAAAGTAATTTATAGTGTGGCCTTGATCGGGCTGTTGGTGTCTTGTAAAAGCGAAACCAAAAAGGTAACGGAACCCATCGTTGAAGAAACCGCTCAAGAAATAGTGGAGGTTGAAAAGGAGCCAAGTATTAAAGATGTTGATTTTACATGGACAGCCTTTAAAACACCTGCTAAAGCAGGGGTGAATGGTACCTTTTCTGAAATAGCTTATGGAGAATTGACAGAAGCCGATGTTCTTGAGGACAAGTTTAAAGGGCTTACCTTTAACATGGATAAAACAACCGTGAGTACGGGAGACGCAGCTAGGGATACCACTTTAAAGAATGAATTTTTTGCCCAACTTGTGGGAGATATTTCAGGGCGAATCCTAGAGGTAAAAGATGGTAAGGCGAAGTTGGAAATTAAACTGAATGACAAAACCATTAACAAGGAATTTTCGTTTGTGCCAGCGGCAGATGGTCAATCAGTTACCTTTGAAGGAAGTGTTGATCTTTTGGAGGACTTTGGAGCAAACACTGCTTTTGATGCTTTGCACGCTGCTTGTAATGCTTTGCACGAGGGAAAGACTTGGACGGATGTAAATCTTAAAGCTGTAGTAAGTTTGCAGTAATTTATTGCAGTAATAAAAAAGGAAAAGCGTTGTCATGTTTGAACAACGCTTTTTTTATGTTACATTTTCAAATAGAAATCTTTGGTAAGCGCAATATAATCTTCGGTGTATTGGTGGCGGGCTGTTTCTATGATAAGTTCTTTGGTGTCTACTTCGGTTTCATTGAATGAGAATTGAATGAGGCTGCGCTTGATTTCGGTTTCTGGAGTGCCTTTTATCTGTAGAATTTTATTGGGATACAATTGGAATTCCCTCGCCAATGCGATAAAATTATCTGTTTCAGAATACGGTATGATCACGCAAAAGATACCGGTTTCATCTAGTAAATGTGCAGCGCTTTCCAATAGATGGCCAAAAGGCATAGCGTCTTCAAAACGGGCTAAGTCACGTTGAGTGTTGTCTGTTTTATAGGCATCGGAATAGAAAGGCGGATTTGAAATGATCAAATCATATTTATCTTCTATCTCTTCTACAAATTCCACCAATGAAGCATGGTAGCAAAACAAACGATCTCCCCAAGGGGAATTTTCAAAATTGGAAACACATTGTTCGTAGGCATCATCATCAATCTCCAGAGCATCGATAAGTTCAGCATTGCTGCGCTGTGCCAGCATAAGTGCTAAAACTCCTGTTCCAGCTCCAATATCCAAAACAGAAAAAGGGTTGGCTTCCACAGAAGCCCATGCACCCAAAAGTACACTGTCCGTGCCTATTTTCATGGCACACTTATCTTGTTCAACGGTAAATTGCTTAAATGCAAATGGTTTGTTCATTGGTCTGCAAATAATCTATTCTAGGTACAAATCGATCAATCCTTCTGGCGTTTCTACCAAAATAGTTTTGGTTTCTCTGTTCACTTCCTTAATGAATTCGTCGTTCATTGGAATCAAGATTTCAATGCCATTCCTGTCTATTTCAAACAGCGCTTGTGCTGTACTGTCATTAATATCTTTAATGGTCCCGATTGGTCCAAAGTTGACATCTTCGATAGCATAACCAATGACTTCGTGGAAATAGAATTTGTTGCCTTCCAGCTTAGGTAGAAATTCCAAAGGTAAATACAAATCACATTTCATGATGCTGTCCGCATCCTGTTCGGTGTCGACTTCTTCAAATTTAATGCGAAGCAAATCCGATTTGTGCAACTGGGAGGATTCAATAAAAAATGGCAGCAGATTGTTGCGCAGTTCTACAAAAACAGAGTCTAGATTGTCGTAAAGTTCTGGCTCATCGGTATCTAGTTTTACCAGTACTTCGCCTTTGAAACTGTATTTTTTTACAATCTTACCTAGATAAAAGCAATCTTTTTTTTGCATTGTGAGTGGGTTTTGCCTGAAAAATGAAATAAGTTAAATGTTCTTGGGGATGTGGGAGACAAACGGAATGGTACAAAAAACTCCGATAGTGACTATCGGAGTTTTAAAAGTATAAAAAATAAATTTTTTATTCTTCTTCGTTAGCAGTTTCTTCTTCTGCTGTTTCAGCGTTTGCAGCTTCTTCAGCAGCTTTAGCTTCTGCCTCAGCTTCAGCAGCCGCAGCCGCTCTAGCGTCGTTTACAGCTTTTTCTGCTTCCAATGCTTTAGCTTTAGCATCTGCATCAGCTTTTGCTAAAGTGTCTTTTTTAGCATCCACTTTCCCGCTTTTCTCTTCCAACCAAGCATTGAATTTAGCTTCAGCTTGCTCTTCTGTTAAAGCTCCTTTTCTTACTCCGCCAGCCAAATGGTTTTTAAGTAAAGCTCCTTTGTAAGACAAAATAGCTCTAGCCGTATCAGTTGGTTGTGCACCATTCTGAAGCCATTTTACAGCACCGTCAACATCTAAGTCAATAGTAGCTGGGTTAGAAGTTGGATTGTAAGTTCCTAATTTTTCTAAGAATTTACCATCTCTTTTTGCTCTTGCATCTGCTGCAACGATCCAGAAAAAAGGTTTTCCTTTTTTACCGTGTCTTTGTAATCTGATTTTAACTGACATATCAATTAATTAGTGAGGTTCGCGACCTCGGTTATTAATAAGTGTGCAAAGATACTACAATTTTAATTAATAGCATAAATTTTTTAGAATTAGACAGTGACAGAATTTTATTATACTTTTGGGTTTTTCAAAGCGTTATTTTAATTAGCCTTAAAAATTAAGCCCTATGAATAAGATGAAAAATATAATGTTTTTTGCGTTGACCTTGTTTGCAGTCTTTGGCTGTGGTGATGACTTGGAGTTCAGTACGCCTGCTGTAGTTGGAAAGAAAGACGGAGATCCTTGGAGAGCAAAGTTTTATGCGGCAGATATTGATGAAGGTGGTTTGGTTGTGCAAGGAGGAACTAGTTATGAAACATTGTCTTTAGTGACTACCTTGGACGATGTAGGGACGTACTATTTGGGTGGGGATAACCAAAATGAAGCACGATTTACAGATGCATATGGTGTCACCTATTCAACATTAAATACACCTGACCCAAGTTTACAAGTGTATCCGGCAGATGGAGAGATTATAATTGTAGATTTTGATAAGCCTACAAATACTGTTACAGGTAAATTCAAATTCAATGCTTTTTCAAAGGATGGTTTGGCGAGTGTGAATTTCATTCAGGGTGAATTTTATAAAGTACCACTTATAGGTGGATTATTGGTGACAGGAGGAGGGACCAGTTGTCAACAGGCCCAGAAAATTTCAGCTGAAGCCGCATCATCATTAGCGGCCTCAAGCAGTGAATTACCTGAATATGCTGAGTTGTGTAATGCTTATAAGGAAGCTCTAGCTGTGCAGATTAATTCTTGTGGAGATAGTTCTGGAACGTTGCAGGCAGCTATTGATGCCTTGGGAGATTGTAATCCATAAGGAAACTGAAAATAAGATATTAAAAAGCGCCTTGTACAAGGCGCTTTTTTTTGTTTACAACTCTTTATAACTTTGGCTTTGTTGCGTTTTATTTATGCGTATTTTTAAAGGCTTTTCAATAGTTGCAAAATCGTTTTTTAAGGTGTTGATATAGATGTAGATGCCTTTCTTTGAAACCGCAATTATTACCAATACTGGAATTACAACAGGAGATTTATGTACTTAATTTTTGATACCGAAACAACTGGTTTGCCCAAGCGTTGGGATGCCCCTATTTCAGATACCGATAACTGGCCAAGAGCGATACAGATTGCATGGCAGTTACACGATGAGTTAGGACGCTGTGTAGAGCATCAGGATTTTTTGATACAGCCTGAAGGATTCAATATTCCGTATGATGCCGAGAAGGTCCACGGAATTTCTACCGAATTGGCCCAAGAACAAGGTGTGTCCTTAAGTGAGGTGTTGGAAAAATTCAATATAGCCTTATCCAAAACCAAATTTGTAGTTGGACAGAATGTTGGCTTTGATGTCAATATTATGGGGGCAGAATTCTATCGAGAAGGCGTAGCCAATGCACTTCAGGAATTACCGGTTTTGGATACCTGTACGGAACATACAGCGGAATTGTGTCAAATTCCTGGAGGACGTGGTGGTAAATTTAAGTTGCCAACCTTAACAGAATTGCACCAATACCTGTTCAACCAGCCTTTTGCCGAAGCACATAACGCAACTGCCGATGTTGAGGCAACAACACGTTGTTTCTTTGAATTGGTGCGTCGTCAAGAATTTACTGTTGAAGCTCTTGATGTAGAGCCTACATATTTCAATAGGTTTAGTGAAGCTAATCCTGGAGAAATCCAATTAATTGGCTTAAAACACATCAACCTTAAAAAGGCGAGTGATGCTATTAGAAAGCGTCTTGAAAAACAGCAGACTCCAGATATTACCGAAGCTGAAATTCAGCAGAATATATCAGATCTTGAGGAAGCTAATTTCGCGCATCTACATAACCATTCACAGTTCTCCGTATTGCAGTCTACTATTAGCATTCCGGATTTAGTAGCTGCTGCTGCAAAAAACAACATGCCTGGTGTAGCTATGACAGATCATGCCAATATGATGGGGGCCTTTCATTTTGTGCGTGCGGTATTGAATCATAACAAAGGAGTTAAGGCTAAAAATGAAGAAGCAATTGCAGCTGGGGGTGAAGCCAAATTAAAGGAAATCAAACCTATTGTAGGGTGTGAATTCTTTGTGTGTGAAGATCGGTTGGATAAAAGCCGTAAAGACAACGGATATCAAATAGTGATGTTGGCCAAGAATAAAAATGGCTATCACAATTTGGCCAAATTGTCTTCCATTGCCTTTACGGAAGGGTTCTATTACGTCCCAAGGATTGATAAGGAAATCATCAAACAATACAAGGAAGATGTGATTGTCTTGACGGGGAACCTTTATGGAGAAGTGCCGAGTAAGGTATTGAACGTTGGGGAAAATCAGGCAGAGGAAGCTTTGTTGTGGTGGAAGGAGATGTTTCAGGATGATTTGTATGTAGAAATCATGCGCCACAATCAGGAAGATGAAAACCGTGTGAATCCGGTGTTGGTTGATTTGGCTAAGAAACATGATGTTAAGGTAATTGCTACGAACAATACTTATTATGTAGATCAGAAAGATGCCAATGCACACGACATTTTGTTGTGTGTGAAGGATGGGGAAAAGCAAAGTACCCCAATTGGTAGAGGGCGTGGCTATCGCTACGGATTGCCAAACCAAGAATATTATTTCAAGTCGGCCGATGAAATGAAATCCTTGTTCAAGGACATTCCAGAGGCTATTTCAAATATTCAGGAAATTCTAGATAAGGTAGAAGCTTATGATTTGGCTCGGGATGTTCTCTTGCCGAAGTTTGATATTCCTGAGCAATTTCAGCATGAAGACGATTTAAAGGATGGAGGCAAACGTGGGGAGAATGCGTATTTAAAGCATTTGACCTACGAAGGAGCCAAAAGGCGTTATGAAGAAATTACGCCCTCCATTGCTGAGCGTTTAGACTTTGAGCTGGACGTTATCGAGAAAACGGGATATCCGGGTTACTTCTTGATTGTGGAAGACTTCATTCGGGAAGCTCGTAACATGGACGTGTCGGTAGGGCCGGGTCGTGGATCGGCGGCGGGATCTGCCGTAGCCTACTGTTTGGGGATTACCAATATAGACCCAATCAAGTACGATCTGCTTTTTGAGAGATTCTTGAATCCGGATCGTGTGAGTATGCCCGATATTGATATCGATTTTGATGATGAAGGACGTAGCCGTGTTATGGATTATGTAATCGGTAAATATGGAAGCAGTCAGGTGGCGCAAATTATCACCTACGGAACCATGGCGGCCAAGTCGTCTATTCGTGATACGGCAAGGGTGTTGGATTTGCCTTTGTTTGAAGCTGACAGGATTGCCAAATTGATCCCAAACATGACCAAACTGAACAAGATTTTTGGTTTGGATGAAAAAGGGTTGAAGGCAAAGTTCAAATCCGAAGAGATTGAATTGATACAGGAACTTTTCAATATTTCGGAAGGGGCAGGTTTAGATTCGGAGACGGTAAACATGGCCAGGGTTTTGGAAGGTTCTGTTCGAAATACAGGAATCCATGCCTGTGGGGTGATCATTACCCCAGATGATATTACCAAGTTCGTACCCGTGTCCTTAGCCAAGGATTCCGATTTGTATGTGACGCAGTTTGATAACTCGGTAGTGGAATCTGCAGGACTGTTAAAAATGGATTTCTTGGGGTTGAAAACACTGACCCTGATTAAGGATACCGTGAAGATTGTAAAGGCGAAACATGGCATAGAGTTGGATCCGGAGAATTTCCCTCTGGATGATCAAATGACTTATGAGCTGTTCCAGCGAGGTGAAACGGTTGGGGTGTTCCAATACGAATCCCCTGGGATGCAAAAACACATGCAGTCCTTAAAGCCAACGGTGTTTGATGACCTTATTGCCATGAACGCATTGTACCGTCCAGGGCCAATGGAATACATCCCAGACTTTATTGCGCGTAAGCATGGAGACCAGGAAATTGTTTACGATTTGCCGGCCATGGAGGAATATCTTAAGGAAACCTATGGGATTACGGTTTATCAGGAGCAGGTAATGTTGCTGTCGCAAAAATTGGCCAACTTCTCCAAGGGTGACGCCGATATGCTTCGTAAGGCGATGGGTAAAAAGATATTCGCTTTACTTGAAAAGTTGAAACCCCAGTTTTTGGATGGCGGGGAAGCTAATGGGCATCCGCGTAAGGTGTTGGAGAAGATTTGGAAAGACTGGGAAGCGTTTGCAAGTTACGCATTCAACAAATCCCACTCTACCTGTTATGCTTGGATTGCCTATCAAACAGCTTATTTAAAGGCGCATTATCCTGCGGAATATATGGCAGCGGTACTTTCCAATAACATGAACGACATCAAACAGGTGACTTTCTTTATGGAGGAGTGTAAGCGCATGAAATTAAATGTACTTGGGCCTGATGTTAATGAATCCTTTTATAAATTCTCCGTAAACGATCAAAATGCCGTGCGTTTTGGTATGGGAGCAATTAAAGGAGTGGGTCATGGTGCCGTAAAAACCATTGTTGATAATAGAAAGAAGGATGGTTTTTATAAGTCTATTTTCGATTTGGCCAAACGTATCGATTTAAGGGCTGCGAACAAGAAGGCCTTTGAAAACTTGGCTTTGGCTGGTGGGTTCGACTGTTTTTCTGGAACCCATCGTGCTCAATATTTCCATGATGAAGGAGATGGCATTACCTTTTTGGAAAAGGCGATTAAATATGGAAACAAGCACCAAGAGAACGAGAATTCGGCACAAGTAAGTCTTTTTGGAGAGTCTAGTGATGTGCAAATTGAAGAGCCTGTTGTACCGCCTTGCGAGACTTGGGGGACTATGGAAAAATTGGCTCGGGAAAAGGAAGTGGTAGGGATTTACATCTCAGGACACCCATTGGATGATTTCAAAATAGAATTGAATACTTTCTGTAATGCCACCTTGGCGGCATTGACACAACTGGATCAGTTTGTCAACCGTGAACTAACTGTGGGGGGTGTGGTGACCGATGTGCAGCACAGGGTGAGTAAGCAGGGGAAAGGTTGGGCCATGTTCACGATGGACGATTATAATAACAGTGTTGAATTCAGGATTTTTGGTGAAGAGTATTTGAAATTCCGACACTTTTTAGTGCAGAACTCCTTTGTATTTGTGAAAGTGTTTGTTCGAGAAGGATGGATTACCAATAAGGACACCGGGCAGCGAGGAGAGCCGAGGATGCAGTTCAACTATTTCCAATTGTTGCATGATGTTATGGAAACCTATGCTAGAAAGTTGTCCATTCAACTTAATATTGCTGATCTAGAAGAGGAAAAAGTACACATGCTTAGCGATTTGATAAGGATGCACTCTGGTGAAAAGGCATTGAACTTTACGGTATATGATAATGAGGAGCAAATAAAACTGGAAATGATTGGCCGAAAACAGAAGGTGCGGATTTCACAGGAATTGCTAAAGGAATTGGAGAATCAAAATATCCTTTACAAACTTAATTAGGTGGTTTTGGACTTATGCCAAATTAGCATAATAAGCTGAAACAATGTGGATATAATCAAAACATATTGTCAGTATGTAAGCTTTGGCAAATTTTTTGACTAAGTTTGCATATTCATAGAAAACTGAAGTAAAACACAATTTAAATTATAGATTATGGCATTAGAGATAACAGATGCAACGTTTGAAGAAACCGTTTTGAATAGTGACAAACCGGTTATGGTCGATTTTTGGGCGGCATGGTGTGGTCCTTGTAGAATGGTAGCACCTATCATTGACGAGATTAGCAAAGAATACGAAGGTAAAGCTGTTGTTGGTAAAGTTGATGTTGATGCTAACCAAGAATTTGCTGCAAAATATGGTGTGCGTAACATTCCTACGGTATTGGTATTCCAAAACGGTGAAGTTGTAGGTCGTCAAGTTGGTGTAGCTCAAAAGAGTGCTTATACAGAAGCTATCGATTCTCTATTATAAAAAATACTTTCCAAAAGAAATGTGAAAGGTTTGCTGTGTTCAGCAAACCTTTTTTTATTTTTAGGAAAAAATGATATACCATGAATAAACAGCCAAAAGTACAAGATCTTATAGATAGTAAATTGTTGGACCAACGCAAAGTGTTTCTGTGGGGGCAAGTAGATGATAAGTCTGCCAAACATGTTATTGACCGCTTATTGTATTTAGATGCCTTAGAGGTCAAGGATATTCAATTATACATTAATAGTCCAGGAGGCTATGTAACCTCGGGTTTTGCCATTTATGACTGCATTAAATCACTCAATAGCGATGTCTCTACCATATGCACAGGATTGGCGGCTTCTATGGGCTCTATTTTGCTTTCTGTGGGGAAAAAGGGTAAGCGGTTTATTCAACCTCACGCCAGAGTGATGATACATCAACCAAGTGGGGGAGCAAGAGGACCTGCAAGTGATATTGAGATTACTGCTTTGGAAATTATTAAAACCAAAGAATTGAGTGCTCAAATTTTGGCCGATAACTGTGGTCAGGATTTTGAGAAGGTAATGAAGGATTTTAACCGTGACCATTGGATGGGAGCAGAGGAATCGGTGGAATATGGCATTGTGGATGCTATTATATAAATGAGTGTTTTTTATTTGAATGGATTTACAACAGGAGCTAAATAAAACAGGTGGATTCAAAAATCTTGAACTACTGGCCAAACAGGTGGTAGAGGGCTTTATTGCGGGCATGCATAAAAGCCCCTTTCATGGGTTTTCGGCTGAGTTTGCTGAACATAAAATCTATAATCGGGGTGAGAGTACCAAACACATTGATTGGAAACTCTTTGCCAAAACCGATAAACTCTTCACCAAACGTTACGATGAAGAGACCAATTTGCGTTGCCATTTAATTATAGATAACAGTAGCTCGATGCATTATCCTGAAATGCGCCAGTTTTCAATAGACCATTTAAACAAAGTTGCCTTTTCAGCTTTGGCATCGGCTTCTTTGATGCATATTTTAAAGAAACAGCGCGATGCGGTAGGTTTGAGCATTTACAGTGATGCTTATGATTATTACGCGCCTGAAAAGGGCAGTGAACGCCATCATCAGATGTTATTGCACAGGTTAAGTGATATGGTCATGGCTAAACCTGAACAAAGGCAAACGGAAACTTATACCTATCTACATCAAATAGCCGAAAAGATCCATAGACGTTCCTTGATTTTCTTTTTCACCGATATGTTCCAGACTTCTACCAATGAGGCAAAGTTGTTTGAAGCCTTGAGGCATTTAAAGTACAATAAGCACGAAGTGGTGCTGTTTCATGTGTTCGATAAGGAGAAAGAACTTCAATTTGATTTCGATAATACCCCAAAAAGGTTCATCGATGTGGAGACGGGAGAGTACATTAACCTATATCCAGACACCATTAAGGATAATTATGAGGAGGCAGTTGGCACTTATTTTAACGAGCTCCGATTAAAATGTGGGCAATACGGAATAAAATATGTAGAAGCCGACATAAAAAAAGATTTCGATAAAGTATTGACAACGTATATGATAGAGAGAAATAAATTTTTGTAGTGAAATTTTTTTCATTTTTTCTTCAAAAAATGTTTGCGCAATTGAAAAAGGGTTGTATATTTGCAACCGCAATGAAGCAACGGTTTGGTAGTTCAGTTGGTTAGAATACCTGCCTGTCACGCAGGGGGTCGCGGGTTCGAGTCCCGTCCAGACCGCAAAATTGCCTTAAAAGCTCCGAGAAATTGGAGCTTTTTTTTGGCCTAAAGTTTAGTTGTGTTGTTCCCAGGGCAATCTGGGAGTTGTGAGCCTCCCCAACAGGAGACTTGCCAATGAGAAGCTTTCCTTTTTTCTTAATTGAAGATTGGGATGCTTTTTTGTTTTAGGGGTGTTTGTATTTCTTAATTACGCTGACTTATCAGGTTTTTTCTTCTAAAAGGTGTGCTGGTAGGTGTGCATAAATTACTTCGGGTGTGGATTGAAATACATGAAACTTCTATCTATTGTTCTAGGAGTATTTCTAAACTCTTTAAGGGCTTTAGTTGTTTTAGAACTTCTTTGGGAAAAGTCTACCAAGAAGAAATTGAATAGATAGCCGTCATTTTCATTCTTGGGCTTTTTGTGGTAGTATTTTAGGTTAACATACTTAATTATAAGCTCAGTCATGAACTTAACGGAATAGGACTTTCTACTCAGAAATTCATTATCAAAATCTGCCAATTTTTTCTTTGGGACATAAGCCCTAAATCCTTCATAAAGGAAAATGCATTCTTTCGCTACTTTACCCATAATCCCATTTAAAATAAATAATCAACCTTAAATTTAGATATAATTATGAAGAACCATATCATGAAAATATTATTTGTTCTGGCTAAGAATAGGTCAAACAAGAATGGTAAATCAGTTGTTAAGTGTAGGGTGACTTACTTCCTGAAAAGAAAGGAATTTTCCACAGGGATTTTTATTAATCCTGAACACTGGAACAGTAGGCAAGAGATTATATAGCTGTAAAGACCTTTGAAACCACTGTGTTGTTGTATAATGATGTGCCTATGGATATATAGTGTCAAAGCTGTTGGGACATGCTAAAATCCAGACTGCACAAGACCATTATGGAGAGATAATTCAGGAGCGGTTAAGTAATGAGATAGATAGGATAAACAGGGAAAGTTAATTGCTTTCCCTGTTTAGTATCTAATTGTGTTGTTAGCGTTTGGTTTTTAATTAACAATTACAAAATCAGGGAGAGAGAAGGACTTGTCAAAGAATGGTTGTGTAGGTGCATATAAGCGGAAATATACAAACCAACCATCTTGACCAACTGTTTTCATAAAATTGCTTTCCATTCCTTCGGGAGCTTTAGCACCTATGTATAAATCTACGCTGCCATCCTGGTTGTATTGTAATTGTTCCATTTTGCTATCCAAACTAGCCGATGCTATTTCGGTACCGCCATTATCATAGTTTCTTCTAGTATTTTCACTGTATAAACTTAAAGACCAAAACTGAGCTACGGGTACATCTTTGGGAATAGTTAATTTATATGTTTTGTCCGCTCTAAAGAGGTTTTTATCACTATCGCGTTTAACAGTCATATAAACTTGACCTTTACCAGGGGTTGGATTTACCATGCCTTCTGAAGAAGTTACGGCTTCGTAAAACCAAACGGCTCTTTCGTCTAATTCAACTTTATCCTTTGTTATTTGTGGTACAGTAAAGTCAAAAGATTTGTACCAACTTGTGCCTTCCCAATAAGGTTCAGCAAATCGTGGATTCATTTGCATGTTTTTAAGCATAAGCTCACCCATTGCGCCTCCTTCCAGTAATATTCTTTTTTGTCTTTCATTTGGTACAAATGGGGTTCCTTTTGCAACGCCTAAAGGCTCAAGCATTGCTGCCAATGCTTTGTCTTGATTTCTAGTAGGTTCCTCCTGGTATAATTCACTCAATAATTTCCAGAATTCCAAGCCTCGAGGTGCTGTGCCAGACCATTCTTTATCAACGCCTTTAATAAATCTAATAGATTCGTAGCCACCGTCAACCCGAGCTACCTGCATTTCCTTTTCAATTTTAGATTCAAATTCTGGACTTGGATCTAGCAACCGTACACCAATAAAAATGTTGTTGGTTTCAGATTGGAAAACATAGTCCGCTTGTCCTTGGTATTTTGATAGGTCATCTTCTGGCCCGGCAATAATATAGGTGCCTCCCTTTCCTTGATCTGGCCCAGTTTGGCCAATATCACTTACAGGTCTTTGCCAAAGATCTAAAAACATGCCTGCCATGGGGCCTTGAGGCACTTTAACCTTTATGGAACCTTCAGCAAGTGACAGGAAATTGATAACGTAAGGTGTAGTAAGGTTAGCGGTTACTATGCCTCGTTTTTCCTTTAAGGATTTGTAAACCACAAAATCACCTAGTTTTGTTGCGTTAAAAGTTTTGGCTTGTTCTACTTGCCATTGCTTGAAAGAAACCATTGGTGTAGCCCAAATGTAAGCTTGGGAAGCTCTTTGGAAATCCAATGCATCAAATAATTCATCCGAGCCTTCTGTTATGTAATTATGTTCCATAACAATTTTTCCATAGGGAGTTGTTATGTCTTCGTCACCTATCAATGTTGCATTTTCCAAAGAAATTTCACTGGTTGGTAGTTTTTCTTCGGGTGTATTCGGTTCTTTTTCTTTTTTACAATTAATGAAGAGGAGTGAAATGAGAATTAATGTGAAATTAGTTTTAAATTTCATGGTTTTAGATTTAAATTCAACAATTCGTGTTAATAGGTAATAGATTGAAAGATAGTGTTTTATAATTATAAATAGGTTTGATGGTAAGAAAAATAAAACTTGAAATTCTCTAATTGCTAGGTTAAGAGAAATTTGCCTATTGTCTTTTTTTATGATGTTGTTGGATGTGACCAAACTGTTGGGCATACTTAAATAAAGACCACGCAGGACTATTATGGAGAGGTAATTCAGGAAAGGTTAAGCAATAAGATAGATTGGAAAAACAGGGGGGTAGTTAGTCCCCTGTTATTATTTGGTATTAACACTATCCTATGTTTGTGTTTTCTTTTTATAATATAGGCCATTATTGATTAAGTTTGGAAATGGTTAGGTTTGTTATCTTTTCAATGAGAAATGCCCGTAAAAAAATCGACCATTACCCATATCTGCTTTAAACCAATAATCATTTGACATCATTTCTTTACCATTATAGACTCCGTTCCAGCCTGAATCAATTGATGATAATTGGGTTAATAATTTTCCGTACCTGTCAAAAATTAATATTCTTGAAAGGGGAAAGTTGCGGATACCTTTAATGTGCCAAAAATCATTGTAACCATCATTGTTTGGGGTGAACAATTTTGGATAATCAATAATTGTCACTTCTTCTGAATCTTGACCGCAGCCATCCCTGTCTCTAACGGATACAGTGTAAATGCCACCTTCAATATTTGAGAAATAATTACTGTCTTGGTAATTTATGCCGCCAATAGAGTATTCAAAATCTCCATCACCAGGAGCTATTATTTCAATATAATTATTTCCTAAATCTCCAAAATTTACTTGTTGTATTTCTGGCAATACAGAGCGAATAAGATTAAAATCAAATGAGTTTTCACAAGTTATGCCGTTTTCAATTTGTGTCGCAGTGATAGTATAATTTCCTTCCTCTGCTATTTCTGCACTATCTGTATTAGAAATTAGAGTTCCGTCTTCATAGAACCAATTATATGAATTAAATCCAGAATTTATATTTAATGTAATTGATGGCTCCAAATTGCAAATGAAGTATTCATCTTCTAAGTCAATTTCAGGAAGCTCATTAACGATTAAATCAAATGATGTTTCTGAATAGCAAATGGGATTTGAGGTATCTTCGACCCTAACATTAATGGTTTGTGAGAAAGGTTCTGTGTTCTGGAATACTACTGGTAGAGGACTTGGAAGTAAGTTGTCATTTGAATCGTAGTATTCAATGGATAAACCTATTTGATTGCCAATTAGTTGTTGCGCTATTTTGGAAGTGTCAAATTCAGCATATCCATTTCCTTGGTCACATTCATATAAATTATCAGGTTGGTTAATATTTGGTTGCGTCACGGTTTGCAGTTGTAGTGTAGTTTCTGCATAACAGGTTGAATTATTATCGGTTACTCTCACAGTTATTAATTCACTGTATGGATTAGAGTTTGTATAGGGGGTTGGTAATGGGCTTGTTAATTCTTTACCTGTTTGGTCAAAATAATTAACGGTCATTCCCGTTAGTCCATTTAAGACTTGACTTTCTATATTTGAAGTGTCAAAATATTCAGAAATACCATCATTATTATCATCACAGCCATAAACTATTTGTAATTGATTAGGTTTAGGGTTATCATTAACTAATAGGTTGATAATAGTTTCAGATGAGCAATTAGTATTTGTATTGGTTAGTATGGCTTTTATATAATCTTTATTAACTTCAAGATTTGTGAAGTTATAGTAATCTGAGGCTAAAATTAAACTGTTATTATTGTCTACTAATTCAATAGTTAAACCTGATTGCCCTTTCATTAATTCTTTTGGAACATCAGTTAAATCAAATACAGCAAAACCATTCTCATCATTGTCACATGAATAGATGTCATCAATTTGAATTGAACTTGGAAGTGGGTCGGCAATAAAACTAAATGAAGTTTCTGTAAAGCAACACAAATCACTGCTATTACTTACTCTAGCGGTTATTATTTGAGAATTGGGCTGGGTATTGGTATAGGGATTAGGTAATGGGCTTGGTAGCTCGTTACCATTTTGGTTGTAATATGAAACTACAACTCCTGTTTGTCCGTTTAAGATTTGTGATTCTATGATAGACGTATTGAAACTAGAGGAAATTCCTGATCCTAAAAGATCTTCACATGCATGAATATCATTAATTGGATGGGCAATTGGTGGTTCTGCCACAGGAATGTTCTCGTTTAAAACATAGGTTGTTCCATTTGTTTGCGTAATTGTTGCAGTAATTGGATATTGGCCAGGGGAAGAAAAGTCATGCGAGGGGGAAACTAGTGTTGAATTGTTGTTTACTCCAGTTGTTGGGTCTCCAAAATCCCATTCAACGGAACTTATGTTACTAGTATTGTTTAGTTGGAACTCTTTGTTGGTTTCAGAGCAATTATTAGTATAATTTAATGTAAAAGGAGTAACTGAACTATTTACTAAGCCCGATACATTTATATAAAAATTATAATTGGAGCCGGGCCATAAAGGGTGATTGATTTCATCAGAATTTATATAATTTGCACCGGCAATACAACCTCTGTACTATGAGATACCAGTATCATTTGTTGTGCCAGCAATATGGGCAAGAGAGGAGGCGTTGGTAGTAACCAGTTTTTTAACTTCAACTAGGATTCTATCTACATTTGCCGGGACAATTATTGGGTCTTGAAAATTAACTGTAATAACTGTTGCGTTTGGATCTTGAATTGAAGTGTAAGGGAGGGTTTGTGCTTGGCTACTGCCTATTAAAGTTGCTGTAGAAAATGAATCAGGGAAATTATCGTCAATTTCATATATATTAAACTTTATACTTGTGCCCCATGTTGTGTAACTTATAGCAACCTGTCCTTCAGTTAAAACTAAATCTTCATTTGAATCAATTCCATAATCAGATAACAAAAAATCTCTTGCCCAGTAAATGTTCGTATATGTACATGAGTGATCTGTTGTTTTTATTAATGGGCCGCAGTTATGGGTTAAAGTGATTTGTGCATTTAATTTAAAATAACAACAAAGGAATATTAGTGCAAAAAAATTAAACTTTAAGGCTTTATTCATTTTGATTGAGTTGGTTGGCTAAGGTTTCTATAGGCATTGTCAGGTGAAATTCCGTTAGGATTCTCAGGGGACAAAACCAAGATAGCAAAAGTGTGGGGTTTTCTGTGAGAAAAATCAAGGAAATGAATTATACATGGTGAGTAATTGTTTTTGTGTTGACTATTCTTATGGCTACACTTTATAAAATTTTTTTGAATTGAGTTATACTTTAGATTTTGTGACCTATTATAGATTATGGGTTAAAGAATTGATTAATTATCTGTATCTGTCCATAATACCTCTGGGCCATAATTAATTTGGTCAGATGATTGTATTTCTTTAAAAGAATGTTCCTTGATGTCGTAGTATTTTTGCCATAAAGTAGGATATGGTTGATAAGTGCCCTCAACATTGTAAAGTTTCATAATTCCTAATCTTTCATCTTCCCATACCCAATCTGCAGTGTAAAATAATTCGTCATTCAAATAGCCCTCTGTTGTGCCATTTGAATATATAATTTTTTTTGCATTTTGATATGCATATTCATAATCAGTATACCAGAATTTATCAAACAATTGCAATTTATCTCCAACCAATTGTGATTCGGAACAGCCATTAGGATTAACATTTTCTCCAGCTTGGGTGTCAGGACAATTATCTAAATTATTTTCAACTCCATCTTCGTCATCATCAATTTTAACAAAAATTGCAGTAACAGTCTTATTAGAATTAACTGTAATTGTTATTGGATTCAGAGATCCGGTTACATCTCCATCCCAGTTTTCAAAATCGTAGTATTTTGATGGAGAGGCTGAAAGTGTAATAGTTTGTCCATTTTTCAAATGTCCCAGAACTAGGTGATATTGAACCTCCTTCAATAGGGCTTACGTTCGTAGATATTGAATGTTCTTGTGGAGTATTTTCTTTTGAACATGAAATAAGTATAAAGAAAATAAATGCGGATAAACTACAAGAAAATATTTTCATATTAATGGGGTGTTTGTCAATAAACATGTTTTTTTAAATGTTTTCAGTAGTTTGCGTGTGGTTTGTTGCTTGAAAATACGCACAATTTTCAGGGTTAAGAAAGTAAGATAGCAATTATAAGATAGCAATTATAAGATAGCAATGAATTGTAAATTGTGTTACGGGCAGTATTCAGTTGTTGTACTCATAAGTGAATTTATTTGAGCTAATTAAATAACCATCATTATCGTAAATATTGGTGTAGTTTTCTTCAGAAGTAACTTCATTATTGAATAGAGAAGTTGTTACTTTTTTTGTTGGATTGTTTTTTGTCGGAATAAATTTAAAATATCCGATCCATTGTGTAGATAAGTGCATTGGATTAATGTTGATATAAGGACTATTTTTATCATCATATGTATATTCACGAAATCCGTCATTATAATTATTAGTATGTGATGCGATATAGGTACTTTTTACTATGTTATCATCACCGTCATATTCAAAAATTTGTTCAGAAAGTAAAAGACTAGAATCATCTTGATAATATTCAATTTTATGTACTAAATCGTCTATATAAAACAGGCGTATTTTATATTCAAATATTCCTGAGCTATAATGGCTCTGAGCGTGTATTTCATGCAGCTGATTATTCGTATAGATATATTTTTCTGAATATTTTAAATCAACATTGTTTCCAGTTTTGGTTGCTGTACTGTCTAGCCTGCCGTTTTCGTAATAAAAATATTTTATGTTTTGGGGCTTGGTTGGGTTTTCAGGGTAAACATAATGTTCAATTTTATCTATAGATAAATCGTCGTTATAAAAAAAGAGGTTTGCTTTATAATTATTTTCTGTAACTTTTAGAAGTAATTTTGTTGAATTTTTTTCTTGGGAATCATTATTGTTCTCAGCTGAACAGGCAAAAATTAAAAACGCTAAAAAAGTGGCAAGTGATAAATTAAATTTTCTCATTGAGTTAATTTTTTTATGTTTTTTAACGGATGGATAAAATGAAATGTTATTATATCCATTCTATTTATTTCGACAAAACTACATATAATTCTTACATATCCATTGGTGTATAATAGAATTAAACCTATAGCTGTTTAAGAAGGTTGTTAATGTTAGTGATTATGTCTCTCCTAAGTATGAGACTTACCAATGAGAAGCTTTCCTTTTTTCTTAATTGAAGATTGGGATGCTTTTTGTTTTAGGGGTGTTTTCGGTTCTTTAATAAGCGCCCAATTTGTCAATTTTCTCCTCAAGTGTAGCTATGTGCTTTATAGACGTTACTAAATTTTTTAGCAGTAATGCAAAAGTTCAATTTGTAATGTATTTTTTATAATTTCATGTTATGAAATATACGAGCCGCTACCTTTTGGGTATTTTGTTTTTAATGATCTGCAATTGTGACGGTATTTATATGGACCGCATCTATACAATAGTAGTTTATAACAGTTCCGAAAATAATATTAAATATCATTTTGGGGATGAGTATTCTCCAATTATCTATAATGACACTATATTACCTTTAAATAAAGATGATTTAACTTTTGGAATTGTAGCTGCACAGACAAACACTTTTCTGGGTAATTCAGAGAAATGGCAAGCAAGAATTGACAGATTAGAACGAGATACTCTTTCTATCTATATTTTTGATCAAAATGAATTATCTAATTTAGGTTGGACTGAAATTAGGGATAACTACCTGGTCTTAAAAAGGTATGATTTAAGTGTTCAGGGTCTAGAAAATCTCAATTTTCAAATTGAATATCCGCCTAATCCGGATATGTCAGGTGTTAAGCAGTTTCCTCCTTATGGGGAGTAGTTGAATAGAGATATTCTTATCCAATAATGAATGAAGAAAATTAAAAACATTACAGCTGTATTCTGAATTGCTTTCTGATGATGGAATACTGTATGTATGGATATTTGATGAAGAGGTAATTAATAATACTCCTTGGGAGGAAATTGTGGAAAATGGAGAAGATTTTATTTGGAGTGAGTTGACACTGAAGGAACTGATAGATATGAATTGGATTATAGAATATGATGGAAATTGAGATAAAAAGAACAGGGAGCTATAGCTCCCTGTTTTATTTTTAATGTTATTAGTTTTATCTATAATTTGACGGTTAACCCAATACCAGGAGATAAGCCAGCAACGTTTCCTCCTGCTATTTCTGCATAGACGCCCCATTTGTCATTCCAGAACCAGCGACCGCCAATCTGCAGGCCAAAATCAATATCACTGTCGTCATGGCCACTTCCCATATAAACCGAATATCCAAAATTGGCTCCTCCGTAAACGTCCCAAGCAGGAGCAGTTAGACCAAATAAATTGTCGAAATAATAGTTGCCTTTGACACCTAAGTTCAACCAGTCAAAATCTAAACTGGTTCCTCCTCCGGGAGCAATGGTAATATCCCTGTGAATAGGAATTTCATAATTAGCACCCACAAAGCCAAAGTTCAATTCGCTTCTAGCTTGTCCGAAAACACTTGCCGCACTAAATAGTAGAGCAGAGACAAATAATAAAGTTAATTTATTCATAATTTAAAGTTATAAGTTAAACTCATTAATTACATGTTTAAATGAGGTTTGAGTTTATGCACCGTGTATGGTGTGATGTAGGGCTTTAAAAAATGTAAATAGTTTGTAGTCACTAAATTAAGTATTTTTTTTTCTCTAACCTAACGGATTTTTCAACAATCATTAAGGAGATTCTTTCAGCTTTGTCTAGAGGAGGGATTTTATATAAAAGTAAAGGGGCTCGGTGAGAGGAGTCTAATTAGTATTATTGGGTAATTTGAATCCAATCCATTTCATAGCATTCATCTGGAATTTTTTTGATGTAGCCCGATAGGCTCTGTCTGGTTGTGGTGCTTATATTTTCAACATATACACAATGGCTACCTTCAGCTACATAAATATCCCTTAGCCGCTCCAATTCGTTTTTGTATATGAAGGCAATTTTTAAGCAGGATTGCTCTTCATAGGTGCATTCACAATCTGTAAAATAGGAGATTTCATAGGTGCAACTTTCATCATCTTCACTTGAACAGCTAAAAATCAGAAATATGCCTAGTAAAAAGTAATGTAACTTCATGTTGGAAACAATTTAAGATCCTGATTTATATAAAGTTACGAAATTTTAAATGTTTGATTTTTAGAAGAGTGATATAAATTTAAATAATGAAGGCTGAGATTTTTTAATGTCCCTTATTGTTAACCGGACTGAGGGAAAAATAAGTCCCGATACCACTTTAAAGATAAAATGCCATCGGGACTTTTACAGAATTTATTCGTCTGGTTCAACTATTTGTTGGCTTTGGGGAGAACCAAGGTGCCTGTAACTTGGTGGTCTGTTTGGAATTCGGGGATGAAATTTCCGTCATCATCAAAGGAATTGACATAACTATTAAAAGTGGCATTTCCAGTGGCGCCTTCAAATCTGCCAGTACCTCCATTAAAAACAATAGGATCTTCAAAATAACCTTCATAAAAAGGATCGTCAATAATCATGACTTCACCGTAGGATCCGTCATCGGGATTGGTAAAATACAGCTCATCTCCATTGGCAGCTATCAGCACGCCATCAACATTGGTATAGGTCAAACCAGCTTCGCAAAATTTAATGGTAACGCTAAAGTTTCCTAAATGGGTGCCTGTTCCAGCACCAACTTGGTAATTAAATCCAACGAATGGGGCTTCGGTACAATAACCCTCCCCAGTCAAACTATAATTTCGCTTGGTGAAAAAAATCAATTTTAATGGTTTTTCTACAGAGCCATTAGCCATCTTGGCTTGAGTGGCGCTTTCGTTGCTTATCATATCGGTTTCTTGGGTGTCGCATGCTGTGAAGCTCAACAACAGGGTGCATGCCGAAAGGAATAGAGAAAGTGGTTTCATGATGCTTAAATTTTATATGGTTATGTTTTTGATTATTCGTGTATATAAAGGTATTGCGGACGTGTTTATTTTGGGAAAATACATGTTGCATGCAACTTAAACTATGTTGCAAACCCTGTAACAAAAGTGGTTTATTCCGTGGTATACGATAAATTCACATCCTTAAGGTTGATGAAAAAGAAGCAATGCAGGTCAAAGCTTTTTTTAATTTTTAGTAATTTTAGAATCAGCACATTAGCTGAATTGGGGAACTGGTTTGCAATCATTGAGATTGCTTAAAGACATGTGGGGATATGGATCCGCTGATATCAATGAATCAAGCTTTTATTGAAAAGCTGTATGGGATTTTAGAAGAGAACTATCAGGATGAGAACTTTGGAGTGAAGGAGTTGGCTTCAGAGGCGGGAATTAGCAGGTCTCAACTGCACCGAAAATTGCAAACTCTAAAAGGAATGTCGGCCAGTAAATTTATCAGGTCGTTTCGTCTTGAGAAGGCACACACGCTTTTGGAAAATAATGTCTCAACCGTTTCCGAAGTGTCCTATGCTGTGGGGTTTAACAGTCCTTCCTATTTTATTAAATGCTTTCACGACCATTACAAATGTTCTCCAGGTGAATTGAAATCGCTCAATTCAATTAATAATGTGGATAGATTGAAACAACAATCCATACCCGATGAGCGTTCTTCCAGTGTAGGTCAAAGAATTTGGGTAGTAGTAATGGCTACCTTTGTGGCAGGCTTGGTGATTTTCAATTTGTGGTATATCAGTCCTAAAAATCAACCATTGTCCCTGGCGGTGCTGCCCTTTAGAAATTTGAGCGAAGACCCGTCCAACCAATATTTCTCCGATGGTATTATGGACATGATCACGAGTCAATTGTCTCATGTAGATGGGCTAAATGTCATTTCCAGGACTACCATGGAACATTACAGGGGAACTACCAGAACCATCCCTGAAATTTCAAAGGCGCTCAACGTGTCCTATATATTGGAAGGCAGTGTTCAGCGGTATGCCGATAAAACACAAATTATTCTTCAATTGATCGATGCCAAGGAGGACAGGCATCTTTGGTCTCAAAATTATGAGCGGGCCTATGAGGATATCTTTGAGTTGCAGGGTGCGATTGCTCAGGACGTGGCCAAACAGCTTAAAGTGACTATTGGTCCAAATAAGGATAGAATACATCAAACTAAAGCACCTAAAAACTTTGAAGCCTTCAATACCTATTTAAAAGGACGTTTTTTTTGGCACCGACGTACAGAGGAGGATTTGAAGAAAAGCATTTATTATTTTGAAAAGGCTATAGAAATAGATCCTCATTATGCCTTGGCTTATGCAGGTTTGGCCGATGCCTATTTTATCATGGTTTGGTGGGGTTGGTATGATGTGGAAATGGGGATCGCTAAAGCCCGAAAGTATGTGGATATGGCATTGAATTTAGATTCCAAGGACGCTTCTGCCCATGCTACGTTAGGGGGGATTTTAGCTTGGTATGATTGGAATTGGGAAATGGCAGAAGAAGAGTTGAAAAAGGCTGTTTCCATAGATCCTCAGTATGCTACGGGGCATCAATATTATGCTGAGTTGTTGGACATTTTGGGAAGAAATAGAGAGGCAAGGGAGCAGATTGACCTGGCGTTAAAGTACAACCCCAATTCGCGAGTTGGAAATAGCATAAGCGCCATGGTGTTTTACAATACAGGCAATTTTAAAAGAGCTTTAGAAGAACAAACTAAGTCGGCAGAAATTTCTGGAATACCGGACTATACTTTCTGTATGAAAAATTTAATGTGGTTGGAGGATCAAGAAGAGGCGCTGAACTGTTTCAAGAAAATGGAATCGGTCAATGAAGATGATATGGCGCAAATTGATCTGTTGTTTAAAAATGGAGGTATGGAGGCGGTGTTAAGGGCCTATGCCGATCGGTTAGAATTTAAAAGTGGGGAACCTTACTATAAATTGGGAACTTTATACTGTTTGGCTAAAAATTATGAAAAAGCTTTGGAGTGTTTGGAGAAGAGCTATGAAGCTAGGGAACTTTTGATGCCACGAATGAAAAACAATTACGATTTTAAAGAACTAAGGAACGAACCTAGATTTTTAAAGTTGGTTGAAAATATGGGGCAGCATAAAAACTTTGAGGAGTGATTTTAATATATCGGGATATAAAAAGTGCCCCAAAATTGGGGCACTTTTGTCTTTATTGATAAATAGGGATTTTAAGTCCTAGATAAATATCTGCCGTTTTCGTCGATTTTGAAAAGGCATTGGAGAGTATGGAGCCAGAGCCTACCATTAGTGGGCCTGCTCTTAGACCACAGCCCCAAGCAAAGTTTCCGTATTCCCTAAAACTCGCCGGCAGATAAAAACTGAACCATTTAATTTCGTATCGCGGGGCAATAGTTATTGCATTGATAATACTCGATGCAGTGGAATTGCTTTTGTCGGTTAGGGAAAATGAGCCTTGTACGCTCACAAATAATGATTTTACAATACTATAATCTGCTAAGAAATGTAGGGCAGTTGGCAATTGTATTTTACTGTCTGTAAGCTTTTCTGTGTAATCGTAATATTCGTCAAGAATATCTTCTACTTCTTTGTCCTCAAACTCGTCGGTATTTACTATGTTGTTCAAATCATAACTGGTTTCTGTTGTGCCTTTGTAAGTCACTGAACCTATATCTGTAACCGATACGCCTACCTTTAACTTGTAGTCCTTAAGTTTTTTTGAAGTGGAGTCTATAACTGCATTTCGGCGCCATTCGTATGTGGCTCCTATATCGGCCCCAAATCCGGTACTTAAATTGGATAAATCCAAATCGTCAGTATCAAAACCTTGGGTCGAAGCATAGTTAAGGTTACCCGTTGTAGTGAGCAAGTCAGTATCTGCGCTGTAGTGTCCCTGAATTTGATCGGCGTTTATGTAAATACTTCCTGCTCCTTGAATATATTTTAAGGTGACTCCTGCCTTTAGGAAGTGATGCTGCTTGTCCAATAGCACTGTTCCATAACTAAGGCCTAATTCTCCCCAAACATGTACGGTGCCGTTCAAATTATTAATATTAATGTCAATATCTTCGTCGTCCTCAAATCCATTTTCTAAATCATCAAAGAGTTTCCCGTTCATATTATGGAGATTCAAAAAACTTCTAGCCCTTGTGGTTATGGCAATGCTATGCTTTGGGGTGATGTTCATCATAAAGGAAGGACCCAATGCATCCATATTAAGGAAAAAATTATTGTTGTTGCTGGCTGTGGTATTGGAATCTTCTTCAAAATCGAATTCTCCATTACTTTTAAAAAGGTCTTTAAAGTTGAAACTTAAATAGTCGCTTCCTGCAAAGGAGCTAAAAGAAAAGAAGTTGATATCCGTTTTAAAGGGAGAATCCACAACATTAGAAGGGTTAACTAAGACACTGTGGATTCCAGCATAATTGTCAATATTGAAACCTACATAGTTTTGGGATTGCATGGAAAAGTTAGTAGCAAGTCCTAGAAAAAGGAATGCAAACAGGAAAAGTTGTTTCATGAGGGTTTTTGTTGGTTGATAGCGGCCAAATATATTAAAAGTTTTGAAAGTGAAATATTACAGATATGAAAACTTTACATTAAATTTTTTTAGTTGAATCCATTGCACTCTAACTATATCGGAGGAAATTTTAGTGTTTTAAGGAATGGTTGCTTTGTAAGTAAATGGGAGAAGGGAAGAGGCATTCTTTTGTTTTTTGGAAAGGGGGGAGTACTATTTGGGTAAGAATATAAAAAAAATCCCTTGCTCGAAGTAGCAAGGGATTTTATATTATAAAACCCATTTGGCTAATTTATATTTTCGCTTGAAAGGCTTGATTTCTTTGTTGATTTTCTTTTTGTAGGATTTCAACATATCGTCATTTCCAAAGGCACTTTCAAGGACACCATCCCGTTGATTTTTTCTATTCGTCAGTTTTTTGATCTTGGTATCATCATCGTCATCTCCACTGGCGATGTCCATAATGTCCTGAACATAGCTGCGATTTTCTGACTCAATTTTGTCTTTGAGTTCAGAGGAAATTCCTAAATCATTCCCTGGATTAAGGGTAGAAAGTAAATCTGATGAAAATTGGGCCGAAGGCTTGGTGATGGTTTGGGCCTGAAAACTAAATGAAATAAGGGTGAAGAGTATCACTCCAAGGTACGTTACTTTGGTGCTCATAATAATTGATTTTAATAGTTTCTTAAATGTAATCAATTAAAAATCAGTAAACAACAGTTTATTTTTTATTCTTAAGCCGTACTCTTCTGAAGTGATAGAATCTCATTTTAACAACGCTATTGGGTTCTTGGTATTGGAGAATTGAATATTATGTCTTAATTTGGTAATCGATTACATTGTTATAATAGTAACGAAATGCTTTCTAGGCTATGGCATTGTGATTCCTTCCTAATTTAATTTGAGATACTCATGAAAAAACGATTACTTTTTGCTGCCTTATTGGCGGGTATGTTCCATGTGAATGGGCAAAATTATTATATGGAATCGCCGGAAGGCTTTGGAGCTGCAGCTACTGGAGGTGGGAGTGCCACTCCTATTACGGTTACTACTTATACAGCTTTAAAGACGAATATTGAGGCGGCTGGTCCCAAAGTTATTTTGGTTTCCGGAACCATCACCATTCCAGAAGGTCAGCAAATTAGTAAAGTAGTGACCGACAAAACTATTTTAGGGTTGCCGGGTGCCAAATTGGTTAACAATAGCCAGACTCAAAGTGGTTCAGGGATTTTGAACTTGAAAAATGGATCGAATAACGTAATTATAAGAAACTTGATTTTTGAAGGTCCAGGTGCCTATGATGTGGATGGACGTGATAATTTAACGGCCGATGGTTGTACCAATTTATGGGTGGACCATTGTGAGTTTCAGGATGGTGTGGATGGCAATTTCGATATTAAAGGAAATTCAGATGATGTGACTGTGTCTTGGTGTAAGTTTACCTATTTAAAGCCTGCCGTTCCAGGTGGTCCAGGGGGATCTAATGACCACAGGTTTTCCAATTTGGTGGGTTCTAGCAGCACCAATGCTCCTGTAGATGGACATTACAGTGTGACCTTTCAAAATTGCTTTTGGGCAGATGGTGTGAAGGCCAGAATGCCTCGAGCCAGAAATGCCGAATTGCATATTCTCAATTGTTATGTCAATACAGATGTATCGAGTTCTACAGCCCTAGGATTGGGAGGTGGTATCAATGATCTTACCTGCTATGTGGAAAATACAGATTTTGCCAATGTGGGCAATGTGTACCAAAATGCCAGTTCCGACGGAGGAACCGTGTCCTTGGTATTTGACAACTGCTTAAATGGCGAGTCTAATGTTGGCACAGTTACGGCGCCTACGTATAGCTATACCGTGATTGAGGTAGAAGATGTTGCTGAGGTGATTAGTAATGAAAGTTGTGGTGCTGGAGCTACTCTCGATATTACTGATACAGGGGAAATTTCCTCCTCTTGTGATAATCTGGGCCTTCAAGACTTAGAAAGCATAGGAGTAAAAGTATATCCAACGATTGTGGAAGATATGTGCTATATTGAAGTTCCGTCCAAACTTAATGGAAATGTGTCTATAGAAATTTTTACTGTAACAGGACAAAAATTGGATGCCCTTCCAAATACTCATGAAATGGATGGGTTAGAAAGATACGCCTTAGATTTGAGTCAATTTTCCAAAGGCATGTACATATGTAAACTTCAAATTAATGGAAAAACTGAAAGCTTCCGTTTGATGAAACGATAGAAAATAGTTTAAAAACCCTAAGACGAGTTCTTGGGGTTTTTTTATCCCTGATTAATAAATTGATTTTTTAGAAGTGTTATAAATGTGAAATTCACACTTTTTTGAGTAATATTTTTTGATTATAACAATTTTGTAATATATTTACGTAATCGATTACATTAATTTTAAGTAGTTGTCGACCTTCTTAAAATGTCATCGATTCCCCTTATTAATTGGCTAAACCTACCATTGTTGGTAAAGAATGTCCTGAGTTAATGTCAGTCATTGACTTGGCGTTTTTTGATAATTAACTAGAACAAATTGTTACTACATGAAAAAACATTACTTTCTTTTGCAACTGTTCCTTTTATGTGTTGTAGCTGCCGTTCAAGGGCAGACCACTACCAGCTACAATTTAGGGGACCAATCCACCTTTACCAATTCGGGTAATCAGTGGGATCCTGTGACTTCTACTACAAGTCCAGATGGGAACGTTAGAACCCAAGCCGCTACAAGTTTGTGGCATAGTGCCGGATATGGCATTGCCTTCCAAAATGGAAATTCATTGGAAATAGACGTAACGGGTACTTGTACCATCCGTTTTTACGGATCGGTCTACAGTGCGGGAACCTTAGATGGTGGTACTTCCTTAGGAGGAAACGATCTTGGCACTTTAGATGTAGATATGGATGCATATCCAGAAATGGCAGACCAAACGGGGTACTATGAATACAGTTATACGGGAGGGGCCGGAACCCTATATTTTACATTTAGTGGTTCCAATGCTTACACTCCGGCTATAGAGGTCACCTATCCCTATACCATTTATAATTTGGGAGATCAATCTACTTTTACCAATACTGGAGTGCAATGGGATCCCGTAACATCCACTACAAGTCCTGATGGGAAGGTAAGAACTCAAGCGGCAACATCTCAGTGGCATAGCACCGGTTATGGGGTTGCCTTTAAGGAAGGAAACTCTTTGGAAATTGATGTGGAGGGGACCAATACTACGGTTCGCTTTTACGGATCGGTGTATAGCGCGGGCACTATGAGTGGAGGAACCTCCTTGGGAGGTAACGATTTGGGAGTGATGGACGTTGATATGGATGCCTACCCTGAAATGGGAGACCAAACAGGCTACTATGAGTTTACTTATGTAGGCGGAGCTACTACCTTATATTTTACATTTAATGGCTCCAATGCTTATACGCCTGCCATTCAGGTGACCAATCTTCCTGCGTCTATCATTATGACAGATGTTTGGGATTTTGGGGCAGAGCAATTTGATGAGGTTTTGTATAATAATCATTTGAATGAAGAAGTAATCAATGCTTGGTATGATGGTGTAACTCCAGGAACAAGCGGGGTAAACCTACCGTCATTTTCAGCTGGCGATTTGGGTTATGTTACCAATGGTACCAGCGATCGTTTAAGAACTACCAACACCAATATTACCCGTTGGGATGAAAATATTGCTAGTTCAACTAATTTCACTGGAAGGGTATACGTTAATTCTGGAGCTAATACGAATCGTTACTTGACGCTGAATTTACAGGAAGACGATGAAGTTACCATTCATGCCAGAACAGATTCAGGAGGAAATATCAATTTTGAATATGCCGCCGACCCGGCTGCCCAAAAAGATGAGGTTGAAATGCCTGCCGCAGAGGTAGAACTGCAATTCGTGGCCCAATATGCTGGAGAATACCATGTATATGACAATATAGGGAAGCCTAGTTATTTTAGGGTTTTAAGAAAAGCCGCCAATTACATAACGATTACAGGAAATGTAGATGCTACTGAAGCACCTGGAATTCCTGAAGGATATACTGTACAGTATACTAACGAAGCAGGTAAAATGTATGAAGCTGTGGTGACCGATGGAACTTACAGCATCGAGGTGCCTGCACCTTATACTTATGCCTTAAGTCTAGGGGGCGCCAATGGGTATGTTATTACCAACGGAGATACTGTTGAGGTAACAGAGGAAAGCACTACGCATGACATTACAGTGTTACAAGTAGATTTATACAATTTAAGTGGTGCTATCACAGGATTGTCAGACCTTTCAAATTTGGAATTACATTTCACGCCAGATCCATTAGTGGAAACCATTTACCAACCAATAGTTACTGTGGATGCCGAAGCAATGACCTATACGGTAAACCTTGAAGCGGATTTAGAATATACCATTTCTGCAGAAGGTGTTAACGACTATGAGATTTTGGATAACACCATTACTATAGGAACTGCAGCTGCTACTTCCGATGTCAATTTCACTTTAAAGCCAGTATATAACGTAAGCATTATTGCTCCGGATTTGGATGCTGAGCAAATGAATGCTTTGAGTTTAACCTTTACCAATAATAACGAAGAAGGCTATACCTATACTTTTGCCGATGTTACTACTGTGTCATTACGCGATGGGGTTTATAGTATTACATATGATGGATTGGACGCCTATCCAATTGAATTGGCCCTAACTTCCAATGTAACTGTTGATGGAGCCGATACTTCTAAGGAACTTTCTTTTGATCCTGTAAGCGAATGGCTATTCGATGATAAAGTCATTTCCAATGCTGTGGCATATAAAGGATTGATTTTTTCAGGAAGTGTAAGCGTAAGAGGGGATCACAGTCCACCAGACCTAGTGGCTTCTACAGGTGCAACTATTGCCGTGCCAATTGCGGTTGATCAAAAAGTGATTGTAACCGATTACTACCAATCCAATTATACCATCGAAGATGGCGATGTGGTGGCCAATACTTCTGGAAGTACCAGTTCTAGTGTCGTTTCTGAATATGTATATGAGGGTACGGTCGATGGTACGGTGACGATTTCGGTAGGTGGAACTTCTTATTTCCGCTCTATTAAAGTGGTAGATATTGTAGCTTATACCGCTGTGATTACTGTGGGAGTTGACAAGGATTACCAAACTATTAACGCTGCTTTGGATGCTGTAGCCAATATGGAACGTCCAAACAACGAATTGGTAACTATTGTAATCGATCCGGGAAATTATGAAGAGATGTTGGTGGTTTCAAGTCATAACGTGACATTGAAAAATGCGTCATCTACTCCAAGTATTGCAATTTTGAACGAAGGTGTAGATATAGATGCCAATGCCGTTCGTATTACCTCTTATTATGGACAGAAGTACAATTTCTTTAGTCAAGGCACAGACAATAAATGGAGTGCTGAAGCTTTGGCGGTAAATACTGAAAACGGTTATACTTATTATGTGAATCAAGAAGGAACTGGAGGAGGAACTTCCTATTGGAATGCTACAGTAGTGATTACTGCCGAGGATGTGACTTTTGAAAACATCATTTTAGAAAACTCTTTTAACCAATACATTTCCCAAAAGGAATCGGAAGATACCGTATTGGCCAAAGCGCCAAGTGAACCAACCCGTCCAACCGATTATGGAAACACAAGTGTTCAGGATCGCTCGGCTGGTTATGTAACACAGGCTGCCGCTATAGGAATTGCCAATAGTGCCGATAGAGTAATCTTGAACAATTGCCGTGTTATTGGACGTCAGGATTCCTTCTATGGAGCATCCGGAGCTCGTGTCGCCATTTACAAAGGTGCCATGATGGGAGCTGTGGATTATCTGTTTGGAGGGATGACAGCAGTATTTTATCAAACCGATTTGGTATTGAACACCAGTGATTCCAGCAACGATGCTGCCTATATTACCGCAGCACAACAAACCAGTGGGAGAGGGTTTTTAATGTATGAATGTCACGTAGTATCACCAGTACCAGGTGTGGAGACCGCTTCTACTTATGGTTCTAAACCGGGGTATTTTGGACGTCCTTGGGCACCGAATACAAGTGAAGTGGTGTTCTACAATACGACTATTGATGAGTCAACATATCCAGGATCGGAAGGCTTGTCCTTGATTGCACCAGCAGGCTGGACCAGTAGTTTGGGAGGCGAGTCGTCTATGATGTATGAATATGGTACTATTGAAAATGCTGAAGGCGTAGATAATTCCGATAGCCGTGCATCTTGGTCTACCGTGTTGACCACTGCAGAATTGACTGATGGAACAGCTATCAATACTCTTAATTTTACCCAAGGAAATGATGGTTGGGACCCTTTTCCGGAATTAGACGGCTCATTGGGAATTGAAGATGACATTATGGAAACTGCGGTTACCGTGAGAGCTTACCGTCAGCAGTTATTTATTTCCAATGTGTCTTCTGCAACTCAGGTAAAAGTGTATGCTTTAACAGGTGCCTTAGTACATGAGTTTGAAACCAATCAGGATACGTCAATAGATATTGCGAATGGTCTTTGGATTGTAAACTTAAATGCTCAAGATGGTTCAAAAACCATAAAATTGATAGCACATTAAAAGTTAGTTGTTTTAAAAAATAGACAGGATCAATTAGTATGGTAAACAATCCTGTTTAGACTGTTATTTGTTTTAAAAAGCTCCAAAATATTTTGGGGCTTTTTTGTGTTTTAAATCGAGAAGATGAAAAGAGAGGTCTTTTTAAGTTCTCAAAATCTTTTCCATAGCCCTTCCCTTGGCCAATTCATCAATAAGTTTGTCCAAATACCTAATTTGTTGCATGAGATCTTCTTCAATTTCTTCTACACGGTAACCACAGATAACACCTGTAATTTTGGAGGCATTGGGGTTAATTTCGGGAGCTTCTGCAAAAAAGGTTTCAAAATCGGCCTTGGTATCTATTTGCTCCTGAAGTTCGGTTAGGTCATATCCCGTAAGCCAACAAATAATGGTGTCTACTTCCTCTTTGGTGCGGCCTTTTTTCTCTGCTTTGGCAACATAGTGGGGATAGACGCTGGCAAATGCCATTTTATATATTCTCGTGTTTTTCATGATCTTTTGGTTTTGTTAACAGTGTTGGATTTGGTAATAACAAGATACACAATAAATGGTTCAAGTGAATTAAGGCAAACAAAAAGCCCAAAATTTATCTTTTTGGGCTTTTCATTATTTAGTAATGCAGTTTAAAATAGGCCTTCAATGTTGCCGTCGGCATCTATGGTTATAAGTTCTGCCGAAGGTGTGGCTGGCAATCCTGGCATTCGCAAAATGGCGCCGGCAATAGGAATGATAAATCCTGCTCCTGAAGCAACTTCAAATTCTCTAATATTGATATCGAAGTTTTCCGGGCGGCCCAGTTTCTTTTCGTCATCACTCAAACTTTTCTGCGTTTTAGCCATACAAACCGGAAGGTCTCCAAAACCAAGCGCTTCAAAGCGCTTCATCTGATTCATTGCTTTATTGGAAAGGATGACATGTTTGGCTCCGTAAATGGTTCGGGTAATTTTTTCCATTTTGGTTCTGATGGAATCCGATAATTCATAAGTGTGGCTGATTTTTTCGGTGCAATTTTCAGCAGCTTCAACCACTAATTTTGCCAAATCTGTACAGCCGTCACCTCCTTTGGCCCATCCATAGCTTAGGGCTACTGGTACGCCCATTTTCTCACAGTGTTCAAAGAGCAACTGTTTTTCAGCTTCGGTATCACTATCAAAAGCATTTATGGAAATCACCACAGGTACCCCGAAACTTTTCAAACTGTCCACATGGCGTTCCAAATTTGGGAGCCCTTTGGCAAGAGCTTCGGTGTCTTCTTGTGTCAATTCCGACAAGGATTTTCCTCCGTGGTATTTTAAAGCTCTAATAGTGGCTACCAATACAACCGCCTTAGGGGAGAGTCCTGCATTTTGGCATTTTATATTCATGAATTTTTCGGCCCCTAAATCGGCGCCAAAACCAGCTTCGGTGACTACATAGTCGGCAAGGCTCATTCCCATTTTTGTGGCAAGGATTGAGTTGGTACCTTGTGCTATATTGGCAAACGGGCCACCGTGGATAATAGCAGGTGTTCCTTCCAAAGTTTGAACTAAATTAGGCTTAATGGCATCCTTCATCAAAACGGCCATAGCACCGTGGGCGTTGAGGTCTTTGGCGAAAACTGGTTTCCCTTCCCAAGTATCTCCTATATAAATGTTGCCCATGCGTTCTGTAAGGTCTTCCAAACTCGTACTCATACAAAGAATGGCCATAATTTCTGAGGCAGCCGTAATGTTGAAGCCTGTTTCGCGAGGCACACCTCCTGCTTTTCCTCCCAAGGCGCCCACAATGTTGCGAAGGGCTCGGTCGTTCATGTCCATACAGCGTTTCCAAAGCACTGTTCGGGGGTCAATGCCTAAACTTCTAGTTTTACTTTGGATGTTATTGTCTATTAGTGCTGCCAAAAGGTTGTTGGCTTTTTCTACAGCATGGAAATCTCCCGTAAAATGTAGGTTGATGTCTACCATTGGGATTACTTGGCTCCATCCACCTCCGGCGGCACCGCCTTTAATCCCAAATACAGGGCCTAAACTAGGTTCGCGCAAAACGGTTACCGTTTTTTTGCCAATTTTACTCAGGCCATCGGCCAAACCAATAGAAGTAGTGGTTTTTCCTTCACCGGCAGGGGTTGGAGTAATGGCAGTGACCAAAATTAAATTGCTTTGGTCAACCTTGTTTTGGTCAATAAGGTCCAAAGGAAGCTTTGCCTTGTCCGATCCGTAATAATCCAGTTGAGATTCGTCGATATTTAGTGTGGCTGCAATGTCGCGGATATGCTTTGGGGCGACGCTTTGCGATATTTGAAGATCCGTCATTTGTAATGGTCTTTTATGTATTATTGAGTTATGAACTTAAGGTATAAAGATACTTAAAAGCCTATAAAAAGAAGGAGGATAAAGGAGGTTTTATAGGAAGAAATGCTAAGCATTTTGTATTGAAATTCCTTTTATAGGAACGCAATAGCTGCCCTATAGCATCCCCATATCAACCCTATGGATACCTTATGGGAGGTGTATAGAGAAAAATGGCTTTAAGCGTATTTTTTCATTTCGGTGGTAATGATGGTCAAGGCCTGTTCCCAAGCTTTTAATAATTGCCCACTGCTATAATCACCCAATTCTTCTTCTATGGTTTCCAAAAGTGAAGATAAGACTACTGGATAATGGGCTTCACTAACCCCATACCTAGCATGACTTTCGCCTAACATTTTAAGACCTAAAGTAAGGTGTTCTGGCCTGCTCATAGAATAGACGATACCTCCTAGCATATGAGTGAGTAAGCGTCCTTGGGAAGCCATGTTATTTTTGAAAAGGGCTCTAGCTTCCGGAGCTTTTTCAAATACCCGATTATAAAACTTAGTAGCAAAGGCCTCTTCATTGCGTAAGATGTAGTCTAAGGAACGCTGCAATTCCAATTGAATATCCATTTCCTTGAATCCCTTCAATTCGTAGAGTGTGGTTTGGTGTTCATGGCCGTCCATTTGTGGGGTAAAGACCTGTCCCGTTTCCAAAGTGCCTTCGGGCAGTCCTTTATAAATGGATTCCGAAATCAAGATATTGGTCAGGGCCGTTTTGTTGAAGGATTGGATACGGCTAGCCGTATTAACAGGGTCGCCAACTACCGCAAATTGCTTATGTTTTGGATGGCCCAAGTGGCCAATGTAGGCTTTTCCAAAATTGATGCCTATGCCCAGCTTAATGGTCACATCAAAATCTACCAATTCAAAACGGTTGAGTCGTTCAATCGCATATTGCATACCCAATGCCGCCCTTACGGCATCCTGACAATTTTTGTTCCGAAGCCCTCCTGAAACTCCAAAAAGACCAATGATTTCATCGCCGGCATATTGATAGATGACACCGTTGTTAATTAAGATAGGATCTCCCAATACAGTATAGAACCGGTTAAGAATATGGGCAACATCAAAGTTGCTGTTTTCCGAAGCCATTTTGGTAAAGCCTCTAATATCGCAGAACAAAATTGCAATGGCACGCTCTTCTGCAGAACCTTCGGGAACGGTCTCCAATTGTAATTTATTGACTTCGGCGCTGGTCCATACCAAACGTTGAATACTTACATCCCCTTTTGGATAGCATTGGCAGGCCAATCTAATGGAAGGGTCCCATTTCCTAATGCTCGCTACTTCTTGCTCCTTAAGGGTTCTAGGCGTAAGGTTGTGCAGACCGTCCAAAACCCGAATTCGGCAAGTGGTACATAAACCATTGCCACCACATTCGTGCATGTGCGGTATTTGGTTGTTGATGGACAGTTCTAGGAGTGTAGAGTCAGGATCGGTGTGTTCAATCTGTTGGTTGATGCCAGTATAGGTAACCACGGGAATCTTTACATTAGCCATGTTAGAAAGCTTTGTTTCTTATAAAGATACTAAAATATAATATGCTGATGTACAGTTTTAAAAGTCTCTAAAATGCCGTTTCCCTTCTTGAGCTTTTTGGAATTCGGATTTGCTCAAAATGTTTTCGTTAAGTACCATGTCTGTCCTTATTATGGAATCCAAAAAAGAATTCATAATCTTTGGATTGTGGCGCACTTCGTCATTAATATAGTTGTAGTCTATGTTAATGCATATGGCGCCAATCAAGCCGTCTTTTTCTTTATAAATAGGAATGGTAGTGCATTTAAATTTACGGGCACCAATATTGAGTTCGTAATTGATTTTGTCTTCGTTATGCGAATTGCGTCTTTTTAGGTCCAATACCAAATTGGTGGCGGGTGCTTCTATATTGCGACCAGTGACATTATTCTTGATATAGTAAAGAGCTTTGGAAGGGTTGGTAAGGTTGTGAAGTAGAATCTCAATACCAGAATCTGGGAAACTATCCCCAATATGTTGTACAATGCGTTTGTAGTTTTTTAGATAATTGACCGATTCATCCAAAACTTGGTCGCCTTTATATTTTTTATACAATTTATTATAGCGCTTTCTGAACGGATTTTTCAAAAGGTGTTTTACATTGTTTTGTTCTCCTATAAGTACCAATTGTCTTCCTGCTTGGGGATTGGTTTTTTGGAGTAGCTCACTCACGGCCTCATTAAACAAATCTAGATCGAAACACAGCAAATTGTCCTGGTTCACTTTAAAAGGATAAAAAGGATAGTCTTCAAGAGGCGTGCCTTGTTGCTGTTTACGTTCCCTAATGCGTCCAATAATATAACCAAAACCAAGCATGATTAAGGAGGCAACAATGCTCAGGCCAATATTGAGTAAACTTTCCATAGTGTTTATGAGTTGTGGTTGGAGATCTTTGGTTAGATTTTATGCTGTTTAAATTACAAAAAAGTTTAAAACTGAAAGTGTTAAGTCTAAATATCAGTGTGTGAATGAAATTTTTTAAGTTGAAAATGGACCTGTCCGTTAAGCAAAAGTTAATTAATAGGAAGGGTTAAAAAATAGATGAAAAGTGATTGAGGTAATGTGCTGTAAATTGCTTAATTTAACCTATCTATTTGAAAATCAATTATTAATCCATAAAATTTTAAGAACATGAATGACGTAGAAGCAAAATTGTCAGAGCTTAAAGAAATTGCTGTCAGCCAACTGAACAAATGTGGTGTGAGTGATATTGACCATGCCCAATTGGACGGTTACGTAAATAGTTTAAAAACTATGGTAGACAACCACGATGCGTCCTTGGTAGCAGCCCAAGATCCATCGGAGTTGGAAACGGTGCGTAGGAATTTTGTTGAAAAGAAGTTGGGAATCACCGATAAGGACAAGGCCATGGCTGCCATTACAAAGGTTGCCGAAACAATGTCTGAATTTAAAAATAAAAACCGGCCTGCATTTTATTATCTAGTAGCTAAAGAATTGGGCTAGAAAATTCATCCGGAAAGAAAAAAAGCTATCGAATTTCGATAGCTTTTTCTGTATTAGTGGGCTTCCAGCCAATTGTCTCCTGTGTCTAAATCAACCACCAACGGTACTGCTAAGCTGTAGGCACTTTCCATTTCGGTTTTGACCAAGGTTTTGATGGTTTCCAATTCTGGTTTGTACACATCAAACACCAATTCATCATGTACCTGTAATAACATCTTGGTTTTGTAATTGCCTTCTTCCAATTTCTTATAAATATTGATCATGGCAATTTTAATAATGTCGGCGGCACTTCCCTGTATAGGAGCGTTCACAGCATTACGTTCTGCGCCACTTCGCACCACCGCATTTCTAGAATTGATATCTTTTAAATAGCGGCGTCTTCCCAAAACGGTTTGTACATAGCCGTGGTCTCTTGCAAAATCTACCTGCTCACTGATAAATCTCTTTAATTTTGGATAGGTAGCATAATAAGTATCTATCAATTCCTTGGCTTCGCTTCTTGAAAGATCGGTTTGGTTGCTCAATCCAAAGGCAGACACGCCATAAATAATTCCAAAGTTAACGGTTTTGGCATTGCTACGTTGTTCTCTGGTAACTTCTTCCAAAGGCACATTAAATACTTTTGAAGCTGTTGAAGCGTGAATGTCTTCACCATGTTTAAAAGCGTTGATCATGGTTTCTTCTTCACTTAGAGCAGCAATGATGCGTAACTCAATTTGAGAATAATCCGCAGCCAAAAGGGTGTAGTCTTCATTGCGTGGAATAAATGCCTTACGAACCTGTCTACCACGTTCCGTACGTATTGGGATGTTCTGCAAGTTAGGGTTGTTACTACTCAAGCGTCCTGTAGCAGCCACGGTTTGCATATAATCTGTATGCACTCTCCCAGTGGAAGGTTCTACCTGTAGAGGTAGGGCATCTACATAAGTGCTTTTTAATTTGCTTAGGCCGCGGAAATCCAAAATATGTTGAATGATTTCATGGTCTTTGGCGAGGTAGGACAGAATATCTTCGGAAGTGGCATATTGCCCTGTCTTGGTCTTTTTGGGTTTGTCTACCAATTTTAATTTGTCAAAAAGGATATCTCCCAATTGCTTTGGAGAGGCAATGTTAAATTCTTCTCCAGCCTCCGTATATATTTTTTGCTCCAAATCGGCGATGTCCTTATTAAGTGCTTCCGAAAGTTGCTTCAGGAATTCTTGGTCCAAATTAATACCTTCCAATTCCATGGCAGCCAAAACCCGTAAAAGAGGTACTTCAATATCATCGAAAAGAGCTTGTGTATTGGCAGCGCCCAATTCTTTGGCAAAGTGTTCTTTTAGTTGCAGGGTAATGTCGGCATCTTCAACAGCATATTCCGTTTGTTTTTCCAGAGATACCTGTCGCATGGATAATTGATTTTTACCTTTTTTTCCAATAAGACTTTCAATGGAAATAGGCGTGTAGTTGAGATAGGTTTCAGCCAACACATCCATGTTGTGACGCATGTCTGGGTTGATGAGGTAATGAGCCAACATGGTGTCAAACAGTTTGCCTTTTACCTGAATATTGTATTTGGCCAAAACCTTAATATCGTATTTAAGGTTCTGACCTATTTTTTCAATCGTTTCGTTTTCAAAAAACTCTCGGAACTGCTCAATCAATGCTTGGGCTTGATCACGATCTTCGGGAAACGGCACGTAGAAACCTTTTCCTGCTTCCCATGAAAATGCTATCCCCACCAATTCTGCCGTCAAAGGATTGATGCCTGTAGTTTCAGTGTCAAAACACACCGAAGTTTGTTGCATCAAGTTTTTGATCAATAATTTTATGGCCAAAGGCGAATCGGCACTTTGATAAAAATGCGAGGTAGAAATGGAGGTGTTTCTAGAGAATTCAGTTGTTGGAGCAGATGAACTGGAATCGTCCCCAAAAAGAGAAAATTGACCAGCTCCAGCCGTTGTTTGTTTTGCTGAGGTTGTAAGAACCGAGTTGCCTTCTGCAGAGTTGTCGGCAGAGGTAGTGTCTGCTTGAGCAGCAAAAGTTTTAATAAAATTGTCAATCAGCCTTCTAAATTCCAATTCCTGAAAAATGTTCTTTACCGCTTCAACATCAGGTTCAGACATTTCAAAATCGGTTTCACAGAATTCCACAGGCACATCCAGCATGATAGTGGCCAGTTTTTTGCTCATAAGGCCAAGTTCTTTGTTGGCCTCTATTTTCTCCTTCATTTTTCCCTTTAGCTCATGGGTATTGTCCAAAAGGTTTTCCATGCTGCCAAACTGCGCCAAGAACTTTTTGGCCGTTTTTTCCCCAACTCCTGGAAGCCCTGGGATGTTGTCCGCAGAATCTCCCATCATTCCCAAAAAGTCAATGACTTGCAAAGGATCATTCACTTCAAATTTTTCTTTCACTTCGGGAATTCCCCAAGTTTCATAGCCGCCGCCAAATACAGGGCGGTACATAAAAATATTGTCTGAAACCAATTGGGCAAAATCCTTATCTGGAGTGACCATAAAGGTTTGGTAGCCTTGTTTTTCTGCCTGTTTTGAAAGGGTTCCTATAATGTCATCTGCTTCGTATCCTTCCTTTTCCATGATAGGAATGTGCATGCATTTTAGGATTTCATGGATATATGGTACCGCAATCCTGATGGCTTCTGGTGTTTCGTCCCGATTGGCTTTGTAGGCCTCAAACATCTCTACACGATCGGTACTACCACCTTTATCAAAACATACGGCCAAGTGGTCTGGGCGTTCCCGTTTGATGACATCCAAAAGGGAGTTCATAAACCCTAATATGGCAGAGGTGTCCACTCCCTTGGAGTTGATTCTTGGGTTTTTGATAAAAGCATAATACCCTCTAAAAATCAGGGCGTAGGCATCGACTAAAAAAAGACGTTTAGGTGCTGACATGTATTTGTTTTTGAAAGAACTTCAAAACTACGAAAAGTTAGGGGCGAATAGAAATGTGTGTTGAGATTATTCCAGAAAAAAACCGAAGCGTGAACTTCGGTTTTCTCTTTTTGGCCGGTAATGCATTAGCAAAGCTTTATGGACTTCGCCTTGATTTGGAGGCTTTTCTTATAAGCTTTCACGCTAATGATATCATTACTTTTTCTATAGTTGAGGTCTAAAACCTGAGCCTTGATGGCCGATTTTAGCTCTGTACCTTCTTTAATCTCTTTTGTGGATTCGGTTTTTTCGACCGAAGTTTCCTTAATTATTTTAGTATCTTGTTGTAAGTTTTCAGTAGTATTGTTTTGTCCAATTAACATGATTGGTAGAAAGCCTAATACTATAAATGCGATAACTTTTTTCATGACCTAAAAGTGGGTTTTTGTTTGTAATGCAAGTCAAAGAAACATAACTGATACGGTTACAGTAAATTAATTAGATGAAAAACGTCGATAAATGGATTATCTGACAAACAGCACCAAAAATATCGATGAAATGCACCTTAGAGCCTTCAATCTTCTAAATTAGATCACAGTAAATGCTACAATCCGCTGCCAATAAGTATGATAGCTTGTTTGAAAAACAACAGCAGAGTCAATTTCTCATAGGAAATACAAACTACAAAACCCGAATTCAAAAACTAAAAAAGCTACAGGAGGCTATAGAATTTAGGTATAGGGAAGCTATTCAAAAAGCTCTGTACAATGATTTTAAAAAGCCATTTGCAGAAACCGATCTTACTGAAATCTATCCAGTGGTAAGTGAAATCAAGTTTGCTTGCAAGTATTTAAAACAATGGTTAAAACCCCAAAAGGTGGAAACACCATTGGCTTTGTTGGGGACATCGTCATGGTATCAACATGAACCCAAAGGTGTCTGTTTGATTATGGCGCCTTGGAACTTTCCGTTGAATCTAACATTGGGGCCCTTGGTATCTGCTATTGCTGCCGGGAATACGGTGGTTTTGAAACCTTCGGAAATGACGCCGCATATTTCAAAAGTGATGGAAGAGATTATTATGGACCTATTCCCTGAAGAGGAGGTTGCCTTGGTACAAGGAGATGTTGAAGTGTCCCAGGAATTGTTGAAACTGCCCTTCAACCATATCTTTTTTACAGGGTCACCCGGAGTGGGAAAGTTGGTGATGAAAGCTGCTTCAGAACATTTAACGTCGGTTACCTTGGAATTGGGAGGAAAATCGCCCACAATTATAGATGAAACCGCCAATCTAAAACTGGCTGCAAAACGGATTGCCTGGGGGAAGTTCATAAACAACGGGCAAATTTGTTTGTCGCCAGATTATGTGTTGGTCAAAGAATCGGTAAAGGATGATTTTATTAAAGCACTACAATTGCAGTTAGAAGAATTTTATTCTAAGAATCCTCAAGAGTCATCGGCTTATTGTAGAGTTGTAAACAGAAAACATTTTGATAGGTTGGTGGATCATTTGGATGATGCCAAGAACCGCAAGGCTAGTTTTGATATTGGAGGAGAAGCTATAAAGGAAGATTGTTATATCGCTCCAACTGTGGTTAGCAACTTGCAAGATGAGGCAAGTCTGTTGCAGGAAGAGATTTTTGGGCCTATTTTGCCTATTAAGACCTATAATACGGTAGAGGATATTTTGGAATATGTCAATGCTAAATCCAAACCTTTGGCGCTATATATCTACAGTAAAAACCAACGCTTCATTGACCAGATTTTAAAGAATACCAGAGCTGGGAGTACCGCAATTAATGCCAATGTGCTGCAATATTCCAATCATTATCTGCCATTTGGAGGAAGTAACACCAGTGGAATCGGTAAAAGTCATGGGTATTTTGGGTTTCAGGAGTTTTCAAATCAGCGGGCGGTTTTAAAACAGCATACATCAGGAGCAATTGAACTGTTGTTTCCTCCGTATACGTCCTTAAAACAGAAATTAATTAATATGACCATAAAGTGGTTTTAATGAACAGCTCATTTTAAAGTATTAAAATCTTAAGGTATAGTTAAATATGCTTCGGTGGATGGCAATACCATTAAAATGAGGTTATCTTTGGGCAAATTTGAATTATGGTTCGTTGGATTATTTTCGGGATTGTTTATGCGCTGCTAACGGCTTATGGTTTGCAGGCCATTAAAACAATTTTTAAATATAATTGGGTGCAATATGTCTTCATTGCAATTGCCCTCCTAGTCTTGGGGAATTTTATCTTCCAATTTGTTGTTGGGCCGGAAGGTCGGGTATTGACGCAGTCCAAAAGTTATGCCTTTGGTTTTTTGTTGGTGTTCCTGTCTTTTAACATTGTCGTGGTTCCTATTCTTTTGGGTGAAGATGTTCTCAGGTTGATTTTTGGGGTGTATGATAAATACGCATCAGGAAAAGAGTCTTTATATATTCCCTCTAGGCGAAAGTTTGTAAGTCAGTTGGCGCTTGGTTTGGCAACCATTCCGTTTTCATCCTTATTGTACGGTATGTATAAAGGGAAATATGATTATAGAGTGTTGAAATATACACTGCATTTTGAAGATCTTCCCGAAGCTTTTGATGGCTACAGGATTACACAAATTAGTGATGTTCATAGTGGTAGTTTTGATGACAGAAACAAGGTGGCCTATGGTATTGACCTTATCAAAAAGCAGGAGAGCGACATGATTTTGTTCACAGGGGATATGGTCAACAATAAGGCAGAAGAAATGCATGATTGGAAGGACTTGTTTGGACAATTGGAAGCCAAGGATGGCGTGTATTCGGTATTGGGAAATCATGATTATGGAGATTATGTGGAATGGAATTCCGAAGCAGATAAACATGCCAATTTGGAAGAGTTGAAGCAAATTCAAAAAGATATGGGCTTTGATTTGTTGTTGAACGAAAGCCGTTTTATAGAGCGAAACGGGCAGCGTTTGGCACTTGTTGGCGTTGAAAATTGGGGGAGAGGACCATTCAAAAAAGCAGGTGACCTTAAAAAAGCAGTGCAATCTGTTGATGAAAATGACTTTAAAATATTGATGAGTCATGACCCATCCCATTGGGAAGATGTCGTGGTTCATGATGATTACCATTATCACTTAACCTTGAGTGGTCATACCCATGGCATGCAATTTGGGATTGAAATCCCAGGTTGGGTGAAGTGGAGTCCTGCCAAATGGCGTTATAAATATTGGGCAGGTATCTATGAGCAAATGGGACAATACATTAATGTCAACCGCGGATTTGGTTATTTAGGTTTTCCGGGGCGCACGGGTATTTGGCCAGAGGTAACTGTCATTGAGTTAAGAAAAGGTAAAGTATCCTAATTTTTATTGAAAGAATTAGTAGAAACCTTACAATTTTGATATGATATTGTTTAAATTGGGAAAATATATGTAGGTTTGTATAACTGATTTGGCCTAAAACAATTATGTATGTCAAAATTTGGGGAATTAATAGATGTTGATATCCCGGTTCTATTGGATTTTTTCACAGAATGGAGTGAACCATCTATCGCCATGCACCCTGTACTAAGGGATGTGGCAGCAGCCCTTGGAGATAAAGCCAAGGTCATCAAAATTGATGTCGATAAAAATAAGGAGCTTGCCGATGCCCTTAGAGTAAAAGGCCTACCTACTTTGATTATCTATAAGAATGGTGAGATGAAATGGCGCCACAGTGGGGAGCAAGATGCTAATACGCTTATCGGTATTATTCAAGAATTTATTTAAGAATCTCTATAGGGATTTAAAAGTATATCCCAGTTGTTTGAAGTGCTCCAGAACTTTTGGAAGCACATAACTCATATTTTTGTTTGCCTTTACGCTATCGTGAAACACTACGATGCTTCCATCTTTTGCTTTTGAAGTTACATATTCCAAACACTGTTCTTTGGAAATGTCTTTGTCCCAATCATAAGAAATCACGTCCCACATGATAATTTTGTAATCTTGTGCAAGCAATCCTTCGGTTTGGGAAGGCTTTATTTTGCCATATGGGGGTCTGAATAATTTAGGTGCTAAAAGAGAAGTTTTGCTGAGGCCAAGTTGGTCACTTTCGGTATCTATGATCTGTTGGGCCTTTAATGTGTTTTCGAGATAGTCTTCAGTTTCGCTTTTCCAGCCTTTCAGATGATTGAAGGTGTGGTTACCAATACGGTGTTCTTCCTCTAAAACTTTGTGGAATATCTCAGGATATTTTTTGATGTTGTCTCCAATGCAAAAGAAGGTGGCTTTGGCATCAAATTGTTTGAGGATGTCCAAAGTCCATTCGGTAATTTCTGGGGTAGGACCATCGTCAAAGGTGAGGTAGATCGTTTTTTCGCCGGAAGGCATGTCCCAAACATAGTTTGGGAACATTCGCTTCACTACTTCCGGTGTTTTGATGGGTGCAACTTTCATGATAGGGTGTCTTTAAAAAGCAATCCCAAGAGGCATGATTTGTTAGCCTTATTCTTCCAGTTTCAAAATGCTGTCGATGGTGTCCACAGCTATATCTTCATCTTCAATCAAAGATTCTACAGCAGGTTCTTCATCTGTAAAGTGCCCAAAGAGTTTCAAATAATTGTTGAATTTTTGGGTTTCTTCCATCGCAAAATCTTTATCGTTATAGATTACCAAGATGTCTACCAAACTTCTATAGCGTTCAATATCCGTAACAATTTCATCCAAATAACGCGTTTGGTTTTCTATACTCAAGCCACTGTAGTAAGTAAGTTTCTCTTGGTATTTTTGAGAAACCTCCTTGTAAAGTTTACGACCCTTTTCTTTTTGGCCCATTTCATAGTAGGCGCTAATGTAGGGCTCCAATAATGTGTAATATCCGTAAATGTCTACTGGCATTTTTTCCATGGCCAAATCGGCAACTTTTTCGGCTCGCTCGTAGTCTTCCTCATTAATCAACTGTTCGATAAGTCTGGCAAGATTTCCGCGGTAAGTAATTCCGTTTTTACGGGTTTCTACATCGTGGTAAATATCGGTGCCACTGTTACCCCAATCCCAAGACATTACTTTGTCGTACATCAAATCGCTATCTACGCGGCCCATGTCAAATGGATTTGCTCTGTCTACAGGAGTTTTTATAGGAACCAATTTATAACATAGACCATCCAATTGCAGGTAATCTTTCATCCAGATATAATCTTCGTCTCCAAAAGCTCCACCCGTGAAATAGATTGGTCGTTCCCAATTGTTATTGGCAATAATATCCAACATCATCAACCTGTTTTTATAGATGGCTCCAGAAGTGATGCGCACATCTATATAAGGCACAATCTTGTCGGCATCTTTTTCCTTAACAATGCCATTTTTCAAAACAGCATCCTTGTCTACAGGAATTCTGATATTCTCCGTAGGGAAGTAGTTTGAATTCAATAAGTTTTCAGGGTAATAACTTGGATCTTCACCATCTTGCTGTAACCTATACTTAAATTTAGCTTTAGGACTGTCACTAGTGATAAAGTTTAAAAAGTCTTTAATTGACACAGTATCGTCAGAAATTCTTCTTTTTATAATAACATCTCTGGTACCATATTTATACTTGTCATGTGTAAGTTGAGAAGGGATTGGATCACTCTCATAAGCCTTTCGTTTCATTTGATCGATATACCAATCGGTTTGGAATAAACTGGTGTTCACTACTCGCACATCGGTGCGGATACCTTCAATTTCTTGGGCATACCAAAGTGGGAAACTATCATTATCTCCAATAGTAAACAAAATAGCATTAGGCGCACAAGACTCCAAATATTGAGCAGCCATAGCTTGTGCAGTACGTTTGTTGGATCTGTCGTGGTCATCCCAGTTGTTGGCAGCAAGAATAGCTGGCACTAATACTAGACACACAGTGGTAATTGCAGGTGCCAAGAACTTTGATTTGGTGAAGTTTTTCAATAGATCATAAAGGGCATACACTCCAAATCCTATCCAAAGGGCAAAAACGTAGAAAGATCCTACCACTGAATAATCACGTTCTCTAGGTTCAAAAGGTCTTACATTGGTATAGAACTGAATGGCCAAACCTGTAAACAGGAAGAACACCAACATAGTCCAGAATGTTTTCTTGTCTTTGTTCAATAAGAACATGAAACCAATCAATCCTAATATAAACGGTAGGAAGTAATAGGTGTTACGTCCTTTATTATTTAATACATCACTAGGAAGGTTGTCTTGGGACATTCCCAAATGCAGTTCGTCAATAAACTTTATACCGCTGATCCAGTTTCCGTGGAGGTCATCAAATTTCCCTTGGATATCATCTTGCTTCCCTACAAAGTTCCACATAAAGTAACGCCAGTACATATAGCCAAGTTGATATTCCAACATATAGCTGATGTTTTTTCCTAAGGAAGGCTTTTCGATATCCAAGAATTGTTGTCCATACTGTTTTAGGAAATTGTGATAGCCTTCATAATCGATACGGCCTTCGGCAACACGCTTTCTAAAATCATTTACCAAAGCGCGTACCTCATTTTCCATTTGGTACTCTGGTTTGATCTTGAAGTCCAAAAGTCCTGTAAAACGCATATAGTTTTCGGCATGCTCTGTACTCCACATTCTAGGTAGTAAAGCGGCCTGAGTAGAGTTGTAGTTCTGTTTGGCGTTTTTATAATTGTTTACAACAACATATTTGCCTTTTTCAAGGTCCTTTTCATATTTAGGTTTGTCGTCAACAAAAGGTTGGTTTTCGTCATAACCTGTATACTGGTCTGTAAACAAGGGACCGTAGAAAAGGTGAGTTTCCGGATATTGCTCAAGGTTATAGTAGGCCAAAAGCTCTCGGGCACTGGAAGGGTTATTCTCATTAATAATGGTATTGGCATTGGCTCTAATAGGGAGCATCAACCAAGAAGAAAATCCTATAATTATAAAGGTAAGACATAGGATGCCGGTGTTTAAATGCTTGTATCCTTTGTCACGGGTATATTTCAGTCCAAAATAAATCAAGCCAATCAGCACAATGCCTGCAATAATAGATCCTGAATTAAATGGTAATCCAACAGTATTTACAAAAAATAACTCTGAGGCACTGAAGGCTCTCATGATATTTGGAGCCAATAATTTAAAGATGAACAATAAAATGGCAATAGCAATGGCATTGGCAATGAGAAAATTCTTAACTGTTACAGTTTTGTAGTTCTTAAAGAAGTAGATCAAACCAATGGCGGGAATGGTCAATAACCCCATAAAGTGAACCCCAAAGGAAAGCCCAATGATAAAGGCAATTAAAATGAGCCAACGGTTTCCTCTAGGTGTGTGCATATCCTGTTCCCAACGCAATCCTAGCCAAAACATTACAGACATGATAAGGGTAGCCATGGCATAAACCTCAGTTTCAACAGCATTGAACCAAAACGAATCTGTAAAGGTAAAAGCAAGACTTCCTACCAAACCACTTCCCAAAATAGCCATTGCAGCCTGTTGGGTCATGCCTTCTTCATCTTCTTTTACCAATTTCTTCAATAATAAGGTAATGGTCCAAAACATGAATAAAATGGTGAATGCACTGGAAACGGCACTCATCATATTTAGCATCATTCCTACCTGTGAAGGTTCTAATGCAAATAGGGAGAAAAACGCTCCTAGCATTTGGAACAATGGTGCTCCAGGCGGATGTCCAACCTGCAGTTTTGAAGAAGTTAAAATGTATTCTCCAGCATCCCAAAAGCTTACGGTGGGTTCAATGGTTAAAGCGTAAGTGATAAGAGCTATTGTAAAAGCGATCCATCCCAGGATGGTATTCCATTTCTTGAAGTTGAAATGTGTCATAAGATGTTGTCTATTGTTGCGGACGAATTTAGTAATAAATATGATAAACACTATGGCTTTTAGGTAAACCTTGGGTTGATTGAAAATTTTTTTAAAAAAACTTTTGCGCATGTCAAAGATTGTATTAAATTTGCACTCGCAAAACAAAGCGATGGCCTATGGTGTAACTGGCAACACGTCTGGTTTTGGTCCAGAAGAGTCTAGGTTCGAGCCCTAGTAGGCCAACAAAAGCCTCCCGATTTCGGGAGGCTTTTTTGTTTCATGGTGTTTTGTGATTTGTTTTCCGGTTTCATTGCATTGAAATATTCTTTCTAAGGAAAATAATGTCGCTACTCCCTTGTGTCTATTTTCTATTTTGAACATCTTTGGAGGTTTTGATTTCTACTTATGAAAAAGACATTTGTATTTCTATGCTTATTTTTGGTATTATTTTTTTCCTGTTCAAATGATGATTTGGAAAATGAAGTTGGCAGCTGGAATGCAGTCGAGATATATTACGATGGTCACTTGGTGGCTCTGGCCTGTGTTGAGCACAAATATTTAAAGGTTGAAGAAGGCGGTGTTTATAGTTGGAAATTTAAAGATGCTGCTGCAGCACCGGAAAGTTGTTATTCGGAGCCGGACTATAAGTCATTGTGGAAGAAAAATGGTGACGACTATGAATTTTATACTAATCCGGGCAATTATTTATTAGGTATAGGGACTGTTGTGAATGGAGAATTAATTGTTGATTATCCCTCCATTGATATCAAAATAGTTTTCACTCATTATTAAAAGGTGTTTCTTCATTCTGAATAATGGTGGGTGAATAGAAGTTTTTCCTGTTTGGTGTATCGTTTATATGTTTGGTGTATCGTTTATATGTAAGGAGAGGGGTGTTTTGGATTTGTGTCCTTTGTATACATTATATATGGTATGTATTCAAAAGGGCTGCAGGAAAGGGGCAACACGCCACTTCCTATAAGCCATAAATTATTTCCAATTCCAAACGCTTCAATTCCAGCCCTGTAAATTCCTTGTTTCAAAATATTTTCCAAAAACCGCAAAAAAGGCTTGCAGATATCCAAAAAGGCGGTATATTTGCAGCCGCAAAAACAGCGAGTGCTGCGAAGGCGAGAGGAGTTCATTGAGAGGGTCGGTTATAAGTGTTTTGAGAGGCGATTGCGCCACGAAAAAAAACTTTTTAAAAAAATAACCGAAACTGTTGCGAGCTTCAAAAAAGGGTTCTATATTTGCACCCGCTTAAGCGACAAGCTTAGGAAAAACAAAGAAGACAAGTTCATTAACATATTGAATTGACAGCGTAAGATTGGATCTTTTTTAAAGATCTGGTCGAACAAAGAACAAGCCATTTTGAGAACCAGAAAATTCCGTTTCGATAGTCTGAATAATATTTAAGATTTAACGATGAAGAGTTTGATCCTGGCTCAGGATGAACGCTAGCGGCAGGCCTAACACATGCAAGTCGAACGGTAACAGCACTTCGGTGGCTGACGAGTGGCGCACGGGTGCGT